>DAMDHD010000003.1:215875-354558 GCA_032102365.1 Allorhizobium sp. CTOTU50464 | reverse complement strand
GGGAGCCGCAGGAGCAGCCGGCAAGGCAGGCGCCACCGGCGCGACCGCGCTCGTGCGCACCGCCTGCTGGCGTGCCAGTTCCCGGCGAAGCTTGTAGGTGAGCGCCCGCGCACCCACGGCATCCGGCGGCTGCGGCAGCGTCACGGAAGCCGGCACGCGCGGCACCTCTGGCTTTGGCGCTGGGGCTGGGGCGCCCGTACGCGGCAGACCGGCAAAGGGAACGCTGCTCGCCGGCGTCGAGGTCTGTCGGGGCTGCGCGATCGGTGCACGCTGGGCTGGCGGCGCATAGGCCTGCCGCGGCGCCTCTGGTCGAATGGTCTGCTCCGGGGCTGTGGTCCGGGCGGCCGGTGCACTCGGCTGCGCTGCCGGGGCCGGCATGGTTTCGGGCTTCGCCGGTGTCCGGTCGGGGGTGCGGGTAAATCGCACATTCGGGCCCAGAACAAAGGCCTTCTGCCAGACTGGCGTCTCCTCGCGCCCTTCGATCTGGTCGGCGGCCGACTGATCGGCGCCTTCACCCTTGATCTCCCCTAACTGATTGACCTGATACGCGGAATTTGAACGGGGAGGATGCATCGGAAACCTGAACGCTGGCGGGATACAAGAACGCGAAAACGGAGCTATCTGAGTAGAAAATAAAGGTTAACGACCGCTTTCCGTCCGGCAGGAATTTCTAATGAAACAGCCACCGGAAAAGGGGCATGCCGACCCCGATGCCGCTGTTGCCAAAGCCGAATTTCGCCCCCTGTCGGAAGATGCGAAGCTTCAAGTTTTTTTCTCGCGCCGGCTCGCCGCTCGGGCTAAGGACGGAGGCGAACAGAAAGCCGGTCATGTCGAAGAAAGAGAAGCCAAGCCCCTTGAAGAAGCTCCTGAAGGTCTGGTCCGCGGCCGGTGCCGAGGATCGCCAGGCCTTCATGGATCTGGTCTCGGCCGAAGTGCGCGCACGCAAGCCAGCGCCGGCCACACCCGCGCTGGAGCCGGTGCCCGAGGATGCGGCAAACCTGATCGCCAATGGCCGCTATCTGCTCCCCTCGACCATCGAGCGGGTCGAGGCGGTCATGCGTGCGCGAAAACTCTCGCCCTCCGGCGTCATGGCCGAGCTCGGCTTCTCCAGCCGCGATGCCTCGCTCACCCGCGCGCTTGCCATGAAGGCGGCCCTGCGCCTTTCGGTCATCGCAGCGCTCGCCGACTGGCTTACCACCCACGAAGCGGAAAGCTGAGGTTTAGGCCATGCCCTTCACCCTCCTTGCCCCCGTCGACTTCGTCCAGGACATCAAGAAGAGCCGCTTCATCGGTCAGGCCGCGCCGATATCCAGCGAGGAAGACGCCAAGACTTTCCTGGCCAAGGTCTCCGATCCCGCCGCCAATCACAATTGCTGGGCCTGGCGGATCGGTCAGGCCTATCGTTTTTCGGATGATGGCGAACCCTCGGGCACGGCCGGCAAGCCCATCCTGCAGGCGATCGACGGTCAGGATCTCGATGGTGTCATGGTGGTGGTCACCCGCTTCTTCGGCGGCATCCTGCTTGGCAGTGGCGGGCTCATGCGCGCCTATGGCGGAACCGCAGCCCAGATGCTCCGCGCGGCTGAAAAGCAGGAGATCATTCCGATGGTGACGGGCGAATGCGCCTTGAGTTTTTCGGATCTGGCGCTGGTCAAGGCGCGCCTGACCGCCATCCCGCATCTCGCGCTCGCCGAGACCTTTACGGCCGAAGGCGTGGATCTCGTACTGACCCTCCGCCAAGGCGACGAGGATCAGGCAATCAGCCTCGTCCGCGACCTCACCAGCGGCCGGTCGCATCTGACGTTTCCGGATTGAGGCGGCTTAGCTGTTTTTCTTCTTCGGCATGTCCTGGCTGGACAGCTGCTTCCACGAATTCTGCTGCGCCAGCATGCCGCGCAGATATTGCAGGTTGGCAGCCGCCTGCTGCGGGTCGAGCTCCTGCGCCGCCAGCTGCTCGGCCTCCTGGAAGCGTCCCTGCAGGCCGACCACCAGCGCCAGGTTCTGCCGCACGCGGCTGTCGGCACCCGGCTGTTGCGATGCCTGGCGCAGATAGTCTTCCGCGGTCTTGAGATCGCCGGAAAGCACGAAGGACATGCCCATATTGGACAGCACGCTCGGGTCGTTCGGCTGCATCTGCAGCGCCATGCGGTAGCGCGAGCGCGCTTCGCTCGAGCGGCCGAGCTGGTCGAGCACGGCGCCTTCGGCCGAATAGAGCCGCCAGTCGGGTCGGTCGGGCGTCTGCGCCCGCTGGATCGTGCCGAGCGCCTTTTCCAGCTGGCCTGCCGCCGCCTGCGCCTTGCCCAGCGCCGAAAGCACCTCGCGATCGCTTGGATGGGCGATCGCCACCTGCTGCATGACGGCAAGTGCCTGCGTGTTGCGCCCGGTCATCATCAGGCCGTTGGCATAGGAGAGGCCGACATTGCGATCCCGCGGATTGCGCTCGTAGGCCTGGCCGATGCCTTCCACGGCGCGGGAAAGCTGCGGTCCGCTCAGCTGGTCGAGTTGCCGGTTGACCTTCGGGATCGAGCCGGTCGTCAGCTCCTTCTTCGAGGATGCGCAGCCCGAAAGCGTCAGCGCCGCGAGCACCATGCCGGTCGTGGCCATGATCTGCAAACGATGTGCCGAGCCTGGATTTTGCATGCGCATGGTGATTGTCCCGCGTTGAAGTGTCCCCTCCGCCTCGCCTCTGCAGGGCGGCGCAATCTCCACTCAAGCAATAATCTGTTAACCCTAACGGAGTGTTAATCGGACACTCCCGCGATTCTTCCGCTCGTTTCCCAGAAAGCGTTCACCATGGCTCCGTTCCAGTATATCGAAAGACCGTCCCCCTTCAGCAGCAAGGGCGGAAAGACGCTTCCGGTCTTCGCCGTCACCCCGGCCCATGTCGAAACCGGCACGCTGGAGCCACTGGCCCTCGATTGGGCCAAAAAGGCGGGCTTCAAGGCCGATCCCGGCTCGGTGCTGTTGATCCCGACAGCCGAGGGCCATGTCGGCGGGGCTCTCTTCGGCCTCGGCTCCAACCCCTCGGAAAACCCCTATCTGACGGGCAAGCTGGCGCGCGCGCTGCCGGCCGGCGAATGGCATATCGAGACCGCGCCCCTGACCGCCAACCGCCTGCTGCTTGGCTATGGTCTCGGCGCCTACAGCTTCGACCGCTATCGCTCCGAACGCGTCACCGAACCGCGCCTGCTGATCCCGCAGGATGCGGACGCCGCCGATATCAAGCGCCAGATATCAGGCGTCTATCTCGCCCGCGACCTGATCAACACGCCCGCCAACGACATGAGCCCGGCCGACATCGAATCAGCCGTCCGCCGTCTGGCCGAACACTACAAGGCCGATGTCTCCGTCATCACGGGCGATGAACTCGTCGACAAGAACTTCCCCCTTGTTCATGCCGTTGGCCGCGCCTCCACGGTCGCTCCCCGCCTCATCGAGATGCGCTGGGGCAAGAAGGGCCACCGCAAGGTCACCCTCGTCGGCAAGGGCGTGAGCTTCGACACCGGCGGCCTCGACATCAAGCCGGCCTCTTCCATGCTGCTGATGAAGAAGGACATGGGTGGCGCCGCCAATGTGCTCGGTCTCGCCTTGATGATCATGGATGCCAAGCTCAAGGTCGATCTCCATGTAGTCATCCCCGCCGTCGAGAACGCCATCGCCGGCAACGCCTTCCGTCCCGGCGACGTCTACAAGAGCCGCAAGGGCCTGACCGTTCAGATCGACAACACCGATGCCGAGGGACGCCTCATCCTCGCCGACGCGCTGACCTATGCCGATGCCGAGGAGCCTGAACTGCTGATCGACATGGCGACGCTCACCGGTGCCGCCCGCGTGGCGCTGGGTCCCGATCTGCCGCCCTTCTTCACGGATGACGAAGACCTTGCCCACGGCATCGCCGATGCAAGCCTCGAGGTCGATGATCCGCTCTGGCGCATGCCGCTGCACAAGGGTTACGAGCGCATGCTGAAAGCCCAGATTGCCGATCTGACGAATGCCCCCTCGGGCGGCATGGCGGGTGCCATCACCGCGGCCCTGTTCCTGAAGCGCTTCGTCTCGCCCGGTCGTCGCTGGGCGCATTTCGATATCTTCGGCTGGTCGCCGACGGAGCGCGCCCATTCGCCCGTTGGCGGCGAGGCGCAGGCGATCCGGGCGATCTACCGCTACCTCCAGTCGGGCGCCGACTGAGCCGGAAGATCGGCTGCCCTTGCCATATCGTTCCTTTGCCGGAATGATATGGCCACGGGCGGTAAGCCCTGACCGCGACAAGGGGGAGGGGCATGGGCCTCGATATGACGGCAACCCAGGCACTGGGCCTCTGGCACAAGGTGACGCTGGAACAGGTGCAGAGGCAGGGCCCGGATCTCACCATGCGACAGCTGGCCGTCTTGCTCGAAATCTATCTCGTGCCGCCGCCGCATACCGTCCGAGGTCTTGCCGCGACCCTCAACGTCACCAAGCCGGTGATTACCCGCGCGCTGGATACGCTCGGCGAAATGGGTCTGGTCGATCGTGTCCGCGACGAGCTCGATCGTCGCAGCGTCATCGTCAAGCGCACCGTCGGCGGCGCGCTGTTTCTGGAAAAATTCGGCGATACCATCATCGCCAGGGGCCGCTCGCTCGGCTGACGGAGAGTTGAAATGCTTGACCGGCGTCTGCACGCCTTCCGACCCGACCTTGCCGATCTCGCCCTGAAGGGACAGGTCGAGGCCGATCGTTTCGTCTCCCCGCAACCGGCCATCGTCAACCGGCCGGTCGTTGCGCTTCGCCCGAAACCGGATCTGACCATTGGCATCGATACCGAACTGCTGATGGGCGAGGAGGTCCGGGTTTTCGAGCGAAACAATGGCTGGGCCTGGGTGCAGGCCGTCGATGACGATTATGTCGGTTATCTGCCCGAGGATGCCCTCTCTCCGGTCGTCGCATCGACCCATGTCGTCACCGCGCCCCGCACTTTTGTCTATTCCGGCGGGGATCTGCGCTTCCCCACGCGCATGGCGCTGTCGATGGGAAGCCGGCTAATGATCACAGGTGAGGCGGAGACCCGTGGCACACGCTATCTGCTTCTTGCCGACGGAGGCGCACTCGTCGCCCGACATCTCCGGCCGCTGTTAGAGCCCGCTGCTGCCGACTATGTCTCTGTTGCCAGTCTCTTCCTGGAAACGCCCTATCTCTGGGGCGGCAAGTCGGGCTTCGGCATCGATTGCTCGGGTCTCGTGCAGCTTTCCATGCGCATGGCTGGCCACAAAGCCCCGCGCGACAGCGACATGCAGGCATTGGGCCTTGGCACACCGATCGAACGGCAGCACCTCAAGCGCGGCGATCTCGTCTTCTGGAAAGGGCATGTCGCCATCATGGAAGACGAAACCAGGATGATCCATGCCAACGGCAATACCATGTCCGTGGCGCGGGAAACGTTGGAAGCCGCCATCGAACGCATCGGCTGGCTTTACGGCACCCCGACCGGCTACCGGCGCCCCGTCGCCGAAACGTGAAGAGCCTGGCCTTGGTGCCGCCACGCCGAATGCTTATATCGGCTGCAGATTTGCTGAC
Source organism: Allorhizobium sp. CTOTU50464 (assembly GCA_032102365.1). Classification (GTDB taxonomy): domain Bacteria; phylum Pseudomonadota; class Alphaproteobacteria; order Rhizobiales; family Rhizobiaceae; genus Allorhizobium. Next base: position 349,008 of record DAMDHD010000003.1, on the reverse strand, counting down.
GAGAAGATTGCCCATGCTGCCGGCCCGCCGAAAGATTGAGATGCCTGTCACGACCGGCCGCAGATTTGCGCCGCTCGCTCTGGCGGTTCTGATGGCATTCGTGTCCGCGCCGGTCTCCGCAGCCGAAGGCATCGCCTGGGGTGCCGCAGGGCAGGAAAGCTTCAAGGATCTGCCGGGTGTGAAGCCGCAGGATCCGGCCAATCAGTTCGGCGAAGACATGACCTGCGAAACCCGCACGGTCTCTCCCCGTCCGGGCATCGGCGGCAGGCGTGAACTGCGCGACGTCCTTCCCTATACGGTCTATCGGTGTGAGAAGAACGGCATCGTCTACCAGGGAACCCAGCCACCGCGCACCGGCCGCCAGTGGTATCCCGGCGTCAATCCACGCGTCATCGACTGAGCACGCAGCAAGAATTAAAACACGCGATTAGGGCTTATGCCTGGTCGTCCTGGCCGAGCAGTCCGTCGAACACCTCGAGCAGCGCTTCGCTGATCGCGCCGCCGAGCTTGTGTCCCGCATCCCGCAAGCCTTCTTCGTCCATGTCGCGCGCCGCAAGGGCAAGGGCGGTGCCCTCCTGCGCGACGATTTCCTTGGCGCGTTCGATCGCCCAGAGCGCGAATTCACTACGGCTTTCGATGGCGACGGTCTCGTCCATGGTCGGTCCTTTTCGGCTGTGCGCGACCCGCTCTTGAAAGGGTCGTTGGGATCGGTCGAAAATGGCTTTGCGACAGCGCTGAAACCCTGTCTGCAGACAAGAAAAAAGCCCGGCAAGCCGGGCTTTTTTAAGTGTTTGAGTATCAGCATAAACCGCTGATCTCAAATCGGAATTTGGTGCCCAGAAGAGGACTCGAACCTCCACACCCTTTCGAGTACCAGCACCTGAAGCTGGCGCGTCTACCAATTCCGCCATCTGGGCGACGAGGAGCCGTGTAAAGGGACTGCTTCGGCCTGTCAACCGCCATTTTGAAGTTTTCGTGTCAGTCCGCCGAAAGCGCTTCGAAAGTGCGACCGACTTGTCGATCGTCGCTCGTCCCGCCGTGTCCCGATCCCTTCTCCCTGTGCGCTAGAGGCGCCGATGACGGTGTCGTGAAAAAGCCGTGATCGATCCGCTCTAATCTTTACGTCGGCGCGCCTGGATGCAGGCCCCGCCGGGATCAAGACAGGACGACACGATGAAGACACGCCCCGCTCTCATGGCCTTGGCCCTTGCCGCTACAGCGCTTTTCACTCTGACGGCCGAGGCGGCCACGCCCCGCCCGGCTCAGCCCGTCGCCGAGCGGCCAGCCGACGTCCAATCCGTCGATCTCGTCTGCGACTTTTCCGGCTGCTACGAGACCTGGGATCGTCCGCCACCGCCGCGCTACCGGCCGCGTCCGCTGCCGCCGCAATACTATCCGCCGTCCGTCTATGACGAACCGCCGGTCTATCGTCCGCGCCCACCCGTCTATGTGGAGCCGGGCTACCGCCCACGGCCCCGTCCGCCGGTCTATGCCGATCCCGGTTACCGTCCGCCGGGCCGCGCCTGGGCACGCCATGTGGATTGGTGCCTCGATCGCTACCGGTCCTACAATCCTCGCACCAACCAGTTCCTCTCGACGAGCGGATACTACAAGGTTTGCCGTTCGCCCTTCTATTGATCGGCTCGACCGAGGGAAGGCGGCCGCCCGGCCGCCTTTCTCGCTTCAGGTGTCGAGACCTTCGTGACGACTGGCTCGATCGACATGGCCCAGATCCCGCTCGGGATCGATCGCATCCCGCACCCTCTGCTTGAGCTCCTTCGGCCCCGGAAAGCCGCCGTCGCGCTTACGCTCCCAGATGACGTCGCCATTCAGATGGATCTCGAAGATCCCGCCCGTGCCGGGGATCAGCGCCACCTCGCCCAGATCATCGGCAAAGGTATGCAGGAGTTCCTGCGCCATCCAGCCGGAGCGCAGAAGCCAGTTGCACTGGGTGCAATAGGTGATCGAGATACGGGGCTTTTGCATCAGTCGTCCTCACTTCACGGATAAGTTAACCGGCATAATCAACTTTTCTTGGCGCGTCCAATTGCCACGGCGCAGCAGTTCCGCCAAGAGGCCCGGGTATCGTCTTTCTGGAGTTTGTTCATGTCCATCGAACCCAACCGTCTTTTCGTTCCCGCCCTCGCGCCCGTCTATCGCTCGGCCCATGACGGAGTGGAAACCCTCTTGCGTCTGGTGGCCGGTGGTTTCCTCGTCATCCACGGCGCGGGCAAGATCGTCGATCCCTTCGGCGCCGTCCAGATGGTCGAGGGCCTCGGCTTCTATCCCGGTGTCTTCTGGTCGCCGCTGCTCGCGATCACCGAATTCTTCGGCGGCATCCTGCTCGCGATCGGCCTCTTCACCCGTCCGGCCGCCTTTGCCGCCACCATCGTGCTGCTCGTCACGGTCTATTTCCACTGGATCCAGCTCGACCAGGGCTTCTCTGGCGCGGAAAAATCACTGCTCTGGGCCGCCATGACCGCCTTCTTCGTCATTCGCGGCGGTAACAGCCAGTCGGTGGATGCGCGCCTGTCGAGAACCTTCTGATCAAGGGGGAGGGGCCGATACCGGCACCCTCCCGTCTTGCCGACAAGGCGGCCGCATGCTTTCTCTGGCAAACCCACCGTGAGAGCCGATTCCCAATGCGCGTTGCCATCGTCGAAAACACCAGAGTGACCGAAGCCGGACAGGTCGGCATTGCTCTTGCCGAGGCGGGAGCGACCCCTGCGACCTTCAGGGCCTTTGACGGTGAGCCCTTGCCGGACTTCGACGCGTTTGATGCGCTCGTCGTCTTCGGCGGCGAGCAGAATGCCCGCGACGACGAGAAACATCCCTATCTTCCTGATCTCGCGCAGCTGATGCGCCGCTTCGGAGACAGCGGCAAGGCGGTGCTCGGCATCTGTCTCGGCAGCCAGCTCCTGGCGCGGGCCTATGGCGGCGAAAACCTGATCGGCGCTGCCCCGGAATTCGGCTGGCGCAGCATCGGCCGCACGGAAGCCGGCAAGGCCGATCCGGTGCTTTCCGCCATGCCTGACCGCTTCCTGTCCTTCCAGTGGCACGACGACACCTTCACCCTTCCGGAAGGTGCCGCCCATCTCGCGGAAAACGAAGCCGCCCGCCATCAGGCCTTCCGCATCGGCCGCGCGGCCTATGGCTTTCAGTTCCACTTCGAGGCCAACCGGCATGTCGTCCGCAACTGGATGACCCACTTTCCCGATCTCATCGAGCGCAAGGCGCCCGGCTGGCTTGCCCGCCATCCGGAACTCGAACCGACCGATGGCGCCCTTTCCGACGAAGCGGGTCTGGAGATCGCCCGCGCCTGGGTCCGGCAGATCAAGCCGACCTGAGAGGCGCCCGGCGGAATGGCCTCATCGGCCGGATTTGATCCGACGTCATCTGCCGCCCTCTTGCGAGCGGTCCGCCCCCGTGCTTAATCGACATTCAATCGATTGAGATCGCTTCAGGAACCTGTGGGAGGGGGACATGAAAGCAGTCGGGACGCGCCTGATGGCGCTCTGCTTCATCATCGTGGCACTGGCTATGCAGCCGGTTCAGGCAGCCCCTGTCGGCGCCGATAAGGTTATGCGCGACTGGTATCGCCTGATCCTCGAACTGGTCCGCCACACCCCGACCTATTCGCCCCCGGTCGCAAGCCGCGCCTTCGCCTATCTCGGCGTCACCGCCTATGAGGCGCTTGCCTCGGGCGATACGACCATGACTTCGCTCTCCGGCCAGTTGAACGGTCTGACCCCCGTACCACCGCGCGAAGGGGGCATGGCCTATGACGAAGCGGTCGTCATGCAGGCGGCACTCTCCTCGGCCGCCCGCGAATTCTTCGGCAATACCGGCCCGACCGGTCAGCGTGCGCTGAAGCGCATGACCGAAAAGCTCTCCTCCGAAGTCTCCATGGGTCTCTCGCCCGATCTCGTCGCCCGCAGCCAGGCCTATGGCGAAAGTATCACGGCGCATATCCTCGCCTGGTCGCTGAATGACGGCGGCGCCAAGGTCGAGAACATGGGCTTCCCGCTCGAATACAAGCTCACCGAAGGCCCCGAGCACTGGGTGCCGACGAACCTGATCAACCAGCAGCAGATGCCGCTTCTGCCGAAATGGGGTGAAAACCGCCCCTTCGCCATGGAGATCGGCAATGCCTGCCCCCTGCCGCCGCCGCCGGCCTATAGCGAGGAAAAGGGCTCGGACTTCTACAACGAGGCGCTCGAGGTCTATGAGGCGGTGAACAATCTCACGCCCGAAGAGCGCGCCATCGCTCGCTTCTGGTCGGACGACCCGATGCTCTCGCCCACCCCGCCCGGCCACTGGATGTCGATTGCGCTGAAACTGCTCGACGAGCGCCAGGCGAGTGCCGCCGAACATGCCGATCTTCTTGCGCGCCTCGGCATCTCGCTGGCCGACGCCTTTATCGGCTGCTGGCACTCCAAGTTCGAATTCGACCTCGTCCGTCCGGTCACCTACATCAAGCGCGTCATCGATCCCAAATGGGAGCCGATCCTGATCACGCCGCCTTTCCCGGAATATCCGTCCGGCCACTCCACCCAGTCCGGCGCCGCCGCAACGGTGCTTACCGCCTTCTTCGGCGAGAACTTCGCCTTCACCGACAACACCCATGAGAAGGACAAGCTGCCCAACCGGAGCTTCAAGAGCTTCTGGGATGCGGCAAACGAAGCCGGCATCTCCCGCCTCTATGGCGGCATCCACTTCCGCGCTGCAATCGATCGCGGCCTCGACCAGGGGCGCTGCATCGGCGAGAAGGCGGTGGCCCTGAGGACGCGCGGATGAAGCATTTTTCTCGCGCATATCCTCAGGGCAAAGCCGGAACCGCCGTGGCGCTCATCATCGGCCTGCAGGCCGGCACGGCGCTTGCCAATGGCGGCCCGCTCGTTCCGCGCTTTGCCGATGAAACCGTGTCAAGCGGCATCACCAGCACCTATCGCGGCGACTGGGAATTCATGGTCGGCGGCGGGGCCGGCAGCTTCGACTGCAATGCCGACGGATTCCCCGATCTCGTGCTCGCCGGCGGCGAGGACAAGGCGAAGTTCTATCTCAACCGCAGCGAGGCCGGGGGTGCGCTGAAGTTCGAGGAAAAGCCCTCCGGCCTCGAACTCGACAAGGTTGTCGGCGCCTATCCGCTCGATGTCGACGGTGACGGCTTGCAGGATATCATCCTCCTGCGCTCCGGCGAAAATGTCGTCATGCGCGGCCTGGGCGAATGCCGGTTCGAGCGTGCCAACGAGGCCTGGGGCTTCGACGGTGGCGACGCCTGGTCGACCGCCTTTTCCGCCACCTGGGAAAAGGGCAATGCCTGGCCGACGCTTGCCATCGGCAATTACATCGACCGCTTCGAGGACTTCGAGCCCTGGGGCTCCTGCACCGACAACTGGCTGCACCGGCCGAACGCGGCAAACGAGCGCCGCTTTGCTCCACCGCTATCGCTCAACCCGTCCTTCTGCCCGCTCTCGATCCTCTTCACCGACTGGAACCGGTCGGGCACGCCTTCGCTCCGCGTCTCCAACGACCGCGAATATTACAAGGGCGGCCAGGAGCAGATGTGGCATGTCGAAACGGGTCAGCCGCCGCGCCTCTTCACCCAGGAGGAAGGCTGGAAATACCTGCGCATCTGGGGCATGGGCATCGCCTCCCGCGATCTCGATTTCGACGGCTATCCGGAATATTTCCTGACCAGCATGGCCGACAACAAGCTGCAGAAGCTGGGCGAAATCCCGGCCGACGGCAAGCCCAAACCATCCTATGCCGATGTCGCCTTCGCCAAGGGCGCGACCGCCCACCGGCCCTATACCGGCGGCGAAATCCGCCCCTCGACGGCCTGGCACACGGATTTCGAGGACGTCAACAATGACGGCCGCGCCGATCTCTTCATCGCCAAGGGCAATGTCGCCAAGATGCCCGACTTTGCCGAAAAGGATCCGAACAACCTGCTGGTCCAGGGCGAAGACGGCAAGTTCACCGAAATGGGCGACAAGGCCGGCGTGGCGAGCATGGCGACCGGCCGCGGCGGTGCGCTTTCCGATTTCAACCTCGACGGCAAGATCGACCTGCTCGTCGTCAACCAGGGCTCGCCCGTCGAGATCTGGCGCAACACGACGGAAACGCCCGGCCATTTCCTGCAAGTCGCGCTGCGTCAGCAGGGCCCGAACCGCGAGGCGATCGGCGCCTGGATCGAGGTGAAGACCGGCGACCACGTCCAGCGCCGCGAAATCACCCTCGGCGGCGGCCATGCCAGCGGCAAGACCGGCTGGTGGCATTTCGGTCTGGGCGAACAGGCGCAGACCGAGATCCGCGTCTTGTGGCCCGACGGCGAGGCAGGGGACTGGCAGAAGGTTGCGGCTGACGGGTTCTATGTGCTGGAGCGTGGGGTGGCGCCGAGAGCGTGGAAGCGAGGCGAGGGTTTGTGAGGGCACCACCCATCTCCCCCTCGGTCAGGTGAGTGCCCACGAAACCGATCCCCTCTCCTGGAAAATCTGAAGTTTAGGCGGCTGACGCTCGCCTAAGCCTTCGATTTTCCGTCCTCCCCCGCATGGGGGGAGGTAGGCGGCAGCCGCCGAGTTCGTGGCCTTAGCCCCTCACCCTACCCTCTCCCCGCAGGCGGGGAGAGGGGGGCGCAAGCGGTGGCCGTTATGGCCTTCTCCCCGCTCGCGGGGAGAAGGTGCCGGCAGGCGGATGAGGGGCTGATGTGATTGGGTTTGAGGGGCGAAGGTCGAAAGCACGCCGTCAATTTCCGCTCTTGGAGGGGAGACTGCGGCCACCGCTCCGAAGCCTCTCCCACAAGGGGAGAGGCAGAATCGACCTTCACTCCGCCTCTTCCACCGCAGCCTCGGCCACGCGCTTCTGGATCGAGGCGATGCAGCTCTTGGCGCTCGACTTCGACTTATACGTTTCCGAGCGCACCATGATCTCGCCATTGGCGGCGCGGAAGCGGACGAAGGTTTCGCCGTTTTTCGCCTGGTCGATCTCGAAACGATAGCCGCTGCCGGTCTGCTCCTTCGTGAGATCGACGACGGGGGCGGTGGGGGCATTCTTCTTCAGGGACTCCACGCAGTTCTTGGCGCTCGCCTTTGAAGCGTAGTTCTCCGACCAGACCATGACCTCGGCATTGTAGACGAACTGGACGCGGAACTCGCCCTTTTCGGTCTTGATGATCTTGAATTTGTGCATGCCCGTCTCTCCCCTCATCCGTTCATCGGCTTATGATTGCATTCAAATGCTATCGCGACTGAAGCAGGTGGGCAAGAAGGCTTCAAAAGCCCTGGAAGAGGAAGTCGGTGGCGCCCGTGATCTCGTCGGCACGGGAAGAAAGGTCGGCGATGGAGGGGCCGATTTCAGCCAGCGGAAGTGCGGCGAGCCGGTGGGTCGCCATGACATAGGTCTTGCCGTTGACCTCAAAGCGAGGCGTAAGCCGCGCGATGACCCACGAGACAGTGTCGACGGATTGCAAGGGTGCGACGACACGCGTGGGCAGGTCATGCAGAAAGTCGGACTGGAGGTCGATGACCAGCTGGTCTTCCGATTTCAGGCGATGGACCCGAAATCGTGCCATGGTCAGAATTGCCGGTATTTTGCGAGCGGCAGCCCATGCTTGGCGACATATTCATTGTCGGCCTTGATGGCATCGGCGTTCTCGATCTTCCAGCGTCGTTCTTTTTCCGCCTTGATGGCGCGGGCAATGCCCTGTTCGGCAGCACCGGTGACGTCGAGGCCGAGCGCCTCCGCCTCGGCGACGAGGGCTTCGCTGACGGTCACGTCCTGTGGCTTGCGGGCTTCGATCGACATGGATGGCGCTCCGACGATGCGCCAATATAGCGAGAAATGGGCCCTGCGGGGAAGGCCCCCGTTTCACTCGTCGCTCATCTTCAGCGCTGCGATGAACGCTTCCTGCGGGATCTCGACCTTGCCGAACTGGCGCATGCGCTTCTTGCCGGCCTTCTGCTTGTCGAGGAGCTTGCGCTTGCGGGTCGCGTCGCCGCCGTAGCACTTGGCGGTAACGTCCTTGCGGAGCGCCGAGATCGTTTCGCGCGCGATCACGTTGCCGCCGATGGCGGCCTGGATCGGGATCTTGAACATGTGCTTCGGGATCAGGTCCTTGAGCTTTTCGCACATGTCGCGACCGCGCTTTTCGGCTGCCATGCGGTGCACCATCATCGACAGCGCATCGACCGGCTCGCCATTGACGAGGATCGACATCTTCACGAGGTTGCCCTCGCGATGGCCGTCGAGATGATAGTCGAAGGAGGCGTAGCCCTTAGAGATCGACTTCAGGCGGTCGTAGAAATCGAAGACCACTTCGTTGAGCGGCAGCTCATAGGTGATCATCGCGCGCTTGCCCACGTAAGTGAGTTCGGTCTGGATGCCGCGCCGGTCCTGGCAGAGCTTCAGGATTCCGCCGAGATAATCGTCGGGCGTGAGGATCGTTGCCTTGATCCACGGCTCGTGGATTTCGTCTATCTTGACCACATCGGGCATGTCGGCCGGATTGTGCAGCTCGCGCTCCGTGCCGTCGGTCATGTAGAGCTTGTAGACGACGGACGGCGCGGTCGCGATCAGGTCGAGATCGAATTCGCGCTCGAGGCGCTCCTGGATGATTTCGAGGTGCAGAAGGCCGAGGAAGCCGCAGCGGAAGCCGAAGCCGAGCGCGGCGGACGATTCCATTTCGAAGGAGAACGACGCGTCGTTGAGGCGCAGCTTGCCCATGGCGGCACGCAGGTCTTCGAAGTCTGCGGCATCGACCGGGAAGAGACCGCAGAAGACGACCGGCTGGGCCGGCTTGAAGCCCGGCAGCATCTTTTCGGTCGGACGCTTGTCTTCGGTGATGGTATCGCCGACGCGGGTGTCTGCCACTTCCTTGATCGAGGCGGTGAAGAAGCCGATCTCGCCCGGGCCGAGCGAATCGACATTGACCATTTTCGGCGTCAGCACGCCGACGCGCTCGATCGTGTATTTGGCATCCGTGCCCATCATGCGGATGGTCTGGCCCTTGGTCAGAACGCCGTCGAGCACGCGAACGAGAACCATGACGCCGAGATAGGTGTCGTACCAGCTGTCGACGAGCAGCGCCTTCAACGGTGCCTTTTCGCCGCCCTCGCTCTTCGGCGCCGGCAGCTTGTGCACGATGGCTTCGAGAACATCGGGAATGCCTAAGCCCGTCTTGGCCGAAATCAGCACGGCTTCGGAGGCATCGATACCGATGACTTCCTCGATCTGCTCCTTGATGCGCTCGGGTTCGGCAGCCGGCAGGTCGACCTTGTTGAGCACGGTGACGAGCTCGTGGTCGTTGTCGATCGCCTGGTAGACATTGGCAAGCGTCTGGGCTTCGACCCCTTGAGAGGCATCGACGACGAGCAGCGAGCCTTCGCAGGCCGAGAGCGAGCGCGAGACTTCATAGGCGAAGTCGACATGGCCGGGCGTGTCGATCAGGTTCAGCACATAGGTTTCGCCGTCATTGGCCTTGTAGTGCAGACGCACGGTCTGGGCCTTGATGGTGATGCCGCGTTCCTTCTCGATCTCCATGTTGTCGAGAACCTGCTCCGACATCTCGCGGTCGGCGAGGCCACCGGTCATCTGGATCAGACGGTCGGCCAGCGTCGATTTGCCATGGTCGATATGCGCGACGATGGAAAAGTTGCGGATATGGTCGAGAGGGGTGCGGGACGATGTGCTCATGGCACGCGCATATAGCAGCGGCCCCTGCTCTCGCAAAGCGGAAAGATCGGGTTTTCCGGGCGATCACGGCGGTTTTGACGTCGCAGCAGGGCCCGCGCTCCGCGTGACGCCCGCCATTGTCACGGACCGGGCTCTCGCCGATAGTGGAGGGGGCCTGAAAAATTTTCGCCGCGTTGTCGAATCCGCTGTCGCAGCCGCGTCTCTTGCTCGACGGGATCGATCGACGATGCCGCAAAGGGCCCGCAGGAGGGGTAACGACCATGCAATACATGCTGCTGATCTATGAAAACGAGGAAATCTTCGGCGGTCCGGACAAGACCGGGCCGATCATGGCCGATCTCGGACCGCGCCATTTCGCCTTCAGCCACGAGCTGGGCGAGAAGATGCGCGCCGGCGCCGGTCTGAAGGGCACGGAGGCTGCGACCACCGTGCGCACCACCGCCGGTAAGCAGACCATCCATGACGGTCCCTTCGCCGAGACGCGCGAACAGCTCGGCGGCTTCTATCTCGTGGAGGCCGAGGATCTGGATGCGGCGATCGCGATCGCCAGAAAGGTGCCGCTCGGCAAGGACGGGGCCATCGAGGTTCGGCCGGTGCTGCCGATGCCGCCGGATCTTGCCACGAAGCGCTGACAGGCGATGCGGGACACGGTTCTCGGCGAGACCTTCCGGGCGGCAGGCGGGCGCATTCGTGCGGCTCTTGCCGCACGCTACCGCAATCTTGACCTCGCGGAGGAGGCCTTTGCCGAAAGCTGTCTGAAGGCGGTGAAGACCTGGGGCGAGGAGGCGAGCGACGTGCCGCGCGATCCGGCAGCCTGGCTCTACCGGGTGGCCGAGCGCGCAGCACTCGACATCCTGAGGCGAAGGCGGACGAGGAGGGCAAACCGTCCGGACGAGCCGGGACCCGAACCGACCGCCGAGGAGAGGTTGGCAAGCGACGACGCCGTCATTCCCGACGAGCGGCTGAAGCTGATCTTCGTCTGTTGCCATCCGGCGGTTGCCGCCGACAGCCGGGCGGCGCTGACGTTGAAACTCGTCTGCGGCCTCTCGACGGAAGAGGTGGCGCGGGCTTTCCTGGTGTCGGAGACGACGCTCGCCCAGCGGCTGGTCCGCGCCAAGCGCAAGATTGCCGAAGCCGGCGTTAGCTTCGAGGTGCCAGGGCCGGAGCACTGGGCCGAGCGGCTGGCGGCTGTCCTGTCGACGTTGGAAGTCGCCTATGCCAAGGCCCATGAGGATGCGGCGGGGTCGAGCCGGCATGCAGGCTTTGCCCGCGAAATGCTGGAGGTGACGGCGCTGCTGGCCGAAATGCTGCCGGACGAGGCCGAGGTTCTGGCGCTGGCTGCCACGATCCGCTTTGCCGAGTCCCGTCGGCCGGCGAGGATGGACACAGAGGGCGTCATGGTGCCGCTCGCCGAGCAGGATCCGGCACTCTGGTCGAAGCCGCTGATCGAAGACGCCCGGCGCTATTGCGGACGGGCACTCGGTCTGTCGGGTCCGGGTCCGCGCATCCTGCAGATGATGATCCACGCGCTCTGGTGTGGGCGAAAGACGCTCGCCGACCCGCCGCCCTGGAAAGCGGTGCTCGCGGCCTATGACATCCTGGTCGAACTGCGTGACGACCCGGTGATCCGCATCAACAGGGCCGTGGCCCTGGCTGAAGTGGCGGGGGGCAAGGAGGCGCTGGCGGAGCTGGACGGATTGGATGCTGAGGCCTTGTCCGATTTCCTGCCCTTTCATGCCGCCCGCGCAGATCTGCTGGCACGCCTCGGCCGCGTCGCCGAGGCAATCGCCGCCTATGATCGCGCGCTTGCGCTGTCGCCGGGCGAGGCGGAGCGGCGGTTTCTGGAAAAGCGACGGGAGGCGTTGGGCACGGCTTCCGGATGATGCTTTCGGCGAGAAGCCTTGAGCGTCAGCTATCGCTCGGCCAACTGCCTTGCGGCCAGTTGCGGGCGGTATGGATGATACGCAGGATCAGGATGCGTTCGCCCTCCTTTTGATCGTCGATGGCGTAGCAGAGGATCCAGGGAAGCGGGGCGAGGGATTTTTCAAATGTGCCCGCTACACGTCCGGGGCGGCCGGTCGAAAATTCACTCAGGCGATTGCCAGCCGCCTCGATCGCGTCGACGATACGCTCGGCCGCATCGGGATCGTCTTCGGCGATATGGCGGAGGATCGCCATGGTGTCACGGGTGGCGTCGGCCGCCCAGACGACCGGGCGCTTCATCCCCGGGTGGCCCGTTCGCGGCGGACCGCTGCGATCATCGTACGCATGTCGGCGATGGCGCCATCATGGCTGACCACGTTGCCGGTACGCCCATCGGCAAGGCTCTCTTCGATCGACTGCCGTAAGGCAAGCTCCTCCTCGACGAAGGCGGTCACCGCTTCCTCGGCAAGGTGCTGGCTGCTCCGGTCCGCGCCCGACGCGAGCGCATCGAGCTGGTCCTTCACCTCCTGGCGGATTTCGATCGTCATCGTGGTGCGAGAAGACATAGGCGCTGCTCCTCTAGTTGCCCGATCATCATAGCGCGGCAGTCAAGGATGCACCAGATCAAGCGCGGATCAGCACTCACACCCCGAACTGCTCCGGCCAGTCGCGGCGGGTGGCGACCTGGCCTTCGGTTCGGAGGCGACGGACCATGTCGAGGTCAATCTCGGTGATCAGCCAGTGGCTTTCCTCGACAGCGTCGCTCTCGCTTTCGGCATAGATGCCGTTGGGCGGCATGCCGTAGTCGGAGGGAACGTAGAGGGCGGCGCGACCGCAGTTTTCGTCGAGGGCCGGGGACCAGGGTGCGGTACCCGCGGTGGGGGAGGCGAGCACGGCGATCTGGTTTTCCAGCGCCCGGGCCTGGGCACCGATGCGCACGCGATAGGCGCCGGCGAGCGTATCGGTGCAGGAAGGGGCGAGGATGAGGTCGACGCCTTGCTCGGTAAGACCATGCGCCAGCATCGGGAATTCGTTGTCGTAGCAGATCAGGATGCCGAGCTTGCCGAGTGGCGTGTCGAAGGCGGTGAGGCCGTCGCGTCCGGCGGCGATACCCCATTGCTCGCGCTCGAAGCGGGTCATGATGATCTTGTCCTGATGACCGATCAGACCGTCGGGGCCGAACAGGAAGGCGCGGTTGCGGTACTGGCCGTCCGGATCGAGCACCGGGGCGGAGCCGGGCTGGAAGACGATCGAATGGGTGCGGGCAAGCTCCTCGCAGAGCTCGACCCAGGCCGGGATCAGCGGCTGGATGCCGGCGATCGAGCCATGCAGGTCTGAGCGGGTGTCGGGGTTGAGCTGGCCGGCGAGCACCAGACCGGCATATTCCGGCAGCAGAACGAGTTTTGCGCCCCGCTCGACGGCCTGATGCACCAGGCCCGTCAGGTGAAGGACGTAATTCTCCCAGGTCTCGATGAGGTCGATCTTGTATTGGCAGGCGGCAAGCGTGAGGGCTGTCATGCTGTGAGATCCCGGATCCAGAAGGAAAGTGGCTTCGGGCTCTCGACGGTCTCGTCGAGGTCGCGCCAGGTGAAGGTCGTGCGAAGCTCGGGGTGATGGGTATAGCCGCGCTTGGCCCAGAAGGCGTCGAGCGGCTGATAGTCGGCGGGCCGGCGCGGATGATCTGCGGGGCGTTCGACGGCGCAGAAGGTGGCGTAGCGCAGGCCGAGCTTTTTCGCTTGCGCCTCGCGGCCCTCGAAGAATTTCACGCCGATGCCCTGGCCGCGATATTCGGGCAGCAGCACGCTTTCGCCGAAGTAGAAATAGTCGGCCGGATCGCGGCCGGCGGCGATGAAGGGTGCCTGGACCTCGTCAGTCTCCGAAATCATCGGTGTGCCCGTCGATGCGCCGACGACTTTGCCATCGTCGATGGCGAGGACAAAGATCGAGCCTTGCGAGCGCGCATAGGTCTCCATGTACAGGCGTTCATAGTCGCTGTCGCCATGATAGAGATAGGGAAAGTCGCGGAAGACAGCGATCCGAAGCCTTGCAAGGTCGTCGAAATAGGGCGTCGCGTCGCTGCCGGAAAAGGATTGGATCGTGAGCGTCATAGAGTGTTTTCAGTCCGTTGCGGAGTGGTTATACCCATCCAAGACGACCTGAGAAAGCAATTCCACGACCAGGAGTAATCGATGACCGCCGCCGCCACCATCCGTGCCTATTACGACGCCTTCAATGCCGGCGACATGGACCGCTTCCTTTCGCTCCTGACCGACGATGTTGCCCATGACATCAACCAGGGCGCCCGCCAGACGGGTAAGGACGCTTTCGCCAAGTTCATGGACCACATGAACCGCTGCTACAAGGAAGAGCTCACCGACATGGTGATCATGGTGAACGAGGACGGCACGCGCGGTGCGGCAGAGTTCATCGTCAACGGCACCTATCTCGCCACCGACGAAGGTCTGCCGGAAGCCAGTGGCCAGACCTATCGTCTGCCGGCCGGCGCCTTCTTCGAGATCCGCGACGGCAAGGTCGCCCGCATTTCCAACTATTACAGCCTGCCCGACTGGATTGCCCAGGTCGGCGGCTGATCGGCGCGGGTCGACCTTACCCTTGCCAACGAAAAAGAGCCGTCACGCGGCAGCGTGTCGGCTCTTTTCCTGTGCCGGCGTCATGCCGGTATGATCGCTCAGTTGACCGACCAGTCACGCTTGACGGCATCGGCATCCTTCGAGAGATGCACGTGCTGATCGACGTGGTCGACCCAGTCGAGCGGGATGTAGTGGTGCTGGCCGTCAGCGGAATCGTTCTTGGTCAGCTTGATGCGGCTTGCGCCATCCATGTGGTCGACGGTGCCGACATGGGCGCCGTCCTGGGCCAGAACTTCCATGTGTTCGCGGATCTGATCTGCAGAAATCATCGGTCATCCTCCTTCTGATGTTGCGATGGCTGGGAAAGGCGCGACGAGGGGAATTTGTTCCGGGGCCATTCGCCGCAGGGCGCGACAGGCCCGTTGCGGAACATCCTCCGCCTACGTGCATTGAGTGTCACGCGCGCGAGATCCTTCGCCGCCAGCGAGTACACATATGTTTCCGAGAATTGCGATTATCGGCACCGGTCCCACCGGCCTCTACACGTTCAAACAACTGATCGGCTCGACCGTTCCCTTGTCGATCACCCTTTACGAAGCGGAAGGTGAGCCCGGAAAGGGAACGCCCTACCACCCCGACATGAACGATCCGGCGATGCTCTCCAACATCCCGAGCATCGAACTGCCGGCCTTCACCGAGACCCTGGTCGACTGGTTGCGGCGGCAGGATGACGAGGCGCTGATGCGTCATGGCATTCGCCGCGAGACGATCGACGAGCGGGAGTTCTATCCGCGCCTTGTCCTGGGCGACTACATGCAGGCGCAGTTCGAGCGGATGTTGACCATTGCCGCCGATCACGGTCATGAGATTTATGTGCGGGCACGCCACAAGGTGGTGGACATCGAAATCCAGCCGGAAGCGATCCGCCTGCGCGTCGCTCATTCCGAGGGCGAGGAAGATGCGAGCTTCGATCACGTCGTGATGGCGACGGGCCACAACTGGCCGGACAGCACGGAAATCCGCCCCGGCTATTTCGTCTCGCCGTGGCCGGCGACCGTGCTGACGTCGATCCGCAATGAGGCCGTCGGCATTCTCGGCACATCCTTGAGCGGCATCGACGCGCTGATGACGGTGGCGACCGCGCATGGCATGTTCTACAGCGATGCGGCAGGCGACCTGCAATACCAGCCGGCGGCCGATACCGAAGGCTTCACCGCTACGCTGATGTCGCGGAAGGGCATCCTGCCGGAAGCGGACTTCTATTGTCCGCTCCCTTATGTGACGCCGCTGGTCTGCACCGAGGAAGCCGTCGACGCGCTGATCGCAACGGGACGGCATGATCTGCTGGACGACGTCTTCGACCTCTTCCGCGGTGAAATCGTTGCCCGCGATCCGGATTATGCCGCGCGCATCGGCCTGTCGCAGCTGACGGTCGAGACCTTCGCGGCGGCCTATTATGCCGACCGCACTGAGAACGATCCCTTTGTCTGGGCCGCGAAGAACCTGGCCGAGACCGAGGAGAACCGCGCGAAGCGCTATACCGTGCCGTGGCGCTACGCTATCCTGATCACGCATGAGATAGTGGCGCGCGTCATCCCCCATCTCGACGAGAACGATTTGAAGCGCTTCCACCGGCACTTCAAGGGCATCTTCATCGACGACTATGCAACGGTTCCGCTGATGTCGATCCGCCGATTGCTGGCGCTCTCGCGGGCCGGCAAGCTCTCGATCCTGAGGCTCGGCGAAGACTACAAGATCCGCACCGCCGAGGACGGCCTGGATCATGGCGCCGAGGTCGTGGTGGGCGAGACGACCCATCGCTTCGGCGCCTTCATCGATGCGACCGGTCAGGAGACGCTGTCGGCCACGGATCTGCCATTTCCGACCCTGGTCGCGCAGGGCGGGGTGCGGGAATCGGCGACGCCGAAACCAAGCGCATTCCAGTTGCCCGATCGGGACCCCGCCATGGTGCGCACCGGGGGCATCGACGTCGATGAGTTTTATCGTCCGCGGCTCGGCCTGCCTACGACGGCCAGGCTCTATTGCGCGGCGATCGCCTTCCTGTTGCACAAGGAGCCCTTCGTGCAGGGGATCACTAGCGCGCGGGACATCGGCGAAACCGTCGGCAAGGCCATCCTGGCGGATGTGGCCAAGTCCGACGAACCGCTTTTTCAGATATCCGCGTAAACCGGATCGCCCACGGAGATCGTCACCGGTGCCGTGGGCGCCGCATAGACGCCGAGATTGCGCTTGTTGTGCCGCATGATGCCGCGCAGGACGTCGGGCTCTTCGGAGAGGCCGGGCTGCGCGACCAGCGTCATGCCGCAACGGCGCGAGGCCTCGGTGACCTGGATCTCGGCCTCGCCGATGCGGATGGACTGGCCAACCCAGTCGTTTTCCATGAAGCCATGGCCGTCCTCGGTCTCGATGAAGACCGAGGGCCGGAAGCGTCTGGTGTCGATGGAGGATAGCCCTGCGGCCGCTGCGAGTGCCGCAACCGAGGCCGTCGTGACGAGATGCAGCGGCGCTGGCGTGTAGCGGTTGGATACCACGGGCAGGCGGATATCGCCGGATCCGGCAAGCCCGAGCCCGACAGAAAAACCGAAATGTTCGGCGAGACGATCCGGAAGGTCGGGATCGTCGAGGCCATGTTGCGCACCGTCGGCAAAGTGCAGCACCGGCAGGCCCGAGACTGGCTGCGAAGCCGCGATGAAGAGGGCGGGCCGCCAGCGGGTTTCGCGTTCAGGGGCAGCCGCAAGACCGGTTTCCGGATCGAAGAGGGCAAAGCGCCGGTCGCCCGGAATGCCCTCCGGCGTGACGGTGATCGAGGACAAGGCTTCGCCGCCCACGGAACTGACCGGATAACGCCAGACTTCCTGCACTCGACCGATTTTCCGCATGATGGCTCCCCGTTTCAGACGATCATCATACGCCGTTCGGCCGTTCAATGTTCCAGCAAAAAACAGTTCGGCCAGTTATACGCTCAGGTCCAGTCGAGCACGATCTTGCTCGCCTTGCCGGCAGCCGCGAGTTCGAAGGCTCTAGCATAGTCATCCACCTTCATCCGGTGGGTGATGACCTTGCGCACGTCCAGCCCGCTTTCGAGCATCGCGAGCATCTTGTGCCAGGTGTCGAACATTTCGCGGCCGTAGATGCCCTTGAGCGTCACCATGCGGAAGACGACCTTGGAGAGGTCGAAATGGAAGGGACGGGCCGGCACGCCCAAGAGTGCAATGCGTCCGCCCATGACGAGATGGTCGATCATCTGATCGAGGGCAGCGGGAGAGCCGCTCATCTCGAGGCCCACGTCGAAGCCTTCCTTCATCTTCAGCTTCGCCATGACATCGCGCAGGTCTTCCTTCGCCACGTTGACCGGATGCACGTCGGCAACTTCGGCGGCAAGCGCCAGCCGCTCCGGGTTGACGTCGGTGATGACGACGTGGCGGGCGCCGACATGGCGGGCGATGGCAGCACCCATGATGCCGATCGGGCCGGCGCCAGTGATGATGACGTCCTCACCGACGAGATCGAAGGCAAGCGCCGTGTGAACGGCATTCCCCAGCGGATCGAGGATCGCGCCGATCTCGTCGTCGATCGTGTCGGGCAGCGGGATGATGTTGAAGGCCGGGATCTTGGCGAATTCGGCAAAGGTGCCCTGCACGTTGACGCCGATGCCCTTGGTCTCCGGGTCGAGATGATATTTGCCGGCGCGGGAGGCGCGGCTGTTCATGCCGACGAGGTGGCCTTCGCCGGAGACACGCTGGCCGATCTGGAGGTTGCGCACGTTCGCGCCGACCGCAACGATCTCGCCGGCATATTCATGGCCCGTGATCATCGGCACGGGGATCGTTTTCTGCGCCCACTCGTCCCATTTGTAGATGTGCACGTCGGTGCCGCAGATGCCTGTTTTGTTGATCTTGACCAGCACGTCGTCGGGCCCGATTTCGGGAACGGCTGCGTCGATCATCCAAATGCCGACTTCGGATTTCTGCTTGGAAAGCGCCTTCATGGTCAGATCATCCCGATGGTCTTGCCGGCATCGATGAATGCGGCGATGGCGGTGTCGATATCGGCCTCGGAAAGTGCTGCCGACATCTGGGTGCGGATGCGGGCCTGGCCTTTGGGCACGACGGGGAAGAAGAAGCCGGCGACATAGACGCCGCGGGCATCGAGCTCGGCGGCAAGCTTCTGGGCGAGGACGGCGTCGTGGGTCATGACCGGTATGATCGGCGTTTCGCCGGGAAGCAGCTCAAAGCCCGCCTCGGTCAGGCCCTGGCGGAAACGTGTGGTGTGACCGGAGAGCTTGGCGCGTAGATCGTCGGCCGCTTCGGCGATCTCGATTGCCTTCAGCGAGCCGGCCGCAACGGCAGGCGCCAGGCTGTTGGAGAAGAGGTAAGGGCGGGCCCGCTGGCGAAGTAGATCGATTGCAGCTTTCGGGCCGGCGATGAAGCCGCCCATGGCGCCACCCAGCGTCTTGCCGAAGGTGCCGGTGATGATGTCGACGCGGGTGCCGACACCGGTCAGCGTCGGCGTGCCCTTGCCCTTGTCGCCCAGATGGCCGGTGGCATGGCATTCGTCGATCATGACCATGGCGCCGTATTTCTCGGCGAGCGCGCAGATCTCCGGAAGCTTGGCGACATAGCCGTCCATCGAGAAGACGCCGTCCGTCACGATCAGCCGGAAGCGCGTGCCCTCGGCAATCGCCTTCTTCAGCTCGTCTTCCAGCGCATCCATGTCCGAATTGGCATAGCGGTAGCGCTTCGCCTTGGAGAGGCGCACGCCGTCGATGATCGAGGCGTGGTTGAGGCTGTCGGAAATGATCGCGTCTTCGGGGCCGAGCAGCGTCTCAAAGATCCCGCCATTGGCATCGAAACAGGCGGCAAACAGGATCGCGTCGTCCTTGTCGAGATAGCGGGCGATCGCCTGTTCGAGCTGACGGTGAATGTCCTGCGCACCGCAGATGAAGCGCACCGAGGCCATGCCGAAGCCGTGGCTGTCGATCGCGGCCTTCGCGGCCTTTTCGATCTCGGGATGGTTGGCGAGGCCGAGATAATTGTTGGCGCAGAGATTGATCATCTCGCGCGTGCCCCTGGCGTCGCGTACCTGGATGCGGCCCGATTGCGCGCTAACGATCTCGCGTTCGCGTTTCAGAAGCCCATCGGCTTCGATGCCCTGGAGGATGTCGGAGATGTGGTCGAGAAAGCCGGTCTGCATGGGAAATCCGTCGATGCTGAATAATTCCAGCATATCGGAATTTTGCCCGTCGGCAATCGATATTTTGGAATTGCCTTTTCGCCTATCTGTGTAGCACGACCAGCAGGCCCTTGCCGAGTGCGGCTCCGGCATTGCGGATCGCATGCGGAACATCGGCCCGGTAGCGGGCGGTTTCGCCTGATCGGATCACTGTCGTGCTGCCGCCGCAGGAAATCTCGAAACCGTCGGTAAAGGCGGTGAAATGTTCGAAAGCGCCGATCGAATGCGGCTGGCTGACGAGCGCACCGCCTGGATCCATTTCGAGGTCATACCATTCCGTCTGGCCGGCGAGCCGCGGCGAACTCAGGATCTTCAGCCGGCAGGAGCCGTCGGCGCTGCGGATGACCGGCGTGTGCATGACGGAGGTCACCTCGATCTCCTCGCGCCCGTCGACGGAGGTGCCGTTGCCGATGAGGTCGGACAACTCGATTTCCATCGCCTGGGTCAGGCTCCAGAGCACGGCAAAGGTCGGATTGGCCTCGCCGCGCTCGATCTGGCTCAGCATCGACTTCGAGACGCCGGACAGCGTGCCGAGCTGCTCGAGCGTCAGCTTGCGCGCCTTGCGCTCGCGCTTGATGGCCGGGCCGATCTCGGGAGTGTGCTGCATGGGGTCATGTCCTGCGGTTTTGTCGGCGGTGACCGATGGATCCTTTTACGCCGAGCCTGCGGCAGAGTGAAAGAGGCAAGCGTCCACCGCTTGACTCCAATATCCGCGCATGAAATTCTCAGATAATGGAATCTACCGATCAATTCGAGAAACATGTGGCCGAACGGTTGAAGCGCCTGCGTCTCGAGCGCGGATTGACGCTCGATCAGCTGGCGGATCTCTCCGGCGTCAGCCGGGCGATGATCTCGCGCATCGAACGCTCGGAGGCAAGCCCGACGGCGGCGCTTCTGGCGCGGCTCTGCTCGGCGCTCGGCGTCTCCCTTTCGGTCTTTTTCGCAAGCGCCGAGACCGAGCCATCGCCGCTGGCGCGACGCGCCGACCAGCCGGTCTGGCGCGATCCGGAAAGCGGATATGTGCGCCGTGCGGTCTCGCCACCGGGCATAGGCAGCGGCACCGATATCGTCGAGGTCGAGTTTCCGGCCGGTGCCGAAGTGCGCTTTCCCGGCCGCCCCACGGGCCGCAGCCAGACCCAGCATGTCTGGGTCTTCGACGGCGCGATCGAGCTGACCGTCGGTGACGCCGTGCACCGGCTCGAGGCCGGCGATTGCCTGTTCATGAATGTCGGCGACGTGCATGGCTACCGCAATCCGACCGACAGACCCGCCCGCTATGCCGTCGTCATTTCCCTCGGCCCCACGACCCTCTGACACCACAGGACCCCGCATGACTGTCACGACCACGACCGAAATCCGCCTGCTCTCGAAAGACGATGCGCTCGCTGCCTTGCCCGACCTCTGCGAGACACTGGCCGATTGCATCGAGGGTGGCGCCTCGCTCGGTTTCATGTCGCCCTTCGCGCCTGAGGATGGCGGGGCTTTCTGGCGCGGCGTGGCCGAGGCGGTCGGACGGGGTGAGGTCCTGCTTTACGGCGCCTTTCTCGGCGACCGGCTCGTGGGCACGGTGCAGGTCGGCTTCGCGCTGAAGCCCAATCAGCCACACCGCGGCGATCTGATGAAGCTGCTCGTGCATCGCGACGCCCGTGGCCTCGGTCTGTCGAAGGCGCTGATGGCAGCAGCAGAACAGGGCGCGGCCCGGGCCGGACGCACGCTGCTGGTGCTCGATACGGCAGCCGGCGAGCTGGCGGAAGGCCTTTACGAAAAGCTCGGCTGGCAGCGCTCGGGCATCATTCCGAACTACGCGCTTTTCCCAGACGGGCGCTATTGCGACACGGTGATCTTCTGGAAAACTGTTGCCTGATCGCATCGCTCGCAAGCGATAGAGAGTAAACCC
Source organism: Allorhizobium sp. CTOTU50464 (assembly GCA_032102365.1). Taxonomy (GTDB): domain Bacteria; phylum Pseudomonadota; class Alphaproteobacteria; order Rhizobiales; family Rhizobiaceae; genus Allorhizobium. The sequence goes on along the minus strand of DAMDHD010000003.1, from coordinate 327,651 downwards.
AAAAAACGTCCACGCCTGGCTCTTCTCAGCCGCATGAGCATCTGCTTATGGTCCCGCAGTTTCATGGCTTTAGGGGAGCAAGGGGAACAGTATGGTTGCAAGAGCAACTTTGAAATGGATGGGTGTGGCATTGGCTGTGGCCGTTGCCGCGCCGGCCTTGGCAGCGGACGTGACCTTCGTGATGCGCAACGACCATCCGAACGCCGTCGAGGTCGAACTCTACAGCCAGGACCGCGACTATGTCTGGCCGGGCAACAACCAGGTCTTCTATCTGGATGACGGCGAGACCAAGCAGATCCCGCTGTCCTGCGAGGAAGGCGAGACGATTTGCTACGGTGCTTGGATTTCCGGCGACAAGCAGAGCTATTGGGGCACCGGCCCTGACAACGCGGAAAGTTGCGACAACTGCTGCTACACCTGCGAAGGTGGCGAGACGGAGCAGATCAATCTGACCGAGTAAGATCGGTTCGGCGGGGGCCGAGGGGCGGGGCGGTTTTTCGGGTCTGTGGATCCGGAGAATCGCCCCTTTGCTTTTGATGGGGCAGTTTTGCCCGAGGCGCTTAGCGCTTGCGCTTCTCCGTCAGGAAAACGAGCAGCGCAGCCGTGGGCAGGGCGGCTCCGACGAGCGCGGCCGCCATCCAGCCGCCATGGGCATAGCTATAGGCACCGACCGCGGAGCCGATCGCGCCACCGGTGAAGAAGATCGCCATGAACAGCCCGTTCAACCGGCTGCGCAGCTCGGCACCGAGGCCGAAGATGGCGCGCTGGCCCGTGACCAGCGTCGTCGTTACGCCGAAATCGAGAAGAATGGCGGCGAGGGTCAGAAGGGTAAGCGCGATCCAGGATCCCTCGGGCACGACAAGGGTCATGAGAAAGGCGGCCAGTACGCTCGAAAGACCAAAGGCGGTGGCGGGGCCTGAGAAGCCACGGTCTGCGAGGCGTCCGGCAATCGGCGAGGCAATGGCGCCGGCGACACCGGCCAGGGCAAAAAGGGCGATACCTGTCTGGGTGAGGCCGAAGGCGGGGCTGGCGAGATAAAGCGGCGTGACCGTCCAGAACAGGCTGAACGCGGAGAACTGGAAGGCCTGATAGGCTGCGCGCCGTTGCAGAACCTTCTGCGTCGCAAGCAGGCGACCCATCGATCCGATTAGCGCGAGATAGCCGAGATCCGTCTTGGGGACCCGACGCGGCAGGTTTCTGGCAAGGACCGCGGCCAGCACCACCATGACGGCGGCGGAGAGGAAGAAGATCGTGTGCCAGGATCCGAAACGCGCCACGAGGCTCGAGATCGGCCGCGCCAGCATGATGCCAACCATGAGCCCGCTCATGACATTGCCGACCACCTTGCCGCGCGCGTGATCCGGGGCGAGCCCTGCGGCGAAGGGCACGATCATCTGGACGGCGACGGCCCCAAGCCCGATCGAGAGGGACGCCGCGAGGAAGGGAAGCGGTGTCGTGGCAAGCCCGGCGGCAACAAGGGCTGCTGTGACCACACCCATCATGATCAGGATCAGTTTGCGGTTCTCGACGAGATCGCCGAGCGGCACGAGGAAGAAAAGCCCCAATCCGTAACCGATCTGGGTCAGCGTGACGATCAGACCGCTGGCATGCAGCGGCAGCCCGATGGATTCCGCGATCGGGCCGGCGAGCGGCTGGGCATAATAGAGATTGGCGGCGATCAGGCCACAGGCGGCGGCCATGATGAAGGTGAGGCCGGCGGACAGGCCGGGCGCGCGGGCGGTATCGCCGGCGTTCGGAACAGGATCGGCACTGGAGGATGTGGAGGTCATGACACGGTTTCCGGGGGAGGAGGGGGAGGATCGAGGGAGGTTGAACGGTCAGTCGAGCAAGATCAGGAGCGCATCGGCCGCGGCGCGCGTGCGGCCGGGGTCCTGGCCGGATTTTCCGGCAATGCGGATGCCCTGAAGGAAGGAAAAGATGGAAAGCGCCGTGGCGGGGGCGTCAATCGCGCTGGAGACGGAACCGTCTTTCTGGCCGTTCAAAAGGAAGCCTTCGATCTGGGCAAGGGTTACGGCATGCGCCCGCGCGACGCGGTCTGCCACATCTTGGTCGAAGAGGGCGAGTTCGACGGCTGCCCCGATGGCAAGGCAGCCACGCCGCCCGGTCTCGCCGCAGGCAGCCTCGGCATAGAAATGCAGGATCGCTTGGACCTGCTCGCGGCCGGTCGATGCGCCTTCGAGCTTTTCTGCAAGAAGCGCTGCCCGCACCTGCTTGTAGCGGTCGAAGGCGGCGAGGAAGATCGCCTTCTTGTCCTTGAACGCCTTGTAGATGCTGCCGGCCGTCAGGCCCATGGCCGCCTTGAGATCGGTGATCGACGTGCCGTGATAGCCGCGCTCGGTGAAGACGGTGATGGCCGCATCGAGGGCGGTGTCGATCTCGAATTCGCGAGGCCGGCCGGCGCTGCGGCTGGCAATGGTGACATCGGACATCATGGTTTTGCCTTATTAGGAAATGATCGTTTCCAAATAGGCGCAATGATGCAATCCGTCAAGCGCCTGTGCTGCTCAATCCGATTTTGGTCGAATGACCAGGGAAATTGAGGCCGATGCTCTTGTGGCTGAGGCGTCGCCGAGGCAAGTTTTCCGTCAAAACGACCAGAGGGAAAACTCAAGACATGCGCGTATTCTATTCCGAAAAACACAAGCTGCGGGATGCCAAGACCGAGCTGCATGGCGGCCTGCTGGTGAAGCCCTTCGAGGGGCCTTTCCGTGCCGAATGGGTGCTGTCTGGCGTCAAGGAGGCGGGTTTCACCGATGTGCGCGCGCCGGCCGAGCATGGGCTCGAAACGGCGCTCAAGGTGCACGACGCCGGTTACCTCGAATTCCTGCGCACCTGCTGGGATCGCTGGCAGGCGCATGGTTTCGAGGGCGAGGCGATCGCCACCTCCTTCCCCTGCCGCCGCAGCCAGACGGGTCGCGTGCCGAAGAACATCGACGGCGCTGTCGGCTATTACACCAACTCGGCTGAGACCTCGATCTCCAAGGGCACGTACGAGGCGGCAGTCGCCTCGATGGATGTCGCCTTGTCGGGCGCCGACTGGCTGAATGAGGGCAACCGCTTCGCCTTCTCGCTCTGCCGCCCGCCCGGCCACCATGCCGGCATCGATCTCTTCGGCGGCTATTGCTTCATCAACAACGCCGCCGTCGCCGCCCAGCGTCTCATCGACCATGGCGCGAAGAAAGTCGCAATCCTCGACGTCGATTTCCACCACGGCAACGGCACCCAGGACATCACCTATCGCCGCGGCGACATCTTCTTCGCCTCGCTGCATGGCGAGCCGGAAGATGCCTTCCCCTTCTTCCTTGGATATGCCGACGAGACCGGCGAGGGCGAGGGCGAAGGCCTGAATGCCAACTACCCGATGCCATCTGGCACGCCCTTCGAGATCTGGTCGGCGGCACTCGAGGACAGCCTCAAGAAGATCAAGGCCTACGGCGCCGAAGCGATCGTCGTCTCGCTCGGCGTCGACACGTTCGAGAAGGACCCGATCAGCTTCTTCAAGCTGAAGAGCCCCGACTATATTCGCATGGGAGAGATGATCGCGGCGAGTGGCGTGCCGGTGCTCACCCTGATGGAGGGCGGCTACGGCGTCCCGGAAATCGGGCTGAACGTGGCAAACGTCTTGAAGGGGCTGGAGGGCTGACGGCGCCTCAATAGGTCTTCGCGACTTCGGTGAAATGGCGCTTCAGCCGCGCCACGTCCGCCGGATCGATTTCAATACCGGTCACGGCGATCCAGGGATCGATATGATGCTGCGGCGCATAGACATGGCCGTAACCGACCGGGCTTGTCGTCGCGATCATCATGTCGAACAGCAGTTGCAGCATGGTGAGCACGGGATACCAGGTAAGCTCGGGGGACACATCCGGACCCCGCGTGTCCGAGAGCCAGGCGGGTGCGCGGTAGGCCGAACGTGGCTCGAAGAAGACCACGGGATCGCTGGCATATTGCAAATAGACGATCCGCAGTGGCCCCCATGCGGCATAGGATGAATTGAGGTCGGCTTGCTGGTTGGTGAAGCGCACGATCGAGCCGTCGCCGTAGCGGGGCAGCCAGGCGGGCGAGTTCTCCTCCCGAGCCGCGGTGAGCTCGCTCCACATCCGGCTCTGGAACGGCGGTCCGACCCACAATGCGCCAAAGAAGGGATCGGCGACGATCTCGAGAAGGTCAACTGAGCTCTGTGAGTTGAGGGCTCCAAGGCTCAGGCCATAGAGCACCAGCCGAGGGCGTTCATTGGCCGGCAACTGCTTCCAGTGACGATAGACGGCGCGAAACAGCGCCTTTGCCGACTCCGAGCCATATTCCGGCTCGACCAGCAGCGAGAGCCAGCTGGTCAGATAGGAGTATTGCAGGGCGACGCTTGCGACATCGCCGCGTAGCAGAAAGTCGAGCGTGTCTGCCGCCGCAGGGTCGATCCAGCCAGTGCCGGTGGGAGCCTTGATCACCAGCGTCGAACGCTCGAAACCGCCCTGCCGGATCAGTTCCTCGAGCGCCAGTGCCACGCGCGTCTCGATGTCCTCTCCGTTGTTGAGCCCGGCATAGACGCGGATCGGCTCGAGCGCCGGCTCCCCCCAGAAGCGCTCGATATCTTCTCGCGTCGGGCCGGAGGCGATGTAGTGACGACCCTGACGGCCCAGACCATGCCAGGCGAGACGCGAATCCGGGCCGCCGGCTTTTGCCGAGGAGGTCGGCGCGGCGAATTCGTCCTCCATCAGGTCGTCCAGTTGCTGGAAGGAGGAATCGGCGAGCCGGAGTGCCCCGCGCAAGATGACGTTTTCGCCGATCGACCAGAAGATGAAGGCGGCGATGACGAAGCCGATCGCAGTGGCAAAGCGTGCCGGGAAGATGGTGGCCATACGCGCAGCCAGCCTCCTGAACAGCATCATGAACAGGCGGCCGATCCATAGCATGCCGAGGAATAGGGCGGCGGCCACCAGCACGGCTTCGAGATACGAAGCGTCGAGAGGCTCCATCTGCCAGAGCGCGCGGGCCGATTCCTGCCAGAATGCGGAGCGCCAGATCGCCACGGCCATCACAGACACACCGAACGCGCATATCCAGAACAGCGCCTTGTCCCGGCGCAGGCTGAGTTCCGGCAATTCGAAAAATTGCCAGAAAGCACTCAGGAGAACGCCGAATAGATAGCCGACGGCGGCGGCAAGACCGGAGAGCGACCCCTGCACCACAGCCTCGCGTGGCATGAGGCTGGGTGTAAGCGATGCACAGAAGAAGCTGATCGCGAGAACTACGCCCGGCAGAGAAAGCTTGCCGATCAAAACCTTGACGATGACCGACAGTGCATTTTCTCCTGTTTCGAGCCGTAAGCGCCGCTGCGGCTCCCGTTCCGTTCTAGCCAGGAGCTTAGTCGACTTGCCCTGCCGTTTGAAGGGCGTGACCCTGCGGCAAAAGCAAACAAACCCGGCCTGAGGCCGGGTTTGTCGTTGTCGAGCGATGATGCCTTGCTCAGAGCGTGCCCTGGCGCTGCTGGATCATCTGATAGGTGTCGAAGCTGTATTCGGCGATCTGCGCCCAGAGATAGGCGTCCTGCTTGAAGGCCTGCTGGCTGTCGAAGAGCTTCTTGAACCACTCGTTCTTCGCCGCGAGATCCGCATAGGTTTCCTTGGCGGCCTTGTGGCAGGTGTCGAGGATGTCGGACGAGAAGGCGCGCAGCTGCGCGCCACCGGCGACGAGCTCGCGCAGTGCCTGGGCATTGGACGCGTCGTAGCGGGCGAGCATGCGGGCGTTCGCCGCCGCGCAGGCATCGGTCAGGATGCGCTTGTAGTTTTCCGGCAGGGCGTTGAACTTGTCGAGGTTGAAGAAGGCATGGACCGTCGGGCCGCCTTCCCACCAGGCCGGGTAGTAGTAATAGGGCGCGACCTTGTAGAAGCCGAGCTTCAGGTCGTCATAGGGACCGACGAATTCCGTGGCGTCGATCGTGCCCTTCTCCAGCGCCGGGTAGACGTCCGAACCTGCGATCTGCTGCGGCGTCACGCCGACCTTCGACATGATCTCGCCGGCGAGACCCGCGATGCGCATCTTCAGACCCTTGAGGTCGTCGATCGTCTTGATTTCCTTGCGGTACCAGCCGCCCATCTGCGCACCGGTATTGCCGGCCGGCAGGGCATAGAGCTTGTAGCTCGCCAGGAACTCGTTGAGCAATTCGTTGCCGCCGCCGGCCGTGAACCAGGAATTGGTCATGCGGGCATTGAGGCCGAAGGGAATGGCGGTGCCGAGCGCGAAGGCAGGGTCTTTGCCGATGTAGTAGTAGCAGCAGGTATGGCCCATCTCGATCGTATCGGCGGTCACGGCGTCGGCGACCTGCAGCGGCGGCAAGATTTCGCCGGCGGCAAAGACCTGGATCTCGAACTGGCCGTCCGTCGCCTTCGACACGCTTTCAGCGATGTCTGTCGCAGCCCCGAAAATGATGTCGAGGCTCTTGGGGAACGACGAAGCGAGGCGCCAGGTGATCTTCGGATTTTCCTGGGCGATGGCGGGCGCGGCGAGTGCGGCAGCCCCGACGCCGGCAACGCCGGCCTGTTTGAAGAATTGACGGCGGTTCATGATCTCTTGCCTTTGAATATGATGCGCTCCTCCAGCTCCCGCGGCGGGTCTAGTCGGGCACAGAAGGGAGCGCAAGGGCAAAAGCTCAGGAAATTGTCTGATGACCGGACCAAATTTGCGTTTTCTTTCGCGCGAAAGCAGTTGCGCGAAAGGAACCGTCAGGGAGCGCTGCGCAGCCGCGGGTCATCGAGAGCCGGATTATAGAAGAGTGAGAGGACGAGGCTCTTTGCGATCCGTTCGGCACTCGCCATGAACCAGCGATGCGCCTCGTCCGACGCGCCGATCTCGACCAGCGTGTCGGAGAAGAGTTGCAGCCATTGCAGAAAGAGGTGTTCGGCCATGCCGTCGACGCCCTGATGGGCCATGACCGGTTTGCCGCCATAGGCGCCGGTCTTGAAGGCGACCGATCCCCAGAAGGCCTTCATCTTGACCATGTGTTCCGGCCACCGACCGGAAAGGCGCCCATCGAAGACAGGGCCGAGATCCGGATGGCGCCGGATATGGCCGTAAAAGGTCTCCACCAAGAGGTCGATGAAGGCGGCATCGACCCCCATGGCCGCCATTTCGGCGGCCGCACGGGCGGTGATCTCGGCGCGGTGGGCGGCGCGGCCCGAAAGTTCGCTCGTCATGGCTCTTCTCTCGATCTTCCCGTCGAACCCCTGATGCACCTCTTACGGCAAATGGTCCATGCGGCATCTTGATACAATCCGCAATCTGCCCTAAGTTTAGAATTATTCTAATCTAGGTGATAATCCTCATGTTCAATTTCTCCTTCCAGGGCGGAAAGCGCCCCTTCGAAAGCCTTTCCGAACAGGAGATCCTGGCGCTGGCCATTTCCTCCGAGGAGGACGACGCCCGCATCTATCTGGCCTATGCCGATCAGCTCAGGGCGGATTATCCGCAATCGGCCAAGGTCTTCGAGGATATGGCCGAGGTGGAGCATACCCATCGCAACATGCTGATTGAGATGCATCGGGACCGGTTCGGCGAGCGGATCCCGCTGATCCGCCGTGAACATGTGCGGGGTTTCTACGAACGCAAACCCGACTGGCTGCGCAAGAACCAGACGCTGGACCAGATCCAGGACGAAACGATGCGCATGGAAGAGGGCGCCTATCGTTTCTATCACGAGGCCGCCCAGCGGACCTCGGATGCGGCGATCCGGAAGCTGCTCGGCGACCTCGCCATGGCCGAACAGGGCCACGAGGAGATCGCGACCATGCTCGGCGACCGGCATCTGCCGGAGGATGCACGCGAGGCAGAAGACGAGACGAAGAAGCGGCAGTTCATCCTGACCTATGTGCAGCCAGGTCTCGCGGGGCTTATGGACGGCTCGGTCTCGACGCTTGCGCCGATCTTTGCGGCCGCCTTTGCGACCGGTGACACCTGGTCGACCTTCCTGATCGGCCTGTCGGCCTCGGTCGGTGCCGGGATCTCCATGGGCTTTACCGAAGCCGCCCACGACGACGGCAAGCTCTCGGGCCGGGGTTCACCCGTCAAGCGCGGCCTCGCCTCCGGCATCATGACGACGCTCGGCGGCCTCGGCCACGCGCTACCCTATCTCATCCCACATTTCTGGACGGCGACGTTCACGGCGATCATCATCGTCTTCTTCGAGCTCTGGGCGATCGCCTTCATCCAGAACCGCTACATGGAAACGCCCTTCTGGCGCGCCGCTATGCAGGTGGTCCTCGGCGGCTCGCTGGTGCTCGCCGCCGGCGTCCTGATCGGGCAGGGATGAGGGCCACATCTCGGGCTTGACGGAGGATTGGCGCGCGCTGTCATGTCACGATCATCGAATCGGACTAACGGCACAGCATGAAAGCCTCTCCCGCGACCATTGGTCTGGGCGTCACCATGACCATCGGTTACGGCACGCTCTATTACTCCTTCTCTGTTCTTGCGCCCGAAATCGCCCGGGAATTCGGCTGGGGGCAGAGCTTTGTCTTCGGGGTCTTCTCCTTTGGCCTTCTCGCCGGTGCGGTCGCCGCGCCCGTGCTCGGGCGGTTCGTCGACCGTTATGGCGCGCGGCTGGTTCTCTGCCTCGGCTCCATGGCGGCGGCCGTCTCGCTTGCTCTTTTCGCGGTGATGCAGAATGCCTGGCAGTTCGCGTTGATCACGCTGGCTGCCGAATTCATCTCGCTCGCCGTCCAATATGACGCGGGCTTTGCAGCACTCGCTCAGGCCCATGGCCGCGAGGCGCGGGCGCATATCACGCTTGTCACTCTGATTGCGGGCTTTGCATCGACGGTCTTCTGGCCGCTGCTGCAATGGCTGCTGACCTTCATGAGCTGGCGGGACATCTATCTGGTGATGGCCGCGATGAACCTGATCATCGCGCTGCCGATCCATCTCGCTTTGCCGCGCACCAGACTGACCGAAAAGCCGGCTTCAACTGCCGAAGAGCAGAGCGCGGGCGTTGAAGTGGATGGGGAGCGCAGGCGCCGGATGGTCCTGATGGCAACGGCCTTCGCCGCCGGTGGTTTCGTCATTTCGGCCGTGGGGTCCACGCTGCTCGTTCTGATGCGTGACCTCGGTTACGCGACAGCCATGGCGACGCTGGCGGGCAGCCTGATCGGTCCGAGCCAGGTGGCGGCGCGGCTGGTCGAATATGTGAGACGCAACCTCTTCTCGCCGCCGCTGACGGCGATCATGGCCGCGGCGGCCATGGCACTGGGCTTGTCCATGCTCGCAGGCGCGCTTCTGGCCCCGTTCGCCGGTTTCGCGCTCGCCTTTGCCGTCTTTTATGGGGCGGGGCAGGGGCTGACCTCGATTGTCCGGGGCGTGCTGCCGCTGCATTATTTCGGTGCGACGGGATATGGCAAAACCATGGGCACGCTCGCGTCGGCACGGATCATCGCCTCTGCGATCGCGCCGGTCTCGGTCATCTGGCTGAGCGAGGTCGTCGGACCATCCGCCGGACTGGGTGCGCTGGTCGCCGCATCCCTCCTCGCGGTGGGTGCGACGCTGGCGCTCACGCGGCGCTGACGGTCAGAGCCTACTGCAGGGCGCCGACCAGAACGTCGGCCGTGCCGTTCTCGATGGTGACCCAGCGGCCGCTATCGGTCGAGGACTGGCGCTTGAGGAAGGAATAGCGCGTCTCGCTCCAGAGCTTCACCTCGTCATTGAGGTTGTCGAGCACGAAATCGCCGGACTGGGTGCGAACCGTGAGCACGGCATGGCCCTCGCCATCCGGCTTGCGCACCACGGTCATCAGGAGGTCGCCGGCCGAGAAGCCGGCTTCCATCAGCTTCTTGCGCTTCAGGAGCACGAAGTCTTCGCAGTCACCGACATCGACGGGATAGGCCCAGACTTCCTCGCGGCCGTAGATCTGTGCATCGGTCATCGGGACGATGGCGTGGTTGACGCTGGCATTGACGTCGCGGATCACGGTCCAGCCGTGATCGGTAACCTTTGCGGGCATCATCGGACGGCCGCGCACGGCGCATTCCTGCGGAAGCGCCTTGCAGAATTCGTAATGGCCGATGGGCTGAGACGTCACGCTTCCCGTGATCATCGAGCGAAGCGACTGCGGCGCCGAGAAACCGGCATGGGCAGGTGCGAAAACCGCAGCTGCAATGATCAGCGCCTTGATGACGCGTGAGCCGTTCGTCATGAACACGTCCCCTGTATCCTTAACAAAAAGTTAAGATCGCCAGAGGACGCAAGTCAACGGCGCGGGCGTCGCCGCCCACGCAATTCATCGACTATGGTTAAAATGCGACAGTTCGAACGCCCGAAAAGAGAATCGGTTCCCAAAGAATGAGGACATATAAAGAGACCGAAATACTCAGATCATCGAGAGTATCGCGTTTTTCATCTTCAAAATGTCTTCGGGGCGTGAAAGGCGGTGGTCGCCGTCGCGAATCAGGGTCAGCACGACATCGTCGAGCGGCAGGAATTCCATGAGCTTCAGGGCGTGCTGATATGGCACGTCGGGATCTTTCATGCCTTGCAGGATATGGACCGGGCAGCCGGTTTCGATCAGCCCCGTCAGCACCCGGTTCTTCTCCCCGTCCTCCATGAGCGCGCGCGTGAAGATGTTGGGTTCGGGACTGTATTCGGACGGCTCCTCGAAGTAACCGCGTTCGGCCAGGGACTGACGCTCCGCCTCGGTGAGGCTCGGCTCGATCAGCTCGGCGGTGAAGTCAGGGGCGGGTGCGATCAGCACGAGGCCTTCCACCGAAAAGGAGAGGCCGAGACGGCGGGCTTCCTGGATGACGCGCAGGGCAATCCAGCCGCCCATCGAGGATCCGATCAGCACCACCTTCTTGACGCCGGACGCAGCGATGACGGCCAGAGCCTCCTCGGTCCAGCGCGAAATGGTGCCCAGTCGGAAATCACCACCGGATACGCCGTGGCCGGAATAGTCGAAGCGGATGGCGGTCAGCCCCTGGGCGCCGGCCAGTGCATCCATCTCGATCGCCTTGGTTCCGGCCATGTCGGAGCGGTAGCCGCCGAGCCAGACAAGGGCTGGCTTATCCGTGTCGGGACCGAGGCGGGTGATGACGGCGATCTCGCGTGCCGCATCACCGGAGCCGACAGTGAGTGTGGTCTGTTGGAGAATGTTGGCTGCATCGGTCATGGGGTGCTCCTTTTATCGAATGGCTGTAAAACACATCCGGGAAGTGACCGACAACAGGTGATTTTCTTTCGCAAGCATGCTATTGACACTGTCGTCGCAGATATCACATAGGCCTTTGACGCGGATGCGCGCGGGTTTTCGCTGCGACATCCCGAAATTTTTTGAGGAGAATACGACCATTCGCAGACCGTTCAAAGCCGATGCCCCCGTCAAGGAAGGGCCGCGCTCCAACCGTGAAATCCGCATTCCGAAAGTCCAGCTGATCAACGAAGAAGGCCAGAACCTCGGCGTCGTGCCGACGGATCAGGCGCTGCGTATGGCGGAAGAAGCTGGACTCGATCTGGTCGAGATTTCGCCGAATGCCGAGCCACCGGTCTGCAAGATCCTCGACCTGGGCAAGCTGAAATACGCCAACCAGAAGAAGGCGGCCGAAGCGCGCAAGAAGCAGAAGATCGTCGAAGTCAAAGAAATCAAGATGCGCCCGAACATCGACACCCATGACTACGAGGTGAAGATGAAGGCGATGAACCGCTTCTTTGAAGAGGGTGACAAGGTCAAGGTGACCCTGAAGTTCCGCGGCCGCGAAATGGCCCACCAGGAACTCGGCATGAAGCTTCTGCTGCAGGTCAAGGAAGACACGCTGGCCATCGCCAAGGTCGAAGCCGAGCCGAAGCTCGAAGGTCGCCAGATGATGATGGTGCTCGCACCGAAGTGATGCGCCGCCCGCATAAGTTCGAAGAAGCCGCCCCTCGGGCGGCTTTTTTTGTTCCGGGTGAGCCTGTCGTCGACAGAACCGTCTCGCGGCTGACAGTTTGCTGACAAGTTCAGCCACCTGTCTGTCAGTGAGCCTCGTGCATAGTCCTCCCATCGAAACACTTCGAGACTTACTGGAGGACATCCGATGACCAAGCTCATGCGCCGGGCCCTGCTCGTTTCCAGCACGGCACTGATCGCAATCACCTTCATTCCGACCCTGGGCGCGATTGCTCCCACGCCCCTTGCAGCGCTGATTGCCAGCGAGGCCCAGGCCCGTGGCGGCGATGATGACGACGACGGCGGCAGCGAGAGTGACGACAGCGGTCGCGACAGTGACAGCGATCGCGACGACAGCGACGATGACAGCTCCGGCCGTGATCGTGACCGTGATCGGGATCGCGATCGTGGTGGAGACGATGACGACAGCGACGACGATGACGATGACGATGACGATGACGATGACGATGATGACCGTCGTGGCGACGACGACGATGATGATGACGACGACAACCGTCGTGGCCGTGGCGGGGATCGCGACGAGATCCGTCTGATCGTCAACGACAACCAGCTGTCCGGTCTGCTCAATGGCTCGATGATCCCGGTTGACCAGAACGGCAAGCGCCTGCGCTTCGAGGTCGAGGAAGAGCATGGCCAGACGGAAATCAAGCTTCGGGCACCGCGTGGCACGCTGACGGGCGTCACCGTCATCCCCGCACCCTGATCGAACCGGAACGGCGAAGCCCGAGCCGCCGCGGGTAACTTCGATCCGTTTCGCCCCGTCCGGCCCCCACCGGACGGGGATAGCTTTTCTTCTGTTGGCTGCGAAGGCCGGCCACGCTACTCTCTCTTCAACACTGATCGAGCCACGATGAACCGTCGCCTTTTCTTGATTGCACTTCTGGGCCTGCTGAGCCCCGGCATTTTGCCGGTGGGTAGCGCTTGGGCGAAGAACGGCGGCGACAACGATAGCGATGATGATGATGACGGTGGCGACGACAACAGCGGCTCTGGCGGCGGCGGTTCCGACCGCGACCGCGATGATGACGACGATGACGATGATGACGACGACGACAGCGGTCGCGATCGTGACGACGATGATGACGATGACGATGACGATGACCGGCGCAGCGGCCGCGGCTCCGGCAAGGAAAGCGACCATCTGAAGGCGCGCGATGCGGTCGAGCAGGGACGCATTCTGCCGCTTCGCGAAATTCTCAAACGCGTCGATGATCTGGGGGGCGGACGAGTGATCTCCGTCGACCTGAACCTCAAGGCGCGATCTCCCTATTACACCCTGAAGGTTCAGAGCGGCTCGAGGGTCAAGACGATGAAGCTGGAAGCCGCAACCGGGCGCAAGCTCAATATATTCGGATGGTGAGACATGCGCATTCTGCTCGCGGAGGACGATCAGACCATTGCCGACCATACCCGTGCCAGGCTCGAGATCGAGGGCTTTCTCGTCGATCATCGCGCCACGGGGCCTGATGTCTGGGCCGAAGGCGAAACGGGTGATTACAGTGCCATCATCCTCGACCTCGGTCTGCCGGGCATGGACGGGCTTTCGATCCTGAAGCGCTGGCGTGCCGCCGGGGTCGACACACCCATCATGGTCCTGACCGCCCGGGGGTCCTGGATGGAGCGCGTCGATGGGTTCGACGCCGGTGCCGATGATTACCTGCCCAAGCCCTTCCGCAGCGAGGAACTGGTCGCACGCCTGAAGGCGCTTCTGCGGCGCGCCGGCGGGCGGGCCAAGACGAAGGCCTCCGCCGGAGGTTTCGTCCTCGACGAGGCATCCCGCCGGGTTACCTATGATGAACGTCCCATAGAGCTTACCCCGCTCGAATTCCGGTTGCTCGCATTGCTGATCGCCGAGCCGCAGCGGGTTTTCGACCCGATCGAAATCGCGCGACAGGTGCAGGGCAGGGAGGACGACGCGAGCAAGAATGCAGTTGAGGCGATGATTGCCCGCATCCGGCGCAAGACCCATCCCTCGGCCATCGCCACCCGCCGCGGGTTTGGTTACACCTTGGCCGGCGAGGAGGCATGATCCAGTCCCTGCGCCTGCGCCTCCTGGTTGGAGCCGTTCTGGCGATCGCCTTCATCCTTCTGCTGGTTGCCTCGGGACTGAGCCGCATTTTCTCCAACTATGTCGCCGACCTCTATCAGGCGGACATGTCGGCGATCATCGATCAGCTCGCAGCCGGCGTGGAATTCGACGGACCGCAAGCCCGTATGACCGCTGAGCCGGGCGATCCGCGCTTCGAGCTCCCCGGCAGTGGCCTCTACTGGCAGGTGATCGGCGAGAACGGCCTTGTTTTCCGCTCCCGTTCCTTGTGGGACGTGGAGCTTTTGACCGATGCGCTACAGGCGGGCCCCTACGGTTTTCGTCAGGCGCAGGGTCCCGACGGGGCTCCGCTTCTGGTGCAACTGCGCGATCTCGTCGTCGAAACGCCTGACGGCAATCATCCGCTCACTTTGCTCGCCGCCTTCGACCGCAATTTCATGGACAACGCGATCTCCGAATATCATGGCGCAATGACGATCATGCTGGTGCTAACGGCTGCCGTTCTGCTTGCTGCCGCCTTTCTTCAGGTGGGCGTGGGCCTCGCGCCCTTGTCGCGTCTGCAAAACGAACTGGCACTGGTCCGCTCGGGTCGGACGGACCAGTTGCCGGATGCCGGTCCGACGGAGCTGCGGCCCCTGGTTGGCGAATTGAACGGCCTGTTGAAGGAGCGCGAGACGGCCGTGGAGCGCGCGCGCGCCCGGGCGAGCGACTTGGCGCACGGGCTGAAAACCCCGCTCACGGTCCTGTTGCAGCTCGCCGACAATCTGCCGAAGCGCGAGCAGACCCTGATCCGCCAGCAGGTGGACCTCATCCGCCAGCGTGCCGACCGCCAACTGCAATCGGCGCGGCTGGGGGTTGAGCAGATGGCACAGACCGGTCTTGCCTCCCTGACCGGCAAGCTGATCTCGGTTCTCGCGCCGGTGACGGCCGCCAGAGGGGTGAAGTGGAAGATCGAAATCGATGAAGCGATGACCGCCGACATGGATCCCGCCGACCTCGCCGAGGCCTTGGGCAATGTGTTGGACAATGCCACCCGCTATGCGGAGAAGACCATCTCGATCTCCGCCGAGCGCGAGGGCGCTTTCCTCCGCCTGGACGTCGAGGATGATGGCCCGGGTGTCAACGAAGAAGACCTCGTCGCGATCTCGCAGCGCGGCGTGCATCTCGCCGAAGATGAGGGAACCGGTCTTGGACTTGCGATCAGCTCCGACGTTCTCAACGCCTATGGCGGCCGCATCACCTTCGCCCGGTCCGACATTGGGGGATTGAAGGCTTCCCTCTATCTTCCGGGACAGGCGTGAGGCAGCGCCTGCAGTTCAAGAAGATTCATAGGTTCACCCGTTGCGCTTTTTAAGGTCTGCGGTTATAAGCGCGCGTCCGAACGGTCCGGCAGGGCATGCCGTGGCCGTTCTTTATGCTTGAAAACGGGCATTCGTCAGCCTGTTTCGATACAAGAACAATGGAGTAGCAAAATGCCCAAGATGAAGACGAAATCCTCCGCCAAGAAGCGGTTCAAGATCACGGCTTCCGGCAAGGTCCTCGCGGCTGCTGCTGGCAAGCGTCACGGCATGATCAAGCGTTCCAACAAGTTCATTCGCGATGCCCGCGGCACGATGGTTCTGGCTGAACCTGACGGCAAGAAGGTCATCAAGAACTACCTGCCGAACGGTCTCTGAGACCCGCTCGCTGTTGGACAATTAAGGAGATCATGACATGGCACGCGTAAAACGTGGCGTAACTTCCCGCGCCAAGCACAACAAGGTATTCAAGCAGGCCAAGGGCTTCTACGGCCGCCGCAAGAACACGATCCGCGCAGCGAAGGCTGCCGTTGATCGTTCCAAGCAGTTTGCTTACCGCGACCGCAAGAACAACAAGCGCAACTTCCGCGCTCTGTGGATCCAGCGTATCAACGCTGCTGTCCGCGAATTCGGCCTGAGCTACGGCCGCTTCATCGACGGCCTCAACAAGGCTGGCATCGAAGTCGACCGCAAGGTCCTCTCCGACCTCGCCATCCATGAGCCGGCTGCTTTCGCGAAGCTCGTAGACGCTTCCAAGAAGGCACTCGCCTACCTCAAGGATGCCGGCACGACGAACGAGTTTGAAAGCGTGGTCAAGTAAACCAGCGCTCCCAAGCTTTTTTTGATTTTGATTGGGAAACCCGCGCTGGACATCCGGCGCGGGTTTTTCGTTTGCCGCGGCTGCTGTGGTGGTGGGGATTGGGCATGGCTTATCTGGGGGATGGGTCCGGGTCGCCGAATGGCGAGATCGAACTCACGCAAGATGAAATCGCGGATGTCTTGAAGGCGCTGGTTCAAAGCGACGGCCGGGTGCAGTGGCTCGACCTGCCGAACCGCCGGCTCTGGATTAAGCGACAGGGCGTCAAGGTGCTGCCACGCTTCGTCTCTCTGCAGGGGCTGGCGGCCGCCCTGTTGCGCGTCCCGCACCTGCGGCCGTCGCCGCAGCTTTCCCCGGCGGCCATGCAGGCCCGCGAGATCGCCCGAATGCGCGCTTTCGCGGGTGCGGGTTTTCCGGTGCCGTTGATCGCCTACCAGTCAAAGACGGCGATGGTGATGACGGATGCGGGCGAAACGCTGGCGCAGCGACTGAAGGGCCTGCGCAAGACGGATCCGGACGCCCATGAGGCGCTGCTGGTGCGGGCGGCCGAGGCCCTTGGGCGTGTCCACGGCGCCGGCTTGAGCCATGGCCGACCGCATGTGCGGGACTTCTTCCTGCGAGACGGCGACGTCGGCTTCATGGATTTTGAGGAGGATCCGGCTTCGGTCATGCCACTCGAGATGGCACAGGCCCGCGACGTCTTCCTGTATTTTCTCGTCGTCGCTTCCGCGTCGATCCGGCCGGACGAAACCTGTCCGGCGGCGCTCGAGGCCTGGTCGCGACACGCCTCTGTGGCGGCGCGGCATGAATTGCAGGTGCTCACCGCTCTCGCAGGCCGAATTTTGCCGCTGATACGGTTGATCGGCCGCGTGCACATGGGTAGTGATCTGCGACGCTTCATCATGGCTACGGAATTTCTGAGGCAGGCTCCGCTCCCAGAGGCGGAAAACCTGAACACCGCCAAGGCAGGACATTATGGTTGAACTAGACGCATTGAAGGCACAGCTTCTGGCGGAGATCGCCGCAGCCGGCGACGAGCAGGCGATCGAGGCCGTGCGCGTGGCAGCCCTCGGCAAGAAGGGTTCGGTCTCCGAACTCTTGAAGACGCTCGGCACGATGACGCCGGAAGAGCGCCAGACGCGCGGTGCCGCAATCAACGCGCTGAAGAATGAGATCACCGAAGAGATCGGTACCCGCAAGGCGGCGTTGAAGGATGCGGCGATCAACGCGCGGCTCAAAGCCGAGACGCTGGATGTCTCGCTGCCCGTGCGGTCCTCGCCGGCCGAGCGCGGCCGCATCCACCCGATCAGCCAGATCGTCGACGAGATCACCGCGATCTTCGCCGACATGGGCTTCTCGATCGCCGAAGGTCCGGATATCGAGACCGACTATTATAATTTCACTGCGCTCAACTTCCCCGAGGGCCATCCAGCCCGCGAAATGCACGACACCTTCTTCTTGTCGCCCGATGAGAATGGTGAGCGCAAGGTGCTGCGCACGCATACCTCGCCGGTGCAGGTGCGCACCATGGAAGCACAGAAGCCGCCGATCCGCATCGTCATTCCAGGCAAGACCTATCGCCAGGACAGTGACGCGACGCATTCGCCAATGTTCCACCAGGTCGAAGGCCTCGTCATCGACAAGACGGCGAATGTCGGCCACATGCGCTGGATCCTGGAAGAATTCTGCAAGGCCTTCTTCGAGGTCGACAGCGTCACCATGCGCTTCCGCCCGTCCTTCTTCCCCTTCACCGAGCCGAGCTTCGAGGTCGACATCCAGTGCGACCGTTCCTCGGGCCCGATCGTCAAGTTCGGCGAAGGCAAGGACTGGATGGAGATCCTTGGCTGCGGCATGGTGCACCCGAACGTCCTGCGCGCCGGCGGCCTCGATCCGGACGAGTACCAGGGCTTCGCCTGGGGCATGGGCCTCGACCGCATCGCCATGCTGAAATACGGCATGCCGGACCTGCGCGACTTCTTCAACGCCGATGTTCGCTGGATGAGCCATTACGGCTTCCGCCCTCTGGATGTTCCGACGCTGTTCGGGGGCTTGAGCAGCTGATCTGGGCTTAACTGGCCGCAGTGACGGCCAGATGGAGGGGGCGGTTGGAGGCTGCCCCATCCCTGTGAATGAAGGCAATGCGACGTGATTGAACATCTCGACAACATGCGCCCGGTCGATCTGCTTTGCGATGACGACCTCTTGCATGTGGAACTGACGGACGGTCGTATCGTCAGCGTTCCGGTCTGGTGGTACCCGCCCCTTCAGGAGGCGCTGCCGGTGGAGCGGAACAATGTGGAATTCATGCCGTCGAGCATCCACTGGCCCGACATCGATCTCGATGTGACGGTGGTCAGCATGCTCCTCGGAAGACAGGCGTCAGGCGCGCAATCGCTGGACGGCTCGGGCAAGATGCAGATGGGAACGAGACAATAGGAACAGGCCCTTCAGTTGAAGGATATTGTGGACGGGGTGAGGTAATGCCGACGGTCCTTCGCAAGTATGGGTTCCGCTTCCATTTCTACTCCGCCGACCGGTATGAGCCACCTCATATTCATGTCGATGGCAATGGCGGCGAAGCGAAGGTCTGGCTGGCGGACCTCAAGGTCGCCGAAGCCGGGGGCTTTAGCCAGAGGGACCTTGCACGTATATTGGAAGTGGTCGAGGAACACAGGCAGCAGATGCTGGAGGCATGGAATGACTATTTCGCATGATTCCTATCCCGAGGCGGAGCGCCCAACCGAGGCCTGGTGTGATCCGCATACGTTGCATGTTCGGCTTGCGGACGGGAGGCAGGTGTCGACACCCCTGTGGTGGTATCCACGCCTCCTGAACGCAACGCCGGCACAGCGTAACAACGTGCATTTGATGCTCGCGGGTGTTCATTGGCCTGATGTCGATGAAGATTTGTCGATCCGGGGCATGCTGGCGGGCTGGAAGGCTCCCGGGGCCAAGGCGCCCGACAAGGCGGCCTGATAGACGCGCAGACGATCGAAGACATCGCGACGGAAATTTGGAATTTGCGCGGCTGGCGCATTGAGGAAGACGAGAAAGTCCAATGAAATTCACAATCTCCTGGCTGAAGGATCACCTGGAAACCGAGGCCTCGCTTGAGGAAATCTGCGAGCGGCTGACCGCCATCGGCCTCGAGGTCGAGGATGTCGATGACAAGGCGGCTTACAAGCCCTTCGTCATCGCCAAGATCCTGACGGCCGAGAAGCATCCGGAAGCCGATCGTCTGAAGGTCCTCACCGTCGATGCCGGCGACGGCAAGCCGGTGCAGATCGTCTGCGGTGCGCCGAATGCCCGCGCCGGCATGATCGGCGCACTTGCCCGTCCCGGCACCTATGTGCCGGGCATCGATGTGACGCTGTCCGTCGGCAAGATCCGCGGCGTCGAAAGCCATGGCATGATGTGCTCCGAAAAGGAGCTCAACATCTCCGACGACCACAACGGCATCATCGACCTGCCTGAGGATGCGCCGGTCGGCACCTCGTTTGCCTCTTATGCCGGTCTCGACGACCCGGTCATCGAGATCAATCTGACGCCGAACCGTCCGGACTGCACCTCGGTCTTCGGCATCGCCCGTGATCTCGCTGCTTCCGGCCTCGGCACGCTCAAGACCCCGAAGGCGCCCGCCTTTAAGGTCGAGGGTGAGACGCCGCATCAGGTGAAGCTCGAGCTTGAAGACCATCTCTGCCCCGGCTTCGCCTATCGTCTCGTGCGCGGCGTGAAGAACGGCCCGAGCCCGAAGTGGATGCAGCAGCGTCTGCTGTCGATCGGCCTGCGTCCGATTTCGGCGCTCGTCGACGTCACCAACTACATGACCTTCGACCAGGGCCGTCCGATGCACGTCTTCGACGCCGACAAGGTGAAGGGCGCGCTCGTCGTCCGTCGGGCGAAGGAGGGCGAGGAGATCCTCGCGCTCGACACGCGCACCTACAAGCTGAACCCGGCAAACGTCATCATCGCTGATGACAATGGCCCGGAATCGATCGGCGGCATCATGGGCGGCGAGCATTCCGGCTGCGACGAAAACACCGTCAACGTGCTGATCGAATCCGCGCTCTGGGATCCGATCAACATCGCCAAGACCGGTCGCGCCCACGGCATCATCACCGATGCGCGCTATCGCTTCGAGCGTGGCGTCGATCCGGAATACATGGTGCCGGGCCTGGAGCGCACAACCGAGCTGGTGCTCGAGATGTGCGGTGGCACGGCAGCAGCAGCCAAGGTCGAGGGCTACAAGGGTCACGAGAAGAAGATCGTCGATTTCCCCTATTCGGAAGTCAAGCGCCTGACGGGTCTGACCGTTTCCAACGCGGAGTCCCGCGAGATCCTGACGGCCCTCGGCTTCGACATCCTCTCGGGCGACGAGACTTCGGCCAAGGTCTCCGTTCCCTCCTGGCGCCCGGATGTCGACGGCAAGGCGGATCTCGTCGAAGAGGTCATGCGCATGTTCGGCGTCGACAAGATCAAGCCGGAACCGTTGCCGCCGACCGGCTCCGTCAACGGCAAGATCCTCACCACACTGCAGATCCGCACGCGCTCGGCCCGCCGGGCGCTCGCCTCGCGCGGCATGCTGGAAGCCGTCACCTGGTCCTTCATCTCGGCCGAGCATGCCAAGCTCTTCGGCGGTGGCAGCGAGAAGCTAAAGCTCGTCAACCCGATTGCATCGGATATGTCCGACATGCGGCCCTCGCTGCTGCCGGGTCTCCTGACGGCTGCCCAGCGCAATGCCGACCGCGGCTTTGGCGATGTGGCCATCTTCGAAGTTTCCGGCACTTATGAAGGCGACACGCCCGACACGCAGCGCCGTGTTGCCGGCGGCGTGCGCCGTGGCACGGCCTCGATCGCCGGTGCCGGCCGCATGTGGTCGAACCAGGCCAAGGGCGGCGGCAAGCCGGTCGATGTGTTCGACGCCAAGGCCGATGCGCTCGCCGTGCTCGAAGCCTGCGGCATTCCGATGAGCAATGTCCAGTTCGAGCAGGGCGGGCCCGAATGGTACCACCCGGGCCGTTCCGGCACGATCAAGGCGGGCCCCAAGGTCGTGCTCGGCACCTTCGGTGAATTCCACCCGAAGACCCTGGAAGCGCTCGACGTCTCCGGTGCGCTCTGCGGCTTCGAGATCTATGTCGATGCCTTGCCGGAACCGAAGAAGAAGGCGACCCGCACCAAGCCCGCACTCGAGCTTTCGCCCTTCCAGGTGGTGAAGCGCGACTTCGCCTTCGTGGTCGAAAAGGCGGTTGAAGCCGGCGCGATCATCAAGGCGGCGACAAGCGCCGACCGCAAGCTGATCTCGGGCGTCAATGTTTTCGATATCTTCGAGGGTGCCTCGGTCGGCGAGGGCAAGAAGTCGGTGGCGATCGAGGTCCTGATCCAGCCCTCCGACAAAACGCTGACGGACGAGGATTTCGACGCCCTGACGAAGAAGATCGTCGGCAATGTCGAAAAGTCGACGGGCGGCAGCTTGCGCGCCTGATCCGGCCTAGCTCCCGCCTGAGGGGGTGACCTCTCAACACAGAAAAGCCCTTTCCCTGTGTGCCAGGGAAAGGGCTTTTGCTTGTCGGAACATCGGTGGTGTCGCGCGATCAGAGGCTGACGCGGCGTCCTTCCTTGTCGGCGGCCTTGCGGTCGTCGCCGTGCTTGGCAAGGATCGCCTTCGCATCCTCGACGGAAATGCGATGCTTCTTGGCAAAGGGAATGGGCTCATAACCTTTGGGTGCGGCGGGCGCGGGCTTGTTGGTGTCGTCTGCCATGCTGGTCTCCAATTCGAAATCGCCCCGGCAGAATGCGGGAGCTCGATGTGTCGCAGTGAAGGGGAAGAAAAGCTCTCTTGGATTGCGAGCGGAGGCGACGCCTGCGAAGGACGTCGTCGATAGACCCTATATGGGGACCGCAGGAGGAAAGCTCAAGCCTGCCTCTGGCAAAGCGCCCCATCGGTTTAGGGAGCGCTCCGATAGGAGCGCGTGTGCGACTGGGCCCATCCGGCTCATGCCTTGAGATCAAGTTGCGCGCCTGCAGCGAGGTCGCGTCTACGCGGCAGCTTGGCAAACATCACCGCATTGCCGGCGAGCGTGAGCGCAAGGCCAAGCATCGCAAGTGGCGTGAAGTGATAGTCTTCGTAGAGGCTCGACAGGGTCAGCGCGACGACCGGGAAGAGCACCGTGGCATAGGCCGCCTTCTGCGAGCCGATGCGCGAGACCAGCATCAGATAGGTGGTGAAGCCGACGACGGAGCCGATGACAGCGAGATAGACGAGGGCTGCGAGATAGGTCTGGTTCGGCGGCAGCACGATCGGTGTGCCGGTGATGCCGATCAGGGCAAGAAGCGCGATCGAGCCATAGCTCATGCCCCAGGCATTGGCGGTCACGGGCGCAATGCCTTCCGCGCTGTTGCGGCGGGAGGCCATGTTGCCGAAGGAAAAGAACAGTGTGCCGAGCGCGGAAAGCCCTATCCCCTTCCAGCTGTCCGGATTGACCGCGATGAAGATCTCGGGGCCGAAGAGGAGCGCAAGCCCGGTGGCGCCGAGACCCGCGGCCAAGAGCGTGCGCGGCTTGATCCTGTCACCGAAGAAGATCCGGGCATTGACGGCGTTATAGACCGTGGCGAGCGAGAAGACGACGGAGATGAGGCCTGAGGGCACATAGCTTGCCGCGTGATAGAAGCAGAGGAAGTTGCAGCAGAAGAGCGACAGCGCCTGCACGAGGATGAAGGGTTGCTGCTTCAGTGTCGGCACCTTGAGGCGACCTGTCAGCGCCAGCACGCCGACAAGCACGAGCGCGGCGAGCGCGAAGCGGTAGAAGACCGAGACCAGCACGGGCACCGGCCCGATCTGCAGGGCAATGGCGATCCAGGTCGTGCCCCAGATCAGCACAGTCGATGAGAAGAGAAGAAGATTGGTCATGGATTGCGCCTCGCTTTCGAGAGGCAGGTAACGCCGAGCGGTCTCTTCGTTCTTGCACGATCTTGCGGTGAACTGCGCCGAGAGGGGCGGGCGGCGGTGATTGCCGATGGCGCAGCGCACAAAGCGCGCTAGAATGCGGGCGATCTTGTAAAGAGCGAACCATGCTGCACACCGCCACCGTCTTCAGCTCCCTGTCCGCCTCGTCCCGCGCCGAGCGTGGAGAGACGCTCGACCTTGGCGAGGGCAGGGAAAGTGCGATCTGGCGCAACAGCCATGACCGCATGCGCTACGAGCGGACCGACGGACACACCTTCAGCTGTTATCTGCGCGGCGGCGACGGCACGCGAAGGATCGATGCCGGCAGCATTGCCGGCTGGCCGGGTGCGCTCTGCATCATGCCGCAGGGGGCCTCCTCCGAATGGGAGATCACCGACAATTTCGAGTTCGTGCATCTCTATGTCGCCGATGACGAGCTGCGTCGCCTGTTCGCGGAGACCTTCGACCGCGACGCCCGGCTGATGCTTCTGCCGGAGGCGACTTTCGCGGAGGCGCCGAGACTGGCAGAAACCCTGGTGCATCTGGCGACCGCCACGCAGGCCGGCAACCGGCTGCTCGCCGAACAGGCGATCGTCTCCGCCGTCGAGCAGCTCTTCGCCGACCCGCGTTATGGCGGCGAGCGGCGCCCGGCGCTGCGGGGCGGACTAGCGCCCGTTTTGCGGCGGCGCCTTGTCGAGCATATCGAGGCGAGCCTCGAACAGACGATCACGCTCAAGGATCTGGCGAAGCTCGCCGATTTGAGCGAATTCCATCTGCAGCGGATGTTTCGGGCAAGCTGCGGCGTCTCCCCGCATGACTTTATCCTGAACCGCCGCATCGACCGCGCCCGGCATATTCTGAAAGGCAGCGAGCCGATCGCTCAGATCGCTTCTGCCTGCGGTTTCAGCAGCCAGAGCCATCTGACGCGCATCTTCAAGGCCGTGACCGGCACAACGCCGTCAGCCTATCGCCGCGCCGTCAGCGGCTGATTATCCCATCGTCTTCAGTGCACGCTCCAGCACCCTGAAGGGCCTGATATCGCCCATATGCGAGACGTTGAAGCGCATGAAGCCGTCTGCCGAGAGCGAGGGGCTGAAGACATTGCCGGGCGCCAGCACAACGCCCTGGGGCAGGGCGGCCTGGGCAAGCGCGGTCGAGCTGACGCCATTGGGCATGCGGCACCAGAGATAGGGGCCACCGCGGGGCATGAGCACGGGGTGGATGCCGAGCTCCCCGAGCCGGGTTGCGACCGCACGTCGCTCGGCGTCGAGGCGGCGATGCAATTGGTCGAGATATCTTCGATAGCCGCCGCTCGACAGCACGCCATGGATCGCCTCGGTCGCCACCTGGCTCGGTCCACCGAACTGGATCGCGACCTGCAGGTCGGTCAGGAGGCGGATGCGCTCGGGATCGGCGGCGATGAAGCCGGTGCGCAGCGAGGCCGAAATGGTCTTCGAGAAGCTGCCGATGCGGATGACGCGGGAAAGGCCGTCCAGCGTTGCGAGTGTGATTGCGGGTTCCGGCTCGAAATCGGCAAAAATGTCGTCCTCGACGACCAGCATGTCCGAACGGGCGATGATGCCGAGCAGCTGGAAGGCAATCTGCGGCGAGAGCGTCGCGCCGGTCGGATTGTGCAGGCCGGAATTGGTGAGATAAAGCCGCGGCGCCTCGCGGGCGACGGCGGCCTCGAAGGCGGTGATATCTGGGCCATTTTCCGTATAGGGCACCGGGATCGCGATCGCCTGATGGGCCCGCAGCAAAGTCTGGAAATTGAAATAGCAGGGATCATCGACTATCACGCGGTCGCCGGGGCGCAAAAGCAGCCGGCAGACGAGATCGAGTGCCTGCGTGGCGGAACCGGAAAGCAGCACCTGATCCTCGGACAACGTCATCGACTGCTGACGCAGCCGCGTCTCGACGAAGCGCCGGAGGCCAGCACTGCCACGCGACGGACCGTAATCGGTGGTGAGGCTGGTCGCCTGGCGCAGCACATTGCGCATGCCGGCATGCAGGAGAGCCGTCGGCATCCAGTCCGGCGGCAGCCAGCCGCAGCCGGGCTTGGATGTGCCGGGATCGGCGTCCAGCGCCTGGCGTGCGACCCAGAAGGGATCGACCTCTGGCGCCCGGGGAGGATCGAGCCGGACGAGCGGTGCAGGCGTGCGCCCGGCCTCGGTGACGAAGAAGCCGGAACCGGGACGCGGGCGGATCAGACCTTCCGCCGACAACCGATCATAGGCCTCGACGACGGTGGATGGCGACACCGAAAGCTCGACGGCAAGGCGCCGGATCGAGGGCAGCCGGTCGTTGGGCGCGAGCCGGCCCGCGCCGATGCGGCCGCGAATATCGGCCATCACTTGCGCCGTCCGCGAGGCCGGCAACTCCGGGGGGTGAACCCGCTCGTTCATCTGTATGGCCTTTGTCATCAATACAGTTTGGCCAGATTGTATCGCTCCGTCTCTGGATGCACCAGCCCCTTCGCGCGATAGGGGAGGGCAGAAAAGAAGGAGACGAGAATGACGACCTCTTGGAAAGCCTGGGCCAGTGGATTCATCGGCGTGCTGATCTTCAGCGGTTCGCTGCCGGCAACGCGGGTGGGGCTCGCCGATTTCGCCCCGCTGTTCCTGACATCGGCGCGCGCCGTGATCGCGGCGGTCCTTGGTGCCGCACTGCTGGTTGTTCTCCGTGAGAAACGGCCCGCGCGCAGTGACCTCCTTCCGTTGGCGGTCGTCGCCCTCGGTGTCGTCGTCGGATTTCCCCTGCTGACGGCGCTGGCGCTCCAGAGCATCACGTCGGCCCAGTCGATCGTCTTCATCGGCCTGCTGCCGCTCTGCACGGCGCTCTTCGGCGTGTTGCGGGCGGGCGAGCGGCCCTCGGTCGTCTTCTGGATGTTCTCCGTGACAGGCGCAGCCCTCGTCGCTGGCTTTGCGCTCTCGACCACGGCGGAGATGTCGGTGGCCGGAGCCGGGCTGATGATCGCCGCGGTGCTCGCCTGTGGCCTGGGCTATGCCGAAGGCGCGCGTCTGTCGCGTCGCCTGGGCGGCTGGCAGGTGATCAGCTGGGCGCTGGTGCTGTCGCTGCCGGTCATGCTGCCGCTCGCGCTCTGGACCATGCCGGAGGATCTGGCCGCCGTTTCCTCCTCCGGCTGGTTGGCCCTGGCTTACGTTTCGCTCTTCAGCATGATGATCGGTTTCATCTTCTGGTACCGCGGCCTGGCGCTCGGCGGCATTGCCTCGGTGGGACAGCTGCAGCTGCTGCAGCCCTTTCTCGGCTTCGTTCTGGCGGCAGGGCTGCTGCATGAAAAGGTGAGCCTTCCCATGCTGGCGACAGCCCTGCTCGTGGTGCTTTGCGTGGCGGGCAGCCGACGCTTTGCCTGAAGCGACCTTACCGGCCTGCCATCTTGGACATCGCTTCGTTATAGCGCGCGCCGGCCACCTTGTCGGGCGAGACGACGGTCGAGAGCGTGGCCAGATCCTCGGTCGAGAGCGTGATCTCGGTCGCATCGATATTGCTATCGAGATTGGCGATCTTCGTCGTGCCAGGGATCGGCACGATGAAGTCGCCTTGGGCGAGAACCCAGGCGAGCGCCAGCTGGCCGGGCGAGGCACCCTTCTCCGCTGCCATGCTTTCGAGCGCCGTGACCAGCGCCAGATTGGCGTCGAAATTCTCCTGGTCGAAGCGCGGCAGGCCTCGGCGGAAGTCGTCCTTGCCGAGCTTGGAGAGGTCCTTGAGGGCACCCGTCAGCATGCCGCGACCGAGCGGCGAGAAGGGCACGAAGCCGATGCCGAGTTCGCGGCAGGTCTCGAGCACGCCATTGTTTTCGGGGTCTCGGGTCCAGAGGGAATATTCGCTCTGGATGGCGGAGATCGGATGAACGGCGTGCGCCCGCCGCAGCGTCGCAGCACTCGCCTCCGAGAGACCGAGCGCCTTGACCTTGCCCTCTTTCACGAGGTCTGCCATGGCGCCGACGGTCTCTTCGATCGCGACATCGGGGTCTACGCGGTGCTGGTAGAAGAGGTCGATGACCTCGACGCCGAGCCGCTTCAGCGAGGCTTCGGCCACAGCGCGGACATGCTCCGGCCGGCTGTCGAGGCCGGAGGGACGCGCGGCCTTGGCCTCGTCGCCGATGGTGAAGCCGAATTTGGTGGCGATCACGACCTTGTCGCGATGCTTTCGCAAGCCCTTGCCGACCAGTTCCTCATTGGTGAAGGGGCCGTAGACCTCTGCCGTGTCGAAGAAGGTCACGCCGCGTTCCACCGCATGATCGAAGAGTTTCTGTGCCGTCGCCTCGTCGATATTGGTGCCATAGGCATGGCTCATGCCCATGCAGCCAAGGCCGATGGCGGAAGTCGTGAGTGTGCCGAGTGTGCGGGTCTTCATCAGGCCTCTCCTTCAAATCTGTAGGCAGCCGGAAGCGGCCGCGGATGTTTATCTAGCGCGTCATGATCTTTCAGAAAATCCATGCATCCCGGATCAGCTTGTTCTATCATTTCGAACAATGAACCGAACCCAGCTTTCTCAACTCGCCGTCCTCGCCACCGTCGCCCATCACGGCAGCTTCCGCAAGGCAGCCACCGAACTCGGCATCGCGCCCTCGGCGGTGAGCCATGCGATCTCGTCGCTGGAAGAGAGCCTGAACCTCCGCCTGATGGCGCGCACCACACGCAGTGCCGCACCGACGGCGGAAGGTCGCCAGCTCCTCGAAACCCTGAAGCCGGCCTTGGCCGATATCGCCTCTGCGATCGAGGCGCTCTCCGACAGCAGTGGCCGCCCGGCAGGGGCGCTGCGCATCACCATGCCGATGCTGGCAGCGCAGAGCCTGATCGCGCCTCGTCTCGGGGCCTTTGCCGCCGCCTTTCCCGAGATCGAGCTGGAGATCGTGACCGACGACCGTTTCGAGGATATCGTCGAGAAGGGTTATGACGCGGGCCTGCGTTTGGGCGAACATCTCGATGCCGATATGATCGCCGTCAGGATGAGCGGCCGCTGGCGCGGTTCGGTCGTCGGCTCGCCGGAATATTTTTCGCGGCATCCGATCCCCAGGGAGCCGCGTGACGTGACCGAGCATGCCTGCATCCGCCGGCGTTTCCAGAGCGGCACGATCTATCGCTGGGAGTTCGAGAGGGATGGGCGCGCATTGTCCATCAATGTCCGGGGACCCCTGATCCTCTCCGATCAAGGCCTGATGCGGCAGGCTGCGATCGATAGCGCGGGCCTTGCCTATCTCTTCGACACCGGCGTCGAGGCGGATATTGGCGAGGGGCGACTGATCCGCGTGCTCGACGACTGGTGCCCGCCTTTCGACGGTTTCTCGCTCTACTATTCCAGCCGCCGCCAGATGCGCCCGGCGCTTCGCGCCTTCATCGATTTCTTCCGCTGGCGGGGCTGACGCCCGCTTAACCGAGCCTCAGCCGATAGCGGACATGGCCGTCTTCCGGCGCGTAGGTGTCGTAGAGCTTCCGGGCGGTGGCATTGTCCCGGTCGGTATGCCAGTAGAGCCGCGACCAGCCCTTTGCTTTGGCGATCGTGATCAGATCTTCGATCAGCGCCCGCCCGATGCCCTGACCCCGAAAGGCAGCATCGAGGAAGAGGTCTTCCAGATAGCAATCCGGGGTCTTCACCCAGGTGGAATCGTGGAAGTGGTGGATGGCAAAGCCCGCGAGCGTGCCCTCCACCTCCGCGACACGCATGGCAACGCGGGAAGATGGGTCGAGAATGCGGGCCCAGGTATGGGCCGTGACATCGTCGGCAAGCTCGACCTTGTAGAAGGCGAGATACTGGTCCCAGAGGCGACGCCAGGCGGCCTCGTCAGCCGCCGTCGCGTCCCGGATGATGACAGAACGGCTCATGCGCTGGCCGCATTGAGCGCGTCGATCTGCGCTTTTGTCAGCTCCAGCTGACCAGCAGCAATCAGGCTATCGAGCTGGCGCAGGCTCGTGGCGGACGCGATCGGTGCGGTGATCCCCGGCTGAGCCGCCACCCAAGCGATGGCCACGGTGGCGGGGCTGGTCCTGGTCTCAGCAGCCACCTGGTCGAGGGCGCCGAGAATGTGGAAGCCACGCGTGTTGAGATAGGGCTCCATATCCTCGCCGCGCGCCTTGCCCTCGGTATCGGCCGCGCTGCGATACTTCCCGGTGAGGAAACCGGAGGCAAGCGCGTAGTAGGTGATCACGCCAATCTCTTCGCGCTGGCAGAGGTTCGCCAGATCCCCCTCGAATTTGGAACGGGTGTAGAGATTGTATTCCGGCTGGATGACGTCGTAGCGCCCGACGCCGGCCTTAGATGCCGCGTCGAAGGTCGTCTGAAGCTGCTCAGCATCGAGGTTGGAGCAGCCGATCGCGCGCACCTTGCCCTCGTCCTTGAGCTTGGCAAAGGCGGCAAGGCTCTCCTCATCATCCGTTTCCGCATCCGGCCAATGGGCGAGATAGAGGTCGATGTAGTCGGTCTGCAGACGCCGCAGCGAATCCTCTACCGCTTCCGCAATGCGGCGGGCGCTGAGGCCGCGCTTCTTGCCGCCGAGATCGGCACCCACCTTAGTAACGATAACGGCATCCTCACGTTTCACGCCACCGCGCTTCAGCCAGTTGCCGATGATCGTCTCGCTCTCGCCTCCGACATTGCCGTCAGCCCAGAGCGAATACATGTCGGCCGTATCGATCGTGTTGAAGCCGGCGTCGAAGAAACGGTCGAGAACCTCGAATGAGGTCTTCTCGTCGGCGGTCCAGCCGAAGACATTGCCACCGAGCACGACGGGGGCGATCGAAAGGCCGGTGCGGCCGAGAGCACGTTTCTGCATGGGAAGCCTCGGATAGGTGGGGAAGGAAGGATTGGAGCGACGCTATCAAGCGTAAGTCGACGGCACCATTGAAAAGCATTGATGGGTTCTGAAGCGGGCTTGTCCTATCCCGCGCATGGCCTCGATATGGGTCTCGCATTGCGGCTTTCCAGTGTCGCGAGAGCTTTCAGTCAGCAGTCTTGCGAAACGCGCTGGGCGCCAGGCCGTGATGCTGGGCAAAGACCCGTCGCATGTGCCGCGAGGAGGCGAAACCGGCACGATGCGCCAGGCTTTCCATGTCGAGCCTTGATTGCTTGAGAAGCTCCTGGGCGAGCGTCACCCGCATCAGGTTGACGTAATCGACGACCGACAGACCGACATGTTCGCGGAAGAGGCGGGACAGATGCCGTTCGCTCAAATGCGCGATGTCGGCGAGCCCCGGCAGGGACCAGTCTCGCGCCGGATCGGCCATGATTGCGTCCTGTGCCCGGTGAATGGCGGGATGGATGTGATTGCGCCCCGAAAGCCAAGGCGACATCTGCGGATCCTGGCCGCTGCGGCGCAGATAGATGACCATCTTGCGGGCGGCGGCGAGGGCTGCCTGCGGCGAGGCAAAGCGGCTGACGAGATGCAGCATGAGGTCGATGCCGGTGGAGATGCCAGCGCTCGAAAAGCGGTTGCCGTCCTCGACATAGAGGCGGTTTTCGAGAACGCTCGCGGTAGGCGCAAGCGCTCTGAGCTCGTCCAGGCATTCGGCATGGGTGGTGCACTGATAGCCCTCCATCAGCCCGGCGGCAGCCGCCAGCAGCGCGCCGGAGCAGATGGTCACGAGACGCGTGTCGGGTCTGACCGTGCGGGCAAGCCAGCGCTTGAGTTCCTTCAGTTCAGCGTCGCGCGCAATCTCGTCGATGCCGACGGTGAGACTGCCGGAGATAACGAGGATCGCCTGCTCCGGCAGGGTCTCGGGCAGCGGATCGAGCCCGTCGAGCACGAGCCCGATCGACGTCTGCTGCCGCGGCTTGGCGGAGATGTAGCGATAGTCGAAGCGAACCCGGTCCTGCTCGCCGTTTGCATAGCGCAACACTTCCAGCGGACCGGCGATGTCGATCAGCAGCGTGTCGGGCGGAACGAGGATGAAGACCGGGATCACATCCATGACGTTTCTTCTCAGGCAGCGGCAGAAAACGGCGCGAGCGCCTGTTCGACCGTTGCGATCCGAGCAAAGCGGCCGGAAAGCACGAGTTCGGTCCTGATGCGGATGTCCTCGGCGGAGAAGACTGTGCCCGAGGCATGCGTCATCGGGAAGGTCAGTGTCGCCTCGGTGACGAAGTCAACTTCGAAGCCGAGATCGGAGGCGTGGCGGGTCGTGGTTTCGCAGCACTGCTCGGTGCGGATCCCCGAGACGATCACGCGGCGGATACCGTTTGCACGCAGCCAGGCGTCAAGCCCGGTATCCACCAGGGCCGAATGCACACCCTTCTGGAAGGTGACGGTGGGCTCGATCGTGATCTCCGAGAGCGTGCGGACAAGGCCGTTTTCCAGCCGGAAGGCTTCGTCGGTGTCGACGTGGAAGATCTGCACGATCGGCATGCCGGCGGCCTTGGCCCCATCGATCAGCGCCTGCTGTCGGGCGATGTAGGCCGGCAGTTCCGACGCGTCCCAGTAAGGCGCCTGGCGGAAACTCTCCTGAACGTCGACCACGATGAGGGTAGTGTCTTGAGCGGACATGTTCGTCTCCTGTCTTTGCGATGAAGACTAGCATAGATCCTTGGTTTATAGTCACCATGCGCCTGCCGGACGAAGAGCGGACATTTTCGGCCAAGCATCTCTTTCTCGCGGCAAGCTGATTGTCTGACAACCGGTTGCGCCCTGCCGGAGCTTCGCCTAATGTCCGCCCCGACATTTTGAGGAGGACCAAAGATGCTGCGTTTCGGAATTCTGTCGACGGCCAAGATCGGTCGCGAGCTTGTGGTGCCGGCGATCCAGGATGCCGAAAACGCCGTTGTGACGGCAGTCGCCAGCCGTGATCTCGCCAAGGCCCGCGAGATGGCCGACCGTTTCTCGGTTCCCCATGCCTTTGGCTCCTACGAGGAAATGCTCGCCTCCGACCTCATCGACGCCGTCTACATTCCGCTGCCGACCTCGCAGCATGTCGAATGGGCAATCAAGGCAGCAGATGCCGGCAAGCATGTGCTCTGCGAAAAGCCGATCGCGCTGAAGGCTGAAGAGATCGACGAGATCATCGCAGCCCGCGAACGCAACAAGGTGCTGATCACGGAAGCCTATATGGTGACCTACGCTCCGGTCTGGCTGAAGGTCCGCGAGCTGCTCGCTGAAGGCGCCATCGGCACGCTGAAGATGGTCCAGGGCTCGTTCACCTACTTCAACCGCGACCCCGGCAACATGCGCAACATCCCCGAACTCGGCGGCGGCGCTCTTCCGGATATCGGCGTCTACCCGACGATCACGACCCGCTTCGTCACGGGCAAGGAACCCGTCCGCGTCCAGTCGACCATCGAGCGCGACCCGGACTTCGGCACGGATATCTATGCCAGCGTAAAGGCTGACTTCGCCGATTTCGAGCTGAATTTCTACGTCTCGACCCAGATGGCCAATCGCCAGCTGATGGTCTTCCACGGCACGGATGGTTTCATCGAGGTGAAGTCGCCGTTCAATGCCGATCGCTGGGGTGCCGAGGAAGTCGAACTCACCAATCGCGGCCATAATGTTTCGCAGATTTTCCGCTTCCCCGACAGCCGCCAGTACAAGCTGGAAGCCGAAGCCTTCGCGCGTGCCGTGGCCGGCACCAAGGGAGAGGTCGTCACGCTGGAAAGCTCGAAGGCGAACCAGAAGCTGATCGACGCGATCTATCGCGCAGCGGGCAAGGACGGCTGGGAAGCGGTGTAAGCCGCTTCTCGTCGCTTAGAGCATTCCCGGAAAAAACGGAGTCGCCGTCAATGCTCTATCATTTTGTTTTTACGCAATTCCGGACGCAAAACCGCTTCGCACTTTTGCTGGATTTGCTCTAGCGGCGAAAGACGTAGCGCGAATAGCCGAAGAAGCTGAACAGCATGGCCGCGATGGAGGCAAAGACCAGCGCGGCGTAGGGGCTGAGCAGCGGCGCGCCGATCAGAAGCAGGGCATAGACCCCGTAATTGATCAGCGACGTCACGGCGCCGATGAAGCCGTAGCGAAAGCCTTCGCTGACAACAGAGCGCTTCGAAGCGCCGAAGGTGAAATGGCGGTTGAGCAGCCATGTCGTCGTCATGGCAACCGCGATCGCGACGATACGGGCGGCAAGCGGCCCGATCGGCGTGAAGGTAAGGAACAGCCAGAGCACCCCGGCATCGACGAGAAAGCCGGTGGCGCCGACGACGACGAAGCGCAGGAACTTTGTCATGCCGCGCGGGACGAGCCGGCCTTGCCCGTAATTTTGCCCGTTACCTTGGACGCGCGCTCGCGCTTCGGTTTCGCAGGCGTAGCCTGTGCTTCGGTGGCAAGCCTGGACGTGTTGAGGGCCGGAAGCGTCAGGTAGTGGATCCTGAGCTGCTCGGCGCGAGACCGCGCGACGGAATCGAGGATGAGCGCTGCCGTGAACGACAGGAAGGACATCATGGTCAGCGCCATGGCGGCGATCCAGGTCGGCATGCGCGAGACGAGGCCGGTGGTGAAGAACTCGTAGAGGACGGGCGCCATAAAACCGATGCTCGCCCCCATCAGGCCAGCGGCGATCAGCCCGAAAAAGGCGAAGGGCCGAGTTTCCTTCATCAGCATGGCGAACATCCAGAGGATCTTGAAGCCATCCTTGAAGGTCGAAAGCTTGGAATGGGAGCCTTCCGGCCGGCGGCCGTAATCGAGCTCGATCTCGCAGACCGGCAGCTTCAGCCGCGAGGCATGCACCGACATTTCCGTCTCGATCTCGAAACCGGCGGAGACGGCCGGGAAGCTCTTCACGTAGCGGCGCGAGAAGGCGCGGTACCCTGAGAGAATGTCGGTGAAATCATTGCCGAACAACATGCGGTAGAGCTGGTTGAACAGCCGGTTACCAAAAGCATGGCCGTTGCGGCCGGCATCGTCATGCACGCCGCGACGCGTGCCGACCACCATGTCGGCGCGTTCGGTGATCAGCGTGCGAATGAGTTCCTCGGCGTCGGCGGGTCCATAGGTCCCGTCGCCATCCGCCATGATGTAGATGTCGGCGTCGATGTCGCAGAACATGCGGCGCACCACATGACCCTTGCCCTGGCGGCGTTCGCGCACGACGGTCGCGCCGGCGAGCATGGCCTTCAGGGCCGTGCCATCCGTCGAATTGTTGTCGTAGACATAGATCTTTGCCTCGGGCAGGGCCGCGCGAAAATCGGAGACCACCTGGCCGATCGTGGCGGCTTCGTTGTAGCACGGCAGTAGAACGGCAATGTCGAGGGAGGGAATGGCCGCACGGCTCATGGGGACCTGCTCAAAGCGCTGGGGTTCGGGCAGCCCTTGGCCACCATTGGTTTTACTATTTCTTGAGAAGGTTAAGGCTAGGTTTCGGGCAAGATCAGTCTTTGAAATATGGTCCGTCGCTTGTTCCCGATGGGAGCCAGTCCCGATGGACAGGGAGATTTGAGCCAGCATGGCCGACATCACCTTGCCGGATACGTCGAGAGCCTCGCCCACGCGCCCGCTTCTGGTCTGGACGTTGGTCTACGGCCTCGTCACCATGGCGGTGATCGCACTGTTGAACCTGCCCATAGCGGTCGATTATGTCGGCGCGGACAATGATGACGTCATGCGTCTCGTTCAGGTGCGCGATCTCCTGGCGGGTCAGTCCTGGTTCGACCTGACGCAGTATCGTCTGGGGCTCGAAGGCGGCACGCTGATGCACTGGTCGCGCCTCATCGACCTGCCGATCGCCCTGCTGATCGGTGCCTTCGCCCGCTTCGTGCCGATGGAGCAGGCCGAGGCGCTTGCGCTGCTCGTTTGGCCCTTCCTGCTGATCCTGCCGCTGATGGCAGCCGTCGGCGTGGCGGCCCGGCGCATCGGCGACGACGTCACCATGCATATCGCGCTGCTGCTGACATCCGTCTTCGTCATCACCGCCAATCGCTTCCTGCCTGGCTCGATCGACCACCACAATGTCCAGCTCGTGCTGGTCGCAACGATCGCCGCCGGCCTCCTTGATCCGGCAAGAGGCGCGGCGGGTCATGCGCTGGCCGGTCTCGCCGCTGCCGCAGCCATCGCGATCGGCGCGGAGACGACGCCGCTCATTGCCGCCGCTTGCGCCATCGTCGGCGTCCTCTGGGCTCTGGAAGGGGCCGCATACGCAAGAGCCGCACGGGCCTTCTCGCTCACCCTTCTCGTCAGCCTTTCGGCCTTCTTCTTTGCCACGGTCCCCCCAGCGCAGTATGCTACCGTCACCTGCGACAGCCTCTCGGTCGGCTTCTACGCGGTGGTCGGGATCGGTGCTGCCGCGCTTTTCATCGCCACCCAACTGCCGGGCATGCAGGATATCCGTCTGCGCATCGCAGCCATCGGCGTCACGGGCCTGCTCGTGGGCCTCGGCGCTCTGACAATCGCCCCGCAATGCCTGCAGAATCCCCTCAACGAGCTGGATCCCCTGCTGCATTCGCTGTGGCTGTCGGGCGTGATCGAAGCGCAGTCCTTCCTCGACCAGTTCGACAAGGAGCCCTCGGCCTTTGGCGGCTTCTACGCCGTTGGCTTCTTCGCCATCTGCGTCTGCGGCTTCCGGATCCTGAACGGCGATCGCGTCCGGTCGCACGCCATCATTCTCGCCCTGATCGCGGTCTGCTGGTTGATTGCGCTCGTCCAGGTGCGCGGCGCCATCTTTGCAAACCTGCTCGCGATCCCGCCGCTCGCGCTCCTCATCGGAGAGCTGCGCCGCAAGACCCGGGAGGAGCCCGACCAGCTGGGCACGAGCCTGCTCTTCGCGCTGGCCGCCTTCTTGTCGGTGCCGGGTGCCTGGGCCCTGTTCGGCGTTCTCTTCGTCGAGGGCACGGCCGGCGTGACCAACCGCATGAAAGGGCTGGCACCGGCGACCGCCGCTCAGGCGGCAGAAAGCCCGGCCTGCGATGCGCCGGCGGGCTTTGCAACACTCAACCAGCTGCCGACAGGCGTCGTCGTTGCGGCGTCCGACATGGGGCCGGAGATCCTGCGCTTCACCCGCCACCGTGTCCTCTCCGGGCCTTATCACCGCAACCAGGGCGGCATGCTCACTGAACTGCATGTGGGTCTCGCCGAGCCCGACGAAGCCGCCGCCTTCCTGCGGGGTGCCAACGCGACGATCCTGGTCTTCTGCCCGGACTTCCCGCAGACGGAAAAGATCGCTGAGACCAAGGCCGATGGCCTCTATGCCGGCATGAGAAAGGGCGAGGTGCCGGGCTATCTCAAGCCCGTGCCCGTGCCCGTGGACGGCCCGTCGGGCATGCAGATCTACCGCGTCGAACTGCCCTGAGGGAAAGCAAGGGTTCGCCTGCGCTGCGGGCTGATCTTGCCGGCGTTTTCCGCTAGGGAAGGGACATGAGCAATTTCTTCGACAACGATTCGCCGACGAACCTCACCGAGTTCTCCGTTTCGGAACTCTCGGGCTCGATCAAGCGCACCATCGAGACGTCTTTCGATCACGTGCGGGTGCGGGGCGAAATCTCCGGCTATCGCGGGCCGCATTCCTCGGGCCATGCCTATTTCAGCCTGAAGGACGACAAGGCGCGCATCGACGCCGTGATCTGGAAGGGCTCCTTCTCCAGGCTCAAATATCGCCCCGAAGAGGGCATGGAGGTGATCGCCACCGGCAAGGTCACGACCTTCCCCGGCTCGTCGAAATACCAGATCGTCATCGAGCAGATGGAGCCGGCTGGCGCCGGCGCGCTGATGGCCCTGATCGAGGAGCGTAAGCGCCGCTTTACGGCGGAGGGTCTGTTCGACCCCGCCCGCAAACAGCTCTTGCCCTTCCTGCCCAAGGTGATCGGCGTCGTCACATCGCCGACCGGTGCCGTCATCCGCGACATCCTGCACCGCATTTCCGACCGGTTTCCCGTCCATGTGCTGGTCTGGCCAGTCAAGGTGCAGGGCGAAGGTTCTGGCGACGAGGTGGCCAATGCCATTCATGGCTTCAATGCGCTGGAGCGTGGCGGCCCCATCCCGCGGCCAGACGTGTTGATCGTCGCGCGCGGCGGTGGCAGCCTCGAGGACCTCTGGAGCTTCAACGACGAGGCGGTAGTGCGTGCGGCAGCTGCCAGCGCCATTCCCCTCATCTCCGCCGTCGGCCATGAAACCGACTGGACCCTGATCGACTACGCCGCCGATGTGCGCGCCCCGACGCCGACGGGCGCGGCGGAAATGGCCGTTCCCGTGAAGGCCGACCTCGAGGCGCAGGTGGCGACGCTGTCCGCTCGTCTCTCTGGCGCAATGGTCAGGCAGATGGACAATCGTCGCCAGAACCTGCGCAGCCTCGTGCGGGCACTGCCTTCGCTCGACCAGTTGCTCGCCTTGCCCCGCCGTCGCTTCGACGAAGCGGCTGCCGGTCTCGGTCGCAGTCTCGAGCTCAACACCATGAACAAGCGCCGCAGCTTCGAGCGCGCGGCCGCCAAGCTCTCGCCCGACATGCTGGCGCGCCGCCTAGTGGAGCGTAAGCAGAAGCTGTCGGAGAGTGGCGTCCGCGCCGAACGCGTCATCGAGCGACTGATTACACGCAATAAGGCAGCGCTAGGCCGTTTCGATGCCGTACTGAGATCTGTCCCGGCGCGGCTGACGGCGATGACGGAACGTTCGAAGGACAGACTGGAAAGCCTGGGTCGCCGGGCCGACAGTGCCGTCATGAACGATCTGCGCCGCGCCCGCCAGGC
The DNA here is from genome assembly GCA_032102365.1 of Allorhizobium sp. CTOTU50464. Taxonomy (GTDB): domain Bacteria; phylum Pseudomonadota; class Alphaproteobacteria; order Rhizobiales; family Rhizobiaceae; genus Allorhizobium. The sequence continues at coordinate 289,989 of DAMDHD010000003.1, read as the reverse complement.
GCTGGTGGCGCAGGACCGCGTCTTGCAGTCGCTCTCCTATACGAATGTGCTCGCACGTGGCTATGCCGTGATTCGCGATGCTGACAATCGTCCAGTGACACGCAAAGCTGACCTGGCTCATAACCAAGATATTGAGATCCAGTTTGCAGACGGGCGCATGAAGGCCGTCGCCGGCGAAGGCGTATCCCCGCCGGAACCGTCAGCGCCGCAGCCCGCGCGTGTCACGCCTGCACCGAAGCCTCCACGCAAGAGCGAGCCGCCGGCCGGGCAGGGGAGCCTCTTCTGATGGCACGCCGCTTCCTGGTCGTGCTCGCCCATCCGCTGCCGGATAGCTTTGCGGCCTCTGCGGCAAGAGCGGTGGTCGAGACGCTGGAAGGACAAGGCCACGAAGTCGATCTGCTCGATCTCTACGCCGAGGATTTTGATCCGCGCCTGACGGCCGCCGAGCGCGCCGCCTACATGGAGCCCGGTTATAAGCCATCGGAAGACGTCTCCGGCATCGTCGCGCGGCTGAAGGCGGCCGATGGCCTGGTCCTCGTCTTTCCGCAGTGGTGGTTCAATCTTCCGGCGATCATGAAGGGCTTCATCGACCGCATCTTCGTGCCCGGCGTCGCCTTCCAGCACGACAAGGCCGGTGGGCGCATCGTGCCGCTGATGACCCATATCAAGAGCTTCTGGGTCGTGACCTCGACCGGTTCGCCCTGGTGGGTCGTGCATCTCTACATGGGCAATCCGGTCAAGCGTATCCTGAAGCGCGGCGTGGCGGCCTTCTGTGCCAAGTCTGTCGACTTCCGGATGCTCTCGCTGCACGACATGGACCGGGCGGCGGAGGAGAAGCGCAAGAGATTTCTGGACAAGGTCAGGTCCGCTTTCGCCCGCCTTTGACCGGCCACGGTTGCATCTTCAAAAATTACACTTTTGATTGAAGAGGAAGCACGACCAAAAACCGATGGTTGACTTTCATTAGGAAGACCTCTATGTATTGGTCATCGATGTTTGCTTGCTAAGCTTTGGTTACCGCGCGGGACAGCCCGCGCCCTGTCGAACCTTCCTCTCAAAAATCGTTCTCTCCGCAGCGCATCCGCGCTGGGGCACTCTATGCGCTATGAAAGGGTTCAACATGACCACTGGCACAGTAAAATGGTTCAATTCCACCAAGGGCTTCGGCTTCATTCAGCCTGACAATGGCGGCCCGGACGCCTTCGTTCACATCTCCGCCGTCGAACGGTCGGGCATGCGCGAAATCGTCGAAGGCCAGAAGCTGGCTTACGACATGGAGCGCGACAACAAGTCGGGCAAGATGTCGGCCTGCAACCTGCAGGCAGCCTGATAGATCCGGGATCCGCTTTCCTTTGACCACGGATGTACTGGCACTGTTGAAGGCACGATCCCCAGGGAAGGTCAGGCGGTTCGCCTGGCCTTTTTTTATTGCCTGAAAAAGGCAGCCTCCTGAAAGGAGACCCCCATGACCGAACACCTCACCAAATCCAGACAGACGGCCGAGATCGCCTTCGCGAAGACGCAGTCGCAGTTCCTGGCCCGCAGTCGCGCCGTCGACGAGCAGGATGCCATTGCCTCCGCGCGCGACGAGAAGACCATCCGTCTGCGCGAGGCACGTCTCACCCGCGAGCGTGAAGCACGCGAAAGCGCCACGGCGGCTCTGGTCGCCAAACGGGCGCGCACCTGAAACCTGATATTCAAGAGATCGGAGACAAGATGAAATTCAGCAGAGATCATGGCCTTGCCGAGCGCCGCACGACAGCCACCGAGGCCAAGGCGGCCTTGCTGCAGGCCTATAAGGCGGCACACGCTGCGGCAGATCCCGAGCGCGAGGCCCGCATGGCACAACGTGCGATCCGTGCCGAAGAACGTGCCAAGCGCCATGCCGAGCGCGACCGGCTGAAGGTCGAAGAACAGGCCCGGGCCGAGCAGCAAGCCCGCGAGCGCGAAGAAGCGGCGATCGCCGCGGCCCGCGCCGAACAGGATGCCCGCGAGCAGGCCGAAGCATCGCGCATCAGCCGCGTGGTCGAAGATGAAGCCGCCCGCAAGGCCGAGCGCGACCGTCGCTACGCTGCCCGCAAGGCCCGCCAGAAGTGACCGGGCGGAGCACGATCGTCGCGCCGCTGTCCGTTTCCGCTGCCTGACGAGGCGCCTACGGACGGTGTGAACACTGCGTGTGCAAAATGAGTTGCGCGCAATCGATCAAGCTCATGTGATTATACTAGACAACCATCTTCCTGATCGCCACATGTGGCCTCGAAGCCGGATGGTCTCCCAAGCGTCCGGCGAAAGGAGCATGATCATGATGAAGAAACTCGTTCTGGCTGCAGCCGTTGCTGCAGCATCCCTTGCCACCCTGCCGGCCAGCGCTGCGACCTATGTCGAGGCGGGCGGCTGGACGCCGCGCGAAATTCTCTTCGGCAAGCAGTATAACGGCAATGTCACCGCGATCCGCGTGGACCGCGGCAGCTTCGAGCGGCACACCTATCCGCAGCAGGCGATCTACCCGACCGGTAACAGCCTGGCGCTTGCCCAGGCCGTGGTCGCGGAAGACCCGAGCCTCTCGGCAGCCCTCAAGGTTCGCGGCATTGCCCCGCACAATGTGCTGTGGGTGCAGACGGCCTATAATGGCGGCAAGATCGTCTATTACCGCTGACGACCGGAGTGTTTGCGCGCCTGTCGCGTGAGGCAGATCGTTTCTCGCGACATGCGCGCATCATAAATCTCTGGTATCATCCCGTCCCAGTTCGAGAGCCTGGGAGGGAGCAATGCGCCTTGCAGTCTACAACGTCGAGAACCTGTTCGATCGCGCCAAGGCGATGAACCTCGAAACCTGGGAGGACGGACGCCCCGTCCTCGAAAAATTTGCCGAGTTGAACAGTCTGCTCGGCGAAATCTCCTACACGCCCGCGGCCCGCAAGAAGATGGCTGACCTGATCGTCGCGCTCGGCATGGAAAAGAGCGACACGGGCCCCTTTGTCATTCTGCGCCGCAATCGCGGCGGCCTGTTGAAACGCCCCCAGTCGGGCGGCGTCGAGATCACGGCTTCGGGCCGCAGCGACTGGGTCGGATCGCTGGAATTGCGCGACGAACCGATCAACGAACACGCCATGCGCAACACGGCCCGCGTGATCCGCGATCTGGAGGCCGACGTGCTGGGCGTGGTCGAGGCCGAAAGCCGACCGGTGCTGAAGGCCTTCAACGACGAAATCCTCGCCGCCGTCGACGGCACGCCGTTTCGTCACGTGATGCTGATCGATGGCAATGACGAACGCGGCATCGATGTCGGCCTGCTGTCCGGACCGCAGTTCCCGATTGGCTGGATGCGCAGCCATGTCGACGATCGGCTGCCGGATGGCAGCGACCGCATCACCTTTTCCCGCGACTGCCCGGAATTCGAAGTGACGACCGCAAGCGGCAACAGGCTGCTGGTGATGGTCAACCATTTCAAGAGCAAGGGGTTTGGCGGCAAGGCCGAGTCGGACCGCCGCCGCAAGGCTCAGGCGACCCGTGTTGCCGAGATCGTCGAGGAGCGGCTGGCCGAAGGCTGGGAGTATATCGCCGTGATCGGCGACTTGAACGACACACCCGACAGCGATCCCTTGAGCCCGCTTCTGCAGGACGCCGAGCTGACCGATGCCTTCGAGCATCCGAGCTTCGACAATGGCGGCTTTGCGGGCACCTATGGCCTGTCCAATCCCGGCAACAAGATCGATTACCTGCTGCTCTCGCCGAAACTGTTCGACAAGGTGGAGAAAGGCGGGGTCATCCGCACCGGCATGTGGCCGGGGGTAAGGCCGAAACGCTGGGAGAGCTATGAGGAGCTGAAGAGGCCGCAGGATGCGGCCTCCGATCACGCAGCGCTCTGGGTCGACCTCGACATCTGAGGTCTGTACCTCAGGCCCATTCGCCCTTTCGCATCACCGGCACCTTCGAGCCGTCGGCCCGGAGGCCGTCGAGGTCCACCTGGCCGGATCCGATCATCCAGTCGATATGGATCAGCGAGGAATTACCCCCTTGCGCCTTGATCTGTTCCTGGCTGAGCGAGGCGCCGTTGAGGAAGCACTTCGAATAGCACTGGCCAAGCGCGATGTGGCAGGAGGCGTTTTCGTCGAAGAGGGTGTTGTAGAAGAGCACGCCCGAGGCCGAGATCGGCGAGGAATGCGGCACCAGCGCCACTTCGCCGAGACGGCGTGCGCCCTCGTCGGTATCGAGCACCTTGTTGAGCACGGCCTCGCCCTTCGAGGCCTTGGCCTCGACGATCCTACCGCCTTCGAAGCGCACCTGGATATTGTCGATCAGTGTGCCCTGATGGGAAAGCGGCTTGGTCGAGGAGACATGGCCTTCCACCTTCAGCGCATGCGGCGTGGTGAAGACTTCTTCCGTCGGGATGTTGGGATTGCAGGTCACGCCATTCTTCGCCGTCGAGGCGCCGCCATGCCATTCGTGGCCGTCTGCAAGGCCGACCGTCAGGTCCGTGCCGGGGCCGGTGAAGTGCAGAGCTGCAAAACGCTCGCCGTTCAGCCAGGTCGAGCGCTTCTTGAGTTCCGCGTTATGCTCGGCCCAGGCCGCGACCGGATCGTCGCGATCGACGCGCGAGGCAGCGAAGATCGCATCGGCCAGCTTGCGCACGGCCTCTTCGATCGGGAGATCCGGGAAGACGAGCTTCGCCCACGAGGGGTTCGGATAGGAGCAGATGTTCCAGTTGATGTCGAAATTGGAGATGTGCTCCAGCGCCGGCTTGTAGGCGATCGAGGTCGCCTTGTTGGCACGGCCGACCTTGGCAGGGTCTTCCTGGGCAAGCAGCATGGGATTGTCGCCGGCGATCGCCAGACGCGCTGCCCCATTTTCATAGGCCTTGGCCATGCCGTCATAGAGCCAGTTCGGCGCACGGTCGAAGCTCTCGTCGTGACCATGGCGATAGCGCGCAAGCGTCGTCTCTTCGTCGGAATAGAAGGTCGTGACCGTCGCCGCACCCGCTTGGTAAGCATGCGCCGTGATCAGCCGCACCAGCGGCACGGCGACGAGGGGAGCCGTCAGCACCAGGTCCTGGCCCTTTTGCAGCTGCAGCCCGACCTTGATCGCCACCTCGGCGAGCTTGTCGAGCTTGTGCGGGTCAATGGAGGCGGAGAAATCGGGGAGAGTCATGGGGTATTCCTGTTGTGGCTGTCACGCCAGACTTAAGGGGAAAGATGGCGAAGTCCAGACCATGGGCGCCAAAGCATGGATGACGTCAGGCCACGAGAGGGGCGGCAATCGCGCCCAGCGCCTTCAGCGCATCCTGCGGTGACAGTCGCACCTGCAAGCCGCGCTGCCCGCCATTCATGTAGACGAGCGGCTCGTCCATGGCGGATATCTCGATGGCCGTCGGCACCTGCTTTTTCTGGCCGAAGGGGCTGATACCGCCGACCACAAAGCCGGTGAGTTTTTCCGCATTGGCCGGCTTCATCATCGCCGCCGATTTGCCGCCGAAGGCGCTGGCGAGCTTCTTCATCGAGACCTCCTTGTCGGAGGGCACGACGACACAGACCGGCTTGCCGTCGAGTTCGGCCATCAGCGTTTTCAGCACCCGCGACGGATGCTCGCCGATCGCTTCTGCCGCCTGCAGCCCGATGCGCTCGGCATTCGGATCATAGTCATAGGTTGCGGTGGTATAGGCGACACCGGCCTTGTCGAGAAACTGCGTGGCGCGGGTGGTCTTGGCCATGGCTCAGGCCTGGAAGATCTGCTGATAGGTCTCGGGCTTAAAACCGACCGTGAGCTTGCCGTCGACATCGAGCACCGGTCGCTTGATCATCGACGGCTGCGCCAGCATCAGCGCCTTGGCGCGTGCCGCATCGAGGTTCTCTTTCTGCGCCTCGTCGAGTTTCTTGAAGGTCGTGCCGGCCTTGTTGAGCAGCACCTCCCAGCCAACCTGGCCGATCCAGCTGTCAAGGGTCGAGGCATCGATGCCCTTGGCCTTGTAGTCGTGGAAGTCGTGCGCCACGTCTTGGCTTTCGAGCCAGGTGCGCGCCTTCTTCATCGTGTCGCAGTTCTTGATGCCGTAGATGGTGATGCTCATGCGCCGCGGGTCTCCTGTTCGTGACCGACGGATAGCAAGACGATGACACGGCTGGCAAGCCGAGCGGGTGGCCTTGGGGCCGGGAGCGGGGAAGTCTTTGCGGGCGCCGCAGGAAACGGGTTGATCGAACGCCCGGAGCACGTCACCCTGTGGCAGCATGAGGGATGCAGACCGATGACGAGCAACCAGGCTTATACGCTGTTTGAAACACAGAGCGGCACCTGCGCCATCGCCTGGAGCGATGAGGGCGTTTCCGGCTTGCGCCTTCCGGGAGACGATCCGGAACAGACGGAGCGCGCCATGCGCCGACGGTTCCCAGGCACCGAGCCTGCGCCGCCGACCGCAGAGATTGCCGCGGATATCGATCGTGTCCGGGCCTACTTTGCCGGTGAGCGCAGCGACTTCTCCGACCTGCCTCTCGACCTGTCGGCCCAGACGGATCTCTTTCGCCAGATCTACCTTGCCACCCGGCGTCTTGGCTGGGGCAGCACCACCACCTATGGAGCGCTGGCGGGTGAGCTGCAACTGGGACCTGCGGGCGCCTGGACGATCGGTCAGGCCATGGCGAAGAACCCGATCCCCCTGATCATCCCGTGTCACCGGGTCTTAGCGGCTGGGCGAAAGATCGGTGGCTTTTCCGCCCCCGGCGGATCGGGTTCGAAGCTGCGCATGCTGGAGCTGGAAGGTGTCGAATTGCCGGACACGACCCCGGCGCAGCAGTCCTTTGCTTTCTAAAGGGCATAAGAAAAACGGAGGGCGATGGCCCTCCGTTTCAGAAGTTTCATAATGGCAGAGGCGTTCGCCTCACTCCCACTCGATGGTCCCCGGCGGCTTCGACGTCACGTCGTAGACGACGCGGTTGATCCCTCGGACCTCGTTGATGATGCGGGTGGCCGCCCGTCCGAGGAATTCCATATCGTAGTGGTAGAAGTCGGCGGTCATGCCGTCGACCGAGGTGACGGCGCGCAGCGCGCAGACGAATTCATAGGTACGGCCATCGCCCATGACGCCGACGGTCTGGACCGGCAGCAGCACGGCAAAGGCCTGCCAGATCGCGTCGTAGAGTCCGGCCTTGCGGATCTCGTCGAGATAGATGGCATCGGCTTCGCGCAGGATGTCGAGCTTTTCGCGGGTCACACCGCCCGGGCAGCGAATGGCAAGACCCGGACCCGGGAAGGGGTGGCGGCCGATGAAGCTATCGGGCAGGCCGAGTTCCTTGCCGAGCACGCGCACTTCGTCCTTGAAGAGTTCGCGCAAGGGCTCGACGAGCTGCATGTTCATGCGCTCGGGCAGTCCGCCGACATTGTGGTGCGACTTGATCGTGACCGATGGACCGCCGGTGAAGGAGACGCTTTCGATGACGTCGGGATAGAGCGTGCCCTGGCCGAGAAAATCCGCGCCGCCAAGCTTCTTGGCCTCTTCCTCGAAGGTCTCGATGAACAGGCGGCCGATGATCTTGCGCTTGGTTTCCGGGTCGCTCACACCTTCCAGCTCGCCGACGAACTTGTCGACGGCATCCACATGGATGAGGTGCAGGTTGTAATGCTCCTTGAACATGGCAACCACATCGGCCGCCTCGTTCTTGCGCATCAGACCGTGGTCGACGAGGATGCAGGTCAGCTGGTCGCCGACGGCCTCGTGGATCAGCAGCGCTGCGACCGACGAATCGACGCCGCCGGACAGCGCGCAGATGACGCGCTTATCGCCGACTTGAGCGCGGATCTGCTCGACCGCCTTCTGGCGATAGGCATGCATGGTCCAGTCGCCCTTGATGCCGGCGACCTTCTGGACGAAGTTCTGGATCAGCTTGGCGCCGTCGGGCGTGTGCACGACCTCGGGGTGGAACTGCACGGCGTAGTATTTGCGCGCTTCGTCGGCAATGAAGGCGAAGGGCGCGTTGGACGAGGTGGCCAGAACCTTGAAGCCCGGCGGGATCGCGGTCACGCGGTCGCCATGGGACATCCAGACCTGATGGCGCGAGCCGGTCGACCAGAGGCCGTTGAACAGTTCGCAATCCTGCTCGACATCGAGGAAGGCGCGGCCGAATTCGCGGTGATGGCCGCCTTCGACCTTGCCGCCGAGCTGGGCGCACATGGTCTGCTGGCCATAGCAGATGCCGAAGATCGGAAGACCGCTGTCGAACAGCACCTGCGGCGCCCGCGGGCTGCCTTCATCCAGCGTGGAAGCAGGGCTTCCCGACAGGATGATCGCCTTGGGCTTCAACCGGTGGAAGCCTTCTTCGGCAGACTGGAAGGGGACGATTTCGCAATAGACGCCGGATTCGCGGACGCGGCGTGCGATCAGCTGCGTTACCTGGCTGCCGAAATCGACGATGAGAACACTGTCGGGATGTGCTGTCTGGGTCATGGCGAGCCTTTAAAGAAATCGCGGCCATCTTTCAATGGCAGATCGCCCGCAAAACCTGGAATTTTTGTGCGCCTGCTCAGAACCAGAAGACGCCGTCTTCCAGCGCGGTCTGCAGGCCATCGACGGCAAGCGCCAGCTTCTTGTCGATGATGTGCAGATATTGCGTCCAGTCGTCGATGTGATTGACGTCGTGCCGGCCGTCGGAAATGCCGCGCAACCCGATCAGGGGGATGTTGAAACCCTGGCAGGCGCGCAGGATGGCGAAGGTTTCCATGTCCACCATGTCGGCGTCGATCGACTTGTAGGCGGCGCCCGAGACGACATTCGCCCCGGTCGACAGCGTCGCCGTCTGAATGCCCGGGATCCGGAGCGGCAAGTCGACGGAAACGGGCAGGTCGAGAAACGGCGTCTTGCCCTTCTCGAAACCGAAGGCGGAAGCATCCATGTCGCGATAGGAGACGGCCGAAACCTGGTAGATCTCCGCCTGTTCGAGGGTCGCAGACCCCGCTGAGCCGAGCGAGACGACGAGATCCGGCAGGTTGTCGTGGCTGGCAAGACGGGCGAGTTCCCGGGTCAGAGCGATGGCCGCTTCGACGGGCCCGACGCCGGTCATCAGCGGCGAGATGCGGGTGCGCAGGAAGACCCCGTATTCGGCATCCGCCGCCATGACGAAGAGCACGTTCTTGCCGGCGACCGGCTTCATCTCGTAGGTCATCCGGAAATCCCCTCGCGGCCGCGGATGACCATCATGGTGCTGGTCATCGAGGCAATCAGCTTGGCCGGGCCGTCGGTCAGCGCATAACCGCGACCGTCGGCGACGATGATATTGGAGCCGGGCTTGGTGATTTCGCCGCGAAACAGGAAACGCTCGCCGCGCCCCGGCGACATCAGGTTCACCTTGAACTCGATGGTGAGCAGCGACACTTCGGGCGTCGTGACCGTATAGGCGGCATAGCTGCAGGCTGTATCCAGCGCGGCGGAAATCACGCCGGCATGCAGGAAACCGTGCTGCTGGGTGAGCTTGCGGTCATAGGAGAGTTCGATCTCGACGACACCGGGACTGACGCTCGAAAGCTCGGCCCCCAGTGTTTCCATCGCCCCCTGCCGCGCGAAGCTCTGCCGGATCCGTATTTCGACGGTCTCCTGATCGTAGTCCACCATGGCTCATATCCCCTTCGGCGGCGAAATTGGCATGGTCGTTCCAGGCAGGCAAGGCGGCGAAACGGAAATTCAGTTCAGCCAGGCAATCGACAGATTGAGCACGCTCGCAAAGGCGACCCAGGCAAGATAGGGCACGAAGAGCAGGGTCGAAATCCCGTCGATCGACTTGGCCTTCACCATGAAAGCGATGATCGTCACCAGCATGCCGACAATGACGGCAAGTGCGAGTTCGGGGTTCTGCAGGCCGAAGAAGGCGGGCGACCACATGAGATTGAAGGCCATCTGGGCGAACCAGAGCTGCATGGCCGCCGACTTCGGCGCACGCTGCCAGATCCGGGCACCGGCCACACCGATCATCACATAGAGCGTGGTCCAGACCGGACCAAAGATCCAGGAGGGCGGGTTGAAGAAAGGCTTTTCGAGGGCCTGATACCACTCGCCCGGCATGTTGGTGACACCGGCAATGAGACCCGCGCCGACGACGAAACCGATGAAGAGGATGTAGCTTACGATCTTGGACATGGCACGCATCTAGGGCGCTTCTTTCGGTTCGACCAGCGTTCTAGATCCGGATGATGTGCTGATCCCAGGCGACGGGGCTTTGGCGGGTAAGGAAATCGCCGCGATAGGAGGAGACCGCGAAGCTTTTCGGCGAGGGGGCGATGCCCGAAGCATCGGCCAGAACGGTCTCCGAAATCAAACGTCCGTCCCTGCCGTCGAGCACGGCCCAGAGCCCGTTTTTCGGTGAGGCGATGCCGACGATACCCTGAGCCCGGTTGACGGCAATGGCGCCGACATAATTGCCGAGCCGGTCGGTCGTCTCGTCGGGGAGCTGGACATAGGAGATGGGAACGCCCTTGGCGAAATGCCCGACCAGCGGCGGTCGATCCGTGCGCGGACCCTCATACTGGCAGGCAAACCAGATCCGGCCATCGGCTGCGACATCGAGATGCCGGGTGGAGAGTTGGCTGAGTTCCGGCGGCAGCGTGTGCTTCTCGATCAGCGCGCCGGTCCTGGCATCCGCCAGAACGAGTGACGGCTCCATGTGGTCGAGGTTGAGCTTGGTGCGGCCGAAATCCGGGTGCGTCTCGATCCCGCCATTTGCAATAACCAGAAGCCCGTCTGCCGTGACCGTGATGTCATGCGTGCCGATGCCATGGGCCGGCACCTCGCCTACCCGCTCGAAGCCGGCGAGGCAGTCATAGATCCCGATCACGCCGGCATTGGCGTCGAAGTCGTTCTCGCTGGCATAGAAGAGCTTGCCGTCGGGCGCGAAGGCACCATGACCAAAGAAATGGCGGCCGTCTGAAGCGGCGATGATCCGTGGCTCCACATGCTTCTTGGCATCGAAGACGACCGCAAAGGTGCCGGGCCTTCGGGCGAAGGCAACGGAGAGACCGTTTTCGGCGCTGTGGCAGAGGCCGTGAATGCGGCCCGGCAGCGCGATTTCGTCGATCAGGGCACCGCTTTCACTGACGAGACCAATGGCGAAGGTCCCGTCCGGTCTCTTCAACCCGCTCGCATAGACCGCGTCGCTCCGCTCGAGCGCAAAGGCGGCGCGCGGCGTCAGCCCGGCCAGGAAGGCAAGACCGGCAGAGCGCAGGAAGGCGCGTCGATCGATGAGCGGGGCGACCATCACTTCAGTCGCCGTCGGAGAAGGAGAAGCCGGCCGCAAGGCCGATGCCGCCACCGAGATCGTTGTTGAGCCTCAGGATCAGGTCGCGGCTGTTCAAAAGCAGGAAGTCGAGCTTGGCGATCTGGGCCGGGTCTTCGACAACGGCGGCCACATCGGGCTTGATGTCGCCGGAGACGCGCGACAACGAACGGGCCACGAAATCGGTCGAGGAGACGACCGAGCGATTGTCTTCGGCCAGAAGCTCGACCATGCCGGAGGTGGCAAGCAGATCCCGCAGGCCTTCGATATTCGCGGTGATCGAGCGGAAGGTATTGCCCGAGCGCCAGTAGATTGCCTGGCGCGGCAGGGCCTTCTTCGCGTCACCCTTGTAGAACTGCTCGATGCGCTGGTCGCGGATCGTCTCAGCCGCATGCACGAGCACGCCGAGCAGCTCCTTGGCGGCCTCGGCCTCGTCGCGGAAGATCGGGTTGTCGGGGCCGGGCGTCTCCCAGGCGGCCGCCACGCCATCGGGCGCATTCCAGGCTTCGGTCAGCTCGCTCCCCAACCGCTTCAGATTGGCCGCGATCGCCGTGCCATACTGGCAGCGATAGGCGCCTTCCGCCGATTGCAGGCTCTCAGAACCCGTGCCGAAGAGAACAAATTCCAGCGCACCCAGCCCCTGCATGGCCACGCTCTTTTCCTTCAGCGTGTCGACCGACGTCACACTCGGATCGGGCTTGGAGAGGGCCGCCTGCACCTGCTTCAGCCCTGTGCCTTTACGGTCGGGAAAGAACAGGATGCGCTCGAACCGATTGCCTTCGAGAACTGGCCCGACCCGGACGATCTCGATGCGCGACCAGGCTTCGACAACGTCGCCGAATGTCGATTGCGCGTTTAGAAGGCTTTCGGACGAGGGCGAGCCGCAGAGTTCGACCATGGATTCTTCCATGGTATCGGCCTCTTCTTCGAACCGGCGATAGCCGGGCCGGATGAAGTCATCGACGGCGCGGGCCATCACTGAGGGCACCTTGGCCGTGTCGAGCACGCCGACGGTCGGGCTCGATTCCTGCGCCAGCGCGGACAGGGGCAGCAACATCGTGGAGAGGAGGGCGAGGCGCGTCAGTAACCGCATCAGAGAGACTCCAGGAATGTGATCAGGGCCTTGCGGTCCTCGAGGTTGGCGGCGGCAAAGGCATTGCGGGCGGCTTCTGCCTCCCCGCCATGCCAGAGGATCGCTTCGGTCAGGTTTCGCGCCCGGCCGTCATGCAGGAAGAAGCTGTGGCCGCTGACGACCTGGGTGAGACCGATACCCCAGAGCGGCGGCGTGCGCCACTCCCGCCCGGTGGCATCTCCGACGGCCTGGCCATCGGCCAAACCTTCGCCCATGTCATGCAGCAGGAAATCGGAATAGGGCCAGATCAGCTGAAAGGCCTGTGCCTTGTTGTCAGCTCTGCGGCTGGTCACGAATTTCGGCCGGTGACAAGCCGTACAGCCGCTCTGGTAGAAGGTCTCCTTGCCGCGCAGAACCTCCGCATCGTCCACGTTTCGGCGCTTCGGCACGGCAAGGTTCTTCGCATAGAAGGTGACCAGTTCAAGAACGGGGTCGGGGCCTTCGGTATCGCCGAGCCGCGGCTGCACACCGGTGGCGGCTTCAAGGCAGGCGGTCTGCTTCTCCGTGCAGTCACCGAAATGCCTGGGATCATCTGGCGTCGAAATGCCGATATCGCCGGCAAAGGCGCTGGAGCTCTGATCGCGCACCGAGGCATTCTGCGCCTTCCAGCCGAAGCGGCCGAGCTTGATCTCGCCGGTCCGGTGATCGCGGGCCCGGGCGGCGCGGCCGGAAATATCGTCACCATCGAGGTCGTCGGGATCGGCCAGCGCCCGGATGTCTTCTTCGGGAATGGCCTCGATCAGACCGAGCCCGATCATCGGATTGGCGATGCGGGGCGAGAGAACGGTCGTCGGGTCGAGCGGGCCGTAATTCAGGTCGCTGACGGTATAGCTGGGCCTCCGCAGCATCACCGTCTCTCCGCCGGAGAGTGTCACCGGCTCCTCGGTATAGGTGACGACCATGCGCCCTTCGGCGGAGATGCCCGGCACCGCCTGATCCTGCAATTGGCCGCCATAGACGGGATCGGGCAGGGAGGCGATCTCGAGCCGGTCAAGCTTCGCCTGCTCGTCTTCCGTCGCGGCGGGACGCGCCAGCCGGAAAAACATGGACGTGTGATCGCGGTCGCCTTCCGGCGGATGGCCGCGACCATCCTTCAGGTGACAGCTCTGGCAGGCCCGCGCATTGAAGAGGGGGCCAAGACCGTCGGAGGCCTGGGTGGACGAGGGGGAGGAGACCCAGAGCTTGCGGAACAGCGCGTTGCCGAGCTTGAAATCCTGCTCTTCGGCGAAGGTGATATTGGCGGAAAAGTCGGAAAAGGAGTCGGCGCTCACGCCGCGCGGGGAGGTTCCGGCGCCACCCTGCATCAGCTCGAAGGCCTCGGCCTTGGAAAAATCATCCGTCGGTCGGGTGACGGCGACAACGCGCGCCCTGTCCTTGGGCGTCAGGTCCGCTCGCTCGACGGGCTCGCCGGCCGTGCCAGCCGAGACAAGAATGCCGGTTGTCATCAAGGCGCCGAGGCCGGCGGAGAGAACCCTGCGAGATGTCATGGAAGAGATCGGGTCGCCCGGCTTTCGGACGACCCGCCTTTTGCTGCTTACTGGAAGACGGCCCCAGGATTATCAAGGCTATCGGAGCCTTCAAGCTCGATCGTGCCGAGATCCAGCGACGCAATGACGCGCTGGATGGACTCGGTCTGGTCGATCAACCCGTCGATGGCCGCCTGAACGGTGGCGTTGCCCTCGGCATTGCCTTCGCCGATCATCTGGTCATAGGCCTCCGTCGTCTTGGCGCGCTCGGCCATGGCATTCATCGCAGCAAGCGTCTTGTCGAGCTTGGCCTTCATTTCCTGATCGAGCGCCTGATCCTTGGCGGCAACCAGTTCGGAGAGCGACGGGCCGGTCATCTTCGTGCCGTCGATGCGCGTATATTCGCCGGTATAGGCGGATGCGATGCCGACGGCGTCGTTCAGGTGCGAAGCATGGGTGTTGTCGGAGAAGCAATCATGCTCCTCTTCCGGATCATGCAGCAGCACGCCGAGCTTCATGCGCTCGCCGGCCAGTTCGCCATAGGAGAGCGAGCCCATGCCCGTGAGGATCGCGGAAATGCCCTTCTGCTCGTCTTCGAGAACGGCCTTCGTGGCTTCGCCCTCTGGCGCCCAGGCAGCGACCATCTCTTCGAGGTCCTGGACCAGCAGCGTGGAAGCGGCCTTCAGGTAGGCGGCGCGGCGATCGCAATTGCCATTGGTGCAATTGGCGGTGTCGTAATCGGTGTAGGGACGATTGCCGGCGCCCGGGCCGGTGTCGTTCAGATCCTGGCCCCAGAGCAGGAATTCGATGGCGTGATAGCCCGTCGCGACATTGGCCTCGACTTCGCCGGCTTCATGCAGCGTTTCGGCCAGGAACTCCGGCGTGATCTTGGAGGCATCGACCTCTTCGCCGTTGATCTTGATCTTCGGGTTGGCAATCACATTCGCCACATAGAGCGAATTGCCGTCGCTTTCGGTGCCGTAGCCGGCATCGACATAGTCGATCAGGCCTTCATCCAGCGGCCAGGCATTCACCTTGCCTTCCCAATCGTCGACGATCGGGTTGCCGAAGCGATAGACTTCCGTCTGCTGGTAAGGGACGCGGGCGGCGATCCAGGCTTCGCGGGCCGCCTTCAGCGTCTCGTCGCTCGGCTTGGCAATGAGGGCGTCGATGGCGGCATCGAGCGCCTTGGCAGTCGTCAGCGAGTCCTCGAACTTCGCATGGGCGAGCTCTGCGTAATGCGTCAGCACGTCCTTGGGCGCTGGTGCGGCGATGGCCGGGCCAGCGAAGATGGCAGCCGATGTGACGAGCAGCGCGATGGACGCGCCGATGACGGATTTCCTGATCATGGTGTCTCCCTCCGACGCCGATAGGCGCCTCGATTTAACGGACGGCCTTCTCTTCGCGCAAAAAGAAACTGGTGTCAAACAGTCGACTATAAGAAACAACGGTTGGATTTGACGATCATCAAATCAGCTCGGACGGCGACGCATGCGGCAGAAGAAGAAGCCGTCGGTATCCATGCTGGCGGGGCTGAGCGTGACGGTCTTGCCATCGGCCGAACGGGGCTTCGGGGCCGAACCGCCGAAGAGATGCGTCCAGTCGTCCATCACGGAGACGATCTCGAAGCTCGGATTGGCTTCGCAGAAGGCCTGGACCTGACGGTCGTTTTCCTCCGGCAACACGGAACAGGTGACATAGAGAAGCGCGCCGCCAGGCCTGACGAAAGCCGAGGCCTCGGTCAGCGCTTCCTGCTGTTGGGTGATGCGCTCCTGGAGGTTGCGATCGGTCAGGCGCCACTTCGTATCCGGACGTCGGCGCCAGGTGCCGGTTCCGGTGCAGGGGGCGTCGACCAGAACCTCGTCGCAGCGGTCGCGCAGGTTGGAGAGGCCCTTCGCGCTGTCATGCACCTGCACATTGTGGGTGCCCGCGCGCTTCAGGCGTTCGATGATCGGCGCAAGCCGCTTGCGGTCGGCGTCATAGGCATGCACCTGACCCTTGTTGTTCATGGCCGCCGCCATGGCGAGCGTCTTGCCGCCACCGCCGGCGCAGAAGTCGAGCACCTGATCGCCCTCGCGCGGCGTCACGAGATCGGCAACGATCTGCGAACCTTCGTCCTGCACCTCGAACCAGCCCTTCTGGAAGCTGAGTTCGGCTGTGACGTTGGGCAGACGCGACGGGCCTTCGCCGGCCGGCACGCGCATGCCGAAGCGGGCGATTGGCGAAGCCTGGGCGCCGGAGCGGTCGAGCGCCTTCAGCACCTTTTCCCGGTTGGCCTTCAGCGTGTTGACGCGCAGGTCGAGCGTCGGACGGGTGGCGAGCGCCTGGGCCTCGGCGAGCCAGTCGTCACCGAAGGCCTGTTCGAAGGAAGGCTGCACCCAGTCGGGGATGTCGCCCTGCACATGCAAGGGCGCGTCCGAAAGGTTGCGGCTGGTAAAGGCCTGAATCTGGCTTTCGGAGAGGGGGGCGGGGGCGAAATTGTCGCCTTCGAGATCGGCCTGCAGCGACTCGAGGCTCATGCCCCACTGGCGCAGCAACACGGCCCAGCCGAGGCTATGAGCGCTGTCGTCATCCATCAGCCACGCATGGGATAGCTTCATGCGCAGGGCATCATAGACGATATTGCCGATGGCCGCACGGTCGCCGGAACCGGCGAAACGATGCGAAAGGCCCCAATCCTTGAGGGCATCGGCAACGGGACGGCGACGGGTCTCGATATCATCCAAGACTTCGATCGCACCGGCAAGACGGCCGCCCAAGCGCATGGTCATTCTCCTCTGAAAGAAGAGAGCGTGGTAGCGGCGATCACCGGCAAGAGCAAGCGTCTAAAGCCGGACGAATGGATCGCCGCCTCCTGGAGGACGGGTCTTAGCCGAGGATCTCGTAGCAGACCTTGGCATGGCCGGCGCGGACCATGCCGATGTTCTGGGCTGCAGCCTTGGACAGATCGAGCACACGGCCGCGAATGAAGGGGCCGCGATCGTTGATGCGCACGACGACGCTCTTGCCGCTTCGCGAATTGGTGACCTTGACCTTGGTGCCGAAAGGCAGGCTCTTGTGGGCGGCGGTCAGCTTGGCCGGGTTCATACGTTCGCCGGAAGCGGTCTTCGACGTCAGGGCGTACCAGGAGGCACCACCGCAGGAAGACTTGGCATTTGCACTCTGCGGCGCGAAAGCACAGAGAGCGGCAATAGTTGCAGCGGCGAAAATAGAGCGTCGGTTGATCGTCAAGTTATACGTCCCTAGTCGTTGACACGAGCGGTTTTTTGCGTGCCGACGCCTAGGCAGGATCAAAAATGGCAAAAACGTGCCACAATGCCATCACGAAAAGTTACAGGCTGTAACATTCGTGATGATGCAAAGAGGAATCTTTACCTTAACGAATCATGAAGAATGGAGAAAAATCGTTTGAATCCAGGAGTCTTTGCGGAATGAAAAACTCGCGACCCACGTACTGAGCCCGATCACGGAATCTGCGAAGAAAAATTTTGCTTTCCCGCCATATTTCCTGCCCGAATTATGGTGCCTTCGAGGCTGAGGCGCTTGGAATGCCGGACTTCCTGCAGCCTGGACGCAAAGTTTGACCTCGTGAAACGCCTGTTCAGGCCTTCTGGTTCCAGCTGGCGGAGCCAAGTAGATCCTCCAGAGACATCATGTAATTCGGGTACTGGAAGTTGAATCCGAGACGCTTGATCTTGGCGTTGGAGACGCGCTTGTTTTCGCCATAGAAGGAGCGTGCCATCGGCGTCAGATCGGCCGTCTCGAAGGGCTGCTCGGGCGGCGCCTCCATGTCCATCAACCGGGCTGCTTCCGTGACCACGTCCTGCGGCGGCGAGGGCATGTCGTCGGTCACGTTGAAGATCCCCGCAGTCTTGGGGCCAGCGAGGAAGGCGGTGGCAGCGGCAATGTCCTCGACCCGGATGCGGTTGAACACCTGATCCTTCTTCACCAGCCTCCGTGCCGTGCCATTGGCAAGGTTCATGAAGGTGTTGCGGCCCGGCCCGTAAATGCCGGAGAGGCGCAGGATCGCAAGCGGCAGATCGTCCCGCGCCGCAACCACCTGCCAGGCCTGCTCGGCCTCGACGCGCTCCACCGAACGGACGGAGACGGGCTTCAACTCCGTTTCCTCGTTGACCCAGGCGCCGTTGTGGTCGCCATAGACCCCGACGGTCGAGAGATAGGCGATCCATTCGAGCTTCGGCATGATCGCCTTGATCCCCGCCTGACCGCCGAGCCGGATCAGCGGGTCGCCCTCACTGCCGGGCGCAATCGACTGGACGAGATGGGTGGTTTCGGAGAGTTCGCCGAGCAGCTCTTCCGAAAGGGTTGCGCCATCGAAGACGAAGGGGCGGATGCCGGCCGCTTCCAGCGCCTTGCCCTTCTCGGCACTGCGCGTGGTGCCGGCAACGGATGCGCCCTGGCCGCTGAGCAGCCGGCCGATCGCCTTGCCCGAATATCCCGCTCCGAAAATCATGACCCGCATGTGTCAGCTCCCCGTCATCCATTCCTGTCGGACCGTTTCGTCCATTTCTCCTGGCATGTGCTCCGCCCGGAGCCTCATGAAGTCGTCGCCGGGCAAGAGCCGCGACAGCGCCCAGGCCGCCATGCCGCGCACATCGGCCGAGGCATCGCTGAGCAAGGCCTGGCAGGCTGGTGCTAGCTCCACCGAACCGGAATTGCCGGCTGCGATCAAGACATTGCGCACGAACCGATCCCGTCCGATCCGCTTGACCGGCGAGCCGCTGAAATAGGTCCGGAAGGCCGGATCGTCCAGCGTTAGGAAGAAGGCGATGTCGGGCGCCTTCAGATCCTCGCGGGCCACGAGCTTCATTTCGCGCGCCGAAGCCGCGAACTTGTTCCAGGGACAGGCTGCCAGACAGTCGTCACAGCCATAGATGCGGTTGCCGAAGGCAGGCCGCAGTGCCCGGTCAATCGGCCCCTTGTGCTCGATCGTGAGGTAGGAAATGCAGCGCCGCGCATCGATCTGGTAGGGTGCCGGAAAAGCGTTCGTTGGGCAGGCGTCGAGACAGGCGCGGCAGGAGCCACAATGGTCCCGTTCGGCTTCATCGATCTCCAGGTCGGCCGTGGTGAACAGGCTGCCGAGAAAGAGCCAGGATCCGTATTCGCGGCTGACGAGATTCGTGTGTTTGCCCTGCCAGCCGAGCCCGGCGGCGGCGGCGAGCGGCTTTTCCATGACGGGGGCCGTATCGACGAAAACCTTTACGTCCTCGCCCGCACGCGCGGCAAAGCGCGTCGCCACTTCCTTCAGGCGCCCCTTGATGACGTCATGATAGTCGCGATTGCGGGCATAGACCGAGATGGCCGCTTTCTCAGGCTGCGCCAGCAGCAAGCGCGGATCCTCGTCAGGACCGTAATTCATCCCGAACATCACGATGGAGCGCACGTCCGACCAGAGCACACGCGGATCGCCACGCCGCGCCTTGGTCTCCTCCATCCAGGCCATGGTGCCGTGGCGGCCGGCCTCGAGAAAGCTCTCAAGACGCGCAGGCGCTTCGGGGATGGCATCCGGCAAAGTGATCCGACAGAGATCGAAGCCCTGGGCTTCCGCCTCCTGGCGCAGGAAGCGGGTGAGGTCTGCCCGCCGCTTCCGGATCTTGGGATCGATCTGCGGCTCGTCCATGGCGCTTGCTGTCAGAAGTCGAGGTCGGCGTAATGCGACACCGGCGTGATCCCGCGCACGCGCTCGGTGAGCAGTGGCCGGAAGGAGGGTCGCGACTTGATGCGCTGGTACCATTCCTTGGCGACCGGGAACTCGTTCCAGTCGATCTCGCCGAGATAATCCAGCACGGAAACGGCCGCTGCCGCCGAAAGGTCGGCATAGCTCAGTCGCTCGCCGGCGATCCACTGACGCGAGCCGGAAAGCCAGGTCAGGTACTTCATGTGGTGGCGGATATTGGAGCGGGCCGTGCGCAGAACCTTGGAGTCCGGTGCGCCGCCGCCGAGGCCGTTCGGGATGATCAGCTTGTGCACGCGTTCGCGCACAAGCGGCTTGGTCACATCCTGCTCCATCTTCTGCAGGAACCATTCCGTCAGCCGACGGATTTCGGCGCGCTGGAACGGATCTTCGGCAAAGAGGCGCCGGTCGCGCTTCAACACGCCGTGCGTCTCGTCGATGAATTCCGAAATGACGAAGGGGCCGCACAGCGCCCGCATGCTGTCATCGACATAGACGGGCAGCGTGCCGGCGGGATTGAAGGCGAGGAATTCCTTGCGCTTCTCCCAGGTCTGCTCCTCCACCAGATCCGTCTGGAAGCCGTATTCGGACAGCACCAGTCGAATGAAACGGGACGCGGTGGACATCGTGTGATGGTACAGGGTCGGCATCGGAACTCGGAGTCTCGGATTTTTCAGTGGCCGCGACACAGGCGGTGGAAGCGGCTGGTCATCAGCGCGGCTTCCAAGCTATAGGGTTTCGGCCCCGGCAATACAAGCAAATCACTTTGCCTTCCCCTTGAAGGAGACCTCATGGAAGATCAATCCATTATCAGCGCGCTCGTGCTCGGCCTGATTGAAGGCCTGACCGAGTTCGTGCCGGTATCGTCAACCGCACACGTGCTGCTCGCTGGCCATTTCCTCGGTTTCGAATCGCCAGGCAACACCTTTGCCGTGCTGATCCAGCTGGGCGCCATCCTTGCGATCCTGAGCGTCTACTTCGCCAAGCTCCTGAACATCGCCCTGTCGCTGCCGACAAGCGCCGAGAGCCGGCGTTTCGTTGGCGCGGTTCTCCTCGGTTTCCTGCCGGCCGCCGTCATCGGCTTCCTCGCCCATGATTTCATCAAGACCGTGCTCTTCGAGACGCCGATGCTGATCTGCGTGGTGCTGATCCTGGGTGGCCTCGTCCTGCTCTGGATCGACCGGATGCCGCTGAAGCCCCGATATCACGACGTCACCGAATATCCGCTGTCGCTCGCGCTCAAGATCGGCTTCTGCCAATGCGTGGCGATGATCCCCGGCACTTCGCGCTCGGGAGCGACAATCGTCGGCGCCTTGCTGCTCGGCGCCGACAAGCGCTCGGCGGCGGAGTTCTCCTTCTTCCTCGCCATGCCGACCATGCTCGGCGCCTTCACGCTCGATCTCTACAAGAACCGCAACGCGTTGACCGCCGACGACACCATGATCATCGCGATCGGCTTCGTGGCAGCCTTCGTCTCGGCGCTGTTCGTGGTGCGGGGGCTTTTGAATTTCGTCTCGAAACGGGGCTATGCGCCCTTCGCCTGGTGGCGGATCGCCGTCGGCACGGCCGGCATTCTCGGACTGTTGATGTTCGGCTGAAGCCGACAGGTCCGAGACAAGAAAAAAGGCTGTCCCGAGGGGCAGCCTTTTTGATTTTGGGAAATCAGTTGGTCGACGGGATGGAGGCCGTCGAGCAGGGGTCGATGCCATAGGCAGGCGAGCAATTGTCCTTGCGGGCCGCCACCGTGGTCGGCGCGACGAAGGAGCCAGCGATGATAACCAGTGCCGCACATGCGAAGAACAGTGCGATGGACTTGCCCATGGAATTGCCTCTTGAGACTGTCTGAAATGAAGGGCCGGCAACCGCTGCCGGCCGGCCGTTGGAGGCCAGTCTTTACGCATTGCCACGACCGCCATCAATAGGCGAACTTGCTTTATCCGCGGTTAACGCAGGTCTTGGTTAAGCTGCGTCTTTTGTGCAACGGCGGGACGCTCGAAAGGCGGGTGAGGGCAGCCTCAGGCTGCTTTGCCGGAGCCCGTATACTGGCCATGCACGCGATACTGCACGAGATAGGTCGGCAGGATGGCGGCCATGGTGACGGGCTGGATGCCGAGGCCTTCGAGCGTGCGCCCTTCCGCCTTGGCGGCAGGGGACACCACATTGTCCTTCTTCAGAAGCTTGACCTGGTCGCTGGTGAGCGGCGGCGTGATCAGCGGCACGGCAGACGCGATACTGCCGATCAGCGAGGCGATGCCGAAGGGCAGGTTGACGAGCGCACGCTTGCGACCGACGACGTCGAGCATCATCTCGAGACACTGCTTGAAGCTCGCGACATCCTGACCACCGAGCTCATAGATCTTCCCGCGGGCAATCGTGCCGTCGACGGCGCGTGCAACCACTTCGGCGACATCGCCGACATAGACGGGCTGGAACTTGGTCTTGCCACCGCCAACCAGCGGCAGGGCAGGGGCGATGCGCGCCATCGAGGCGAACTTGTTGAAGAAGCCGTCTTCAGGGCCGAAAACGATCGACGGGCGCAGAATGGTCGCGTCCGGCAGGATCGACTGAACGGCAGCTTCCGCACGACCCTTGGTCGCGGCATAGACCGAATCCGACTTCGCATCGGCGCCGATCGCCGAAATATGGGTGAGCGTCGCGCCAACGGAGCGAGCCGCTTCGGCAACGGCGCGGGCGCCGAAATCCTGCACGGCATCAAAGCCGTTGCGGCCGCTCTCGAACAGAATGCCGACGCAGTTGACCACATGATCGGCGCCCTGGACGGCCGCATCGACCGACGAGCGGTAGCGCAGGTTTGCCTGAACGAAGGAGATCTGGCCGACATTGCCGAGCGGCTGCAGGAAGCCTGCGAGATCAGGGCGGCGCACGGCGACACGGATACGATAGCCGCGCTTGGCGAGCGCGCGCACCACATGCCGTCCCACGAAGCCCGAGCCCCCGAAGACGGTGACGAGCGGCGGAAGGTTGGACAAGGTCATGGACGGCTCCCCTGAACTATATGGGCGCACACGATATGCGCGATCTGGCCTCTCTTAGCCGAATCGTCTGGCGGGGGAAAGGCCCGTCAAGGCCTCATCCGCGGGACATTCGGCCTCAGGGGAGGAGCGGCTCAAACGCCTTCGACGACAACCATCTCGGCATCCGCGACTTCCTGGCGGATCTTGGCGGCGATCTGATATTCCGGGGAATTGTAGCAGTCGACGGCAGCCTGATGCGAGGGGAACTCGATCACCACATTGCGGGCACGAACCTGACCTTCGAGCTTCGTATACTCGCCACCGCGCGCCAGGAAGACTGCACCATACTTCTCAAACGCAGGCTTTGCCGCCGCGACATAGTCCTTGTAACGCTCAGGGTCACGGATATCGACGCGTGCGATCCAGTAGCCTTTGGCCATGTCTTCCTCCCGGTTGTCTTTCGTTACGCCTGCTTTGCGAGCGCGTCGTCCATCTCGGCGAGAATGGCGAGTGCGGCTGCCTTCGGATCCTCCGCCTTGACGATCGGGCGCGCCACGACGAGGTGGCTGGAGCCCGCGGCAATTGCGTCCGATGGCGTCATGACGCGCTTCTGGTCGCCCTTGTCGGCGCCGGCCGGCCGGATACCGGGGGTGACGATCGCCATCTTCGGTCCGACGATCCCGCGCACGGCAGACGCTTCTTCGGCCGAGCAGACGATGCCGCCCATGCCGGCGGCTCGGGCCTGTTCCGCGCGCTTCAGCACCAGCGTATGCGGGTCGTATTCATAGCCGGCATCGGTCAGGTCCTGCTCGTCCATCGAGGTGAGCACGGTGACGCCGAGCAGGCAAAGGCCGGAACCTTCGGCGGCCTTGACGGCAGCCGCCATGGCCTTCGGATAGGCATGAAGTGTCAGCATGGTCATGCCCATGCGCGCGATGTTCTCGACGGCGGAGGCAACCGTGTTGTCGATGTCGAGCAGCTTCATGTCGAGAAAGACCTGCTTGCCCTCGCGGGCGAGATCACGGGCGAATTCCAGGCCGCCGGCAAAGGCGAGCTGATAGCCGATCTTGTAGAAGGAGATGCTGTCGCCGAGCGTTAAGACGACCCGCTCCGCTTCCTGGACAGTCGGAACATCCAGTCCGACGATGAGACGGTGACGTGCGCTCAAGACAAAGACTCCTGCCAGATCTCCATGGCCGTCCAGTCGCATGAGATGCGCCGGTCTGCAAGGGAGAAGCAGAAAAGATTGCCGCCACCCCCAGCTTGATCCTGGTTTCGCGCGATCGGCTGGCCCGCAAGATGACATTTCAGAAGCGTGCCGACGCCGCCATGGCCGACAAAGGCGATCGGCTGACGGGCATCGTGCGCGGCAAGGATCTCCTCGACGGCACGGACGATGCGCGCCTGGGCGTCCACGGCGCGCTCCCATCCATGATAGCTATCCTCGGGATGGGCGAAGAACCAGTCGGCCGCCGCCTCGAACTCCGGCGGGGCGAGGAAGCCGGTGGCCGATCGGTCGTTCTCGTGCAGCTCGGGGTGGATTTCGACATCGACACCCGTGGCTGAGGCGAGGATTTCGGCGGTCTCGATCGCCTTGCGCTCTCCGCTGCTGACGATGCGCGAGAGTTCCCGCACCCAGGGCCGGGTGACGCATGCATCCGCACGGGCGCGGCCGAGCGCGGAGAGACCCCAGTCGGGGACCGGTACGGCAGGGTCGATCTGGACCTGCGGATGGGTGATGTAGAGGCCGAACATCAGAGGCCGCTCAGGCCCTGCGGTAGATCCAGAGCTGCGCCGGCGGGATGTTGCGCACGACGAAGTCAAAATGCTGGATGTGGTAACGATCGGGCTTTGCGATGATCGGAGACACCGGACCATAGGTGATCTGCACCACAGGACGGCCTTCCGGGATACGGGACAGAAGGTCCTCGAGCAGTTGGATGCGGGCTTCCATCGGGAAGCTCAGCATTGGTACGGCCGAGATCACGCAATCGAAGGTCTGATCGGCAAAGGCGCCGAGCGAGGTCTTCAAATCAAAGGCGTCGCCGTGGATGAAATTGACGCCGGCATAGTCCTCGACCAGGCGGCGATAGAAGTCCTCGGAATACTCGACGGAAACAATCTTTTCGGCGGGTACGCCGCGCGCCAGGATCTGCTTGGTGATGACGCCGGTGCCGGGACCAAGTTCGAGCACGGGCAGACCCGACTTCGGTTCGATGACACTCGCCATGCGCTTGGCGGTGACGGAAGAGGTCGGCACGATCGCGCCGACCGTCTTGGGACCCTGCATCATGCCCTTGAAGAAACGGATCTCCTCGTCGAATTTCTTCTCGAACCGTTCCTTCAGTCGGATGGCCATGATCGTCCCTCTCTCGTTGTTGCTCGATTGTTGCGAGCCTATTGCGACAATTTTGGGTCGTTTTGTCGCAATTGCAAGAGAGAATGCCGCATGTGGGCCATAAGCCTGCCGCAGACGGGCAGCTTAGACGCGCATCGGCATCAGGACGTAGAGCGCGTCAGCACCGGCCGTGTCGCGAATGAGCGTCGGCGAACCGGCATCCGCGAGCATGAAGATGGCATCGTCGCCGGACAGCTGGGCGGTGATGTCGAGCAGATACTTCGCATTGAAGCCGATCTCCATCGCGTCGCTTTCATAGCCGACGGCGACCTCTTCCGTCGCACTGCCCGAATCCGGGTTGTTGACGGTGAGCATCAGCTGGCCATCGGCCAGAGCGAGCTTCACGGCGCGGCCACGCTCTGAGGAAATGGTCGACACGCGGTCGACGGCGCGCGCGAAGGTCTGGCAATCGACGCGCATTTCCTTGTCGTTCGCCTGCGGAATGACGCGCTGGTAATCCGGGAAGGTGCCATCAATCAGCTTGGAGGTCAGGACCACGGAGCCGATGGAGAGACGGATCTTGGAATCCGAGATCTCGATGCCGATGGTCAGATCCGGATTGTCGATCAGCTTCTGCAGCTCGCCAACGGTCTTGCGCGGGATGATGATGCCCGGCATGCCTTCCGAGCCCGAGGGGGCATCGACATCGGCGCGGGCAAGGCGGTGACCATCGGTCGCGACCGCGCGCAGCTTCAGCGCGCCACCGGCCTCGATCGTGTGCAGGAAGATGCCGTTGAGGTAATAGCGGGTTTCCTCCGTCGAGATCGCAAACTGCGTGCGATCGATCAGCATCTTGAAGTCGGATGCCTTGATCTTAAAGGAATGGGTGAAGGTGCCGGCGGTCAGGTCCGGGAAGTCCGACTGCGGCAGGCACTGCAGCGAGAATTTCGAGCGGCCGGACGCGACCGTCATCGAGCCACCATCCGGATTGGTCGCCAGCAGCACTTCCGAGCCGTCCGGCAACTTGCGCACGATTTCATAGAGCAGATGCGCCGGCACGGTGGTGGCACCTGCTTGTTCGACCATGGCCGCGGTGCTTTCGGTGATCTCGAGATCGAGGTCCGTCGCCTTCATGTCGAGTGCCGCGCCTTCGGCCTTCAAGAGCACGTTGGACAGGATCGGGATCGTGTTGCGACGCTCCACCACGCGGTGCACGTGGTTCAGAGACTTGAGGAGATTGGACCGTTCAAGAGTTATACGCATGGGATGCTACCGCTTTCGACGTGTCGTCTTCCGGAGTT
This sequence comes from Allorhizobium sp. CTOTU50464, assembly GCA_032102365.1. GTDB lineage: Bacteria > Pseudomonadota > Alphaproteobacteria > Rhizobiales > Rhizobiaceae > Allorhizobium. The sequence goes on along the minus strand of DAMDHD010000003.1, from coordinate 263,839 downwards.
CCGGATCGGAATAAGGGGGCCGGGCAGTCCCCGGGCCGGACGATGTGGACGGGCAAAATGGCAGCAAAAGTGCGGGAAAAGCAAGAGGCTCCAAGGTTTTCCACGCCCGTCCCACGGCAAGGTTATCGGAATGGTTTATGGGCCGGCCGCCCTTGCCGTGAGAGTGGGGATGGAGGATAAAGGCCGCATGACAACAGAAGACAAAAATGCGTTGGCTACCTCGGCCTCGAAGCGCTATCGCCTGAACGACACCGCAGTCGCAGCACGGCCGCTGGAGCCCGCGCTTTATCTGGTGGCAACGCCGATCGGCAATCTCGGCGACATCACCATTCGTGCACTCGAAACCTTGGCCGGTGCCGATGTGCTCGCCTGCGAGGACACGCGGGTGACACGTGTGCTTCTTGACCGCTACGGCATCGAGAACCGGCCTTACGCCTATCATGAGCACAATGCCGACGAGGCAGGCGCCCGCCTGCTGGCAGCCCTCGAAGCCGGCAAGTCTGTCGCTCTGGTCTCCGATGCCGGCACGCCGCTCGTTTCCGATCCGGGTTATCGTCTCGGCCAGCTTGCGATCGAGGCGGGCCACCGCGTCGTGCCGATCCCCGGCGCCTCGGCGCCGCTCGCGGCCCTCGTCGGCTCCGGCCTGCCGAATGATGCCTTCCTCTTTGCCGGCTTCCTGCCGACCAAGGACAAGGCGAAGCGCGATCGGCTGCGCGAGCTTGCCAAGGTGCCGGCGACACTGATCTTCTTCGAGTCTCCCCATCGCATCGGCGATACGCTGGTCGCGGCAGCCGACGAACTCGGCGTCGAGCGCTTGGCCTCCGTCTGCCGCGAGCTCACGAAAACCTTCGAGGAGTTTCGCCGGGGTCCGTTGGGCGATCTCGCTCAAGACTATGCCGACAAGATGGTAAAGGGCGAGATCGTTCTCGTCATCGGTCCGCCGACCCCCGATGCTGCCCCCGACGCGGCCGATGTCGACCGTTTGCTCGCGGAGCTTGCCACCACCCTGCCGACGGCCAAGGCCGCGACGGAAGTCGCCAAGCTGACAGGCCTGCCGCGCAAGGATCTTTACCAGCGTCTTCTGGAACTCAAGGGGACCGCATGAAGCCCAGGAGCGCGGATCAAAAACGTATCCGCGCCGAAAGGCTGGGCCGCTGGTCGGAATACCGCGCGGCGCTCGCACTGCTCCTCAAGGGCTACCGGATCGTGGCGCTGCGCTACAAGACGAAGGCCGGCGAAGTGGACATCATCGCGCGTCGCGGCGATCTGGTCATTTTCGTTGAAGTGAAAGCCAGAAAAGACCTCCGCGCCGGCGTCGACGCGGTGAGCTACACCGCCGAGCGGCGCATCGAAAATGCTGCAGATCATTGGCTGCGCAGGCAATCCGATGCAACACGACTGTCACTTCGCCATGATATCATTGTGGTGCGGCCCTGGCGTTGGCCCACCCATTTCGAGGGCGCATTTTAGCTTCGTTTCACTTTCGATCAGTGAATCTCGAAAGCTTCGTTTTGTGACAGCCCTGACATAAAACTTTCAAGTCGCTGTCATGGAGCGCGCCTAATGGAGCCCTCACCGCAACAACCGGTGGAGAGGATCTATTCCATGATCAAGAAGATTTCCCTGGCCGCTCTGGCCCTGACCATGACCGCATCGACGACGCTTGCCGCGACCAACATCACCTGGTGGCACGGCATGGGCGGCCGCAATGGCGAAGTGATCAACGAGATCGCCCAGAAGTTCAACGCGGCCCAGGCCGAGTGCGTTCTGACGCCCGTCTCTAAGGGCTCGTACGAAGAAGCCCTGTCGGCAGGCATCGCCGCCTTCCGTTCGGGCGAGCAGCCGAACATCCTGCAGGTCTTCGACGCAGGCGCCGCGACCATCATCAACGCCAAGGGCGCGACCATTCCGGCCGAAGACCTCCTGAAGGACAACGGCTTCGAATTCAACCGCGAAGCCTTCATCGAAGGCGTGCGTTATTTCTACGCTGACTCCGATGGCAAGTTCGTCGGCATGCCGTTCAATTCCTCGGCTCCGATCATGTACATCAACGACGAAGCCCTGAAGAAGGCCGGCGTCGAAGCCCCCAAGACCTGGGAAGAGTTCGAAGCCATCGCGCCAAAGCTGAAGGAAGCCGGTTACATCCCGCTCGTTCAGTCGCAGCTCACCTGGCAGTTCACCGAGAACTTCTTCTCGCGCAACAACATCCAGTTCGCCTCGAACAACAACGGTTACGACAGCATCGTCGACACGACGATCAACGTCACCGACGAAAACCACGTCATGATGTATGACAAGCTGAAGGCCTGGTACGATCAGGGCCTGTTCGGCTACTACGGCGCTGCCTGGAACGACAACCAGAAGGTCTTCGAAGAAGGCAAGGCTGCTCTCTGGATCGGCTCTTCGGGCTCCTTCGGCGGTCTGCAGAAGACCGCAACCATGCCCTTCTCGGCAACCTTCCTGCCTTACTGGAATTCGATCGAAGGCGCTGGCGTCCACTCCTTCATCGGTGGCGCTGCCCTCTTCGCAATGGCTGGCAAGTCGGCTGAAGAAAACAAGTGCTCGGCCTCCTTCTTCAACTTCCTGACCTCGACCGAAGTCCAGAAGTTCTACCACCAGGCCACCGGCTATGTCGCCATCACCAACGCTGCGTACGAGCTGTCGAAGTCCGAAGGCTACTACAACGAAAAGCCGGCTGCCGAAGTTGGTATCCAGCAGCTGCAGCTGCCGTCCGCCGAGTGGAACAAGGGCTATCGCCTTGGCTTCTACCCGCAGATCCGTGTGATCATGGAGCGCGAATACAACCGTCTCTTCGCGGGTGAAACCACTGCCAAGGACGCCATGGAAACGATCAAGAAGGAAGCCGACGAGCTTCTCGCCCGCTTCGCCAAGACGGCCGGCTGATCACCATATCCTGAGCGACTGAGAAACCCGGGGGCGACAAGCCCCCGGGACTTGCATTGAGAGGGCCCCATGAAGCGCGTCCAGTTCAACTCGCGATATCTGCCATATCTGTTTCTGCTGCCGCAGTTCGCGATCATCTCCATCTTCTTCTACTGGCCTTCGATGCAGGCGATCACCTCGTCCTTCTATATCGAGGATCCCTTCGGCTTCGGCTCGACCTTCGTCGGAGCTTCCAACTATACCGATGCGCTTACCTCGCCCGAGTATCAGAAGATCGCCCGCTTCACGATCGGCTACAGCCTGATCGTCACCTTCCTCGCGCTCTCCCTCGGCCTGCTGCTCGCCTTGAAGGCGGATGCGGTGATCCGTGGCAAGTCCGCCTACAAGACGCTTCTGATCGTCGTCTATGCCATTGCGCCGCCGGTTGCGGGCCTGATCGGCATGATGCTCTTCGACCAGCATATCGGCCCCTTCGTCAAATTCGCCGCGCTGTTCGGCTGGGAGATGAAGGTGGGGCTGAACTACTTCGACACGGCCTTTGCCATGGTGATGGTCGCCGTCTGGAACCAGATCCCCTACAATTTCATCTTCTTCCTCTCGGGCCTCCAGGGCATCCCTGCCTCGATCCGCGAAGCCGCCGCCATCGACTGCAAGTCCGGCACGCGCCGCTTCTGGACCGTGATCCTTCCGCTGCTCACCCCGACGGCCTTCTTCCTCCTGGTCATCAACATGACCTACTCGCTGTTCGACACCTTCGGCGTCATCGACGTCATCGTGAAGGACAAGCCGGCCAACAACCCGATCACGCTGGTCTACAAGGTCTATCTCGACGGCTTCCGCGGCAATGACCTCGGTTCGTCCTCGGCCCAGTCGGTCATCCTGATGCTGGTCGTTCTGGTGCTGACCATGATCCAGTTCCGCTTCATCGAACGCCGCGTCCATTACGGTTGAGGAGAGCGCCATGTATCGCACCAAATTCTTCGACCACCTGATCCTGATCGCAGGCGTCATCTTCATGCTCGGGCCGCTGGTGGTCGCCTTCACGACGTCCACCCATTCGGCGGCCGAGATCCATACCAACGGCCTGATGCTGTCGATCGGCGACGACTTCACCTCGACCTATGACAAGGTCCTCTTCAAATCTGGCGGTTTCACCGGTCAGGTAACGGGCCTGACCATGGCGATGAACTCGCTGATCCTGGGCCTGGGTTTCGCCATCGGCAAGATCGTGCTCTCGATGTTGGCGGCCTATGCCATCGTCTATTTCCGCTTCCGCTTCGCCACTCTCGCCTTCTGGCTGATTTTCACCACGCTGCTTTTGCCGCTCGAAGTGCGCATCATGCCGACCTACAAGGTGATGAGCGATCTCTCGCTGCTCAATAGCTATCAGGGTCTGATCCTGCCGCTTCTGGCATCCGCCACCGGGACCTTCTTCTTCCGGCAGTTCTTCAAGTCCGTGCCCGACGAACTGCTGGAGGCTGCCCGCATCGACGGCGCCGGCCCCTTCAAGTTCTTCATCGACGTGCTGGTGCCGCTGTCGCGCACCATGATCGCCGCCGTCTTCATCATCATGTTCGTCTATGGCTGGAACCAGTATCTCTGGCCCATGCTGATGACCACCGATGAGGGCTTCTACACGCTGATGCGCGGCATCAAGCAGATCCTGCAGGTCTGGGTCGGCTCGCAGATCCCCGATTACAACGAAGCCTTTGCCATGGCCGTGCTCGCACTCCTGCCGCCCGTCATCGTGGTGGTGGTGTTCCAGAGCTGGTTCATCAAGGGCCTGACCGAATCCGACAAGTAAGAGGAGTGCGCTCCATGGCGTCCATCGACATCAACGAGGTCTCCAAGATCTACGACAAGGGCGGCGCGAAGGCCGTCGACAGCGTCGACATCCAGATCGAGGATGGCGAGTTCATCGTGCTCGTCGGCCCCTCCGGCTGCGGCAAGTCCACGCTGCTGCGCATGGTGGCCGGTCTCGAAGCCATCTCGCAGGGCACGATCTCGATCGGCGACCGCGTCGTCAACGAGGTCGAGCCAGCGGACCGCGACATTGCCATGGTCTTCCAGAACTATGCGCTCTATCCGCACATGACCGTTTTCGACAATCTCGCTTACGGCCTGAAGAACCGCGGTACGCCGAAGGCCGAGATCGCCGCCCGCGTGGCGGAAGCCGCGAAGATGCTGGAGATCGAGAAATATCTCGACCGCAAGCCGCGCGCGCTGTCCGGCGGCCAGCGCCAGCGCGTCGCCATGGGCCGCGCGATTGTGCGCAAGCCCGCGGTCTTCCTCTTTGACGAGCCGCTCTCCAACCTCGACGCCAAGCTGCGTGTCACCATGCGTGGTGAAATCCGCAAGCTGCAGAAGCGCCTGAAGACCACGGCGATCTACGTGACCCACGACCAGCTGGAAGCCATGACGCTGGCCGATCGTCTGGTGGTATTGAACGGTGGCCGGATCGAGCAGATCGGCACGCCGCTCGAGGTCTATAACCGACCGGCCTCCACCTTCGTCGCGAGCTTCATCGGCTCGCCGGCCATGAACCTCGTCAACGGCCGCATCGAGGGCCATGAGCTTTCCATTGGCGACGCCCGCATTACCCTGGCCGAGACCTGGCCGCAGGGCGAGGTGCGCGTCGGCATCCGGGCAGAAGACCTGGTGCTGGCCGGCGAAGGGGAGGCGATGTTCGATCTCGCCATCGATTACGTCGAAGAACTGGGCGCCCAGCGTCTGGTGCATGGCCTGATCGGCGATCAGCCGCTGACGGCCGTTCTCGGCTCGAACGTGTCGCTCGGCGACCGTCTGCCGCTGCACATCGCCCCGAGCCGTCTGCACTTCTTCGCGCTCGACACCGGTCGGCGTATCGAGCCTGCTGCGCGGCAGGGCGCAATGGATGCCGCTATCGCGGATCGGAGCGCCGTGCCGGCCTGACCGATCGTTTGCATTTTAACGATCGGGAACACGTCACTTTAGGAGCTTGTGGATAGGGTGCCCTCTGGATTGTGAGGGGGTACTCATGCCGTTGAAACTTCTTCTGGCCGGAATGGCCAGCATGGCGCTGATGGCGCCGAACCGCCGTGCGGATGGTCAGCCACCGGTCATTGCCGCCAATGCGGATCACCTGGCGCTGAAAGCCGCACCGATCAATCCGGACTGGATCATCAGGGGAACGCCGCTCGCCCGCATAGGCGAGCATTCTCAAGGAGCCGACGAGGCGAGCCTGACCGCCGTCTGGGATTGCACAGCTGGTGAATTCCGCTGGTATTTTGGCTGGGACGAGACGGTGGTCATCCAGGAAGGCGAAGTGCATGTCACGGCCGAGGATGGGACCCAGCGCATCCTGAGAACGGGCGACATCGCCTATTTCCGCCAGGGCACATGGTCGACCTGGCGTGTCGACACTTACGTCCGCAAGGTTGCCTTCCTGCGCAAGCAGTTCCCGGAGCCGCTCGCCACGCTTTACCGGATCCGAAACGCGCTCCGGCGCGGGAAATACTCCGCGCTTTGACCTGAAACGATCTTCAGCAAATTTGAGGCTGTGCGGCGTTGCCATCCCCTGCCGCACGGCCTACATCTCCGGTGCTTTTCAACGGGGACAAACCACATGGCGAAGATCACCAATGTCGCGGTCCAGATGGACCACGTATCCACGATCAACATCGCGGGTGATTCCACCTTCGCCATGAGCCTGGAGGCTCAGAACCGGGGCTACAAGCTGTTTCACTACACGCCCGACCGGCTCTCCATGCGCGACGGCCGTGTCTATGCGACCGTCGAGCCGATGGAGCTGCGGGACGTCAAGGGCGACCACTTCACGCTGGGCGCGCCGGAACGCATCGATCTCTCGACCATGGACGTCGTGCTGCTCCGCCAGGATCCGCCCTTCGACATGAGCTACATCACCTCGACGCATCTCCTGGAGCGCATCCATCCCAAGACCCTGGTCGTCAACGATCCGGCCTGGGTGCGCAACTCGCCGGAGAAGATCTTCGTCACCGAATTCGCCGACCTGATGCCGCCGACGCTGATCACCAAGGATCCGGCCGAGATCGCCCGCTTCCGCGAAGAGCAGGGCGATATCATCCTGAAGCCGCTCTATGGCAATGGCGGTGCCGGCGTCTTCCACTCCACCCGCGATGATCGCAACTTCACCTCGCTGATGGAAATGTTCGCGCAGATGTTCCGCGAGCCCTTCATCGCGCAGGGCTATCTGCCGGCGGTGCGCAAGGGCGACAAGCGCATCATCCTGATCGATGGCGAACCGGTCGGCGCAATCAACCGCGTGCCCGCCGAACACGACAGCCGCTCCAACATGCATGTCGGCGGCCGTGCCGAGGCGACCGAGCTGACCGCGCGCGAGCGCGAGATCTGCGCACGCATCGGCCCAGCACTTCGTGAACGCGGCTTCCTGCTCGTCGGCATCGACGTGATCGGCGACTACATGACGGAGATTAACGTCACGTCGCCGACCGGGATCCGGGAGGTGAAGAAATTCGGCGGCGCGGATATCGCGGCACTGCTGTGGGACGCGATCGAACGCAAGCGCGCTTAACCGCCTGATTCCGATATCGAAGTTCGCCCTGTGTTCCGGTTGCACAACCGAGCGCAACTGAAGCCCTACTTGAAGATGCAGATGTTCCGCAAATGTTCTTGCGGAACGGTTCGTCTTATGCGAGATTGTTCCCGTCGCTACACGCAATATGAAGTTGCATCGGCGACTATAGGTCGATCGGCGAGGGCGGGCGATGGTAGCGCGTATCAGTACGGTTGCATTCCAGGGCATTGAAGGCGTGCCTGTCGAGGTTCAGGTCATGGTGGCGCCCGGCAAGACGGGCATGCAGATCGTCGGCCTGCCCGACAAGGCGGTGGCCGAGAGCCGCGAGCGCGTTCAGGCGGCGCTCCATGCCTCGGGGCTGGCGCTTCCGGCAAAACGGGTGACCGTCAATCTGGCGCCAGCGGACCTGCCGAAGGAGGGCTCGCATTTCGATCTGCCGATCGCGCTCGGTCTGATGGCAGCACTCGGGGCAATCCCCGGTGATGCGCTGCAGGGCTTTCTCGTCATCGGCGAACTCAACCTGGATGGCACCATCGCACCGATCGCAGGCGCGCTTCCGGCCGCGATCAGCGCCAATGCTCTGGACAAGGGTCTCATCTGCCCCGCCGACAGCGGCGCTGAAGCCGCCTGGGCCGGCAGCGAGATCGACATTCTGGCACCCCGCAGCCTGATCGCGCTCGCCAATCATTTCCGCGGCACGCAGGTCCTGTCGAGGCCGGAGCCGTCGGTCAGAGCGCTTCCCGCCAATCTGCCGGACCTTGCCGACATCAAGGGCCAGGAAAGCGCCAAGCGCGCGCTGGAGGTCGCTGCAGCTGGCGGACACAATCTCTTGTTTGTCGGCCCACCGGGATCGGGCAAATCCATGCTGGCGGCACGTCTGCCGTCGATCCTGCCGCCTTTGTCCGCTGCCGAATTGCTCGAAGTCTCGATGATCCATTCGATCGCCGGCCAGCTCTCGGGTGGCAAGCTCTCCGATCGGCGCCCCTTTCGCACGCCCCATCATTCCGCCACCATGGCAGCGCTTGTGGGCGGGGGGCTCAGAGCCAAGCCGGGCGAAGCCTCGCTTGCCCATCACGGCATCCTTTTTCTCGACGAACTGCCGGAATTTGCGCCGCCCGTGCTCGATGCGCTTCGCCAGCCGCTGGAGACCGGCGAATGCATCATTGCCCGTGCGAACCATCGGGTCTCCTACCCTTCCGTTTTTCAGCTCGTTGCCGCCATGAACCCCTGCCGTTGCGGCATGGCAGGAGAGCCCGGGCATGTCTGTGCCCGCGGGATCCGCTGCCAGACGGAATATCAGGGGCGCATCTCGGGCCCCCTGATGGATCGCATCGACATCAGGATCGATGTTCCCGCGGTGTCGGCGACCGATCTGATCAAGCCGCGGGCGGCAGAAAGCAGTGCGGATGTCGCCAGACGCGTGGCAGCCGCCCGTGCCCGCCAGCGCGATCGCTTCGAGCGCCTCGGCCTGCCGTTCAGCACCAATGCGCGCTGCTCCACCGCGCTGATCGAGACACTGGCGGAGCCGGATGCCTCCGGCCTGCAGCTCCTGCGCGACGCGGCGGAGAAATTCCGCTTCTCGGCCCGGGGGTACCACAGGGTTCTGAAGGTCGCCCGCACGCTCGCCGATCTCGACGGCGTGGAGACCCTGGGGCGCATTCATCTCGCCGAGGCGATCTCCTATCGCATCGCCTCCGAGCGCCTTGCAGCGGCGGCGTGAGGGGAGGGAGGGTTATCGGTGGTGAAGCTCAGCTGTCGGTGGATGCCTCGGTGGTTGGCCGCAGCATGTCGACCGGCAGCAGCAGGCGGACCACGGCCCCGTCCTGCGGATAGCTGATCTCGGTCTGGCCGCGGACGCCGGCAATGACGCGCTTCATCAGCGTCGAGCCGAAGCCGCCCGCGCCCGCCACCGGTGGTGTCGGCGCGGGGCCGCCGTTTTCGCGCCAGGTGATGACGAGCTGCTCGTCATTGTCGGCGGTGCTCTCGATCAGCCAGTCGAGGTCCACACGACCACCCTGGACGCTGAGCGCACCGTATTTCGCGGCATTGGTCCCAAGCTCGTGCAGGATGAGGCTGAGCACCACCACGGTCTGTCCGCCGATCGGCACCTTGGGGCCGTTGGCGGTGAAGCGTGCGGTGCCGACGATGGCGAAGGGTTCGAGTGCCTGGAAGATCACGCTCTGCAGGGAGGCGTCTTCACCCTTGCGCAGGCCGCGAAGCAAGAGATTGGAGCGCCCGAGCGCCGCCAGTCGCTCCCGCAATCGGGCTGCGAGTTCGTCGGCGCTCGAAGCATTCTTCAGCGAAAGGCTGATGATGGCGTTGATCGTGGCGAAGATGTTCTTCAGGCGGTGGTCGAGTTCCAGCGCCATCACCTCCTGCTGCTCGGCCAGTCGCTGGATCTCCTCGCGGGCGGTCATTTCCTTGCGATAGGCCTGGGTGACGAGGTAGATCAGCGTCAGCTCGGTGGTCACCACGAAAATGTAGAGCGCCATGGCGAGCAGCGTGCCCATGGAGAAGTCGAAGCGTCCGGGGCTGATAAAGAAGTACCAGGCAGAGAGCCCCGAGAGCGCGGCCACCATCACGCCCTGGCGAAGGCCGAAGACGAAGCCGCAGATGATCACGGCGGGAAAGAAGGTGAGGAAGGGAAATCCGGCCGGCAGGACGGGATCGAACCATGCCCTGATGGCCAGCGCCACCGCAAAGACGATGAGGCTTGCCACATAGGTGGCGATCAGGCCGCCACCGGAGAGCCGGTCTTGAACGGAGGCGAAGGCAGGCAGGCGATGAAGAAGTGCGCGCATGGACCCCCGGGAAATGCACTGAAGCAGACAGTCAATTTGTCGTGAGCCAATCTAGCCGGGGATCGGTACGCCCGCAATGGAGGAAGCGCCGGGACCGGCGCTTCCGTTCGACGACTTACTCGCCGAGACCGGCAAAGAGCGCGGTCGAGAGATAGCGCTCGGCAAAGGAAGGAATGATGACGACGATGGTCTTGCCGGCATTTTCCTCCCGCTGGCCAAGCTTGATGGCAGCGGTCAGCGCAGCACCCGAGGAAATGCCGACAGGCACACCTTCAAGCCGCGCAACGAGACGGGCATGCTCGAAAGCCTCGTCATTGCTGACGGTGATCACCTCGTCATAGACATGGGTGTCGAGAATAGCGGGGGCAAAGCCCGCGCCGATGCCCTGGATCTTGTGTGGGCCCGGATTGCCGCCTGAAAGAACCGGGCTGTCGGTCGGCTCGACGGCGACGACCTTGATGTCGGGCTTGCGGCTTTTCAGCACCTGGCCGGTGCCGGTGATCGTGCCCCCCGTGCCGATGCCGGAAACGAAGATGTCGATCTGGCCGTCCGTGTCGTTCCAGATTTCCTCGGCCGTCGTCTTGCGGTGGATTTCCGGGTTGGCGGGGTTTTCGAACTGCTGCGGAATGATCGAATCCGGCGTCGTTTCGGCCAGCTCCTGCGCCTTGGCGATGGCGCCCTTCATGCCCTTGGCGCCCTCGGTCAGGACGAGTTCGGCGCCGAGCAGGGCCAGCATCTTGCGGCGCTCGATCGACATGGTTTCGGGCATGGTCAGGATCAGCTTGTAACCCTTGGCGGCGGCGGCGAAGGCGAGCGCGATGCCGGTATTGCCGGAGGTCGGCTCGATCAGCGTGGTCTTGCCGGGGGTGATCTTGCCCTGGGCTTCCAGGCTTTCGATCATGGCCACCCCGATACGGTCCTTGACGGAGGCGATTGGGTTGAAGAATTCGAGCTTGGCGAGCAGATGCGCCTTCACGCCCTTTTCCTTGGCCAGCTTGTCGAGACGCACGATGGGCGTATCGCCGATCGTCTCGGTGATCGAGCCGTAAACGCGTCCGCGGCCGGGTTTCTTCTGCTCAGTCATGTATCTCTCCCTGAAGATGTGTTTGGCGCGAGCTTACGCTTGGCCTGCGCGCCATGCCAGCATAGCCATGCCGCGCCAAGCGCGATCCTTGGAAAAATCTGCTCCCAGGCCGTCGTCTCGAACGCCAATGGAGAAAAGCGCTTCAGAGCCGGATTGTTGCAGTGAACGGAGAGATCAGGCAGCCCGTGCCGCAATATAGGCCGCCGTCCCGGCGAGGATGCCAGCGGCACTCCGGTTCAACACCTTCAGTGCTTCCGGCCGCTCCAGGAGCCCACGCGCCTGGGCCGCCAGCAGGATATAGGGCAACAGCACGGCCATCAGCACGACGAATGTCAGTCCGACCAGCAGGAGGTAGTCGGCAAGCCCGATCGCTTGGAGCGGGATGAGCGTCGGCACCAGCGCGACGTAAAACAGCATGGTCTTCGGATTGCCGAGCGTCACCAGCAGGCCGGACAGAAAGGACATGGAGGGACGCATGGCACGCTCCGCCTTGATGTCCTGCGGCAGGAGACCGGATGTCCAGAGCTTCCAGGCGACATAGACGAGATAGGCCGCACCCAGGAATTTCAGGATGAGGAACGGCGTCACAAAGGTCTTCGCCAGCACGGACAGCCCGAGGATCACGGCGGTCAGATAGACGAGATCGCCGAGAATGAGCCCGAGCCCCATGAAGAAGGTCGGACGGAAGCCGGAGCCCAGAGCGCGCGCCACGATCGCGGTCATGCCGGGTCCCGGAATGGCGGCCGCAATGAACAGCGCGCCGCAATAGGCGATGATCGTCGTCAATGTCATGGATGGCCTCCTGCGCCGCCATTTCTAGTCCTGGAGCGAAAGACTTGCAACGGTGACACGATCGCGATTGCGCCTTCCACCGTTCTGCAGCTACGAGGCGTAAACCCCTGTGAGAAACGCCCTCATGCCGAGCCTCTCTGCCTTCCTCGCCTTCAGCCTGATTTGCCTCGGCATGGTGCTGACACCGGGCCCGAACATGATCTATCTCGTCTCCCGGTCGATCTGCCAGGGGCCGATGGCCGGCCTTGTTTCGCTCGGGGGCGTGGCGCTCGGTTTCGTCGTCTACATGCTGTTGACCGCACTCGGGATCACCGTGCTGCTGCTCGCCGTGCCATTCGCCTACGACCTTTTGAAATTCTGCGGCGCGCTCTATCTCGGCTGGCTCGCCTGGCAGGCACTGCGCCCCGGCGGGCGCTCGCCCTTCCAGGTGCGCGATCTGCCCGTCGACAGCCCGCGCAAGCTCTTCGTCATGGGCTTCGTCACCAGCCTGCTCAATCCGAAGGTCGCCATCCTCTACGTCTCGCTGCTGCCGCAATTCATCGATCCCGCAAGGGGCAGCGTCTTGCTCCAGTCGCTGAGCCTCGGATCCGCCCAGATCGTCATCAGCGTGACGGTCAATGGCCTGATCGCGCTTTCCGCCGGCGCCATCGCCCTCTTCCTGGCCGGCCGCCCCTTCTGGATGGTGGTGCAGCGCTGGCTAATGGGAACGGTACTGGCCGGTCTGGCGGTGCGGATGGTGACGGAGGCGCAGCGATAAGCAGTTCAGCGCATCGCGTTGCCGAAAGCAGTATTCGAGTGGCCTTGGAGAGCCTTGTTCAAAAATCCGCCATCGGCGACAACATGACGTGTGCTGGGAAGGCGGATGGCTCGATGCCCTTGATCATCAGGGCGCAAGATCCAGAATAGGGCTGGGGGTCTCCGGTCCAACTGAGTTGGTCTGTAGGGAAGAAGACATCGAGCCGATTGGCAGAAACGCCCAATGCCGAGCAAATGTCCGATATGCTGGGTATTGCGGCTGCTGCGATATCGAGCATCTGCAACCGGTCGCGTTCGATCTTCCAGGCGATGATGGCGCCGAAGGCGGGCAAATAGCTTAGCCGGATCTCCGGGTCGAAGAGAGCGTTCAGAAGGAACATTTCGGACTGGCGCTGAACGGCAAACACCGTGGAAACCGGTTGCCGATTGGCAAGAATGTCTGAGACCAGCTGTACATCGTCGATATTCGTTAGGTTGACGTCCCGCGCCTGAACCTCTCTGGATCCGCTTTGGGGGAAGTCGCCGCTCGACAAGAACTGCGGCAGGATTTGAAAGCCATAGGAACGATAGAGGTCAGGTTTGTCGGTCAGCAGAATGCCGGCCTCGAAACCCTCCGCGTCAGCCCACGCGAAGGCGCGGTCCATAAGGTCGCGGTAAAGGCCCCGTCCCCGGAATTCGGGGCGAACAGCACCAGATTGATAGCCTGCCGCCTTGACGATCCTGCCCTCGACCACCAGCGGCATGGAAAAGGCCGAGAAATTGGCGACGCAGCGGCCGGCCTCGTCGAAATAGCCGAATGGCATGGATGACGGGTCTGGTCCGCCGAGACGGTTTTGCACGGTGATGTCGATGCCGAAAACATCGTGCAGCAGATCAGCCAGCGCCTGAAGTGCGGCCGGGTCGTCGAAATAGTCCTGCCGCAGGGTCAGCCGCTCGATCATCCCGGAACTCTCACACCCCCGTCGAACCGAACCCGCCGGCGCCGCGCGCCGTGTCGCTCGTCTCGCTCACCTCGGTCACGCGTACCTGCGTTACCGGTGCGATCACCATCTGGGCGATCCGCATGCCACGGGTGATGATGAAATCTTCCTGGCCGAGATTGATCAGCAGCACCTTCACCTCGCCGCGATAGTCGCTGTCGATGGTGCCGGGCGTGTTGAGGCAGGTTACGCCGTTCTTGAAGGCAAGACCTGAGCGTGGGCGTATCTGAGCCTCGAAGCCTTCAGGGATTTCCATGATGAAGCCGGTGGGCACCAGCGCCCTCGCACCCGGCGCAAGCGTCATCTGTTCCCCGTCGGTGACCGCGGCTCTCAGATCCATGCCGGCCGCCCCTGCCGTCTCGTAGGCGGGAAGTTCAAGCCCTTCGCCATGCGGCAGGCGCTTGAGGTTGAGCACGGGGCCGAGGACGTCGGAACGGATGGCGGACATGGGCGGAAATCCTTTGTTGCCCGCGCTCAATTGCATATTGGCCGTCGAAACGCTAGATAACCGCCCGACCACAAGGAATTCCAGAGATATGGCTGAAACGCTCGCCGAGGCGGTCTCCCGCCGCCGCACCTTTGCTATTATCGCCCACCCGGACGCGGGTAAGACGACGCTGACCGAAAAGCTGCTGCTGTTCGGCGGCGCCATCCAGCTTGCCGGTGAAGTCAAGGCGAAGAAGGATCGCATCCAGACCCGGTCGGACTGGATGAAGATCGAGCGCGAGCGTGGCATCTCGGTCGTGACCTCGGTCATGACCTTCGAATATGAAGGCAATGTCTTCAACATTCTTGACACGCCCGGCCACGAAGACTTCGCGGACGACACCTACCGCACGCTGACCGCCGTCGATGCAGCCGTCATGGTCATCGACGCCGCCAAGGGTATCGAGCCGCGTACGCTGAAGCTCTTCGAAGTCTGCCGCATGCGCGACATTCCGATCATCACCTTCGTCAACAAGATGGACCGCGAAAGCCGCGATCCCTTCGAAATCCTCGACGAAGTGGAAGAAAAGCTCGCGCTCGACACGGCCCCGATCACCTGGCCGGTTGGTCGATCCAAGACCTTCTGTGGCTCCTATCACCTCGCCAACGACACCTATCGCGGCGGCGATGCCCAGGTCGAACCCTTGAAGGTCAACGGCCCGCAAAGCGTTGCCGAGAACCTGCCCGAAAACGAGCGCCAGGCTTTCATCGACGAGCTGGAGCTCGCCCGCGAAGCCTGCCGCCCCTTCGACCGCCAGAGCTTCCTCGAAGGTCATTTGACGCCGGTCTTCTTCGGCTCTGCACTGCGCAACTTCGGTGTGCGCGACCTCATCAACGCGCTCGGCGCCTATGCGCCGCCGCCGCGCGACCAGGTGGCCGATACCCGCACGGTGCATGCGGCGGAAGAAAAGATGACGGCCTTCGTCTTCAAGATCCAGGCCAATATGGACCCGAACCACCGCGACCGCATTGCCTTTGCCCGCATCTGCTCCGGCAAGCTGGAGCGCGGCATGAAGGCGCGCCTTGCCCGCACCGGCAAGCAGATGGGCCTCACAGCGCCTCAGTTCTTCTTCGCCTCGCAGCGCCAGCTGGCGGACACGGCCTTTGCCGGCGATGTCGTCGGCATCCCGAACCACGGGACGCTCAGGATCGGCGACACGCTGACCGAAGGCGAAAACCTCGTCTTCCAGGGCGTGCCGAACTTCTCGCCGGAAATCCTCCGCCGCGTGCGGCTGGAAGATGCGATGAAGGCGAAGAAGCTGAAGGAAGCCCTGCAGCAGATGGCCGAAGAAGGCGTCGTGCAGCTGTTCTCGCCGGAAGACGGCTCGCCGGCCATCGTCGGCGTTGTCGGCGCGCTGCAGCTCGATGTCTTGAAGGAGCGGCTCTCGGCCGAATACGGCCTGCCGGTCTCCTTCGAAATGTCGCGCTTCTCCGTATGCCGCTGGATTTCCGCCGATAACAGGGATGATCTGGAAAAGTTCATGACCCAGCGCCGCGGCGACATCTGCCGCGATCTCGACGGCGATCCGGTCTTCATGGCGCAGGACCAGTTCTCGCTGCGCTACGAAGCCGAGCGTTATCCGGCAATCAAGATGGCTGCCATCAAGGAATATCACGTCGCCAAGGCGGCGTGATGTCTGACACAGGTGGCGGAACTCCCGCCGCCGCTACGCCTCACTCGTGTGGTTGTTCTGCCGCCGAGATCCGCAACCCCTGCGATGGAGCGAACGTCACCGTCAGGCGCTCGTAGGTCGCGATGGTCGGATGCGATGTCTTGAGCCGATGGGCGTGGGTCGCCGTGATAACGGCGACATCGGCGCCGGCGGCTTCGCCGGCCTGAACGCCAGCAAGCACATCCTCGAACACCAGACAGCGCGAGGGGGCAAAGCCGAGCCGTTCAGCACCGAGGCGATAGCCGGCGGGGTCGGGCTTGCCGATCTTCACGTCTTCCGCCGTCACGATCTGCCGTGGCTGGGGCAGGCCGGCTGCGCCGATGCGGGCGCGCGCCAGAGCCGTCGGGGCCGAGGTGACGATGGCCCAGCGGTCTGCGGGCAGGCTTTCGAGAAAGGCGATAGCCCCTGGGATCGGCACGATGCCGTCCAGGTCCTCGATCTCGCCGCGCTCTACTTCAAGCGCCTCTTTTACCACGTCGATGCCGGGAAGGTTCAGCGCGCTGATCGTGTCGATCCCGCGCTTGCCATGCATGGTCGGCAGGAAGGTTTCAAGATCAAGCCCGTGCTTCAGCGCCCAGCGGCTCCAGACCCGCTCGGCGGCAGCGATGGAGTTGAGAAGCGTGCCGTCCATGTCGAAGAGGAAACCGTCATAGAAGCGGTCGAAAAGGCGGTCGGGGGAGTGATGCAAGGGAGGGTCCTGTGATCGAGCTAGCAATAGGCTCCCGTACCCGCTCCGGAGAGCGGCGGCAAACACTTAATCCGGGCAATGCAGGTGACAGGCTCCGCGCGGTCGCATAATCTCCCGACGAAGAGACAGGGGCGTCCGGCGAAAGCCGGGCTGAGAAGCACCCTTTGAACCTGAACCAGATCATGCTGGCGGAGGGAGTCGCTCAGGTGCCGCGTCGGGCTTTCCGCGTCTCACCCGTCGCTTCTCCGCCATCGGGGAGAAGCAGAGATGACATCATCGACAATCAGCAACGTGCTCAGCATTGCCGGCTCCGATCCCTCCGGAGGGGCGGGGATCCAGGCCGACCTCAAGGCCTTCTCGGCGCGCGGATGCTACGGCATGGCAGCCTTGACCGCGCTCACGGCGCAAAACACGCAAGGTGTCTCTGCCGTCGTGCCGCTCGACCCGGACTTCGTCGCCGAGCAGATCCGCATGGTCTTTGCCGATGTCAGGGTGGATGCGGTCAAGATCGGCATGATCGCCAATGCCGGCATCGCCTCTGCAGTGGCGGAGGCGTTGAAGCCGCATCGCGGCATTCCCATGGTTCTGGATCCCGTCATGATCGCCAAGGGCGGAGCACCGCTGCTCGATCCGGCTGCGGTCGAGGCGCTGAAGAGCAAACTGCTCCCACTCGCCACCCTTCTGACCCCCAACTTGCCTGAAGCGGCGGCTCTGCTCGGCGAGCCTGAGGCCTCCGAGCGCACGGTCATGGAAGCGCAGGCCATCCGGCTCTCAGCGCTCGGGCCGAAGGCGGTGCTGGTGAAGGGGGGGCACCTTCCGGGTGCCGAAAGCCCCGATGTGCTGGTGTCGGAAGGAGAGGTGCGCTGGTTCGAGGCCGCCCGTTTTCAAACAGGCAACACCCACGGGACCGGTTGTTCTTTGTCGAGCGCGCTGGCGGCAGAATTGGCCAAAGGCCAGAGCCTCGAGCATGCCGTCCGTCACGCCAAGACCTGGCTGGCAGAGGCGGTCGCGGCTTCCGGCCGTCTGTCGGTCGGATCCGGGCACGGGCCTGTGCACCATTTCCACGCACTATGGTCAGACGAGAACAGGCGCTGAGGGCTCAGCTGCCTTCGTGACGTTCAAGGTCGCGGATATCGAGGAAGGAGGGCAGGGCGGAGCCCAGCCAGGACTGGTGGTGCGGCTTCAAGGCGCGTCGCTGGTCGATGGTGCCCAGCCGGATGCCGATCTCTCCGTCGGAACTCTCGCGCCACAGCGGCGAGCCGCAGTCGCCGCAGAAAAATTGGTCACTCGGCTGTCCGCTGTCGCCGATCTTCCGGTAGCGACGCGGGACACCTGCGGTGATCTGGAAACTGTTGGAAATCGCAGGCGCGGTCACGCGATAGGCCGAACCCGTCAGCCTCTGGCAATCGGTGCAGTGGCAGATGCCGACGGCCTGTGGATCGACCTCGGCTTCATAGCGGATGGCGCCGCACTGGCATGCCCCTGTGACCCGCATTGCACCCTCTGGAAAAAGAAAACCCGGCGGTGTAGGGCCGCCGGGCAAGGTGAACTTGACTGCAGGGGTTAATGATCGGCCTTGATAAAGGTTCCGTTCTGCAGCTCTTTCATCGCCTGCATCAGTTCTTCGCGTGTGTTCATGACGATCGGCCCGTGCCAGGCGACCGGCTCCTTGATCGGCTTGCCGGTGACCAGCAGGAAACGGATGCCCTGTTCGCCGGCCTGCACGGTAATCTCGTCGCCGGTGTCGAAGACGACCAGCGTGCGGTTGCCGGAGAGGTCGCGGATGTTCAGCTCTTCGCCCATGTATTCCTTCTCCACCTTCACGCCGAAGGGCTTGGAGGCATCGCGGAACGAGCCGGAGCCGGCGAAGATATAGGCGAAGGCCGAGCGATAGGTGTCGACCGGGAAGGTCTTGCGCTTGCCTGGCGGCACGGAAATGTCGAGATAGACGGGTTCGGCGGCAATGCCGTCCACCGGTCCGCTCTTGCCCCAGAAGTCGCCGCAGATCACCCGCACCGAGGTGCCGTCATCGTCGATGACGACGGGGATGTCGCCGGACTTGATGTCCTGGTAGCGGGGCTTCGTCATCTTCAGCGAGGAAGGCAGATTGGCCCAGAGCTGGAAGCCGTGCATCCGGCCGGCGAAATCGCCCTTCGGCATTTCCTGGTGCAGAATACCGCTGCCGGCCGTCATCCATTGCAGGTCGCCCGCACCCAACATGCCCTGATTGCCGAGGCTGTCGCCATGCTCGACAGTGCCGGCCAGCACATAGGTGATGGTCTCGATGCCGCGATGCGGATGCCAGGGAAAACCGCGTACATAGTCGCTCGGCGTGTCGTTGCGGAAATCGTCCATCATCAGGAAGGGGTCGGTCATCGAGGGATCGCCGAAGCCGAAGACGCGGTGCAGCTTGACGCCGGCCCCCTCCATGGTCGGCGTGGCGCGGCTTTCATGCTTGACGGGACGAATGGACATCGGTGCATCTCCTCGGAGAATGATGGCTGAATTGTCCGGCAATATATGCGAGCGCCGCCTTCGGCGCAGGTATGCCCGTCAGAACGCAGTGTTCACTCTTGCGCCATTCGACAGCAGGAAGCATGTTGCGCTGCACGACAAAAATTTGTCATGAATGGTGGCATGTTTGCAAATCATTAGTCTATCGCGTCAAGAGTGGACGGCATGCGCAGTCGGTTCGATGGACCTGGGGCAGAATTCAAATGTGTCGTTGGGCGGCTTATCGTGGTGTTCCGATCTTCCTCGAGGAGCTCGTCACCTCTCCTGCGCATTCCCTGATCGAACAATCCCATTGCGCCACCCGCGCCAAGACGGCCACCAACGGTGACGGTTTCGGCCTTGCCTGGTATGGCGATCGTCCCGAACCCGGCCGCTTCCGCGACGTGCTCCCCGCCTGGTCGGACTGCAATCTGAAGAGCCTTGCTAGCCAGATCCGCTCGCCGCTCTTTCTCGCCCATGTCCGCGCCGCGACCCATGGCGCGACCCGTCGAGACAATTGCCATCCCTTCGTGCAGGGCACCTGGTCCTTCATGCACAATGGCCAGATCGACAATTTCGACCGCATCCGCCGGCCCATGGAAGGCATGCTGGACGACGAGCATTTCCATGCGCGTGTCGGCACGACCGACAGCGAACTGCTTTTCCTCCTCGCGCTTCAGTTCGGCCTGAGGGACCGTCCGATCGCGGCGATGAGCGAGGCCGTGGGCTTCGTGGAGCAGATCAGCCTGCATCTGACGGGCACCGCCCGCATCCGCATGACGGCGGCCTTCTCCGACGGCAAGACGCTCTACGCGGTCCGCTATTCCACCGACGAGCATGCCCCGACGCTGTTTGCAGCACCTATGGGCCCGAAGGGCAGCTTCTGTCTCGTGTCGGAACCGCTGAATGACGAGACAGATACCTGGGTGGAGATCCCCGCCGGCAGTGCCGTGATCCTCAGCGAGAACGGGCTGGATGCTGCCGAATTCAAGCCCGCGGTCGAACGCACCCGGGTCGATCAGGCCCGCCGGCCAGCGCTGGCAACGGCCTGACCCTGAAGCCTCAGTCGACGATGCCGAGTTCGCTGCGCAGCTTGCGCGTCAGCGATGCGCTGACTGTGCGGTAGGATCGGGTGAGATAATCGCGGAGCTCCGCATCGCTGAGCTCGCTACCGGGCTGGACCGTCACCCATTTGCGCTTGGCAAAATAGGGTGCCTGCGAGATGCCGTCCAATGCGGTCAGGATCTCGAAGCTCTCCTCGCTGACCTTGAAGGCAAGGCGGTTCTCGCCGTCGGTTAGAAGCGCGAAGACCTTTTCCCCGACCTTGGCGACGCGGCTCTCCCACTGGTCGACCAAGCTGGTGCCGGCGAGGGCGTGAACGAAGGTCTCAAAACCCGAACGGGAAAACAGGCTCATGCCCCGGTCCCGCCGATCTGGGTCGCGATCCAGAGTGCCAGCCGTTCCGCGACCTCGTCCTTGGAGAGATCCGGCCAGCCTTCCACACCGTCGCGGGAGATGAGCTTCACGCGATTGCGGTCGCCACCCATGATCCCGGTTTCTGGCGAGACGTCATTGGCGACGATCAGGTCCGCACCCTTGCGCTCGAGTTTGGAGCGGCCGTTCTCCTCGACATTCTGCGTCTCCGCAGCAAAGCCGACAACGAGACGCGGACGCTGCGCATGGTGTCCGACCGTCTTCAGGATGTCGGGGTTCTCGGCGAGTTCGAGCGGCGGCGGAGCCTCGCCCGGCTGCTTCTTGATCTTCTGACCGGCAGAGGATGCCACGCGCCAGTCGGCGACGGCCGCAACCATCACGGCGATATCGGCGGGGAGAGCGCCAAGTACTGCATCGCGCATCTCCTCGGCTCGCTCCACATGCAGCGTCCGAACTCCTGCGGGATCGGGGATCGTGACGGGCCCGGAAACCAGCGTCACCTCCGCGCCGAGGCGGGCAAGGGCTGCGGCGATCGCATGGCCCTGCTTGCCCGACGAGCGGTTGGCGATGTAGCGCACAGGATCGATCGGTTCATGGGTAGGGCCCGATGTCACGACGGCCGTCATGCCCGCGAGCGGCTTCGGCCCGGATAACAGGTCTTCGACACCGGCGACGATATCCAGCGGCTCGGCCATGCGTCCGCGGCCGCGTTCGCCGCTTTCGGCCATCTCGCCCTCCATTGGGCCGATCATCTGGATCCCGTCGCCCTGAAGCACGGCAACATTCCGCTGGGTGGCCGGATGCGCCCACATCTTCGGGTTCATGGCGGGCGCGACCAGCACGGGCCGGTCGGTCGCCAGCAGCACGGTCGACGCAAGATCGTCGGCCAGCCCGTTTGCCATCTTGGCCATCAGGTCCGCGGTTGCGGGGGCAACGAGCACGAGATCGCATTCGCGCGCCAGCCGGATATGGCCGACATCCTGCTCGTCTTCCCGCGAGAAGAGTTCGGTATAGACATGGGAGGCGGAGAGAGCGCCGACGGCGAGCGGCGTGATGAATTCCTGCGCGCCGCGGGTCATGATCGGACGCACGCTCGCACCGCGTTCCCGGAGCCTGCGGATCAGGTCCAGGCTCTTGTAGGCGGCAATGCCCCCTGCAATCACAAGCAAAATGCGCTTTCCGGCCAAGGTCATGACGGCAAACCCTTCATCTCTGTCGGGGCGACCCTAGCGCAAATCCGGCACAGGGCAACACCCTGGTGGCCAGAGTGGTAAATGCGCGTCAGCCTGCGCTGCTGTCGAGCTTGAGGGGCACCTCGGCGACGGTCCCGTCGGTGCCTTCCAGATAGCGCAGACCTTCGCCCAGCGTCGAGGCCATCGACTTGACGATGCGGCTGCCGAGACCCGTACCCTTCGGGGCACTGTCAGGATCGATGCCGATGCCGTCATCTTCGACCCGCAACAGGGCTGCGTCATCGCCGACCATTTTCAACTGCACACGGATGTCGCCGGCCTGTCCCGGAGAATAGGCGTATTTGAAGGCATTGGTCACGAGTTCGGTGACGATCATGCCGACGGACACCGCCTTGTCTGCGCTGAGCGAAATCGGATCGGCATCGAGCAAGAGGCGGATCGGCTTTTCTACGCTGTGCAGGGAGCTGTAGAGTTCAGCCGTCAGGCGGCCGAGATAACGGTCGAGTTCCACCTTCGAGACGTCGTCGGAGGTGTAGAGGCTGCGATGCATGCCGGCAATCGCGGTGATGCGCGCCTGGGTCTCGGCCAGTTCCGCTTTGACCTCCTCGCTCCGCGCGCTGGAGATCTGCAGTCGCAGCAGGCTTGCGACGAGCGCCAGAGAATTGGCAACACGATGGTTCACTTCGGCGAGCAGAGCTTCGGCCCGCTCCTTGCCGAGACGGATTTCTTCGTCCGCCCGTGCCTTGGCGGCTCTCAGCTGGGCATTGGCCACGGTCTGCTCGACGGCGCTCGACAGGAGCGACAGGAAGTCGTCGCTGACCGTCTTGATCACGTAGTCGGCAGCACCCGCCTTGATCGCTTCGATCGCGACCTGGGCCTCGTTGGAACCGGTGACATAGACGACCGGCACGTCGATCGCCGCCTCGCGCATGCGTGCGAGCACGTCATGGCCGGTGGTCTGGCGCAGATAGTGGTCGAGAACGACAACGTCGAACGGGCGCGCGCGCAACAAAGCGAGCGCGTCGTCCTCGGTCTCGGAATGGGCTACCTCGTGACCGAGGCGACCCATATACCGCTGCACCAGCCGGGCGATGGCCGCATCGTCGTCGATGTAGAGGACGCTGAAGCGCATCGCCGGGCCATCCTCAGGGGATTTGCATGACGGAGAAGAACAATCCGAGTTGTCGAATGGCATTGGCGAAGTTGTCGTAGTCGACAGGCTTGGTGATATAAACATTGGCCCCGAGGTCATAGCACCGCTGGATTTCGCGCTCGTCATCCGTTGTCGTCAAGATGACGACCGGGAGCCGCCGCGTATGCGAATTGGATTTAATTTGATCAAGAATATCCGTGCCCGACATGTCGGGCAAATTGAGATCGAGCAGGATCAGCAGATACCGGTCTTCTGAAACCTTACCGCTACGGTCCTTGCCGAGAACATAGTCCAGCGCGTCCGTTCCGTTGGTGAACGGAATGATCTCGTTGTGCACGCCGGCACGACGCACGTTCTTCTCGATGAGACGAGCATGACCTTCGTCATCCTCGACCATGATGATGGTGACTTCCTTACCCACGGCTTTCATTATTCAACTCCGTACCAAGCGTGACAGGTCAGATGGCAGTCGCAGTACGAAGGTCGATCCTTCCCCTAAACGGGACTGAACGGTTATCTCCCCCCCAAGGTTCCGCGCAAGGGAGCGGACATGGGCAAGACCAATTCCTTCGCCGGACTGATCCTGTTGGCCGGAACGGCGAAAGAGTTCGAAAATGCGTTCGTGATCGTGTTCTGCAATGCCACGGCCGTTGTCCTCCACCTCGATCCGAACCATGTGTCGCCCTTCGGGCGCGGTTCGGACAGCAAGGGCCAAGGGCCGATCCGGATGTTTATATTTGATAGCATTATCGAAAAGGTTACCAAGGATTTGTTCGACCGACAGGCGGTCGGTGTTAAGGCGCGGAGCCTTGATTTCAAGCTTGATGCTGCCGTCGCTTTCGCTGATCTGGTGATAGACGCTGTTGGTGATGGTCTCGAGCATCGGCTGCAGTTCGACGATCTCCGGCTTCAGCTGGCGTCGACCGTCTCGCGAGATCTTCAGGATGGCGTTGATCAGGCCGTCCATCTTCTTCGTCGATGAGCGGATGAAGCCGATCGCTTCCGGCAGGTCTTCTGCCGCGGCCAGTCGGGCCTCGTGGATCTGATCTTCCGAAACGGTCTTGCCGTCGTTCAGGACATAGGCCTGCAGCGACTTGAGCGACGCGTCGAGTTCGGCCGTAAAGCCCATGATGTTGACGAGGGGCGCGCGCAGGTCATGCGTGACGATATAGGCGAAACGCTGGATTTCCTGGTTCGCCCGCATCAGGTCGTCGGTGCGCTCGGCCACACGGGCCTCCAGGCCCTGGTTCAGTACCTCGACCTCCTGACGCGATGCCGCGAGCGCGCGGACATGCTGAGCCACGACCAGAAGGGCGCCGCCCATGACGGCGACGATGGCAATGCCGCCGCCCAACGTGATCCACTGGAGCTGCTGCGTCGCGGCGATCTGTTCCTGGGTTCCCGTTTCGACATTGGCGTCGGAGAGGTCCTTGAACTCGTCGAGCATCTGACGAATATCGTCCATCAGCTCGCGACCGACGTCACCGCGGACCAATTCGATGGCTTCGTCCTGTTCGCCGCTGCGCACGAGATTGATCGCCTGACCCATCTCGGTGAGCTTGCCGCGGATCTTCTCGCGCAATGTGTCCATCCGCTCAGCCTTGATCGGCCGGTCTTTGACGGCTTCCGCCAGCGCTTCCACATTTTCGCGAATTTCCGAGACAGCACCTTCATAGGGCTGCAGGAACAGCTCCTCACCGGTGATGACGAAACCGCGCTGCCCTGTTTCGGCATCGGTGAGCTTCTGCATCAGATCCGCTGCCATACGGCGGATGTTGCGCTCCTGCAGGATGTAGTCGAAGGTCGAGCGGGTGCGCTCCACGAGCCCGAGGGTTGCGACGATGATCCCGATGAGAATAGCGGTGCCGATCAGGAGGAAGAGGAGCGTGGACCGTACGAAACCGGCTTGGGTGGCGGACATGTAACTCCCAGAGGAACAAAAGCTGCGCAATGACGTTAAAACACGGCTCCCGCGACTTTGTTCCATCGAAAGATCGAGAAAATCCGTTTTCTTTTGAAGGGGACGATCGCCTTATGAAATTTGGAAGGCGATCACCGCAGCCGAGATCGCAATGACCCAGAGCGCCAGCCTTCCGAGCCGCGTGTGCCGCGCTTCGGCGCGACCGATGCGTTCTGCAGTTTCCGCATCAAACCGCAAGCCATCCTCGCTCATGCGAACGATGTCATTATGCAGCTTCTCGGTTTTGGCTGCAATCTCGGGCAGAGCCTCCGCGAGCCTCAGCGCCGCCTTCGCACCATCCCGCAGATCCGTCGCGATGCGCTTCGGACCGAGATTGTCGCGGATCCAGTGCGAGACCACCGGCTCGGCGGCCTTCCACATGTTGAAGCGCGGGTTGAGAATGCGCGACACGCCTTCGACGACGACCATCGTCTTCTGCAGCATGACGAGCTCGGGGCGCGTCTGCATGTCGAAGAGTTCGGTGACCTCGAAAAGCAGGGTCAGCAGCTTGGCCATGGAGATCGTTTCGGCCGGCTGCCCGTGGATCGGCTCGCCGATCGCCCGGATCGCCTGGGCAAAGCTTGCGACATTGTGGTGCGACGGCACATAGCCGGCCTCGAAATGTACCTCGGCAACACGCATGTAGTCGCGCGTGATGAAGCCGTAGAGGATCTCGGCAAGGAAACGGCGCTCCTTCTTCCCGAGACGACCAGCAATGCCCATGTCGACGGCCACGATCATGCCCGTGGGATCGACGAAGAGATTGCCCGGATGCATGTCGGCATGGAAGAAGCCGTCGCGCAGCGTGTGGCGCAGGAAGGACTGGATCAGCGTGTCGGCAAGCGCGTTGAGATCATGGCCAGCGGCTCTCAAGCCCTCGACATCCGACATCTTGACGCCGTCGATCCATTCCATGGTGACGACATCGCGGCCGGTCCGCTCCCAGTCGACCTTGGGGACCCGGAAACCCGGATCGTCCTTGGTGTTTTCGGCGATCTCCGAAAGCGCGGCAGCCTCCAGGCGGAGATCCATCTCCACCTTGGTGGTCTGCTCCAGCGTCTTCGTCACTTCGACCGGGCGCAGTCGGCGCGTATGCGGCAGGAAGCGTTCCTGCATGTGCGAGACGAGGTACATGGCCTCGAGATCGGCGGCAAACCGTTTGCGCACGCCAGGCCGGATCACCTTGACCGCCACCTTGCGTTTGCCCTCTGGTGTCTCCACCTCGGCCGGATGGACCTGGGCGATCGATGCCGCAGCGATGGGTTCGCCGAAATGCGCGTAGAGATCGTCGATGGAGCGGCCGAGCGACTCCCGGATCGTCGCCTTTGACGCCTCCGTCGGGAAGAAGGCCATGCGGTCCTGCAGCCCGGCCAGATCTTCTGCGAATTCGGCGCCGACCACATCCGGACGCGTGGCGAGGAACTGACCGATCTTCACATAGGAGGGGCCGAGCCGCGCAACGGCCCGCGCCAGCCGGTCGGAGCGCTCGGCAGATTTCGCCCGATTGCGGGCCAGGGGTGCGACGGCGGCTTTGGCAATGCCCACCATCGGCGGCAGGCCCTCCGATGGCAGGGCGGCAATCACGCCTTCCCGCACCAGCACCCAGCCCACCCGCGCCAGGCGGAAATATGCCCCGATCGTGCTCATACGGCTTAGATCTTCCAGCCGGAATGCAGCGCGGCGATGCCGCCGGAATAGTTGGTGAACTTGACGTTGGAGAAACCCGCACGTTCGATCATGCGCGCAAAATCGGGCTGGTTGGGGAACTTGCGGATCGATTCCACGAGATACTGATAGGGCTCCGCGTCACCCGTGATCATCTTGCCGAAACGCGGGATCGCGTTGAACGACCAGGCATCATAGACCTTGTCGAGAAGCGGCATCTCGACCTCGGAGAATTCGAGAACCAGAAGACGACCGCCACGCTTAAGGACGCGGAAGGCTTCCGAAAGTGCGACATCGATATGCGGCACGTTGCGGATGCCGAAGGCGATCGTATAGGCGTCGAAGCTCTTGTCCTCGAAGGGCAGGCTCTCGGCATTGGCCTCGACGAAGGTGAGGTTGGGCGAAAGCCCCTTCTTCTCCGCACGCTCGGCACCGACGCCGAGCATCGACCCGTTGATGTCGAGCACGGTCGCATGGGCCATCCGGTTGGAGGCTTCCACGATGCGAAACGCAATGTCGCCGGTGCCGCCCGCGACGTCGAGCACCTTGTAATTGGGATCCTTGCGCGGATTGAGCGCCGCGACCATCGAATCTTTCCACACGCGGTGCAGGCCGGCCGACATCACGTCGTTCATGATGTCGTAGCGCTTGGCCACCTTGTGGAAGACCTCGTTGACCAGCCCCTGCTTTTCCTGCTCGTCGACCTGGCGAAACCCGTAGGAGGTTTCCATGCCGCCATCGGCGGAAATGCGGCTTGCAGTCATCGGTTCACTCCACATATCGGAACGGTCGGCGGACCATAGCGAAAAGGCTCGTCACGCGCTATCTGCGCAGGATAAGCCAAAGGCTGGCTGGTCTATAGACCTTTAAAGAAGCGGTTCAAACAGAAAGATGGGCTTGAATGCCGGAATTGCCAGAGGTTGAGACGGTAAGACGCGGCCTCGCCCCCGCGATGGAAGGAGCGAGACTGCAGCGCCTGGAGCTGCGGCGTGCAGATCTGCGCTTTCCGCTGCCGCGCGATTTTGCCGCAAGGGTTGCGGGACGCCGCATCCAGGCGCTGTCACGCAGGGCGAAATACCTGCTTGTCGATTTTGAAGACGACCTGACCCTGATCGCCCATCTCGGCATGTCCGGCTCCTTCCGCATCGAGGCAGAGGAGGGCGCGAACCTGCCCGGCGTCTTCCACCACGAACGCAGCAAGGACGAAAAGCACGACCACGTCATCTTCCATCTGGAGCGTCCGGAGGGCGCCGTTCGCATCGTCTATAATGACCCCCGTCGCTTCGGCTTCATGGATCTGATGGCGCGCTCGGAACTCGATACCTATCCGGCCTTTCGCGAGCTCGGTCCCGAACCCGTGGGCAACATGCTCTCGGCGGATTATCTCGCCACCCGGTTCGCCGGACGCGCCCAGCCGTTGAAGAGCGCGCTTCTGGATCAGAAGGTGATCGCCGGCCTCGGCAATATCTATGTCTGCGAGGCGCTCTGGCGGTCGCACCTGTCGCCCACCCGCAAGGTCTCCACCCTGGTCACGAAGACCGGCAAGCCGAAACCGCAACTGACGCTGCTTGCCAGTGCCATCCGCGAGGTCATTGCAGACGCGATCGAGGCCGGCGGCTCTTCGCTACGCGACCATATCCAGGCGGACGGCACGCTCGGCTACTTCCAGCATTTCTTCCGCGCCTATGATCGAGAGGGGAGGGAATGCCTCACGGATGGTTGTGGCGGTACCGTCGAAAGGATAGTTCAATCCGGCCGCTCGACATTCTATTGTCGCGCCTGCCAGAAATGAGGCCTGAAGGCCGCGGAGGGAGGAAGCCATGTCATTTGAAACCCTGCTGATCGAACGGCGCGATCGTGTTGCGCTGGTGACGCTCAATCGCCCGCAGGCGCTGAACGCGCTGAACTCGACCGTCATGCGCGAGCTCAGCCAGCTCCTAGCCGAACTGCAGGCGGACGCCGATATCGCGGCCGTTGTGCTGACGGGGTCGGAAAAGGCCTTCGCCGCCGGCGCGGATATCAAGGAGATGCAGTCGCTCGATTTCGTCGACAGCTATACCGGCGACTTCATCGGCGGCTGGGATCAGGTGGCGGGCTTCCGCAAGCCGATCATCGCCGCGGTCTCCGGCTTCGCCCTCGGCGGCGGCTGCGAACTCGCCATGATGTGCGACTTCATCATTGCCTCGAAGACCGCGAAGTTCGGCCAGCCCGAGATCACGCTCGGCATCATCCCCGGCATGGGCGGCTCCCAGCGTCTCACCCGCGCCGTCGGCAAGGCCAAGGCCATGGATCTCTGCCTGACCGGCCGGATGATGGATGCAGCGGAAGCAGAAAGCGCGGGCCTTGTGGCCCGCGTCGTCGAACCCGAGCGGCTTCTGGACGAGGCGCTGGAAGCGGCAGCCAAGATTGCCTCGCTGTCTCTGCCCTCCGTGATGATGGCCAAGGAGGCGGTCAACCGCGCCTTCGAGCAGACCTTGAGCGAAGGCTTGCGTTTCGAGCGTCGCCTGTTCCATTCGCTGTTCGCGACCGAAGACCAGAAGGAGGGAATGGCTGCCTTCGTGGAGAAACGGAAGCCGAGCTTCAAGAACAGATAAGCGCAAGGGAAGGCGCGTTATCTGCAGAATCCGCGTTGACGCAATCGCGCTTTCCCGCTATATGCCCGCCCACGGTTGGGAAAGCCGATGCGCTTTCCCCATGAAACAGCTCCCCAAGTGCTGGTATGGCAGGTCGCAACGACCCGACGCGGCGATGGTGGGCTTTGGTTTGAATTCGAGAGAGGCATTATGGCCAACACAACTTCGGCGAAGAAGGCGACCCGCAAGATCGCTGCCCGTACTGCAGTCAACAAGGCTCGTCGTTCGCGGGTCCGTGGTTTCATCCGCAAGGTCGAAGAAGCCATCGCTTCGGGTGACGCAACTGTCGCCAAGGATGCTCTGAAGGCTGCTCAGCCAGAGATCCAGCGCGCTGCCACCAAGGGCGTCGTTCATGCCAACACTGCATCGCGCAAGATCTCGCGTCTTGCTGCTCGTGTGAAGGCGCTGGCTGTCTAATTTTAGACACCTTTTTGACAAATTGTGAAGAGCCTGGTGTTTCGCCGGGCTCTTTGTCGTTGGTGCTGCGTTTTACTGCAAATTGATGTTTTAGGATTTTCTGTTGCAGCGCAGCTTGTCATTCCGATGACATAAAAAATCGAATGTTTCCAATGGCTTCAAGGAGGTGGCTCGCGTAAGGCCCCCTCCGGGCCGGGGGAAGTTACCCCTCCTGGCCGTCAAGGAAAATTTTATTTTTTGGCTTTGCGACAACCCCGTTTTGTGCCCGTTTGGGAATCTCCTTGATTCAAAAGCGATTCTTTTTCGCCCGAATGTGACGCAAAAATGAAGTACCAAGAGTCAATGGCCTGAGGCTTCGCTACCGTAAAAATCGGTGTTGATCTTCACATTTGATCCTGCCTTAATGTTTCTCAGCAAAGGGCGAGGGACTAGCCCGAACCGACGGTCTGAACGGCAGAAATGCTCTCAAGATAGTCGCCTTTGCCGGAGCGGAGTGTGTCCATTCCGTTTTCTCATAAAGTGATCGGCGTTGCATCGGAAACTTGGCTGTTTCCGGGTGATGACGATTTGTGCCTTGAAAGGGCCCTGCGGCTCTGAAGGGATGAACGATCGGCATGACGAGGATGCCGTTCGCTGTGAAAGGACATCCGTCGGCGTGAGGGGGCGACGGAAGCTGTGTCGGGCTTTTGGCTGAAGCGCGACGAGTGTTCGGGGACTGTCGATCTCTAGGGGTCGTCGTGAGATGAAGCGGCTGTCGGACGGCGAGAGAAACGCCCGACACCTGGAATGAATTGGAAGGCGGCAAAATGCAGATGAACTCTATGACGGCCGGTGCATTGGCGAACGGGGACAATGCACATTCGGCGCTTGGCGCCGCGTGCTCCGACGGAGCAGGAGAGAATGCCGATATGAAGCATAACGATCTCTTTGACCGCTTCAGCAAGCGACTGAAGGCTCAGGTCGGGGTCGACGTCTACCAAAGCTGGTTTGGGCGCCTGAAGCTCCATTCCGCATCGAAGAGCGTGGTCCGTCTGACGGTCCCCACCACTTTCCTGAAGTCGTGGATCAACAACCGCTATCTCGATCTCATCACCTCCATCTTCCAGGCCGAAGATCCCTCGATCCTCAAGGTCGAGATCATGGTGCGCAGCGCAAGCCGCAGCACCCGCGGTCCCCAGGTGGAAGAGCGCGCCGCCGGCAGCGAAGCCGCCCAGCCTGCTGCCGCTCGCAAGTCCGGTCCCCAGTCGATCGGCCAGATCGCGCAGCCGCAGGCTCCGTCCAATGGGACGGCTCCGCGCAGCCAGAGCGGTCCGCTCTTCGGTTCGCCGCTCGACAGCCGCTACACCTTTGACGGCTTTGTCGAAGGCGCCTCCAACCGCGTGGCCCTCGCTGCCGCCAAGACGATTGCCGAAGCCGGTGCCGGCGCCGTGCGCTTCAACCCGCTCTTCATCCATTCCTCGGTTGGCCTCGGCAAGACGCATCTCCTGCAGGCGATTGCCAATGCGGCTATCCAGAGCCCGCGCCAGCCGCGCGTCGTCTATTTGACGGCCGAATATTTCATGTGGCGCTTCGCCACCGCGATCCGCGACAACGATGCCCTGACGCTCAAGGACTCGCTGCGCAACATCGACCTCCTGATCATCGACGACATGCAGTTCCTGCAGGGCAAGATGATCCAGCACGAGTTCTGCCATCTCTTGAACATGCTGCTCGACAGCGCCAAACAGGTCGTCGTCGCCGCCGACCGCGCACCTTGGGAACTGGAATCGCTCGATCCGCGCGTTCGCTCGCGCCTCCAGGGTGGCGTTGCCATCGAGATGGAAGCGCCCGACTACGAAATGCGCCTCGACATGATGAAGTCGCGCCTGGAAGTTGCCCGCAAGGACGACCCCTCGCTCGACATTCCCGCAGACATTCTCGAACACGTCGCCCGCAACATCACCAGCAGCGGCCGTGATCTGGAAGGCGCCTTCAACCAGCTGCTCTTCCGTCGCTCCTTCGAACCGAACCTGTCGATCGAACGCGTCGACGAACTGCTTGCCCATCTCGTTGGTGCCGGCGACCAGAAGCGTGTGCGCATCGAAGACATCCAGCGCGTCGTCGCCCGTCATTACAACGTCTCGCGTCAGGAACTCGTCTCGAACCGCCGCACCCGCGTCATCGTCAAGCCGCGCCAGATCGCCATGTATCTGTCGAAGACGCTCACCCCGCGCTCCTTCCCGGAGATCGGGCGTCGCTTCGGCGGACGTGACCACACGACGGTCTTGCATGCGGTTCGCAAGATCGAGGAGCTTATCTCGGCCGACCAGAAGCTGTCGCAGGAAATCGAACTCCTGCGCCGCCTGATCAACGAATAAGCGATCAGTCGTCTGCAGAATACAAAAGCCCGCCGGTTTGTCGCCGGCGGGCTTCTTTCGTTCAATCGAGCGCCTCGGTAAGAGACCTCATCAGCAATTCGGGATCGATAACGGCGCTCAACAGGCGAGATCGGCGACGACGGCGTCGAGGATCAGCATGCCCGGCGGCGTGCAGCGCAGCCGCGAATTGCCGAGGCGCTCGATGAAGCCCTGGTCCAGGAGGAACTGCTCCTTGTCCGGATCGGGGTCGCGGCCGGAAAGCTGCTGCCAGCGGGCGAGGTCGACACCCTCGCGCAGGCGAAGCCCCATCAGCAACAATTCGTCCGCCTGCGCCTCGTGATCCAGCTCCTCGCGGTCGATGATGCCATGGCCGTTCTGCTCGACGGCGGAAAGCCAGGTCTCGGGATGCCGTTCGGCCACCGTTGCGATCTTGCTCCGCCCCTGCGTCAGCCGTCCATGCGCGCCGGGGCCGATCCCGGCATAATCGCCGTAGCGCCAATAGGTGAGGTTGTGCCTGCTTTCGGCTCCCGGGCGGGCGTGGTTGGAAACCTCGTAAGCCGCAAGCCCTTCGCGCGCCGTGATCTCCTGCGTCGCCTCGTAAAGGGTGGCGGCATGCTCGTCGTCGGGCACGATCAGCTTGCCGGCCTTGTGCAGGCCGTAAAAGGCGGTGCCTTCCTCGATGGTCAGCTGGTAGAGCGAGAGGTGATCGACCGCATAGGAGATCGCCTCCTTCAACTCCTTCTCCCAGGCCTCGACCGTCTGGTTGGGGCGGGCATAGATGAGATCGAAGGACATGCGCGGAAAGATCTCGCGCGCCAGCCGGATGGCCTTCAGCGCATCCGCCACGTCATGCAGTCGTCCGAGAAATCTGAGATCCGGATCATTCAGCGCCTGCACGCCGAGCGAAACCCGGTTCACACCCGCGGCCCTGTAGCTGCGGAAACGGGTGGCCTCGACGCTGGAGGGGTTCGCCTCCATCGTGATTTCGATGCCATCAGGCATGTGCCAGTTGGCGGCGATCCCGTCGAGGATCGCGCCGACCGTCGAAGGATCCATCAGCGAAGGCGTGCCGCCGCCCATGAACACGCTGGTCACCGTCTTCGGCCCCGACAACGCCCGCACGGCCTTCAGCTCGGTGAGGAACGCCTGAACGAAGCGCGCCTGATCGACCGGCTGATGCCGCACATGGCTGTTGAAGTCGCAGTAAGGGCACTTGGCCGCGCAGAAGGGCCAATGCACGTAAACGCCGAAGCCGGGTTCCCCCGTATCGGGCAGCAGCGTGAAGGACCGGTCGGTCAACGCTTCAGGCCTCCAGGCAGGTTTCGACGAAGAGCTTGAAGGCGCGGGCGCGGTGCGACAGCGCCGCCGCATCACCCGGCTTCCAGCCGTGCTTCTCGTCCGCCGTCATCTCGCCGAAGGTGCGTTCATGCCCCTCAGGCTGGAAGATCGGGTCGTAGCCGAAGCCGGCGGACCCACGCGGCGGCCAGGCAATGGTGCCTTCGACCTCGCCGCGGAAGAATTCGGTGTGACCGTCCGGCCAGGCGAGACAGAGCACGCTGACGAAGCGGCAGGTCCGCTGCGAACGCTCGGTCGCGCCCCGCTCGGCCAGCGCCTTTTCGACCTTCTCCATCGCCCAGGGGAAATCACGCGTACCGTCTTCCCGCTCGGCCCAGTTGGCCGTGTAGACGCCGGGCGCACCGTCGAGCGCATCGATCACCAGCCCGCTGTCGTCGGACAGCGCCGGCAGACCGGACGCCTTGGCCGAGGCCAGTGCCTTGATCGCCGCATTTTCCTCGAACGTCGTGCCCGTCTCGTCGGGCTCGACGAAAGCAAGGTCCTTGGCCGATTTGGCCGAGAAGCCGAAGGGGCCGATCAGGTCGGCAATTTCGGCGATCTTGCCGGCATTGTGGCTGGCCACGACGATCGTGCGGGTGTCGAGCTTGCGCATGGGGTCCTCAGAGATTCCAGAGTTTGGGTTCGGCGCATTCCAGGCTGTTGCCGGCCGGGTCGCGGAAATAGATCGAGCGGGCGCCGGTCGGCCAGCGGAAATCGGCCTCGACCGCCACTCCGGCGGCTGTCAGCTTCGCGACCATGTCGTCCAGTCTGTCTCCCGAAACGCGAAAGCAGAGATGTCCCGCACCTGTGGCGCCATGAGGCGGCACGGGCAGCGCACCGGGAGGCGCAGCCTTCATCGTCTCGTCGGCGTTGAAGATCAACACCACGGTCTGACCGCAGCGGAAGAAGATGTGCCGGTCATCGTGGCGGGCGATGCGCTCGAGGCCGAGGACGGTGCCATAGAAGTGCTCGGCGGCATCCAGATCGGACGCATAGAGCGCGGCCTCCAGAACACCTTCGATCTCCTGTGCCATCGACCCGGCCCTCAAGTTTAGCCGATCGCCTGCTTCTGCAGGGCCACCAGTTCATCGATACCGTTGCGGGCAAGGCCAAGAAGCGTCAGGAACTCGTCCTGGCTGAAGGGCTTGCCTTCCGCCGTGCCCTGGATTTCGACAATACCGCCGGAGCCGGTCATGACGAAGTTGGCATCGGTCTCGGCTGCCGAGTCTTCGAGGTAATCCAGGTCGATCACCGGCTGGCTTGCAAAGATCCCGCAGGAGATAGCCGCGATATGATCCTTCAGAACCTTCTCGACCTTCACCATGCTGCGCGCTTCCATCCATTTCAGGCAGTCGTGCAGGGCGATCCACGAGCCGGTGATTGCCGCCGTGCGCGTGCCGCCATCCGCCTGAATGACGTCGCAGTCGATCGAGATCTGGCGCTCGCCGAGCGCTTCCAGGTCGACGATGGCGCGCAGCGACCGGCCGATAAGCCGCTGGATTTCCTGGGTGCGGCCGCTCTGCTTGCCGGAGGAGGCTTCGCGGCGCATGCGCTCGCCGGTCGCGCGCGGCAGCATGCCGTATTCGGCCGTCACCCAGCCCTTGCCGGAATTGCGCAGCCACGGCGGCGTCTTGTCCTCGAGGCTTGCGGTGCACAGCACATGCGTGTCCCCGAACTTCACCAGGCAGGAGCCTTCCGCATGCTTGGAGAAATTGCGCTCGAACGAGACCTTGCGCATTTGGTCGGTTTTTCTGCCGGATGGCCGCATTGCAATCTCCTGAGTTGTTCGTTGCCTTCTAAGGAGGGAGCCACCCATTTGCAAAGAAAAACCATGCCGCAACGCCGCAGGAGGCGTGTCGAAGCCTCAAATACCCCTTGGTCATCGAACAAGCAGTGATTATATTTGCGCCATGAAACCTCTGAGATCCTGTCCGCTGCGCCAATGGCATCACTGAAGACGACTGTCGCAGACGTTTCCGCGTCGCTGGACGAACGCTCACGGGAAGTGTTTCGCCGCATCGTCGAGACTTATCTCGATTCCGGTGACCCGCTGGGCTCGCGCAACCTGTCGCGCCTGCTGCCGATGTCGCTATCCCCGGCCTCGGTGCGCAATGTCATGAGCGATCTTGAAGATCTCGGCCTCATTTATGCACCCCATGTCAGCGCCGGCAGGCTGCCGACACAGGCGGGACTGCGCTTCTTTGTCGACGCCTTCATGCAGGTGGGCGATCTCTCTGAAGGGGAGCGCGACGAGATCGAGCGGCAGATCCGCCCGACCAGCGCCGACCAGCCGATGGAGGCGATGCTGACTGAAGCGAGCCGCATGCTCTCCGGGCTGTCGCGCGGCGCCGGCCTCGTCATATCGTCGAAGAACGATCCCGTGCTGAAGCATGTCGAATTCATCCGGCTCGAGCCGACCAAGGCCCTTGCCGTCCTCGTCGGCGAGCACAATCAGGTCGAAAACCGCATCATCGAGCTACCAGCCGGCGTCACCGCTTCGCAGTTGACGGAAGCAGCGAACTTTCTGAACGCCAATCTTGCCGGCCAGACGCTGCGCGAATTGCGCGGGCAGATTGAGAAGCTGAAGACCCAGGTCGCAAGCGAACTCGACACGCTTTCGCAGGATCTGGTGGAGCGCGGCCTTGCCGTCTGGTCGGGCGAAGTCGCAGAAAAGCAGCCGGCCCGACTGATCGTACGTGGCCGCGCCAACCTGCTCGAAGGGCTTGCCGGCTCGGAGGATATCGATCGGCTGAGGCTGCTCTTCGACGACCTCGAGCGCAAGGAAAGCCTGATCGAGATCCTCGACCTGGCCGAAAGCGGGCCGGGCGTGCGCATCTTCATCGGCTCCGAGAACAAGCTCTTCTCGCTGTCGGGTTCCTCGCTGATCGTGGCACCCTACCGCGATGGCGAAGACCGCATCGTCGGTGCCGTCGGCGTCATCGGGCCGACGCGCCTGAATTACTCGCGGATCGTGCCGATGGTGGACTACACGGCGCAGCTGATGGCCCGGCTGTCGCGCAGCGGGCGTTAGGCGGATTTCCCGCCAACCCTTGATTTTTTCACCTCAAACCCTGATATCGGGCACGAATTCGACACCGAGAGTTCGGACATCAAAACCATTCGGAGAACGTCATGACCGAAGAAACCAACAAGAACGGACCTGACGCGGCGGCCCACGAGGCGCACGCAACCGAAGCGGCTGAACAGCAGGCTGCGGGCGCAGACGAGGGCGCGACGGAGGCTCAGCTGGACCCTGTGCAAGCCCTCCAGGCCGAGAACGCCGACCTGCGCGACCGCTTCCTGCGCCTCGCCGCTGAGATGGACAATCTGCGTCGCCGCACCGACCGCGAGATCAAGGACGCGAAGTCCTATGCCGTCACAAGCTTTGCCCGCGACATGCTCTCCGTTTCGGACAATCTTCGCCGCGCCATTGAGACGCTGCCGGAAGAGGCGCGCGCTGCGGCCGACGCAACGCTGACGGCACTCATCGAAGGTGTGGAAATGACCGAGCGCGGCATGCTTGCTACGCTGGAACGCCACGGTGTGCGCAAGATCGACGCCGAGGGCCAGAAGTTCGATCCGAATTTCCACCAGGCGATGTTCGAGGTCCCGAACCCGAATGTTCCCAACAACACGGTGGTTCAGGTTGTCCAGGCTGGCTATGCGATCGGCGAACGCGTCCTGCGCCCGGCCATGGTCGGTGTCGCCAAGGGTGGTCCGAAGGCGGACGCCGTTGCCGAGGACGCCGCCAAGGCTTGAGCACTCAAGTCAGAGACCGCATGAAAAAAGCGCCCAATGGGCGCTTTTTTGTTGAGCTCATCTGACGCTGCAAATCAGGCCGCGTTCGAGGCCTGTTCTTCGTTCAGGAAGGTGTAGATCGCCGAAGCGGATTCGGTCGCGCGGAGCTTGGCCACCAGATCCTGGTCGCGCAGCACGCGGGCAATGCGTGACAGGGCCTTGAGATGGTCAGCACCGGCACCTTCGGGTGCGAGGAGCAGGAAAACGAGGTCGACCGGCTGGTCGTCCAGGGCCTCAAAATCCACGGGCGTTTCCAGGCGAGCGAAGACGCCGGTGATCTTGGTGATCTTGTTGAGCTTGCCATGCGGGATCGCGATCCCGTTGCCCACGCCCGTCGAACCCAGACGCTCGCGCTGCAGGATCACGTCGAAGATTTCCCGTTCCGGAATGTCGGTGAGCTTGGAGGCTTTGGCCGCAAGTTCCTGAAGCAGCTGCTTCTTGGAGTTCACCCGGAGGGCCGGTACGACAGCATCCTGCTGCAGCAAATCTGCCAATGCCATATCAATGTCCTTCATGCCTCGGATCGACGAGCGGGCGGCCGCCTCGTGCAGCCGCCCAAGCCGATCCTCAGCCTTTGATGTTGGCGGAATCGATCCACCCGATATTACCGTCATTCCGACGATAAACGATATTCAATTGTTCACTTCCCGGGTTTCTGAACAGAAGAACCGGTTCATCCGTCATGTCGAGAGCCATAACGGCCGTAGCGACCGACATGGTCCGCAGTTTCTTGGTGCTCTCGGCCACGATCGTCGGCGCGTAGTCTTCCGGCAGTTCCTCGTGATCCTCGTCCACGGAGTCCATGACCGTGTAGGCCACCTCGATCGGCGGGTTCTGAGCCTCGCCGGCGTGATGATCCTTCAGCTTGCGCTTGTAGCGGCGCAGGCGCTTTTCGACGCGTTCGAACGCCGTGTCGAACGCCACTTGCGGATCATTGGCCTCGCCTGCGGCATGCAGGTTCGCGCCGGTATCGAGATGCACCAGGCAATCGGCCGCGAAGCGCGACTGCGACTTCGTAACGACCACTTGCCCGGAATACCCTCCGTCGAAGTACTTGGTAACCGCATCCTGGATTCGGTCTTCGATCCGCTGGCGGAAAGTTTCACCGATTTCCATCTGCTTGCCGGATACACGCACACTCATGGAGTTTCCCTTCTTATGATTGGTTGCGTATCCATTTTACGCCAAGCGACGTCCGCGTCCAAGCTTTTCGAGCGGTTCGGTCAGTCTCTGCCTTCGTTTGTCGGGCGTGGTCGAGGGGACTTTTCCCTCGGCGACAGTGTGCGCTGTCGATTGCGGCGCGCTTCTAGCCGCCATCGGCCGCAGAGTCAATCTCCTGTTAATCTTTGCGGTGATTTGGGCCGGTCAGACGGCGGAAACCTTGGCCATGGCGCGCTTTTCACGGCGTCTTTGCACCGAGGAGGCGATGTTCATCGACTCCCGGTATTTCGCAACAGTGCGCCGCGCAAGCTCCACGCCGCTCGCCTTCAGCTGATCGACGATGTCGTCATCGGAGAGCACGGCATCAGGGCTTTCCTGAGCGATGAGTGCGCGGATCCGGTGGCGAACCGCTTCCGCCGAATGGCTGTCTCCACCCTCGGCCGAGGCGATGGACACGCTGAAGAAATATTTGAGCTCGAACAGCCCGCGCGGCGTCATCATGTATTTGTTCGTGGTGACGCGGCTGACGGTCGATTCGTGCATTTTGATCGCGTCGGCAATCGTCTTCAGATTGAGCGGGCGCAGATGGTCGACCCCGTGATCGAGGAAGGCCGATTGTTGCCGGACAATCTCTGCCGCGACCTTGGTGATGGTCTTTGCCCGCTGGTCGAGACTGCGGGTCAGCCAGTTGGCGTTCTGAAGGCATTCCGACATGAAGGCCTGGTCGGGCGCATCCTTGGCCGTACCGGGGCGCACGGCCGCCATGTAGCTGTGATTGACGAGCACGCGGGGCAGGGCGTCCGGGTTGAGCTCCACCCGCCATCCGCCGTTTCCATCGGCGCGGACCACGATGTCAGGCGTAACGGACTCGCTGACGGCATGTTCGAAGCAGCTGCCCGGCTTGGGGTTGAGCTTGCGGATCTCCGACAGCATGTCGATGAGGTCTTCCTCGTCGACGCCGCAGATTTTCTTCAGCGTCGCGAAATCGCGCTTCGCCAGAAGCTCGAGATTGTCGACAAGAACGGCCATGGCCGGATCATAGCGGTCCCGCTGGCGCAGCTGAATCGCGAGGCATTCGCTGAGCGAGCGGGCAAAGACACCCGCGGGTTCCAGCGTCTGCAGGGTGGTGAGAACCTCTTCCACGGCATTGCACGACAGGCCGAGGCGGCTGGATATCTCGGAGAGATCGGCCCGCAGATAGCCGGCTTCGTCGAGATGGTCGACAAGCACCGAGGCGAGCAGCTGATCGGAAGCGGTACTGAGCGCAAACGGGATCTGCTGATTGAGGTGGTCACGCAGGCTGATCTGGCCGGCGACGAAATCGTCGAGGTCGAAACCTTCGCTGCCATCGCCCGATTGCCCGGGCATCGATTTCCACTGGCCGAGCAGCTCTGGCGCATCGGGGCGTTGCGCCGAGCCTTCATCGGCGAAGGCCGTATCGTAATTGGTGTCGAGGCGGTCGTTCAGACGGTCGCTGGCGTCGTTTTCGTACCAATCGCTGTCTAGAGCGGGCGGTGCTGCGAAATCATCGCCATTGACCTGATTGTCCTGCTGAGATCCGGTGCCGTGGCGATCGGCAGTCTCGGAAGGGTCGCCGCTCAAATCTCCGTCATCTGCCGCCATTTCGAGCAGCGGATTGCGCTCCACTTCCTGCGCGATGAACTGCATCAGTTCGAGGTGAGTCATCTGCAACAGCTGAATCGATTGCATCAGCTGCGGAGTCATCACCAGAGACTGGCTCTGTCGCAGGAACAGGTTGGCGGATAAGGCCATGGCGGACGTTCGACTCCCCTACATTCCCCCGTATTCCCGCCCTTGATCGCGGGAAAAATCCACTTGGCCCAAAAATTGCTTTTTATTTTACTTTGGTCAAGCCGCAGGAGCGGGAGGGGTGGCGTTTTCTTCGCCGAACCCTAGAGGCTGAACTGTTCACCGAGATAGAGACGACGGACATCGGCATTGTTGACGATGTCGTTGGCGCGGCCGTGGGTCAGCACCTCGCCGGCATGGATGATATAGGCGCGGTCGATCAGGCCGAGCGTTTCGCGCACATTATGGTCGGTGATCAAGACGCCAATACCGCGGGCCGTCAGGTGACGGACCAGATTCTGGATATCCGAAACAGAGATGGGATCGACGCCGGCAAATGGCTCGTCGAGCAGCATGAAGGTCGGATCCGTCGCCAGCGCGCGGGCAATTTCGAGACGCCGTCGCTCACCGCCCGAAAGAGCCACCGCCGGTGACTTGCGCAGCTTCTCGATGTGGAATTCCGCCAGCAGTTCGTCGAGCTTCGCTTCGCGCTTGCGCTTGTCGGAAATGTGCACCTCGAGCACGGCGCGGATGTTTTCTTCGACCGTCAACCCGCGGAAGATCGAGGCTTCCTGCGGCAGATAGCCGACGCCGAGGCGGGCGCGCCGATACATCGGCATCGACGTCACGTCATTGCCGTTGATCGAGATCGTGCCGGCATCGACCGGCACCAGCCCCGTGATCATGTAGAAACAGGTTGTCTTGCCAGCCCCGTTCGGTCCGAGCAGGCCAACGGCCTCGCCTCGGCGCACCACGAGCGAGGCGCCGTTGACCACACGACGGGAATTATATGTCT
This sequence comes from Allorhizobium sp. CTOTU50464, assembly GCA_032102365.1. GTDB lineage: Bacteria > Pseudomonadota > Alphaproteobacteria > Rhizobiales > Rhizobiaceae > Allorhizobium. Next base: position 222,916 of record DAMDHD010000003.1, on the reverse strand, counting down.
TGGTCAGTCCATGGGCGATCAGCGTGCCTTCGTAGCGCGCCTTGTCGCCCGGCAGGCCGGCCGGGGCAGCCGCCTTCTTGGCCTGCTTTGTCCTGGAGAAGAAAGGAATGTGCACGTTCACGCGGATCCGTCAGTTGCTCTGCTGGGACTTGGGATCCAGTTGGATCTGGACGCGCCGGCCACAGCTGTCGAGCTTCGCCCGTCCCGTTTCCATCTGAACGGTCAGCTTGCAGCCGACAAAGACATTCTGTCCCTCAGACAGCACCACGCGCTCGCCTTCGAGCACGAAAAGCTGCTGGGCCATGTCGAAATAGCCCTTGTCGGCGGTTGCCTGCTGCGTGCCGGAGGAGAGGAACACCTTCTGCGCAACGTCGATCTTCTCGATGTCGGCATTGCCCTGCGTGACCGTCTGACCTTCACCGCGGTAATGCACCACCATCGAGCCTGCCTGTAGCGTCGTCGTGCCCTGAACCACCTTCACATTGCCGGAGAAGAAAGCCTTCTTCTCCTGCTCGCGGATTTCCAGCGCGTCGCTTTCGATCTGGATGGGCTGGTCGTTCGACAGCTTCAGGCCGTCCATCTGGCTGTTGGTCGTCTGGGCTGCAGCGGCCGATGCCAGGATGCTCGCCGAAACGAACAGGAAGCCAGCGACAACGGACGTGGTAGAGGGGCGATTCATCATGGCTGGGCGGCTTCCATAGACCGATTGCTGCGAAGGGCGGACGGCTCGATATTCAACTTGACGCTGCCCGAAAAAATCATGGTTCGCCCCTTATCCTTCATCTCGAGCGAGTTCGCAACAATCGAGGCGCCTTTGGTCTGGATCGCCACCGGATCGTCCGTCTTCATGGTGCCGCCGGAGATATCGAGATGCGCGGAGCCGAACTGTGCATCGATGCCGCTGCTGAGGTTCAGGGTGAAGGGCTTGTCGAGATCGAGGATGTTGGCGCCGCGGTCGAAGATGCCGCTGGTTGCCACGACATTGGCGACAACCTTGTCATTGACCGGCACCGCCGCAGCAATCGTCTCGAGCGTGATCATGTTGGGGTTCTTGATATCCTGCAGCGCGCGCTCGGCCCGCATCGAATAGCGCACGCCGTCGGAATTGCGCCCGGCGATTGCAGGCTTCTCCATTACGACCTTGCCGTCTTCGATCTTGGCCGACTCAATCTGCAGCTCCTCGGGCATCAAGCCGCGGACAAAGGAGACGGCCACGAAGGCAAGCGTGATCCCGAGCGCAGCGACCGGCAGCAGAAACCGCAGGCGACGTACACGGCGTGAATGGTTCACAGCCCGTCGATAGGCTTCAGCGCCGGATCCGCTGTCGGCGGTCGGCAGGCCGTCATGTGTCGTTTGCAGCATTAACAGGAACCCGTTCTCATGGCGCTTGGCCGAAACCTGTGCGCCTACTTTCGTCGTTTCGCATGTCCACCGGTCCTTGCCAATATGGATTGTGGCAGCCCGGTTACAAGAACTGCGCCAGAGGGAGCGTCGACGGGCCGGGTGGATAAAGTGAGGCGGCGCCGATCACGATTTAGCGTGTGATGCACGTCATATCGCTCGCAAAGCCACCAATTTATGGTTAAGTTGTTCCTTGACTGAGCTTTTTTGCTTTGGCAACTTTGTCGCCGCTCACGTCACAAGAGAAATTTCAGGGGGTCCGCGTGATAAAGTCGGAATTGGTGCAGATCGTCGCGGCCCGCAATCCGCATCTTTACCATCGCGATGTCGAAAACATTGTGAACGCGGTACTCGACGAAATTACCGATGCGCTCGCAGCGGGCAACCGCGTGGAGCTGCGCGGCTTCGGCGCCTTCTCCGTCAAGAACCGCCCGTCGCGTTCCGGCCGAAATCCCCGCACGGGCGAAACCGTCTTCGTTGAAGAGAAGTGGGTGCCCTTCTTCAAGACCGGCAAGGAATTGCGCGAGCGTCTCAACCCCGGCATGGGCGACGAGGACGACGAATAAGACGCTTTTCGCGTTGAAAATTCCGCCTCTGTCCTTACCTTGAACCACTGAGAGGTCCCGGTTGCGGGATCGGGCAGAAATGGGAGTTGTCGAGATGGTGCGCAAAGTGGTGAGCCTCGTGGTATTCATTCCGCTCGGTGTGCTCCTCGTCATTCTGGCCGTCGCCAACCGCGCGCCGGTCAATCTCGCCCTGAACCCCTTCAATCCGGCCGACCAGGCGCTCTCGGTTTCAGCACCCCTCTTCGTGCTGCTGATCCTTGCCGTCATGCTCGGCGTGCTGCTGGGTGCGATCGTCACCTGGTTCACCCAGGGCAAGCACCGCAAGAAGGCGCGCAACCAGTCGCGCATGGCCCAACAGTGGCAGGCCGAGGCGGATCGTCAGAAGACGCGCGCCGAAGAGATCGCCGGCTCGACCCTTCCCCAGATCGGCGCGCGCTGACCACGCCGGCGGCGCGAGCCACGAGTGCTCGCGCCAAATTTCCTTTTCGCGCCGGGCCGGCAATGCTAAGGGCAGGCCGAGACGAACACCGACCCACGGATATCAGACGTGAAGAACAAGGAACGTCGCCCCGGCAAGCCATTCCCGGGAGCGAAGGCGAAAGGCAATGGCTCGGACCGGCCGGGCTCGGCAAAGCCCGCGTCTGCCAAGGGCAGGGACGACCGTTCTAGCCGCCCGCCACGCCGCGATGCCGATGCGCCCAAGAGCCGCCCGCAGCCGCAAGCCGTTGACTCAGCGGCCGAGTCCGCTCGGCCCTTGACCGTGCGCTCCGGCGAACGCCCGGCCGAGCGCGTGCCGCTGATCCTGGAATCGACGGGGGCCGGTGATTTCCACCTGATCGACAGCGGCGAGGGCCTGAAGCTCGAACAATACGGTCCCTACAGAATCGTGCGGCCGGAAGCCCAGGCGCTCTGGCCGCGTGCATTGCCCGTCCATGTCTGGGACAAGGCCGATGCGGTGTTTACCGGCGACACGGATGAAGATGGCATGGGCCGCTGGCGTTTTCCCCGCGAGGCGCTCGGTGAGACCTGGCCGCTTTCGCTCTTCGGCGTCGATTTCCATGGGCGTTTCACGGCCTTCCGTCATGTCGGTGTCTTCCCGGAGCAGATCGCCCACTGGAGCTGGATGAAGGAGAAGATCGAAGCGGCCGACCAGCCGCTGAAGGTCCTCAATCTCTTCGGCTATACCGGCGTTGCCTCGCTGGTTGCCGCTGCTGCCGGTGCCGAAGTCACCCATGTCGACGCCTCCAAGAAGGCGATCGGCTGGGCCCGCGAGAACCAGTCCTTGAGCCGCCTCGACAAGGCGCCGATCCGCTGGATCTGCGAAGACGCGATGAAGTTCATCCTGCGCGAGGAGCGTCGCGGCAATCGTTACGACATCATTCTGACCGACCCGCCGAAATTCGGCCGCGGCCCGAATGGCGAGGTCTGGCAGCTTTTCGACCATTTGCCGCTGATGCTCGACATCTGCCGCGAGCTCCTGGCACCCAAGGCGGTGGGTCTGGTGCTGACCGCCTATTCGATCCGCGCGAGCTTCTATTCGATCCACGAACTGATGCGCGAAACCATGCGTGGCAAGGGCGGTCTGGTCGAGTCGGGCGAGCTCGTGATCCGTGAGGCTGGCCTCGACGGCAAGACGCCGGGGCGTGCGCTTTCCACCTCTCTTTTCAGCCGCTGGGTGCCGAAATGACCGATGATTTTCGCCATGAGGGACCCCGCCGCGTTGGCCAGGTCAAGGAAGTCACCAGCCTCGCCAATCCGATCATCAAGGACATCAAGGCGCTGTCCCTGAAGAAGGCGCGCGACGAGAGCAAGACCTTCCTCGCTGAAGGCCTGAAGCTCGTCATCGACGCACTTGATCGCGGCTGGACCATCCGCACCCTTGTCTATGCCAAAGCCGGCAAGGGCAAGCCGCTGGTCGAGAAGGTCGCTGCCCGCACCGTCGCTGCCGGCGGGCTGGTGCTGGAAGTCAGCGAAAAGGTCATGTCCTCGATCACCCGGCGGGAAAATCCGCAAATGGTGGCCGCCGTCTTCGAACAGCGCTGGACACCGCTGAAGGACATCCTGCCGAAGGGCTCGGAAACCTGGATTGCGCTCGATCGCGTCCGCGACCCCGGCAACCTCGGCACCATCATCCGTACGGCAGATGCTGCCGGTGCCGCCGGTGTCATCCTCGTTGGCGACTGCACAGACCCCTTCTCGATGGAAACCGTGCGCGCCACCATGGGCTCGATGTTCGCTTTGCCGCTGGTCAAGACGACGCCCGCCGATTTCCTCAAGTGGAAGAAGTCGGTCGATGCCCGCCTCGTGGCCACGCATCTCGCCGGCGCCGTCGACTACCGCACCATCGACTACAAGTCGAAGCCGGTCATCCTGATGATGGGCAATGAGCAGTCGGGCCTGCCGGATGAGCTGGCTCAGGCGGCTGACAAGCTCGCCCGCATCCCGCAGGTCGGCATGGCCGATAGCCTCAATCTGGCAGTCGCCACCGGCGTCATGCTCTTCGAGGTCCGCCGCCACCTGCTCACGCTCGATGGAGCCAAGTGACCATGCTCGCAGCCTTCAACCGGCCAGGCCCGGTTCTCACCTTCATCGCAATTGCCCTGATCCTCGACCAAGCGATCAAATATGCGGTGGAAGTCACTCTGCCGATGCATGAACTGATCCCGGTTTTGCCGTTCTGGGCGCTCTACCGCACCCACAATCTCGGTGTCGCCTTTTCCATGCTGTCCCATCTCGACAGCTGGTTCATTATCGGCCTGCGCCTCGTCATTGTCGGCTTCGTTCTGTGGCTGTGGCGCAAGACCGGCCCGGAGCAGCATTTCGCCCATCTCGGCTTCTCGATGATCATCGCCGGCGCGCTCGGCAATATCATCGACCGGCTGACCTATGGTTATGTCGTCGACTACATCCTGTTTTACACGGACACCTGGTCGTTTGCGGTCTTCAATCTGGCAGACAGCTTCATCACCATTGGTGCGATCTGCATCGTGATCGACGAGATCATTCAGCACCGCAAACCGAAGCCGCCGGAGGCTTGACAGGCGTCATAAGCCTCCGAAGTTTTGTCACTTTCCTGTAGCAGTGTCGTGTTTAAAGGCCCGTGACTTCAACGCTGGATAGATCCGATGAGCGTGGAACTGATCGAACGAGACCTTCTTTTGGAAAGCCCGGCAGCATTGCCGCTGGGACTTGCGTCCTCCCGTGATCTCCTGGGCCGCATTGGCAGCCTTGAGACCCGCCTTGCCCGCACCGAACGCGAGATAGACGCCGCGCAGGCAGTGCGTTACCGCGTCTTCGTCGAGGAGATGAAGGCCCAGGTCGATCCCGATTGCGCCCGCCGCGGCCGCGACGTCGACAGCTGGGACGGCCTTTGCGATCACCTGCTGGTTCTCGACCGCGCCATCGAAGGCGACACGGAAGATCAGATCGTCGGCACCTATCGCCTGCTGCGCCACGACGTGGCGATCGCTCATGGCGGCTTCTACTCGGGTTCGGAATTCGGCGTCGATGCGCTGGTCGCCCGCCACCCGGGCAAGCGCTTCATGGAGCTCGGCCGCTCCTGCGTCCTGCCGCAATACCGCACCAAGCGCACCGTCGAGCTGCTCTGGCAGGGTTGCTGGGCCTATGCCCTGCAGCACCGCATCGACGCCATGTTCGGCTGTGGTTCCTTCCCCGGCACGCAGCCGGAAGAACACGCGCTTGCGCTTTCCTTCCTGCATCACAATGCTGTCGCGCGCGGCGAATGGGCCGTGGATGCGCTGCCGCATCTCTACCGCGAGATGGACCTGATGCCGTCGGAAGCCGTCAATGCCCGCCGCGCCCTCTTTGCCATGCCGCCGCTGATCAAGGGATATCTCCGTCTCGGCGCAATGGTCGGCAGTGGTGCCGTCGTCGACCAGGCGTTCAACACGACCGACGTGTTGATCATCCTGCCGATCTCCAGCATCTCCGGCCGCTACGTGAACTATTACGGCGCGGACGCCGGCCGCTTCGCCAGCGCCAGCTGAGCACAAACGCTCTCCCCCGTGGGGGAGAGGGCCTTGCCGGCCAGGCGAGAGGCTTTCACAGCATGCGGGACCCCGTTTCTGCCGATCATCGTGGCAATGCGCATGTCTCAGCGTGCATCCGGCCGACACTCTGCCGGCCACCGCATGCCTGTCTCTCGACCGTCCTTGCCGGCTTCGGGACCTCTGCCACGATCGGCAGGTCCGCGAGCTCCCGAAGGCTCATGTCTCGCACTGTCGGGTGGCCCATGGGGTCATGCCGCCAATCATGAGATGCTGGCGTCGAACGTGTAGTGCGTCTCCAGAGAAACTTGAACATGGCTCGACCCTTCTCTGCTCCGGTTGGAAGATCTTGCTGCTTTTTGTGAGGCTATGTTCAGGCTCCCGACACCGAAATTCAATTGAGTTTTGCCCCGATCGATTATAGCTTTTCTATATGAAGAACCTCAGTCAGGTGCATCTGAACGGCCTGCGTGCCGTTGAAGCTGTCGGTCGCCTCGGCTCCCTGCAGGCGGCGGCGGACGAACTCGGCGTTTCGATCGGCGCGGTCAGCCAGCAGGTCATCAAGACCGAGCAGCAGCTTGGTCGGCTGCTCTTCGAACGGACGAGCCGTGGCATGGTGCCGGTCGAGACGGCGGTCGACGTGCTGGCCCGTCTATCGGAGGGCTTTCGTCACCTGGCCGGCGCCGTGGATCTGGCGAAACGCAGCGATGACAGCGTGCTGACCATCTCGGTCGCCCCGGTCTTCGCCGCCCGCTGGCTGGTGCATCGCATCCCCGCCTTTTCCGAGCGCTTTCCCGAGATCGGGTTGCGAATCGATGCCAATGATCGTCTGACCGATGCAAGCCACACCGATGTCGACCTCCGGATCCGTGTCGGCCGCGGCCATTGGCCGGGCTTCAAGGCGGAGCTGATCCTCGATCAACGGGTGGTGCCGGTCTGCACACCGGCCATGGCGGAGCATTTGAGGCAGCCAGCGGACATTTTGGACCTGCCCAAGATCATCGACGGCCGTGCCATGTTCGACTGGGATCTGTGGCTCGCGGCGGCGGGGCTCGAAGGGGTGGAGA
>DAMDHD010000003.1:156094-215865 GCA_032102365.1 Allorhizobium sp. CTOTU50464 | reverse complement strand
TAAAGGCCCGCCACACCTTCAGCGAAGCCTCCCTCTGCCTCGATGCGGCAATTGCCGGGCAGGGGGTGATGCTCGCCTGGCAGACGATTGCCTCTCATCAGCTGCGGCATGGCCAGCTGGTCGCGCCCTTCGGTCCAGCGGTAAGGACCGGCTTCGGGCACTACTTCGTGACCGCAGAAAATGCGCGGCGGTCGGAGAAAGTGGAAAAGTTCAAGCGCTGGCTGAAGCGCGAGATCGAGGACGACATGGAGCGGCTCGCAAAAGCCGCCCCCGTGTTCGCATGAGGCGGGGCCGAGTGCGATCAGCCCGCCGCGTTGTAGGCAGCAATCGCCGCCATGTTGACGATGTCGCTGTCCTTGGCGCCCATTTGCGCAATCTGCACCGACTTTTCGAGGCCGATGAGCAGCGGCCCCATGACGGTTAGCCCGCCCAGTTCCTGCAGCATCTTGGTCGAGATCGCCGCCGAATGGATCGCTGGCATGACCAGCACGTTCGCCGTGCCTGAGAGGCGGCAGAAGGGATACTGCTCCATCCGATGGCTGTTCAGCGCCACATCCGCTCCCATTTCACCGTCATATTCGAAGGAGACCCCGCGCCGGTCGAGGATCTTCACGGCTTCACGCACGCGCTCGGAGCGTTCGCCGGTCGGATGGCCGAAGGTCGAATAGGCAAGCAAGGCGACGCGCGGCTCAAGCCCCAGCCGATGGGCGACGCCGGCAGCCTCTTCTGCGATGTCGGCGAGTTCGTCCGCTGTCGGCATGTCGTGCACGGCGGTGTCCGCCACCACGATCGTCCGCCCGCGTGCGAGCGCCAGCGACACGCCGATGACACGATGCCCCGGCGCCGTGTCGATGCAGCGGCGCACGTCTTCGAGCGCTGTCGAATAATTGCGCGTGGTGCCCGTTACCATGGCATCGGCATCGCCGAGCGCCACCATGCAGGCGGCGAAATGGTTGCGGTCCGTGTTGATCAGCCGCTGTGCATCGCGGTGCAAGTAACCCTTCCGCTGCAGGCGAGCATAAAGATATTCGGTATAAGCCTCCACCCGGGTCGAGACACGCGCATTGACCACTTCGATGCCCGGCCGGTCGAGATCGATCCCCGCCCGTTCGGCGGTCGCCTTCAGCGGCTCGTCGCGGCCGAGCAGGATCGCGGTGCCGAGCCCCTGGTTGGCAAAGGAAATCGCCGCACGCATGACCTGCTCTTCCTCGCCTTCGGCAAAGACGACGCGCTTCGGATGACTGCGCACATGTTCGTAGATCCGCTGCGTGGCCGCTGCGATCGGGTCGCGGCGGGCGGAGAGTTCATGGGCATAGCTGCCGAGCTCCTCGATCTCTTTGCGCGCCACACCGCTTTCCATCGCAGCCTTCGCCACCGCAACGGGGATCGCCGAGATGAGGCGCGGATCGAAAGGCACGGGAATGATGTATTGCGGTCCGAAGCGCGGGCGCTGGCCCTGATAGGCCGCTGCGACGTCGTCTGGAACGTCTTCGCGCGCCAGATTGGCGAGCGCTTCCGCGGCCGCGATCTTCATCGCATCATTGATCTGGCTGGCGCGCACATCGAGTGCGCCGCGGAAGATGTAGGGGAAGCCGAGAACGTTGTTGACCTGGTTCGGATAGTCCGAGCGGCCGGTCGCCATGATCGCATCCGAGCGGATTTCGGCCACTTCCTCCGGCGTGATTTCCGGGTCCGGATTGGCCATGGCAAAGATGATCGGGTTCGGCGCCATAGAGGCGATCATGTCTGCGGCAAAGGCGCCTTTCTGCGACAGGCCGAACACGACGTCCGCCCCGACCATCGCCTCCCGCAGGCTGCGCCGGTCGGTCTTCACCGCGTGCGCGCTCTTCCACTGGTTCATCCCCTCGGTGCGGCCCTGATAGATCACGCCCTTGGTGTCGCAGAGAATGATGTTCTCGCCGTTGAAACCCATGGCCTTGATCAGCTCGATGCAGGCGATGGCCGCAGCGCCCGCACCGTTGCAAACGAGCTTCGTCGTCTTGAAGTCGCGTCCGGTCAATTCCAGCGCGTTGATCAGACCCGCCGCCGCGATGATCGCGGTGCCGTGCTGGTCGTCATGGAACACCGGAATGTCCATCAGCTCGCGCAACCGGCTCTCGATGATGAAGCAGTCGGGCGCCTTGATGTCTTCGAGATTGATGCCGCCGAAGGAGGGGCCGAGATAGCGCACGCAGTTGATGAACTCGTCGACATTCTCGGTATCGACCTCGATATCAATCGAATCGACGTCCGCGAACCGCTTGAAGAGGACCGACTTGCCTTCCATGACCGGCTTGGAGGCGAGCGCTCCGAGATTGCCCAAGCCCAGGATCGCGGTGCCGTTCGAGATGACGGCCACCATGTTGCCGCGTGTGGTGTAGTCGTAGGCCGTGGCCGGATCGGCCGCGATCGCCTTGACCGGAACCGCAACGCCGGGGGAATAGGCAAGCGACAGATCGCGCTGTGTGGCCATCGCCTTGGTCGGGGTAATCTCCAGCTTGCCGGGGCGCCCCTGGGAGTGGAAGTCCAGCGCTTCCTGTTCCGTGACCGAGACTTTCGTCCGGCCGGTCGTCTTCTCGCTTGCCATGCTTCCCCTCACCTTGTTGTGGGCAGCGGGCGAACGCCGGCCCATCCTGGTTGTTTTTCCTCGCCTTAAGTCGTTAGTGTTGCACGACTTCCTTTTCAAGAAAACATTGAGCCCGTGACGCTATACCAAGCCACCCCGAGTGATGTCCTGAATGTCGCCGAGCTGACCTCGGAGGAAAGCCGCGCGACGGCGACCCCGATGATGGAGCAGTATATCGAGATCAAGGCCGCCAATCCGGGCAGCCTGCTCTTCTATCGCATGGGCGATTTCTACGAGCTCTTCTTCGAGGATGCGGTTGACGCCTCGCGGGCGCTGGGCATCACGCTGACACGCCGTGGCCAGCATCTCGGTCAGGATATCCCGATGTGCGGCGTGCCGGTGCACGCGGCCGACGATTACCTGCAGAAGCTGATCACGCTCGGCTTCCGCGTCGCCGTCTGCGAACAGGTCGAAGACCCGGCCGAGGCGAAGAAGCGCGGCTCGAAATCGGTGGTGAAGCGCGACGTCGTGCGGCTAGTGACGCCAGGCACGCTGACCGAGGAAAAGCTCCTCTCGCCCTTCGAATCCAACTATCTGATGGCGCTCGCCCGCATTCGCGGCGGCTCCGCTCCGCAGCTGGCGCTCGCCTGGATCGACATCTCCACCGGCATCTTCCGCCTGGCAGAGACGACGGAAACGCGTCTGCTCGCCGATATCCTGCGCATCGAGCCGCGCGAGCTGATCGTGCCCGATACGCTTTTCCACGACGAGGAGCTGAAGCCCGCCTTCGACGTGCTCGGTCGTGTCGTCGTGCCCCAGCCCGCTGTGCTCTTCGACAGCGCCAGCGCCGAGGGCCGCATCGCCCGCTACTTCGGGGTGACCACGCTGGACGGCTTCGGCGCCTTCTCCCGCGCCGAGATCGCCGCTGCTGCCGCAGCCGTCGCCTATGTCGAGAAGACGCAGATCTCCGAGCGCCCGCCGCTCGGCCTGCCCGAGCGCCAGAACGCCGCCTCGACCCTCTTCATCGATCCGGCAACCCGCGCCAATCTGGAGCTGGTGAAAACGCTGTCGGGCGAACGCAACGGCTCGCTCCTGAAGGCGATCGACCGCACCGTGACAGGTGGCGGCGCGCGTCTGCTCGCCGAACGCCTGATGTCGCCGCTGACCGATCCGGAAGCGATTGCCGAGCGCCAGGATTCGATCGCCTTCCTCCTGGCCGACGGCCTGCTTGTCGACCGCCTGCGCGATGCCCTGAAGCGCGTGCCGGACATGCCGCGTGCGCTCTCGCGTCTGGCGCTCGATCGGGGTGGCCCGCGTGATCTCGGTTCCATCGTCGCTGGCCTTGCCGCCTCAGCCGAAGTCGGCCGCCTGCTGGATCCGTCAAGCCTCCCGAAGGAACTCTCCGAGGCGCTCTCCGATCTCGCAGCGCTTCCCGCCGATCTGGCCCCGAGCCTCGCATCGATGCTGGCCGACGAACTGCCGCTTCTGAAGCGCGACGGCGGCTTCCTGCGCGATGGTGCAATTGCGGAGCTCGACGAACTGCGGGCCCTGCGCGACCAGTCCCGCCGGGTCATCGCCGGGCTGCAGCTACAATATGCCGAGGAAACCGGCATCAAGTCGCTGAAGATCAAGCACAACAACGTGCTTGGCTATTTCATCGAGGTGACCGCGGGCAATGCAGGGCCGATGACCGACACGGACGAGGCCAAGTCCCGCTTCATCCATCGCCAGACCATGGCGAACGCCATGCGCTTCACGACGACAGAACTCGCCGACCTCGAAAGCCGGATTGCAAACGCAGCCGGTCAGGCGCTCTCGCTCGAACTGGCGGCCTTCGACCGGATGGTGGCGCAGGTGATTGCCGCTGCAGAGCCGATCAAGGCCGCCGCCCGGGCGCTCGCCGTGATTGACGTCGCCGCCGGTCTTGCAGCCCTCTCCGAGGAGCAGGGCTACTGCCGCCCGCTGGTTGACGATAGCAGGATGTTCAAGATCACCGCCGGCCGCCATCCGGTGGTCGAGCAGGCGCTGCGCCGCCAGGCCGCGAGCCCCTTCATTGCGAACGATTGCGATCTCTCGCCACACGACACCAAGGGCCCCGGCGCCATCTGGCTGCTGACCGGCCCCAACATGGGCGGTAAGTCGACCTTCCTGCGCCAGAACGCGCTGATCGCCATCCTTGCCCAGATGGGCTCCTTCGTGCCCGCGGGTGCCGCCCATATCGGCGTGGTCGATCGCCTCTTCTCCCGCGTCGGCGCCTCGGACGATCTGGCGCGCGGCCGCTCCACCTTCATGGTCGAGATGGTCGAAACGGCGGCCATCCTTAACCAGGCAACCGACCGCTCGTTGGTCATCCTCGATGAGATCGGCCGTGGCACGGCGACCTTCGATGGCCTCTCCATCGCCTGGGCCGCTGTCGAGCACCTGCACGAGGCAAACCGCTGCCGCTCGCTCTTTGCCACCCACTTCCACGAGCTTACCGCACTCTCGGAAAAGCTCGCCCGCATGTCGAATGTCACCATGCGGGTCAAGGAGTGGGATGGCGACGTCATTTTCCTGCATGAAGTCGGCCCGGGAGCTGCCGACCGCTCCTATGGCATCCAGGTCGCCCGGCTTGCCGGTCTGCCGGCCGCCGTCGTCGCGCGCGCCCGTGATGTTCTGACCCGTCTGGAAGACAGCGACCGCAAGAACCCGGCAGCGCAATTGATCGACGATCTGCCGCTGTTCCAGGTCGCCGTCCGGCGGGAGGAGATCCAGAAATCCGGCCCGTCGAAGGTCGAAGAGGCGCTGCGCTCACTCGATCTTGACGACCTTACGCCTCGCCAGGCGCTCGAGGCGCTCTATGATCTCAAGAAACAACTTGGCAAGCCTTGACCGGTAGAGTGCCTGTCAATCGCGCCCGAAAAGCGCTATAGCGCCACCAATCCCGGCCGATTCCCGGGTTTCCAAGAGATGATGCCGCCCCCATGGCCAATGCAGTCCTCGCCTTCGACGATCTCCTCGACATCGACGCGCTTCGTGCGTCCTGCAAAACCATCGCCGAGGCCGGCTGCGGCAACATGCTGGAGACCCGCTCGAAGCTTCTGCCGATCCTGAAGAAGGCGTCGGCCGATGCCCGCGAACAGGCGCGCCTGAAGCTGTTCGAGGATGGCAGCGGCATGAACTGCGCCAACCGCATCTCCTGGATCCAGGACCAGCTGATTTCGGTGATCTTCGACTTCGCCCGCACTCATGTCTATCCGAAGGATACGAACGGTCTCGCCGTCGCGGCCGTCGGCGGCTATGGCCGCGGCACGCTGGCGCCCGGCTCCGATATCGACCTGCTGTTCCTGCTGCCACCCAAGGCTGGCCCCGCCATGCACAAGGCGGTGGAGTTCGTGCTTTATCTCCTCTGGGATGTCGGCTTCAAGGTTGGCCATGCCACCCGTACGGTCGAGGAATGCATAAGGCTGTCGAAGGCCGACATGACCATCCGTACGGCGATCCTCGAGACGCGCCACATCTGCGGAGAAGAAGCCCTCGTCACCGAGCTGCAGCAGCGCTTCGACCAGGAAGTCACGACCGGCACCGCTCCTGAATTCATCGCCGCCAAGCTCGCCGAACGCGACGAGCGCCACCGCAAGGCGGGGGACAGCCGCTATCTGGTCGAGCCGAACGTCAAGGAAGGCAAGGGCGGCCTGCGCGATCTTCAGACGCTCTTCTGGATCGCCAAATACAATTACCATGTTCGCGATACAGACGAGCTCGTGCGCCTTGGCGTGCTCTCGCGCCACGAATGGCGCCTCTTCCAGAAGGCCGATGACTTCCTCTGGGCGGTCCGCTGCCACATGCATTATCTGACCGGCAAGCCGGAAGAGCGGCTCTATTTCGACATCCAGCCGGAGATTGCCAAGAACCTCGATTATCAGTCGCGTCCGGGCCTCTCGGCGGTCGAGCGCTTCATGAAGCATTACTTCCTGGTGGCGAAGGACGTCGGCGATCTCACGCGCATCTTTGCAGCAGCGCTGGAAGACCAGCAGGCCAAGGCGGCACCCGGCATCGGCGGCATGATCGGCCGCTTCGCCAACCGTCCGCGCAAGATCCCGGGCGCCAGCGAGTTCATCGACGATCGCGGGCGCATCGCGCTTGCCGATCCCGGCATCTTCAAGAAAGACCCGATGTCCATCATGCGGCTCTTTCATGTGGCCGATCTGAACGGGCTGGAATTTCATCCCGATGCCCTGAAGGCCGTGACGCGGTCGCTCTCGCTGATCAAGAACGATTTCCGCGAGAGCGAGGAGGCAAACCGCCTCTTCCTCTCCATCCTCACCTCGCGCAAGGATCCGGGCTTCATCCTGCGGCGCATGAACGAGGCCGGTGTGCTCGGCCGCTTCATGCCGGAATTCGGCAAGATCGTCTCGATGATGCAGTTCAACATGTATCATCACTACACCGTCGACGAGCATCTCATCCGCACGGTCGAGGTCCTGTCAGAGATCGACAAGGGCAATGCGGAGGAGATCCATCCGCTCGCCAACAAGATCATGCCCGAGATCGAAGACCGTCAGACGCTCTACGTCGCCGTGCTCCTCCATGACATCGCCAAGGGCCGCCAGGAGGACCACTCCGTGGCCGGCGCAAAGGTGGCGCGCAAGCTCTGCCCACGTCTCGGGCTGACCCCGAAGCAGACCGAAATGGTCGCCTGGCTGATCGACCAGCATCTCCTGATGTCGATGGTTGCCCAGACGCGCGACCTGCATGATCGCAAGACCATCACCGACTTCGCCGAAAAGGTGCAGTCGCTCGATCGCCTGAGAATGCTTCTGGTGCTGACGGTCTGCGACATCCGCGCGGTCGGTCCTGGTGTCTGGAACGGCTGGAAGGGCCAGTTGCTGCGCACGCTCTACTACGAGACCGAGCTTCTGCTCTCGGGCGGCTTCTCTCAGGTCTCCCGCAAGGAGCGCGCCAAGCACGCGGCCGAACAGCTCACCCAGGCGCTCGACGGCTGGAGCCAGAAGGATCAGCGAACCTACACCAAGCTGCACTACGAGCCCTACCTGCTCTCGGTCGATCTCGAGGACCAGGTCCGCCACGCCCATTTCATCCGCCAGGCGGACAAGTCTGGCCAGGCGCTCGCCACCATGGTGCGCACCCACCAGTTCCACGCGATCACCGAGATCACCGTGCTCTCGCCGGACCACCCGCGCCTCTTGTCGATCATCGCGGGTGCCTGTGCGGCGGCCGGCGCCAACATCGCCGACGCGCAGATCTTCACGACCTCGGACGGCCGCGCGCTCGACACCATCCTGATCAACCGGGAATTCCCGATCGACGAGGACGAGATGCGCCGTGCGGCCACGATCTGCAAGATGATCGAAGACGTGCTCTCGGGCCGCAAGCGCCTGCCGGAAGTCATCGCCACGCGCTCCAAAGGCAAGAAGAAGAACAAGACCTTCCCGGTCCAGCCGGATGTGCGCATCTCCAATGCGCTGTCCAACAAGTTCACCGTCATCGAGGTCGAGTGCCTCGATCGCATCGGTCTGCTTGCCGAAATCACCGCCGTGCTCTCGGATCTTTCGCTCGACATCCACTCTGCCCGCATCACCACCTTCGGTGAAAAGGTCATCGATACCTTCTATGTCACCGATCTCGTCGGGCAGAAGGTCACCAACGAAAACCGCCAGGCCAACATCGCCAACAGGCTGAAAGCGGTCATGGTTGACCAGCCGGATGAACTTCGCGACAACATGCCGTCCGGCATCATCGCGCCGCCGCCACGCGCTGCGCCGGTGCCCAAGAAGGCACGGGCCTGAGGAATGAGCCTCGTCAAGAAATTCATGACCGTCGGTGGGGCGACGCTCGGCAGCCGCATCTTCGGCTTTGCCCGCGAAACCCTGATGGCGGCGGCACTCGGCACAGGCCCGGTCGCCGACGTCTTCTATGCCGCCTTCCGCTTTCCCAATCTCTTCAGGCGTCTCTTTGCCGAAGGCGCGTTCAATGCCGCCTTCGTGCCGCTCTTTGCCAAGGAGATAGAAGCGAATGGCATCGACGGCGCCAAGCGCTTCTCCGAAGAAGTTTTTGGCGTCCTGTTCTCGGTTCTTTTGATCCTGACCATCGGCATGCAGCTTTCGATGCCGCTGCTGGTCCAGTGGATCATTGCGCCGGGCTTTGCCGACGACCAGGAGAAATTCGACCTGACGGTGCGCCTCGCGATCGTCATGTTCCCCTATCTCATGTGCATGTCGCTGACGGCCATGCTGAGCGGCATGCTGAACTCGTTGCATCACTTCTTTGCCGCAGCGATCGCACCGGTTTTCCTCAATGTCCTGATGATTGGCGCACTGGCCTGGGCGCTCTGGACCGGCGCTGATCCCTCGGTCACGGCTTGGGCCCTCTCCTGGTCAGTGCTCGGCGCGGGCCTCCTGCAGATGGCCGTCGTCTATCTCGGTGTGCGTCACGCCGGCATCCGCATCGGCTTCAAGCGCCCGCGTTTCACGCCGAACGTCAAGCGCCTGCTGGTGCTCGCAGTCCCGGCCGCCATCACCGGCGGCATCACCCAGATCAACCAGCTGATCGGCCAAGCCATTGCCTCGACCAAGGAAGGGGCAATCGCCGCCCTGCAATATGCCGACCGCATTTATCAGCTGCCGCTCGGCGTGGTGGGTGTCGCGGTCGCCGTGGTGCTGTTGCCGGAACTCGCCCGCGCGCTGAAGGGCGGGCACATGAAGGAGGCGGGCAACCTCCAGAACCGCTCGATCGAATTCGTGCTGTTTCTCACCCTGCCGGCCGCTGCCGCGATCTGGGTACTCTCTGACGAAATCATCCGTGTGCTCTACGAGCGCGGCGCCTTTTCCGAGCAGAACACCGCGGTGGTCGCCTCGATCCTCGCCATTTACGGTATCGGCCTCCCAGGCTTCGTGCTGATCAAGGCGCTGCAGCCGGGCTACTACGCCCGCGAGGACACCAAGACGCCGATGCGCTTCACCATGGTTTCGGTGGCGCTGAACACCGGCCTTGCCATCACGCTCTTCCCGATCTTCGAGGAAAGCGGCATCGCGATCGCTGAAGCCGCTGCCGGCTGGACCAACACCATTCTGTTGTTCTCGGTGCTGGTCTGGCGTGGCCATATCGTCTTCGAGTGGTCGCTGGTCACGCGCACGCTGCGGCTGATGATCGCCTCGGCAATCATGGCCGGCCTGCTCGTCTACCTGTCCGATCGGTGGTCCGCCTGGCTGCAGCCATCAAGCCCGCTCTTCGATCAGATCCTGGCGCTGGGCGGCTTGGTTGTCGTGGCCATGCCCGTCTATTTCGGCATCGCCTTCCTGATCGGCGGCGCGGATATCGGCACGATCCGCCGCAGCCTGAAGCGCAGGAAAAAGGCCGCTGACGAACCCGCCGCGGCCTCCGCTGATCCCGATCAGCAATAATTCCAGGTGCGCTTCGGCCCGATATCGACATGCACGATGCCGTTGCAGTAGCGGCCGATCCCGCCGATGCCGGGGGCCGTGCGCGCCGCCGCGACGATCTTCTTCTCCGGCACGCCGGGAACGCGAATGTCAGCGGCGAAACAGTGGCTGTGCTGGGACTTGCCCGAGCGTGGACGGTGGCCTGAGGTCACCACCGGCTTCTTGCCGGTCTTCTTGGCGATATGAGCAAGGATCGCCTTCAGCTCGTCGGGAAAACAGTTGGCTTTGACGCTGACGCGCTGCAGCGTGTAGGCGACGGCCGTATCGTGCTTCATGAAGAAATGGCGCTTCTTCTTCTCCACGGCCTCGACGGGGGAAAGGAGACAGAGTGAAAGAACGCAGCCGAGCGCGACGCGAAACAATGTGCGCATGAGTGACCTTCTGGAATGAGATTGTTGTTTTCAGCGATCCAGATCGCTTGCTGCGGTTTTTTATTCCCGCAAATGTGTCAAATTTGGTGCGCTTTGCTCGATTTGAGATTTGCACGCATTTTTGGCTTGCGAATCAGTTCGTTTGAAGGGCGCCAATTCATTCCTTAAACCCCTCGAATCCGGGAGGAAATTTGCCTATGCGTGATGTCGGCGTCCTTTCCGTCACATCTCAAACCGAAAGCCCCATCATGAGCGCAAACAGCCTCTTTCTCGTCAGCCTCGTCGTCGACAGCTATGATCGTGCGAAGACCTTCTACTGCGACGCCCTTGGCTTCGACTGCGTGGAAGACACGGCAATGCCGGACGGAAAGCGCTGGCTCGTGGTTCGCCCGAAGGGAGGCGAGGGCGCTTCGCTCCTGCTCGCGGAGGCATCGGACGACACCCAGCGCGCGGCCATCGGCAACCAGACCGGCGGCCGCGTCGGCTTCTTCCTGAAGACCGATGACTTCGCCAGTGACCACCGCCGTTTCACGGAAGCCGGCGTCATCTTCCAGGAGGAGCCGCGACACGAGCCCTATGGCACGGTCGCGGTCTTCGAGGATCTCTATGGCAACCTCTGGGACTTGATCGAGCCGGCACGTCGCTGAGGGTGCCTTCACCGAAGTGAGCGCTTGATTGCGCCCCGCGCGCCGTGCATAAGCCCTGTCCGACGCGATCAGAAGATCGGGCCCTCCACCAGCCTGTTGAGGACAACAATGACTGAGTTCAAGCCGCTGGTATTCTCCGGCGTTCAGCCCACCGGCAATCTCCATCTCGGCAATTATCTCGGCGCCATTAGAAAGTTTGTCGCGCTGCAGGAAAACAACGACTGCATCTACTGCGTCGTCGACCTGCATGCGCTGACGGCCCAACTGGTCCATGAAGACATGGCGACCCAGATCCGCTCGATCACCGCCGCCTTCCTGGCCGCCGGCATCGATCCGAAGAAGCACATCGTGTTCAACCAGTCTCAGGTGCCGCAGCATGCGGAGCTTGCCTGGATCTTCAACTGCGTGGCCCGCATCGGCTGGATGAACCGCATGACGCAGTTCAAGGACAAGGCCGGCAAGGACCGCGAGCAGGCCTCGCTCGGCCTTTACGCCTATCCGAGCCTGATGGCCGCCGACATCCTCGTCTACCGCGCAACGCATGTGCCGGTCGGCGAAGACCAGAAGCAGCATCTGGAGCTCGCCCGCGACATCGCCATGAAGTTCAACATGGACTTTGCCGACAAGATCCGCCCGACGGGTCTCGGCATCGACATCAAGGTCGGTGACGAGCCGGTGCATGCCTATTTCCCGATGGTCGAGCCACTGATCGATGGCCCGGCGCCGCGCGTCATGAGCCTGAAGGACGGCACCAAGAAGATGTCGAAGTCGGATCCTTCCGATCTCTCGCGCATCAACCTGATGGACGACCAGGACGCGATTTCCAAGAAGATCCGCAAGGCGAAGACCGATCCCGACGCGCTTCCGAGCGAAACGGAAGGCCTCAAAGGCCGTCCCGAAGCCGATAACCTCGTCGGCATCTTCGCGGCCCTCGCCGACAAGTCGAAGGCTGACGTGCTCGCCGAATTCGGCGGCCAGCAGTTCTCCGTCTTCAAGCCGGCACTCATCGAGCTTGCCGTTGACGTGCTCTCCCCGATCAATGCCGAGATGCGCCGTCTGATGGAAGATCCGGCCCACATCGACTCCGTTCTGCGCGACGGTGGCGAGCGGGCGCGCGCGCGTGCCGAAAAGACCATGAACGAAGTCCGCGACATCATCGGTTTCGTGCGATAAGGTCGCGGTCGCGAGCGGGTCCCACCGGAGCCCCGCTCTCGCCACAAGTCATCGTCCGGCGGCGGGGTATTCTATGGTTTCAACGCGTCTGTCACGTCTTGAAGGTCACCGCCGAAAGTTCATGGCGGTCATCGACAATACCCCGGAATGCTTTCGCGCGGTGCATTATGCCGGCCGCCGTGCCAAGAATTCCAATGGCGGACTGGTCCTGACCTATGTGATCCCCGACGGCGACTTTCAGCAATGGCTGGGTGTCGAGGAGATCATGCGGGCCGAGGCCCGGGAAGAGGCGGAAGCCATCATGGCCAAGGCCGCCCAGACCGTGCGTGACACGATCGGCATCGAGCCGGAGATCGTCATCCGGGAAGGCAGCTCCTTCGCCGAGATCAACGGCCTGATCGAGGAAGACCGCGATATCGCAATCCTCGTGCTCGCGGCCGGATCGACCAAGGAAGGCCCGGGTCCGCTGGTTTCGATGATCGCCGGTCGCGGTGCCGCTTTCCCGATTCCGGTCACGGTTCTGCCGGATACGCTGACCAATGAGGAAATCGACGCGCTCTGCTGATTTCGCCATCCCGGCTTTCGTGTCTTGAAGATGCGGTCCGCAACGTCTATTTTGGAAGTATTCTAATCTTTAGCGGTGCGCTCACCGCCCGGAGGCCATAATGTTCATCCAGACCGAAGCCACGCCGAACCCGGCGACCCTGAAATTCCTGCCCGGCAAGGTGGTCATGGAAACCGGCACGGCCGAATTCCGCGACGCCGAAAGCGCTGCTGCCTCGCCGCTCGCATCCCGCATCTTCACGATCCCGGGCGTGACGGGCGTCTTCTTCGGCTATGATTTCGTCACCGTCTCCAAGGACGGCCCCGAATGGCAGCATCTGAAGCCGGCGATCCTCGGCACGATCATGGAGCATTTCATGAGCGGCGCGCCGGTTATGGGCGCGGCTTCCGGCTCCGTCGAAACCGATGGCGACGATGAATTCTTCGATGCCGGCGACGAAACCATCGTGGCAACCATCAAGGAACTGCTCGAAACCCGCGTCCGCCCGGCGGTCGCCCAGGACGGCGGTGACATCACCTTCCGTGGCTTCAAGGACGGCAAGGTCTTCCTGAACATGAAGGGCTCCTGCGCCGGTTGCCCGTCCTCGACGGCGACCCTGAAGCATGGCGTACAGAATCTGCTCCGCCACTTCGTTCCGGAAGTGCAGGAAGTCGAAGCGGTCTGATCTGACCGGACGGGAGACGAGATGATCGTTCTTGCGATCGATACGGCGGGTGTGGACTGCGCAGCCGCCGTTTTTGATTTTGATACCGGCGCTATCCTCGGTCGCGTCAGCGAGACCATCGGTCGTGGCCATGCCGAACGGCTGATGGCGATGATCGACGAGGCGCTGGCCGAGGCAAAGCTTTCGCTGACGGATGTCGGGCGTATCGGCGTGACCATTGGCCCCGGCTCCTTCACCGGCATCCGTGTCGGCGTCGCGGCCGCCCGAGGGCTGGCGCTGGCCTTGGATGTGGAATGCGTCGGCATCTCCACGCTCGAAGTCTTGAGCCAGACAAGCCCGGAAAAGCAGGGGCTGATCCTCGCCGCCATCAACGCCCATCGCGATGAAGTCTATGCGCAGGCCTTCCAGGACGGCGTCCCCCAGGGCGAGCCGCTTCTGCTCGAGCTCGGTGATTATCTGGCCCGTGCAGCCGTTCCCGGCACCGTTCTTGTGGGCTCTGCTTCGGCCCTGGTTTCGGACCGCCAGGCAGAAACGGGGCCGGATCATTACCCGATCGAGATCGTCGCGCGTATCGCTTCATTAGCGAAAGCTCAGGGCAAGCCGAAGCCGCTCTATCTCAGGGGACCGGATGCGAAACCGCAGACCGGGTTTGCCGTATCGAGAGCCTGACATGCGCGACAGCCTGTTCTACCGCCAGCCCGAATTCGAGATTGTCCCGATGACCTCCGAACACTGCCGTGCGGTGTCGGAGCTGCATGGTCAGCGCTTTCCCCGCGCCTGGGGCGACGGTGAGTTCTTGAGCCTCCTTCTCCAGCCCAACACTTTCGGTTTCGCCGCCTGGCAGACCAACACGCTGATCTTCAAGGCACCACTCGCCGGTTTCGTGCTCGCCCGCGAAGTGGCCGGTGAGGCGGAGATCCTGACGATTGCCGTCAGCGACAAGGTCGCGCGCTTCGGCCTCGGCTGGCGGCTGATGCAGGCAGCTCTCCGCGAGGCGAAGGGCAGGGGCGGGGAATCCATGTTTTTGGAGGTCGATGACGGCAATCAGGCCGCACTCGCCCTCTATCGCAAGCTCGGCTTCGAAAAGGCCGGTGAGCGCCCAGCCTATTACACCGATGAAAACGGCCGCCGGTCCTCCGCGCTTGTCATGCGCCGCGATCTTCGCTAACCCGGCGGTTGGACGAACCGACCATCTGCGGATATGCTGACATTATGAATGACGCCCTGAAATCGCTCGAAACGCTGTGTGCCGAACGGGGCATGCGCATGACCGAGCAGCGTCGCGTCATCGCCCGCATTCTGGAAGAATCGGATGATCATCCCGATGTCGAGGAGCTCTACCGCCGCTCGTCGAAGGTGGATGCGAAGATCTCGATCTCCACGGTCTACCGCACCGTCAAACTCTTCGAAGACGCGGGCATCATCGAGCGCCACGATTTCCGCGATGGCCGCTCGCGCTATGAGACGGTGCCGGAAGAGCACCACGATCACCTGATCGACCTTAAGACCGGCACCGTCGTCGAATTCCATTCGCCGGAAATCGAGGCGCTCCAGGAGCGCATTGCCCGCGAACACGGCTTTCGCCTTGTTGGTCACCGGCTCGAACTCTACGGCATTCCCCTGTCGAAAGACGAGAAATAAGCCGATGCCCGCCATGCCAGTGAGGCCCGCGTGATCAACTGGCTGAGGGTCGGCCTTTTTCTCGTCGTGCTGCTGGTCATCTCGGGCCTGATGATCCCGGTCCAGTTGCTGGCACTTCGCTTCGATTGGCCGCTCCGGCGCCGGCTGCCGCGCTACTGGCACCGCATGGCGCTCTGGTTCCTCGGTATCCGCGTGCATGTGCATGGCAGGCTGGAGACGCGCCGGCCGCTGATGATCGCCGCCAACCATGCCTCCTGGAAGGATATCCTCGTCCTCGGCTCCATTGCCGATGTCGCCTTCATCGCCAAGACCGAGGTCGCCTCCTGGCCGGTCTTTGGTTTCCTCGCCAAATTGCAGAAGACGATTTTCGTCGTGCGCGAGGAAAAGCGCCGCACGGGAGACCAGGTCAACGAGATCGCCGCCCGCATGGCCGACGGCGAAATCGTCGTGCTCTTTCCCGAAGGCACAACGTCGGACGGCAATCGTATCCTCGGCATCAAGTCGTCGCTCTTTGGCGCTGCGGCCGCAGCCCTGCCAAAAGACGACGAGAACGGCATCGTCAATGTCCAGCCGACGGCCATTGCCTATACCCGCGTCCAGGGCATGCCCATGGGGCGATACCATCGGCCGATCGCCGGCTGGCCGGGAGATACGGGGCTGATGGAGCATCTGATCGGTGTCCTGCGCGCCGGCGCGCTGGATGTCGACGTGACCTTCGGCGAGACGGTCGAGTTTCGCAAGGGTGACAGCCGCAAGACGCTCGCGCTGCGCATCGAAGAGCAGTTGCGCGCGATGCTGCTCGCCCATCTCAGAGGTCGCCACAGGCGCTGATCACTGGCGCTCATTTTTCGGTTTAATCGTGGGCCGAAAACCACTAAATAGCGCGCCATGACCCAGGAAACCGCAAGCCTTCCCGAGACCCCGGCGCCGGGCGCCAACACGCGCAAGGTCTTCATTAAGACCTATGGCTGCCAGATGAACGTCTATGACAGCGGCCGCATGGCCGATGCCCTGGCGGCAGATGGCTATGCGCCGACCGAGGTCATGGAAGAGGCGGATCTCGTCCTGCTCAACACCTGCCACATCCGCGAGAAGGCGGCCGAAAAGGTCTATTCCGCGCTCGGCCGTCTGCGCGAGCACAAGAAGGCGCGTGCGGCGGAAGGCAAGGAATTCATGATCGGCGTCGCCGGTTGTGTCGCCCAGGCCGAAGGCGAGGAGATTTCCCGCCGCGAGCCGGCCGTCGACGTGGTGCTCGGCCCGCAGACCTATCACCGCCTGCCGCAGGCTCTGCAGAAGGCCCGTGCCGGCGAGCGTGTGGTCGATACGGAATATGCGCTCGAAGACAAGTTCGAGCATCTGCCGGATCCGACCAAGGTCATCGGCAAGCCCCGCTCGGTCACGGCATTTCTCACCGTTCAGGAAGGCTGCGACAAGTTCTGCACCTTCTGCGTGGTGCCCTATACCCGCGGTTCGGAAGTCTCCCGTCCGCTCACGCAGCTCCTGACCGAAGCGCGCAAACTGGTGGACAGCGGCGTGCGCGAACTGACGCTCCTCGGCCAGAACGTCAATGCCTGGCATGGCGAGGATGAGAAGGGGCGGGCGATCGGCCTTGGCGATCTGCTCTATAGGCTCGCCGAAATCCCCGGTCTCGCGCGCCTGCGCTACACCACCAGCCATCCGCGCGACATGGACGACCGGCTGATCGAGGCGCATCGGGATCTGCGCATGCTGATGCCCTATCTGCATCTGCCGGTACAATCCGGTTCCGACCGAATCCTTAAAGCGATGAACCGCCGCCACAAGGCATCGGAATACGTCGCTCTCATCGATCGTATCCGCTCCGTCCGCCCCGATATTGCGCTTTCGGGTGACTTCATCGTCGGCTTCCCCGGCGAGACGGATCAAGACTTCGATGACACGATGAATCTCGTGCGCGAAGTGAACTACGCGCAGGCTTATTCGTTTAAGTATTCGACACGTCCCGGCACGCCTGGCGCCGATCTGCCCGACCACGTGGCCGAGGATGTGAAGACCGAACGCCTGGCACGGCTCCAGGCGCTGTTGCTGGACCAGCAGCAGGCCTTCATGCAGTCGATGATCGGCAAGACCATCGACCTGCTTCTGGAGAAGCCGGGCCGCATGCCGGGACAGCTCATCGGACGCTCGCCCTGGCTGCAGTCGGTGAATGTTGATGCAAAGTCATCGCAAATCGGTGACATTATACAGGTACGAATCACCGCAGCCGGCCCAAACAGCTTGTTTGCCGAGGTGGCAGAGGGTTAGAGTGAGGGCCTGAACCTGATCACAGCAGGAGCCTGATCGCTTGAACGCAACAGAAGTGGTTTCTTCACCCTCGCGCAATGTCCGCACCTCTGCGACCGACGCCAATCACTTCATCTTGACGTTCGAGAACAACAGGCTTGCCAGCGAGCTCTTCGGCCAATTCGACCAGCATTTGAAACTGCTCGAGCAGCGCCTCCAGATCGAGGCCCGCGCCCGCGGCAATTCGGTGGCCATCACCGGCGAACTTCAGGCAACGAACCAGGCCCGACGCGCGCTCGACTTCCTCTATGCCCGCCTGCAGAGCGGGGGCTCGGTGGAAGCGTCCGACGTCGAAGGTGCCATCCGCATGGCGGTTGCCGCAGACGACCAGCTGTCGCTCCCGACGCTGGAGCGCAAGGCCAAGCTGTCGATGGCGCAGATCTCCACCCGAAAGAAGACGATCGCGGCCCGCACGCCGACGCAGGACGCCTATATGCGGGCGCTTGAGCGTTCGGAAATGGTCTTCGGCGTCGGCCCTGCCGGTACCGGCAAGACCTACCTCGCCGTCGCCCATGCCGCACAACTTCTCGAGCGCGGCGTCGTCGATCGCATCGTGCTGACGCGCCCTGCGGTCGAAGCCGGCGAACGCCTCGGCTTCCTGCCGGGCGACATGAAGGACAAGGTCGATCCTTATCTGCGCCCACTCTATGACGCGCTCTATGACATGATCCCCGGCGACAAGGTCGAGCGCGCCATCACCGCCGGCGTCATCGAGATCGCCCCGCTCGCCTTCATGCGCGGCCGAACGCTCGCCAATGCGGCGATCATTCTCGACGAAGCGCAGAATACGACCTCGATGCAGATGAAGATGTTCCTGACGCGTCTTGGCGAGAACGGCCGCATGATCATCACCGGCGACCCGAGCCAGGTTGACCTGCCGCGCGGCGTCACTTCCGGTCTGGTCGAGGCCCTGAACGTGCTGAAGGGTGTCGAAGGCATTTCCGTCGTCCGCTTCAAGGATACGGACGTGGTTCGCCACCCGCTGGTCGGCCGCATCGTGCAGGCCTATGACGCCAAGTACAAGGTACAGGACGAGAGCGAGCAGAGCGAGCACTGAGCCCGCTTCGCCACCAAACGATGAGCCAATTGGACATACAGATTGCCGTCGAAGCCGACGGTTGGGAAGACGAGACGGCGCTGGAGGCTCTGGCCTCCCGCGTGCTCGGGGCAGCGGAAACCCATCTTTCGACGCGCGAGGGTCAGCCCTTTCCGCAGCAGGGCACGGAAGTGTCGCTCGTCTTTGCCGATGACGAGATGATCCGCGAGATCAACGCGGAATGGCGCGACAAGGACAAGCCGACCAACGTCCTGTCATTCCCCGCGTTTCCGGTGACGCCCGGCAAGATGCCGGGGCCGATGCTGGGCGACATCATCATCGCCCGCGAGACGGTCGAGCGCGAAGCCGTCGAATTGGACAAGACTTTCGAGGATCATCTGACCCATTTAATGGTTCATGGATTCCTGCATCTTTTCGGCTACGACCACATGGAAGTGAACGACGCCGAGAAAATGGAAGCGCTGGAGACTCGCATTCTGGCGGAACTTGGCCTATCTGACCCCTATGCGGGGCAGGACCCGATCTGATAGTTTGGAACAATGACCGATTTTGCGACGAAAACGGCCCCTGAGGCCAAAGAGAGTAACGAGGGTTCCTCTTCCGAAGAGGGCAGTAGTCCCCCCCGAGCGGAAAGCTCGGCCCGACAATCCCCGTCTTTCTGGGCCCGCCTGGGCCGCATTCTGAAGCCCTCTTCCTCCACGAGCCTGCGCGAGGACTTGACTGTCGCGCTGAAAGCCGATGCGACGCTGGGCGAGGCCTTCACGCCCGAAGAACGGGCGATGCTGCACAACATTTTGCGCTTCCGCGAAGTCCGCGTTGAGGACATCATGGTCCCGCGCGTCGATATCGAGGCGGTCGACCAAAGCGTCACCATCGGCGAGTTGATGACGATCTTCGACGTCTCCGGTCGCTCGCGCATGCCGGTTTATGCCGAAACGCTGGATGACCCCCGCGGCATGGTTCACATCCGCGACCTCCTCTCCTACGTCACCAAGCAGGCCCGCAGCCGCAGGCGCGTGGCCAAGTCTGCTTCGCCCGCGAATGGCGCGGAGAAGGTGGAGAAGGCCGAAAAGGCACCCGCCAAGCCGAAGATCGATTTCGATCTCGCGCGCATCGATTTGAGCAAGACGGTGGCCGAAGCCGGCATCATCCGCTCCATCCTGTTCGTGCCGCCGTCGATGCTGGCGTCCGACCTGATGACCCGCATGCAGGCCGCCCGCACGCAGATGGCTCTCGTCATCGATGAATATGGCGGTACCGATGGTCTCGTCAGCCACGAGGACATCGTCGAAATGGTCATCGGCGACATCGACGACGAACACGATGACGAAGAGGTCATGTTCAGCCGGGTCGCCGACGATGTGATCGTCGCCGATGCCCGCGTCGAACTGGAAGAGATCGCCGAAGCGATCGGCCCCGACTTCGACATCAAGGATCGTCTGGAAGACGTCGACACCCTGGGTGGTCTTATCTTCTCGGCTCTTGGCCGGATCCCGGCACGGGGCGAAGTGGTGCAGGCCCTGCCGGGCTTCGAGTTCCACATTCTCGATGCCGACCCGCGCCGCATCAAGCGCGTTCGCGTCGCCCGCAAGCGCGCAGGCGCCCGTCGTCGGTCAACGACGAAGGGTGATGTCGACGCCCGCGCCGATGGTGACACCGACGCAAAGGCTGCCAAGGCGGCGAGAGCCGATACCTCTGCGCAGGGAGACGGGGCGACCAAGGCGCGCGCCAAGGCTCCGGCAAAACCCCGCGCGCCCAAGGCTTCAGTGAAGCCGGCCGAGCCTGCCGCCGAGCCCGCTGGCCAGCCCCTGGCTGAGCCGGTCCCTGAGGTCGGTCAGCCGCCTCTGGAGAATGGCGACCGCGCGTAGACAGTAGCAGTCGGCACCGCCCGCGCCGAAAACCGCGACAGGCCTCCGGTTTTTTGGAAGACTGCCCGCGATTGATTCGCGGGCACGAGGGGTGGATATGCAGGCTTTGGCAGCGAGGATTCTGCTGCTGTGGGGGGTAAGGCGCGCTGGTCTTGCCATTCTCGCAGGAGCGATCGGGGCGCTGGCCCTTCCGCCCTTCGATTTCTTTGCCGCGATGTTCGTGTCGTTCACGCTGCTCGTGTGGCTGCTCGACGGTGCCACGGGCAATGCCGAGACGGGGCGGGCGGGGCTGTCGTCTTCCTTCTGGATCGGCTGGCTCTTTGGCCTCGGCTACTTCGTCTGTGGCCTCTGGTGGCTCGGCAACGCACTGCTTCTGGAGGCCGAGGAGTTTGCCTGGGCGCTCCCTCTGGCCGTCCTCGGCCTGCCCGCCGTGCTCGCCATCTTCTATGGTCTCGCCACCATGCTGGCCCGCCTTCTCTGGTCGGACGGCATGGGGCGCATTGCAGCGCTTGCCGCCGCCTTCGGTCTCCTCGAATGGCTCCGCAGCTTTGTAGCGACCGGCTTCCCCTGGAATGCCATCGGTTATGCAGCAATGCCGGTGCCTCTGATGATGCAGTCGAGCCACGTCCTCGGCATCCTCGCCATCACCCCGCTCGCCGTCTTTGTCTTCGCCTCTCCGGCTCTTCTTGGAACCCGCAAAGGGGCATGGCCGGGGCTTCTTGTCGCCGGTACGCTCCTCGTCGCGCATATCGGCTACGGCGCTTTTCGTCTCTATGTCGAGCCCCCGATCGAGACGGACAGGACGATGGTCGTGCGCCTCGTCCAACCCTCCATCGATCAGTCGCAGAAGCTGGAAAACACCGATCGCATCGGCATCTTCGAGAAGCATCTGGCTCTGACCGCCGCGCCACCGGAGGAAGGCAAGCCGCGGCCTGACGTGATTGTCTGGCCGGAAACCTCCGTACCCTTCATCCTGACAGAAAACCCTGACGCCCTCGTGCGCATCGGCGATGTGCTGCAGGACGGGCAGATCCTGCTGACGGGCGCCGTGCGGGCCGAGGAGCGCGGCGCCGGTGTGCCGCCGCTCTACTACAACTCGGTCTACATGATCGATGACAAGGGACAGATTCTCGGCGCAAGCGACAAGGTCCATCTGACGCCCTTCGGCGAATACGTGCCCTTCGAGGATCTGCTCCGGCAGTTCGGCATCGAGGAGTTGATCAGCCTTCCCGGCGGGTTCACGGCCGCTGCCAGCCGCACGCCGCTTGTGCTTCCCTCCGGCATCGGGCTCTATCCGCTGATCTGCTACGAAGCCATCTTTCCGGGTGAGGTTGCATCGGATCTCGCCGGTGCAAGTGCAATCTTGAATGTCACCAACGACGCCTGGTTCGGCGCGAGCCCCGGGCCTTATCAGCACTTCCTCCAGGCGCGGCTGCGGGCCGTGGAAACCGGTGTGCCCTTGATTCGCGTGGCAAACAGCGGGATTTCCGCCGTCATCGACCCCTATGGGCGTATCGTTCAGGGACTGTCCCTTGACGCTGCCGGCGCGGCAGATGCAACCCTCAGTGTTAAATCTGTCCCGGTCCGGCACAGCCACAACCACGCCTTAAACCTTTGGTTGGTGGTGGGAATGATGACCTTGATGGCGGCCATTTCTAGTCTGGGTTTTATTAGGCGGGCGAATTGACCAAAAACCCCTAAAATTGCATAGTGGCTCAGACCGGTAATCTACAAGTATGCTGAAAGATCATCGACGGCGAGCACAACGTCTCGTTATGGTTGGGCGGGCATCGGGTGAGGGTCGCAACGCCAACAACTTTGTCAGGACGACATTAATGATCGAGAACAAGAAGAAGCCGAACCCAATTGACATTCACGTCGGGAGCCGGATTCGCCTTCGTCGCACGATGCTTGGCATGAGCCAGGAGAAGCTTGGTGAAAGCCTCGGGATCACTTTCCAGCAGATTCAGAAGTATGAAAAAGGCACCAACCGCGTGGGCGCCAGCCGCCTGCAGAACATCTCCAACATCCTGACGGTTCCGGTTTCCTTCTTCTTCGAAGACGCACCCGGCGAGCAGCCTGCGAACTCCACCGGCATGGCTGAAGCGTCGAGCTCGAACTATGTCGTAGACTTCCTGTCCTCGTCTGAAGGCCTTCAGCTGAACCGCGCTTTCGTCAAGATCGCCGACCCCAAGGTCCGTCGCAAGATCGTCGACCTGGTCAAGGCTCTGGCCGCTGAAGCCGACAGCGAATAAGCCCAATCATCCCCCGATAAAGAGAGCGGCCGCAGGGCCGCTTTTTTTGTGCCCGTGGAAGGAAAAGTTTACTCACATAAAGATATATTTATGTGGTTGTGTCCTTGTCATCGCTGCTCGAACTGAGTAACGATGCCGTCATCCATACTTTGAGGGGAATCCCGATGCGCGCAAACTATCTCTTCACCAGCGAATCCGTTTCCGAAGGTCACCCGGACAAGGTCTGTGACCGCATCTCCGACGAAATCGTCGATCTCGTCTACCGAGAAGCGGCCAAGACCGGCGTCGATCCCTGGACCGTGCGCATCGCCTGCGAAACCCTTGCCACCACGAACCGCGTCGTCATCGCCGGCGAAGTTCGCCTGCCGCCGAGCCTGATGAAGACAGACAAGAACGGCAACGAGGTCATCAATCCCTCGAAGTTCAAGTCTGCCGCCCGCAAGGCGATCCGCGATATCGGCTACGAGCAGGACGGCTTCCACTGGAAGACCGCCAAGATCGACGTGCTTCTGCACTCCCAGTCCGCCCACATCGCTCAGGGCGTCGACAAGGCTGCCGACAGCTCCAACAGCGAGGGCGCCGGCGACCAGGGCATCATGTTCGGCTACGCCTGCAAGGAAACGCCGGACCTGATGCCGGCCCCGATCTATTACTCGCACAAGATCCTCCAGACGCTCTCCACCGCCCGCAAGAAGGGCGAGGGCGACGTTGGCAAGCTCGGCCCCGACGCCAAGAGCCAGGTCACCGTCCGTTATGTCGATGGCAAGCCGGCCGAGGCCACCTCGATCGTGCTGTCCACCCAGCATCTCGACGAGAACTGGGATTCGAAGAAGGTTCGCCAGGTTGTTGAGCCCTATATCAAGGAAGCACTCGGCGACCTGAAGATTGCCGACGACTGCGCGTGGTACATCAACCCCACTGGCAAGTTCGTCATCGGTGGTCCGGATGGTGATGCTGGCCTCACTGGCCGCAAGATCATCGTCGACACCTATGGCGGTGCGGCCCCCCATGGTGGCGGCGCCTTCTCCGGCAAGGACACCACCAAGGTCGACCGTTCGGCGGCCTATGCTGCGCGTTATCTCGCCAAGAACGTTGTCGCCGCCGGCCTCGCCGACAAGTGCACCATCCAGATTTCCTACGCGATCGGCATCGCTCAGCCGCTGTCGATCTATGTCGACCTGCATGGCACCGGCAAGGTGACCGAGGACGAAGTCGAAGCCGCGATCCGCAAGGTCATGGACTTGTCCCCGTCCGGCATCCGCCGCCATCTTGACCTGAACAAGCCGATCTATGCTAAGACGGCGGCCTACGGCCATTTCGGCCGCAAGGCTGGCCGTGACGGTTCCTTCTCCTGGGAGAAGCTGGACCTGGTCAAGCCGCTCAAGGACGCGATCAAGGCTTGATCTGAATGACGGAACAGGAACGCAGGACACGGTCGACCGAGGCATTCTTCGGTCGGCGCAAGGGTAAGCCGTTGCGCGACCAGCAGGTCGAGCGGATGGAAACCGTCCTGCCGGAATTGAAGGTCGATCTCGCCGCGCCCGTGCCGGCCGACCTGAAATCCCTGTTCCCCGTTCCTGTCGAGAAGCTCCGCCTCGAGATCGGCTTCGGTGGCGGAGAGCATCTGGTTCATCGCGCCCGCACCAACCCCACGACCGGTTTCATCGGGGTCGAGCCCTTCGTCAATTCCATGGCGAAGCTGCTCGCGGTGGTCGAGGCCGAGGGGCTGAAGAACATCCGCGTCTATGACGATGACGCGACCCAGTTGCTGGACTGGCTGCCGGAAGGCCAGATCGACCAGATCGATCTGCTCTACGCCGATCCCTGGCCGAAGAAGAAGCACTGGAAGCGCCGTTTCGTCTCACAGGTAAACCTGGAGCGCTTTCACAAGGTGCTGAAGCCGGAAGGCATCTTCTGCTTCGCCTCCGACATCGACACCTATGTCAACTGGACGCTGCAGCATTGCCGCGATCATGGTGGGTTCGAATGGACGGCCCGCAATGCGAGCGATTGGCTGACGCCCTACGAGGGCTGGCCGGGCACGCGCTATGAAAACAAGGCCCGCCGCGAAGGGCGTTCATCGGCCTATCTCACATTCCGCAAACGCTGATTCGCAGCGCCAGAGGCTGCGATGTCTCGCTGCACCACTCAGTGCAGCGAAACGGTCTTCAGGTCGTCTTCCGCAGCCTTGAAGAAGGTGCTGGATCGGTTGTCCGTGAGCAGGATCGGCGTGCCGTCAGCGGCAAACAACGCCCACAGATCCAGTGTCGGGTCGATCTCCGGGGCTTCCGGGAAGCAGCGGGACACTTCGTCCGACTTCATCTTGCGGATATAGCCGACTTCGCCGGCGCCGAGATGCGCCAGTTCGGATTTCGTCAGGCGGGATGAGGCTTCTTTCAGTAACATTCCGATCCTCCGCGAATGAGGGAGAGGCGGCACAGCATTGCCGCAACCTTCATTCTGCGGTGGAGATGTTAATTTTCCTTACCAGATGCACGGGATCGTGCCGGATGATCTCGATCGCCAGAAGCCCGTTTCGCAGCGAAGCTCCGGTGATTTCCATGCCGTCTTCGATCGCGAACACCCGCTGGAACTGGCGGGAGGCAATGCCGCGAAAAAGGTAGTCCGCTTCGTCGCGCTCGGCCTGTTTGCCGCGAATCACCAGCTGATTGGCTTCTACGCTGACGTCGAGCTCGTTCTCCGCAAAACCGGCCACAGCAAGCGTCACCCGCAGCCGCTCCGCACCCTTCTGAGGTGGCAGTCTCTCGATGTCATAGGGCGGATAGCCGTCGCTTCCTCTCGGCCGCCGAAAGGCGCTGCCGTCGCCTGTGTCAAAGGTGATGATGAAAGCTTCCGTTGGCAGTCTGTTGCGCGTCATTTCCCGTTCCTGTGTGGCGGACCTGGACCTCCGCCCCAGCCGAATATGGGAAATCTGGAGGTCCCCGACAAGCACTCTCTTGCTTGACAAATAGCACCCCGCGTTCCAAGCCTCCGCCTTTAGACTTTAGGATCGACCCATGACAGAACCCCGCAAGATCATCATCGACACCGACCCTGGTCAGGACGATGCCGCAGCCCTCATGCTCGCCTTCGCCAGCCCCGACGAACTCGAACTGCTCGGCATCACCACAGTCGCCGGTAACGTGCCGCTGACGATGACCAGCCGCAACGCCCGCATCGTTTGCGAGCTCTGCGGCGAAACGGACCGCAAGGTGTTCGAAGGCGCCGATCGTCCCATGGTGCGCCCGCTCGTCACGGCCGAACATGTGCACGGCAAGACCGGCCTTGATGGCGCCGTGCTCCCCGAGCCGACGATGAAGGTTCAGGAACAGCATGCGGTCGACTTCATCATCGACACGATCCGCAATGAGCCGACCGGCACCGTCACCCTCTGCACGCTCGGACCGTTGACCAATATCGGCCTTGCACTTCAGAAGGCTCCGGACATCGCGCCCCGCGTCAAGGAACTCGTCATGATGGGTGGCGGCTTCTTCGAGGGGGGCAACATCACCCCGGCTGCCGAATTCAACATCTATGTCGATCCGGATGCCGCCGCAGCCGTCTTCGCCTCCGGCATCCGCATCACCATGATGCCGCTCGATGTCACGCATCAGTTGATGACGACGAAGGCGCGCGTCGCCCGCATCGCCGACATCGGCACCAAGCCGGCCAAGGTCATGGTCGAATGGCTGGAGTTCTTCGAGCGCTTCGATGAAGAGAAATACGGTTCGGACGGTGGCCCGCTGCACGACCCGACCGTCATTGCCTACCTGCTGAAGCCCGAGCTCTTCAGCGGACGCCTGTGCAATGTCGAGATCGAGCTGCAGTCGGAACTGACCGTCGGCATGACGGTCGTCGATTGGTGGCGTGTCTCCGGCCGCACGACCAATGCCACGGTCATGCGCAATGTCGACGCCGACGGCTTCTTCGATCTTCTGACAGAGCGTTTCGCTCGCCTCTGAGGGCCCAAAGAAAAGGGGCGTAGCCCAGGCCGCGCCCCTTTGTCATTCACGCCAAGCCTTCGGCTCAGAACTCTTCCCAGTTGTCGGCGCTCGCCGCAGCGCCGCCGGCAGCCGCAACCTTGCGAGGTGCGGGTGAGTAGGCGGGAGCCCTTGGGCTCTGAGCCGCCGGGCCTGCAGGGCTTCGCATCGTTTCCGCCGTAGCGCGCAGAGCCTGAACCGGTGCGCCTGCACCCGTCACCTGGAACTTTGCCACCAGCCCGCGCAGCGTGTCAGACTCGTTGCGCAGCGCCATGCTGGCTGCGGTCGTTTCTTCCACCATGGCCGCGTTCTGCTGGGTCACCTGGTCCATCTGGTTGACGGCGGCATTGACCTCCTTCAGGCCGGATGCCTGCTCGCTGGCCGAGGCGGAGATCTGGCGGATCAGGCCGTTGATCTGCATGACCTGCTGGGCGATCTTCTCAAGGGTCTGGCCGGCCTCGCCGACGAGTTCGACCCCGTCCTTGACCTGGGCGGCCGAGGCGTTGATCAGCGCCTTGATCTCCTTCGCCGCCGTGGCCGAGCGCTGAGCGAGCTCGCGCACTTCCTGGGCAACGACTGCAAAGCCCTTGCCGGCTTCACCCGCACGAGCCGCTTCGACGCCGGCATTCAGTGCCAGAAGGTTCGTCTGGAAGGCGATTTCATCGATGACGCCGATGATGCGCGAGATCTCCTGCGAGGACTGCTCGATGCCATGCATGGAGGCGACCGCCTTCTGCACGACCTCGCCGGACTTTTCGGCATCCTTGACCGCGACCGAAACCGTATTGGCAGCCGTGCCGGCATTGTCCGCGCTGGAGTTGACCTGTTCGGTCAATTCGTTGAGCGCCGCAGCCGTTTCTTCGAGGCTCGCCGCCTGCTGCTCGGTGCGCTTGGACAGGTCCGCAGCGCTTTCCGAGATCTCGCTCGTCCCGGCCGCGATGTTCACCACGCTGCCGTTGACGGAGGCGATCGCCTGCTCGAGGCTTGCCACAGCGTCGTTGAAGTCGCGCTTCAAGGCGGCGTATTCGCCCGGGAACTCGTCTGCGATGCGATAGGTCAGGTTACCCTGCGAGAGCTGTGCGAGACCACTGCCGAGAGCGGTCACGACATGCTGCTGCACCGAGGCGGAGGCGTTGCGCTCCTCTTCGTTGCGGCGACGCTCGCCTTCGGCCGCCTTGCGCTGGGCGTCGGCCTCTGCCGCGAGCAGGTTGGTTTCGGCCAGCTTGTGGCGGAAGCCATCCAGCGCCTTGGCAACGAGACCGATTTCGTCTTCGCGGTTCTGGTTGGAGACGTCGCTCGCATAATCGCCCTTCGTCATGCGCTCGACATCGCCGACAAGGCCGTGCAGCGGCCGCTGGGCAAGCGAGCGGACAGCGAGGAAGAGTGCCAGCATCACCGCTGCGAGCACGATCAGGCCGCCGATGATCATCATCATCGTCTGCGCTTCGATCGGTGCGTTGATCGCGGCATGCGGGATGTCGATGATGACAGCCCAGGTGGCGTTCACGCCGGGAACGGCGAAGGGATAGAGCAGCCGGTCATAGCCTTCGCCGCTCTCATCCGAGAGGTTGGACACCAGGCTGCCCGTGCCATTTGCCAGCGACGCCTTCAGGGCGTCCGCCCCTTCAGCTTCATAGGGCTTCATCAGAAGCTCGTCCGTTGGAGCCACAAGCCACTGTGCGCCCTGTGCGACGAGCAGCACGCGACCGGTCTCGAACGGCTTTAGTGCCTTGAGCTTTTCGGAGAGCGACAGCAGGGACATGTCGACGCCGGTGACGCCGATCAGCTTGCCACCGGAATAAACCGGATAGGCGATCGAGCTCATCGTGGTCGGAACGTCGGTGCCTTCGGCAAGATAGGGTGCGGTGATCGCGCCTTTGCCGCTCTTGGCAGCCAGCGCATACCATTCCGCCGGATAGTCTGCGCGGAAAGTGGAGAACTGAACGTTGCCGTTGCGATCCTTCGACCAATAAGGCGTGAAGTCGCCGTCATCATTGGCCGAAAGCTCCAGCTTGCCCTTGATCTCGTCCTTCTGGCCGTCGATGGCACGCGGTTCCTCCGCCATCCAGCTGCCGAAGGCGAAGGGGTTCTGCTCCAGGTTCGCCTTCAGAATGTTGGTGATGCCGAGACGGTCGAGCGACTTGCCCTCGTGGCCGCGACCGATGACGCCGGACATGGTGCGGGCCGCACTGGCGAGCTCGCCAATGTCGCCGGCGATTTCGCGGGCGATCGATTTGGCCTCCGCATTGGCCTGTTCCATGGTCAGCGCGTGAACGCGATCACGGGTTTGGGAAATGAGAACGAGATTGGAAAGGATGAGAACCAGGCCGATGGCAAGGCCGGTGACGACCAGCAGTTTGGCGGCGATCGAACGGGCAAAAAAGGCGAACATAGGAGCCTCGATAATTGAGGTTCAGGACGCAGGGACATTCGTTCCACACCCTCATGGCGCGGCCGGGCGCGCTTTCACGCACCCCGATCGCGACCGATGCTATGTTCCATTGTTTAAAGTTGAATAAATCAGACTTGTGGCTTCGGGTAGCGTCTCAAAGCGCTGCGGCGACCTCTGATGCCACTGGGATCGATGGCTGTGCGCCGGCCTTGAGGCAGGCGAGCGAACCGGCAACCGCCGCCCGACGAAGCGCCTCATCGAAGCCGAGGCCTGCATCGAGGCTGGCGGCGAGATAGCCGCAGAAGGTGTCGCCGGCGCCCACGGTATCGACGGGCTCGATCTTCAGCCCCTTGGTCCGATGCAGCGCACCGCCTTCGGCTGCGATCACGCCGTCGCCGCCGAGCGTGACGATCAGGATCTGCCCGGTCTTTGCATGCATCTCGATCAGGATCTGCTCCCGGTCGCTGGCTGTCAGATTGTCGCGACCGACGAGCCGCTCGAATTCCGTCTCATTGGCGATCACGATGTCGGCCAAGGCTGCGAGCTCCGTCGTCTCTGCAATGAGAGGCGCGATGTTGAGCACGGTCCGAACGCCCTTGGTCTTGGCGGCGTTGAGCGCTGCCTTGACGGAGTTTGCCGGCACTTCCTGCTGCAGCATCAGGATGTCGCCAGTTTTCATGTCCCCGACAGCCCTTTCGGCCTGCTCCGCGCTGACCGTGCCATTGGCGGCAGGCACCACGGCGATCATGTTCTCGCCGTCGCCGCCCACCAGGATGAGGGCCGTGCCGGTGGGGCCACCGACCCGGGCGACCGCGGCGAGATCCGTGCCCGCTTGGTCGAGAAGATCCAGTGCCGGGCCTGCAAACTCGTCTTGGCCAACCGCACCCACCATGCGCACATCAGCCCCTGCGCGCCGAGCCGCGAGCGCCTGATTGGCACCCTTGCCACCCGCGGCCGTCGCAAATCCGGTGCCGGCCACCGTCTCGCCCGGCTTCGGCAGACGTGGCGTGGTCGCGACGAGGTCCATGTTGATGGAGCCGAAGACGGTGATCATGAGCGCGGTGCCTCCCTGAATGCTCTAGGCTGTCGCGCTCTTTTGGACCGGGTCTCAGTCCTCGTCAACAACCCTCAGCTTGAGCAGGCCCGTGCGGCTCTCGACGCTGCGGGGCTGCACATCGTCGGCATCGCCGCCGCCCGGAGCCTCGAATTCCATCGCCTCGATCTTCGCGCCCCGTTTCGCCAGCTTGTCCGAAGAGGTGATGATCATCTCCACGTCCTTCTGAGCGGCGAGGAAGTGGCTCTGCAGCTTCCGGGTCCGGTCGTCCAGGCGCCCGAGGTCTTCCATCAGGCGAATGACCTCGCCCTGGATGAGATGCGCCTGTTCGCGCATGCGCTGGTCCTTCAGCACGGCCTGGATCACCTGGATCGACAGCATCAGCAGCGACGGCGAGACGATCACCACTTTCTGCCGGTGCGCCTTTTGGACGATGCCTTCGAAATTCTCGTGAATTTCAGCGAAGATCGATTCCGACGGCACGAAGAGGAATGCCATGTCCTGCGTCTCGCCCGGGATCAGGTACTTCTCCGAGATATCCCGGATATGCACTTCCATGTCCCGCCGGAACTGCTGTGACGCGGCCTTCTTCTGCTCCGAGTTTTCTGTGTCGCGAATGCTGTTCCAGGCCTCGAGCGGGAATTTGGCATCGACCACCAGCGGCGGCGAATTGTTCGGCATGCGGATGGTGCAGTCGGGCCGCGAGCCATTGGAGAGTGTCGTTTGAAACGCATAAGCGCCCATCGGCAAGCCATCGGCGACGATAGTCTCCATGCGTGATTGCCCGAAGGCGCCGCGGGTCTGCTTGTTGGACAGAATGGCCTGCAAGCCCACCACATCCTTCGCCAGCGACTGGATGTTGTTCTGCGCGGCATCGATGACTGCAAGCCGCTCCTGCAAGGTTCGCAGGTTATCATGCGTCGACTTGGTCTGTTCCGTAATCGTGGTGCCCAGTCGGTGCGTCATCCCGTCGAGCCTCTGGCTGATCGACTGATTGAGTTCCGCCTGCCGGCTGCCGAACACCTCGGCCATGGTGGCAAGCCGCCCCTGCATCTCGGCTTGCGCCTTCAGCAGTTCCGCAAGCCGCGCCTCCGCCGCCTCGTCGCGCCGCGCCGTCTCCTCCATCAGCCTGGCCCTGGCTGCGGCCCCACGCAGTGACACGACGATTAGCGCCACGACAGGGAGAAGCAGGATCACCGCGGCAATCGCCACGAGGAAGAGGGGTGAAAGGGTGACTGAGCCGATGGTCACCGCCGGAATGTCCTGAATGTTCATGCGGCGACCATAGCTGATTCGCCGAGGCCATGCAGATCAAAGAGTGAACAAGGAGCTGGACCGTTGTTTGCGCTTTGCCAATTGTGAAAAAATTTCGAGGCCAGATTTGACGAAACGCAAGTGGCCGAGCCGGGTGGCCAAGAAACGGGAAGGTGAGGCGAAAAGCTGCCTTTGGCGAGCAACGAAAGATTTACCATTTTAGCGCTCCCTTGGATACGTAAATCAGCACCTGCTGATATTTCCTGTGGTTGTAGAAAGACGCGTCACCCATGCCCCACCCCGACAATTCCGACCTGAACAATCGCCTTCGCTTTCTGGGGCTCGACGACAAGGGACGCGAAACGCTGAAGCGGCTCGGACCTCTGATCCGCAAGAATATCGGCGGCGCGCTCGACATCTTCTACGACAAGGTCCGCAAGGTCCCGGAAACTGCTGCTTTCTTCCGCAATGACGACCACATGAAGGGCGCCAAGAAGCGTCAGGAAGAGCATTGGGGCATCGTCGGCACGGCGGAATACACGCATAGCTACGTCGAAGGCGTCACCAAGGTCGGCAAGGCCCATGCCCGCATCGGGCTCGAGCCGCGCTGGTATATCGGCGGCTACGCGCTCGTGCTCGAGCAACTCGTCCATGCCGTTGCCCGCGAGCGCTGGCCGAGCCGCTTCGGTCGGCAGAAGTCGGAGGCCCTCGCCGAAGAGATCTCTGTTATCGTCAAGGCAGCCCTCCTCGACATGGATTATTCGATCTCGGTCTATCTCGCGATCCTCGCCGAACAGCGACAGGCGGCGGAGGATGCGCGGCTGAAGGCCGAGGCCGAGCAGGCAACCGCGCTGGCAGCCCTGCGCGGCGTGCTCGCCAAGCTCTCCGCAGGCGACCTGGATGCCCGGTTGCCGAACGATCTGCCGGCCAACTTCGTCCAGATGGCCAATGACTATAACGCTTCCGTAGAAGCCCTGCGCTCGACCATCGTGACCGTGCGCCAGTCCGCCGATGAAATCTTCAAGTCCACAGCCGCCATCTCGGATGCCACCGATGATCTCGCCCAGCGCACTGAGCAGCAGGCCGCCGGGCTGGAGGAGAGCACGGCCGCCCTGCATGAACTCACGCAAAACGTCACCCTGACCGCCGACGGTGCGAAGGAAGCCTCCGATGTCGTGGGCGTGGCACTCACCGAAGCACGCGTTTCGGAAGAGGTCGTCTCCCGCGCCGTTGATGCGATGGGCGCGATCGAGAAATCCTCGGACGAAATTTCCAAGATCATCGGTGTGATCGACGAAATTGCCTTCCAGACCAACCTTCTGGCCCTGAATGCCGGCGTCGAGGCGGCCCGTGCGGGCGAGGCCGGACGCGGCTTTGCGGTTGTGGCACAGGAAGTGCGTGAACTGGCCCAGCGCTGCGCCAATGCCGCCCGCGAGATCAAGAACCTCATTTCCCAGAGCTCCAGCCAGGTTGAAGCGGGCGTCGGCCTCGTCAACAATGCGGGCGACGCCCTTGGCAAGATCATCGTGCGCATCGGCGAGATCAACGAGATCGTCGGCAAGATCGCCCTCGCTGCCGCGGACCAGTCGGGCGGGCTTCGCGAGGTCAACACCTCTGTCGCTTCCATGGATCAGATCACCCAGCGCAATGCCGCCATGGTCGAGGAAAGCTCGGCCCAGACGGCAACGCTGCGGGAGGAGGCAGGTCGCCTCGTCCAGGCTCTCCAGGGCTTCAAGACCACCGGGTCGGCGACGCATCACGCAGCGCGCGCCGGCTATCGGATGGCAAGCTGAGCCACCAACCACGACCCCGCACGGCGGCCTGATTTGTCGCCGTGCGTTTAGAAACTGTTCAGCAAACCGTGACAGTTCTGAATGACAATCGTCATCCTGAGAGTGCGCATCGCATCATGACCAACAAAGCCCAGAACGACCTTTCAGAACGCCTCGAGTTTCTCGAAATCGATCAGAAAACCCGCACGACGCTTGCCGAGCTGCGACCGTCGATCAAGGACGTCCTGGGCGGTGCGCTCGACAAGTTCTACGGCAAGGTTTCCAAGACCGGGAAGATCGCCTCGCACTTCCGCGACGGCGCGCATATGAACGGTGCGAAGAACGCGCAGATCGGTCATTGGGACAAGGTCGCGAGCGGCAATTTCGACGAAAGCTACGTCCGCGGGGTGACGGCCGTCGGCAAGGCCCATGCCCGCATCGGCCTTGAGCCGCGCTGGTATATCGGTGGCTATTCGATGCTGGTCGGCGAACTCCTGGCCGGCGTGCTCGTCAAGCATTGGCCTTTCCCCTTCGGCAAGCAGCATGCGGTCTCCCTCGGCGAGAAGCTTCGTGCCGTGGTGAAGGCTGCCATGCTCGACATGGACTATTCGATCTCGGTCTATCTCGAAGAGCTGGAAAGCAAGCGGCAGGCGC
Organism: Allorhizobium sp. CTOTU50464; assembly: GCA_032102365.1. Taxonomy (GTDB): domain Bacteria; phylum Pseudomonadota; class Alphaproteobacteria; order Rhizobiales; family Rhizobiaceae; genus Allorhizobium. The sequence goes on along the minus strand of DAMDHD010000003.1, from coordinate 182,188 downwards.
TGGAAGACGAGCGCGCCCGCTTCGCTGCCGATCAGGCGATTGCCATGGAGCATCTGCGCCGGGGTCTGGAGGCGCTCGCCCAGGGCGATTTCGAGGCCCGCATGACAACGGACCTGCCTGACAATTTCAAGGAAATGGCCGGCCACTACAATGAAACCGTCGATCGCCTGAATGTCTCCTTTGCCGCCATTCGCCGCGCCTCAGAAGGCATCCTGACCGGCACCGATGCAATCGCCCACGCCTCTGGCGAACTCGCCAGCCGCACCACCCGCCAGGCAAGCGGTGTGCAGGAAAGCTCGACGGCCCTGCAGCAGCTCTCCGTCAGCGTCAGCCAGACGGCGGCCAATGCGGAGCGTGCCTCTCAGGAAGTGCGCGATACGCAGTGCCAGGCCAAGACCTCCGGCACCGTCGTCTCCCAGGCCGTTTCCGCGATGGATGCGATCGAGAAGTCCTCGACCGAGATCTCCAAGATCATCGGCGTGATCGATGAGATCGCCTTCCAGACCAACCTTCTGGCCCTCAATGCCGGTGTCGAGGCCGCCCGCGCCGGCGATGCAGGCAAGGGCTTCGCCGTGGTCGCACAGGAAGTTCGCCAGCTCGCCCAGCGCTCAGCCGATGCCGCCAAGGAGATCAAGCAGCTCATCTCCCAGAGCTCCGATCAGGTGAAGGAAGGCGTCGGCCTCGTCACCAGCACCGGCGAGGCGCTGAACGACATCATTGCCCGCATCGATGCGATCGACACCTTCGTCTCCGATATCGCCGCCGCTGCCAAGGATCAGGCGATCGGCCTCAACGAGGTCAACCAGGCGACCCGCAACATGGATGTCCTGACCCACGAAAACAGCGATATGGTCGAGCGGACCTCGGACGAGACACGCCGCCTCAGAAGCGAAGTCGCAGCCCTTGTCGAACAGCTCTCGCAGATCCGCACGCGCAGTGATCGGCAGGACTACGTGGCCGGCAGAGCCATGGAGCGCCGCGTCGCCTGACCGGCGGCGCAGGTGAGAACACCACGCACTTTTTCCGTTTCCTCCCAAGGGAACTTGCGCTAAGGGAGGCCATGACCATCAAGCCTCTCATCATCCTGCCCGATCCCCTGCTGCGTCAGGTATCCGCGCCCGTCGAGCGCGTCGATGCCGAGCTGGAGCAGTTCATCGACGATATGCTCGAGACCATGTACGAGGCGCCCGGCATCGGGCTTGCCGCGATCCAGGTGGGCGTGCCGCGCCGCCTTCTCGTCATCGATCTCGCCAAGGAAGGCGAAGAGCCGGCACCGCTGGTCTTCATCAATCCAGAGATCCTTAAATCCTCCGACGAGCGCTCGGTCTATGAGGAAGGGTGCCTGTCGATCCCGGACTACTACGCAGAGGTGGAACGCCCGGCGGCGATCACGGTGAAGTCGCTTGGCCGCGACGGCAAGGAGCAGCTGACGGAGGCCGACGGCCTGCTCGCCACTTGCCTTCAGCACGAGATCGACCATTTGAACGGTGTGCTCTTCATCGACCACATCTCCCGCCTGAAGCGCGAGATGGTGATCAAGAGGTTCACCAAGGCCGCCCGTCAGAAAATCTGATCCCGGCGTCTATCCATTCGCGCGTTGAGGCAGATAAGATGGCACTTCGCATCATCTTCATGGGCACGCCGGACTTTTCCGTCGCGACCCTGAAAGCGCTGCATGCGGCGGGCCACGAAATCGTTGCCGCCTATTCGCAGCCGCCCCGTCCCGGCGGCCGTCGTGGCCTCGACCTGCAGAAGTCGCCCGTTCACCAGACGGCCGAAGAACTCGGCATCGAGGTTCGCCACCCTCTGAATTTCCGCGATCAGGCCGATCGCGATGCCTTCGTCGCGCTGAACGCCGATGTCGCCGTCGTCGTTGCCTATGGCCTGCTGCTGCCCGAGGCGATCCTGAACGGCACGCGGCTTGGCGCCTATAACGGTCATGCCTCGCTCCTGCCGCGCTGGCGCGGTGCAGCCCCGATCCAGCGCGCTATCATGGCCGGCGATGCCGAAACCGGCATGATGGTGATGAAGATGGACAAGGGCCTCGACACTGGCCCCGTCGCGCTCACCCGCAAGGTCACGATCAGCCCCGATATGACCGCCGGCGAACTGCATGATGCCCTGAGCATCGTCGGCGCCGAAGCCATGGTCGAGGCGATGGCGAGGCTCGAAGCCGGCACTTTGCAGATCGTAGCACAGCCTGAAGAGGGCGTGCTCTATGCTGCGAAAATCGACAAGGCGGAAACCCGGGTCGATTTCTCCCGCCCGGCCACCGAGGTGCACAATCACATCCGCGGCCTCTCGCCTTTTCCCGGTGCCTGGACGGAGATCGACGTCAACGGCAAGCCGGAGCGGGTGAAACTTCTCGCCTCACGCTTGGCTGAAGTGGAGGGAGCGCTGGCCGCTCCCGGCACGGCCCTCGACGATCGCCTGACGATTGCCTGTGGCACAGGCGCCGTCAGCCTGGTCCGTTTGCAGAAGGCGGGCGGCAAGGCTTTGGACGCCGAAGATTTCCTGCGCGGCACGCCGCTTCCCAAGGGCACGGTGATCGCCTGATGCCCCGCTTTCGGATGACCGTCGAATATGATGGCTCGGCCTATGTCGGCTGGCAGCGCCAAGAAAACGGCCACTCCATCCAGGCCGCCCTCGAACAGGCGATCCTGTCGCTGACCGGCGAGACGGTCGTCATCCGGGGCGCAGGCCGAACCGATTCTGGTGTGCACGCCATGGGCCAGGTCATCCATGCCGATCTCTCCCGCGCCTGGGAGCCGCACAAGCTGCGCAACGCGCTGAACGCGCATCTGGCCATGGCGTCCGAGCAGGTCGCCGTACTTGACGTGCGCGCCGTGCCGGATGAGTTCGACGCCCGCTTCTCGGCGCTTCGCCGCCACTATCTGTATCGGATTATCACCCGTCCGGCGCGTCTGGCGCTGGAGGACAAGCGCGCGTGGTGGGTGCCGAAACCGCTGGACCATGAGGCGATGCACGCGGCCGCCCAGCAACTGGTCGGTCACCACGACTTCACCACCTTTCGCTCCGCCCATTGCCAGGCGGCAAGCCCGGTGCGCACGCTCGATCGGCTGGATGTGACCCGCCGCGACGGGCTCATCGAAATTCGCGCAACGGCGCAGAGCTTCCTGCACAACCAGATCCGCTCATTCGCCGGTACGCTGAAGTTGGCAGGTGAGGGCAAGATGACGCCGGCGGATGTGCGCGCTGCACTCGAAGCCCGCGACCGTGCCGCCTGCGGTCCCGTGGCACCGCCGGAAGGCCTCTATTTCATGGCCGTGGATTATCCAGGTGACGAGCCGTTCAGCGGCTGACAGCCTCAGCCTGGGTAGACGCCGAGATATTGCTCCAGAACCTCGGCAATGATCATCGACGGCACAAGCAGCACCATCACGATCGTGGAGACCATCAGCAACTGGTCGCCGACAATCATCCGGACGATGCGAAAGAGCGCCGCGATCAGGGTGATCATCAGCAGCAGCCAGAGGAAGGCAACGATGCCGGCCAGTGCGGGCACGAACATCATGAGCAGCACGAGCAGGCCGTAGGAATAGGAGACGGGCAGGGCGAGCCAATTGGTGACGACCACCATGGCTGCAAATTTCTCGCCGACCCCGATCAGCCAGCAGAGAATGCCGAGCAGGACGAGCGGAAACACCCAGTTGGATGCCTCAACGAGCGCAAGGCGGAAGAAGAAGAGGGCACCCGTCTCCGTGCCGTCAGGCAGGCCCTGGAGATAGAGGAGCCGCCACCAGGCAAACGAGACGAGGATCGCCGGCAGCGCCCAGAGGATCGACCAGAAAGAGCGCAACGCCCCGCGGTCGGTCAGATCGAGATAGGAAAAGCCTGCCGGATCCTGCTTGAACAGCAGCCACAGGCCCCGGAGATAGAACTCGACCTCCTTAAGCGTCGGCATGGGCGAACCATTGTTCGATGAAGGTCTGGTAGATCACGGTGAGCGTTTCGAGATCCGAGACCGCAACCCGCTCGTCGACCATGTGCATGGTCTGGCCAACCAGACCGAATTCCACGACTGGGCAATAATCCTTAATGAAGCGCGCATCGGACGTGCCGCCGGTGGTCGAGAGCTTCGGCACCTTGCCGGTGATGGTCTCGATCGCCCCGGAGAGCGAGGCGATCAGGGCGTTGTTGCGCGTCAGGAACACATGGCTTGGTCGCTCCGACCAGGCGATGTCGTAACCGATCGCTGCACGATCTGGCCGAAGTTCGGGATCGACGGCAGCTGCATCAAGTCGGCGCACGATTTCCGCCTTCACGCTGTCTGCGGTCCAGAGGTCGTTGAAGCGGATGTTGAACTTGAAACGAGCAGACGACGGAATGACATTCGTCGCAGCATTGCCGACATCGATGGTGGTCACCTCGAGGTTCGACGGCTGGAAGCTTTCCGTACCCTCGTCGAACACCGGGAACATCAGGCTCTTGGCAAGCGATAGCGCGCCGCGCACCGGATTATCGGCCAGATGCGGATAGGCGGCATGGCCCTGCACGCCCTTGACCGTGACGGTGCCGGAGACCGAGCCGCGGCGGCCGATCTTTATCATGTCGCCGAGCGTATCGGGATTGGTCGGTTCGCCCACCAGGCAGGCGTCCCACTTTTCGCCGCGCGCGGCTGCCCATTCGAGCAGCTTGATCGTGCCATTGACGGCCGGGCCTTCCTCGTCGCCGGTGATGAGAAGCGAGACGGAGCCTTTCGGAGCCTTGCCTGCTTCGACCAGTCGCGCATAGGCCGCAATGAAGCAGGCGATCCCGCCCTTCATGTCAACCGCGCCCCGACCGTAGAGCATGCCGTCCCGGATGTCGCCGGAGAACGGGCCGGCACTCCAGTCGCTTTCCGCGCCGACGGGCACCACGTCGCTATGCCCGGCAAACATCAGATGCGGACCGTCAGAGCCGGCACGGGCATAGAGGTTTTCGATGTCGGGCGTACCCTCGTCCTTCGCCACCATCCGGTCGACCTTGAAGCCGAGCGGCGAGAGAAAGCCCTCCAGTACGTCGAGCGCCCCGCCTTCGGCAGGCGTGACGGAAGGGCAACGGATGAGAGCCTGGAGGACGTCGACGGGATTTGTAACGGTCATGGACACTTTTACGGGATTGGCCGCGCGCCGGTTCAGGCCGGCAATCGGTCTCTGGGAGGATTTGGAAGACTTAGCTGATCCGCCATGACCTGTCACCCACCGCTCACGACGAACGCATGTCGGTTCCCGGCCCGTAGCGGTTGTCGTCCTCAGCCGGTGGCCAGACGCACAGCACGAAGAAAAGGATCAGCGAGAAGGCTGGCATCAAAAGCAGGATGGAGACCATTCCCGGCATGCCGATATCGTGCAGCCTCTTGGTGCCCAGCATCAGCAGGGAAAGCAGCGAAAGGCTGGCGGAGGTCAGGAAGAGAGAAAAACCGCCGGGCGAGACCTCGTCAGACCCTGTGGCGAACGCGATCACCGCCGCGTTCGTCATCATCCAGAAAAGGGTGCCGAGGATGAAGATGCGGCGGCCGATGCGCCCGTCCCAGAGGAAGAGCGCCCAGCCGACCGTCGTCTCGCGCCCCGGCCCGGACATCTGGTTTTAGTCGCGCAGAAGTTCGTTGATGCCGGTCTTCGAGCGGGTCTTTTCATCGACGCGCTTCACGATGACGGCGCAGTAGAGATGCGGTGCAGCCAGGCCGTTCGCCATCACGGCATTGCCCGACGGCATCGAGCCGGCAACGACGACGGAGTAGGGCGGGACTTCGCCATACATCACTTCGCCGGTGGCGCGGTCGACGATCTTGGTCGACTTGCCAATGTAAACGCCCATGCCGAGCACCGAGCCTTCACGGATGATGCAGCCCTCGACGACTTCCGAACGGGCGCCGATGAAGCAGTTGTCCTCGATGATCGTCGGGCCGGCCTGCAGCGGCTCCAGAACGCCGCCGATCCCGACGCCGCCGGAAAGGTGGACATTGGCACCGATCTGAGCGCAGGAGCCGACGGTGGCCCAGGTGTCGACCATGGTGTTTTCACCGACATAGGCGCCGAGATTGACGAAGGACGGCATCAGGACCACGCCTTTGGACACGTAAGCCGAGCGGCGAACAACGGCATTGGGAACGGCGCGGAAGCCGGCCGAGCGAAATTCGCCCTCGCCCCAGCCTTCGAACTTCGACGGCACCTTGTCCCACCAGGTCGAGGCGCCGGGGCCGCCCTTGACGACTTCCATGTCGTTCAGACGGAAGGACAAGAGCACGGCCTTCTTCAGCCACTGATGCACGACCCAGGTACCGTCTTCGCCGCGGGCGGCGACACGAGCCTTGCCGCTGTCGAGCAGGTTGAGTGCCGTTTCGACCGCATCACGGATCTCGCCCTTGGTCGCCGTCGTGACGGTATCGCGGTTTTCGAATGCCGCTTCGATGACGTGTTCGAGCTGGGCGAGATCGGTGGCGCTCATCTGAATTCCTTAAACTTCGTTGTCTACCGTGAGATTGGAAACGATCAGGATCTGATCGAAAATTCGCGCAAAGCTCTAGCGCATTCAGGACGGGATGAAAACAGGCGCAGCAGCACTGCGTTTGTGAAAGGAAAAGGCATGGCACGGTGGAAAAACGGCAAGCACAGGCGCAAGGATGGATCCTGGGATCCGCTGAAGGATAGCTCCACCGACAAGCAGACGGCACAAGTCATTCCGCGCACGCCTCAATCGGCATCCTCCTCCTATACGCTTGCCTATGTCGATGAGGAATTTCTCTGCCGCGAGGAGTTGCGGCCGGTGCGCCTGCAGCTTGAGCTGCTCAAGACGGAGATGATCCTCACCGAGCGCAACATCAAGTCGACGGTCGTCATGTTCGGCGGCGCCCGCATTCCCGCTCCCGGCCAGGCCGCCTGGGCCGCGAAGAACGACATTCAGAAGAAGAACCTGGAGAATGCCTCGGTCTATTACGAGGAAGCGCGCAAATTCGCCCAGCTCTGCTCGGCCCAGGCGAAGAAGATGGATTACCACGAATATGTCGTGGTCACCGGCGGCGGACCGGGCGTGATGGAAGCAGGCAACCGCGGCGCGGAGGAGGTCGGTGCCCCCTCGATCGGGCTCAACATCGTGCTTCCGCATGAACAGGCGCCGAACCCCTATGTGACGCCGGAGCTCAGCTTCAACTTCCACTATTTCGCCATTCGCAAGATGCATTTCTTGATGCGCGCCAAGGCGATCACCATCTTCCCGGGTGGCTTCGGGACGCTCGACGAGTTCTTCGAGACGATCACGCTCATTCAGACCAAGCGCATGGCGCCGATCCCGCTGATCCTCTTCTCCCGGGCTTTCTGGGAGGACATCATCAATTTCGAGGCGCTTGCCGCCTTCGGCACGATCGCGCCCGAGGATCTCGATCTCTTCCAGTTTGCCGAAACGGCCGACGAAGCCTGGAAGATCATTGCCGACTTCTATGACCTGAACGACGAAACGGCCCCGTGAGGGGCCGCTCGCGTTTTCAGTTTTGGGCGCTGATCCGCTGATTAGCGGAACATCACCGGCCGCTTCGGCATGTCGTCGGCGGTGATGAAGCCGTCCTTGTTGCGGTCCATGCGGGTGAAGATCTTGTCGGCCATGGCGGTTGCTTCTGCCTGGCTGATCTGACCGTTTTCGTCGGTATCGGCCACTCGCATCATGCGACCGGGGCCGCGCATGCCATCAGGCCCACCACGGTTTTCGGCACGTTCGTTGTGCCAGCCGTGTCGCTTGCCTTCATGGCGCTTGCCCTCGTGACGCTTGCCATGCATGCCTTCGCCGCGCGGGCCGTCATCGTTCATTGCCTGCTCCTGAGGACCTTCGCCGGGCGGAGGCGTCGGAGCATCGGCCTGGGCGGTGTCGCTGGCGGCCTGACGTTCGGCGCGCATGGCCTCGCGCTGAGCCTTCCGCTCTTCACGCATCGCCTCGCGATGCTGGCGCATCTCGCCAGGGGTGAGGACACCATCCTTGTCGGCGTCGACGGCCGCGAACATGGCCGTGCTTGCGGCTGTCGCTTCTTCCTTGCTGATCTTGCCGTCCTTGTTCGTGTCATGCTGCTGCAGCATCTGCACGAACATCATTTCCGGACCACCACGGCCCGGGCCACGGCGCTCGCCGCGGTCCTGCGCGAACGCGCCACCGGCGGTGGTACCGACGAGGAGGGAGGCTGCCACGGCGGCCAGCGTCAGGGTCTTGCCGTTCATTCGGGTATCCTTTCGAGTGCTTCGTTTCGATGGGATGACCGTAGCCGCGGGAAGACCCTGGACCTACTTAACTCTCTGTAAGCTGCATGAAACTTTCGTAAGCTTCCGCTCACGCCTCGTCGGCGAGCAGCCTTTGCAGGAAGGTCGTGAGATCGTCGGTGAGATAATCGACGACATCGGCATCGATATGCTCGACCCGCTCCCAGGTCTCCAGGATGGCGGTATCCAGATTGCGCGGCACGAGCAGCACGGTCTTTATGCCCAGCGACTTAGGCACCATCAGATTGCGCGGCAGATCCTCGAACATCGCCGCGTTCTTGGTGTCGATGCGGTTGAGGCTCGCGAACTTGTCATAGGTCGCGCCGGCCGGCTTCGGCACGTAGTCGGCAGCGACGATGTCGAAGATGTCGTCGAAATGATCGAGGATACCGAGTGCCCGCGCGGCCGCTTCCGCATGCGCCACCGTGCCGTTGGTGAAGATGAACTTGCGCCCCGGCAGCCGCTTGATTGCCGAGCCCAGGGCCTCGTCCGGGATCAGCGCCGAATAGTCGATGGCATGGGCACGTTCGAGAAATGCGTTCGGATCGACCTTGTGATGCAGCATCAGCCCGGCAAGCGTCGTTCCGTGTTCGTGATAGTAGCGCTTCTGCAAGAGCTTCGCTTCCGCCGGCTCCATCTGCAGCAGCTCGGCGACGAAACCGGTCATGTTCGTGTCGATCTGCGCAAAGAGGTTGATGTGATGTGGGTAGAGCGTGTTGTCGAGGTCGAAGACCCAGTCGCGCACATGAGCGAAATCGGCGGGCGAGGGGATCTTGGCTGGGCTGTTCATCAGGTCCTCTTGGGCATTGCAGACTGCCTGGCGACGCCGGGCGCGTTGCTTCTAATTAGCATTGGTCGCCGCTTCGGGAAGTGCTATCTGGAAAAGATGGGAAAGAAGATGGCGATTTCGGCGATGAAACGGCTGGTGGTCCTGCAGGACCGTAAGCGCCTGCCGTCGCGGTTTCATCCGGTGAGTTCGGGCACCATTCGTCACCGCCAGGTCTGAGCCATCAGGCCCGCGCGTCAAGCGCCCGAGGCCTATCCGCCATGCCTTCCCACCTTCGCCGCAAGCTGCCGAGACGCCTGCGGCTCTTCTGGACATCATCCCATGGAACTCTGGGCCATCATCACCATTGGCAGCGCCTTTCTGCAGAACCTGCGCTCAGCGCTGCAGAAACACCTGAAAGGCCGCATGGGCACGACAGGGGCGACCTTCGTGCGCTTCGGCTTCGGCCTGCCTTTCGCCTTCCTTTACCTCGCCATTCTGCATTTCGGCCTGAACAGGCCGCTGCCGGTCCCGGGTCTGACTTTCGCGATCTGGGCGCTGATCGGCGCCTTTGCCCAGATCGCCGCGACCTTTCTGCTGGTGCACCTTTTCTCCTTCCGCAACTTCGCCGTCGGCACCGCCTATTCGCGCACCGAGCCGGCCCAGGCAGCACTGCTGGCGCTCATTCTCTTCGGCGAAACGATCGGGCTCGGAACGGTCGCTGCCATCCTCGTATCGATCCTCGGTGTGATGCTGATCTCGGTCGCACGCACGGCATTTACGCCTTTGAGCCTCGTGACGTCGGTCGCCAGCCGCACCGCGCTGATCGGCCTGACCTCGGGCTTCTTCTTCGGCATCTCCGCGATCGCCTATCGCACCGCATCGCTGTCGCTCGCCCCGAGCCTTCCGGCACCCGATGCCGTGGTGCAGGCCGGCTACACGCTTTGCGTGGTCATCACGGTCCAGACCGTCTCAATGCTGCTCTGGATGATCTGGCGCGATCGCGCCGAACTGACCCGCGTCCGCGCCGCCTGGAAGGTCAGCGCCCTTGTCGGCTTCGTCGGCGCCACCGCCTCCTTCGGCTGGTTCACGGCGATGACGCTGCAGCAGGCCGCCGTGGTCAAGGCACTGGCGCAGGTCGAGATGCTCTTCACCTTCGCCTCCGCGGTGCTCATCTTCAAAGAGAAGATCAACCGGCTGGAGATCGCCGGAGGTGTGTTGATCGTCTTGGGGGTGCTGCTGCTGGTTCTGGTGTGAGGGTGGCGATACCCCCCCCGTTGCGACCCATCCCGCTGCGCGATACACCGGACGAAGCAGCGCGCCTAGGGCGGGAGAGACATGATGGACGCCAAGACACCCGCGATACCACCGACCAGCGTCGACGCCCCGCACGCTTACCCGAAGCGCTGGACCGCGCTGATGGTGATGATGCTCGCCAACTTCATGAACCTGCTCGACGTCACCATCGTCAATGTCGCGCTGCCGAGCCTGCAGTCCGAACTGGGTGCGACCTCGAGCCAGATCGAATGGGTGGTGGCGGGCTACGTGCTGGTTTTTGCGCTCGGCCTCTTGCCGTTTGGCCGCCTGGGCGACGTGCGCGGCAAGAAGCAGGTCTTCATTGCGGGCGTTGCGGCCTTCAGCCTTGCCTCCCTGCTGTGTGGTCTGGCGCCCGATATCGGCTGGCTCGTGGTCGCGCGGCTGCTGCAGGGCATGGGCGCGGCGGTGATGACGCCGCAGGTGCTGGCGATTGCGCAGATGATGTTTCCGCCGAAGGAGCGGGCGGCGGCATTCTCGCTCTTCGGTTTGAGCGCCGGCCTCGCCTCGGTTTCAGGCCCGATCCTCGGCGGCTGGCTGATTGCGCTTGACCTCTTCGATCTTGGATGGCGACCGATCTTCCTGATCAACATCCCCGTCGGCATCATCACGATCCTGCTTGGCTGGCGGTTGATCCCCGCGCTCGCGCCCAAACCTGGCCTGAAGAACGACTTCGGCGGCATAGCACTCGCCGCGTTGACGATCTTCTGCGTCATCTTTCCGCTGATCGAGGGCCGAGGCTTCGGCTGGCCTCTCTGGTGTTTCGTCATGCTCGGCATGGCCGTGCCCTTCGGGGTCGCCTTCGGCTTCTGGGAACGCCGGCAGCATGACCGGAAGGCGCCCGAACTTCTGCCCGTGGCGCTGATGAAGAACCGCAACTATGTGATCGGCTCGCTGATGACCGCGACCTTCTTCTCGACACTGCCGGGCTTCTTCCTGATCTTTGCGATGTTTCTGCAGCAGGGTTACGGCCTGACACCGCTGCAATCGGGTTTGACGACGGTGCCGTTTTCGGTCGGCATCTTCGTCGCCTCGCTCATCTCCGGCCGTCTGGGCAGCATTGCCCCGCGTGTCCGCGTGATCGTCGGCGTGGTGATGGTCGTCATCGGCATGGGCCTGTTGCGGATGGAAATCCAGACGGTCGGTGAAAACATCGACCGCATGGCGCTCCTGCCGTGGTTCCTGCTGAGCGGCCTTGGCATGGGCATCGCGATTGCCCCGATGTTCCAGCTGGTGCTGGCGGGCGTGCCGCCGCAGGATGCGGGCGGTGGATCTGGTGCGCTTCAGGCGATCCAGCAGGTGGGAAGTGCACTAGGAATTGCCATTGTCAGTGAGATCTTCTTCTCGGATCTCGCGCGCAATGCGGCAGCAGGCATGACGGGGAAACAGGTCTATGCCGAAGGCCTGAGCCTCGGCCTCATCTACAACTTCGTCGCCTACGCCGTCGTGCTGATCGCTGTCCTGTCGATGCGCACCGTGACCCCGGGTAGCGAGAAACTGGAGCGTCCGCTGCCGATCGAGTGACCGGCAGCAGGTCAGATCATCAGATCAGGGGACGAGCAGCGTGCCGGCGCCGGTCTCGGTGAAGAGCTCGAGCAGCACGGAATGGGCCGTTTTGCCATTGAGGATGACGACGCCCTGAACGCCGGCACGGATCGCCTCGATGCAGGTCTCGACCTTGGGGATCATCCCGCCGGAGATCGTGCCGTCCTTGATCAGCGCATGCGCTTCGTCAACCGAGAGCTCCTTGATCAGCTGGCCGTTCTTGTCGAGAACGCCGGGCACGTCGGTGAGGAAGAGCAGGCGCGAGGCATTGAGCGCGCCGGCAATCGCACCGGCAAAGGTGTCGGCATTGATGTTGTAGGTGTGGCCGTCGCGGCCCGGTGCGACCGGCGCGATGACCGGGATCATTTCGGAGCGGGCGAGCAGGTCGAGCAGCGTGCGGTCGACCTCGACCACTTCGCCGACGAAACCGAGATCGAGCACGCGCTCGATATTGCTGTCGGGATCGCGGACCTTCTTCTGCGCCTTTTCGGCAAAGACCATGTTGCCGTCCTTGCCGCAGAGCCCGATCGCCCATTCCCCGGTCTGGTTGATCAGCGCGACGATTTCCTTGTTGATCGAGCCGGCGAGAACCATCTCGACGATTTCGACCGTCTTCTGATCGGTGACGCGAAGGCCATTTTCGAAGCGCGATTCGATGCCCATCTTGGCGAGCATGGCGCCGATCTGCGGGCCGCCGCCATGGACAACGATCGGGTTGACGCCCGACTGCTTCAGAAGCGCGATATCGGCGGCAAACGCCTTGCCCAGTTCGGGGTTGCCCATGGCATGCCCGCCGTATTTGACCACGATGGTCTTGTTTTCATAGCGTTGCATGAAGGGCAGGGCCTGGGCGAGAAGCCGAGCCTGCGTTTCGCTTTCGGAAGCTGACATGGGAAACCTCACTTTGGATCGCGGCCTTTTAGCGCATGTGTCGCCATGAGGGAATAATCGGTCCGCAATATAAGCGCCGCGTGACATGCTTCTTCTTCTCGTCGCATTGTCCACCGAAGATGCCGCGCTATATCCTGGCCACTGCGTGAGGGGGCTCCATGGAACGCGACGACATCGGCAATCTGCTGGCGCGGGTAGCGCTGAAGGACCGTGCCGCCTTTTCCTTGCTCTACAGTCGCATTTCGGCGAAACTTTTCGCCATCTGCCTGCGTATGCTGAAAGACAGGGGCGAGGCCGAAGAGGCGCTCCAGGATGTATTCGTCAAGATCTGGCACAAGGCCGGCAGCTATACGGGCGAGGGCGACACTGCCTATCCGTGGCTTTGCGCGATCGTGCGCTACCACTGTATCGACAGGCTGAGAGCCCGCCGACCGCAGGGGGAGGATATCGAGGCCGCGGTCGACATCGCCGATCTCGCGCCGGATCCGGAAGAGCATGCGGTGCTGAGATCGGAAGGCGGCCGCATTGACACTTGCCTGGAGGCATTGGATCCTGACAGGGCGCTCGCCGTTCGCCAGGCCTATGTGGAAGGACTGTCCTATCAGGAACTGGCGGATCATTTCGCGGTTCCGCTGAATACGATGCGCACATGGCTGCGACGCAGCCTGCTGAAACTGAGAGAGTGCATGGATGAGCACGCCTGACCAGAGCAAGGGAGACCGGTCGCGGGACGAAGTCCTCGCGGGAGAATATGTCCTCGGCGTCCTGAGCGGAGCCGATCGGCAGAAGGTCGACGCACGCCTGCGCCACGACCGGCAATTTGCCGCCATGGTCAAGCGCTGGGAAGAAAACCTCACCCAGTTCAACGACGATTACGCCGAGGCGCCGCCGCCGGATCATTTGTTCTCCAAGATCGAGGATCGTCTCTTCATCTCGCCGGCTGCCGTGGCAGCAGCCAAGGGAAGCCTGTGGAACTCGCTGGTGCTCTGGCGCGGCTTGAGCTTCGCGTCGATTGCGGCACTCGGACTTGTCGTCGGGTTCGATTATGCCGAACGCATTCGTCCGAAACCGCAGGCAGCGCTGACGGCCGAACTTGCCGGTGAGAACCAGGCGATCGCCTTGCATGCCCGTTACGACGGGACTTCGGGCCGCCTTTCCGTCACGCCGGTGGCGAGTGGCGGAGCCGATCAGAAATCGCTCGAACTCTGGCTGGTGGAGGGCGACCAGGCGCCGATCTCGCTCGGCGTGCTGCCGCAGACAGGGCAGGGCGAACTGGACGTGCCACAGGATCTGAGGGATCGCCTGGCGAGCGGCGTGGTGCTGGCCGTCAGCCTCGAACCCTTCGGAGGTTCGCCGACCGGGCAAGCCACCGGGCCCGTGATCGCACTCGGTGAAGTGCGTCCCTGACGAAGAAATTACGTTTTAATATCAGTCGATTGATGATCAGGCGGCCGAATTTTTCGCGCCGCCTGAAACTTGTTTCGAAGACGCTCCGTCCTTGAAGGCGTTCCGCTGAGGAACCACCGATGTCCCGCCCGAAACCGAGGGACACGGATCGCGAACACAAAGGACAGAGGAAACCTAAAATGTTCAAGACCGCTCTTCGCCCGCTCGCATTCTCTGCTGCCATCCTGGCCGGCGCTGCCGCAGCCTATGCCGCCAATCCGATGGTCGGCGGTGGTGAAATGCTCGAAACCAAAAACATCGTCGAAAACGCCGTCAACTCGAAGGATCACACGACGCTGGTTGCTGCCGTTCAGGCCGCAGGTCTCGTCGAAACCCTCTCGGGTGCCGGCCCCTTCACCGTTTTCGCGCCGACCAACGACGCCTTCGCCAAGCTGCCGGCCGGCACGGTCGACACGCTTCTGAAGCCGGAAAACAAGGAACAGCTGACGAAGGTGCTGACCTGCCACGTGGTGGCAGCCGATGTCATGTCGGAAGCCCTCGTCAAGATGATCGCCGATGATGGCGGCGAACACGACGTCACCACCGTGGGCGGTTGCGTGCTGAAGGCCAAGGCCATGGACGGCAAGGTGACGCTGACCGACGAGAACGGCGGCGTCTCCACCGTCACCATCGCCGACGTCAAGCAGTCGAACGGCGTCATTCACGTCGTCGACGCGGTGATCCTGCCGAAGATGTAAGACATGCGGTTCGGCCCGGTCTCCGCCTGACACGGCCGACCTGATCGGAGCCTGAGCGTCAAAGGCCCCGACCGACGGCCTCGCTGATTGCCCCGCGCAATTGGTCGAGGCCGTCACCTTTTTCGGACGAGGTGGACAGGACGACCGGGAAGGCGGCAGGCCGCTTCCTGATCTTTTCCTGCGTCTCCGCGATCAGCTTCGGCACCGCCGGCGCCTTGATCTTGTCGGTCTTGGTCAAAACGATCTGGTAGGAGACGGCCGCCTTGTCGAGCAGCGACAGAACTTCGTCGTCGTTCTTCTTCAGACCGTGACGGCTGTCGATCAGCACATAGACGCGCTTCAGCGTCGCACGACCCCGCAGATAATCGAAAACGAGTTTCGTCCAGGCATCGACATGCTCCTTCGGCGCCTGCGCATAGCCGTATCCCGGCATGTCGACGAGTGCCATCGGCGGCAGGTCGTCGCCCTGGCCCGAATAGCCGTCCGGCACAAAATAGTTCAGTTCCTGGGTGCGGCCGGGCGTATTGGAGGTCCGCGCCAATCCCTTCTGGCCGACCAGCGCATTGATCAGCGACGACTTGCCCACATTCGAGCGACCGGCAAATGCCACTTCGAGCGGTCCTTCCGGCGGCAGGAATTTCATCGACGGCACGCCGCGGATGAAGATCCAGGGCCGGCCGAAAAGCGGCAGGTCGTTCTTGTCGAGTGCATCGGTCATGGGTCTGGCCTTTCGTAAGCCGGACAGATCCGGGTTTTGACCGGGAAAGTCAAGCAGCCGCGGTCGGCAAGGGCCGCCGAGACTGCCGAGCGTGGCTGACCAGATAGGTGAAGAGGGCTGCCATGACGAGCGCACCGCCGATGACGGTGCGGGCCGACGGGATCTCGTTGTGCAACAGCACCATCCAGATCGGAGCGAGGATCATCTCGCCGGTGCCGAGAAGGGCTGCGAGCGCCGAGGGGATCATCCGGGCTCCCGTGACATAAAGCGCCATGCCGAGGCCGAGATTGAGCGCACCGAAGCAGAAGAGGAGGGCCAGGTCCTGCAGCCCGACAGCGAACGCGCTCGCCTGGGTCGCGGCAATCAGGCAGGCAATGAAGGACCCGCCACAGGCAGCCGGTGTCATGCGAATGCCGGGATAGCGGCGGGTAACGACGGTCATGCAGGCGAAGATCGCGGGGATCGCGGCGGCGAGCGCCAGTCCAAGCGGGGAGCCGCCCTCGCCGATAGAGGAGGACACCATGATGCCGACCCCGAGGATGACGGCACCGATCGCCCCCCAGGTCACCGGCGTGATCGGCTCGCCGAGCACGATGCGCGCGAGCAGAGCCGCAAACAGCGGAATGGAGGCCATGAAGAGCACGACATTGGCGACAGGGGTCATGGTGACCGCCAGCACGAACAGCGTGGAGACCGATGCGAAACCTGCGGCAATGAACGCCCCCGGCCAGCCAAGCGCCCGGAAGAGGCGGATCGTGCCGCCGAGCCCGTCCCGGATCAGCATGAAGGCGAGGAGAAAGAGGCCCGCGAACAGGCAGCGCCAGAACACGATCGTCCAGCCATCCTCCACGCCGATGAAGCGCTGAATCGCGCCTCCATAGCTCCAGGCCACGGCGGAGCCGGCGACAAGCGCGATGCCGAGCCAGGAACGTTGTGTGGAGGAGGAGTCTGACATGGGATTAGGTCTCGATCACCATAGAAAAAGCCCCGGCATGGCCGGGGCTTTGCGCGTCACTTGGTCTGGGCCGGTTTTCGCCGGAACATGTTGCCGATGTTCTTGAACAACTCGATCTCGACGCCGTGCCGCTTCATGATGACTGCCTGCTGCAGGATCGACAAGGTGTTGTTCCAGGCCCAGTAGATGACCAGACCCGCCGGGAACGAGCCGAGCATGAAGGTGAAGATCACTGGCATCCAGTTGAAGAGCATCGCCTGGGTCGGGTCCGGCGGCGTCGGGTTCATGCGCATCTGCAGCCACATGGTGATGCCCATGATGATCGGCCAGATGCCGAGATGCAGGAAGGTCGGCGCGTCGAACGGCAGGAGACCGAACAGGTTGATGAAGGTCGTCGGATCCGGCGCGGAAAGGTCCTGGATCCAGCCGAAGAAGGGCGCATGGCGCATTTCGATGGTGACGTAGATGACCTTGTAGAGGGCGAAGAAGACCGGGATCTGCAGGAGCACCGGCCAGCAGCCGGCAACCGGATTGATCTTCTCTTCCTTGTAGAGCGCCATCATCGCCTGCTGCAGGCCCATGCGGTCGTCGGCATACTTTGCCTTCAACTCTTCGAGCTTCGGCTGCACGCGCTTCATGTTGGCCATGGAGGCGTACTGCTTGTTGGCAAGCGGGAAGAACAGGAGCTTGACGACGATGGTGGTGAGCAGGATGGCCACGCCAAAATTGCCGACCAGATGGAAGAAGTAGTCCATCAGATGGAACATCGGCTTGGTGATGAAGTAGAACCAGCCCCAGTCGATCATCAGGTCGAACTTCGGAATGCCGAGATTTTCCTGGTAGCTGTCGATGACCGGCACCTGCTTTGCGCCAGCGAAGACGAGCGTCTTCACCGAGGTACTCTGGCCGGCCGGGATGCTCAGGGCGTCATTCTTGTAGTCGGCCTGATAGCGGGACTGGCCATCGGTGAAATAGGAGAAGCGTGCCTCGTAAGGCAGGGTCTGCTGCGGGATCAGCGATGCCGCCCAGTACTTGTCGGTGATGCCGAGCCAGCCGCCGGTCGCCTTCGGGTTGCTGATGGCTGCTTCTTCGACGTCGGTGTAATCATGCTCGACAAGGCTGCCTTCGGTGCCCAATACGCCGAGGAAACCCTCGTGCAGAACGAAGATGGAGGGCGTGGTCGGCTTGTTGTAGCGGGTCACGCGGCCGTAGGGCGCAAGGCTCGCCGCTGCGGTGCCGTTGTTCACGATCGTGTCTTCAACGGTGAACATGTAGTGCTCGTCGACCGAGATCGTGCGGTTGAACGTCAGGCCCGATTCGTTAGTGTAGGTCAGCGTGACAGGCGTCGTCTCGGTCAGCGTTGCGCCTTCGGGCGCAGTCCAGACGGTGTTCGGGCCCGGAACCGATCCTGCATTTTCACCGGCGATGAAGCCGAGTTCGGCAAAATAGGCGTCGCGCGTTTCAGCCGGATTGAAGAGCGTCACGATCGGGCTCGTCGGATCGACGGTCTCGCGATACTGCTTGAGCTTCAGGTCATCGAGGCGGGCGCCGGTCAGGTTGATCGAGCCTTCGAGGTCCTGGGTCTCGATCGCAACGCGCGCCGTCTTGGCAACCGCAGCTTCACGGCTGGCTTCCGCATTCGCGGCACCACCGGCCGGCAGGTTGCCGTCGACGGTGGCGGCCGGCGTCGTCGCCTGCTGCTCGGTCTGCGCCTGCTGCTGGGCGACCTGGGCTTCCTGGGCCTGACGCTGGGCCTCGATGCGCGGGTTCATGTAGAAGAACTGCCAGGCGAGGACGATCACCACCGATAAGGCAATCGCGATGAAATAGTTGCGGTTGTTCTGCATCACTCTTTCCTGGGAGCGGTCTTGTTCGACCGGGAGTTATTCGTCTGGCGGTTCTCGATGCGTTGGATCAACTGACGGGACAACTGATCGAAAGGCACATCCAGGACCTCGCGCCGGGCGACAATGACATAGTCGTGTCCCGGCTGCATTGCAAACGCCGCATTCAGTCGCACGGCTTCTTTCAGCCTGCGCCGCATGCGGTTGCGTTCCACTGCATTGCCGTGTTTCTTGGTGACCGTAAAGCCCACGCGGGGCGGCGCTTCATCTTTGCGGTCCAGCACTTCCAGAAGGAAGGTGCGACCTTTGCGCGCTTCGCCGTGCCTGACGGCGAGAAACTGGGGCCGGCTTTTCAGCCGGCCGACAGGATTTTTGGAGTCCGTGGACGTCATGGGCCCGTCAATCTCGTCGGGCTCATACGGCTCTTAGGCCGAGAGCTTGGCGCGACCGCGTGCGCGGCGTGCGTTGAGGACCTGGCGGCCGCCCTTGGTGGCCATACGCGCACGGAAGCCGTGGCGGCGCTTGCGAACAAGCTTGGAAGGTTGGAAAGTACGCTTCGACATTTATTTAATACCGCGGTGTGCGGCCCTTCTTGGATGTGCAAATTGCAACAGCGTTTTGGTTCGTCGCACGGGTGAGCGCCGCCGGGCGCCTGTATCCGAACGTGCGCGGCTTATAGTGTCAGGGGGCACAGGAGTCAATGATGCCGGGTTTTGAGGCCTGATCCGGCAAATAAAGGCGAAATTCCTCTCCTCGCCACACATCCGCCACGCCCTTTGCGTCGTTAACATGAACAAACTTTCATGTTTATTCGCTGCTTGCGCATGATAGGCATGAGAGACAGCATTGAACCGGAGACCGGCGTCATGTGCCCCTTAGGCATGGCTCGCCTCCGGCCGTTGTGGATCGGGACGACAGGAATGAGGGCCTAATGCTCGACCGGCAGGATCATGATCTGCAGGCCGACCTCTCCGGAGGCTACGCCATGCCGTCCCGCATCCGCGGGCTTTCCGGCAAGCTCCTGTGGCTGACCATTGCCTTCGTCATGCTGGCTGAAATCCTGATATTCGCCCCCTCGATCGCCACCATGCGCCAGAGATGGCTCCAGGATCGGCTGAACACCGCGGCCGCCGCGGGCGTCGTCATCGACGGGCTTCAGCCGCTGGAGCTGCCGCGCGGGGTCCAGGAGGACACGCTGGCGACGACAGGCACCAAGGCGATCGTCCTGCGCAAGGACGGCACGTCGCGTCTCCTCGCCGTCACCGAAATGCCGAACGAGGTCGATGCCGCCTTCGACCTTTCCGACTATTCCGAGCTCGGATCGATCAGGGACGCCTTCTATACCCTGCTTCTCGGAGGCGACCGGTTGCTGCGCATCTACGGTCCCATTGCCGAAGGCAGCGACGTGACGGTGGAAATCGTCATCGACGAAGCGCCGCTCCACAAGGCCATGCTGGGCTATGCCCGCAACATCCTTTTCGTCTCGCTGATCATCTCGGTGATTACAGCGGTCCTGATGTTCCTCGCCATCAACCGCGTCATGATCATGCCAGTGCGCCGTCTTGCGCGCAGCATGCAGGCCTTTGCCGAGAACCCGGAAGATCCGTCTCGCATCCTGCCGGCGACGCATGGCAAGGATGAGATTGCCGTTGCCGGTCGCCATCTCTCGCGCATGCAGGACCAGCTGCAGAAGACGCTGCGCCAGCAGAAGACGCTGGCTGACCTTGGCCTCGCCGTCTCCAAGATCAATCACGACATGCGCAACATCCTGGCCTCGGCCCAGCTGATGTCCGACCGTCTGGTCGATGTCGAGGATCCCCTTGTGAAGAGCTTCGCTCCGAAGCTGCTACGCACCATCGACCGGGCCGTCGGTTACACCAGCGAGGTCCTCTCTTACGGACAGACCTCCGAGGCCGAGCCGCGCCGCCGGCGTTTCCTGCTCTCCGAAGTCTGTCAGGAAGTCCGGGATCTCCTGCATCTCAGCCACGATTCCGGCATCGAATTCGTCGACACGATCGCGCCCGACATCGAGGTGGACGCAGACAGCGAACAGCTCTTCCGCGTCATTCACAACATTTGCCGCAACGCCGTGCAGGCGCTCGCCTCTTTCACGCCGGAAGAACCGGATCACGTGCGCCGCATCACGGTGTCGGCCCAGCGCATGGGCTCGGTCGTCGCCATCGTCATCGACGACACGGGGCCTGGCATGCCGCGCAAGGCACGCGAAAACCTCTTTGCCGCCTTCCGCGGTTCGGCACGTTCAGGCGGAACGGGCCTCGGTCTCGCCATCGCCCGGGAACTCGTGCTCGCCCATGGCGGAACGATCGCCCTTGTGGAAAAGCCGGGCCCCGGCACAATGTTCCGCGTCGAAATCCCCGACAGGCCAGTGGCTCTCGACGACTGGCGCGCCCGCGCCTGAGCGGAGGTGCCGCGTCGCATGAAAGGAAAATGACTCTTTTTTGAAATGGGCGCTTGCATTCCTGAGCGACCCGCTTTAGAGGATCGCCACACGCCGACGGACAGTCGGCCGGCACGCACCCGTAGCTCAGCTGGATAGAGCACCAGACTACGAATCTGGGGGTCAGGAGTTCGAATCTCTTCGGGTGCGCCATTCTTCTTCTCAGCAATAATGAAGTGCTGTGTAGCGTGGGCCATGCGAAGCGCTGGTATCCGCGTTGTCATTCCAAAGCTGGCGGCTGAGGTCGATCTTTCCCTCAAATTTTAGCTTTCCCGGTTCCTCGACATTCATCTTCTTCCGTAACCAGACTCTAAAACACGGATGATAGCGTCCTCATGCGAAATCACCGCCGGTGCGGTGAAAGCATGGTGGAGCATCGCATGGCACTGTCTTCCTGGACCGATCAGCAGGTGATCAACCAGCTCAATTCGGGCTCCAAATGGTCCGGTTCGGTGATCACCTATTCGTTCCCGACGGTCGTCACCGGCATGGCGCGATACAGCGGCGAGGGAACGGGCTTTTCGGCCTTCAATGCCACCCAGCAGGCGCGCGCTGAACTGGCGCTGACGCTTTGGGACGATGTGATCGCAACCTCGATCCAGAAAGTTGCGCCCGGCACGACGAGCACCGCTTCGAACATCGAGTTCGGCAATTCGACATCGGGCGTCTCCTACGCCCATGCCTATTTCCCGACTGTTGGCAGCGTCTGGATCAACAGCGCCTACAATTCCAGCCAGGGCACCAACGACCTGATGACGCCGAAGATCGGTGCCCATGGCTTCCTGACCTTCGTCCATGAAATTGGTCACGCGCTCGGCCTCGAGCACATGGGCGAGTATAACGGCAGCGCCGATACGCCCTCGTCCTATCAGGACTCGACGGTTTATTCGGTCATGTCCTATTTCGGCCCGTCCTGGGGTTCGGGCTCGGCAAATGGCCAGGGGCTGGTTGCCTGGGCAGATTGGGTCGGCGCAGACGGCAAGCTTTATTCGCCGCAGACCCCGATGATGAACGACATCATGGCCATGCAGGCCATGTATGGTGTCGATACGACCACACGCACGGGAGACACGGTCTACGGCTTCCAATCCAATGTCACCGGGACAACAGCGGCGATCTTCGACTTCACCCAGAACCTCAATCCGATCATCTGCATCTGGGACGCTGGCGGCACCGACACGCTGAACCTTTCCGGCTGGAACACTGCAAGCAATGTCGATCTTGCGCCGGGGTCCTTCTCGTCTGCCAACAGCATGACGATGAACATTTCGATCGCCCGGGGCGCCTGGATCGAGAATGCGGTGACGGGCAACGGGAACGACACGGTGCAGGGCAACGCCCGCGACAACGTTATCACCACCAACGGCGGCAATGACACCATTCGTGCATTGGCCGGCAATGACACGATCGCAGCCGGTGCTGGAAATGACACGATCGATGGCGGCGATGGCACCGATGTCGTGATGTTCAACGACAGCTGGTCGAACATCAGCTGGACTTACAGCGTCGCGACGGCGACCTTCACGTTCATGGGGCTGCTGATCGGCACCGATACCGTGACCGCGGTGGAGCGTTTCATCGACGCGCTCAATGTCGAGCGGAGCCTAGAGTCCCTTCTTGATCCCGATCTGTTGCCGGCACTCGTCTCGGTGAGTGCTGATGCGGCCGAAGTGACGGAAGGTACGGGCGAACCGACGGCCGTCACCTTTACCGTCTCTTTGAGCAAGGTGGCGCTTTCGGAGGAAACGCTGACCTGGCGTGTGGCGGGAACGGGCTCCAACGCCGCCAATGCCCAGGATTTTGCCGGCGCGCAGTCTGGAACCGTGTCATTTGCCGCGGGCGAGACATCGAAGACCATAACGGTCTACCTTGCCGCCGACACCACCTTCGAGGCGAGGGAGACCTTTGCCCTGACGCTGTCCGCCCCGTCGCTCGGCCTCAGCCTCGCCACAGCATCGGCAACGGTCTCTATTGTCAATGACGACGCCCAGCTGACGCCGATCGTCAAGCGGGGTGGCCGATCGGCCGACACGCTCACCGGTTCGGACGCCATGGAGCATCTGGATGGTGGCAACGGCAATGACACGCTGCGCGGCCACGGTGGCAATGATACCCTGATCGGGGGTGCTGGCCACGACTTGCTCGACGGTGGCGCCGGTAACGACCGAATGGTCGGGGGAACCGGAAATGACACCTACATTGTCGATTCCGCCGGTGATGTGGTGGTTGAGGCTCGCAACGGCAACACCGATACGGTGCGCGCAACCTTGGAGGCCTACACGCTGACCGCCTGGGTCGAGAACCTGGTCTATGTTGGCGATGGTGATTTTGTCGGGACGGGCAACGAACTCGCAAACAAGATCTGGGGCGGAACCGGGAACGATGTCCTGTCGGGTGGCGGCGGCAATGACAGCATATCCGGTGGCGGTGGCAACGATACCGTCTACGGTGGCAGCGGGAACGACGTCCTGTCGGCGGACGCTGGCGACGACTACATCAATGGCGGCTCCGGGATCGACCGCATGACGGGCGGTGCCGGGAACGACACTTACGTCGTCGACAACACGCGTGATGTTGTCGTGGAGCTCGCCAATGGTGGCACGGACACGGTGCAGACGACGCTCACAAGCTATCGCCTCGGCGCCCATCTGGAGAATCTGACTTATCTCGGCTCCGCTTCCTTCACCGGAACGGGCAATGACCTCGACAACGTCATCACCGGTGGCAGTGGGGCGAACACGCTCAACGGCGCCGGCGGCAACGACACGCTCTACGGCAACGGCGGCAACGATGTCCTCATCGGCGGGACCGGCAACGACGATCTCTACGGCGGTTCCGGAAACGACCGTCTGGATGGCGGCACCGGCGATGACTGGCTCTATGGTGGCCTGGGGAATGACACGCTGACCGGTGGAGCCGGGGCCGACATGTTCGTCTTCGACGAAATCGGGTCGGGCAATGCTGACCGCATCATCGATTTCGACGGGACACTCGACCAGATTTTGATCGATGCCGACATCTTTTCCGACATCGGTTATCTCGGAACCCTGCTTGAGGAGAACTTCGGGACCGGAACGGTCGCCACCACGGCGGACCAGCGTATCCTCCATGACCAGGCGTCGGGCGCGCTTGCCTATGACGCCGATGGCGATGGCGCCGGTTCTGCCATCGTGTTTGCCTATGTCAAGGCAGGTCTGACGATCTCTCACGAGGATATCGCCGTCGTGTGACGAGGTCTTGTCACCCAGGCCCCTGACGCTCATGCCGGCGTCGCCCAACCCGTTGCGCATTTTGTTCAACAAAGCACTTGGATATGCGGTCGAGCTGAACTAACAGTTTGCGGCAACGTTGCAGATCGCGTCCTGTGACGTCTCTCCTTGAGATCAGGCATTGAGATGTGCTCTTGGAGGGGGAAGCCCGCTGCCAGGCGGGAAACGGACCGGCGGTGGGAAAACCAGATGAGATGGAAGCGCACACTTCAATTGCTCGACGTTCACGCGGAGGGTGAGATCGGCAAGGTCGCCGTGGGAGGTGTGCCCAAGATCCCGGGCGAGACGGTGGCCGATCAGCTTGCCTGGCTGAACAGCGATCCCAAGAGCGAGGCGCTCCGCCGCATGCTCGTGCTGGAGCCGCGCGGGGCTCCGATCGGTTCGGTCAATCTGTTGCTGCCGCCGAAGCATCCGTCAGCCGACGCCGCCTTTGTCATTCTCCAGCCGGACCAGGCCCATGCAAGCTCGGGCTCCAATTCCATCTGTGTGACGACCGCGCTTCTGGAAAGCGGCATGGTGGAGATGCAGGAGCCGGAAACGATCGTGATGCTGGAAACGGCAGCCGGGCTCGTCAAGGCGACCGCCACCTGCCGCGACGGGCGCTGCGAGCGTGTGAAGCTCACCATGGTCCCGTCCTTCGTTCACGAGTTGGATGTGGCGCTCGACACCGAGCAATGGGGCCGCATCACCTTCGACTTGAGTTATGGCGGCATCTTTTACGCGCTGGTCGATGTCGGTCAGGTGGGCCTGACGATCGAGAAGGGCAATGCCCGGGCACTCGTTGATGCGGGCATGATCCTGAAGGAAGAGATCAACCGGAAAATCCCGGTCGTCCATCCCGAGATCCCGGCGATCTCGGGTGTCGCCTATGTGATGTTCCGGGACGTCGATGCTGACGGCGCGATCCGCACCTGCACGACCATGTGGCCCGGTCGTGTCGATCGCTCGCCTTGTGGCACCGGCAATTCGGCGAACCTCGCGACGCTCCATGCCAGAGGTAAGGTCAAGGTCGGCGACACGATGCTGTCGCGATCGATCATCGGTTCCGAATTCGAGGTCGGCCTTTCGGGACTCTCGCAAGTCGCTGGCCGGCCCGCCGTCATTCCGACGATCAGCGGCCGCGGCTTCACCTTCGGCCTGCATCAGATCGCGCTCGACCCCTTCGATCCTTTCGAGCGGGGCTTTGCGCTGACCGACGTCTGGGGACCGTCCTCAGGCTCGATCGGTTGACTTTTCGAGCGCTGTTTCTGCATTGTTCCAAATTGAATAAAATTCGATGTTAGCTGGTAGCCGAATTGTAAGGGTCTTGCTTCCCGGCATCTTGCTAAGCATCGATGCCGGCGAATAAGTAAGCTTCATCGTCATGAACGGGACAAGTAATCCGTAAATGAAAGCAAACGCTACGACAGGTTCTGCCCTGCCGCTTCCGGCAAACGCGCTTCCGACATTGCGCGGATGCGCCATCTTTGCTGGTCTCACTCCAGAAGAAGATCGCGAATGGCTTCTGCGCTGCCACTCCCGTACGTTGAGCGCCGGCGAAAGCCTCGTCGACTTCGAGGATATGTCGAAGGACGTCTTCATCGTTCAGACGGGCGAGATCCGGGCCGTGCTGCGTTTTTCCGTCGGCAAGGAGGCCATTCTCGGCAGCTTCAAACGCGGCGACATTCTTGGCGAGCAATCCGCGATTGACGACATGGCCCGCTCTGCAAGCCTGATGGCCGTCAGCGATGCCACGGTGACCGTCATCCCCTGCATCGTTTTCCATGACATCTTAAGGCAGAGATCCGACGTGGCGCTGGCGCTGCTGCAGCTTCTGTCCAAGCGCATTCGCGCCATGAACGACCGCCTGTCGGAACTCTCTTTTCTCGACACCAAGCACCGGCTCTACAACACGCTGCTGCGGCTCTCCCGCGTTCGCAACGATGGCGGACGCGAGCGCATCATCTC
>DAMDHD010000003.1:29250-156084 GCA_032102365.1 Allorhizobium sp. CTOTU50464 | reverse complement strand
CATCTCGCCGCCGCTCGTGCATGCGGAGCTGGCCGAACATATCGGCGCCAGCCGCGAAACGGTTTCGCGCGAAATGTCCCGACTGGCTCGTGAGCAGTTGGTGGAGCGCACCAGCCGCGCAATCGTCCTGAAGAACCCGGTCGAGCTCTCCCGCCGGATCTCGCGGGCGCTGGAAGGCTAAGCGGACGGGTAGATCACGCCTTTGCGCAGGATTACATTGGCATAGAGCCGCGGCTCGCCCGTCTGCACGACCGTATGAGCGGCCTTCACCCTGTTGTAGAAATCGGCACCGACGAGCTTGCTGACGGCCACTTTCGGCTCATGCTTTGCGCAGCAGTCGATGATCTCCTGATGCACAGGGTCGACCTGGTCCGGTTTGCCGCCGACCACCGAGCGGAAGATTGCCTCCGGCACGAAATCGTCGATCGGCATGACGCTGAGGATCGCGTCGAGCACGGGCACGAGCGCGTGGCCGTCGAGACGCACCAGCCGTTTGGCGTGCTCCAGCGCCGGATAATTGCCGTCGACGATGGCGATCTCGTCGCCATGGCCCATGGCGCGCAGGGTGGCGAGAAGCTCGGGGCTCAGCAGGGGATCAATACCCTTCAGCATGGGTGGTATCCTTGAACAACACGGTTTGATCGATGAGGTAGCGGTGGAAGATCGGCAGGCTCGCGCCGCCGATGGCGCGGGCCTGGTCTCCGACTTCGCCTTCGACGATATCGGGGATAACGACGCCCTGAAGGTCGAGCCGGTTCATGGCCTCGACCGTCGCTTTCACCAGGCGGTGGCGCACCCAGGCTGGGAAGCCACCGTCGATGATGGCGGCGGAGAAGTCGATGATCGAAGCGGCGGCAATCACGGCTTGCGCCAGGGCGGCGGCGGTGTCCTG
Source organism: Allorhizobium sp. CTOTU50464 (assembly GCA_032102365.1). GTDB lineage: Bacteria > Pseudomonadota > Alphaproteobacteria > Rhizobiales > Rhizobiaceae > Allorhizobium. The sequence goes on along the minus strand of DAMDHD010000003.1, from coordinate 155,192 downwards.
CAGCCAGATCTCCAGCGGCTCGCCGAAGTCGATCCATTCCTCGGCCGCGTACCAGAGCGGCTGCGGATCGATGCCGCGCTCCCGCAGGAGATTTTCGAGCACGAAGATCGAGGCAATGTCGAGAAGCTGGCGTGTCTGGCCATGCTTGTCGCGCACGGGCAGGGGGCCGATGGCTCCTGCGGTCCCTGTCCGTCCCACGAACAGCGACGAATTGACGACGATGCCGCCGCCGATGAAGGAGCCGATATAGAAATAGACGAGATCCGGATAGCGCTGTCCGGCACCGAAAACGAGCTCGGCACCGCAGGCGCTGGTGGCATCGTTGCGCAGATAGACGGGATGCGCCATACGGGTCTGAACCTCGACCTGCAGATCAACGTGGCGCCAGATCTCCATGGCCCCTTCGGGCGCGCCGACTTCCTCGGCCCAGTTCCACAATTCGAAGGGGGCTGCAATCCCGATCCCGGCAATCCGCCCTCGCATCGTCCCGGTCATAGCCGCTTCCATCTCGGCAATGCCTTCGCAGATAAAGGGCAGCAGATGATCGGGATGGGGATAGCGGTACGTGCGGTGCCGCTGCTCGCGGATGTTGCCGGCGAAATCCATCAGCACGAGGTCGGCGCTGCGGCGACCGATCTTGACCCCGAAGGAGAAGACAGCCTCCGGATTGATGAACATCGGCACCGAAGGCTGCCCCACGCGTCCACGGATCGGCTCACCGCGCATGAGCAGTTCGTCGCTCTCGAGCGAGCGCATGATGACGGATACGGTCTGGGCCGAAAGCCCCGTAAGCCGCGCAATGTCAGCCTTGGAGCAGCCGGGGTTCTGGCGAACCAGCGACAATACGAGACGCTCGTTATAGGCGCGCACGCGCACCTGGTTCGAGCCACCGCCAGCGCTCACCCTGGGCGCCGGATCCGCCAGTCTTGCTTGATCATCCTGTGACACTTCAGGCCGCTCCTCCCGACCGCTGCCTTTTACGAAAGCCTCTCCAGAATGTCACACCGATTTAATAATTCAACTGGATTTATTTATTGACAGTCCAAATGTTCTGATGTTCTAAATGGGCCGTGGAGGAGTGGATGCCTGATGGCAGCCGAACGGATTGCCAAGGGGTGATCCGTGCCGACACGTTGCGGCCGGAGGACCTGGCCGACACCATTCGGGAGGAATACCAAATGAAAAAGTCTCTGATCACTGCTGCCCTGTCGACCCTGGCTCTCGGCGTTGTCTTCGCCGCGCCGGCACAGGCAGCCGACGTTTCCGCCTGCCTCATCACCAAGACCGACACCAACCCCTTCTTCGTCAAGATGAAGGAAGGCGCGACCGCCAAGGCGGCTGAACTCGGCGTGACGCTGAAGTCCTACGCGGGTAAGATCGACGGTGATAGCGAAAGCCAGGTGGCAGCCATCGAAACCTGCATCGCCGACGGCGCCAAGGGCATCCTGCTGACGGCGTCCGACACCAAGGGCATTGTCCCGGCTGTCCAGAAGGCCCGCGACGCCGGCCTCCTGGTCATTGCCCTCGATACGCCGCTGGAGCCGATCGACGCTGCCGACCAGACCTTCGCGACCGACAACCTGCTCGCCGGCGAGCTGATCGGCAAGTGGGCTGCTGCAACCCTCGGCGACGCTGCCAAGGACGCCAAAATTGCCTTCCTCAACCTGACACCCTCGCAGCCGTCGGTCGACGTTCTGCGTAACCAGGGCTTCATGAAGGGCTTCGGCATCGACGTCGCCGACATCAACAAGATCGGCGATGAAACCGATCCGCGCATCGTCGGCCACGACGTGACCAACGGCAACGAAGAAGGCGGCCGTACCGCCATGGAAAACCTTCTCCAGAAGGACCCTTCCATTAACGTCGTCCACACCATCAACGAGCCGGCCGCCGCCGGTGCCTATGAAGCCCTGAAGGCTGTCGGCAAGGAAAACGACGTCCTGATCGTCTCCGTCGACGGCGGCTGCCCGGGCGTCAAGAACGTCGCTGAAGGCGTCATCGGCGCCACCTCGCAGCAGTATCCGCTGCTGATGGCCTCGCTCGGCATCGAAGCGATCAAGAAGTTCGCGGACACCGGCGAAAAGCCGGCCGCAACCGAAGGCAAGAACTTCTTCGACACCGGCGTTGCTCTCGTCACCGACAAGCCGGCTGCCGGCGTCGAGTCGATCGACACCAAGGTCGGCACCGAGAAGTGCTGGGGTTAATCTCAGCCTCCTGCGCCTGAACTGAGACGCCGGCGGGAGTTCGCTCTCGCCGGCAGGCGCAACGCCCGGCCTTGCGCGGCGGCGGGCCGGGCGTATCCTTCATGTAAAAACTGAGCAACGGCAGGGAGGATGACCCATGCAGCCGGCCAATCCCGAAACGCGGACCCCACAGGAATTTGAAAAGGTCCTGTCTTCGAGTTCGACCGAGGTCGCCTCGTTCGACCGCCATGAGAAGAGTGCGCTCGAGCGCTTCCAGCATTTCCTGCATTCGAGCCCGGCAGCGGTTGCGCTGATCGTGCTCGTGCTGTCGATCGCTGTCTTCGGCCTCATTCTCGGCGGCAAGTTCTTCTCCGCTTTCACCCTGACCCTCATCCTTCAGCAGGTGGCGATTGTCGGCATCGTCGGAGCCGCCCAGACGCTGGTCATCCTGACGGCCGGCATCGACCTATCGGTCGGCGCGATCATGGTGCTCTCGTCCGTGGTCATGGGTCAGTTCGCATTCCGCTACGGTCTCCCGCCCGAGCTTGCCGTCCTTTGCGGCTTTGTCGTCGGCGCCTTCTGCGGCTTCATCAACGGTGTTCTTGTCGCCCGCATGAAACTGCCGCCCTTCATCGTCACGCTCGGCATGTGGCAGATCGTGCTCGCCACCAACTTCCTCTATTCGGCCAATGAGACGATCCGCGCCCAGGATATCGAAGCCAATGCCCCGATCCTGCAATTCTTCGGCGAGAGCATCCGCATGGGCGGTGCCGTCTTTACCTATGGCGTCATTGCCATGGTCCTGCTGGTCGCCGTGCTCTGGTATGTGCTCAACCACACCGCCTGGGGCCGCCATGTCTACGCGGTCGGTGACGATCCGGATGCGGCGGAACTCGCCGGCGTCAACGTCAAGCGCATGCTGATCTCCGTTTACACGCTCTCCGGTCTCATCTGCGCGCTCGCCGGCTGGGCCTTGATCGGCCGTATCGGCTCGGTCTCCCCAACCGCCGGCCAGTTCGCCAACATTGAATCCATCACGGCCGTGGTGATCGGCGGCATCTCGCTCTTCGGCGGACGCGGCTCGGTGCTCGGCATGCTCTTCGGTGCCTTGATCGTCGGTGTCTTCCAGCTCGGCCTGCGCCTGATCGGGACGGATCCGCAATGGACCTATCTCCTGATCGGCGTCCTCATCATCGCCGCCGTGGCAATCGACCAGTGGATCAGAAAGGTAGCAGGCTGATGACCCAGAACCCCATCCTCACCGCCCGCGGACTGGTCAAGCGCTACGGTCGCGTCACCGCCCTCGATCACGCCGACTTCGACCTTTACCCGGGTGAAATCCTTGCCGTGATCGGCGACAACGGGGCCGGCAAGTCCTCGTTGATCAAGGCGATCTCAGGCGCGGTCACGCCCGATGAAGGCGAGATCCGCCTCGAAGGCAAGCCGGTTCATTTCCGCTCGCCGATCGATGCCCGCCAGGCCGGCATCGAAACGGTGTATCAGAACCTTGCCCTGTCGCCGGCGCTTTCGATCGCCGACAACATGTTCCTCGGCCGCGAGCTGCGCAAGCCGGGCGTTATGGGCTCGGTCTTCCGCAAGTTGGATCGTCCGGCGATGGAAAAGATCGCGCGGGACAAGCTCTCCGAACTGGGCTTGATGACCATTCAAAACATCAACCAGGCCGTGGAAACCCTGTCGGGTGGCCAGCGTCAGGGTGTGGCGGTCGCGCGTGCGGCAGCTTTCGGCTCGAAGGTCATCATCCTCGATGAACCGACGGCAGCCCTCGGCGTCAAGGAGAGCCGCAAGGTGCTCGAGCTGATCCTCGACGTGCGGTCACGAGGTCTGCCGATCGTGCTGATCTCCCACAACATGCCGCATGTGTTTGAGGTTGCGGACCGCATCCACGTCCATCGCCTCGGCAAGCGGCTCTGCGTCATCAATCCGAAGGACTACACAATGTCCGACGCGGTTGCCTTCATGACGGGTGCGCGGCCGGCGCCGGAGGCCGAGCAGGCCGCATGAGCCAGGCGCTGGACGAGCTTCTGTCTGAAATCGAGAGACGGGCGCAATCCGACGCCCGTCTGCTCGTCGGCGTCGCAGGCCCACCGGGCGCCGGCAAGTCGACACTTGCCGACCGTCTGCACGAGATCCTGACGGAAAGAGGCCAGCGGAGTGCGGTCCTTCCCATGGATGGGTTTCACCTGGACAACGCAATCCTGCAACAGCGCGGCGATCTCTCGCGCAAGGGCGCACCCCATACCTTCGACGTGCGCGGGCTCGCTGATCTCTTGCGCGCGGTAAAGGCCGGAGGCGAGGTCTTCGTGCCGGTCTTCGATCGCTCCCGGGAGCTGGCTATTGCTGCCGCTCGCTGCATTGCGCCGGAGGATCGCATCGTGATCGCCGAGGGAAATTATCTCCTGCTTGACCAGGGGCGTTGGGCAGGCCTTGCCGATCTCTTCGATCTCACCGTCATGGTGGCGCCACCGATTGAGGAACTGGAGCGGCGGCTGATCGCCCGTTGGGTACATTACGGTCTCACTCCGGCACAGATCGAAGCGAAGGTGGAAGGCAACGATCTGCCGAATGGCCGACTCGTTCTGGAACGCAGCCGCATGGCAGATTTCACCTTCGACCAGTTCTGAAGGTGCCGGATTCCGAATGTAGTCGGACATGAGAAAATTATTAAGTTCTAATTAAATGCACCATCGGTAAAATTGTACCGGTTTGGTTCAGCGAATTTCAGCCTCCCCCTGATACAACTCCTCCATGAAAGGTTAACGCGGCACCCGCTGTGTTGACGAGGGTTTGAAAGCCTCGTTCGGGTGCTTTGGACAGGGGGTATAAATGGCTATTCTGATTGTCGAAGACAATCCGACCAATGCGATGATCATCAAGCATCTCGCAAAGAAGGTGACGGCCGCAGAGATCAAGGTTGCCGGCGACGGGAATACGGCGCTGATGCTGTGCCACGCCGAAAATTTCGAAATGTTGATCGTCGACCATATGCTGCCGGGCATGTCCGGGCTGCAGTTCACCAAGGCCGTCCGCCTCATGGATCGCTACCGTGACGTACCCGTCGTCATGGTGACTGCCGATGACGAGCCTCGCCTGCGCGAGGGAGCAAACGCAGCCGGCGTGACGGATTTCCTGCACAAGCCGGTTGAGGCCGTCGCCTTCCGCAAGCTGCTGGCCGATCACCTCGGTGCTGCGGCTGTCCATGCCGAACTTCGCTCAGCCTGATTGAAGGACGCTGAACCATGAAAAGCATTCTCGTTGCACTTCTCGCGAGCGCTTTGACCGCAACGGCCGCCCTCGCACTCGATGCCCCGACCGGACCCGTTGTCCTGACGGTAAAAGGCAGCATCTCGAACACCAATGCCGGCGACACGGCCCAGTTCGACCTGGCCATGCTGGAAGCGCTGAAGGGTCGAAAGGGCGAGATGGAAACACCCTGGACTGAGGGCAAGGTCACCTTCGAAGGCCCGTTTCTGCGTGAGGTCCTGTCCGCCGTGGGGGCCACGGGCGCCAATCTCAAGGTCCGGGCACTGAACGATTATGCCGCGGAAGTGCCGGCGGAAGACGCCAAGCTCGATACGATCCTGGCCACCAAGCTGGACGGCAAGCCGATGTCGGTCCGTGACAAGGGCCCGCTCATGCTGGTCTATCCCTTCGATCTCGATGCCGATCTCTACAATGAGAAATACTTCTCCCGGTCGGTCTGGCAGATCAAGGAAATCGAGGTCATCAAGTGACATTGACGGGAGCAACAGCGCGGAAGTTTGTAGGCGGAGGCACGGTTGCCTTCGTCCTGCAAACCGTTTCGGCTGTGCTCCTGCTTGTCCTTCTCGTTCTCTTCGTCGATATCGCCCGCCAATACCGGATCATGGAAGATGGCGTCCGTGAGAACTCCCTGTGGTCGGTGTATCAACTCGACCGCGAAGTGCGCCAGCTGAACCACAGCCTGGCAGATGTCCGTCGTGATGAACCGACACCGCAGGAGCTCGATGAGCTCGCCTTGCGCTACGACATTCTCTACTCGCGCATCTCCATCCTCGACCAGGCCAAGTTCGGCACGTATTTCTCCGGCGACGAGAAGATCCGCAGCTACATCAACGAAGTCACGCAGACGGTCCAGGCGGCGCAGCCGATGTTCGACGCCTATGCGGCGGGTGTCACTCCCGATTCCGCCCAGCTGCAGCAGCTCGACGATCTCCTGGGTCCGATGGGCCGGGCGGCCGAGGACTTCCTTCTCTACACCAACACGCGCGTCAGCTACGAACGCGCCGAGAGCCGCTCGACCATCCTCAATCTGGAGCGCACCTCCACGGTGATGCTGACATTGCTAATGGGGTCGGTGGTGTTCCTCGTCGTGACCCTCAACCGTCAGCTCCGCTCGGTCCGTCGCTCGAGCCACGAATTGCAGGTCATGGCGGCCCAGTTGAGTGAAGCCTATGAGGCTGCCGATGCCGGCAACCGGGCGAAGTCGCAATTCATGGCGACCATGGGCCACGAAATCCGCACGCCGCTCAATGCCATCCTCGGCATGTCCGAACTGCTCGAACTGTCGGAACTGCCCGATGACGCGCTTTCCAGCGTCAAGACGATCCGCTCGTCCGGCGAAGCGCTGCTCGAGATCATCAACGAGATCCTCGACTTCTCGAAGATCGAACACGGCAAGCTGGAGCTCGAGGAGCGTGCCTTCGACGTTTGCGCGCTTGCCGAGAGCACCGTCAGCATCATCCGCGGTCGCGCCGATGATCACCAGAACACCGTGATCCTCGATCTGCCGGATTCGCTTCAGGCGCTGTACGTCAAGACCGATCCGACGCGCCTGCGCCAGGTCTTGCTCAATCTCCTGTCGAACGCCGTCAAGTTCACCCATCAGGGCACGGTCACGCTCCGCCTTCGCGACTTTTACCGCGAGGGCAAGCTGATGATCCGCTTCGAGGTGGAAGATACCGGCATCGGCATCGACGAGGCCGGCCTAGACAAGCTGTTCAAGCCTTTCTCGCAGGTCGACGCCTCGATCAGCCGTCGCTATGGCGGCACGGGTCTTGGCCTTACCATCTGCAAGCAGATCGTCGAGAAGCTCGGCGGTGAGCTCGGCATGAGCAGCACCGTCGGTGTTGGTTCGATCTTCTGGTTCGAACTCGGCGTCGTGCCGGTCACCCGCGAAGAGGCGAGCGGCCTCGATGCCAAGGTCGTCGCCGAGGAAACCCTACCGCGCAAGCGCATCCTTCTGGTCGAGGACAACAAGGTCAACCAGATCGTCGCCACCCGCTTCCTCGCCCGCCTGGGCCAGGATGTCGAGATTGCCAATGATGGCGCCGAAGCCGTGTCCATCTCGCGCGAGCGGGCCTTCGATCTCATCCTCATGGACATGCAGATGCCGGTCATGGACGGCATCGAGGCGACGAAGCGGATCATCGCCGAAGGTGGTCCCTCCGCCGAAGCCCCGATCATCGCCATGACGGCGAATGCCTCGGACGACGATCGTCGCCGTTGTCTCGAGGCCGGCATGAAGGGCTTCGAATCCAAACCCGTGACGTTGGAAAGACTGAAGAAAATGATTGCACACGCCACGTCCTCGACGCGCGAGACCGTGCCGACAGCGGCGACGACGACAGCGCCCCAGAAGCTGGAACTGCCGGAAGTGGATCTGGTCGACATGCCGCTTCAGTCCATGCCAGGCCTCGGCATCGAAGGGCTCGACGAAGCCCGCCATGCCGAACTCGTCGATGCACTCGGCGAAGACGTCTTCCAGGAACTTGTGGAATCCTTCTTCGACGATGCCACGGGACTGATGGACGAGTTGAACGAGGCACTCCGGAAGAACGATCCGGAGCGGGTTGATCGTGTCCTGCACACGATCAAGGGAGCGGCCTTTAATGTCGGTCTGAACGATCTTGCCCTGAGAGCAAACGCCCTCAGGAGCCAGACACCGGCGCCGGCGGATATCGAAATGTTCGGCGAGGAGATCCTCGCACTCAAATTCAAACTGGTTGCCTGAGAAGCAAGGAGGCGTTCATGCGTATTTTGTTGGTGGACGACAACAGCACAAACCTAAAGCTCCTGACGAAGCTCGTCGGCAAGCTCGACAACTGCGAGGCCCTGCCTTACGCCAGCCCCGACGCCGTGCTCTCGGCCTTGCCCGAACTCGATTTCGACATTGCGATCATCGACTACCAGATGCCGGTCTATAACGGGGTCGAGCTCTACACGGAGATCGTCCGCTTCGACAAATATGCCGAGGTGCCGGTGATATTCGTCACCGCCGACAAGGACATGACGACCCGCATGGCGGCCTTGAATGCCGGTGCAATCGACTTCCTGACGAAACCGGTGAACCCCGTCGAGTTTCAGGCGCGCGTCCAGAACATCGTCAGCCTCGCCCGTGCCCGTCGCCAGCTGGCAGACCAGGCCGAGTGGCTGCGCCGCGAGGTCGAGCGTGCCGTCGGCGAATTGCGCGAGCGCGAGCAGGAGATCATCCACCGGCTGACCCTCGCCGCCGGCTACAAGGACCCGGAGACCGCGCGCCACACGCTGCGCGTCGCGCTCTATTCCGAAGCCATTGCGATCGAACTCGGCCTCTCGCCGCAGCTCTGCCATGACATCCGGCTGGCAGCCCCCATGCATGACATCGGCAAGGTGGCCATGCCGGATACGGTGCTTCTGAAGCAGGGGCGCCTGACCGAAGCCGAGTATCGTCAGATGCAGGCGCACGCCGAAATCGGCAGCGATATTCTCGGCCGCTCGCATTCTTCGCTGCTGCAGCTTGCCTCCGAGATTGCCGCCAGCCACCACGAGCGCTGGGATGGCCAGGGGTATCCGAACCGTCTCGTCGGCACGGCAATCCCGATCTCGGGGCGCATCGTCTGCATCGCCGACAACTTCGATGCCTTGACCACGGAGCGGCCCTACAAGCCGGCCTGGACCTTCGAGCGCACCGTCGAGCATATCCTCGGCCGCGCGGGCACGCAGTTCGATCCCGACTGCGTGGCCGCTTTCGAGCGGGCATTGCCGCGGATCAAGGCGATCATGGAGCAGGATCGGCTGGAGCAGGCCCAAGAGGCCGAAAAAGCCATGATCTCGGCGAGCGAACGCGTCGCCTGATGCTTTGATCCCAAGGGATGGACATGCTAAGGGCGGCGAGTTCTCGTCAAGCCGGAGGCTCGCCCCATGTCATCCCTCACCATCCGCCGCCCAGACGACTGGCACCTGCATCTGCGCGACGGTGCCATGCTGGAAGGCGTGATCGGCGACACCAGCCGGCATTTTGCCCGCGCGATCATTATGCCGAACCTCGTGCCGCCGGTGGTCACATCAGCGGATGCGCGCGCCTATCGCGAGCGAATTCTGAAAGCGATCCCCGCAGGTGATCGCTTCGAGCCGCTGATGACGCTCTATCTCACCGAGCACACCAATCCCGATGACGTCGAAGAGGGCAAACGCTCCGGCCTGATCACGGCCGTGAAGCTCTATCCCGCAGGCGCGACGACCAATTCGCATGGCGGTGTGCGAGACATGGAAAAGGCCATGCCGGTGCTGGAGCGCATGGCGAAGATCGGTCTGCCGCTCTGCGTCCACGGAGAAGTGACCACACCGGAAGTCGATATCTTCGATCGCGAGAAGGTCTTCATCGACACCGCGCTGGAGCCGCTGCGCAAGCGGCTGCCGGAGCTGAAGGTCACCATGGAGCACGTGACGACCGAAGACGGCATTGGGTACATCCGCTCCGCGGAGCGCAATCTGGCGGGCTCGATCACCACGCATCACCTGATCATCAACCGCAACGACATTCTCGTCGGCGGCATCCAGCCCCATTACTACTGCCTGCCGGTCGCCAAGCGCGAGAACCATCGCCAGGCCCTGCGCAAGGCGGCCGTCTCCGGTGATGCAAGGTTTTTCCTCGGGACTGACAGTGCCCCGCATGTCGATCCCTTGAAGGAATGCGCCTGCGGCTGTGCGGGCATCTATACGTCGATCAACACGATGAGCTGCCTGGCGCATGTCTTCGAACAGGAGAACGCTCTGGACAAGCTCGAAGCCTTCGCCTCTCTCAACGGCCCCGCCTGGTATGGCCTGCCGGCGAACGAAGAGACGATCACGCTGGTGAAGCGGGATCAACCGGTCGACTTCCCGCAGAAGATCTACACAGGCGCCGGTCCCGTGACCGTCTTCGACCCGAAGTTCCCGCTCCACTGGGACGTCGCCTAAAAAAAGGGAGCACCTGACGCTAGCCGTCAGATGCCCGTTTCGGAGCGTTACCGGAAATAGCGCCGGCTTCCTCAGCCGCCCATCGTGGCCAACTGCGGCCAGAGTCCGAGGACGCCGACGAGGATGAGATAGAGCGCGACCACATAGTTGAGCAGGCGCGGCATGATGAGGATGAGAATGCCGGCGATCAGGGCGACGAGCGGCTGGATGACGAGGACGTTGTCCATGATGTTGCGATCCTTTGTGGTTGGCAGAGCACTTAAAGATCGGCCGACCCGGATTGTTCCATCGCTGCCCATCTGGCGGGCCGGGCAGCTTGCTGCTATTGCGCTTTGACTGAAGTTTGACAGGAGCGCCCGATGATCCAGACCCCCTTCACCGATCCCGCCGTCATGGCAGACCTCGTGGCGAAGATGCTCTGGGAGATCAAGGCGGTTCATTTCAACGCGGCCGAGCCCTACAAGCTCTCCTCCGGCATGAAGAGCCCGGTTTACATCGACTGCCGCAAGCTTCTCTCCTATCCGCGCGTGCGCTCGGCGGTGATGGACTTCGCAGCCGCGACCCTGATGCGCAATGCGGGCTTCGAACAGTTCGACTGCATTGCAGGCGGTGAAACGGCCGGTATCCCGTTTGCAGCGCTTCTCGCCGATCGCCTCGCCCTGCCGATGATCTATGTCCGCAAGGCCCCCAAGGGCCATGGCCGCAACGCCCAGATCGAAGGCCATATGCCGGAAGGTGCGCGCGTGCTTGTCATCGAGGACCTGACGACAGCGGGCGGCAGCATGTTCAAGTTCATCGATGCCATCAGGGCTGCCGGCGGCGTCGTCGATCACGGCATCGCGCTCTTTTTCTACGGCATCTTCCCTGAGGCGCTTGAGCGCTTCGATGCCGGCAAGGTAAAGCTCCACTACATCGCCACATGGCGGAACGTTCTTGCCGTGGCCCGCGAGCAGAAACTGTTTGACGAGAAGACGCTATCCGAGGTCGAGGCCTTCCTCGATGCACCGCTCGAATGGTCGGGGCGCAATGGCGGGATTTCGTCGCTCGCCTGAGCAAATGCTCATGGTCGCTCTGGAAATCAGGCGCGATTTGGTTTAAATCGATTGAAACAGAGTACTGGGAGGTCGAGATGATCCTGTGTTGCGGCGAAGCGCTGATCGACATGCTGCCACGCGAAACCACGCTGGGCGAACGCGCCTTCGCGCCTTATGCCGGCGGCGCGATCTTCAACACGGCGATTGCGCTCGGGCGCCTCGGCATCGACACTGGCTTCTTCACCGGCCTTTCCGACGACATGCTGGGCGATATCCTGCGCGACACACTGAAATCCTCCGGCGTCGATTTTAGCTATTGCGCCACACTCTCGCGCCCTTGCACGATCGCGCTCGTGAAGCTCACCAACGGACAGGCATCCTATGCCTTCTACGACGAGAACACGGCCGGCCGGATGATCACGGAAGCCGATCTGCCGGCGCTGGACGACCGCTGTGAAGCCCTGCATTTCGGCGCCATCAGCCTGATCCCGGAGCCCTGCGGCTCGACCTACGAGGCGCTGATGACGCGCGAGCACAAGACCCGCGTGATCTCACTCGACCCGAACATCCGCCCCGGCTTCATCAAGGACAAGGCCGCCCACCAGGCCCGCATCGCCCGCATGGCCGACATGTCCGACATCCTGAAATTCTCCGATGAAGATCTCGACTGGTTCGATCTCCAGGGCAGCCAGGACGAACGCGCTGCCCATTGGCTGACGCGCGGCGCAAAGCTCGTGGTGCTGACGAAGGGCGCCGAAGGCGCGACGGCCTATACGGCCAATTTCAAGGTCTCGGTGCCCTCCAACAAGGTTGAGGTGGTCGACACCGTCGGCGCCGGCGACACGTTCGACGCCGGCATTCTAGCATCGCTGAAGCGTCAGGGATTGCTGACCAAGGACAAGGTCGCGACGCTCTCGGAAGAGGCGGTCCGCGAGGCGCTGACGGTGGGCGCGAAAGCGGCTGCGGTCACCGTATCACGGGCAGGGGCCAACCCGCCGACGGCGGCGGAGATTGGGTTCTGAAGCTTAGCTGCTCTTTGGGTCTCCGTAACCTAGTTTGTAGCCTTCGTTGGTGCTGATCGCGTCTGCCCAGTACTGTGCCGCAGGATGGAGCCATGAGATCGCTTGGTGCTTGGATACGAATTCTTAGCCTCGCCAGAATGGGTTGCGGGCAGTAAGCCCTACGCAATTGCGCTGGGAGCAGTTGGCGCCGGCTTGGCGTACTATGGCGTGCGACGGCTCTTGAATCTGCCGCCGACTACCAAGCGTCATCAGATCATCAATGATTTGCTGGCGGGGCCGGGTTTTTTCCTATCGAGGCAAAAAAGGCAGAAGATTAGCCTCGCGCTCTTACCGCTCGCCGGCTTCGCAGCGGCACATGTGTCAGTCTCCCAGCTTCTCCCAATGTCTATTACGCTTGCTATCGGCAAGCAGGCCGAGCGGACTTATCGAGTTGATCGTGTGGTGCAGGATAAGGCTTGCAAATACGCTATCTACTTGCGTGACATGCCATTCGGGCGCGATCCACTTTGCGGCTCGCCTGAGTGGTTTCGCATTTCCCTCAAGCCAGGGGATTTTCTAGTGATCGAGGGCACGGGATCAGCTGCAGGCATCTTCATCGATACCGTACGCGTCGTTGGAAAAGGGGCTCATAGTCACATCGAAGTCAGATAGGCCGTTGCTCTGCAGCGCGTCTGGTGTGACATCTTACGCGCAGCTCACCCCGTCTTCCGTTCCGCCAGCGCCGACACCAACCCAGCCGTCGAGCTGTCGTGCCCCGTGGCCGCGACCTTGCCCTGCACCACCGGCAGGAGCCCGGTCGCCAGTTCCTTGCCCAGTTCAACGCCCCATTGGTCGAAGGAGTTGATCCGGAAGATCACGCCTTCGACGAAGACGCGGTGTTCGTAGAGCGCGATCAGGCGGCCGAGGGTGAATGGGGTGAGCTGCTCATAGACGAAGGTGATCGACGGGCGGTTGCCGGAGAAGACGCGATGCGGGGCGAGGAAATCGGCCTCTTCGTCGGAGACGCCCTTGGCGGTCAGCTGGCTCTTGGCTTCCGCGAGCGTACGGCCCTTCATCAGCGCTTCCGACTGCGCCAGGCAATTGGCGATCAGCAATTCGTGCTGGTGGCGCAGTTCCGGTTCGAAGCCGTTGGCCGCGATCAGGAACTCGGCCGGGATGACGCTCGTGCCCTGGTGGATAAGCTGGTAGAAGGCGTGCTGGCCATTGGTGCCGGGTTCGCCCCAGACGACAGGGCCTGATGCCCTCTGCACCGGCTTGCCGTCGATCGTGACGCTCTTGCCGTTCGATTCCATGTCGAGCTGCTGCAGATAGGCCGGGAAGCGCGACAGGCGCTGGTCGTAAGGCAGGATCGCGCGGGTCTGATAGTTCAGAACATTGCGGTGATAGACGCCAAGCGCGCCGAGCAGCATCGGCAGGTTCTGCCGGAAGGGGGCGTTGCGGAAATGCTCGTCCATCGCATGGCCGCCGGCGAGGAAATCGCCGAAATTGTCCGGGCCGATCGCGATCATCAGCGGCAGGCCGATAGCCGACCAGATGGAATAACGTCCGCCGACCCAGTCCCAGAAGCCGAAGACGCGGGACGCGTCGATGCCGAAGGCCGCGACCTTGTCGAGTGAAGTGGAGACGGCGCAGAAATGGTGACCGACGGCCGCTTCTCCCAGCGCATCGGCGATGAAGGCGCGCGCCGTCTGGGCGTTGGTCATGGTCTCGATGGTGGTGAAGGTCTTCGACGCCACGATGAAGAGCGTGGTCTCGGCCGAAAGCGTCTTCAGGGTGTCGGCGATATGGGCGCCGTCGATATTCGAGACGAAATGCAGGCGCGGGCCGTCATGGAAGGGCGACAGCGCCAGCGTCGCCATGACCGGACCGAGATCCGAGCCGCCGATGCCGATATTGACGACATCGGTGATTGCCTTGCCGGTCGCACCCTTCATCTCGCCGGAGCGGATGCCATCGGCGAACTTGCCCATGGCCTCGAGAACGCCGTTCACGTCAGGCATGACATCGCGGCCGTCGACCATGACCGGACGGTTCGAGCGGTTGCGCAGAGCGGTGTGCAGCACGGCGCGACCTTCGGTGAAGTTGATCGGCGCGCCGGAAAACATCTCGTCACGCTTCTCGGCAACTCCGCCCGCCGTCATCAGCTGCTCGAGCAGATCGAGCACCTCGTCATTCACGGCGCATTTGGAATAATCCATCAACAGGTCGTCGAGCGAGGCCGAGAAGCGGCTGAAGCGCTGCGGATCGGCGGCAAAGGCGGCTCGCAGATCTTCGGCATGGGTGGCGGCGACCGTGCTCGTCAGTGTGTCGATGATGGATTGCATCGGAATGTCCCTGGTTCGACGATGATGCCGGGGACCTTATTAGCGAGTTGAGACGGGATCAAGACGAAGGGGAGGCCGAAGCCTCCCCAAATTTAAATCGATTTATTTTCCGTCGCGCAACTCGCGTCGCAGGATCTTGCCGACATTGGTTTTCGGCAGTTCGGTGCGAAACTCGATGTAGCGCGGACGCTTGTAGTTGGTGAGGTTGGCGGCGCAATGCGCCTTCAGCTCGTCAATGGTGAGGTTCTCGTCCTTCTTGACGACGAAGAGCTTGACGGCCTCGCCCGAATGTTCGTCCGGAACGCCGACGGCAGCGCATTCGAGAACGCCGGCATGCATGACGGCCACTTCCTCGATCTCGTTCGGATAGACGTTGAAGCCGGAGACCAGGATCATGTCCTTCTTGCGGTCGACGATCTTCACGTACCCGCGTTCGTCCATCAGGCCCATGTCGCCCGAGCGGAAGAAACCGTCCGCCGTCATCACCTTGGCCGTCTCTTCCGGTCGCTGCCAGTAGCCGGCCATGACCTGCGGGCCGCGGATGCAGATCTCGCCCACTTCGCCGATGGGCAGCGTGTTGCCGTCCTCGTCGCGGATCTCGATGTCGGTGGAGGGCAGTGGCAGACCGATCATGCCGGTGAAGTCGCGCACGTCCAGCCGGTTGACGGTTGCGACCGGCGAGGTCTCCGACAGGCCGTAACCCTCGGTGATCGGGCGCCCGGTCATTTCCAGCCACCGCTCGGCCACCGGCCGCTGGATCGCCATGCCGCCGCCAAGGACCAGCATGAGCGAGGAGAAATCGATCTTCTTGAAGTCCGGATTGTTCATCATCGCGTTGAACAGCGTGTTGAGGCCAGGGAAGACATGCGCCTTGAAGCTCTGCAGCTCCTTGATGAAGGCGGGAATATCGCGCGGATTGGCGATCAGCAGGTTATGGCCGCCAAGCGCAATGCCCATCAGCGAATTCACGGTCAGCGCGAAGATGTGGTAGAGCGGCAGCGCGCAGACGAAGTTCAGGACATCGGGACGTCCTTGTCCGGCAAAGGCCGCCTCCAGCCACAGCGCGATCTGCTGCTTGTTGGCCAGCAGATTGGCATGCGTCAGCGTCGCGCCCTTGGAAACGCCCGTGGTGCCGCCGGTATACTGGAGGAAAGCGACGTCGCTCGACACGACCTCGACAGGCTTGAGCGACAGCTTGTCACCTTCGGCCAGCATCGCCTTGAAGCCCTTGTGGCCGGGGATCGACCAGGCCGGAACCAGCTTCTTGACCTTGCGCACGACGAGATTGACGATGTGGCCCTTGAGACCCAGCATGTCACCCATGGTGCAGACGATGACATGCTTCACGTCGGTGCGAGCAACCACCTGTTCGACCGTGTGAGCGAAGTTTTCCAGGACCACGATGGCCTTGGCGCCGGAATCCTTCAGTTGATGCTCGAGTTCGCGCGGCGTGTAGAGCGGGTTGACGTTTACCACTGTCATGCCGGCGCGCAGGATGCCGTAGACGGTTACCGGGTTCTGCAGGATGTTCGGCGTCATGACGGCAACGCGGTCGCCCTTCGCCAGGCCCTTCGCCTGCAGCCATGCGCCCACCTTACGGGACTGCTGCTCCAGTTCGCGGAAGGTCATGCCACGGCCCATGCTGGAAAAAGCCAGCCGGTCGGCGAATTTGGCGCAGCTTGCCTCGAAGAGCGCGCCCAGCGATGCATGGGCATGCGGGGCGATCTCAGCCGGCACGGCGGCCGGATAGGACTGGATCCAGATTTTTTCGGCGGCGCGGCCGCTGAGGCGGCTCATGGTTTCCGTCATCGTGTACCTCCCGAAACCCTTGTTGTCTGCATGCCCTTCCCGGGGCCGATTCCTCCTCAGGCCCCGAGAGCTTATGCTTTCACACCGGCAGTGCAAGTGACGGGACGCTATATAACCTTGACGTAAACGTCAACAATCGCGTGGTCTCTCCACAAGGCGTCGGCGCGGAACCAAGCTCTTCTGCACCCGTTTACCCAATACGAACAACCCAGAAGGAGGATTTCCCATGTTGCAGGAAAACCGAAACAATGTCGCCGGCCAGGACCCTTACGTGAAGGACACCGCGAGCCTCATCGCAAGCGACAAGGTCGAAGGCACTGCTGTTTATGGCCGCGACGGTGACCGGATCGGCTCGATCCAGCGCATCATCCTCGAAAAGCGTGGCGGCCGCGTCGCCTATGCGGTTCTGAGCTTCGGCGGTTTCTGGGGTATCGGCGACGACTACTACCCGCTGCCGTGGGAAAAGTTGACTTACGATGAGAGCCTCGATGGCTATCGCATCGACCTCAGCAAGGAGCAGGTGGAAGCCGCGCCGCGCTATCGCGACGACAGCGAGGATTGGTACCGCAACAACGGCCGCTCGGTCTACGACTACTATGGCGTTCCGCCCTACTGGATCTGACCGGTAGCACAAGGCGATATGATCGAAGGGCTCCGCATCGCGGGGCCCTTTTTCATGCCGGGGTATCAAAGAAAAGAACGGGCGGCAGCGTAATCGCGCTGCAGCGGGAGAGACGTCAATCAGCCCGCCCGAGCCCGTACTAAAGTTTACGGCACTCGCGTCCGACGGCGCTCTTAGCACAGAATGCCAGGACGGGAATGAATATTCCGCAGTCTACGATCAACAAGGGAAAAGAAGTGGTGCCGCTTACGTGACTCGAACACGTGACCCCGTCATTACGAATGACGTGCTCTACCAACTGAGCTAAAGCGGCCTCTGCGAACCGGTTTGACCGTCGCGTTTGGTGAGGGGCTGATACAGGGATTGCCGGGTGATTTCAAGCCGGTTTTCGGCCGTCGTGGAAAAATTCCCGAGCGTTGCTGAGGCGGGGCCGTCGCGATGCCGACCCCCGCCGCATGACTCACTTCAGCGGCCAGGTCTTCGGCCAGCTGCCGGGATCGATCTCGTCCGTCTCGCTGAACTGTTCCGGGCAATCGCGGTAGGTTTCCTCGGTCAGCACAAGCTGCGGTCCCATCGCGCCTTCTGCAATGCGCCACTGGCTGTAGGTACCGCAATCGCCGATACCCCGGCCCTTGAAGAAGGACGAGAAGCTCTTCGTCTCCCAGTCATAGGCGAGATTGAAGGCCTGCGGCGTGGCGCTGGGAGCGCCGTCGACCATGGTCGGGAAGGCAAGCGGAAAGATCATGCCGTAGGCGTCGGCATAGGCGGCATAGGGCATGTTGTAGGCGCCGCTCATGCCGCAGGGCGTGACATAGATGGTGGTGTTTTCGTCGATCGCATGGGAGAGCGCATTGCCGTTGAACGTGGCTGGATCCGTCTCGGCGCAGTCGCCACCTTCGGCGAAGTGGCTGCGGATCCCCTCCGGCAGTTCGGCAATGGACATGAGGTCGGTCACCGGCAGCGGCGGGTTCGGGGCCTTGTCGCCCTTGGCGCTCATCGCGTCGACATGGCCGACGCGATCCTGATATTCATCGATGAACAGGAGGCTGGCAGCCGCGCCGGCGAGAGGAAGATCGCCCTTCGCGGTCTTCTCACCGCGCTTCATCGTGATCGTCGCGGTCGTGCCGTTCTTCAGACTGTCGATCAGCCCGTCACCGATGAAATCGCCGTTGAGGGTGAAGGCATAAGTGCCGGGTTCGGCGCTGACCGACGAGCCCGTCATGACCAGCGGTTCCGACCCGTCGACGGAAATCGAGACCTCCGCGACACCTTCGCCTTCGATCAACGCGTTGTCGCTCGGCGAGACCACCAGCACGACCGGAGCTTCGGGCTTGCCGCTGCGCTGCAATTCGAAGCCCGACAAGGGATTGTCGGAAAGGAATTGCCGCATGCTGCAGGAACGCGTCTGGCTGCAGGAGACCTGCCAGGACTTGAACTCTTTGTAGGCGCCGTCGTCCGCCTGGCTGGAGAGGGCTCCGCTCAACAGGGTGACGAGTGTGAGGGTGGCTTTCAGATAACGCATGGGTCCCCGCAAATCAGATCTGCGAGGACGCTAGCAGCCGAAGCCTCAGCCGCAAATCGCCTTTTTTGCGTCTATGTATTCGCGCTCCAGCCGGTCGACGACGGCCGAGACCGGTTCTACCGCCTTGACCGCGCCGATGCCCTGGCCGCAGCCCCAGATATCTTTCCAGGCCTTGGCGCCCGTGGTCGCCTTGTCGAAGTCCATCTTCGAGGGGTCAGCAACCGGCAGATTGTCCGGATCCATGCCGGCTGCCACGATCGACGGCTTCAGGTAGTTGCCATGGATGCCGGTGAAATAGTTGGAATAGACGATGTCATTGGCATGGGCGTCTACGATCGCCTGCTTGTATTCGTCCGAAGCACGCGCTTCTTCCGTCGCGATGAAGGGCGAGCCGATATAGGCCATGTCGGCGCCCATGGCCTGGGCTGCCAGCACGGCGCCACCATTGGCGATCGCGCCCGCCAGCAGCAGTGGACCGTCGAACCACTCGCGGATTTCCTGGACGAGAGCGAACGGAGACAAGGTGCCGGCATGACCGCCGGCCCCGGTCGCAACGGCGATCAAACCGTCTGCGCCCTTGCGAATGGCGGAATTGGCATGGCGGTTGTTGATCACGTCATGCAGCACGATGCCGCCATAGGAATGCACGGCGGCATTGACCTCCGGCACGGCGCCAAGCGAGGAGATCACGATCGGCACCTTGTACTTCACGCACATCATCAGGTCGTGTTCGAGCCGCTTGTTGGACATGTGCACGATCTGGTTGACGGCAAAGGGCGCGGCCGGACGATCGGGGTTCTTCGCATTGTGGGAGGCGAGTTCTTCCGTGATTTCCGCCAGCCACTCGTCGAGCTGCGCTTCCGGACGCGCATTGAGAGCCGGGAAGGCGCCGACGATGCCGGCCTTGCACTGGGCAAGCGTCAGCTTCGGATGCGATATGATGAAGAGCGGCGAGGCGACGACAGGAAGCCTCAGATTGTCTTTCAGGATCGGCGGCAGAGCCATCACTTCACCTCCCAGGAAGTTTACGTTTACGCAAACGTCAAATATCAGAACATTGGTCGCGAGAAAAGCCGGTCCATGTTACGGATGGTTTTCGATGTCGCTTTGATCTGTCATCCGCCGATGACGCTGCCAGCGGCTCGGCCTCATTCCTGTGTTTATTGCGCGCCATAGCGATGTTCCGGGCTTGTGCTGGAAAAATCGAGCGTTTACCGAATCTAAACTATGAAATTGATGTGGCTGGGGCGACCCCAAAAGGAGTATGGCGGCCAATGAGCGGATTGGAAACGGCCATCAGAAACGCCTTGGAGCGCTCGGAGCGGACGAATGCGGAAGCGCGCGCTCGCGTTTATCAGTCCGCACGCCAGGCGCTGGAGACGGGCCTGCGCAAGCAGAACATCGACGATCCCGAAGCCATCAACTACCAGCGCCGCCGGCTCGAAGCCCTCATCCATGAAATCGAACTGGAAGAACGTGCCCGCCTCGAAGTGAGGCCGGAGCCGCCGGTCTCTCAGGTCGTTCCTCCGGCTGTCTCTCCCGCCGCAGCGCCGGTGCGTGCCGCGCCAGAGCCTGCCGTATCGTCGACGACGGACCGGCGAACGGGCCGCGTTGAGCCGGGCTTCGCCTCCGTCGAGCCCGCGGACCGCACGCCTGAGCCTGCCCGCGAACCCTCGTTTGCCGGCGACATCTCCGTTTCGCCCGACGTTGCCCGCGATGCGCATGCCGATGATGAAGGCCCGATGCCGGACATGCGCTCGGAGCGTCCGCTGAAGGCGCCCCGCCGCCGTCGCGGCGTGGTGGCGCGCCTGATGATCCTGTCGATCTTTCTAGCGACGCTCGGCATTGGCGCCTGGTGGGTCTATTCCTCCGGTTTGCTGCTGTCTGAGGCGGAGCGTGATACTTCGGTTCCCAATCCGCCGCCGCGTGTCGAAGCGGAGGACTTTTCCGGAACGCCGGAGCCGGCAACGCCTGCCGCGCCCGCAGGCCCCCAGGCGATCGACGCTCGCGGCGGCTTCTCGGATGACTGGATCGAGGTCTTCGAGCCGCAGCAGGTATCGGCCCTTCGTCCGCGGGCCAATGCACTCGTCGATATCGTCACCGCCAGCGACGGAAATGCCGCCCAGATCGTCTCGCGCAGCGCAGACGCGGCCGGTGCCGTTGAAGTGACCGTGCCGACAGAAATCCTGCGCGAACTGGCAGGGCGCACTTCCACCATCGCGCTGACGGTGCAGTCCACTGACGACAAACCGGTGCAGATCTCGGTGGAATGCGATTTTCCGCGCATGGGTGACTGCCCGCGCCATCGCTTCACGGTCAATCCGCAGAAACTCGACGCTCTGTTCCGCGTGTCGTTCGACAACGGCATGGCGCCTTCGACACCGGGTCGTCTCTTGATCAATGCCGATCTTGCCGGCGAGGGCAGGGGTGTGAACCTCTACGCAATCCGTATTCTGCCGGGTCAGTAAGCCCCGGCAGGGCATCGCCTAACCTTCTTACTTGAGGAAGTCAGGTCCGCTGCCGATGATCTTCTTGTCGAGTTTGCCGATCTTTTCCGGATCCTTGCCCTCGTAGTCGAGGGAAAGCAGCATGTGGCGGATGAGATTCAGCCGCGCCCGACGCTTGTCATTGGCATGCAGCACCGTCCATGGCGCCCGCTCGGTATGCGTTTCCTTCAGCATCCGGTCGCGGGCCTTCGTGTAGTCGTCCCACTTGTGAAGGGCGGCGATATCCATCGGCGAGAGCTTCCAGCACTTCAGGGGATCGTGCCGGCGGTCGTGGAAGCGCTTGAGCTGCATCTCCTGCCCCGTGTCCAGCCAGAACTTGAAGAAGCGGATGCCTTCCCGCTCGATAAGCTTTTCGAAGCGCGGCACCTGTTCCAGGAAGCTCTCGTACTGATCGGGCGTGCAGAAGCCCATGACCGGTTCCACCCCGGCGCGGTTGTACCAAGAGCGGTCGAAGAGCACGAATTCTCCAGCGGTCGGAAAGTGGGAGATGTAGCGCTGGAAATACCACTGGCCGCGCTCTGTTTCAGTTGGCTTCGTTAGCGCAACGATCCGGGCGGAACGGGGGTTCATGTAGGAGAGCGTGGCGTGAATGGCGCCGCCCTTGCCGGCTGCGTCCCGGCCTTCGAACAGGGCCATCACCCTCTCGCCCGTCTTCTGCATCCAGAACTGAACCTTGACCAGCTCGATCTGGAGCTGGGTCAGTTCCTTCTCGTAATCCTTTTCCGACAGTTTCTTGTCATAGGGGAAGCCGCCGGACTTCAGCGCATTGTCCTCGATCCAGTCTGGAAGTTCCGGCAGGTCGATATCGAAGATCCGCTCGTGGCCTCCGACTGTCAGTGTCACTGCCCGGCTTTCCGTCTGCGCGTCCATCCCGATTTCCCCTTTGGCTGCTTTTGGTTTTCCTACTTGAGACCAAGCCGAAATGAAGTTCAAGCGTCTCTGTTCCACGCCGGGCCGATCGCGAGCAGCGGGGATAAGACGATCCGTCTAATGGTGCGCTGGTGTAACTTCTGTCATGAATCACGGTTATCAGGCTGGAACAATGATGAAGCGGAGCGTGCGCACGCAATGACAGACGACACTGGCGACGGTTGGCGCAACGATCTTCGGCGGGTTCTGTCGGCTTGGGTCTATATTCTGGCAGCGGCCATCCTGTCGGTCGCGGCCTGGGCGACTGGCGCGGCAACCGGTTATGCCGTCATCCTGTTCTGCTTGCTCTTCCTGCTCGTCGTCTTCCGGCAATTGCCCGTCGAAGAGGCGCCCGTCATGCCAGCGCCCGCCGCAGAGGTGGAATTGCCGGCCCCGGATCCGCTGCCCCTGATCCTGGCATCGCTGGATGGGCTCGACATGCCGATCTTCGTGCTGGGGCTGGAAGCCGAGCTCATCGCTCAGAACCAAGCGGCAGAAAAAGAATTTGGCGATCTGGTCGCCGGCCTGCATGTTTCGACACGCTGGCGCTCTCCCGGCATTCTCGACATGATCCGGGAGACCATCGAGACGGGCGCACCGAACCAGATCGAACACTCCGAACGGCATCCCTCGGAGCGCGTCTACATCGTTCGCGTCGCGCCCGTCGATCGGTCCTTCACCTCTGGCGCTTCCTATTTCCTCCTGTCCTTCCGAGACATTTCGGAACTGCGCCGCCTCGACCGCATGCGCAGCGATTTCGTCGCCAATGCCAGCCACGAGCTGCGCACGCCGCTCGCGTCACTTCGCGGCTTCATCGAAACCATGCAGGGGCCTGCCCGCGACGATGCGAAGGCCAAGGATCGCTTCCTCACCATCATGCTCGATCAGGCGAACCGCATGAGCCGTCTCGTCGATGACCTGCTCTCTCTGTCGCGCCTGGAACTCAAGGCGCATGTGGCACCGGACCAGAAGGTGGAGCTCGCGCCGATCCTGGGCCATGTGCGTGACAGCCTCGCGCCACTGGCCGCCGAGCTCGGGGTGGAGATCCGGCTCGATCTGCCCGAAGAGAAGGTCGAGGTCATGGGCGAGCGGGACGAACTTGTGCAGGTCTTCGAAAACCTCATGGAGAACGCCTGCAAATACGGTCAGGACGGCAAGTATGTTGACGTCTCCCTGCGTCGTGAGCCCGGCGGCGCGACGGAAGTGAGCGTGCGCGACCACGGTCCGGGCATTCCGGCCGAGCATGTTCCGCGGCTCACCGAGCGCTTCTACCGCGTGAATGTCGAGGACAGCAGATCGAAAAAGGGCACCGGTCTGGGCTTGGCGATTGTCAAGCATATCCTCACACGCCACCGGGCCCGCCTCATCGTACGGTCAGATCTCGGGGCCGGAAGCGTCTTCACCGTACGTTTTTGACATAAAACCGTCGTCTGGTTGTTGGCGATTTCCGTAAATATCTGAAATTACGACAATTTTATTGTCACAAATGTTTCACTGAACTGACATAAAAGCGTGAGCCTAGAGCCGCTAAGAACTCAGTCGCCGCTGCTCGGGAGACGCCGCAACGGCCGCAAAGACACACAAGCCCATTCCGGGAGATGATCATGAACGCTCTGAAACTTTCCGTAGCTGCCTTGGCGGCCTCCGTGGCCTTCGCCGGCGCTGCAGTAGCCCGCGACCAGATCCAGATTGCTGGTTCTTCCACCGTTCTGCCCTACGCTTCTATCGTTGCCGAAGCCTTCGGCGAAAACACCGACTTCGCGACCCCGGTTGTTGAATCCGGCGGTTCTGGCGCTGGCCGCAAGAAGCTCTGCGAAGGCGTGGGTGAAAACACCATCGACATCGCAAACTCCTCCTCGCGCATCAGCAAGTCTGACATCGAGCTCTGCAAGACCAACGGTGTGAACGACATCCAGGAAGTTCGCATCGGTTATGACGGCATCGTATTTGCTTCGGACATCAACGGTCCGGAATACGCCTTCACCCCGTCTGACTGGCACAACGCTCTCGCTGCCAAGGTTCTCAAGGACGGCCAGCTGGTCGACAACCCCTACAAGAACTGGAACGAGATCCGCGCTGACCTGCCGGCACAGCCGATCCTCGCTTTCGTACCGGGCACCAAGCACGGCACCCGCGAAGTCTTCGACACCAAGGTCATCGTAGCTGGTTGCGAAGAAAACGGCGCGTTCGAAGCCCTGAAGACCGCCGCCGGTGGCGACGAAGACAAGGCTGAAGAAGGCTGCATGGCCCTGCGTACGGACGGCGTTTCTGTCGACATCGACGGCGACTACACCGAGACCCTCGCTCGCGTCGACGCCAACAAGAACGGCATCGGCGTCTTCGGTCTGTCCTTCTACCAGAACAACACCGACAAGCTCCGCGTAGCCACCATGGGCGGCGTTGTTCCTTCTGTTGAGACCATCGCCAAGGGCGAATACCCGGTCTCGCGTCCGCTGTATTTCTACGTCAAGAACGCGCACCTCGACGTTATCCCGGGCCTCCAGGAATACGTAGAGTTCTTCGTTTCTGACGAAATGGCCGGCCCGGATGGCCCGCTCGCTGCTTACGGCCTCGTTTCCGACCCGGAACTGGCCAAGACGCAGGAAGCCGTCAAGGCCCGCACGCCGATGGCGCCGCTGAACTAATCTGAGTGATCGACCGGCGGCGCGCTTCGTGCCGCCGGTCTTTTTTGTTTGGCAGGGGGCGTCTACGATATGAGTGGCGGCATCATAGTTCTAATTCTGGCGGTCCTTGCAGCGGTCGGCTTCGTCCTCGGCAAGCGCCGCGCTCGTTTTCTTTCAGACCGCAGCGGCGAGAAGCTTCACTCGCTTCCGGGCTATTACGGCCAGACCGTTGCCCTCTTTACCGCAGTCCCGGCATTCCTCTTGATGTTGGCCTGGCTCTTCCTGCAGCCGATCTTCGTCGAAAGCCGCGCAGACGCGCTCATTCCTGACAGTGTCATCCCCGAAGGAGGCGCCCGCAGTCTCGTTCTCTCGGATGTTCGCCGTATCGCCGGTGGCCTCGACGCGATGATCGCGAACCAGGACGCAAGCGCCAGCGCGCTTGTCGATGGCCAGATCGACGTCTCCACGGTCCGGGCGCGCCTGGCCGAGGTTGGCGTGGCATTGGCCGGTGATGTGCCGTCAGAAGTCTTCGAAGCCGCTAAGGTTTACCGCGATCTCTCGCGCACCGGATCGATCGCGATGACGATCGTGGTTCTGGCGCTCTCAATCGGTCTCGGCCTCTGGTCCCTGAGCCGGATCCGCACCGACATGCGCGCCCGCAATGTCAGCGAAACCTTCGTGACGGTGCTTCTGATCGCGTCCTCCACGATCGCCATTCTCACCACGGTCGGCATCGTTGGCTCACTCGTCTTCGAGACCATCAACTTCTTCCGGATGTATCCGGCCTCCGAATTCTTCTTCTCGACCGTCTGGAACCCGCAATTCCGCGGTGGGTCCGAGCTTGGCATTCTGCCGCTGCTCTGGGGAACGCTTTACGTCTCCTTCGTGGCGCTGCTGGTTGCCGTTCCGCTCGGTCTGCTGATTGCCATTTATCTCTCGGAATATGCCGGTGCGACGCTGCGCAGCTTTGCCAAGCCTGCAATCGAAGTGCTCGCCGGCATCCCGACGATCGTTTACGGTCTCTTCGCTCTGGTCACCGTCGGCCCGCTGATCCGCGACTGGCTTGCCCAGCCGCTGGGCCTTGGTACCTCGTCGTCCTCGGTCCTGACCGCGGGCCTGGTCATGGGCATCATGATCATCCCCTTCGTGAGCTCGCTTTCGGACGACATCATCAACGCGGTTCCGCAGTCGCTCCGTGACGGGTCCTATGGCCTCGGTGCCACCCAGTCGGAAACGATCAAGCGGGTGATCCTGCCGGCCGCACTTCCGGGCGTCATGGGTGCCATCCTCCTGGCCGCAAGCCGCGCGATCGGTGAAACCATGATCGTCGTGCTCGGCGCAGGTGCCGCTGCGAAGCTCGATCTCAATCCCTTCGAGGCCATGACGACGGTGACGGTCAAGATCGTCAGCCAGCTGACGGGCGACACCGAATTCGCAAGCCCTGAGACCCTGGTCGCCTTCGCGCTTGGCCTCACACTTTTCGTCATCACGCTCGGCCTCAACGTCGTGGCCCTCTACATCGTGCGCAAGTACCGGGAGCAGTACGAATGACCGACATCACCGCTTTCGAATCCGCCCCCAAGGCTGCCGGCGCCAAGTCCATCCTTGCCTCCGACGCCCGCACCCAGAAGCGCAATGCGGCGGAAGCCCGCTTCCGCATGATGGGCCTGATTGCCGTCATCATCGGCGTTCTGGCACTCGTCGGGCTCCTGGCCTCGATCCTGTCGAACGGCCTTTCGTCCTTCCGCCAGACCTACATCACTCTGAATGTCGAGCTGGACGCCGCCAAGCTGGACAAGCAGGGCAACCGGGACGTGGCAGAGATCGCCAAGGTTTCCACATTCGGCTATGCACCTCTGATCGAAGCCGCACTGGGCAGGACCATGCAGGAAAACGGCATTGCCGTAGAAGGCATGAACGCGAAGGCTGCTGCCGAACTCATTTCCAAGGAAGCACCGGCCAGCCTGCGCAACTACGTGCTCGCCAATCCTGATGTGATTGGCACCACGGTGTCCTTCGATCTCCTGGCCTCCGGCCGTATTGACGGCTACTACAAGGGCCGTGTGACGATGGAGAGTGCGGCGCTCGACCGCAACACGTCGCCGGAGCAACTGCGCCTTGCGGATGAACTCAAGGAAGCGGGCGTGCTGACCACGCGCTTCAACTGGGACTTCTTCACCGCGCCTGACGCCTCCGACACCCGGCCTGAAGCCTCCGGTCTCGGCGTTGCCATCCTCGGCTCGGCTTACATGATGCTGATCGTGCTTTGCCTCTCGCTGCCGCTCGGCGTCGCCGCCTCGATCTATCTCGAGGAATTCGCGCCGCAGAACTGGTTCACCGACCTGATCGAGGTGAACATCGCCAACCTGGCGGCGGTACCCTCGATCGTCTTCGGTATCCTCGGTCTGGCCGTCTTCATCAACTATGCCGGCCTGCCGCAGTCGGCGCCGGTAGTCGGTGGCCTCGTCCTCACCTTGATGACGCTGCCCACCATCATCATTGCCACCCGTGCAGCATTGAAGGCCGTCCCGCCGTCGATCCGTGATGCGGCCCTCGGCGTCGGCGCGTCGAAGATGCAGTCGATTTTCCATCACGTGCTGCCGCTCGCCATGCCCGGCATCCTGACCGGCACGATCATCGGTCTCGCTCAGGCTCTGGGCGAAACGGCGCCGCTGCTTCTGATCGGCATGGTCGCCTTCGTTCGCGAATATCCGGCTGGTCCGCCGGAAGGCTTCTTCGATCCGGCCTCCGCGCTCCCCGTCCAGGTCTACAACTGGACCCAGCGTGGCGACCCGGCCTTCGTCGAGCGTGCCTCCGGTGCCATCATCGTGCTTCTGGTATTCCTGATCCTGATGAACCTGATCGCAATCATTCTTCGTCGCCGCTTCGAGCGTCGCTGGTAAGGAGGTGTATGATGATGAACAATCTCGCGACTAAAATGACCACGACGAAAGCGCCACCCATGAACGAAACGAAGATCACCGCCCGCAACGTGCAGGTCTATTACGGTGAGAAGCACGCCATCAAGGACGTCAACATCGACATCCGTCCGCGTTCCGTCACCGCCTTCATCGGCCCGTCGGGCTGCGGCAAGTCGACCTTCCTGCGCTGCATCAACCGCATGAACGATACGATTGCCAGCTGCCGCGTCGAAGGCAACATCCTGATCGACGCAGAAAACATCTATGACGCCAAGGTTGACCCGGTTCAGCTGCGCGCCAAGGTCGGCATGGTCTTCCAGAAGCCGAACCCGTTCCCGAAGTCGATCTACGAGAACGTCGCCTATGGCCCGCGCATCCATGGTCTCGCCCGCAACAAGGCAGACCTCGATGAGATCGTCTCGATCGCCCTGCAGAAGGCCGGTCTCTGGAACGAAGTGAAGGATCGCCTGGATTCGGCTGGCACAGGTCTCTCCGGTGGTCAGCAGCAGCGTCTGTGCATTGCGCGCGCCGTTGCCGTCAGCCCGGAAGTCATCCTGATGGACGAGCCCTGCTCGGCGCTGGACCCGATCGCCACCGCCAAGGTCGAGGAGCTCATCCACGAGCTGCGCGAAAACTTCACCATCGTGATCGTCACCCACTCGATGCAGCAGGCAGCGCGCGTTTCCCAGCGCACCGCCATGTTCCACCTTGGCGAACTGGTCGAGGAGAACGACACCGACAAGATGTTCACGAATCCGGATGACCAGCGCACGCAGGACTACATCATGGGCCGCTTCGGCTGAGCCCTGACGTCATCCACGGTTGAACTCACTTTCAAGGATGTTTCCTATGGGCTCCTCTCACATTTACTCGGCCTTCGACGACGAACTGAAGTTCCTGATGCGCCGCATCTCCGAAATGGGTGGTCTGGCTGAGCAGATGGTCGCAGACAGCGTCCGTGCACTGGTCAATTCCGATGCCGCACTGGCACAGAAGGTCATCTCCGACGACGTGGTCATGGATGCCATGGAGCGCGAGATCGGCGACAAGGCCGTCGTGACGATCGCTAAGCGCCAGCCGGTGGCGTCCGACCTGCGCGAGATCATCGGTGCGCTCCGCATCGCAGCCGACCTCGAGCGCGTCGGCGATCTCGGCAAGAGCAACTCCAAGCGCGTCGTCGCCATCCAGGCAACCGGCGTGCCGCGCAAGCTTGCCCGTGGCCTGGAGCATCTCTCCGACCTGGCTCTTGCCCAGCTCAAGGAAGTGCTCGACGTCTACACGACCCGTTCGGCCGAAAAGGCGAAGTCGATCCGTGACCGCGACGAGGAGATCGATGCGATCTACACCTCGCTGTTCCGCGAACTCCTGACCTACATGATGGAAGATCCGCGCAACATTACGAGCTGCACGCATCTGCTCTTCTGCGCCAAGAACATCGAGCGCATCGGCGACCACGCGACCAACATCGCCGAAACCATCTACTACATGACCACCGGCGCCCAGCCGGAAGGCGAGCGCCCGAAGGAAGACCAGACTGCTTCCGTCGGTGCGATCTCCGAGTGACGACGGCCAGCGAGGTTGATGACTGATGCAGCCTAAGATCGCCGTAGTCGAAGACGAGGAAGCCCTGTCGGTTCTCCTGCGCTACAATCTCGAAGCCGAGGGTTACGAGGTCGAGACCATCCTGCGAGGCGACGAAGCCGAGATCAGGCTTCAGGAGCGGGTTCCTGACCTGCTGATCCTCGACTGGATGCTTCCGGGCGTTTCCGGGATCGAGCTTTGCCGTCGCCTGCGGGTGCGCCCCGAAACCGAGCGCCTGCCGATCATCATGCTGACGGCACGTGGCGAGGAAAGCGAGCGTGTGCGTGGCCTCGCGACCGGTGCGGACGACTATGTGGTCAAGCCCTTTTCGACGCCGGAACTGATGGCCCGCGTCAAGGCCATGCTGCGGCGCGCCAAGCCAGAGGTCCTCTCCAGCGTCCTGCGCTGCGGTGACATCGAGCTCGACCGTGAAACGCACCGCGTACACCGCAAGAGCCGCGAGGTTCGTCTCGGCCCGACGGAGTTCCGCCTTCTGGAGTTCCTGATGGCCTCTCCCGGTCGCGTCTTCTCGCGTTCGCAGCTCCTGGATGGCGTCTGGGGCCACGACATCTATGTCGACGAGCGTACGGTCGACGTCCATGTCGGTCGCCTGCGCAAGGCGCTCAACTTTTCGAACATGCAGGATGTCATCCGCACCGTACGTGGCGCGGGCTACTCCATGGAAGCCTGAGCGCTCTCATTCCACCCGTCCAGACAAGGCCGCACGGTTTGCCCGTAGCGGCCTTTTTCTTTGGCTCTACGGCCAAAAGAAAACGGGCCCCGAAGGACCCGTTCATCAACTGATCTGTCGCCGAGGGATCAGCGGGCAGCCTTGCGGCGCTCGCTGACCGGCTGATAGGCGAGCTTGGCGTGATAGGTGCAGTAAGGTGCACTATCGGCAATCTCGCAGCCGCAGAAGTGGAAGTCGTCCTTCATCGGATCGCCGATCGGCCACTTGCAGGTCCGCTCGGTGAGCTCCGTCAGCGCCAGGCGGCGCGAGATCGGAACGACGACGTTCAGCGACCGGCGAACTTCGACCTCTTCATAGGCCTCGACTTCGATCTCTTCCTTCAGCGCGGTCGCACCGGCAGTCCGGGTAACCGTGCGGGTGCTGGTATTGGCCGCCGGACGGTTCTGGAACGCAGCGGGGCGCGGCGTCTGGGCCGGGCGCTTGGCAGGACGGGCCGCAGACGAGCTGCCGCCGGCCTTGGCGCGACCGGGAAGGTTCAGCCGGTGAACCTTGCCGATGACGGCGTTGCGGCTTACGCCGCCAAGTTGTGCTGCGATCTGGCTGGCGCTGAGGCCTTCGGCCCATAGCCGTTTCAGTTTCTCGACCCGCTCATCAGTCCATTGCATAGTCGTCATGCCATTTCTCTCCGCCGCTCGCGTCTGTGATGGCAGAATCCGTCACCGCTGCTTCGGATGAATCCGAAACACAACCGCCTCGATACTGTCGGTGAGCACTTCCGCCGCATGCAATCTATTAATGAAATTTAACCTAGAGCCAGCCTGACTCCGTGACAAGAGTCGCCGGAATCATCTGGAATCGATTTCGCGGTTTTCCCCAACTTGCTTCCCGAGTGAGTCAAGTATGCAACAGGTGGAATCTTGTTCGGCACTCGTCCTGCGCGTGTCGGTCAAAAGGGCGCTTACTCCTGCGATTCCTGCAGAATTCGTTGACAGCTCAGGGCGAAATGCTGATAGTGCCCCCGCCGCCGAAAGGCGGCATTTTTAATTTTTCTTGGGCCTCGCTAGGGCCTGTCCGTCACGTCACGGATCGTCGAGAAGGATCGTAAACGCCATGGCCGAAGCTACGCCGCTCTACCAGACCTACAATCGGGCGCCGCTGCGTTTCGAACGAGGCGAGGGCGTCTGGCTGGTGACCGAAAGCGGCGAGCGCTATCTCGATTTCGCAGCCGGTGTCGCCGTGACCTCTGTGGGCCATGGCCATCCGCATGTCGTGGGTGCGCTGAAGGATCAGGCCGACAAGGTCTGGCACCTGTCGAACCTCTATGAGGTACCCGGTCAGGAAGTGCTGGCCAAGCGGCTGACCGAGGAGACATTCGCCGATCGTGTCTTCTTCACCAATTCCGGCGCGGAAGCCCTGGAATGTGCCATCAAGACGGCCCGCCGCTACCACTTTGCGAAGGGGCATCCAGAGAAGTTCCACATCATCACGATGGAAGGCGCCTTCCATGGCCGCACCATCGCGACGATCGCCGCCGGCGGCCAGGAAAAGTATCTGGAAGGCTTTGGCCCCAAGGCTCCGGGTTTCGATCAGGTGCCGTTCGGGGATCTGGACGCCGTGAAGGCGGCCATATCCGACGCCACCGCCGCGATCCTCGTCGAGCCCGTACAGGGCGAGGGCGGTATCCGCCCGATCCCCGTCGAGATGCTGAAGGCTCTGCGTGCCCTGTGCGACGAACACGGCCTGCTACTGATCCTGGATGAGGTTCAGTGCGGCGTCGGCCGCACGGGCAAGCTCTTCGCGCATGAATGGGCCGGCATCAAGCCCGATCTGATGGCGGTGGCCAAGGGTATCGGCGGCGGCTTCCCGCTCGGCGCCTGCCTCGCGACCGAAGAGGCCGCCTATGGCATGAAGCCCGGCACCCATGGCTCGACCTATGGCGGCAATCCGCTCGCCATGGCCGTCGGCAATGCCGTGCTCGACGTCGTGCTGACCGACGGCTTTCTTGAGAACGTGCGCGATACGGCGCTCGTTTTCCGCCAGGGCCTGGCTTCTCTCAAGGATCGTTTCCCCGATGTGATCGAAGAAGTGCGCGGCGAAGGCCTTATGCTCGGCATCAAGGCCAAGGTTCCGAACACCGAACTCTTGATGGCGATGCGTGACGAGCACCTGCTCGGCGTTCCCGCCGGCGACAACGTCATCCGCCTTCTGCCGCCGCTCACGGTAACGGCCGAAGAGGCGCGCGACGGCCTCGCCCGCATCGAACAGGCAGCAGAACACATCCGCGCCAAGGCCGCAGTCGCCGCGTCAGCCTAAGACAGGATTCATTCATGGCATCTCCGAAGCATTTTCTCGATCTCTCCGCTGTCACGGCCGGGGAACTCCGCGGCATTCTCGAAGACGCGAAGACCCGCAAGCAGGCCACCAAGGCCGGCACCGCCGACAAGCCGCTCGCCGGCAAGATGCTCGCGATGATCTTCGAGAAGCCTTCGACCCGAACCCGTGTCTCCTTCGATGTCGGCATGCGCCAGCTGGGTGGCGAGACGCTCTTCCTCTCCGGCACCGAGATGCAGCTTGGTCGTGCCGAGACGATCGGCGATACGGCCAAGGTTCTGTCGCGCTATGTCGATGCGATCATGATCCGCACCACCGACCATGCCCGCCTCCTGGAAATGGCCGAGCATGCGACGGTGCCGGTCATCAACGCGCTGACGGACCTGACCCACCCCTGCCAGATCATGGCCGACATCATGACGATCGAAGAGCATCGCGGCCCGGTCACGGGCAAGACACTCGCCTGGACCGGTGACGGCAACAATGTGCTGCATTCGCTTGTCGAGGGCGCGGCCCGCTTCGGCTACAAGATGAACATGGCCGTTCCGCTCGGGTCCGAGCCGGATGACAAGATCCTCAACTGGGCCCGCAACAATGGCGGCGAGATCATGCTGTGCCACGATGCCGATCGCGCTGTTGCCGGTGCTGACGCCGTGATCACCGACACCTGGGTCTCGATGAACCAGGAGCACAAGGCGCGCGGCCACAACGTCTTCCAGCCTTTCCAGGTCAATGCCGACCTGATGAAGAAGGCAAAGGACGAGGCTCTCTTCCTGCACTGCCTGCCCGCCCATCGCGGGGAGGAAGTCACGGACGAAGTAATCGATGGCGTTCAGTCCGTGGTCTTCGACGAGGCGGAGAACAGGCTGCATGCGCAAAAGTCGATCCTGGCCTGGTGCCTGGGCGCCATCTGAGGCCGACAGAGCGGCGGTCGCGCCTGACTTGACCTTTGGCACGGGTGTTCCCATCTGTGCCCTTTCTGATCGGGCCGCTCGGGCCCTGCGTATGGCGCCTGGGGCGCCGGGAGTACATTCATGTCGACGAGACAAGCAGAACTCGGCGAATTCGGTTTCGCCGGCGATGATCGCGTGGTCCCCTTTCAGGTGGAAGGGCTCGACGTGCGCGGTCGCGCGGTCCAGCTCGGACCGCTGATCAACACCATCCTTGACCGCCACGCCTATCCGGCGCCGGTGGCACGGCTTCTGGCCGAAGCCATCGTCTTGACGGTGCTGATCGGGACGTCGCTCAAGTTCGAAGGCAAGTTCACCGTGCAGACCAAGGGCAACGGCCCGGTCGATCTGCTGGTCGCCGATTTCACCACGCCGGAGAACGTGCGCGCCTATGCCCGCTTCGATGAGCAGGCCGTAGCGGATGCGGTTGCCGCCGGCCGTGCGTCGCCGGAAGAGCTGCTGGGCGAAGGCGTGCTTGCTTTCACCATCGATCAGGGCTCCTTCATGCAACCCTATCAGGGCATCGTGCCGCTTGATGGGACCTCGCTCGAGGATATCGCGGGTGTCTACTTCCGCCAGTCGGAGCAGATCCCGACGCGTGTGCGTCTTGGCGCTGCCGAACTCTTCGATCGCGATGCCGATGGAAAGCCACGCCGGACCTGGCGGGCAGGCGGTCTGATCGCGCAGTTCCTGCCGGATGCACCCGAGCGCATGCGCCAGCCGGATTTGCATGGCGGCGACGGTGACGACCGCGACACCGATCTGCATGGCGGCGACGACGCCTGGGACGAAGCCCGTGTCCTCGTCGAAACCATCGATGCGGACGAGTTGACCGATCCGCAGGTCGGCATCGAACGGCTGCTCTTCCGGCTCTTCCATGAGCGCGGCGTGCGTGCTTACGATCCGCAGCCGGTCTACGACCGCTGCAGCTGCTCCCGCGAGCGGCTAAAGGGCGTGCTCCAGGGCTTCTCCGCGGAAGAGATCGAGGCAAGCTCCGAGGACGGCAAGATCACGGTGACCTGCGAGTTCTGCTCGACGAACTATGATTTCGACCCCGCGGAAAACTTACGGCGGCGTGACCAGCAGGTTAAGTTTCTGCGAACGAGGACGTGAGCATTTGACCGGAAGGCGAAAAAATGCTCACTTCCCCACATTTATTCATATATCCTAAATGAATGCGTCCTAGCTGTGGTCCCATCAGGAACCGCGCCAGGGTGCAAAGTATGAACACGGATCTGTTGCAGCAAGACCGCCTCGGCCGAGGCAGTTCCAATGCAAATGCAAGACGTGCAGCTGGATCCACATGGACGGCATGGCTCCGGAAACAGCGCGAAGCCTGGACCGATACTGCCCGGCAGGACCTCGTGGCAGAGGCTTACCGACCGGTGCTGCACCGGTTTCTCTTGGTCACCACCGTCTATTATCTGTTTGTCACTTGGGTCTACTTGTCGGAAGAGGCGGGTATCGAGCGCGTGGCGCTCCTGTCAGTCAGCCTCCCAACCGCCTTGGCTTATGGACTGTTTCACTGCGCCCTTGCTCCCGGACGACGAAGATCGCTGCGGCAGGTTGAAGCCATCGCCCTCGTCACGAACCTGCTGATGTACGTGAATACGCTCATGTATGTTTCGTGGCATTTTCACCCGGAAAACTTAGTCTATTTTGTTCTGTGTGCGGTCGTTTTCTCCACCACAGGGGTCACGCTGCGAACAACGATCGTGAGTGTGGTGACGGTCATTGCCACGCTCCTCTGGTTCGTCACGCTTCTACCGCCTGGGGAGATCGCCGATTTCAGGTTCATCGGAGTTGCCACGTCACTGGCCGCATTGGGAATGGCAATCCTGCTGCGAAAGGCGATCATGCGTCAGATCGATGCCCGTGTGCTCGCCGACGAACTCGCTGCCCGGGATAGCCTGACAGGCATAGCGAACCGCCGCTCGGTATTTCGCCACATCGAGGGTCTGGTTGAGCAGGGGAAGCCGTTTTGGGTCGGTATTCTCGACCTCGATGGATTCAAATCGATCAACGACATCTATGGTCATGCCGTGGGTGACCAGATCCTCTGCGGTGTGGTGGACCGCCTGAAACGGCACGAGACCAATGCAGTACGGTTCGGTCGCATCGGTGGCGACGAATTCGCGATCGTCGTCGAGAAAGGAGCGGACGAAAGCGAAATCGGTGACTTCGGGGATCGCCTGATCCGCGACATCAGTCAAGGCTATGACCTGCAGCCGCTGCACCTCACCATCAGCGGAACGATCGGCTTTGCTCAGTTTCCGACCATGGCCGATAGCGCACGGGCAATCTATGAGAAAGCCGATTTTGCGCTCTACCGTGGTAAGCAGCTTTCCCGTCATCAGTGCACCGTCTTTACCGTAAACGACGACAAGGACATGCGCGAGAGCCTCGCGCTTGAGCGAGCGCTTCGGGAAGCGAAGCTTGAGGACGAATTGCACCTCGTGTTCCAGCCGCAGAGGGACATCGCGAAGGGCAAGGTCGTCAGTTTCGAAGCTCTCGCCCGCTGGCAAAGCCCCGTTCTCGGTCCTGTTCGTCCGGACAGGTTCATCCGCGCGGCGGAGCGCGCCGGCCTCATTCAGGATGTGAGCCGGATACTCTTCACCAAGGCGCTCGACGCCGCCGAGCACTGGCCCGCCGAACTGACCGTGTCCTTCAATCTTTCGGCGCAGG
This sequence comes from Allorhizobium sp. CTOTU50464, assembly GCA_032102365.1. Lineage (GTDB taxonomy): Bacteria > Pseudomonadota > Alphaproteobacteria > Rhizobiales > Rhizobiaceae > Allorhizobium. The sequence continues at coordinate 119,260 of DAMDHD010000003.1, read as the reverse complement.
ACTTGGCGGATCGCGTTTTCATCTTCTCGCTGGTCGAGGAGGTCCGTCACAGGAATATCGAGCCGTCTCGCATCGAATTCGAGATCACCGAGACCGCCGTGATGAAGGACATCGCCGCTTCGCGCGTCCTGCTGGAGGACCTCTCCGCCGCTGGCTTCAAGATCGCGCTCGACGATTTCGGCTCGGGTTATTCCAGCTTCGAATACATCGACCAGTTGCCGCTGGACAAAGTGAAGATCGACAAGAGCTTCGTGCGCAAGGTCTCAGCGAGCGCCACCTCACGCGAAATCGTTGCGGGTGTTATCACGCTGTGCAGAAATCTCGGACTGAAATGCGTTCTTGAGGGCGTGGAGACGGAGGACGAGATGCAGATCCTCGCTCCATTGTCGCCGCCCCTGATCCAGGGCTATCTCTATGGTAAGCCGATGCCACAGCGCGACGTGCTGGCCCTCCTGCTGCAGGCAAAGGATGTTGAGGCGGCAGCCAGCGCGGCTTGAGCCAGAGCTCAAGGCCGACCGGCCAAAGCGTCACCGGTCCGAAAGCGCTTCGGCGACCGCGATTTCCGCCATCTGCAAGATCGCCTCGCGAGACTTCGCTGCGGCGATGAAGCGACCGTTGTGACAGAAAGTGGCGCCCGCGACGCCTGAGACCGCTTCCAGATCGGCATTGCTCAGTCCAGCCCAGGCCACGGGCAGATCGGCGCGCTGCTCGAAGCTGTCTTCCGTCTTGCGGATGCCGGTGATGCACCAGTCCTTGTCACGAGGATGCACGACGAAGAGCAGATGGTCGGCGCCGGCCTTCACCATCGCAGGGCGGAAGGGCATGCCCATCGGCAGTTCCAGCACGCGACTGGTGCCATTGGCGGCGATGGCATCGAGCACCATGCTTTCGGCCCGGAGCTCGGAGGCGCGCTGCGCGATTCCTGCTTCGACGATCGCACGGGCGATGGCGAGCGCCGCATGGAAGCCGCGATCATCGGCGCCGGGCGCTCGGTCATCGAAGACGGGTTTTAAGGTTTCAAGCAGGCTCGGCAGGGTCAGATCCGCCAGCGGCCCTGCGGCAGACGGGCTAAGAGCGCCATTGTCCATCAGATCGATCGGCAGGACGAATTTCGTGTCGAAGCTCTGATGAAGTGCCTCCACATGATCTGCCGGGATGCCGAGCGCGGCAAGATAGGCGCGCCCGTAATGCTTCCAGATGAGGCCGAAAGAGCTGTAAGGCTGGCCATCTTCGCGCAAGGGCGCGCCGCGCTGGTGGTGATCGAAAATCTGCGCCGCCGCATCATAGGCACCACCGACATCGTAGATGATGCGATCGGAGGATGGCGTTATCCATTCGGGTGCGCGGCTGCGCACGATCGTCGCGTCAGGATGGAGCCGGGTGAGAATGACGGAGGACAGCAATTCGTCGGCATGGAAGCCGCCACTATGGGTGACGAGATGGGTGATGGTCATGCCGGACGAACCTTTGCCGCAGGGGTGCTGATCAAGCCTTCCAGATAACGGCAGGCACCCTTCAACTCAACTGCCAATCGTCAATTGAGAGTGCGCACCATGCCCGGGCTGTCGAGCGAGAAGGCGGGGATGGCGACATCGAAGCTCTCCCCATCGTCGGTCTCCATCCGGTACGTGCCATACATCATGCCCGAGGGCGTATCGAGCGGGCAGCCGGAGGAATATTCATAGGTATCGCCAGGGTCGAGACGCGGCTGTTCGCCGACGACGCCGGGCCCGCTCACTTCGTCCACCTGACCGTTCTGGTCGGTGATGTGCCAATAGCGGTGGGTCAGCCGAACGCTCTTGCCGGAATGGTTGGAGATCACGATCCGGTAGCCCCAGACATAGCGGCTGTCATCGGGGTCCGACTGTTCCTCGAGATAGTAAGGTTCAACGAGAACCTCTATGTCCCGTGTCAGTGCGCGATACATGCCTGGACCCTGCGAAAACATCCTGCGATCATGACAGAAATGGCGTTCTTTGTGGCGGTAGCAAGATCAGCCGCAGAACGTCACGAAGCTTTCAAGGGATAACGACGCAACCGGTGCCGTCAAGGGCCATGGACCGGCTGCGAGACGTCTCGCAGCCGAATTTGTTGCAATATGAAGCGCTTTGAGCAGCGCTCAGAGGCGGTTGAGTGCCTTGGCCAGATCTTCGAGCAGATCCTGGGTATCTTCGATCCCGCAGGAGAGACGGACGGTTCCGGCAGAAATACCGAGCTCGGCACGGGCTTCGTCGGTCAGGTTCTTGTGCGTTGTGGTGGCCGGATGGGTGATCAGGCTCTTCGCATCGCCGAGATTGTTGGAGATCTTGATGATCTCCAACGCATTCTGCAGCTTGAAGGCCGCCTCCTTGCCCCCCTTCATCTCGAAGCAGACCAGCGTCGAGCCACCGGTCATCTGCTTGGCGATGATGTCGGCCTGCGGATGATCCTTGCGGCCCGGATAAACGACCTTGCCCACCGCGGACTGCTCGGCCAGGAAATCGGCAATCGCTGTTGCGTTCTCCGTCTGCTGCTTCACGCGAAGCGGCAGCGTCTCCATGCCCTTCAGAAGCGTCCAGGCATTGAACGGCGACATGGCAGGACCCGTGTGGCGGAAATAGTCGTGCAGGTTCTCGTTGATCCATTCCTTCGACGACAGCACCACGCCGCCGAGGCAGCGGCCCTGGCCATCGATATGCTTGGTCGCGGAATAGACGACGACATGCGCGCCGAGCTCCAGCGGCTTCTGGAAGAGCGGCGTGGCAAAGACGTTGTCGACGATCAGCTTGGCGCCAACCTGGTTGGCGAGCTTGGCAACACCGGCCACGTCGATGACCTCGAGCGTCGGGTTGGTCGGGCTTTCCAGGAACATCACCTTGGTGTTCGGCCGGATCGCAGCTTTCCAGTTGGCGAGATCACGGCCGTCGACAAGCGTGCATTCGACGCCGTAGCGCGGGGCAAGCGTCTCGACGACATAGCGGCAGGAGCCGAACAGCGCACGGGCCGCGACGATATGATCGCCGGCCTTGACCTGGCAGAGCACGGCTGCGGCAACGGCGGCCATGCCAGACGCCATGGCGCGGGCATCCTCGGCGCCTTCCATCATGCACATGCGCTTTTCGAACATGTCATTGGTGGGGCTGCCATAGCGGGCATAGATATAGCCGTCGTTCTCGCCCTTGAAGCGGGCTTCTGCCGCTTCCGAGCTGTCATAGACGAAGCCCTGGGTGAGGAAGATCGCTTCAGACGTCTCGCCATAGGGAGAGCGCAGCGTGCCGCCATGGACGAGTTGGGTTGCCGGGCGCCAGTTCTTGCTCATGCACGTGCCTTTCGAACACAAAAAAACCGGTCGCGAGAACGGACCGGTTTCGTAAACCCGGTCTATTTAGCCACTTGTTTAACGTGGCTGCAAGCCGACCGGCCAAATCACCACGGGATAAGGCTGCCTTACGCCTTCACGGGCCTTGCGTCAATTGGTGGGCTTTGGTTTTGTCGAGCCCAAACGGGATTGAGAAGATGACCATGAAGTCAGGGATTTTGTCCGATCGCGCGATCGGCGCCTTGTTCGGTGGCGGCCAGCTGAAAAGCGAGGCCATGCTGGACAAGGATCAGATCCAGCCGGCAAGCCTCGACCTCCGCCTGGGCGGCAAGGCGATCCGCGTCCGCGCGAGCTTCATGCCGGGCCGCGGCCACACCGTCGCCGAGAAGCTGGAGCGTCTGACGCTGCACGAGGTCGATCTGGAAAATGGCGCCGTTCTCGAAACCGGCTGCGTCTACATCGTGCCCTTGATGGAAAGCCTCGACCTGCCGGCCGAGATCTCCGCCTCGGCCAACCCGAAGAGCTCGACGGGCCGGCTCGACATCTTCACCCGCGTCATGGTCGATTACGCCCAGGAGTTCGACAAGGTGCCCGCCGGCTACAAGGGCCAGCTCTATCTGGAGATTTCGCCGCGCACCTTCCCGATCATCGTGCGCCGCGGTTCGCGCCTCTCGCAGATCCGCTTCCGCGTCGGCCATGCCGTGTTGGGCGAAAGCGAGCTTTTCGATCTCCATAAGGCGGAAACCCTCGTCGCAAGCGATATGCCGAATGTCTCCGGCGGGGGCATTGCGCTCTCGATCGACCTGAAGGGCTCGGGCCCGGAAGGGCTGATCGGCTATCGTGGGAAGCACCATACGTCTGTCATCGATGTCGACCGCAAGGGCGCACATGACGTGCTCGACTTCTGGGAGCCGCTTTACAGCCGCGGCCGCGACGAGCTGATCCTCGACCCGGACGAATTCTATATCCTCGTCTCGAACGAAGCCGTGCATGTGCCGCCGCTCTACGCCGCCGAGATGACGCCCTATGATCCGCTCGTCGGTGAATTCCGCGTGCATTATGCGGGCTTCTTCGATCCGGGCTTCGGTCATGCCCCGGCCGGCGGCTCCGGCAGCCGCGCGGTGCTGGAAGTCAGAAGCCATGAAGTGCCCTTCATCCTTGAGCACGGCCAGGTCATAGGCCGCCTGGTCTACGAGCACATGCAGGAGCGCCCCGAAGGCCTCTACGGCACGGGGCTCGGCTCCAACTACCAGGCGCAAGGGTTGAAACTCTCCAAACACTTCCGCCTGCCCTGAGGCAGGCGCCGCCTGCAGGCATCGCTGCCAGCGCTTGACACTGGCAGCGAACTGTTGGATTCCTCTCCCCGTCGCGGGTGTAGCTCAATGGTAGAGCAGCAGCTTCCCAAGCTGAATACGAGGGTTCGATTCCCTTCACCCGCTCCAGCTGTTCTCAACGAGCCTCGGCAAACTTTGCAAACGCCGCCAAGAGATCCCCCAGCCGCTTGGCCGTTGCCTCGTCGGTGAGGTTGCCGTCGGCGTCGAACAGGGTATGCGCGCGAGACACCATCAGCCGCTTCTCTGAGAATGTCCGGCAGCCCAGCGTGTGCAGCACACTAAGCCAAGCATTCTGGCTGAGCAGCGTGCCGAAATTGCCAGGCGAGGCGCCGACGAGGGCGAAGGCTTTGCCGCCGAAGACCTTCGGGATGTCGGAAGAGGGGCGGGACAGCCAGTCGATGGCGTTCTTGAAGGCACCGGGAATGCTGTTGTTGTATTCGGGCGTGAACAGGATGACACCGTCGGCGGCGGTGATCTTTTCCTTCAGTTCCGTCACGGCGGCCGGAATGCCCTCGGCCGCTTCCAGGTCCCCGTCATAAAGCGGGATGCCATGAATGCCGGCAGTCTGAAGCACATAGCCTTCGGCTGGCAGGCCGGCGGCGGCCTTCAGCAGAGCCGAGTTGAGCGAAGCCTTGCGCAGACTTCCCGAAATGCCAAGCAGTGTCACCATGATCTGGTCCCCGTGTCGATATGTTGTAAGGAAGGGTAGAACAGGGAGACGAGCATGACCAGCGGCCTGCACCACATCACGGCGATCACCCGCAAGATCCAGGCGAATGTCGATTTCTACTGCGGTTTTCTGGGGCTGAGGCTCGTCAAGCGCACCGGCGGCTTCGAGGATGCAGCACAGCTCCATCTGTTCTACGGCGATGCTGAGGCAAGCCCGGGTTCGCTGGTGACCTTCCTGGCCTGGGAAGATGGATCACCCGGCCGTGTCGGCCATGGCGCTGCAAGCGAGATCGCATTTGCCATTCATCCGGAAGCGATCGGCGTCTGGCTGACCCGTGCACTGCAGTTCGGCGTATCCGCCTCGGGTCCGGCGACGGAATTTGGTGAGCCGGTCCTGAGGCTGACGGATCCGGATGGCATCATCGTCAAGCTCGTCGGCACAACGGCGGTGGAGCCCGGTGCCGCATGGCCCGTTCGCGGGATCGAAGAAGCCGATGCCATTAGCCGCCTGCGGGCGGCCACGCTCCTGTCGGAGAAGCCGGCGGAGAGCCTCGACTTCCTCGCCCGACATGCGGGCTTTTCCGTCGCTGGAACCGAGGGCACGATCACGCGGCTGATTTCGACAAGTGGTCAGGCGATCGACGTGCGCGATGCCACTGGCTTCTGGCCGGCGGCCCCCGGCACGGGTGCGATCGATCATATTGCCCTGCGCATGCCTGATCAGGCGGCGGTTGAGGCGCAGGCGGCGGCGCTCAGTTCCCGCGGTGACGACATGATCAACATGCATGACCGCAAATATTTCTATTCGCTTTATGTGCGAGAGCCGGCCGGCGGGCTGATCGAACTCGCCTCGGACGGCCCCGGTTTTGCCGTCGACGAGCCGCTGGAAACCCTCGGCAGCCGGCTCTTCATCCCCGAGCACTTTCATCTGCGCCCCGAGGATATCGTGCCGATGCTGCCGCAATTCGGGCTTCCGGGAGAGCCGCGCATCATCTACCGCGATCTGCCTTTCGTCCACCGCATCCATGAGCCGGACGCGCCGGACGGATCGACGCTTGTCCTGCTGCATGGCACGGGCGGCAACGAGGCGAGCCTCCTGCCGTTCGGCCGGAAGATCGCGCCCTCCTCGACCCTGATCGGCCCAAGGGGGCGCTCGACGGAGGAGGGCGTTGCGCGCTTCTTCCGCCGCTTTGGCGTTCGCGAATACGATCAGAAGGATATTCGCTCGGAGGCAGAGGCATTCGTTGCCTTTATCCAGCAGGCCGAGGAAGCTTATGGATTAGACAAAGAGCGCCTGTCCTTCGCCGGCTATTCGAATGGCGCGAACTTCCTTGCCGCTGTGATCATGCTGCATCCTGGCCTCGTGCGCGAGGCCTTGCTGCTGCGCCCGGTGCCGGTCCTGGTCGATCCGCCGGACAAGGATCTCTCCGGCACGCGCATATGCATCCTCGCGGGTGCCGATGATCCTGCCGGCGAGGACACTTCGGTTCTGGCCAAACAGTTGCGCAGGCGCGGAGCCTCGGTCGATCTGGTGACGGTTGCCGGGGATCACACCTTGTCCGAGGCGGATGTCATCGCAGCGAAGACTTGGCCCGACTGAGCAGCAAGGCCCGGTGGCAGGGAGCCACTACGGCTTGGCGTGTGCGGCGTCTTGTTCCAGTGAAAAGGCTTGAGCCTCAGTTCGAGCACCGCCTTCCACGCGGCGAGCGACACGGCCATCCAGTAGATCGGGATCATCGCCCATTTCCAGCCCATGCCCTTCTTCTCGCGGTCGGTCATCGGGGTCGCCCCGAGGGCAAAGAAGACGGCGTAGCTGCCGAGAATGTTGAATACGTCCATGGCGAGCATCATCGTGGTGAAGACACTCGGCTGCGGCGCGGGGATCTGCATCAGCGAGAGGACGGAGAGGGTGATGAAGACGATCAGCCCGGGATGGCTGAGTGCTGCCACCAGCATGCCGCCGACAAGGAGCTGGAAGACGAGGAAGGAGAGCGGCCCCATCTCGCGCGCCGTGCGCAAAGGCCGGCGCATCAGCACCAACCAGGTTTGCAGCCAGCCCTTGTACCAGCGCGTCCGCTGGGCAAGCCAGACCTTGAACTCTGTCGGCGCGTCCTCGTAAGTCGGAAGCGTCAGTGTCGACGCGCGGTAACCCATGCGGCAAAGACGCATCCCGAGATCGGCATCCTCGGTGACATTGAAAGGGTCCCAGCCGCCACTTGCCTTCAGAAGCGCCGTTCGGAAATGGTTTGAGGTGCCGCCGAGGGGCAGCGGCAGCCGGTAGAAGCCGAGCGCCGGCAGCAGACGGCGAAACAGCGCCGAATATTCGAGCGCAAAGATGGCACTGATCCAGCTCTCGCCGGCATTGCCGATGACCAGCGGCGCCTGCAGGCAGGCGAGTTCTGATGGTCCCAGCTCAAAGGCGTGGAAGGCTTCGCGCAGCTGCTGCGGATGCGGCCGGTCTTCCGCGTCGTAGATGGTGAGGAACTTGCCGCGCGCACCGGCCAGCGCATAGGTCAAAGCCTTGGGCTTGGTGCGTGGTGCCATGGCCGGCACCTCGACCACTTCGATATGCGGTCCCGGCCGCGCCTGTCGGATCGCCTCCAGCGTCTCGAGGTCGTCCGCCTCGCAGACCAGTTTCACGTCGAGCAGGCTGCGCGGCCAGTCCAGCGCATCGAGCGCCGCGATCAGTTGCGGCACGACAGCTGCCTCGCGGTAAAGCGCGACCATGACGGTATAGACCGGAAGGACATCGCAGCCGCTTTCCAGCGAGGCTTCGAGTCTCGGATGCCGCTTGCCATGCGAGACGGCCATGATCCTCAGAAAGAGGGCGGCTGCGTGGAAGAAGGAGAGCAGCATGTGCCCTAGCACGACCGCGAGCATCGGAGCGAAGACGAAAAGCAGGCTGAGAAGACAGAGGCTGGCACCGGCAACAAAGCCCTGATCGCCGGTGACCACCAGCCGCGCAGAGAGAGACTGCACGCTGTCGAACAACCCCCGCACGGCATCGCTGACGCGCCGCGTCTCACCCGCCTTCCACAGCGCTTTGCGGATTGCCGACGGCGTGGTGATGGCAAGATTGCCGGCGCCATTCCCATCGCGGCCAAAGCGTCTGGCAAGGCCCTCCATGTGCAGGATCTGCGGCGCCACAGCCATCACCGGCTGCCTGTCGGTATATTGCAGCCGTACCATGTGCGGCTCGGCCAATTGCGTATCGCCACAGAGGGGATCCCCAACCAGCGCGGGATCGATCACCGGCAGGAAGGGCAGTCCATACATGCGCGCAAGCCCGGCAAAATAGGCGTCTTCTTCGATCACGCCGCTGGCGAGAAGCTCGGCCTCGATGCTGGTGCCATTTGTCACCGCGCGTTGCGCCATACGGGCGATCAGGGGCTTGGAAATTCCCAACCGGTGCAACAAGCCGGCCTCGGGTTTCAAATGCTGAAAATCAGGGGATCCGGCTGCGCGGCTCGCGCTCCGTTGGTCATGCACCCGCGTTGGACCCTGGCGCACGGCAACGATCCGCGGGCCGTATTCCCTCGTCCACACCAAGCTGCTACACGTCATCCTGTCGGATCGACGCCCCACTCATACCCCGGTTGATGATGATAGAGATGCGCGCAAAAGTTACATCCCTAGATTTAGTGGGGTTGTGGGCCTCGGTTTTCGCCTTTTTGATGCTGGTCGTGATTTCGACGCCACCGGCGCGGGCCCAGGATACGGACCTCCCGATCCTCTTCGATGCACGCGAGCGGCTGGTGCGGCCCGATGTGAGCAGCGTGTTGCGCCTGCGCTTCCTGACGACGACGGACTTTCCGCCCTTCAATTTCACCGATCAGAGCGGCCGTCTGGCCGGCTTCCACGTCGATCTTGCGCGGGCGCTCTGCGCCGAGCTCGGCCTCCAGGCTCGCTGCCAGATCCAGGCAATGCCCTATGGACAGCTGGTCTCGGCGCTGGAGGCAGGTCAGGGCGAAGCGGTAATGGCCGGCGTCGCCGTAACGCCGGAGCTGCGGGAGCAGTTCAACTTCACCCGGCCCTATCTTCTCCTGCCAGCCCGCTTTCTGATGCAAGGCGATACGGTTCTGCCGCGGCAGGATGCGCAGGGGCTGTTCGGCCGCAAGGTCGGCGTGGTCAAGGACACCGCTCATGCTGCCATGCTGAAGAGCTTCTTCCCCGATATCGAAGCCGTCCCCTTCGACGATCAGGATGCCTTGATGACGGCATTGAAGGAGAAGCAGGTGCCGGCCGTCTTCGCCGATGCCTTGCAGCTGTCCTTCTGGATGATGAGCCCGGCCGCACAAGGATGCTGCCGCTTTCTCGACGGCCCCTTCCTGTCGGAGCGGCATCTCGGCGAAGGTATGACGATTATGGTGCGCGGCCAGGACGGCGCGCTGATGGCGGCTCTTGAAAGTGCGCTCGCAGCGCTGTCGAAGGATGGCCGGCTGGAGGAGATCTATCTGCGCTACTTCCCCGCCGGCCTCTTCTAAGAGCAGTCAGATCCGGCGATAGCGCGCAGACGCGCTGCGCTCCAGCGCGGCACAGGTGAGCTTGTCCAACTCCAGGCGGTCGCGCAACATCTGCAGCAGGCGCAATTCCTCCGGCTTGACCGAGAGGTCGACGGCTGCGATCTCGACAGCCAGTGCGTAAGCCGTCTCATGCAGCCATTCCGGCAGGGCATCTCGGATGGTCTCGAGCATGATGTCGAGCCCCTCGGGGCCGGAGATCAGGCTTGCGCAACGTTGCGAGACCTCGATCAGGCGTTCCTTGTCGAAATTTTCGAAGACCGGAAGAATATCGATCAATTGACCGATGCGGACGAGTTCCTTTTCCGCCATGGCATTGTCGACGGCTGATGCCATGACCATGACGAAAATCAGCGCTTCTTCCGGAGAGACAGGCTTGTTCATGTAACGTGGTTTCCAGTTGCGTGCGGCCAGAGAGTAGGAGCCGCTTTGCAGCCTTTCAAGGGAGCGGCGGTTTGCGACCCCTTGATGACCAAGGTTCCATCAACGCTGGGGCTCACCAAAAAGCCCGCGTCTTTCGGCGCGGGCTTCTTCCGTCAGCACGGCGAGCGCCGAGCCGGGTTCCGCTTCCGCCCACCCGTATTTCGCAAGCCAGGAAGAGACATCCTGAACGCCGACCCAGCAGCGCGCCTTAATTTCGCCTTGCCATGCGGCGGAACTCGTTCCGCAGGCAAGCGAACGGTTTCGCAGGAAAAGCCTTTGCTGGGTCCGTGCCATGGCACCGCAAGGCCAGGAACCGCCGTCTGCGGCAAGGCAGGTGCGGTTGACATCCGTCTCCGCAATATCGGCCAGGCGCACGCGCTGTTCAGGGCCGAAGGCAACAAGCCCGGCCGAGAGACTGAGCGGACGATGGAGAAGGACGACTTTTGGTTTTGCCGGCTGCACGGTTTCCGAAAGCGGCGCCCGCGCTTCGACCCGTTCGAGATCCTCTGCATTGGCAAAGGCCGGCGAACCGAAAACGTCAGGCTCGATGGCCCGGACCTCCCGCCGCGGCTCCGGCTCCGGCATAGGCTCGATCGCCCCGGGCGGCAGGGCGCCGACATCGGGAAGATTGAGCTCGGACGGATCCGGCACGTCGAGGTCCTGCATATCGTAGTCGACGGGATCGTCGCGCAGCGACTCGCCGGCGGCCATGACAAGATAGGCCCACAGGAGGAGCCCGATCGCGCCTGCGATGAAGGTGCCGATCCGTCGCATTAGGTCCGTTTTCCTATTGGCTCGCCCAGATGATGCGGGCCACCCACTCGACGTCACCCATGTCGAGAGTGCGGGGCGGATGGTCCGGATTGAGCGACTGCAACTCGATCGACTTGGCGCTCTGCCGGGCAAGGATCTTCGCCATGACTTCGCCTTCTCGTGTCTTGACCACCACACGGTCGCCACGTCGCACCTGGGCGCCGGGTTCGACGATCAGGATGTCGCCGTCGCGGTAGAGCGGCTTCATGCTCTCGCCCTGGACCTCCAGCGCATAGACGCCGTTGTTGCGGCCGGGCGCTGCGGGGAACTCCACGAGATCCCAGCCCTGGCCCGCAGGAAAGCCGCCATCGTCGAAAAAGCCGCCGGCACCGGCCTGCGCCATGCCCAGCAGGGGGATCGAGCTTGCCTGGGGTGGAAATGTCCCTTGCGGCAGCGGGCTTCCCCGCAGGCCTTCCGGAGAGACATGGCGCATGAACTGGTCGAGGCTCGCGCCTGTCGCTTCCAGAACCTTTGCGATGGATTCGGTGGAGGGCCAGCGCATGCGGCCGTCCGCCCCGACGCGCTTGGACTTGTTGAAAGATGTGGGGTCGAGGCCCGCCCGGCGCGCAAGACCAGAAGGCGTCAGCGAATGCTGCTCCGCCAGCCGATCAATCGCGGCCCATATGCTGTCATGCGAAAGCATGTTCGCGCCTCTTAGAGCGCCGGAAACCTCGGATGCCCCTCTCCGGCCATGGCTCACCATAGATCAGGGGATGCCGATAGTAAAGCAAAAAGGAATAAAATCCTCTGGATCGCTCACGCCACCATGGCCATGTTGATCTTGCCGAGCTGGATGACAGCCTGCGTACGGCTATCGACCTTGAGCTTCAGCAGGATCGCGGAAACATGGGCCTTGATCGTCGCTTCCGAGACGCCGAGTTCATAGGCGATCTGCTTGTTGAGCAGTCCTTCACCGAGCATGCCGAGCACACGGCTCTGCTGCGGCGTCAGGGTCCTCAGGCGATTGATCAGATCGGCAACGTCGGGATCGGTCTCCTGACCACCCTGATAGCTTTCCGGCGTGGCGATGTCGCCTTCGAGCACGGACTGGATGCTCGAGCGTATCTCGTCGATCCCGGCCGATTTCGAGATGAAGCCCGAAGCGCCGAGCTCAAGCGCCCGGCGGATGGTCACGGCGTCGTCCGTGGCGGACACGATTACGAGCGGCAGGCTCGCAAATTCCGCACGAAGCGCCATCAGGCCGGAAAAGCCGGAAACGCCGGGCATGGCGAGATCCAGAAGCATAAGATCGGCTTCCGGATGATCCGCCGCCGCCTTGCGTGCGGCTTCGAAATCGCCGGCTTCGATGATGGTTTGTGTGCCGTCAATGCCGGTCACAGCTTGGCGCAGCGCGCCCCGAAACAGCGGATGGTCGTCGGCGATGATGAAGGTCGATGCAGCCATGTCACAGCCCCCTCCCAAGAGCGATGTCATATTGCGCACGAATGCGTGGTCTTCTTTTAGCGCTTGCGGAGTCACTAGACAATGGTCGTGCACGGATTGCGCGACCGGCGCATGACCAATGTCAAGTTCTGTCCGGAATGGGCTCTTGTTGTGGCTGTTCCTCTGCCCCCTGGAACTCCTGAACCAGGTTGAAGAAGGCCCGCATGAAGCGCTCCATGATGCCAATCGATCGGTCGATCTCGGCATCACTCGGCAGTTCGCCGCTCCGCGCGGCCGTCCCGTCCGCCAGCTGCCGTTCAAGCGCCTCGACCCGCTTTTCCAGCCGCGCAAGGTCTTCGTCATAGGCAGCGCGCTCGTCTGCGGCCATGCGGCAGGTCAGCGTGCCCTGATCCTCGGTACAGAGTGTCACGGCGCCCGTCTGCCGATCGAGCCGCACGAAGCCGCTGTCCGATTTTTCCAGCGTATAGCGCTCGGCATTCGCTTCTTGGGCGATTGCCGCCGGCGTTGCGAGTGACAGGACCGCCAAGCCGAGCACCGCTTTTCTGATGAGCATCTGAGCCTCCTCCTGTCGTTCCGCGCGCAGGGCGTGGACATTTGTCGACGTTTGCGGCAAACCGCCTCGACCCTCATGATCTGGGAGAGACCGGACCTTGGACAAGACCATATACAAGATCGTGCCGCGAGAATTATGGCAGGAAGCACGCAAGGCAGGCCTTTTCAAGGGCGCGCCGATCGACCTCAAGGACGGCTACATCCATTTTTCGACGGCAGCCCAGGCCATCGAGACAGCGAGGCTGCATTTTGCCGGTGAGGCCGACCTGCTGCTCGTGGCCGTGGATGCCACTGTCTTCGGCGAAACCTTGAAATGGGAACCCTCTCGCGGCGGCGATCTCTTCCCGCATCTCTATGCCGATCTGCCGCTCGATGCCGTGCTGTGGGAAAAGCCGTTGCCGCTGGGGCCAGATGGTCTGCACGTCTTTCCAACCATGACAGAAGAGAAGCCCTGATGCCCGATCTCTTTTCGCTCGGCCGGCGCGGCCTTTTTTTCTTCGATGCCGAAACCGCCCATGGTCTCTCGATTGCGGCCTTGAAGACCGGCCTCGTCCCGACCTGCAAGGCAGAGGCCGATCCGCGTCTCGCCCAGACCGTCGCCGGGATCCGCTTCCCGAACCCGCTTGGCATGGCCGCCGGCTACGACAAGAATGCCGAGGTCCCGGATGCCCTGCTGTCACTCGGCTTCGGTTTTGCCGAGGTCGGCACGCTCACACCGAAGGCACAGGCCGGCAACCCGAAGCCGCGCATCTTCCGCCTGGAGCGCGATCATGCGGTGATCAATCGCCTCGGCTTCAACAACGAGGGTCATGCCGCAGCGCTGGCACGGCTTTCTGCGCGGCGAAGTCGTTCCGGCATCGTCGGCGTCAACATCGGTGCCAACAAGGATGCTGCCGACCGGATTGCCGATTACGTTGCCGGCATCCGTCGTTTCTATCCGGTCGCGACCTATTTCACCGCCAATATCTCCTCCCCGAACACACCGGGCCTGCGCGACCTGCAGGCCAAGGAGAGCCTCGATGCGCTTCTCTCGGCCGTGCTAGCCGCGAGATCCGAGCAGGGACTGAAGGCCGGCAAGCGTCTGCCGGTCTTCCTGAAGATTGCACCCGATCTCACTGAGGAAGGCATGGACGACATCGCAGAGGTCGTGGCGGCCCATGATCTCGACGGCCTGATTGTCTCCAACACCACGCTGTCACGCGAGGGTCTCACCGACGCCACGTTGGCCGGCGAAGCCGGTGGCCTGTCCGGTGCGCCGCTCTTCGACAAGTCGACGGCAGTGCTGGCGCGCATGCGCAAGCGGGTGGGCCCCGACCTGCCAATCATCGGCGTAGGCGGTGTCTCCTCGGTCGAAACCGCGATGGAAAAGATCCGCGCCGGTGCAGACCTCGTGCAGCTCTATTCCTGCATGGTCTATGAGGGACCCGCCCTGCCGGGCCGCATCGTCCGGGGCCTGTCGAGCCTGCTTGATCGCGAGACGGTCGCAAGCATCCGCGAACTGCGGGATTCAAGGCTCGATCACTGGCTGTCGGTGAAGGTCTGATCCGTCTTCGGTTTGAGCCTTGCAAGCAGCAGCAGGCCGCGCAGTCCGAGAAACACGTTGAGCGCAATCCAGAGCCCGTGGTTGGAAAACAGCGGAACGAGTGCGGCAACGCTTGCGAGATAACCGGCAAGCGCCAGAAGCATCATGTTGCGCATGTCCGATGACCAGGTCGCGCCGATGAAGACGCCGTCCATATGGAAGGCGAGAGCACCGGTAAGGGCCGTCAGGGCTGCATAGACCAGATAGGTCTCGGCCACGCTGCGGACGTCGCCGGCCGTGGTTATGAAGCCGACGATGGCATTGCCGAAGACCAGAAAGAAGACAAGGCTGGCGATTGCGAGGCCGAAGGACCAGAGCCCGGTGAGTCTTACGGCCCGCTCGAAGGCAGAGCGCTGCCGCGCGCCAATAGTCTCGCCGGTGATCTGTTCGGCCGCCGTTGCCATACCATCGAGATAGAAGCTCGCGATCATGAAGAAGTTCATGAGGACGGCATTCGCCGCGAGCGTCACGGCACCGAAGCCAGCGCCGATCCGGGTCATGACGGTAAAGGCCGTGATCAGCGAGAAGGTCCGGATCAGGATGTCCCGGTTCAAGCGGAAGAGCGCCATCAGCTTCGGCCGGTCGGTAATCATCGAGACCTGCGGTACCGCTGCCTGCCCGTAGCGCCAGAAGATGAAGGCAAAGCCGGCCAGCATGGCGACGACTTCGCCGATGACCGTTCCCCAGGCGACGCCGGCAATGCCGAAGCCGAAGGTCCAGCCGAGCAGAATGGACATCGCGATGTTGACGCCGTTGAGCAGGATCTGCAGCGCAAGCCCGACGGAGCCGAGCCCCCGGCCGAGCACGAAGCCGAGCAGCGTGAAATTGGAGAGCGTCACAGGGGCGGCCAGGATGCGGATGGCGATATAGGTCGCCGCGGCAGACTGAACGTGCCCCTCCGCTCCCATGAGTTTTGGCCCGAACCCGATGATGGCGGGAGACAGAAGAAGGATCAGAAGCCCGAAGCCGATCGAGAGCGCAATCGAGCGCCAGAAGACCGCAAACAGCTCATGCGTCTCCCCGCGCCCTTGTGCCTGCGCGACAAGGGCCGTGGTCGAGGCGCGAAGGAAGTTGAGGCTGGCGAACAGGAGGTCGAAGAGTGCTGCTGCGATCGCAAGTCCCGCAAGCTGCGCGGCATCGCCGCCGCGCCCGACCACGGCGGTATCGGTGAGGCCAAGCAGCGGCGTCGTGACGAAGCCGAGCGTCATCGGCACGGCGATCGCAAGCACGCTGCGGTGGCTGACCTCGATCGGTCTGGAGGCGGAGGTAGGCAGGCTGTGCATGGAGTGCTCCGGTGGGGACCGGAGCGGGAGAATCACTCAGGCCGACAGCACCATGGCCCAGTAGGGGCGGTTGCCGGAAGCGGAATCCCAGGCGACGGCGACGCCGAGCCCGTTGAAGCCACCAAGCATGTTGTCGAGATGCCGCTTGGAATCGATCCAGGCCTGCACCGCGCGCTCGACCGTGTCCTGGCCAGCTGCGATGTTTTCGGCCGCAGGTAGCGGCACGCCATGGCCCTTCATCCGGGCGCCGAAGCTGTCGTTGAAGCCGATCAGATGCGACATCTCCCCCGCACGCGCCATCCGCTTGGCCTGGGCAATCGCCGCGACCTCCGCCGGACGGCTGCGCGAGAGTGACGAGAGGCCCCGCGACTGGCGCAGGCGATTGACCATTGGCAGGGCAGCGTCCGTCTCGGCCCGCGACTGGCCGTCATCGGGATTGAGGATGTCGGTGGAGCGGCAGCCGGCAATGGCCGCCGTCAAGAGGCCGGCCGAGACCAGGATCAGCCGGCGGCGGGGCAGGGCGGACTGGGTCATCGGCTGCTCAGTTCCGGGAGGCAAAAAGGCGCAGCAGAATGAAGGCAGGAATGACCACGGTCGCGCCGATCAGCAGATACTGGCCGACCCGTCCGAGAGCATCGAATCCGGTATACCAGAGGTCCAGGATGAAATGCCGGATGCCGTTCAGGAGGTCGATCGGATCGAGCCCGAAAACGGACATCACGAAGCCGACGATGAGCGAAACGACGATCAGCTTGACGAGCGTACGGCCCGGTGTGTCGCCGAGAAATCGATTGAGGCCATCAGCCATGCATATCTCCTGTTGTCGTCCGCTGATATGGGCGCGGTCCGTATGCCCCGCAAGTCGGTGAAGCAGCGGCTTGCGATAGGACTTGAGTTTTTTCTGGCGATCGGTCAAGACCGCGCGCCCACTCCATGCTGGACCATTCCAGGCTGGCGGGCGCAAGGATCTCTTCGATGCACCCCACCCAGTTTTCGTCCGGCGACGTCATCGCCGATCGCCGCGCTGATTATGCCCGCATGCTTGCCGAGAATGGCGAACATGAGGCGGCGGTGGAATTGATGGAGCAGGCGCTGGAACTGGCGTCCGATTGGCCGGCAGGCCTGTTGAGGCTAGCCGACTATGCCGAGAAGGCCGGACTGACCGCGAAGGCAGTACCCGCCCTGCGTCGACTGCTGGACCTCGATCCCGAGGATCTGTTCGGCGCACAGCTGAAACTGGCTCTGCTCGGCGCGGAGGACGTGCCGGATCAGCCGCCGTCTCGCTATGTCGAAGCCCTGTTCGATGACTATGCCGAGCGCTTTGACACCGCACTGGTCGAGAAGCTGGACTACTCCGTCCCGCAAAAGCTTGCCCGATTGATCGTCGAGCATGTGGATCGAGACTTCGGCCTTGCCGTCGACCTCGGCTGCGGCACGGGCCTCTTCGGCGCAGAAATCCGCGACAGGGTCAAGCGCCTCGAAGGTTTCGACCTCTCGGCCAACATGCTGATGAAGGCGGAAGAGAAGGGACATTACGACCTTCTCGCGAAAGCCGACCTGTCGCTCGATCCGGCAATGTCGGGGCTTTTCGAGGCGGGGCTCGAAAGCGGCCGCGCCGACCTCGTCTCCGCAGCCGACGTGCTGATGTATCTCGGCGATCTCGCCAATGCCTTCGGGCTTGCCGCGATGGTCGCGAAACCCGAAGCGCTCTTTGCTTTTTCGGTCGAAGATGCGGGCGAGGGAGATGGTTTCATCCTCGCACCAAGCCTGCGTTACGCACATACCGAACAGCATGTCCGGCAGCGTCTCGAGGAAAACGGCTTCGAACTCGTCAAACTCACCCGCACCACCATTCGCATGGATGGCGGAAAACCGGTCTTCGGCATTCTGTTTCTTGCGAGCCGGATGGCTTAAGAAGCAGCATTCTTGCGAATTGCTCTATAGGTCAGGTTTGCTGACCTATCACCCTTGTTTCCCAGTGGATCTCGCGTAATTTTAGGGCCTGAGATGACTTCTGGAGACGTGACATGGCGCAGTTGACGAGCATGCTGGGAATCTGGAATTCGAACCCGACCCGCCACACGCCCGCCGAAGATCTCCAGGGTCTGGTCGCCGGCAGTCTGATCGCCGCGCTCGGTCTCTATTTCCTCGCCCAGGTCGGGCTCCTGACCGGCGGCATGGCGGGGCTCGCCTTCGTTCTGCATTATTGGAGCGGCTGGAGCTTCGGTCTCCTCTTCTTTGTGCTCAATCTGCCCTTCTACATCCTGTCGCTGCGCCGTGTGGGCCTCGACTTCACGCTGAAAACATTCGCAGCCGTTGGCTTGACCTCCTTCATCGTTGAGATCGAGAGCCGTTTTCTCGTCATTCAGAGCATCGCGCCAATCTGGGCGGCGCTCCTGGGCGGCCTCCTCCTCGGCTTCGGTCTCCTGGCGCTTTACCGCCACCGCGCCAGCCTCGGAGGCCTCGGAATTCTCGCCGTCTACATCCAGGACCGCTTCGGCATCCGCGCCGGCTTGGTCCAGCTCGGTTTCGACCTTTGCGTCATGGCGCTGGCCTTTGCCGTCGTGAACCCCTCCGTGGTGCTCTACTCGGTGATCGGCGCCGTGGTCCTGAACCTCTTCCTCGCGATCAACCACCGCTCGGACCGGTACATCGCGCTGAGATAACCGCTTAGTCCGTACGTTTCGTCACTGAAAGCTGCCGAAGCTGGTAGCTTCCGGCAAAATGCTGTTTGACGAGGTCGAACCAGTCGGTCGGAAGGGGGCCGAGCACGCAGGTGTCCTCGATGAGCCTCTTCTGTGAAATCCACTGAGCGGGCCGCAGATCTGGGCCCGGCCAGACGAAAAGATTGAGCTCGTCGGTGTAAATCCACTGCGGACGGTCATCGAGACCGATATGGCGGCAGAGCTTTTGCGGCACCTGCAGCGCCCGTCGTGCCGCGGCCGGTGGCATATGTGAGATGCCCAGAGCATAGACGATTGTCGCGCCAAAATCGTCCTTCTTTGCCAGCAAAAGCGCGGTCGGATAGGTCTTCTCCCCATCCTCTCGTCGCTTAGCCTTGCTGGACCAGAGATACTCGTAAGCGACTATATGTCCAATGGGAGGTTCCGCCGGGATTTTCATCCGAGGAAACCGTCAACGTGGCTCCGTAGGCTCATCGGGCAGGTCATCAAGGTTGTATGGCTGGTCGCCAGTCACCTCGGCCTGCATGATTGCCTCGATCTCACCGATGCTGAGCGCTTCCACCGGCATGTTGACGCGGAATCGCTCCCAAAGCTGCTGAAACATTTCGGCGGACACCAGATAGGCCGTTGGCCGACCGTAGCGGGTGATCTCAACCGGACCCTGATAGATTCGCTCGTGCCACTCGCCGAAATTCTTCTGAAACTCGGAGGCAGGTACGCTAGCCATGACATCTCCCTTTTCCGTAAGTTACGGAAGATAGCACTTTACTCTTACCTTCTCAACATCGCTCAGAGACAGGCTGGGCACCGTATCACCTCTTCTCTTTCGTCGCCCGTCCACTAACTTGGGGCGGTGACAACAGCTGATTCCGCCCTTGCCCTGCTGCCTGCCCCCTTCCTCCGCTGGTTCGGCGAGAAGGGTTGGCATCCGCGTGACCATCAGCTGGAGCTTCTCGGCCGGGCACGATCGGGCGAAAACGGTGGCGAAAGCCTGCTGCTGATCGCGCCAACCGGTGCCGGTAAAACGCTGGCCGGCTTTCTCCCGTCACTGACGGAACTCACCGAGCGTGGGCGCAAAAAGCCGGGCGAAGCCTTCACCGGCATCCACACGCTCTACATCTCGCCGCTCAAGGCGCTCGCCGTCGACATCGAGCGCAACCTGATGAAGCCCGTCACCGAGATGGGGCTTCCGATCACCATCGAGAACCGCACCGGTGACACTCCAGCCTCGAAGCGCCAGCGGCAGAAGACCAATCCGCCGGATATCCTGCTGACGACGCCGGAGCAGGTGGCGCTTCTGATCTCGCATTCGGATGCGGAGCGCTTCTTCAAGGACCTGCGCTACGTCATCTTCGACGAACTGCATTCGCTGGTCACATCCAAGCGCGGCCATCTTCTGTCGCTCGGCCTTGCGCGTCTGCGGAAGCTTGCGCCAGGCCTGAAGACCATCGGCCTCTCGGCAACGGTGGCTCAGCCGATGGATCTGCGTCGCTGGCTGGTGGCGCAGCCGGACGAGGGCGAGAGAGCCGCCGGCATCATCACGGTCGACGGCGGCGCGCGACCGAACATCACCATCCTGCAGACGGAGGATCGCATTCCCTGGTCCGGGCATCGGGCGGTCTACGCCATTCCCGAGATCTACAAGGTGCTGAAGGAGTTCCAGACGACGCTCCTCTTCGTCAACACGCGATCCCAGGCCGAGATGCTGTTTCAGGAACTCTGGACGGTGAATGACGACAATCTGCCGATCGCGCTGCACCATGGCTCCCTCGATGTTTCCCAGCGCCGCAAGGTGGAAGCCGCCATGGCCGAAAACCGCCTGCGCGCGGTTGTCGCCACCTCGACGCTCGATCTCGGGATCGACTGGGGCGACGTCGATCTCGTCATCCATGTCGGTGCGCCCAAGGGCGCTTCCCGCCTTGCCCAGCGTATCGGCCGCGCCAATCACCGGATGGATGAACCCTCGCGCGCAATCCTGGTGCCGGCCAACCGCTTCGAGGTGATGGAGTGCCAGGCCGCACTCGATGCCAATTACATCGGCGCGCAGGACACGCCGCCGGTCGGCCAAGGCTCTCTCGATGTGTTGGCCCAGCATGTGCTCGGCATGGCCTGTGCCGATGCCTTCGACGAAGAGGACTTCTATCGCGAGGTGACGACGGCGCTCCCCTATGTTGACCTGCCGCGCGAGACCTTTGCCCGCATCGTCGATTTCGTCGCGACCGGCGGCTACGCGCTTCGCACCTACGAGCGCTATGCCCGCATCCGCCGCCGCAAGGATGGATTATGGCGCGTCTCCAATCCGCAGGTGGCCCAGCAATATCGCCTCAATCTCGGCACCATCGTCGAAATGCCGATGCTGAATGTCCGGCTCGTCAAGCGCAACCATCTGGGCTCGATCGGTCGCGGTGGCATGACGCTCGGCAAGGTCGAGGAGTACTTCTTCGAGCAGCTGACCCAGGGCGATACCTTCCTGTTCTCGGGCAAGGTGCTGCGCTTCGAGGGCATAAGGGACAACGAGTGCCTCGTGTCGAATGCCTTTTCCATGGACCCGAAGATCCCGGCCTATGCCGGCGGCAAATTCCCGCTCTCGACTTATTTGGCAGATCAGGTCCGCGCCATGCTCGACGATCCCGAACGCCGCATGAGCCTGCCCGACCAGGTGCGGGATTGGCTGTCCTTGCAGGCGGAGAAGTCGGTCCTGCCCAAACGCGGCGACCTCCTGATCGAGACCTTTCCGCGCGGCGAGCGCTTCTACATGGTGATTTATGCCTTCGAAGGCAGGCTCGCGCACCAGACGCTCGGCATGCTGCTCACCCGCCGTCTGGAGCGGATGCGCGCCAAGCCCCTGGGCTTTGTCGCGACCGACTACGCGCTTGCGATCTGGGGCCTGGAGGACATGGGGTCTCTGATCGCGCGCGGCGCCTTTAGCCTCTCTGACCTCTTTGACCAGGACATGCTGGGCGACGATCTGGAAACCTGGCTCGATGAAAGCTTCATGTTGAAGCGCACCTTCCGCAACTGTGCCGTCATCGCCGGCCTGATCGAGCAGCGTCATCCCGGCAAGGAAAAGTCTGGGCGGCAGGTGACCGTCTCCTCCGACCTCATCTATGACGTCCTCCGCAGCCACGAACCGGACCACATCCTGATGCAGGCAACGCGACAGGATGCCGCCGCAGGACTTTTGGACATTGCCCGCCTTGCCGATATGCTGGAGCGAATCAAGGGGCATATCCTGCACAAGCGCCTCGCTCAGATCTCGCCGCTCGCCGTCCCGGTGATGCTGGAGATCGGCAAGGAGCCGGTGGCGGGTGAAGCCCAGGAGCACGTGCTGTCCATGGCGGCGGAAGATCTGATCGCCGAAGCCATGGCGTGAATCAGGCGGACCGGCTATGACGAGGCCGTATGCTGCGGAATGAACAGATGACGGGTATGACGGCCCGGCGCCTCGCGCCGATCGAGACAGTGGAGACGACGACCGAGATTGCCCTTTCGGGTGTCGCGGCCGTTTGTGATCTCACAGGCGCCATGTACCTGCCGGATCATCGCACGCTCGTGGTCTCGGATCTGCACCTCGAGAAAGGCTCAGCCTTTGCCAGACGTGGCCAGTTGCTGCCCCCTTACGACACGCTTGCCACGCTCCGCATGCTGGAAAATGTCGTGGCGCGCTACGAGCCGACCACGATCGTCAGCCTGGGCGACAATTTCCACGACCGCGTCGGCTCGGCCCTGATGCCCACGCTGTTCCGCGAGATGATCTTCGGCCTGGCCGGTGGACGCGATTTCGTCTGGATCAACGGCAACCATGATCCGGATGGCACCACGGCTCTGCCGGGCATCTCGGTGGATGAGTTTTCGCTTGCCGGACTGACCTTCCGCCATGAGCCCTCGCTTGCCCATGGCAAGGGCGAAGTTGCCGGTCATCTTCACCCCTCGGCGACCGTCCGCCGCCGCGAAAAATCCGTTCGTCGTCCCTGTTTTGCGACTGACGGCCTGCGCATGATCATGCCCTCCTTCGGCGTCACCACCGGCGGCCTCGACCTGCGCCACAAGGCCTTTACCGGGCTTTTTGCCCGCACCGACCTGATCGCGCACCTCCTCGGCCGCGATCGGATCTACTCGGTCCGCTACGGTAATCTGTTGGGCTAACCGTCAGTCCTTGCGGAAGATCAGGCTTGCGGCCCAGCCTGTGATCAGGGCGAGCAGCACCGCGAAGGCACCGTAGGCGAGGGGCCGCTGATGGGCAGCCTCTGTGATCGCCTCTTCGAGACCTGTCTTGATGACGCGCAGCGGCAGTTCTTTTTCGGCGATGAATTGCCCCGATTTGAAGAGATAGGCATGCACCATGTGTACGCCGTTGGGGATATTGGCCGGGAGCCGGAGCGTCGCCTTGAACAGGCTTGATGACACGAAGCGCACGCCGCCGGTATCGCGCTGGTAGAGTCCGCCGGACTGCTTTAGCCGTCGGAAGGCATCGCGAAACTCGCCAAGATTGGCAGCATTGCTGATAAAGCCCGTGGGCGTCAGCGCCACGTGATCGATCCCGATGCCAAGCGAGGTCAGGACGTCGTCGGGTGCGATCTCTTCCACCGGCCGCGTGCTGGCAAGCGAGTAGGAAATCGGCATCTGCTCGAATGTCAGGGAGGTGCGGTTCACCCAGATCCCGAAGAGCCGTTCTTTCCGGCGCACGGTCGTCCAGTCGCGCGGCCCCTCGAGCGTCACCACCACATCATACTGGCCGATCGCTAGGAGCAACTGGTCGGTATTCGTCAACGCCCCGAAAATCGTGAGGTCGGCGCCGGAAAAATCCGAGGTGATGGCGATTTCGCTGGTCGAGGTTCCGATGTCCAGCCCTTCGGTTTCCGCAAGCTGCGACGTCAGCGGATCCTGCGCCGCAACCCGGACCGGCAACGAGGCAAGAACGAGCAGGGCGAGGGCAAGGAGAGGGGAACGCATCTCAACCTCCAATCGCCAGCGAGTAGATGTCGTCAGGCGTCACGACCAGCTCGATCGCGAGGCGCACGCCGACGGCCAGCACGAGCAGGCCGAGCAGGGCGCGCAGTTGCTCCCCGCGCAGCTTCTGGCCAACGCGCACGCCGTATTGCGCCCCGATCACGCCTGCGACCATCAGGATGAAGGCGAGCACGATGTCGACGGAATAGTTGGTCGCGGCCTGAACGATCGTGGTGTAGGCGGTGGTGAAGATGATCTGGAAGAGCGAGGTGCCGACAACGACATTGGTCGGGATGCGGAGCAGATAGATCATGGCGGGCACCATGATGAAGCCGCCGCCCACACCCATGACCGAGGTCAGGATGCCGATGCCGAAGCCAAGCGCCAGGATCGGGATGACGCTCAGATAGATCTTCGACTTCTTGAAGCGCATTTTGAAGGGCAGGCGATGCACCCAATTGTGCTGGCCGGGCCGCTTCAGCGGTGCCGCCTCGTTTCGCGCGGCGCGCCTGAGCGCCCGCAGGCTTTCCGCCAGCATCAGCCCCCCGACCGTGCCGAGGAAGACGACGTAGAGGAGCGAGATGATCAGGTCGAGCTGACCGAGGCGTCTGAGCCAGGAAAAGATGTAGACACCGATCGTCGCGCCGACGAGACCGCCGACAAGCAGGACCGTGCCGAGCTTCATGTCCAGCGTTCCGCGCCGGAAATGCGAGATGGCACCAGAGACCGAGGAGGCCACCACCTGGTTTGCACCGGTCGCGACCGCGACCACGGGCGGGATGTTGTAGAAGATCAGAAGTGGGGTGATGAGGAAGCCGCCGCCCACGCCGAACATGCCCGAGAGGAAACCGACAGCCGCGCCCATGCCGAGGATGATGAACACGTTGACCGACAACTCGGCGATCGGCAGATAGATCGTCACGTCAGGACCTCAAATGCAGGCAGCCGCGCACTCGGGCGCGGTCACATCAGGGCTTCCCGCCCTTTGCTCTTACTCATGCTGGGTGGCAGCAAGTCCTTGATCGGACTTGCTCCCTATCGAATTCTTTCTTGCGCCTCGCGGCCAATCAAGTCAATTCGCGAGCCCGTCATAGACCCTGATTCGCGGTCTTTTGTGACAGGCGCATCATTTGTTGCGCTGGAGCAGTTCCGTCACCAGCTTGTCCGTCACCTGGCCCGTCGGGTTTTCCCCGATGGAGGTCTGGAAAGCCTTGATCGCAGCCACCGTTTTCGCGCCCATCACGCCGTCGGGTGCACCGGCGTCGAAGCCGTTCTTGTTGAGAATGGCCTGGATGTTGCGGATTGCCTTCTTCATGTCGACGCTCGCCGTCTTCAGGCCCTTGCCGGCCCATTCGTCCGGCGTATTGGCGGAGTTTGCGTCCGGGTTCAGCTCCTTCGGCTTCCACGAGTCCACGTCAGCGCGCGCACGCTCCAGTTGGTCCGGCTTCAGCGCATTGGCCACTTCGTCACGCTTCTGGGCGGCATCGGTATCGCCACCCTTGGCAGCAATCGCGAACCACTTGTAGGAGGCGACGAGATCCTGAGCGGTGCCGTTGCCACGGGCGCTGAGGATCGCCAGGTTGAACTGGCTGTCCGACACGCCGTATTCGGAGGCCTTGGTGAACCACTCGACTGCCTTCGCATAATCCTGTGCGCCATCCTTGCCCGAGGCATAGATGACGGCGAGGTTGTGCATGGCGCTGGCATTGCCGGCATTGGCGGCCATCTCGTAGTAGCGCTTCGCTTCCGCGATATTGGGCGCGACGCCCGTCCCCTTTTCCAGGAAGTTCGCGAGGCGATACTGGGCGAGCGCGAAGCCCTTGTCGGCGGAAAGCCGGTACCACTTGGCCGCTTCGGCGAAGTCATTTGCGACGCCCCGGCCGTCCGTGTAGCGCGCGCCGATTTCGAAGAGCGCCAGCGGATCCCCGTTCTTGGCTGCAATCGACAGGGACGGCGGCGTGATTTCGGCGGGTACGACAATTTCGGCCGATGGCGCGGCTGGCTGGATCTCCTCGGCCACCATCACCTTGGCAGGTTCGGCAGGTACAGGGGCGAGCGTCGAGGCAACCGGCGCGGCTGCGGAGGGCTCGAGCGTCTGTGTTGGACCAGTCGGAGCCGGCGCCATCAGGGCGTTGACGGGTGCGGCATTGCCGGCCTGGACGGGTTCGGCTGAGACCACATCCGATGCCGCAGCGATCGGCTCGTCCGTTTCGGCGGGAGCCTCCGCCATATCCGCAGCGGGCAGGGCCGTCGGCTCCACCATTGCATTGGCTTCGACGCCGGTGTCGACTGTATCACCCGGCGCCGCATCGGCCGGAACGGCTTCACTGGTCTGTTCTGCGGCGGGTTGCTCGACAACGGTCGGCGCTTCGCTGCGGGTCAGCGTGTTGACCAGCGGCATGGCCATGGCTGCGAGTAGGATAGCGCCGACGGCCATCAGGATCGGCCGGCGATAGCGGGCAAACAGCGAAGGCTCGCCGCCCTTGGCCTTGGCCTTCACGTCGGCCATCGTCTTGTTGCCGGAGGGGGCGGCCTTCTGGGCGCGGTCCATCTCCATGGCGGCCGCCTGCGCGGCGCGGCGTGCAGCTGCGATGTAATCGGTCCGGTCGCCATTGTCCTCGGCAGCCGTGCCGGGCTTTGCCGCCTGCTGGCTGGCGCGCACGCGCTGCAGGATCTTGCGCACGTCTGGCGCACCGGAACCCGGCTCCAGCAATTCATTGGCATCATCGGGCGGGATCACATCGACCGGATCAATCGATGGCGCGGGGTCGATGGCCTGGCGAGCCTCGACGGGTGCCTTCGGGGCCTTCTTGCCGGGCATCAGCTTCTTG
Organism: Allorhizobium sp. CTOTU50464; assembly: GCA_032102365.1. GTDB lineage: Bacteria > Pseudomonadota > Alphaproteobacteria > Rhizobiales > Rhizobiaceae > Allorhizobium. Next base: position 92,917 of record DAMDHD010000003.1, on the reverse strand, counting down.
CCGAGACCAGCAAGCAGGCTCGGCTTGGCGGCCTTCTTCTCGCGCGCGGCGTCGATGACCGGCAGGGCCGTCATGGTCTGGGCAAAGTCGTCGGCTGCGGCGAGCAGTTCCTCGTCGATCGGATGCGGAGCCTGTGCGGCAGGCTCGGCGACCATGCGCTCCGGCTGCGATGCGGCAACAGGCATTTCTGCAGCCCCCTGCTGCGGTGCGCTCGCAAGTGGTGCCTGACCGAAGAGTGGTGCGGGTTCCGTCTGGTAGCTCGGATGATGCAGCTCGTCGAGCCGGCCGGCGATCTGCACGAGCGTGTCGTGCAGCGCTTCGAAGGTCCGATGGGTGCGCTCCTCCGAGTGGCGGGTATAGTCTTCGAGCTGGCGCAGGTGATCGGATAGTGCGGTGAGCGCGGAGATGTCAGCGGCATTCGCCTGAGAGCCGGTCGGGAAACGCTGCGTGAAATTCGCCATGACCGTTTCGGCGGCCTGGCGGGCGGCTTCGATGATGTATTCGTCGCTGGTCGCCACATAGTCTTCCAGCGCGGAGATGCGGCCTGCGACCTCGGGGTCCGCCGGCGACGGCTGGCTGATCAAAGCCGAGAGATGGGCAATCTGGTCTTCGAGCCCCTTGAGGCTGGCGCTCTCGCCACCGACCGGACCCGTGGAGCTCGTCTCCTCCAGCCGGTCGACAACGGCATTCAACCGGTCTTCGAGATTGCGCAACGCGCTGTCGTCGATGACGGCAACGGCCTGCGGTGCGTCCAGTTCTTCGATGCGCCGCGCGAGGATTTCCAGCCGGTCGGCAAGGCGATCATTGACGCTGCCGCCATCGAGCGCATCGATTTTGCGGGAGATGTCGGCGAGGTAGGCGGTCAGTTCCGGAGCCGGGGCGGGCTTCTGCACCTTCTCCAGCATGTAGGAGAGCTGGTCGAGGCGCTCCTCGAGGCGAACCGTGCCCTGCTCGGCGGACAGCTGCTCGATCCGCTCGGTCAGAAGTTCCAGCCGTTCGGCCATTTCGCGCGAGACGTCATACTGGGGTGACCGGTGGTCCGAGATTGTCTCGATCTGACGGGCCAGACCGGAAAGCCGCTCCTCCAGGCGATGGAAGGTGGCGGGATCATTGCCCGGGCCGGTGTTGCGGCTGCCGGCGGCAATAGCGCGCGTGATCTCGTCGAGACGCGTGTCGAGGGCTGCAAACTGCTCCATCACCATGCGCTCGTTCGGATCGATATGCGCGCCGATATGTTCAAGCGCGGCTGCGACGGTCACGAGCTTTTCTTCAAGCGCCCGGATGGTGCGCGTGTCGCCCATCCCGCCAAGCTGGGACTTGATGTCGTCGAGGCGGTCCGCGATGCGGATGATCTCGTCCCGCATAGCGCCCGTGTCGAGACCGTCGAGCCGCACCTCGACATCATCCCAGCGGCGCTCCATGCGACGCACGGAGTCCTCGCGGGCAAGGCCATCCATCAGCGAGCGGAGCTCGTTGAAGTCGTCACGCAGCCCGTCCGTGCCCGGGGCCTTCAGGCCCTCGAGCCGCTGAATGCTTTCGGCGAGGCGGGCGATATCCTGGCGCATGTCGTCCTGCGGACGGCTCTCCTCGGCCAAGGCGCGGATCGAGCGCATCTCGTTTCTGAGACCGGCAATCTCGTGAGATAGGCTCTCGGCGATGTCGCGCTTGAGTTCCTGGCGCAGGCCGCTCAGCGCGTCGGCAAATTCGGAACCTGCCCGTGCGGGCGCGGCGGCACGGGAGGGATAGACGGGCTGCGATTCAGCGAGCGGCGGCAGGGGCTGGCGGAGCGGCGCGCGCGCCGGCAGCTCGTCGCTGCGGCTGTACAGGCTGCGATCGCCGCCACGGATGCGGCTTTCTTCCAGCGCCCGCTGACGCTGGCGGATTTCGGCAAGCGGATCAGGCCGCTGATCGCGGTCGCTGCGGACAGGGTCGTCGGCGCGACGACCGGGGATGACGCGCGGTGCCGGCTCGTCTGCGCGGGTACGGGCGGCCTGCTGGCCGATCAGCCCTTCGATCCGCGCCTCGAGCCCTTCGATTGTGCGGCTCAACGCATCCAGGGAGGATGGGCTGCCGGGCCGTTGGGTCTGGGATCGCGATCCGTTCATGGTTCTGCTCGCCTCGATGATGCCGGACGATGCTTGCGTCCGAATGCGTCCGGGTGCTCCATTTCGGCTTCGACAGAGGCGCCTGCCGTAACGGCAGGCAGGTGAGTCGGAATCGCGGATGGATCACCAGCTTTCAAACGCAACCTTTCATGAAACATGGTAAACAAGCCGTTAAGCTTCGCCTGAAATTCGCTAATGGCAGCACCTTCCGCGCTCACGTTACGCCCCGCGCAAGCGGCTTCCGTTAGGACCATCCGATAAAGCGAAAGTGACGCCTGCAACCGGCAAAAATGCCGCGGGAGAAAATTTTGACGTTTACGCGCACGTCAATTATTTGTATAAGCCTGAACAGTCCGATCCCGTCGGAACCGAAGTCTCTGGAGGAAGATGACCGATGCCTGTCTACAAGGCCCCCGTGAACGACACGCTTTTCATTCTCAACGACGTCCTTGGTCTCGAGCGGTACAACAATCTGCCGGGCTTCGAAGACGCGACCCCCGACATGATCGAAGCGATCATCGGCGAGGCGGCCAAGCTGGCGGAAGAGCAGCTTTTCCCGCTCAACCTCTCCGGCGACCAGGAAGGTTGCGTTCGTTCGGATGACGGTTCGGTCAAGACGCCCAAGGGTTTCAAGGAAGCCTATGACGCCTATTGTCAAGGCGGTTGGCTGGGCCTTGCCGTCCCGGCGGAGTTCGGTGGCCAGGGTCTGCCCTACACCCTGCATTCGGCCGTCGGCGAATACATGTCCTCGGCCAACATGGCGCTGATGATGTATCCGGGCCTGACCCAGGGTGCGATCGCGGCCATCCTGGAGCATGGCTCCGACGAGCAGAAGCAGAAGTACCTGCCGAAGATGGTCGAGGGTGTCTGGAGCGGCACCATGAACCTCACCGAGCCCCATTGTGGCACCGACCTCGGCCTGCTGCGCACCAAGGCGGTTCCGAACGGTGACGGTTCCTACAAGATTTCCGGCCAGAAGATCTTCATCTCGGCCGGCGAACACGACATGTCGGATAACATCATCCACCTGGTGCTGGCCCGCATCGAAGGCGCGCCTGAAGGCACCAAGGGCATCTCGCTCTTCATCGTGCCGAAGTTCATGGTCGGCGACGACGGCTCCGTCGGCGCGCGCAATGGCGTCACCTGCGGTGCGATCGAGCACAAGATGGGCATCCACGGCAACGCGACCTGCGTCATGAACTATGACGAGGCGACCGGCTATCTGATCGGTGCCGAGAACAAGGGCCTGGCTGCCATGTTCGTCATGATGAACGAAGCTCGCCTCGGCGTCGGTCTGCAGGGCCTGTCGATCTCCGAAATCGCTTACCAGAACGCGGCCAACTATGCCCGCGAACGCATCCAGGGCCGCTCTCTCTCCGGTGCCAAGGCGCCGGAAAAGAAAGCCGATCCGATCATCGTGCATCCGGACATCCGCCGCGCACTCTTGACCATCAAGTCCTTCAACGAAGCCGGTCGCGCCTTCACGCTCTGGACCGCCTTGAAGTCCGACATCGCCCACCGCTCGGGCGATGAGGCTGAGAAGCAGCTCGCCGACGACGTTCTTGGCCTGATGACGCCGATCCTCAAGGGTGTCCTGACCGACAAGGGCTTCGACCATGCGGTCATGGCTCAGCAGGTTTATGGTGGCCACGGCTACATCGAAGAATGGGGCATGAGCCAGTATGTCCGCGATGCCCGCATCGCGATGATCTACGAAGGTGCCAACGGCATCCAGGCGCTCGACCTCGTCGGCCGCAAGCTCGGCCTCAATGGCGGCCGCGCGGTCATGGCGCTGTTCAAGGAAATTGGTGATTTCTGTGAAGAGCATCGCAATGACGAGAAGATGGCCTTCTTCACCAAGGGCCTGAAGAAGGGCTTGAACGACCTGCAGGCGTCCACCATGTGGTTTATGCAGAATGCAATGGCCAAGCCCGACAACGCCGGTGCCGGCTCCACCGATTACATGCACCTCTTCGGTCTCGTCGTGCTCGGCTACATGTGGGCGAAGATGGCGAAGGCGGCGAACGACAACCTTGCCGCAGGCTCTGGCGATGCCGATTACTACAAGAACAAGCTGTTGACCGGCCGCTTCTACATGGAAAAGGTCATGCCGGAGACGGGTCTGCGCAAGGCCCGCATCGAGACCGGCGCCGACAGCCTGATGGAAATGGCCGCGGAAGCGTTTTGATTGCGCGACCTGCTCCCTCCCCCTTGTGGGGAGGGATGGGGAGGGGCCTTGTATAAGTAAACCCCTCCCCGTCGCTGCGCTCCGACCCTCCCCACAAGGGGGAGGGTTGACCCCGAGGATGCGGCCCCGCCTTGCCCAGAGTTGGCAGGCGAAGGACAGTTAAATTCCGGCGCCCCTGCGCGCCCAAGGGAGAGAGACGATGACTGAAGTCTTCATTTACGACCACGTGCGCACACCCCGCGGGCGCGGCAAGAAGGACGGATCGCTGCACGAAGTGCCGACGCCGCGCCTGGCTGCCAAGACGCTGGAAGCGCTGCGCGACCGCAATGGCCTCGACACCTCGACCGTCGACGACATCATCTTCGGTTGCGTGGACCCGGTCATGGAAGCCGGCGCCGTGATCCCGAAGGCAGCTGCCTTCGAGGCCGGCTATGATTTCTCTGCCCCTGGCATCCAGATCTCGCGCTTCTGCGCCTCCGGCCTCGACGCAATCAACCTTGCTGCAGGCAAGGTTCTCGCCGGCTCCGACGACATCGTCATCGCAGGCGGTGTAGAAAGCATGTCCCGCGTCGGAATGGGCATGTCGGGCGGCGCCTGGTACATGGACCCCTCGGTTAACTTCCCCGGCTATTTCATGCCGCAGGGCGTGTCCGCTGACCTGATCGCCACCAAGTATGGCTTCACCCGCGACGACGTCGACGCCTATGCCGTCGAGAGCCAGAAGCGCGCCGCCGCCTCCTGGGCCGCCGGAAACTTCGCCAAGTCCGTGATCCCCGTGAAGGACGGCAATGGCCTCGTCATTCTCGACCGCGACGAGCACATGCGCCCCGGCACGGATATGCAGTCGCTGGCAAGCCTCAACCCCTCCTTCCAGATGCCGGGCGAGATGGGCGGCTTCGAAGCCGTTGCCATCCAGGCCCATCCCGAAGTCGAGCGCATCAACTATATCCACCATGCCGGCAACTCGTCCGGCATCGTCGATGGCGCCGCGGCCGTTCTCGTCGGCTCCAAGGCCGGTGGCGAAAGCATGGGCCTGAAGCCCCGCGCCCGCATCCGCGCCTTCACCAATATTGGCTCCGATCCGGCTCTCATGCTGACCGGTCCGGTCGACGTGACAGAAAAGCTCCTGAAGCGCACCGGCATGAAGATTTCCGATTTCGACCTCGTCGAACTGAACGAAGCCTTCGCCGCCGTTGTCCTGCGCTTCATGCAGCATTTCGAAGTCGACCATTCCAAGATGAACGTCGCCGGCGGCGCGATCGCCATGGGCCACCCGCTCGGTGCCACCGGCGCGATGATCCTCGGCACGGTGCTGGACGAGTTGGAACGCCGCGATCTCAACACGGCCCTCGTCACCCTCTGCATCGGCGCCGGCATGGGCACCGCCACCGTCATCGAACGCGTCTGATTTCCCGGGAGGAGTAAGACATGACTTACAAGAACTTCACCATCGAGACCGACGCAGACGGCATCGCCCTCGTCACCTGGGACATGCCTGACAAGTCCATGAACGTCTTCACTGTCGAAGTGATGGACGAGATCGAGAAGATCCTCGACCAGACCGTGGCCGATGACGGCATCAAGGGCGTGGTCTTCACCTCCGGCAAGTCCTCCTTCTCGGGTGGCGCCGATCTCACCATGATCAAGGGCATGTTCTCCATGCTCGAAGAGGAAAAGGCCAAGGACCCGGCCGCCGCTGTCCAGAAGCTCTTCGACGCCGCCGGCCGCATGACCTGGCTGTGGCGCAAGGTCGAAACCTGCGGCAAGCCGTGGGTCTCGGCGATCAACGGCACCTGCATGGGTGGCGCGACCGAGCTGTCGCTCGCCTGCCATGGCCGCGTGGCGTCGAACGCCAAGTCGGTGAAGATCGGCCTGCCGGAAGTCAAGGTCGGCATCTTCCCCGGCGCCGGCGGCACGCAGCGCGTGGCGCGTCTCGCCAACACGCAGGATGCCCTGCAGATGATGACCACCGGTCAGACGCTGTCGGCTGCCCGCGCCAAGGCGATGAACCTCGTGCATCAGGTCGTCGAACCCGGCGAGCTGATCAATGCCGCCAAGCAGATGATCAAGGACGGTCTGAAGCCGGTTGCCCCCTGGGACGAAAAGGGCTTCAAGGTTCCCGGCGGCGGCATCTGGACGCCTGCCGCAGCCCAGCTCTGGCCGGCAGCCTCGGCCATCCTGCGCCGCGAAACCGCCGGCAACTATCCGGCCGCGCTCGCCATCCTCAAATGCGTCTATGAAGGCCTGCAGGTGCCGTTCGACACGGGCCTTCGGATCGAGCAGCGCTATTTCACCGAGATCGTCCAGACCACCGAAGCCTATTCGATGATCCGCTCGCTCTTCGTCTCCATGCAGGAGCTGAACAAGGGCGCCCGTCGCCCCGCCGGCCAGCCGAAGTCGGAGATCAAGAAGGTCGGCGTCGTCGGCGCCGGTTTCATGGGCGCGTCGATCGCTTACGTCACGGCAGCAGCCGGCATCAATGTTGTGCTGATCGATCGTGACATGGACGCCGCGGGCAAGGGCAAGACGCATTCGGAAGGTCTCGTTGCCGGTGCCGTCGGTAAGGGCAAGATGACCAAGGACGAGGGCGACAAGCTGCTCTCGCTCATCACGCCCTCGGACGACTACGGCACGCTTGCCGACGCCGATCTCGTCATCGAGGCCGTCTTCGAAGACCGCGACGTCAAGAAGGCCGTCATCGAAAAGGTCGAGGCCGTGCTGCCGGAAGGCGCGATCTTCGCCTCCAACACCTCGACGCTGCCGATCACCGGTCTCGCCAAGAACTCCAAGCGTCCGGTCGATTTCATCGGCATCCACTTCTTCTCACCGGTCGAGAAGATGATGCTGACCGAAGTCATCCTCGGCAAGGAAACCGGCGACAAGGCACTCGCCGTCGCCCTCGACTACGTCGCCGCGATCAAGAAGACCCCGATCGTCGTTAACGACACCCGCGGCTTCTTCGTCAATCGCTGCGTCCTGCGCTACATGTCCGAGAGCTACAACATGCTCATCGAAGGCGTACCGCCGGTGATGATCGAAAATGCCGCGAAGTTCGCCGGCATGCCGGTCGGTCCGCTCGCCCTGAACGACGAAGTGGCGATCGATCTTTCCTACAAGATCCTCAAGGCCACCGTTGCCGACCTTGGCGAAAAGGCGATTGACCCGCGCCACATGGAGCTTGTCTCCCGCATGGTGGAGAAGGAAGAGCGCTTCGGCCGCAAGAACGGCAAGGGCTTCTATGATTATCCGGCAAAGCCGGCGAAGAAGCACATCTGGCCTGGCCTGAAGGATTTCTATCCGCAGCAGAAGCCGGACGCCGTCAACGTCAAGACGCTGCAGGAACGCTTCCTGGCGACCATCGCGCTTGAAGCCGCCCGCACCGTTGAGGAAGGCATTGTCACCGATCCTCGCGAGGCCGATGTCGGCTCGATCCTCGGCTTCGGATTTGCGCCTTACACCGGTGGCGCCCTGTCCTACATCGACGGCATGGGCGTGAAGACCTTCGTGGAACTCTGCGAACGCCTCGCCAAGGATTATGGCGCGCACTTCACCCCGACGCCGCTCCTCAAGGACATGGCTGCCAAGGGCGAAACCTTCTACGGCCGCTTCGACCCCTATGGGGAAGCCGCCAAGGCCGCCTGAGGCAAATCGGTATGCGTTGGAAAAGGCGGCTTTCGGGCCGCCTTTTCTGTTTTGGCTAGACGAGTAATCGTCAGTTGGTCAGGTCATAGGGGCGTCGCAGACCCTGGGCATCGAGCCAGGCGATCACGGCCTCCGGCTCGTCGGTCTGGATGATCGTCACGCCCCGATCGACGAAGAAGCCCCAGACATCTTCAGGGCGTCCGGTCGTCAGCGCGAGATAATCGCCGCGCCCACCAGCAACCATGCCTTCGGGGCGATCTGTGATCGGATAGGTGTTGATCCAGAGATGCGCATTGTTGCGAATGGCAGTGGCGCGTGCGAGCGGGGAGAGCAGGGGGCCGCCATCGGCGGTGATCGGCTGCGATGCGTCGCGATACCAATGGACCAGTTCGGCAGCCGGCGCGCCGAGGGCCGATTGGGTGCGATCGACAAAGGCCGCTTCCGTGACGGCGTCATCGGCGAGGATCGGCATGAAGGCAATGTCCGGACCGATGGCCCGGCGTATGTCGCGGGCCAGTTGCAGCCGTTCGGCATTCCAGACCGCAAGCTTCAGCAGGACGCCGTCGGCCATGCCGAGGCTGCGGGCGAGGTCCGCCACCTCGACCAATGCTTCCGGCTCCAGCTTGTTGTCGATGTTGATCAGGATGCGGCCACGCGCGTGCAGCATGGCCTCTTCCAGCGTGAAGACATGTTCGTCCGTCACGCGGCGGCTTCCTTCCACCATAAGCTGGCAGGATCTCAGCGCCTTCAGCGTGTACTCGGCGACTTTGCCGCGGCAGGTGGTGGTGCGATCCAGCGTCTCGTCATGCATGATGACGAGAACGCCATCCTGCGACCGCCTGACATCGAGCTCGACCATTTCGACGCCGGTCGAGACAGCATGGTCGATCGCAGCGAAGGAATTCTCGGCCCTGACGGTCGCTCCGCCCTTCTTCCAGCCGGCGCGATGGGCCACAACCATGACATGATCCCGGTTGAGGTTTGCCTCGGTCAGCCGCTCATGGATGAGGGCGGCCCGGTTCGACGGAGGGATTGGGGCGAGACTGGCCGCCCCCGTGACGAGGGAAAGCAGCAGGCCAAGGACGAGAACGGCGAGACGCATGAGCAGGGCTCCGATCTACAATTTCGTTCCCGCCGCATTAGGTGCTTCGGATGAAGCGCCCGTGACGCTTTTCTGAAGCCTGTGTGACAGGCGAAGATGGAACAGCCGCCGCGCTCCTCCCGTTGAGCGCAGGCCAGGACTAAAGAAAGGGAGACGCGAATGACGACAGCGACCGGCATACCGGACCATCACAGGGCTATCGAAGTCGACCTTCCCGTCAACGCCGTGCTGCATCTCTGGCTGAAGGCCGTGACACCGGATGAACCTGGGGCCGTGTCGCTCTACAGTGCCAATGGCAAGTTCGGCGAAGTGCAGGCCTCGAATGCAGAAGAGAATTCCTTTCGCATCTACCAGGTCTTCGGCGGCGGTTCGGTCACGCTGGCCTATGATATGGCAGTGACATCGCTTTCAGTCGCCTACTGGTTCACGCCCTCAGACGTCCTGGAGACCGGCATCACGGTCATCCACACCAATCCCGCCAATGAGCCACCGGACCTGCCGGATGGCTATCACTTCCGCCCGCCCTTCGGCTGGATGAACGACCCGAACGGCTTTGGCCGTTTCGGTGGTCGCCCGCATCTGTTCTACCAGCACTACTCGCACGGCCGCATCTGGAACAACATGCATTGGGGACATGCCGTCTCATCAGACTATTTGCGCTGGCGGCATCTGCCGGTCTTCCTCTTTCCCTCCGAGGAGCTGACGGTTCGCCCTGACAAGCGCGGTGGCGCTTTTTCCGGATCCGCCATCGCCCGGACCGATGGTCCCGGTATCCGCGTCTTCTTCACCGAAAAGATCGCCGAGCGCATGCCCGAGCAGGAAATTCAGCTGACAGCGACGTCCACGGATCTGTTCAGCGCGGGCGCAGCCGAAGTCTTCCTGCCCCATCGACCGGATGGCGAGGGGCTCACTTTCGATTTTCGCGACCCTTATGTCTTCCGCGGTCCCGACGGGCTCTGGAAGATGCTTCTGGGCAGCCAGAGCGATAAAGGCGGCGTCGTCCTGCTGTATCAGACGGAGGACAACACGGCGGCCGCCGGCTGGACCTATGTCGGCAAGCTCTATACGGAGACGCGGTATGAGACCTCGGCACTGGAATGCCCCTGCCTGTTGCCGGTCGATGGCGACTACCGCGATCCCGCAACCCGCTGGGCACTGATCTACGGCTTGATGAATGGCGAGGACAAGGAAACCGGCCGCCGCAACCTGACGATGATCGATATCGGCTGGTTCGACGGCAAGAGCTTTGCCAAGGCCTTTGGCCGTGAGCTCGATTTCGGCACGGACAACTACGCCTTCCAGGCCTTCGTCGATGGCAACACGCCCGTCGGCATCGGTTGGCTCGGCAATTGGGCCGATACCGGCCCAACCATCGATTTCCCATCCGCCATGACATTGCCGAGAACACTTGTCCTCGAAGGCGACACGCTCCTGACGCCGCCTCTCGGTGCGGTGGAAAGCCTGCGGGCTCGCATGCTGGACCGCACCCGTCTCGCAGCCGGGCAGACCGTGAATTTGCCCAATGGCGCAGCCGAGATCACTTTTGAATTGTCCGAGGCCAGCGGCAAGTTTCGTCTCGAGTTCGACCACCCCGACATCCGGCTGGCCGTGGCACAGCACGAGGAAGGTCTGGAGATCCTACATGGATATCTGGACAAACCCGACGAGCCCCCGGGTCCTCGCTATCTCGCAAAAGCTGCCGGCGCCCGGCGTCTCCGCGTCTTCCTCGATTACGGCTCGCTCGAGGTCTTCGCCGATGGCGGCCGGATAGCCGGCACGAAGCGGATTGCCGGCTTCGAGCCCATCCGGTCCGTGAGGCTGATCGGCGAGCCCGGGATCGTCAGCAATGCGACCGTATGGTGCCTGAGGCTCTGAGGTTCCCGCTGTCATTGGCCTGTCAACAAGCCGGGATTAGGTGTCACAACTGATCAGCCGGGGCCTGTTGATGATGACGACCGAAACGCAGACTTCCGCCAAGCGCGCAGCCGAAGTCCATGCCGAAATGACGGCTTTGAGAAAGGCAATCCTGGAGGGGGCGCGACTGACGCCCGAAGGCAGAGACGATCCGGCAATCGTCAACCTCGGCCATTACCTGGCTCTGCGCCATCATGACATTCGGCCCCTGCAAAGACGGCTGATGGCGCTGGGTCTGTCCTCGATGGGCAGGCTTGAGAGCCGCGTCCTGCCGACGATCGATGCCGTTCTTTTTGCACTGTCCAAGATCGCCGCAGATGCGGTACCGGCAGAAGCCGCCATCCTTCCGGAGCAAGACTTCTTCGCAGGCGAGGCGCAGCTTGAGATCGCGTGCCAAGCCCTGTTCGGCAAACAGCCCGACGCTCGTCGCACCCGCATCATGGTCACACTTCCCAGTCAGGCGGCCGACGGCCCGGATCTCGTTCTGGACCTTGCCCGCGCCGGCATGGATGTCGCACGCATCAACTGCGCCCATGACGGTCCGGACGCCTGGCGGGAAATGACCAGGTTCGTCCGGGATGCCGCAGCCGTCGTCGGTCGGGACATCAAGGTGCTGATGGACATCGCCGGCCCGAAGATCCGGACGGGTGCTGTCACCACTCTCGAGAAAAAGGCTCGCCTGCAGCCGGGTGATCGCGTTCGGCTCGTGGCAGAAGGCGCACCGCGCATCGATGAGCAGATAGGCTTTTCTGCTGCAGTGTCGCTGCCTGAAATGGTCACCAGGCTCTCGATCGGCGACCGCCTGCGCTATGATGACGGCAAGCTGGAAGCCGTGGTCGAAAGCCTCGCGGAGGGTGAGGCCGTGATCCTCGTCCGACGCACCAAATCCGGCGGGACGAAGCTGAAGCCCGAGAAAGGCATCAACCTTCCAGACACCGCCCTCGGTCTGTCGCCGCTGACGGCCAAGGACGAGACGGATCTCGCCACCGTCATCGAATGCGCCGATCTCATCGGCTATTCCTTCGTCAGCCGCCCCGAGGACATCGATCTGCTGGACGACGTGCTTGCCCGCCAAGGCGCAGGCAACAAGTCTCTCGGTCTCATTGCCAAGATCGAGCAGCCTCTGGCGCTCGCCAATCTGCCTGCGCTGATTGCCCGGGCGCGCAGACGCGGTCCTTTCGGCATCATGATCGCGCGCGGTGATCTGGCCGCCGAGATCGGTTTCGAGCGGCTGGCGGAGATGCAGGAGGAACTCCTCTGGATCTGCGAGGCAGCCTCCGTGCCATGTGTCTGGGCAACCCAGGTGCTGGAAGACATGGTCAAGGAAGGCATTCCGACCCGCGGGGAAATGACGGATGCCGCCATGGCAGCCCGCGCCGAATGCGTAATGCTGAACAAGGGCCCTGCCGTCGTCGAAGCCGTCTCGTTGCTCGACCGGCTGATGGCCCGCATGAACGACCACGTGTTCAAGAAAACACCGACGCTGCGCGCGCTGAAGAGCTGGTGAGATCGGTTATTTCCGGCCCGCCCAGCCACACCTGCTATTCGGCAGCCGCACTCCGTTGGGAGGAAACCTGAGTGATGAAGGCGCGCAAGGCGGCGGGGCGGACCGGCTTGTGCTGCAAGGCGATCGAGTGGCGCTCCGCCTCGGCCCGCACCTCCGCCGAACGATCGGCGGTGATCAGCAAGGCGGGAATGTCGGATTGCATGAGTGCCCGAAGCCTCAGGATAGCGCCGATCCCGCTGCCGTCGCCCAGATGATAGTCTGCGATGACGAGGTCGGGCGCTTTTCCGGCCTTGATCAGGTCATCCATGTCGGCGATCGAGCCCGCGCATTCCACCTCACAGCCCCAGCCGGAAATCAGAAGCTGCATGCCTTCAAGTATCTTCGGCTCGTTGTCGATGCACAGCACCCGGAAGCCCTGGAGTGCCGGCGTGGTCCGGCTGCCGGCATCGATCGGCACGACACCTTTTGCGGCCGGCTTGGCGATGTCGAGCGGCATGACCACCTTGAAGGTCGTGCCCTTGCCGGGCTTGGACGACAGCTCCACGGGGTGCTGCAACACCTTGGCAATGCGGTCGACGATCGAGAGCCCAAGCCCCAGGCCCGAGGCCGTCCGCATACCTTCCTCGAGCCGGGCGAATTCCTTGAACACCGTGCGGAACTTGGACGAGGGAATGCCGATGCCGCTGTCGGTCACCTGAACCACCACCTGGTCGCCCTGGCGCCGGGCGCCGACGACGACACGACCCGAGGGCGTGTACTTGATCGCGTTGGAAACGAGGTTCTGGACGAGGCGGCGCAAGAGTGTCGGGTCGGAGCGTACCGAAAGCGTGGTGGGCATCACCACGAGTTTCAGGTTCTTCTCCCGCGCCATCGGCGCGAAATCGGTCTCGATCCTCTGTAGCAAACTGTTGAGCGGCACGCTGGAGAAGCGTGGCTTCATGGCACCCGTGTCGAGCCTCGAGATGTCGAGGACGGCGCCGAGAATGCTTTCGACCGACTCGAGCGCGGAATCGATATTGCCGACGAGCGCGCTGTTTTCGGAATCGCCGAGCCGCTCGACCAGCGAGGAGGAGTAAAGCCGCGCCGCATTGAGCGGTTGCAGGATGTCGTGACCCGCCGCCGCGAAGAAACGCGTCTTGCCGATATTGGCTTCGTCGGCGGCGGCCCGGGCTTCCGCAAGGGCGTGATTGACGCGGGTCAGCTCGGCAGTGCGTTCGCTGACGCGCTGTTCCAGGGTCTCATTGGCCTGTTTCAGAGCCTGATCGGCCTCCACGCGGGCGGTAATGTCGCTGAAGGTTGCGACCAGTCCCTTGTCGGGCATCAGATTGCAGCGCACTTCAATGATGCGCTTGCCGCCGCCGAGCACCATCTGGAAGGGCCGGTCGAACTGATGGAAACTGCGGATCACGGCCTGCGTCTCGCCGGCGGGCACATCCCCCCGCTGCGCCAGGATGGCGATCATGTCGATGAGCGGAAAACCGACCTGGCCGACATGCTCCGGCAGGTCGAGAAGAGTGCGGAAACGGCGGTTCCAGATCGTCAGACGGTCCGACGCGTCGAAGACGGCAATGCCTTGCTCCATCTGCGCAAGCGCTGTCTGCATCATGTCCTGATTGTATTGCAGCGCCTCTGACGCCTGATCGAGGAGCCAGACCGTATCGGCTGACGGATCCTCTGCCTTTTGCAAGATCAGCGACAGCACCAGCCGCGCCGAAGACGAGCCGATCGCACTGCCCAGCAACTGTTCGGAAAAATGGATGAAGGCCATGTCCGCCGGACTGTCGTCTGCCAGCTTCCGTCCCGCCGTCTGCTCGTAAGAGCGGAAGGAGCGCTCCATGCGCTCATTGCCAAGATAACGTGCGATGGCGGCCTTAAGGTCGCCAACAGCGACGCTTGTCTTCCAGCCGCGCGTGGCAGAGTTGGAGCGGGGTTGGCGCTTGATGAAGATGGCGGACTGGATCCGCTCCACCGGACGCGGATTGCGGCTGAGCGACCCGATGACGAAGGCCAGCGTGTTGATCAGCAGGCTGAAGATCGTCGCATTGACCAGCGGGTCCGCATATTGCGGCTCGAACATCGACAGGCCGGGCAGCAGGAAGCCGAGCACCGCAGAAGCGATCCACGAATGGTCTTCCGCTCCGAGACTGGGAAGGAAGAGAAGGTACGCCCAGACGAAGAAGCCGATGGTGAGCCCGGCAATCGCGCCGCGCGCATTGGCTCGCCGCCAGATCAGCCCGCCGAACATCGCCGGTGCGATCTGCGCAATGGCGGTGAAGGAGAGAAGGCCGATCTTGGCAAGTCCGGTCGTGTTGTCGGCCGAGCGGAAATAGACATAGCCGAGCAGCAGCACGCCGAAGATGGCCGTGCGCCGGATATGCAGCAGCGTCTTGGCGAAATCCTCGCGCTGGCTGGGTCTGCCCAAGAGCTTCTGCCGCAGGAAGATCGGCAGCACCATGTCGTTGGAGACCATGATGGCCAGCGCAACGGAAGCCACGATGACCATGGCGGTTGCCGCCGAGAAGCCGCCGATGAAGGTGAGCAAGGAGACGAAGCCGGATCCGGCTTCCAGCGGCAGGGACAGCACATAGAGGTCAGCGTCGCCGGTGCCGCCGAAGATGAGAATGCCGGCAATCGCTGCAGGCAGGACGAAGATGTTGATGACGATCAGGTAGATCGGCATCAGAATGCCGGCGAGCTTGAGCTCCCTGGGTGTCCGGTTCTCGACCACGGTGACGTGGAACTGCCGTGGCAGCATGATGATGGCGAAGGCCGAGAGCGCGATCAGCAGGATCCAGCGGCTGGCCGGGGTCTCGTGTGAGAGAGCCGCCATCACGGCTTCGCTCTCGGTCGCCTTCTGCCAGAGATCGGCCGGACCGTCGAACATCACCCAGATCACGAAGATGCCGAGGGTCCAGAAGGCCACGAGCTTGACCACCGATTCCATGGCAATGGCAAGGATCAGGCCGTCCTGATGCTCGGTCGCGTCGGTGTGGCGCGTGCCGAAGATCACGGCGAAACAGGCGAGAATGAAGGCGACGATGAGCGGCAGGTCGATGAAATAGAGATTGCCGGTGCCGATCCCGTAGGCCGTGGGATCCATGACGGCGGCAACCGAACTGGAGACGGCTTTGAGCTGCAACGCGATGTAGGGAATGATGCCGACGAGATAGATGACCGTGACCAGCATGCCGACCACGGGGTTCTTGCCGTAGCGTGCGGCCACGAAGTCTGCACCGGAGGTGATCTTCTCGGTTTTCGCAAGCTCGACGATCCGTCTGAGGATCGGCATGCCGAGCGTATACATCAGGATCGGCCCGATATAGATCGCCATGAATTCGAGACCGTGCTGCGCGGCAAGCCCGACGCCACCGAAATAGGTCCAGGAGGTGCAGTAGACGGCGAGGCTCAGGGCATAGACGACAGGCCGGCCGCCGGCGGGCACGCCATGCACGCGCGTTTTGCGGTCGCCGTAGCTCGCAACGGCAAACAGAAACAACAGGTAGCCGATCGCTGACGCAACGATGATCCAGCCTGGGAACACCTTTTCCTCCTCGACTGCGCCCGAGCCGGAACCTTAGGCCATGTCTGCGCCTTTTGAAATCGTTTCGGCCATTGACCTTAGTCGAAGTGAAAACGCCGGACGTGAAGATTCACCATTTTCGAATGGACAAATTTTCATTAACCATTGCAACCGGATGGCCAAGATTTGCCGTTCCCGGTCAGGATACAGAAGGAGCAGGGGCATGTTACAGGAATTCAAGACTTTCATTGCGCGCGGCAACGTCATGGACCTTGCGGTCGGCGTGATCATCGGCGGCGCGTTCGGGCTCATTGTCAACTCGCTGGTGGAAGACATCGTGATGCCCGTGGTCGGCGTCATTTTCGGCGGCTTCGACTTCTCGAACTATTTCGTGCCCCTGAGCAGCAACGTCACGGCCAACTCGCTTGCAGCCGCTCGCGAACAGGGCGCCGTCTTCGCCTATGGCAATTTCATCACCGTGGTCATCAACTTCCTCATCCTTGCCTGGATCATCTTCCTCATGGTCAAGGGCGTGAACACCCTGCGCAAGTCCATGGAGAAGGAAGAACTGAAGGCCTCCGAAGCAGCTCCGCCGCCGGCCGACGTCCTCCTGCTGACCGAAATCCGCGACCTTCTGAAGACCCGCTGAGGAACCGCTGCGACCCGCCCGAGGGTCGCAGCACCCATCAGCGAGATCGATTTCATCCTCAAGGAATATCATGGGATTTTTGCCCAACGATCGGTTAGACATTCCGCACTGATCGAAGGAGTTGATTTCCCATGGCCTTGCTGGACAGCCTTAGCCCCCGCGCGCTCGCCGCACCGGAAAGCGGTATCGTCGAGATCATCAACTATGCGCGGGGCCGCGACGGACTTCTTCCGCTCTGGGCAGGCGAGGGCGATCTTCCGACGCCGGACTTCATCAATCGCGCCGCCAGTGAAGCGCTGCTGGGCGGCGAAACCTTTTATACCTGGCAGCGGGGCATCCCGGAACTGCGCCAGGCGCTGTCGCGCTACTACCAGCGCCATTTCGCCGTTGATCTGCCCGCCGAGCACTTCTACGTCACGGCATCGGGCATGCAGGCAATCGCGCTTGCCGTGCAGGCACTCACATCGCCCGGCGACGAGATGATCTATCTGTCACCGTGCTGGCCGAACATCGTCTCCGCCATCGATCTGGCCGGTGCGAAGTCCGTCTGCGTGCCGCTGTCGTTCACCGACGGTCGCTGGGTTCTCGATCTCGACCGGCTGGAGAAGGCGATCACGCCGAAGACCCGCGCCCTCTTCATCAACACCCCGTCCAATCCCACCGGCTGGACGGCAAACCGCGATGATCTCAAGGCGATCCTCGAGATTGCCCGCCGCCATGGCATCTGGATCCTCGCCGACGAGATCTACGCGCTCTATTACTATGGTGCCGAAGAGCGCGCTCCTTCCTTCCTCGATGTGATGGAAGAGGGCGACAAGGTGATCTTTGCCAATTCCTTCTCGAAGAACTGGTCGATGACCGGCTGGCGTGTCGGCTGGATCGTTGCCCCGCCGGAACTCGGCCAAGTGATCGAAAACCTGATCCAGTACTCGACCTCGGGCGTGGCGCAGTTCATGCAGCGCGGTGCCGTGGTCGCCCTGGATCAGGGCGATGATTTCGTTCGGGAAAACATCGCCCGCGCGACCGCATCGCGCGACATTCTCTGCGATGCCCTGATCGCGACCAACCGGGTCGAAACGCTGAAGCCCGAAGGCGCACTCTACGCCTTCCTGAAGATTGACGGCATCACCGACAGCCGCCAGGCCGCCCTCGATATCGTAGACAAGACCGGCGTCGGCATGGCCCCGGGCACGGCCTTCGGAGAAGGTGGATTGCCCTTCCTGCGCGCCTGCTTCCTGCGCAATCCGGCCCATATCGCCGACGCTGCGGAGCGGCTGAGCCAATACGTGAAGGCGCTCTGACGATGGCAAGGCCTCACTTCGCTACAATTTGAGCAAATGCGGTCACCCGACCTTAACGAAGAAACCAATTAGAGAAGCTAAATCAGTAGGTTGGCGCCCGTTCATAAGCACTCCGTAAGGTGCGCGTGCTTTTCATGTCCCGATAAGAAAAACAACGGGAAGAAAAGTCATGGCGATCTTGGTGACGGGTGGCGCCGGTTTCATTGGCAGCCACATGGTCTGGGCACTCCTCGATGCAGGCGAAGAGGTCGTCGTCGTCGATCGGCTGTCCACCGGTTTTCGCTGGGCAGTTCCGCCCGCGGCGCGCTTTTATCTCGGCGACATCGGCAAGGCCAATGTGCTGAAGCAGATTTTTGCCGAGAACGAGATCGAGGCCATCATCCATTTCGCCGGATCGATCGTGGTGCCGGAATCCATCACCGATCCGCTGACCTATTACGAAAACAACACGGAGAACACGCGGCGCCTGCTGCAGGCGACCGTGAAGGCTGGCATCGACAAGGTGATCTTCTCCTCGACGGCTGCCGTCTACGGTCTGCCGGACAAGCCCCTGCCGGTGCGCGAGGACGCGCCGCTCAGGCCGGAATCGCCTTACGGCCAGTCCAAGCTGATGAGCGAGATGATGCTGCGCGACACGGCACGCGCCCATGGTCTTTGTTATGTCGCCCTGCGCTATTTCAACGTTGCCGGCGCCGACGTGCAGGGACGTGCCGGCAATTCGGCTGCTGGGGCCACGCATCTGCTCAAGGTCGCCTGCGAAGCAGCCCTCGGCAAGCGGGCCTCGATGTCGGTCTACGGCACGGATTACGACACGCCTGATGGCACCGGCGTGCGCGACTATATCCATATCAACGATCTCGTTGACGCCCATTTGCAGGCGCTGACCTATCTCCGCAACGGCGGCGGTCCGCTGGTCGCGAATTGCGGTTATGGAAAGGGCTACTCGGTGCTCGATATTGTCGAGGCGGTGCGCCGCGCTACGAATGTCGATTTCCGTGTCGATTACGCTCCGCGGCGTCCGGGCGACGCGTCGCTCGTGGTGGCGGATTCCACGCTGGCCAAACAGGTGCTCGGCTGGATACCCCGCTACAACGATCTCGGCGTCATCGTCGAGACGGCCTTGTCCTGGGAACGCCGCCTTGCGGAGGTGGAAACCCCGGATATCAAGGATCTTCGTCGTCGGCTCGCCAGCGGTTTCTGATTTTCGCCGTTCGTTGCGCCAGAGAGGCACCGCCCCGACCTGTCGGGGCGGTGTTGTCTTGATGCGAGCATGCTTGTGCGGTGCAAACCGCAATTGACGCAGATCAAGATCGTCCGTGGCCTTGCCCCTTAAGACTATCCGCAACGGACACGACGATGTCCTGGTGATTGCGGAGAACTCGGCATGGCAAGGGGTCGGAGCGGCTGGCTGGTCGCATTGATTGTCATTGTGGCGGGCGGTGCCGCCTATTACGCCTGGAAGACCTACGAAGGCGATGGTCTGCCCGCCAACATCGCCCACGGAAACGGCCGCATCGAAGCGGTCGAGATCGACATCTCCACAAAGACCGGCGGTCGCGTCAGGGACATACTCGTTGGCGAGGGTGACTTCGTGACCGCGGGGCAGGTGCTCGCCGTCATGGACACCAGTCAGCTTGGCGCCCGTCGGCGGCAGGCGGTGGCTGAGCATCGCCGGGCGCTGATCGGAGTGGACACGGCCAAGAGCGTGGTGGCGCAGCGGCAAGCCGAGCGCGAGGCCGCTCTCGCCAGTGTCGCCCAGCGCGAGGCCCAGCTGAATTCGGCCGAGACAAGGCTCGCCCGCACCGAGCGCCTTATGGAGAGCCGCACGACCAGCCAGCAAGCCGTTGATGATGATCAGGCCGCTGCCGCCAGTGCGCGGGCAGCACTCGCCGCGGCCAAGGCACAAGTTGCAGCCTCCGAGGCTGCGATCGGTGCGGCACGGGCGCAAGTCATCGACGCTGAAGCCGCAGTTGCAGCCGCCGCTGCCGCCATCGACAGCATCGACGCCGACATTGCCGACAGCACGCTTCGCTCGCCCCGAGACGGACGCGTGCAGTACCGCGTCGCCCAACTCGGCGAGGTGCTCGGCGCCGGCGGTCGTGTGCTGAATATCGTCGACCTCTCCGACGTCTACATGGCCTTCTTCCTGCCGACGGCCGAAGTCGGCCGCATCGCGCTGGGCAGCGAGGCGCGCATCGTGCTCGATGCCGCGCCGGCCTATACGATCCCCGCCAGCGTCAGCTTCGTCGCCGACGTCGCCCAATTCACGCCGAAGACGGTCGAGACGGATGAGGAACGGGAAAAGCTGATGTTCCGCGTCAAGGCGCAGATCCCGCAGGCGCTGCTGAAGAAATACATCCAGCAGGTGAAGACGGGCCTGCCGGGCATCGCCTATGTCAATCTCGACCCGCAGGCTGCCTGGCCGGAAAGCCTGACCGCGACCCTGGTGCAGTGAGATGATCGACAAGCCGCAGAGGGACGACGTGCAAAGGCCGGTGGTGCGGCTGACGGATGTCGGTCTTTCCTATGGCAAGACCGAAGCCCTGCGCGGCATCTCCTTGGACATTCCCGCCGGCCGGATGGTGGGTCTCATCGGACCGGATGGCGTCGGCAAGTCCAGCCTCCTCTCGCTCGTCTCTGGCGCGCGGTCCATTCAGACGGGCCGCGTCGAGGTTTTCGACGGCGACATGGCGCGCGCATCTCACCGCCGCAAGACATGCCCTCGCATCGCCTACATGCCGCAGGGACTGGGCAAGAACCTCTATCCGACGCTGTCAGTCTTCGAGAATGCCGAGTTCTTTGGCCGTTTGTTCGGGCAGGATCGTCGAGAGCGAGAGCACCGGATCGCGGGATTGTTGAGAGCCACTGGCCTGACTGCCTTTGCCGATCGTCCGGCAGGCAAGCTTTCGGGCGGCATGAAGCAGAAGCTCGGCCTCTGCTGTGCGCTGATCCATGATCCCGACCTCTTGATCCTCGACGAGCCGACAACAGGGGTCGATCCGCTCTCCCGTCGTCAGTTCTGGGAACTGATCGACGGCATCCGGGCGGAGCGGCCGGGAATGAGCGTCATCGTCGCGACGGCCTATATGGAAGAGGCAGAGCGTTTCGACTGGCTGGTGGCCATGGATGAAGGCCGGATCCTCGCGACGGGAACGCCGGCCGAGCTGCGCGAGATCACCGCGACTGTGACGCTGGATGCGGCCTTTGTCGCCCTCCTGCCGGAGGTGAAGCGAGGGCGGGCAGAACCCTTGCAGATCCCGCCCCGCATGCCGGAAGCGGAAACCGAGATTGCAATTCGCGCCGATCATCTGACCATGCGTTTCGGAGATTTCACCGCTGTCGATGACGTCAGTTTCGAGATTCCGCGCGGCGAAATCTTCGGATTTCTCGGTTCGAATGGGTGCGGCAAGACCACGACCATGAAAATGCTGACGGGGTTGCTCGCCGCAAGCGACGGGACGGCCACCGTCTTCGGCCATGCCGTGGACCCGAAGGACATCGCCCTGCGCCGCCGCGTTGGATACATGAGCCAGTCTTTCTCGCTGTATGGCGAACTGACGCTGCGCCAAAATCTGGCATTGCATGGCCGCTTGTTCGGCATGTCGGACACCGAGATCGAGCCGCGCCTAGAGGAACTCGTCGCAAGGTTTGGCCTTCAGGCGGTGCTCGATGACCTGCCCGATGCATTGCCGCTCGGCATGCGCCAGAGGCTGTCGCTGGCCGTCGCTCTGATCCACCGCCCGGACATCCTGATCCTCGACGAGCCCACGTCCGGTGTCGATCCGGTCGCGCGCGACGGTTTTTGGCAATTGCTGGCCGACCTCTCGCGCCGCGATAACGTGACGATCTTCGTATCCACCCATTTCATGAACGAGGCGGCGCTTTGCGACCGGATTTCGCTCATGCATGCGGGCAAGGTCCTGGTCACAGATACACCGGACGCGATCGTGGCGCGCGCCAAGGCGGAGAACTTGGAGCAGGCCTTCGTCCGCTATCTGGAGGAGGCAATCGGCGAGGAGAGCGTGCCGGAGCGACCCGCCGATATCGAGGCGGACGTGGCGTTACCGCAGGCACCTGAGAGTCAGCCCAGACGGCACCGTCCGCTGCTCGATCGACGTCGCCTTCTGGCCTTCAGCCGTCGCGAGGCGCTGGAGCTTGTGCGCGATCCGATCCGCGCCACGCTGGCCATGCTGGGCAGCCTCATCCTGATGTTCGTCATCGGCTACGGGATCAATCTGGACGTCGAGAACCTCACTTTTGCAGCGCTCGATCGGGACGATACGGTCCTGAGCCGCGAATACGTCGCCGAGCTCGCCGGCTCCCGCTATTTCATCGAGCGGCCACCGATCACCGATTACGCCGAGCTCGATCGCCGCATGCGCTCGGGCGAGATCAGCCTGGCGATCGAGATCCCCGCAGGCTTTGCTAGAGACCTGTCCCGCGGCAATCGCAGCGTCGAGATCGGCGCCTGGATCGATGGCGCGATGCCGTCTCGGGCGGAAACCGTTTCGGGTTATGTTCAGGGCATGCATGCCACCTGGCTGGCGCGCAAGGCACGTGAACTCTACGGGGACGAGGCGGCCAGCGGCCGATTTCGGATCGAGCTGCGATACCGCTACAATCCCAACCTCGAGAGCCTGGTGTCGATGGTGCCGGCCGTGATCCCGCTGCTGCTGATGCTCATCCCCGCCATGCTCTCGGTCTTGAGCGTCGTTAGGGAAAAGGAACTGGGCTCGATCATCAACTTCTACGTCACGCCGGTAACACGGCTGGAGTTTCTTCTCGGTAAGCAGCTTCCCTATATCGGCATTGCCTTCGTCAATTTTCTGATGCTGACGGCCTTTGCCGTCTTCGCGTTCCGGGTGCCGCTGACGGGAAGCTTCGCGGTGCTGGCGCTCGGGGCATTCCTCTATGTCTTCGCCGCAACGGCACTCGGGCTCCTGCTGTCGAGCTTCATGAAGAGCCAGATCTCCGCGATCTTCGGCACGACGCTGCTGACCATCATCCCGGCCGTGCAGTTTTCCGGCATGCTTTCGCCGGTGTCGGCCCTGCAGGGAGCGGGTGCGCTGATCGGCCAGATTTACCCGGCCAGCCATTTCGTCACGATCTCGCGCGGCGTCTTTTCGAAGGCGCTCACCTTTGCGGATCTCGGCCCGCAGCTTCTGGCGCTGACCATCGTCGGACCGCTTCTTCTCGTTGCGGGAACCTTGCTCCTGAAGAAGCAGGCGGTGTGAGCCATGCGCGTGTCGAACATTATCGAGCTTGGCATCAAGGAGCTTCGTGGTCTCGCGCGGGATCCGGCTCTGCTCTTCCTGATCGTCTACGCCTTCACGCTCAACATCTACACGGCCGCGACCGCCGAACCGGAGACGCTGAACAAGGCGGCCGTCGCCATCGTCGATGAGGACCGGTCGCAGGTTTCGACGCGGATCGAAAACGCGCTTTACCCGCCGTATTTCCTGCCGCCGCAGATGATCGCGCCCAACGAGATCGATCCTCGCATGAATGCCGGGGTCGACACCTTCGTGCTCGACATTCCGCCTGGTTTCCAGCGCGACCTTCTGGCGGACAAAGCACCGCAGATCCAGCTTAATGTCGACGCCACCCAGATGACCCAGGCCTTCTCGGGCGGGCGATACATCCAGGAAATCGTCACCCAGGAGGTCAACGCATTCCTGGACCGAGGAAACGGCGACGAGGCTGCGACGGTCGGTTTGTCGCTCAGGGCGCGCTTCAACCCGGAGCTCGACAAGGGCTGGTTCGGCTCGATCAACGAGGTCATCTCCGCTGTCACCATGCTGTCGATCATCCTGACCGGGGCAGCCCTGATCCGCGAGCGGGAGCATGGGACGATCGAACATCTTCTCGTCATGCCGGTCACGCCGGCCGAGATCATGCTGAGCAAGATCTGGTCGATGGGTCTCGTCGTCCTTCTCGCGACGATGTTCTCGCTCTTCGTCGTGGTGGAGGCCGCGCTTGACGTGCCCCTGCAGGGCTCTCTGCTGCTCTTTCTTGTGGGCGCTGCCCTGCAACTCGTTGCCGCCACCTGCATGGGCATCTTCCTCGCAACAGTCGCAGGGTCTATGCCGCAGTTCGGACTTCTCCTGATGCTGGTGCTGCTTCCCCTGCAGATCCTCTCCGGCGGGATGACGCCGCGAGAGAGCATGCCGGAGGTGATCCAGTGGATCATGTCGGCAGCCCCCAACACCCATTTCGTCATCATGGCGCAAGCGGTGCTGTTCCGCGATGCTGGGCTTGCCGTCGTCTGGCCCCAGATCCTCGCCTTGATCGCGATCTCGACGATCTTCTTCGTACTTTCGCTGCAGCGCTTCCGGGCCTTCCTGCGCTAGCGCTACGCTGCCTTGGGCAAAGAAAAAGCCGGAGATGCGACTAGCATCTCCGGCTTCCTCTAGCGGTTCCAAGGCTCGGGGCACGAGCCTCGGGCCCGTAGCTCTCAGGCTTCCAGATCGAAGCGATCGGCGTTCATCACCTTGACCCAGGCGGCGACGAAGTCCTTCACGAACTTCTCCTGGTTGTCATCCTGGGCGTAGACTTCCGCATAGGCACGCAGAACGGAGTTGGAACCGAAGACGAGATCGGCGCGCGTCGCGGTGAACTTCTTCTCACCGGTCTTGCGGTCGCAGATGTCGTAGGAGTTCTTGCCCGTCGGCTTCCAGGTGAAGCCCATGTCGGTCAGGTTGACGAAGAAGTCGTTCGTCAGTTGGCCTTCGCGGGTTGTAAACACGCCATGCTTGGTGCCGCCATAGTTGGCGCCGAGCACACGCAGACCGCCGAGCAGCACCGTCATTTCCGCACCTGTCAGGCCCATCAACTGGGCGCGATCGAGCAGCATCTCTTCAGGGCTGACGACATAGTCCTTCTTCGTCCAGTTGCGGAAACCATCGGCCAGCGGCTCGAGCGGCTTGAAGCTTTCGGCATCCGTCTGTTCTGCGGTGGCATCGCCACGACCGGCGGCGAACGGCACGGTCAGGTCGTAACCGGCAGCCTTGGCCGCCTTTTCGACGCCGACATTGCCGGCCAGCACGATGACGTCGGCAACACTCGCGCCATACTCGGCTGCGATCGGCTCGAGCACAGCCAGAACCTTTGCCAGACGGGCCGGCTCATTGCCTTCCCAGTCACGCTGCGGAGCGAGACGAATGCGGGCACCGTTTGCACCGCCGCGCATGTCGGACTGGCGGTAGGTCCGCGCGCTGTCCCAGGCAGTGGCGACGAGGTCTGCGATCGAGAGGCCGGAAGCCGCGATCTTGGCCTTGACGGCGCCGATGTCGAAGTTCTTCGGGCCAACCGGGATCGGATCCTGCCAGATCAGGTCTTCGGTCGGGGCTTCCGGGCCGATGTAGCGAACGCGGGGACCGAGGTCGCGGTGGGTCAGCTTGAACCAGGCACGGGCAAACGTGTCCTGGAAGTAGGCCGGATCCGCCATGAACTTCTCGCAGATGGCGCGGTAGGTCGGGTCGACCTTCATCGCCATGTCGGCATCGGTCATCATAGGCATGCGGCGGATCGACGGATCGGACGCATCGACCGGCATATGCTCTTCCTTGATGCCGATCGGCTGCCACTGCTGGGCACCGGCCGGGCTGTGGGTGAGCTCCCAGTCATAACCGAACAGCAGCTCGAAATAGCCCATGTCGAAGACGGTCGGGTTGGTCGTCCAGGCGCCTTCGATGCCCGAGGTCACAGCGAGGCTTGCCTTGCCGTTCTGGTTCGGGTTCATCCAGCCGAAGCCCTGGTTTTCCAGGTCGCCGGCTTCCGGCTCAACGCCGAGCGCCTGCGCGTCGCCGTTACCATGCGCCTTGCCAACGGTGTGGCCACCGGCGGTCAGCGCTGCAGTTTCCTCGTCGTTCATCGCCATGCGGGCGAAGGTCTCGCGAACCTGGGCGGCGGTCGCCATCGGGTCCGGCTTGCCGTTCACGCCTTCCGGGTTGACGTAGATGAGGCCCATCTGAACGGCGGCCAGCGGGTTTTCCATCGTGTTGGGCTTGGTCACGTCTTCGTAGCGGCTGTCGGAGGGGGCGAGCCACTGCTTTTCCGCACCCCAGTAGACGTCCTTCTCCGGACCCCAGATGTCGGGACGGCCAAAGGCAAAGCCAAAAGTCTTCAGGCCCATGTCTTCGTAGGCAACGGTGCCGGCAAAGAGGATCAGGTCGGCCCAGGAGATCTTGTTGCCGTACTTCTTCTTGAGCGGCCACAGCAGGCGGCGGGCCTTGTCGAGGCTGGCATTGTCGGGCCAGGAATTGAGCGGAGCGAAGCGGATATTGCCGGTGCCGCCGCCACCACGGCCGTCGGCCAGGCGATAGGAGCCGGCAGAGTGCCAGGCGAGACGGATCATCAGGCCGCCGTAGTGACCCCAGTCGGCCGGCCACCATTCCTGGCTGTCGCGCAGCAGTGCCTTCATGTCGGCCTTCAGCGCTGCGACATCGAGCTGCTTCACGGCTTCACGATAGTTGAAGTCCTTGCCCATCGGGTCGGTCTTCGTGTCGTGTTGGTGCAGGATGTCGAGGTTCAGCGCGTTCGGCCACCAGGCCATCGGCGTTGCGCCGCTTTCCGTGTTCGAACCGTGCATGACCGGACATTTCCCGGCATTTTTGTTGCTCATGGTATCCATGATGTACCTCCTTGAAGAACCCGCTTGTCCAGGATCGAATGGCTGATCTGCTCCTGAAGAGCATGTCCGCATCACAATCCGATGAAATGGCGACGAGACTTTGGAGAGCCTCGCCTGATCCGTCTTCATCTGCCTCGACGCGGAAACAGATAAGGTAGGACCGCCCCCTTAAGGCGATCCTCCCGACGTCATCTGGAATTGTTCTAGCAAAGGGTTTCGATTAATGTAAGTTGGAATTTGTGATCGGTTCCATAGGATAGGGTTATGATAAACTTCACCCTGCGCCAGCTGCGTTATTTCGAGGCGCTCGCCCGACATGGCCATTTCGGACGGGCCGCGGAAGCCTGTTCGATTTCCCAGCCGGCTCTGTCGGTGCAGATCAAGGAGCTGGAAGAAGCGCTCGGTGCGGAACTCTTCGAAAGGGCCGCGCGACAGCTGCGCCTGTCGGCCTTCGGCGAAGAATTTCTCCTTCGGGTGCGCGAGATCCTGCGCTCGGTGGACGAATTGGGCGACCTTGCGCGGGCCCATCGCAAGCATTTGGTCGGGCGCCTGCGCATCGGGGTCATTCCGACGGTGGCGCCTTATCTTCTTCCGGGAATGATCTCGGCGCTCACGCGGGAAAACGCCGATCTCGACATCCATGTTCGCGAAACCGTAACGCCGAAGCTTCTGCAGGAACTGGCGGAAGGACGCCTGGACACCGCGATCGTCGCCCTGCCGGTGTCCGAGCCCTCACTGACCGAAATGCCCCTGTTCGAGGAAAGCTTCGTGCTCGTGCGTCCCAAGGAGGATGCCGACAAGCCCGTGCCGAGCCGCGACATGCTGCGCGAGATGCGTTTGCTGCTCCTGGAGGAGGGCCATTGCTTTCGCGAACAGGCACTCTCCTTCTGCGATATGGGCACGGTTCGCCCCCGCGAGATCCTCGACGGCAGCTCGCTCTCGACGCTCGTGCAGATGGTCGGGGCCGGCATCGGTGTCACGCTGATCCCGGAGATTGCCATGCCGGTCGAAACCCGCTCTGCGGATGTCGCAATCGCCCGCTTCGAGGACCCGCAACCATCCCGCCGGATCGGCATGATCTGGCGCAAGACCAGCCCCATCGCCAAGCAGCTCACGGAGGTGGCCGATGTGGTGCGGCGTTCAGCTGACGCCCTGCAGGGGAATGCCTGGCACCGGTGACACGGATTGCGGAAACCTTCGCTTCCGAAGGGCGTTCGGGAGGGCAAGGGAGTGGCATCATGTGGACCTGGTTGAAGGAAAATCACGCGGTCATTTCAGCGCTGTCGAGCTTAGCGATGCTCGGTGTGTGGATGCTCTATCTGCACCTGTTCTACTCGAGCTACCGCCATCAGCTGCGGCCCAAGATCATGATCACCAGGGGAGGGGGCGACACGGTCGCCGCTCGGTGCATCGTCACCAATATGAGCTCCGAAATCATCTTCGTGCAGGCGGTCTTCTTGCGGCTCTCCTATCCAGACCGGGATCAGGTCTATTCCCTGAGCGAAGCCGATCGCAAAGGCTTCTCGCCATCGGACCGACGCAGCGAACTCGTGCAGGGGCCCTTGCGCAGCGGTGACTTTCTCGATCTCGGCTCGTTCGAGGAACTGCTGTCGAGCGTGCCCGGCTCCGGCGACGCCCGGGACGAACTTGCCGCAGCCGATGCTTTGTCTGTTGTTGCCGTCGGTTGCTACACCTGGCACGACCGCCTCGTGGCCGCAGAGCGATCCTTCCGTTTGAGCCGCAACAAGGCCGACCAGATCACATTGGTCCCCTCGCGCGTCTTCGCGCGGCAAATCCGATCGAGAGCCGAACGCCGCAAGGTCGCCCGCATGATCGAACACGAAGCAGGATCGAGAGAATCGCGCCGGATTTGACTTGTGAAGGAACGGCGCGCGCCAGCGTCGCAAGAGAGACAGACGTGATGTTGGAAAAATGGTGCTGCTAGAGAGATTTGAAGGCGATGGTAGATTTCGGAAAATCCCAGTATTAAGGGGATCATAGCGCCCCAGCGTTCTTGCGATGTAACACATCACTGTAACAGTTTCAACGGTCTTAGATTGGGCTTACACTTGTTGACGCTCAACCGCCTGGTGGAACTTTGAATGAGAAATCCTGACTGGTATCGCGATGAACTCATCCTCGCCCTTGAACTCTATTTTCAAAGCCCTTTAAACCCACCCGGCAAAGCTAGCAAACAGGTAGCCGAGCTCTCAGAGCTGCTGAACCGCCTTGGGCATGCGCTGGGTATTCGAGTGAGTGAGGACTTTAGAAATCCGAACGGCGTGTACATGAAGATGATGAACTTTCGCCGCTTCGACCAAGAGTATGTCCGCTCAGGGAAGGTTGGCCTAACGCGGGGAAACCGGCTTGATGAGGTCGTTTGGCACGAGTTTTCAGAAAGGCCTGACCACCTCAGGGCGACGGCGCTAGCCATACGCAAAGCAGTCGACGGTGCGCCAGATACCCTCTTGCCGGAGCCCTCTGAGGAGGAAGAGGGGCTTTTTGAAGCGTCGGAAGGCAAGATCCTGACACGTGTACATAGGACGCGGGAACGAAACAGGACAATAGTGGATAAGGTGAAGGCGAGAGCGCTAAAAGCGGAAGGAGCGCTGAGGTGCCAAGCCTGTGACTTCGATTTCGCCGATAGGTACGGTGCGCACGGTGAAGGCTTCATCGAGGCCCACCACATTCGTCCGATCCATACCCTGCCCGACAACGGAAAGACCAGATTGAGTGACTTTGCGCTGTTATGTGCAAACTGTCATAGAGTCATTCATCGATCGCGCCCTTGGCTGACGGTGGAGCAGTTGCAGGCTATCGTTGCATCGAAAAAGTCTGTCGCTGCGGTATAGGAGAGGCTTTGGGTGACCAGTTCTTATGAGGCTGAGCGGCGTAGATGATGCCTATCCGTCCTCAGCGTGGATGCCTTGTTGTGTGCCACGGCAATTCATCTCATGTCCCTTCACACCCAATAATGGACTGTGATAGCCGTGCTTTGAGAACGTGAGCGGAGGTCGGATCGTGACATCAAGAAAGATTATGGCCACAACTTTAGCGGTTGGAGCTTTGCTGACTTTCAACTCCGGCCCTGATGCCGCTGCTCAGTCAGCGTCGACGGGGGCCTATGACTCCGAGCGAGCTTATCTCGACACTCGATTTGCGAACACCGTGTTTATCGCGAGAAATGCTGCTGTCGGCTTGATCAGGGGGATCGAACTTAATGTAAGTGATCAGGTTGGTGATGGCTGTTGGACAGATGTTGACTCGGTGAAGGCTCGAATTCGGGCAGAGTTAGAGCGTTCTAGCGTCGCGGTGTACGTTGAGCCTATCGCCTTCGTTCACGCGTTCTATCCTAGACTGGAATTCACAGCGGTAGGCTTTAAGCTGCCTAACAACGTATGCGTGGTGTCGGTCTCAATGAAATTGAATTACCCATCAAGCGCCGAACTTGGCAGCCTCACGAACACGGAAAAAATTGTGAGTGTGAGGGCGTTGCATGAGATTTGGGATCGAGCATCGGTTCTGACCGAAGTAAGAAGTGCAAACGAGTCCCTAATGGAGTGGACGCAAGCGGCAGTTGATACGCTTGTTGCCGATATCTCCCAGGCGAAGCGTGATCCCGACGTGATAAGTGCTCGTGCAGTCTGGCCGGACAGGCCCATGCAAACGCAAAAGGAGTATGAGCAGGAGCTCAACAGCGCTCTCCAGAAGCAATAAGCTGCCTCAGATGGATCTTGCAATCCTCCGCTGCAAATACCCAGATGCGAAGATGCTGCCAAGGTCCATCAAGGGCCCTGCTTCTGCCCTCGGCGGTGTGCCGTGCTGCTACTTCGTCGCGTGTTGATTGGTAAAGCGTAGTCGATATGACTGGGGCATCAAAGGGAGATGGTGTCTCTCATGATTTTCCGCAATTCAAGCGCTCCGCAGATTACGGATGGTGGCAAACACGGTCCGCGAGGTACTCAAAGCGAGTCCCGGCGGGTGATCTGCAGGTTCGCAGCGGGATAGGAGAGGGTTCAAGCGGGGAAGTGGAAAAATGTGGAAGGACAGACGCGAGCAACATTGTACACGGGTCCCTCAGGGTGCCTTTCCGGCCTTCGCTTCGTCCAAGACCTTCTGCACGGCTGACTTGCTGAACCCAACCTCCGCCGCGATCTTGCGGACACTGACACCCTCAGCGCTCAACTGAATGATTTCCGCTTTGACACCCGGAGTGATCTGGGCGGGTCTACCTCCGGTCCTGCCTTCGGCCTTCGCCTTGGCTATGCCTTCAAGCTGCCGCTCCTTCCGAAGCGCTGTCTCAAACTCTGCGATGCTCGCAAGGATGCCGAAGACCAGTTTCCCGGTTCTGGTGGTGGTGTCTAGCGTAGCGTCGTCCAGTACCCGGAAGCCTACTCCCTTCTGGTTCAAGCCCTCCACGATTTGGTGAAGGTGCGAGGCAGAACGGGCGAGGCGGTCCAGCTTGGTCACTAGCAACACGTCGCCTTCTCGGACGAACCGAAGGCATTCCTCAAGGGCAGGGCGGTCCTTATCTACGCCCGACTGCTTCTCACTGAACAGCTTCTCCGCACCCGCTGCCGTGAGGCGGTCAATCTGGGTTGCATGATCCTGCCCGGTTGAACTCACTCTCGCATATCCTACGATCATCTGCCGTCCACTTTCCTCTATGGCTGTTGTGGACGTATTGTTAGTGGACGCTAAATGGACAGTCAAGTGGGCAGTGTCCAGAAAGTAAACATTGTGGACAGGCAGGGCTGTCGCGGTCGCTCGGTATCCCTCTGTAAACCAGTCTGTGGCTCACCAACTTGCCGGGTGCGCTAAGCGTGGCTAGGGTCGTGCATCGGAGGTTTCGAAATGACAGCAGGGTGGACTAAGGAAGAGGTGGAGGCAGAACTCCGCCGACGGTCAGACGCGCAGCGAGAATTTGACCGCAACTGGCAGGACGCCGCGAGGAAAGCGGAGTTAGCCAACGCGGACGCTAACTGCATTCACTGCGGAAGACCATTCAGAATGGCCTTGGCGGCTGGAGGTGAATGGGGTTTCTGCGACGAATGCGCCGGTGACTGAGAGGAAGTCGCCCGGCTACCGCTCAGTCGCGCCGGGATAGGGCATGGGCGGGACCCCCACCCCCACCACCGGGGGGTTTTGAGCGAGGTGGAGTATACGTAATATGCTCACACAATTTTTGCAGAAAAGGTCGCGGGGTCCCTCAGGGTCCTGCCGGGACCTGCGTGGTTACCCGAGTATCCGCCGCTTCTCTGCGTCATACTCCGCTGCGGTGATTGCACCTTCAGCCTTCAACTTGGCGAGCTTCTCCAGCTTCTCGACATTTGACAATCCGCCGATCTGCGCTGCGCTGTCTTGGCTGGCTTTGCGCCGGGGCTTGCGGAGGAGGAGGTAGAACGGAAGGAAGAGGATCAGGAAGACAACTATCCAGTGCCAAATCGAAAAGCTTCCCACGGTCTTCCTCCTCCAGTCTCGTCCTGATTGAGTTACTGCAACCATCGGTCAATGACAATGGCGAGCCAGTCTATGGGGCTTGTGTTATGAGGCGGCTCTACATGTCGCCGTCGAGGCTCATCGTGCGCCTCCAGCAACTCCGATGACCTGCGACACCTCCCGCAACAGAACGCGCTCCACCAGGCTCTACGGAGTCAGGAGGGGCTGGGCCGGGGAGGAGTGAATAAGCCAGCCCAAAATTGAGCTTCGCTGCGATACCGAAGGCACCGGCGAAATCGCTGAGAGTTCCACAAGGGACATCAGAGCGCTGTCCCAAGCCCCAATCCCTGCGTTACCGAAGCGATTGATTTCTCTGCGGTATCGTAGGTTTTAAGTGTTCGACAATGGTCCGTTCGTCTGAATTCTAGGAGGTCCCTGCCGCGATCCTGCGGCGTTCCAAGAGGAGAACAAGGGACATGCACACGCTCACCAATGCCGCCACTGTGACCACGCTGGATAACCTCTGGGGTGTCATCTACTTCGAAGAGGATGGCACGGTCCTCTGCACGGACTTCCTTGATGCAACCGACTACTCTGACGCTGCGGACCAAGCCTTAGAACAGGCTGACGGCGGCGAATTTCAGTTGGTCGAAGGTCTCGATATCGTGGGTCCCTTGGCACCCGCTGGGAACCGAGAGCTATTCGGTCCTTCGATCTACTCCCTCCTGATCGACCTGCTGGGCAGGGACAAGGCGGAGGAGGGCGCTTGCGATGCCACGGCGTAATCATGACCCCAGGACGATTTACACGGTTGTCTTCTATGACGAGGCAGGAGAGGTGGTCCTCACGGAAACCTGCAAGGCCTACGGGCCGGAAGACGTGTACTTCCACGCGAGACAGAACATGCCCCTTGAGGCTGTCAGGTATGAGGCCTTTGACGAGGTACTGGAGGTTCGGCAGATGACCCATGATATCACGGTGTCGCTGCGGACCCTCTTGAAGCAACACGGGGTTCCCTCGGTGTTCTCGCCGTGACCCTAAAGGAACCTGCCGGGGGCCGATGATCCCCCGGCGATCCTCTTGGACCAGTTCCGTCCTGCAATTGTATAGATTCTCAGTTAGCTTTGGTTTCAGCCAAGACAGCCTGATACTCTTTAGCCTTGGAAGGAAGGTCAAGATAGCTGTATCGTTCAGAGCTGGCTATTGGGTGCGTGGAGTATACCAAGTTTATAAAATCTTTCCAGTATAACTTGCTCGTTACATTAATTATGTGATCGAGGGACTGTACTTCATCATCTCGGAGAACAGGTTTGTAATTTGGATCTCTCAGCGCAAATTTCTTTTTACTCTGGCCGTAAATGTTTTGTGTCTTTTCGATCGCGATGACGTCTTCATTTAAAATGGCCGTCTGCTCCACGTCCCTCACGAATGGTCCATAGTTATCGAAATACCACTTGATGGCTGTAATCTGCTTCCCGGTCTCTAAGACGTGACGCCAGTCCGCCAGGTAGACCATTTTGGTCAGTCTCGCATTTGAGAGTTCATCAGACATACGCTCAGGGTAGTTCTTGATAAGATAAGCCATGACGTTGAGTGTGTTGCTCATAGCCCTTTAGCCTCTGCGGTAGCCGGATTCGGGATGTACCCGCGTAGTCGCTTTACGACCGCGCCAATTGTATCGCTATGCTCAGTCAGCACGGATTGCAAAGGCACCTGATCGAAGCGGTTGGGTTCCTCAGCCTCAACAACGATCACGCCAAGTTGCTGGTTCTCGTACTCGATTCGCTTCACTGCGTAGAGCCTGGACTGCATCTTGAGCTTTTCTGAGACCGCCTTTGGGATGCCGTAACTCTCTTTCTCGTATTTTCGCCTGTCAGCTTTGTCGGCTGGTATATCGTTTTCGAAGTGCCAAGAGGTGAGCCAGCCTTTGGCGATGCATCCCTCATTGCCAGGATAGGAGGTGCGCCCTCTGCCCCTGTAGGCTGGATTTGGTGAGTAGCGACCACAGGGAATGAACCGATCTGCTACACTATCGTGTATATACAGCGAGATGCGCACTTGATCGTTTTGCTGGAGTTCCAGGCGATGACTAAACTGCAACAGCAGTCCGTCGAACACGTTAGTTATGTCGTTACCAAAATCCTCTGTCTGACTTCTGTAGTCAGCAAGCTGTGTCAGCAGTTGGTTTAACGTAGGTTCTCTGACCTTACGACCCGCCTCCAGCGCCGCCTGTACAAAAGCAGAAAAGATTAGGAGTGCCGGTACAACAAATCCAAGAATTCCCAAAATTCCAGCCCAAGAGGGGTGCTTAACCTGAAGGTCACTGTAATTGAAGTTAATTAAAAAGCTCAGTACTACGGCGGCGAACGAGACCAGTGGACCAAACCATCTGGAGTCGAGAAACCAATTGCCCAAGTTTCTCCAGAACGTCGCGCTCAACTGCTAATCACCCCAACTTGATCGAATCGCTTTAGCCGATACTCGCATAACGCGCTTCTTTCGCAAGGCGGCCAAGACTTCTGGTACTTCAGAAGGTTATGTTGACGCTCTGCCTAACTCCAGGCTGTTGCCTTGCCCCGTGCGCTGGGTCTCTGCTAAGGCCGATGCCGGGGACCACTTTGGAGGGTATAGGTTCATGTTTTTCACTCGGATCGGCAAGGTGATTGCGCACCTCGTCTTCTGGCTCAGTGCTTTCCGGGTCGCCACCTGCCTCTTCGTCATGTTTGGCCCTCTTAGTCTGGACGAGCGACAGGCTTTCGTGAGGGCGTACATCGGCAGCGGTGGTCTTGAAGGGCTGGGTGCCACGCTAGACAAGGCCGCAATAGCGCTCGCTGTAGGTGTGGCCCTCGGGGTCCTCTGCGAGATCAGCGCAAGGACCGGCTGGAGCGACAGGGCCTAAGCGGTCTCCCGCTCCTGCGGTCATTTTTCATGGTGTTGCCTTCTTGTGTATAGGCCTACTGTGCAACACACCGCGAGGTGTCCCCTGTGGGTTCCCGGTGGCGTTCTCGGAGTGCCTTGGCGTTGGCAATCTGATCACTCCTTATCCTCATGAACCTCGTAACCAACTGGCGTGAGAGGCTGAGAGCTTGCGCCATCTGGTCGTGGGTGAGGTGTGGGAAATGATCGGCAACCCAGTGGACCTCCTGGCGCCCACTTAAGGGGCTGCTGCGGTGTCTCTGGAATTCCTGCAAGGCTTCTCGGGCTACCATGGCGGGGCCCGAGGTCTTCTCCTCCACCGCCTTCCTTGCAGCCTCCCAGCGTTCCGCAATCCATCGGACACCTTCGGCTGAGACAACATCGAACGGCATATCGTCAGACTTGCGCTTGTTGCGCTTGCCGTACCCCTTGGCGATCACCCAATCTCGGATGCGGTTACGGGCATTCCTGCCTGTGCCTTCAATCTGGAGGAAGTTCATCTGGTGGAGGACGGGAGCGAGTTGCCTCCTGCCGATCTCAAAGGCTTTGCTGAGTTCATCCATGGTGATCCAGTGGCCTTGGTCGATGGAAACCATCTCCCCTGTCTTCCTGTCGAGGATTTCGGAGGTGTACTGCATGCCCATTCCGGGGCGGATGGTTGGGGCAATGGTCGCGGTATTGGTGATCATGTCGTTGCCCTCGCTGCGGTTGCCCGTGCTGCCGTCGAGGCGATTTTCTGCTGCTGGCTTTCCGGGGTGTCGCTGGTTGCCTCGGCAACCGCCTGCGCTTCCTTGCCCCTGACGGGGCCACGGTATGGCCGATGCTTCTCGACATGGACAGAACGGGTCTCGCTCTCCACTGCGTCCAGCCCAGCCCAAACGGCTAGGGTGCGGTCACGCTTGAAGACAGGAATGAAGCCGTCACGGTCTAGCGACTTGGTGATGACATGGACACGGGTCTCAGGGTCCAAGCCGTAGCCTAGGAGTTCCCGGCAGAGAACCGGCAGGGGACTTTTCGTGGTGCTACGGTTCCGTCGTCCAGTCAGGTCAACGGTCGTGCCGCTCTCGACATGGCGAGCCGTGTAGGAGCCGACGAGTTCGATGGTTGCGGTAGGATGTAACGGGAAGGTGGTGGTCATGCTGCTGGATACCTTTTCCAGTATGCGGAGAACCGGGAGGGTGTCCCGGTCGGCTTGCGTCGTGTGACGCTGAGGGCGGTCGAGGCGGCGCGGGGCTGCGACTGGACACGCTGAGGCGTCCCGCTGGGTGTCCCAGAGGGGCGGAAGGGGTGGGGGGTTGCGAGGATGGGGAGCAGTGTCGGGCGGAAGATGCCCTGTTTGACTCACAGAGGCCCGTGGAGAGCGTTCAGGGGTCCTGGAGGTGTCGAGATAGCGGAAGTCGCCGGAAGACTCTCAGCGAGTCGCTGTGGGACTCGATGGTATAGGTCAGGGTGGAGACAAGGGAGGAGGAGGTCTTAGAGGGACCTCCCGGAGGAGCCATGGGATATCTTGAGGGAACCTAGAGGTTATCTCTAGATACTACTCCTACTATGTCTTTCAATAAACATTGCAGGATTAACCTAAGGGTATCTTATATATAACTTAGAGTTATATCTTAAGACGCGCACACGCGAATACTGTCTCCTGCCGTCGCCGTCAATACCTTTGGTTGTGCTTTTTATTCATGCTCGTTTTCGCTTCTGCTCCTTCCATTCCGGCTGTCCAATTCGGTATGTCGTGGAGCTTCGTCTTCTCTGAATGGAGGGGTAATTCTTGAGATGTGGAAGTCCTTCGTCTCTTCTTGATGAAGGGGTAATTATTTACGCTGTTATTTCAGTGCTTTGGAGTGATTGCTAATGTGTATTGTGGGGACCGCTGCCGGTGTCCCCTGCGGTGTCCTGTCCGATCCCCCGGAGGATACCGAAATGACCGCTCGGAGAGCCGGGAAAATTCTTCGTAGTGCTATATGAGGGGGTAATCCCTACGTTATCGCAGGGCGGTCGCTGGGGCCGTTGCCGGATCAAGCCCGGAGCTTCGTAGTTCTCTGTATGGCGTGGAAATTATTCCAAGGCCGCCGCCGGTGACCTACTCACTAGTTTGAAACCTGCGTTCTTCCTGTTGCCGTCGAGGCCGATTATGCGGGTTCCCGCTGCGTCATGGCCGGTGATCCCCGAGGGGTACTTCCTAGTGCTCTATATGGGCGGGTAATTGTATCCCCTCCATCACCATCAGACCAATGCCTAATGACAACGACTCGCCCTCTAGCGGTTCGCTTGCGGAGGGCACGTGTCGTGCTAACCATAACTGCCTATTCTAAGACAGCCCTAAGAGGGTTTCCGCCACTCTTTGCGCTCACTTCGTATTTCGGCAACTTCTGGATTTCCCGAAAAAGGGCCGAGATTGGATATTCCCCGTAGTCCACACTTGCTGTTCCGTCATCATGTCCATTGATGGCGTCCACATACTCCCGTGAAATGCCCACGCCACGGGCCACTGTTTTAAAGCGGTGTCGCCAGCCGTGATTGGGTTGAACCAGTTTGTCTGTTATCCCCGCAACCTTGCGAACCCATTGGGATACCTTGCCGCTCACGCTGGCTGCCCGGGT
The DNA here is from genome assembly GCA_032102365.1 of Allorhizobium sp. CTOTU50464. Lineage (GTDB taxonomy): Bacteria > Pseudomonadota > Alphaproteobacteria > Rhizobiales > Rhizobiaceae > Allorhizobium. Next base: position 55,399 of record DAMDHD010000003.1, on the reverse strand, counting down.
GTGGCCGCTCTCTAGAACCTCGTCGGTTGGCAGGTAAAACAACGGGCCATCTGGTCTTGAGTGAACGAACTCAAGCAAGCCTACTTCCAAAAGGTGCGGGTGAAGTGGCAGTAGGCGGTATTGCCCAGTCTTTACCGATCCGGCCTCAGGGGTAATCCTTATGTAGGGGATGCCTTTTTCCTCTTCGAAATCCTGCTTCCGTAGTTGAGTAATCTCGGTGATCCGCGCCCCGGTGTAGGCACATATCCATGGGGACCAACGGATTGCCAGCTTGTTCAGTCCGGACATCTTACCGAGCGTCTGCGGGTCTCGTAGAGATGCTGACAGGATCGCTGTTGCCTCAGCATCGGTGAAACCCGGGGACCGTTCCCTGACGCGCCTTGGGACTGACACGGAAACGCGCTCAGTGGGGTCATTCTCCAAGACCGCTTTCCTTAGGCCAGTACGGTATAGGAGGCGGATTGCAGCTAGGTACTTTGTAGATATCGTGTTAGCGCCCAGCCCCTTCTCATGCCGCAGCATGTCGCAGAACTCCACGACTTCCCGACGTGTTACCCTGAGGGCATCATCGTGGCCAAGATATGCCGTAAACGCGCCGAGCTTCTGCCGAAAGTCACGAGCCGTCCTGCGGGTTTTCCCTTCTGCCAGATGGTCCCGCTCCCATAACTCAAATAGGCTGGAAAGCGTGACATTGCTGGTGGATTGGGTTCGCGTAGCCGTGGCAATCGTAGGGGTTTTCACGACCTGCCCGGCGTTGCGCTTTTGACGATCTTCTATCGCTCGTATGGACGCCTCAACCATTGACCGGCTTAGAACCGGCCATGTCTCCGAGTTTTGCTAAGGTTCCACGGCAGGTTCAGCCGGGAGATGATCTTGGGATATTGAAGCCGGACGAAGCCCGGCACCGTGCCCCTAGCATAGAGTTCACCGGACAGTCTTTCGACTACCCCTGTGTCCTGCACAAACAGGTCAAATTCCTCATCGTCATCGAACCCTGCCAAACGTTCTTGTTCATCCTCCTCCAAGATCATTGCGTGGAAGGCATTGGCTACGACACCGATCTGCTCCGCCGTCAATGATTGCAGTTTCGGGGCAGCGAGACGCGCTAGCTCTTCACGATGCGCTTGAAACAGAGCGTCTACCCGCGCACCTTCAATGCGAACTAATCGCATGGCCTCGCGGGGGTCCCTTGTCTTGAGCGAGAAGGTTTCTTCGGTCTTGCCGTATGTCGCTCGGATATCTTCGGGGACGGAAGCGCGGTGATAGAAGACGTTTCCACGCTTCATCAGTCGGGGGTGTCTGGGCATGTCGTTCATGTCCCCCACTGTAACAGTTTACTGTAACAGGTGAAGACGTAACGCCTTGAAAGACGGGTATGTATTTGAATTTTCACGGGAAATAATGGTGCTGCTAGAGAGATTTGAACTCTCGGCCTCTCCCTTACCAAGGGAGTGCTCTACCCCTGAGCTATAGCAGCATCTGGCGGGCGACGCTGAGTGGTCGGCCCGGAACGAGGCGCCTATTGCCACAGAGTTTTGGGGAGCGCAAGCCGTAAAGCGTCGAGCTGGCCAAGTTTTGTGACAGGGCCGTCAGGCTCTTTTCGATTTTTCTTCGATCGGTTATCACGCAGCCATGACGAATGACCTGGAAAACAAGGGCGAAGCGGAAGACACGGCTGCAAAGGCGGCGCGGCTTGCCGATCGTGGAAAACGTGTTCTCTCCGACGCCGAGCAGAGGCGGCGGGAGCGGGCGGCCGCGAAGCTCAGGGAAAATCTGGCGCGTCGCAAGCAGCAGTCGCGTGCTCGCCGTGCCGGAGAGGCAGAAGACGGCATCGGCCTGCCGGCGGCCCGCAGGAGCGCTCTTTCGGGTGATCCCGACGACGACGCGTGATACGCGGCTGGGCTTCCCAGCCTTTGCCGCAAATTCGTCCAAACCCGGTGATTAACCGAGCGTTGCGGCGTCAATTGAACCGCCCGTGGTTTTCGTCTAAAGAGCCAGCCTCGCCGGATTGGCTTCCCCTCACACGTTCTCAAGGAAAGGCGGGCAGTTTTCGCCCGTATCGCAGGCTCTCATGGATCGCATCAGGATTGTTGGTGGCAATGCGTTGAACGGGATCATCCCGATCTCGGGCGCCAAGAACGCAGCCCTTCCCCTGATGATCGCATCGCTTTTGACCTCCGACACGCTGACGCTCGAAAACGTTCCCCATCTGGCAGACGTCGAGGGCCTGATCCGCATTCTCGGCAATCATGGCGTCGATATCGCCGTCAACGGCCGCCGCGAACATCAGGATGGATCCTACTCGCGAACCATCCATTTCACCTGCCGCACCGTTGCCGACACGACCGCGCCCTATGAGCTGGTTTCCAAGATGCGCGCCAGCTTCTGGGTCATCGGACCCTTGCTTGCCCGCGAAGGCCAGGCCCGTGTGTCCCTGCCGGGTGGCTGCGCCATCGGCACGCGCCCCGTCGACCTCTTCATCGAAGGCCTGGCAGCCCTTGGCGCCGAGATGGAAATCGACGGCGGCTACATCAATGCCAAGGCGCCGAAGGGCGGCCTGATCGGCGCCCGCTACACCTTCCCGAAGGTCTCCGTTGGCGCGACCCATGTCATGCTGATGGCCGCCTCGCTTGCGCGCGGCACGACCGTTATCGGCAATGCCGCCCGCGAACCCGAAGTCGTCGACCTCGCCAACTGCCTGATCGCCATGGGTGCGAAGATCTCCGGTGCCGGCACCTCGACGATTACGATCGAAGGCGTGCCGAGCCTCTCCGGCGCCCGCCACCGCGTCCTGCCTGATCGCATCGAGACCGGCACCTATGCCATGGCGGTTGCCATGACCGGCGGTGACGTCACGCTGTCGGGCACGGATATCACGCTTCTCGATACGGCAATCGAAGCGATCCGCCGTGCCGGCGCCGAGGTCTCTGCCGTCGAGGGCGGCATCCGTGTCATCGGCCATGGTGACCAGATCAAGCCGGTCGATATCGTGACGGAACCCTTCCCCGGTTTTCCGACCGACCTGCAGGCGCAGTTCATGGGCCTGATGACCCGGGCGAATGGTGTCTCGCATGTCACCGAGACGATCTTCGAAAACCGCTTCATGCATGTGCAGGAACTGGCCCGTCTCGGAGCCAAGATCACGCTTTCTGGCCAGACGGCGCGGATCGAGGGCGTCTCCCGCCTGCGCGGTGCGCCCGTGATGGCAACCGATCTGCGTGCATCCGTGTCGCTGGTCATCGCCGGCCTGGCCGCCGAAGGTGAAACCATGGTCAGCCGCGTCTATCATCTCGATCGTGGTTTCGAGCGACTGGAAGAAAAGCTCACCCGCTGCGGCGCAATCGTCGAGCGCATCAGCGACTGACGGCAGCCTGGCGCCCGCTTTCTCGGCAAGGGCGGGGCGAAAAGTCTTTTTGCCCCGTTGCCACTGGACAAGCCGCAACCTATGTCGAAAACATGAATTCGACGGGCGCCGCCGAAGGGCGATACTGTGAGGTGACATGACGGACTTGAAGCTGCTGGCGCTCGATGCCGATGATCTCGCGATCATATCGGCCCATATGCAGGACGCCGTGTTCAAGGTCGGCGATTTGAGTTTCTCCGCACGCTCCGGGCTGTTTTCGCTCGCGGCCAACCGCTTCGTCTGGGAAAAGGCGGCGCGGGTTTCCAAGAGCTTCGAGCGTCGCCGCGCGGCCCTCAGCTTCAAGCGGGTTGAAGCGGTCCGCTCGATCGGCTTCGATCGAAGCAAGGCCGATGAGGTGATGAGCCTGCTTGCGATCCGCTATGTGCCGAAGGGCGAGGGGCCTGATGGTGTGGTGGAACTGGTGCTGGCCGGTGGCGGAGTGATCGCCCTGGAAGTCGAGTGCATCGAGGCCCAGCTCGCCGATACCGGCGGCGCCTGGGAAACGACGACCCGGCCGGAGCATGAAGCCGGCTGAGACGGTCGGCGCTGCGGGCTGCAGCGCCATGAAATTGGAAATGCTGAAGAGGGAATAACGGGGCGTGGCAATCTGGCTGGATCAGGCATCGGGGGATTTCGAGGCGCGTTTCGCCGCCTTCCTGACGACCAAGCGTGAAGTTTCCGACGATGTGAACGACGCGGTTCGCAAGATCATCGACGATGTGCGCACCCGCGGTGATGCCGCACTCGCCGACTATTCCAAGCGCTTCGATGGCGTGGATTTCGCATCGGTTCCCATGCAGGTCACGGCCGAAGAGATTGCCGCAGCACTTGCCTCGACGGCGCCTGAACTGATCGAAGCCTTGAAGCTTGCCGCAGACCGCATCGAGCGGCACCACGCACGCCAGATGCCGAAGGATGACATCTACGAAGATGCGATCGGCGTCGGTCTCGGTTCGCGCTGGACGGCAATCGATGCCGTCGGTCTCTATGTGCCGGGCGGCACCGCGAGCTATCCGAGTTCGGTGCTGATGAATGCTCTGCCGGCCAAGGTCGCAGGTGTCCCACGGATCGTGATGGTGGTGCCGGCAACCGGTGGCGCGATCAACGCGACGGTTCTCGCTGCAGCCAGCATCGCCGGTGTGACGGAAATTTACCGCATTGGCGGTGCCCAGGCCGTGGCAGCCCTTGCCTACGGCACTGAGACGATCGCGCCCGTCGCCAAGATCGTCGGCCCCGGCAATGCCTATGTTGCCGCAGCCAAGCGCCAGGTTTTCGGCACGGTCGGGATCGACATGATCGCCGGCCCCTCGGAAGTTCTTGTCATCGCCGACAAGAACAATGATCCGGATTGGATTGCCGCCGACCTGCTCGCCCAGGCCGAACACGACCCGGGCGCCCAGTCGATCGTCATTACCGATGATCGCGCTCTCGGAGAAGCCGTGGAAGCGGCTGTCGAGCGGCAGCTCAAATCTCTGCCGCGGGCCGAGACGGCCTCGGCGAGCTGGCGCGATTTCGGTGCCATCATCAAGGTTGAAAAGCTTGAAGACAGCATTCCGCTCGCCAACCGCATTGCAGCCGAACACCTGGAGCTCGCTGTCGACGATCCCGAGCCACTGATTGCGGGCATCCGCAATGCCGGCGCAATCTTCGTCGGCCGTCATACGCCCGAAGTCATCGGCGACTATGTCGGTGGTTCCAATCACGTGCTCCCGACGGCTCGCTCGGCCAGGTTCTCCTCGGGGTTGGGCGTGCTGGACTATGTCAAGCGCACCTCGATCCTCAGGCTCGGGCCGGACCAGCTGCGCAAGCTCGCCCCGGCGGCGATCGCACTCGCCAAGTCGGAAGGCCTGGACGCCCATGCCCGCTCCGTCGCCATCCGGCTCAATCTCGGGGACTAGGGATGGCAGCGGGCGACTTTCGGCTCTCAGATGTCGTGCTGGACGAGACCATCGGTCGCTCGACCCCCGATGTCGAGCACGAGAGGGCCGTCGCCATCTTCGATCTGATCGAGGAAAACAGCTTCGAACCCGTTGGCCATGCCGGTGGTCCCTACAAGCTCTATCTGTCGCTGATGGACCGCAAGCTGGTCTTCTCGATCAAGACGGAGGCTGGCGAGGACGTGGCCGTCCATATCCTCTCGCTGACACCGCTGCAGCGGATCATCAAGGACTACTTCATGATCTGCGAGAGCTACTACGAGGCGATCCGCTCCTCGACACCGTCGCAGATCGAAGCGATCGACATGGGCCGTCGCGGCATCCACAACGATGGTTCCCAGACCTTGATGGACAGGCTCTCGGGCAAGATCAAGCTCGACTTCGACACGGCACGCCGTCTTTTCACCCTGGTCTGCGTGCTCTATTGGCGGGGCTAGGCACCATGGATGAGGGCGGGGTAGGTAGCCGCCGTTCGTCGCGGCCGGGGGCGATCCTCTTCATGTGCGGCCAGAATGTCATTCGCAGCCCGATGGCCGAGGCCATTGCGAGGCAGGCGCTTCCCTCTGGAACCTGGGTAGCATCGGCCGGCGTCAAGAAGGGGGAGCGGGATCCCTTCGTCGATGTGGTGCTCGACGAGATCGGTCTGTCGCTCGGCCGCCGCCAGCCTCAGACGCTCGAGGATATGGCCGACGACTTCTTCGATCTCGTGGTGACGCTGACGCCCGAAGCACATCATGCCGCATTGGAGCTGACGCGTCATTCCGCTGTCGAGGTTGAATACTGGCCGATGCCCGATCCGACGGTTGAGACCGGAAGCCGCGAGCAAAGGCTTTCCGCCTATCGCGACGTGCGCGGTCGGCTGACCAAGTTGATCCGCGAAAGGCTCGTGCTCGGGCCGGATTGAAGGCGTTTTCGCCCCTCTTGAAACATTTTCCGAAAGCCGAATCTACAAGGTTCACAAATGCCGGGCGATTGTGTAGTTTCCGCCCACATTTTCGGGGCCCTCCGCGCGCCCCGCTCTAAAACCCCAGGAAAGACAACCGCTCTATGGCAAAAGAAGAAGTCCTCGAATTCCCCGGTGTCGTCACCGAACTGCTGCCCAACGCCACTTTTCGCGTGAAGCTCGAAAACGAACACGAAATCATCGCCCACACTGCAGGCCGTATGCGCAAGAACCGTATCCGCGTTCTCGCCGGCGACAAGGTCCTCGTCGAGATGACCCCTTATGACCTGACCAAGGGCCGCATCACCTACCGCTTCAAGTAAGGCTTGAACCACGAGCTGAGGCTTGAGGAGCGCGTCCGGATGGAATTGAGACAGAAGCTGATTTTGGCCTCCGGGTCGCCCCGCCGCGTGGATCTCTTGAAGCAGGCCGGCATTGAGCCCGCGCGTCTGATGCCGATGGATCTCGACGAAACGCCAAAGAAATCCGAACATCCGCGCTCGCTCGCCCGCCGCCTCTCGGCCGACAAGGCGAGGGCCGCACACCAGCAGGTGCGCAAGGATCTCACCTGGGGCGACAGCTATATCCTTGCCGCCGACACGGTCGTTGCCGTCGGGCGCCGCATCCTGCCGAAGGCTGAACTGATGCAGGAGGCCTCCTCGGCACTGCATCTGCTTTCCGGCCGCAGCCACTGGGTCTTCACCGGCGTCTGCCTGATCGCTCCGGACGGCAAGCTGCGCCAGAAGATCGTCGAGACCAAGGTCCGCTTCAAGCGCCTCTCCGGCTACGACATCGAATGCTACCTCGCTTCGGGCGAATGGCGTGGCAAGGCCGGCGCCTATGCCATCCAGGGCATTGCCGGCAGCTTCGTGCAGAAGATCGTCGGCTCCTACACCAATGTGGTTGGCCTGCCGCTCTTCGAGACGCTGCAGATGCTGCAAGGCGAGGGCTATGACGTCCACACCGGCTGGACGGAGGGCTGATCATGGCAGGACAAGAGCACCAGCGGACCGCCAAGGTCGAGCCGCTGCGCAAGACACGGCCATGCCCTGAGTGCAACCGTCCCTCGACGCGCGAGAACTACCCCTTCTGCTCCGACCGCTGCCGCAACCTCGATCTCTCGCGTTGGCTGAAGGGCTCCTATGCCATTCCGGTCGCCGACGACGAGTCCAAGGCCGACGACGATTACCGCGACTGAGGAATTGCCATCCCGAACAAGGGGTGCAGCCAGTGGCGATCTGCTTGTTCTTGTTCACCTTTCAGCGATTTTCACATCTTCTTCAAAAAAGTGCCCGAAGGCGCTGGACATGGCCGAACAAGATGTTATAACCCCGCTCGCTCCCGGGGACATCCCCCGGCGGTCTTAAAAAAGACCGGCAGGCTTTTCACAGAAGCCGAGATGCCCGGATAGCTCAGTTGGTAGAGCAGCGGATTGAAAATCCGCGTGTCGGTGGTTCAAATCCGCCTCCGGGCACCATATTTCTCAGACGTTCTGTCGCTCTCGTTATCTCACAGGTTGCGGTATCCCACGGCTTCAGATTGGCCGCTGCCCCTGCTGTGTGTAGCCAGCGTGCGCGCTTCTTGCGCCAGAGATTTTCCACTTCAGCTTCACCGCATATTGACCGATGTCGATTTATCGATTACGACTGACGAAATTCAAAAATCGTCAGTCGTAAATCATCATGGCCCCAGTTGCTCCGCAGTCCCAGGATCCCGCCGACACCTCGACCCGTATACTTCAGGCGGCCGAGGCGCAGTTTCGGCACTATGGCTACAGCAAGACCACCGTCGCCGATGTGGCGAAGGATCTTGGCATGTCGCCGGCCAATATCTATCGGTTCTTCGGCTCCAAGAGTGAACTGCTCGAGGGTGTGTGCGCCCGCATGCTGCAGCAGAGCCTGGAGGTGGCGAGAGCTGCCGCCGCGCTTCCCCTGAGCGCCGAGGAAAGGCTGCGCCGCTACTCGATGAGCCATTTCGAGTTCACGGTCGCCACCATGCTCGACGAGCGCAAGGTCCATGAAATGGTCGTTGTCGCCATCGAGCAGAGCTGGGGCGTCATCGACAAGCATATCGACGAGATCCAGGCGATCCTGACCGAGATCATCGCCGATGGCATGGAGAAGGGGGAGTTCGCCAAAGGTGATCCTGCCCATGCCGCCCGCTGTTTCGGCGCTGCGACCTCGCCGCTGCACCATCCGCAGATGGTGGCCCAGTGCATCGGCAAGACCAATCGCGCCGGGCCGGAAGATTTGACTGAATTCGCCATTCGAGCCCTCAAGATCTGAGCCCCAGCCGGGGAGGAACCACCATGTCCGCCAGCGTCCGCCTTTCCTTGCCTGCGTTATCGCTCCTCGCAGCATCCGGGCTTGCAGCCTGCACGGAGGGAGGAGCCGAGGTCGTTGAAGAGCCGAGCCTTCGCCCGGTGAAGGTGGTCGAGATCGAAGCCCCGTCCACTGCGCGGGAGCTGCGCTACTCCGGAACGGTCAAGGCCCGCAGCGAAGCGGCAGCCGGTTTCCGGGTCGGTGGCAAGATCATCGAGCGTCTCGTCGATATCGGCGATCGTGTGGCCCCGGGTGACGTGCTGGCACGCATCGATGTCACCGATTATCAGCTCCAGATGAAGAGCGCCGAGGCAAGCCTCGCCGCGGCCGAACGTCAGCTGGAGACCGCGGATTTCGCCTTGAAGCGTGCCGATGCGCTGTATCGTCAGCAGGTCACCACCAAGGCACAGCTCGAGCAGGCGCAGCTGAGCTACAATCAGGCGCTTGCCACGCGCGACAGCCAGCGCTCCTCGCTCGAACAGGCACGCAATCAGGTCGCCTATGGCGAGCTGAAGGCGGACAAGCCCGGGATTGTCACGCAAATCAGCGCGGACGCAGGACAGGTGGTTGCCGCCGGCAGCCCCGTCGTGACGGTCGCGGCCGATGGCGAAAAGGAAGCCCTGATCGCCGTGCCGGAAAACGAGATCTTCGCCTTTGCGCCGGGCAAGGCTGTCGAGGTCGGTTTCTGGTCCAAGGATGGCCTCACCTTGCAGGGGACCGTCCGGGAAGTGGCCGGCAGCGCGGACGCCACCTCGCGTACCTTCGCCGTGCGCATAGCGCTTCCCGACAATCCGCAGATCCTGCTCGGCATGACCGCGCGCGTCACGGCAACCGCGCCCTCCGATACCAATCTGTTCGAACTGCCTCTGTCGGCGCTGACGCGTGACGGCGCCAAACAGACGATCGTCTGGACCGTCGACCGAATGGCAGCGACAGTCCATGCCCGCCCCGTCACGGTCGACACCTTCTCGGACAAGGGGATCCAGATCTCCTCGGGACTTGCCCCCGGCGATCTCGTGGTCGTGGCCGGCACGCAATTCATGGCGGAAGACATGAAGGTGCGCCTTGCCGACAAGGACCTGCCGCGCGCCGCAGACGCCGGTAGCGACGCAGCGAAGCCCGACGCGGCGACCCGCTGAGCTCAGCGACCTCACCTTCGGATCCAGACATCATGACACACTCTCCTGCAGAGCCGGGCTCGTTCAACCTGTCCCGTTGGGCGATCGCTCATCCCAGCATCGCGCGTTTCCTCTTCGGCCTGATCATCCTGACCGGCATCTTCGGCCTCATGCGCATGGGGCAGAAGGAAGATCCCGATTTTACCTTCCGGGTCATGGTCGTCCAGGCCTTCTGGCCCGGCGCCTCCCTGACAGACATGCAGGATCAGGTCGTCAACAAGATCGAGCGGAAGCTGCAGGAAACGCCCTATCTGGACTGGGTGAAGTCTTATACCCGTCCGGGCTCGGCGATCATCACGCTGCAGGTGAAGGGCAATACCGATGCCGATGACGTGGCAGAGGCCTTCTACCAGGTCCGCAAGAAGGTCGGCGACATCGAGAACGAGCTGCCGGACGGCCTTCTCGGCCCCTATTTCAACGACGAATTCGGTGACACCTACATCACGCTCTATGCCCTGACGGGCGATGGCTACAGCTATCCGGAGCTGAAGCAGTATGCAATCCAGGCGCGTGACGTTCTCCTGTCAACCGAAGGCGTTGAAAAGGCCGTCGTTCTCGGCGACCAGCCGCAAAAGATATTCATCGAAGTCTCGTCCAAGGCGCTTGCCGAGCGGGGCCTCACCTTCACCGATCTCCAGAATGCGCTTGCCGGCCAGAATGCGATCGATGCGACGGGCAGCATCGACACCGGCTCGCGATCGGTCCGCATCTCGGTCGATGGTGGCTTCTCGGCTGCCGAAGACATCCGGGAGCTGTGGCTCAACTCCGGCAATCAGGTGACGCGTCTCGGCGATATCGCCACCGTCACCGAAGGTCTGGAAGATCCCTATCAGCGCAAGTTCCGCTTTAACGGCAAGGATTCGGTCCAGGTCGGCGTCGTCATGGCCAAGGGCTTCAAGGTGACGGATGTCGGCCACGCCGTGGAGCAGACGCTGGAGCGCTTCGAAAGTACCCTGCCGATCGGCCTCGAAGTCTCGCAGATCTCCAACCAGCCGGAAGTGGTCCGGGAAGCGATCGGCGAATTCATGAAGGCGCTTGGTGAGGCTCTCCTCATCGTGCTCGTGGTCTCCTTCGTTTCCATCGGCTGGCGCTCGGGCCTGGTGATTGCGATCGCCATTCCCCTCGTGCTCGCGGCAACCTTCGCCGTGATGTACGAGCTCGGCCTCGATCTGCAGCGCATTTCGCTGGGCGCCTTGATCATCGCTCTGGGCCTGCTCGTCGATGACGCCATGATCGTGGTGGAACTCATGGAGAGAAAGCTGGAAGAGGGGCTCGACAAGCTCGATGCGGCGAGTTTCGCCTATTCGTCGACAGCCTTTCCGATGCTGACTGGCACGCTCATCACCACCGCGGGCTTCATTCCCGTCGGCTTCGCGGAATCCACCGCTGGTGAATATGTCCGCTCGCTCTTCTATGTGGTCGGCATATCCCTGGTCATCTCCTGGTTCGTCGCCGTCTATTTCACGCCCTGGCTCGGCTACATGATCCTGAAGCAGCGGGCCCATGTCGGCGATCATCACGATGCCTTCGACACCGCCTTCTATCGTCGGCTGCGCAGCGTCGTGGGCTGGGCTGTCCAGCACAGGCTCATTGTGATCGGCGCCACCCTGGCAGTGTTCGCGGTCAGCCTCTGGTCCTTCCAGTTCATTCCCAAGAACTTCTTCCCGCAGTCCTCGCGTCCCGAGATCCTCGTCGACATGTGGCTGCCGGAGGGAACCTCCATCAAGGAGGTCGAAGAGGAGGCGAAGCGTCTCGAAGCATCGCTCCTGACCGACGAAGACCAGCGCTTCGTCGCCACCTATGTCGGGGAAGGGGCGCCCCGCTTCTTCCTGCCGCTCGATCAGCAGCTTCGCAACCCGAACTATGCCCAGCTTCTGGTCATGGCAAAGGACGAGGAAGCCCGCGAGCGGCTGATCACCAAGCTGCGCATGACACTGGCCGAGGACTTCCCCTCGGTCCGCGGCAAGGTCGATCGCCTCTTCCTTGGCCCTCCCACGGGATGGGCGGTTCAGATGCGCGTCAGTGGACCGGAGCGGGAGGAAGTACGTCGCATTGCCGATCAGGTGAAGGCGCGCTTCCACCAGAACCCGATACTGCAGGCCGTTCACGACGATTGGCTGGAACCGGTCACGGCCATGACCCTGGTCGTTGATCAGGATCGTGCGCGCGCACTCGGCGTCTCCTCGCAGCGCCTGCGCCAGATGTTGCAGGCAACAATGAGCGGGGCGCCTCTCGCAGATGTTCGGGCCGGAGAGGAAACGATCTCGATTGTCGCCCGCGAGCCGGAAGAAAGCCGTCGCCTGCTGAGCGCCGTCAACTCGATCTACGTGCCAACCGATCTCGGCGCCTTCATTCCCTTGTCGCAGATTGCCAAGGTGGTTCCGACCCTGGAGCAGGGCATCGAATGGCGCCGCAACCGCCTGCCCACCATCACGGTCCGCGCCACGGTTCCGGACGGCGTCCAGTCGAACGACGTGACCTTGAAGATGTTCGAGGATATGCAATCGCTGCGCGACAGCCTGCCCGCCGGTTATGCGATCGAGATCCAGGGCGGCGCGGAAGACAGTGCCGAGAGCCAGAACTCGATTGCCGCCAAGGCGCCGATCATGCTGCTCGTCATCGTCGTCCTGCTGATGATCCAGCTGCAGCATTTCGGCAAGGCCATGCTGGTGCTCGCCACCGGTCCGCTCGGCATCATCGGTGCGGCTGCGGCGCTGCTGATCTCAGGCGCCCCTTTCGGCTTCGTTGCGATCCTCGGCGTCATCGCGCTGCTCGGCATCATCATCCGCAACTCGATCATCCTGATCGACCAGATTGACCAGGATATCGCGGCCGGCATGGAGCGGCGGGAAGCCATCATTGGCTCGGCGGTGCGCCGCTTCCGCCCGATCATGCTGACGGCGCTGACCGCCGTGCTTGCCCTGATCCCGATCTCCCGCGGTATTTTCTGGGGTCCGCTCGCCTACGCCATGATGGGCGGCATCCTGGTCGCGACGGTTTTGACCATCCTGGTTCTGCCGGCAGCCTATGCCTTCTTCTTCGGTCGCTCTCCCCACAAAGCGTGACCGAAGCGAGAGGAGGAGGGGATCCCCAAGCCTCTCCTCCTCTCCCCTGAAGGCACAGGCAGCAGCCGCTGTGAGCCCTTCTTTTCTTGATCGGTTGATAAATTTTTCTGACCTTGTTAGATCGCCTCAAAAGGCGACAAAATCGATTTCCTCTTTGCGACGCAAATCCCCGGAAGCATTGATTCTGTGGCACTATCTTGAATCGCTAACTTTTGTTGGGCTTGCTGAAAAACCGCTACATCAGTGGAAATTATGCGCTGCAACGCAGTGATTACGGCGAAAACCAGACCAAATCTGTGACCGAATTGAGCCGAATCTCTCTTTACAACGTTTCCGAAGGCGATAAGACACTGCTTCAGTGATTGAAAGGACGTCTTTTGTCGCTTGTCAGAATACGACTTGAGCATGGCGGCCCTTCGATTGCCGGAAGACCGGTTGACCCCGACCTTCACAAAACACGGGCGCGATCCACGCGCCGCGGGACCAAAAGAACCGGCGTAGGCTCTTGTCCTCCGCCTTTGGGAGACTGCTCATGAAAACCAAGTTCGCACTTGCTGCCGCAGCCCTTGCAGCGGCAACCTTCCTGTCGGGCGCCGCAAGCGCCAAGACCTTCGTTTACTGCTCGGAAGGTTCGCCGGAAGGCTTCGACCCCGGCATGTACACCGCCGGCACCACCTTTGATGCCTCCGCCCATCCGATCTACAGCCGTCTGATGGAATTCAAGCCGGGCACGACGGAAGCCGAAGCCGGTCTCGCCGAGAGCTACGAAGTCAATGCCGACGGCACTGAATACACCTTCAAGCTCCGTCCGGGCGTCAAGTTCCACACCACCGATTTCTTCACCCCGTCGCGCGAACTGAACGCTGACGACGTGATCTTCTCGCTGGAGCGCCAGCTGAAGGCTGATCATCCGTGGAACCAGTACGTTGCCGGCACCTCCTGGGAATATGCCGCCGGCATGGGCTTCCCGGAGCTGATCAAGTCGATCGAAAAGGTTGACGATCTGACCGTGAAGATCACCCTGAACCGTCCGGAAGCGCCGTTCCTCGCGAACCTTGCGATGCCCTTCGCATCGATCGTTTCGAAGGAATATGCCGACAAGCTCGAAGCTGAAGGCAAGAAGGAACAGCTGAACCAGATGCCGGTCGGCACGGGTCCGTTCTCCTTCGTCGGCTATCAGCAGGACGCCGTCATCCGCTACAAGAAGAACGCCGACTACTGGGGTGGCGCACCGAAGATCGACGACCTCGTCTTCGCCATCACCACCGATGCCGCTGTTCGCTACCAGAAGCTCAAGGCTGGCGAATGCCACCTGATGCCGTTCCCGAACGCTGCCGACGTCGAGTCGATGAAGTCCGACCCGGCCCTGACGGTCATGGAACAGGAAGGCCTCAACGTTGCCTACCTCGCCTACAACACGACCCAGGCTCCGTTCGACAAGCCGGAAGTCCGCAAGGCGCTGAACAAGGCGATCAACAAGGAAGCCATCGTTGATGCCGTCTTCCAGGGCATGGCGACTCCGGCCAAGAACCCGATCCCGCCGACCATGTGGTCCTACAACGAAGCCACGCAGGACGACGCCTACGACCTCGACGCTGCCAAGAAGGAACTCGAAGCAGCTGGCGTCAAGGATCTCTCCATGAAGATCTGGGCGATGCCGGTTTCGCGTCCCTACATGCTGAACGCACGTCGCGCTGCTGAAATCATGCAGGACGACTTCGCCAAGATCGGCGTCAACGTCGAGATCGTGTCCTACGAATGGGCCGAATACCTCGACCGTTCGAAGGCCAAGGATCGTGACGGCGCCGTCATGCTCGGCTGGACCGGCGACAACGGCGACCCGGACAACTTCCTCGACACCCTGCTCGGCTGCGAGGCCGTCGGCGGCAACAACCGCGCTCAGTGGTGCAACGAAGAGTTCAACGAACTGGTGAAGAAGGCCAAGGTCACCTCCGACCAGGCCGAGCGCACCAAGCTTTACGAAGAAGCTCAGCTCGTCTTCAAGCGCGAAGCACCTTGGGCCACGATCGACCACTCTCTCTCGGTCGTTCCGATGCGCAAGGAAGTCTCCGGCTTCGTTCAGAGCCCGCTCGGCGACTTCACCTTCGAAAACGTCGACATCGCCGAGTAATCGGAACTGTCATCCTTTCGCCGCGGGCCATTGTGCCCGCGGCGTTTGTCGTTGATGCGGGATCGTTCTCGCGTCATGCTCGAAGGCTCAGCGGAAGCGGTTCGGGTAACTGGGACGGCCATGGGGCCGCGGTTCGACCTCCTTAGAAACAACAGGTCTCACACATGTTTGGCTTTCTCCTGCGACGGCTCGCCGTCTTGATCCCGACCTTCATCGGTGTCTCGATCATTGCCTTCGCCTTCATCCGGCTTCTCCCCGGTGACCCGGTTGCGCTGCTTTCGGGCGAGCGTGTCATGTCGCCCGAGCGTCATGCGCAGATCAGCGCCCAGCTCGGCCTCGACCGCCCGGTGGTGGTTCAGTATTTCGACTATCTCGGCGGCGTTCTGACCGGTGACTTCGGCACCTCGATCGTCTCCAAGAGCCCGATCATCGACCAGTTTTTCGCGCTGTTTCCCGCCACCGTTGAACTCTCACTCTGTGCGATCTTGATCGCCGTGGCGATCGGCGTTCCGGCCGGCATCATCGCAGCCATCAAGCGCGGCTCCGTCTTCGACCAGACCATGATGGGCATCGCGCTGGTCGGCTATTCCATGCCGATCTTCTGGTGGGGCCTGCTGCTGATCATCCTCTTCTCCGGCATCCTGCAATGGACCCCGGTCTCCGGCCGCATCTCGCTGATGTTCTTCTTCCCGCCGGTGACCGGCTTCATGCTGATCGACAGCCTGCTCTCGGGCCAGAAGGGTGCGTTCCTGTCTGCCGTCAGCCACCTGATCCTGCCGTCGATCGTGCTGGCGACCATTCCGCTCGCCGTCATCGCCCGTCAGACGCGCTCGGCCATGCTGGAAGTGCTGTCGGAGGATTACATCCGCACGGCGCGCGCCAAGGGTCTGTCGCCGTTCCGCGTTGTCAGCCTGCATGCGCTTCGCAACGCCATGATCCCGGTCATCACCACGATCGGTCTGCAGATCGGCGTCATGCTCGCAGGCGCGATCCTCACCGAAACCATCTTCTCCTGGCCGGGCATCGGCAAGTGGATGGTCGACAGCGTATTCCGCCGTGACTACCCGGTCATTCAGGGAGGTCTCCTCCTGATCGCCGGCATCATCATGGTCGTGAACCTGATCGTCGACCTGCTCTACGGCCTGATCAACCCGCGCATCCGCCACTAGAAGGATAAAATCCCATGGCAGAGACAACATCCAGCCAGCCGGTTTCAAGCGCGCAGATGCGCCGCCAGATGCTGGCCGAATTCTGGTTCTACTTCTCCGAAAACCGCGGCGCCGTCATCGGCCTCGTGGTCTTCCTCGCCCTCGTCTTCATCGCCGTCTTCGCCGGTGTCATCGCCCCGCACTCGCCCTTCGAGCAGTATCGCGAAGCGGTGCTGCTGCCGCCGGCCTGGCTGGAAGGTGGTAACTGGAGCTATCCGCTGGGTACCGATCCGGTCGGACGCGACATTCTCTCGCGCCTCATCTACGGCTCGCAGTATTCGCTCTTCATCGGCGTCTTCGTCACCACGCTGTCGCTGACGACGGGCATCATCATCGGCGTCATCGCCGGCTATTACGGTGGCTGGCTTGATACGGCGATTATGCGCTTGATGGACATCATCCTGGCCTTCCCGTCGCTGCTGCTCGCTCTGGTGCTCGTTGCCATCCTCGGGCCCGGCCTGACCAACGGCATGATCGCCATCGCACTCGTCCTGCAGCCGCACTTCGTCCGCCTGACGCGTGCTGCTGTGATGACGGAGAAGACACGCGACTACGTCACGGCAGCCCGTCTCGCCGGTGCAAGCCCGCTTCGCCTGATGTTCAAGACGATCCTGCCGAACTGCATGGCGCCGTTGATCGTCCAGGCGACGCTGTCCTTCTCCAACGCGATCCTCGACGCAGCCGCCCTCGGCTTCCTCGGCATGGGCGCCCAGCCGCCGGCCCCCGAATGGGGCACCATGCTTGCAGAAGCGCGCGAGTTCATCCTGCGCGCCTGGTGGGTCGTCACCTTCCCGGGTCTTGCCATCCTGATCACTGTGCTTGCCATCAACCTTATGGGTGACGGCCTGCGCGATGCGCTTGATCCCAAGCTGAAGAGGTCCTGATCATGGCGCTTCTCGATATTCAGAACCTCACCGTCCAGTTTGAGACGGCCAATGGCTGGTTCAAGGCCGTAGACGGCGTTTCGCTTTCGGTCGAACCGGGCGAAGTGCTTGCGATCGTGGGCGAAAGCGGCTCCGGCAAATCGGTCGCCATGCTCGCCGTCATGGGCCTGCTGCCCTGGACGGCCAAGATCACCGCCGACAAGATGGAGTTCCAGGGGCGTGACATCCAGAAGATCTCGGCGGCCGAACGCCGCAAGCTGATCGGCAAGGACGTCGCGATGATCTTCCAGGAGCCCGTCGCCAGCCTCAACCCGTGCTTTACCGTCGGCTTCCAGATCGAGGAAGTCCTGCGCCTGCACATGGGCCTTGGAGCGAAGGAACGTCGCGAGCGCGCGATCGAACTCTTCAAGCTGGTCGGCCTGCCGGATCCTGCCGAGCGGCTCAATCACTTCCCGCACCAGATGTCGGGCGGTCAGTGCCAGCGCGTGATGATCGCCATCGCGATTGCCTGCAATCCGAAGCTCCTGATCGCAGACGAGCCCACCACGGCCCTCGACGTGACGATCCAGAAGCAGATCCTCGATCTCCTGATGCAGCTTCAGGCCGAGACCGGCATGGGCCTCATCATGATCACCCATGACATGGGCGTGGTCGCCGAGACCGCGGACCGCGTCATCGTCCAGTACAAGGGCAAGAAGATGGAGGAGGCCGACGTGCTCTCGCTCTTCGAAAGCCCGAAGAACCCCTATACCCGCGCGCTGCTTTCCGCCCTTCCGGAAAATGCCACCGGCGACCGCCTGACCACGGTCTCCGACTTCCTGGCCGCCGCTGAAACGGGAGGTGCAGCATGACCGAAGCGACACAAACCCCGATGCTCGAAATCCGCGCCATCAAGCGCGACTACCGCGTGCCGCAGGGCCTGTTCAAGGATGACAAGATCGTCCACGCGGTGAAGGGCGTCTCCTTCAAGCTCGACAAGGGCAAGACGCTTGCGATCGTCGGCGAAAGCGGTTGCGGCAAGTCCACACTCGCCCGCATTCTCACCTTCATCGACGAGCCGACGGCGGGCGAACTCCTCATCGACGGCCAAAAGGTCGATACGCGTCCGGGCCATCTGACAGCCGACATGCGCCAGAAGGTGCAGATCGTCTTCCAGAACCCCTATGGCTCGCTCAATCCGCGTCAGAAGATCGGCGACGTGCTGGGTGAACCGCTGCTCATCAACACCAAGATGAGCGCTGCCGACCGGCGCGAACGCGCAACGGAGATGCTGATCAAGGTCGGCCTCGGTCCGGAGCATTACAATCGCTACCCGCACATGTTCTCCGGCGGCCAGCGCCAGCGTATCGCCATTGCCCGCGCGCTGATGCTCAATCCGAAGCTGCTGGTGCTCGACGAGCCCGTATCGGCACTCGACCTTTCGGTCCAGGCTCAGGTGTTGAACCTGCTCGCCGACCTGCAGGAAGAGTTCGGCCTGACTTACGTCTTCATCAGCCACGACCTCTCGGTCGTGCGCTACATCGCCGATGAGGTGATGGTGATGTATTACGGTGAAGCGGTGGAATACGGCACGCGCGATGCGGTCTTCGCCGATCCGCAGCACGAGTACACGCGCACGCTCTTCGCCGCGACGCCGCGTGCGGACGTGGAATCGATCCGCGCCCGCATGGCGAAGCGCAAGCTGGCCGTTGCTGGCTGAGTTATGGCTTGAGAGAGGGAGCGCCTATGAAAGCGCTTCCTCTCGTTATCAGTTCCGCCCGATCACCTGGTGAACTGTGTCTTCCAGGATCTCGATCAGCTGCTGCCTGACTGCAGGCGGGCTTAGCGTATGATCGGTATTCTCCAGCAGGATATGCTTCAGGCCTGGAAAGGCGCTGTGGCCTGCCAGCGATTTGCCGAAGTAAAGGCGTTGCTGCTCCAGACTGCCGTCGGTACGGCACGAGAGGAAGGTCACCGGCACCTTCCTTGCCTCCAGTTTCCGCAAGAGCCCAAACAGCTGTCCGCGCATCCGCCCGAGTTTGGTGAGCCCGCCGAGATAGGGTGATATCTGCCGTGAGACGCGGTCCCTGGCATGGCCTGCAATATTCTTGGCAGCCTTGGGGATATCCACCTCGCCGGACAGCACCCTCTTGTAGGTGCCGAGGCTGAAGGCGCGGCGCTTGTAGTCGCTCAGCGGTCGTGCGCCAGCCATCAGGAGCGAGTCCACATCCTCATCCGGATCGAGAACGAGCCGGAGCTGATTGATCGAGATTATGCCGCCGACATCAGGATTGTCGGCAGCCGCGTAGAGAGCCGAATGCGCGCCGCTACAGATGCCTGCCAGCAGGATCGGGCAAGCGTTGCGTGACCGGACATGGCGGATGACGGCATGCACGTCGCTGAGCTGCTCGCTGGAATAGACGACCTGCAGCTCCCCCTTGGGTCTTGCGGGGCTCTCCCCGATATACGAGAGATCAACTCTGAGCGTCGCAGTGCCCCGCTGCGCCAGACGCCGCGCCGTGTCGACCCACAGCCCACCCCAGCCAATATGCGGCGCATAGGCCATGTTCAGAAAGATGATGACGGCCTTCGGGATCTCGGAGTTTGGCGCGCAGAAAATGCCGAACAAGCGCGAGTCGATAACCTCGACTTGTTCAGTAAAGGCGCCGGCAGACAGTACCGCAGGTGCGTGAGCATCGCTCCTGGCAGAATCTGAAGTTTCGCCCACCGCAATGGTCTGACTGAACCAGTCTCCGATCGTATCGATCAGGGATATCGGCATCGGCGAGGTCACCACGCCATCGAGCATCGCGCCATAGCCGATGAAGTCGCTCATGTGCACCGAGGCGCCAGAGCGCTCGAGCTGGTCGGCCAGTTCCCGATCGGTCCCGTTCTCCGGCCGCGCCAGGACAAGCGTCGGCAAGCCGGCTGGTAGGGTCTCGATAGAGACAGAAACCGATTTCATGTCGGCTGCCAAAGCCGGATCCATGATGAAGGAAGCCAAGACGGTTGAGCCGGCCGGATAGCCAAAATCGATACCGATTCCGTCTTCGATGACCTTCTCTCTCAGCGCGACCTCACGGAGGTAGCGTCGACCATTCAGTGCGGGAGCCGCAAGGACGTAGCCCGCCAACCCTTCATCCCGCTGGCCGGCACGCAGCGCAACCGCGGCGCCGATGCCCATGCCATAATAGAGGATCCGGGTGCATCCTGTGCGCTCCCGGAGTTCCCGAGCCGCGCGCACTGCGCCCTCGACCCAGGTGTCGAAAGCCGCGCCATTCTCGACGGGCAGTGAATCGCCCTCGCCGGGATAGTCGAACCGGATCACCGGGTATCCGCGCCGCGCCAGATCTTCGGCAATCAGCCTGTGAAATTTCACCGTGCACAGCGCATCAAAGCCCCAGGGCTGGCTGAGCACGACGCCGGTCGTTCCGCCCGCAGGATGCAAATGGCCGAGCATGCCATCCATCGTCACCGCCGTGGCGGGACATGTGGAATAGCCGAGAGATTGGCCAGAAACTGAAGGCGCGAGGTTGGATTGCATCGCTGGAGCTACCGAATATCGAGGACGGCGGAAACTGCAGCCGTCACGCGCCGACAATGGGACGACATCTCTTAACAGATCAGCAAAACCGGCGCGAAATATGCGAAACTTGGAAAATATCGCGACGCGCTGTGGCGGTTGTTCAGGGCAGATAGCCGTATGAGATCTTGGGGCTGTCGAACACCATGGTCGATCGGATCGTCTTGATCTCGGCCAACCTGTCGAATTCCTGCCAGATGAGCCGTTTGAAGTCGGCCATGTCCTTGACCGAGACCTTCAGGAGAAAGTCAAAGTCGCCCGCCACCGCATGGATCTCGGTGACCTCGGCGAGCTTGCCCACATGATCGATGAAGCGCTCGCCCACCTGGGGTGTCGTTCGGTCCAGCGTGATCTCCACAAAGGCCTGCAGCCCGAGCCCGACACGAGGTGCGTCCACGATGACAGCTTGCCGGATGATGCCGCTGGAATAGAGCCGCGCCAGACGCCTCGACAAGGGGGCTGCGGTCAAGCCGACGCGTTCGGCGAGTTCGGCATTGTTCAGGCTCGCATCCTGCAGAAGGCAAGCGATGATCCTTCGATCGATCCTGTCGAGGTTGACATGTTCGGCTTCCATTCGCGATCTCTCATCTCGGGCATTGCGCAAATTTCTATCGCCAGACACGGCTATCTGGCAATACGGGTTAAGTTGACTCCCCCTCCCGCGCGAAATCCGCAGAGACTTTGCGCGGATTTATTGATATCTCTGATCCATCTGCACAATCGCTCTTCGCCGAAGGTTTCCGATGTTCGAAAAGCTCGCCTCACAGCCCAATGACCCGCTGCTCGCCTTGATCGGGCTTTACAATGCCGATCTTCGCGCGGACAAGATTGACCTCGGCGTCGGTGTTTATCGCGACGATCTCGGCCGCACCCCGGTCATGCGCTCGGTGAAGGCCGCCGAGCGGGAGCTTCTGGAGAAGCAGGACAGCAAGTCCTATGTCGCACCGGAAGGCGACCGTGTATTCCTCGAACTGCTCTGGGACCTCGTCGGTGGCGAGGGCCACGGCAAGTTTGCAGCTGGCGTCCAGACGCCCGGCGGCTCCGGCGCGCTTCGCCTCGCGTCCGACCTGATCGCGCGCGCCGGCAGTGGTCGCCTGCATCTTGGTGTGCCGAGCTGGCCGAACCATGCGGGCATCTTCGGCGCCACCGGTCTTAACGTCGAGACATATCCGTACTTCGATGTGCCGACCCAGGACGTGCGCTTTGCGAGCATGATGAAGGCATTGAGCAGCGCACCCAGGGGCGATGCCGTTCTAATCCATGCCAGCTGCCACAACCCCACCGGGGCCACGCTGACATCGGCGCAATGGGAAGAACTGGCTGCCGTCATCGCAGAGCGCCGTCTCGTCCCCCTGATCGATTCCGCCTATCAGGGTTTTGGTGCCGGTATCGAGGAAGATGTCGCCGGCCTGCGCACGATCATCGCCGCCGCGCCCGAAGCCCTGATCGCCGTCTCCTGCTCCAAATCCTTCGGCATTTATCGCGAACGCACCGGCGCAATCTTCGCGGTCGCAGAGACCCAGGAACAGGCCGATATTGCCCGCTCGAACCTCGTGACGATGGCACGCACGAGCTATTCCATGCCGCCCGACCACGGGGCCGCGGTTGTACGGACCATCCTGTCGACGGACAGCCTGCGCCAGGACTGGATCGATGAGCTGAACAGCATGCGCGATCGTCTGAACGGTCTGCGCCGGGAACTGGCCATAGCGCTTTCCGATGGCTGGCAACTCGCGCCCCAGATCGCCGAGCAACAGGGCATGTTCTCGCTGCTGCCGCTGAAGGAGGCCGATGTGCTGTCGCTGCGCAAGGAACACGGCATCTACATGCCGACGTCCGGGCGCATCAACATTGCCGGCCTGAAGAGCGAGGATATTCCGCGCGTTGCCCGTGTCCTGAAACCGCTTCTGGGCTGACACCATGACCACGACAACCGTCAACCAGGCGGGCGCCGAGCGCCACCGCCTCTACGAAGACGTGCTTGCGATGATCTCGGGCACGATGTTCGTATCGCTCGGCACGCTGATCTACACCGAGACCATGCTGACGGTCGGCTCGAGTGCCGGCCTCGCGCTGCTTCTGTCCTATGTCAGCGGCTGGGGTTTCGGCATCATCTTCTTCATCGTCAACCTGCCGTTTTACATCCTTGCGGTGAAGCGCATGGGCTGGGCCTTCACGCTCCGCACCTTCACGGCGGTAGCACTCGTCTCCGTCTTGTCGAAGCTGAACAGCCAGTGGATCGATTTTTCCCATCTCGACCCGCTTTATGCCACCATCATCGGTGGCGGACTGATCGGCACGGGCTTGTTGATGCTCTTCCGTCACCGCACCGGCCTCGGCGGCATCAATATTCTTGCGATGTATCTGCAGGAAAAGACAGGCCTGCGGGCTGGCTATTTCCAGCTCGGCGTCGACCTGACAATCCTCGCAATCGCCTTCTTCGTGCTTCCCGCCGATCGGTTGGCGCTCTCGGTGCTCGGGGCTGCCATCGCCAACCTGATCCTCGCGATCAATCACAAGCCCGGCCGCTACATGGGGCTGAGCTGAGACTTCTCACTCCGCCTTGACGAGCTCGACGCGTCGGTTCTTGGCGCGCCCGGCCTCGTTCTCGTTGCTCGCCACGGGCGCTGCAGGCCCCGCACCGAAGGCACGTAGCCGCGACGTGGAAATGCCGAGGCCGGTCAGGGCAGACACCACGGCATCAGCGCGGCGCTTCGAAAGCTCTATGTTATAGTCGAAGCCGCCCTTCCAGTCGGTGTGGCCGGCAACGATGACCTTCACGTCCGGGTTTGACCCCAGGAACTCCACGATTTCATCCAGCGTCGGCTGCGAATCCGGGCGGATGGTTGCCTGGTCGAAATCGAAGAGAATGCCGTAAAGCGCGACGCGCCCGTAGGCAGTAATGTCCTTTTGCATCTGCGCGGCATCAACAAAGACGATCTTGTCAGTGTCCATCGGTGCCGTCTCGACCACGTCGATCAGCACTTCCGGCGCCTTCTTGAATTCGCCGACATAGATGGTGACATAGACGTCTCCTTCGGCGCGGGCGAGCTTCGCCGATGTGAAGATCTGAGAACCTGGATTGGAATGAATATCGCCATTGCCGAGCGGGCTCTCGTCATGCAGCGCGAAGTAGAGCTCGGAGCCCCCGAGATCAGAGCAATCGGCGCCCCTGCATTCGAAAAGAAGCTCGAACCCCTTCGCCTTGATTTCGCTTTGGAAGTTTCGAGCCACCTCAAGCGGTGAGCGGCCGTCGGGTCCCTCGTAGCGGATCCGGATCGAGCGCCCGGCCGCCGCGACGCTGTTCTTCTCGTTGACGCGCTTGCCAGTAGCCCTGCGATCAGCAGAGGTGATCGGCTTGGTAAGGATGCGCTGCTCTTCGTAGTCTGAGACCTTGTAGAGCGTCATGACCGAGCCGTCGTATCGCCCGACAAGAGGATAGTCTTCGCCGCCCGCGACGTCCTTTGCGGAAGCGCTGCCAAGCGTCATGAGAATTGATGAAATGCAAATCAGTATCAGCTTAAGCATGACTTTGCCTCATCGAGTTCGAAAACGGATGAGGGAAAGTCTAGATCGGCACGTTACTTTCTGTCTATTGCCGTTTCAGGCCGGGCTACATGCCGTGTGACGAAAGACACGCGGCCTTTGCCGGCGGGCATCACGCCAGCGCTGCATCCACGATGACCAGCGGGCGCCCTTGCGTGCAGGCCTCGATGCGGGCATCCACTCGGTAGACGTCTCTGAGCAGGGCAGGGGTGATGACCTCGCCGGTGGCGCCGCTGGCAATCAACCGCCCGTCTGCAACCACAAGCGCATGGTCGCAGTAGCGCATGGCATGGTTCAGGTCATGAAGCGCGATCAGCACGGCAATGCCGCTTTCGGCTGCAAGTGTCCGCATGAATTGCAACACTTCGATCTGCCGGAACAGGTCCAGCGCCGAGGTCGGCTCGTCCATCAACAGCACCTCCGGCTTGCGCACCAGCGCCTGCGCGATCGCGACCAGCTGTCGCTGACCGCCGGAGAGTTCGCCAAGATCACGAAACGCCAGGTCAGAAATGCGTAGCGAGGCGAGGATCCGATCGATCTCGAGAAGCTCGCTGTCGGCCACTTTCCAGCCGGAGCCCTGCTTCGATGCGAGCAGGATGCTTTCGTAGACGGTCAGCACGGCGTTGGCGCCGGTATCCTGCGGCATGTAACAGATCGGCCGCAGGCTTTCTTCACCGGAGAGGTGTACGACGCCTTCCCCTTTCAGCAGCCCTGCAATCCGCTTGAACAAGGTCGACTTGCCGGCCGCGTTTGGGCCGATCACGGCCGTCAGCATGCCGCCGGCGATATCGCCGGTCGTGATGTCGGTGAAGACGCGGTGGCGGCCATACTGTGCGCCGACCGCCTCGAGCCTGAGGGCTACCATGCGCGCCTCCTGTTGGTGAAAATGAGGGAGAAGAAGAAGGGCACGCCGACAAGGGCCGTGATGACGCCGATCGGCATGATGGCCCCGGGGATCAGCATTTTCGACACGACCGAAGTGACGGAGAGCAAGAGCGCACCGCAAAGCACGGAGCCGGGCAGGAAAAAGCGCTGATCCTCGCCCAGCAGCATGCGTGCGATATGCGGGCCGACAAGACCGATAAAGCCAATGGTGCCGACGAAGGAAACGGGGATCGCCGCAAGCAGGCTGACCAGCAGCATGGTCTCCAGCCGAAGCGAGCGCACATTGACACCGAAGGACGCTGCCTTGTCGTCACCCAGGCGAAGCGCCGTCAGGGCCCAGGCGCGGCGGGCAAAGAGCGGCACGCAGAAGACGAGCACGGCGAAGGTGACGGCCACCTTGCCCCATGTCGCCTTGGTCAGCGATCCCATGGTCCAGAACACGACGGCGGCAAGCGCCTGTTCCGAGGCGAGATATTCGAGCAGCGAGAGAAGCGCGTTGAAGGTGAAGACCAGCGCGATGCCGAGCAGGACGATCGTCTCGACCGTGACGCCACGCATGGTCGAGACGCCATAGATGAAGAGCGATGCGAGCATCGCCATCAGGAAGGCATTGATCGGGACCATGTACTGCACAGCGGCCGGAAAGACGGCAACACCGGCAACGAGGCCGAGTGCGGCGCCGAAACCGGCCGCTGCGGAAATGCCGAGCGTGAAGGGGGAGGCGAGCGGATTGGCAAGGATCGTCTGCATCTGCGCCCCGGCAAGCGACAGACACGCGCCGACTGTCACGGCCATCAGCGCGATCGGCATGCGGATATCCCAGATCACCACGCGCAGCTGGTTGCCGGCCGAGGCGGGATCCCAGATCGTCGAGATGACTTCCGACAGCGTGTAGCGTGCAGGGCCGTAAGCCATGTCGACGGCAATCGACAGCACCAGACAGAATGAAAGCCCGGCGAGGATCGCCAGGCGTTTTGCCGTGAGGCTGCGATAGGTGTCGCTGGAGGCCGGAAGGGCCGTTTCGACGGTGGTAGCCATAAGTGTCTTCCTGTCTTTCATGCCCTTCAGGGCAGGCGGCCGGCGGTT
>DAMDHD010000003.1:0-29240 GCA_032102365.1 Allorhizobium sp. CTOTU50464 | reverse complement strand
TTCCCGCCGGCCGTATGGGTATCAGGAGCCGGCCTTCAGCGAGGCGAAGTAGCCGGGCTGGTAGTCCACCGGCAGGAAGCGATCATGCATTTCCTTGAAGGTGGCGTCGGCATCGAGATCCTTGAAAAGCTCAGGATGCAGCCACTTGGCGATCTGCTGTACGGCGACGAACTGGTAGGGGCTGTTGTAGAACTGGTGCCAAATGGCATGCACGTTGCCATCCTTCACCGCCTTGATGTCGGTGAAGCCGGGGCGCTTCATCAGTTCGGCCAGCTTGCGCTCGGCCTCGGCCTTGTCGGCACCCGGGCCAACACCGATCCACTTGCCGCCGGGGACATAGAGTTCCCAGTTCGAGCCGGTCACGATAACCTGGTCCGGGTTGGAGGCGATGATCTGCTCGGGGTTGACCGTGCCGAAGGTGCCGGGAATGATGTCCTTCGCCATGTTCACGCCACCGGCGAGTTCAACCATCTTGCCGAAGTTCTCGTTGCCGAAGGACATGCAGCAATCGTCGGAATAGCCGCCGGCGCGCTCCATGAAGACGACCGGCTTCTCGAGGTCGGACTGCTTGGCCAGCACGTCCGTCACCTTGGCGATCTGCTCGTCGTGGAATTTGACGAATTCTTCGGCGCGCTCTTCCTTGCCGAACAGCTTGCCGATGATGCGCATGGAATCGTCGGTGTGCTCCATCGGCTTTTCACGGAAATCGATGTAGACGAGCGGAATGCCGACGGCGGCAAGCTTCTCGATATAGCCGCTTTCTTCCGTCGCAGACTTCGCTTCCGTGTTCATGATGATCACGTCAGGCTTCAGCGCCACGGCCTGTTCGATGTCGAAAGTGCCGTCCTTCATCCCGCCGAAGGTCGGGATCTGCTCCATTTCCGGAAACTTCTTCAGATAGATGTTGTAGCCGTCGAGGTCAGCCTTCTTGAAGTCGTCGCGCCAACCGACAACGCGGCCGAAGGGCTTGTCGGTGTCGAGAGCGGCGGTGAAGTAGATCTGGCGGCCTTCGCCAAGGATCACGCGCTCGACCGGAACGTTCACTTCGACATCACGGCCGGTGATGTCCTTGATTTTCAACGTCTCGCCGGCGAGCGCGACGCCTGAAAAAAGGACGAGCGAAATCGCGGCGGCAGAAGCCACCCTCTCCATTTTGAACACGATCAGTTCTCCTGCTTGTGATTGTGAGGTGATCTATGTTTTTCTGACTTTCGCAGTCAAGAATTATCTTTTAGAAGTGTTCCAGCCTGTTAGCCCCGCTCTGGAAGACCTCGAAAATGCAAGCTGTTAGCACCCTTTCCAATCATGACCTTCGCGACGAGATCAAAGCCTATTGGTCGCTCCGCGCCGAAACCTTCGATACGCAGCCGGGTCACGAGATCTTTTCCGAAGACGAACGCGCGGCCTGGCACGCGCTGTTTCGAAAGCATCTCGGAGAAGGGGAAGGTCGGGCGGCGCTTGATCTCGCCTGCGGCACCGCAGTGATTTCGCACCTGCTCGATGACCTCGGTTTCAAGGTCACCGGGTTGGACTGGGCCGAGCCCATGCTCGAGCGGGCGCGGGCGAAGGCGAAGGCCAGAGGCCGGCAGATCCGCTTCCTGATGGGCGACGCCGAACGCACGATGGAGGACGATGGGACTTATGACGTCATCACCAATCGCCACCTCGTCTGGACGCTTGTCGATCCGCTCGCCTGCTTCCGCGAATGGCACCGGGTCTTGAAGCCGGGCGGCAAGCTGCTGATCGTCGACGGGGATTTCGTCAACACGTCCAGGCTGACCCGTCTGCTGAAGACTGTCACCCGTCTGGCAAGCCGCCTCGGGCTCGCCCGCGATGCCATGCACGGCGCACCGAATTCAGATATGGCGGAGACGCACAATCGCATCCTCTCGCGCGTGCATTTCTCAGGCGGCGCCCATGCGCCGGCGGTGGCGGGTCTGCTGAAGGAAGCCGGCTTCACGAATATCACGATCGACCAGAACATGGGCGCGATCCACAAGGAGCAGCGCAAGAACTTCTCCTTCTTCAAGGGCCTCGAGCGCGCTACCCAGCATCGCTACGCCATCTGCGCGGAAAAATAACCGAGGCTTTCTGCGAGACAGGCTGACTCTCCAGCGTGTAGCCCCCGGCAAGGGGTGGGCTCGCCCACCTGCCGCTGCCTGCGTTTACATCAACCTCCAACTGATATACTAGTATCTCAATTGCGGGAGGAAGACATGGCGGCGGGCCAGGAGAGCGCATCAAGACTGCGGACAGTCCCTGCCGAATCGCAGCGTGGGCGGACGCGATCGGGGCGGGCTGCGGCACAGATCCATTCGGTTCTGCGGGACGAGATCGTTCGCATGGAACTGAAGCCTCTCGACATGCTGAACGAAAAGCAACTCGGCCAGCGGTTCGGCGTCAGCCGCACCCCCGTGCGCGAGGCTTTGCTGCGACTGGCGGACGAGGGGCTTGTCGAGATCTATCCGCAGTCCGGGACTTTCGTCTCGCGCATCCCGCGCCGGGCACTTTATGAGGCGATCCTGATCCGGAAGGCGCTCGAAGCGACCACGGTCTCGCTGGCGATCGCGGCAATCGGGCAGTCCGACCCATTGTCCGCGCTCGAGCAAAATCAACGCGCCCTCGTCGACGCGGCCGAAGCAGGCGACATTACGCTCTTTCACAAGATAGACAGCGCCTTTCACCAGCTGATTGCCGACATGGCCGGCTATCCCGGCATCTGGGCCGTCATCGCGCAGGTGAAGGTCCACATCGATCGCTACCGTTACATCACCCTGCCGCAGAAGGGGCGTCTGGAGATCGTCATTGCCGAGCACGCCGCCATCATCGAGGGCATTCGGCGACGCGACGACGCAGCGGCAGTTCTGGCAATGAGCCAGCACATCGGGCGCATGACCGAGGAATTGCAGGACATCGACCACCTCGACCCGACGCTCTTCATCGACGGGTCGTGAGGCCCGGGCCCCATCTTCGAACGATATTTCCGGAGTTCAACCATGAAGCCATCCTTTGATCTCTCCGGCCGCACGGCCATCGTCACCGGTGCCAATACCGGCATCGGCCAGGCCATCGCCGTGGCTCTCGCCGCCGCGGGAGCTGCCGTGCTCGGTGTCGGACGCTCCGCCATGGCGGACACGGAGAGGCAGATTGCGGAAGTTGGCGGCCGCTTTGCCGCCTTTTCCGCCGATCTCTCGACCATCGAGCCCGTCGATGCCGTCGTCGAGGCTGCGATCTCGTCCTTCAGATCGGTCGACATACTCGTCAACAATGCCGGCATTATCCGCCGCGCGGACGCGATTGATTTCACGGAAGCCGATTGGGATGCCGTCATGGACGTCAATCTGAAGACGGCGTTCTTCCTATCCCAGGCAGCGGCAAAGCGCATGATCCCGAACGGCGGCGGCAAAATCATCAACATCGCATCCATGCTGTCCTTCCAGGGGGGCATCCGCATCCCCTCCTACACCGCCTCGAAAAGCGGTCTGGCCGGACTGACAAGGCTTCTGGCCTGTGAGTGGGCGGGCAAGGGCATCAATGTGAATGCCATCGCGCCGGGCTATTTCGTCACCAACAACACCACGGCGCTGCGCGAGGATCCCAAGCGCTCGAGCGATATCCTCGGCCGCATTCCCGCAGGCCGCTGGGGCAATCCCGAAGAGCTCGGCGGAGCGGCGGTCTTCCTGGCGTCGGATGCCGCCGCCTATGTGCATGGAACGATCCTGCCGGTCGACGGCGGATGGCTGGCGCGCTAAGCAAGGCATGGAATACAGAGGGGCGAAAGCATGGGACGGATCGTATCGATTGGCGAATGCATGGGGGAGCTTTCGGAAACGGGAACACCCGGCGCCCTCAGCATGGGCTTTGCCGGGGACACGCTGAACACCGCCTATTATCTCCGCCGCAGCCTGGGACCGGATTGGCAGGTGGACTATCTCACCGCTGTCGGCACGGATGGTCTGTCAGAGAGAATGCTGGATTTCCTACGGGCTGAGAGCATCGGCACGGAACATGTTCGACAACTCGCCGACAAGACGATCGGCCTTTATTACATCACCCTGAAGGACGGTGAGCGGAGCTTCACCTATTGGCGCAACGACAGCGCCGCGAAGAAGCTTGCAAGCGACCCAGCCAGCCTTGCGCGCGCGCTGGAAGGTGCCGACATGGCTTATTGGTCCGGCATTACACTGGCGATCCTTCCTAACCAGGATCGGCTGGTTCTCATTGAGGCTCTCAGCCAGTTTGCGGGCCGCGGCGGAACGGTGGTGTTCGATCCCAACCTGCGGCCGCGGCTCTGGGACAATCCGGAAACGATGCGTGGCTGGATCCACCGCGCCGCGGCGGTCAGCAATCTCTGCCTTCCCTCTTTCGAGGATGAGGCCACCTGGTTTGGCGACACCGATCCCGCAGCAACGATCAAGCGGTATCTGGCCGAGGGGTCCCGGCGCGTCGTGGTAAAAAACGGCGCGGCCGATGTGAGCTTCACCGATGGAGCCGGTCAGACATCGACTTGCACCATCCCCCCCGTGGAGCGGGTCGTGGACACGACTGCAGCCGGCGACAGCTTCAATGCCGGTTTCCTGGCGGCCGAACTCTCTGGCGGAAGCGTCAGGGAGGCAGTTGCCGCGGGCGCGAGGCTTGCGGGCAATGTGATCGGAGCTAAGGGGGCCTTGGTGCCCGAGGCGACAAGCAGAGCTTGACGCGCCTGATGGCTCAGGCCGGAGCGCCGGTTCCGCCGACCAGGGTGTAGTAGCCCCAGACGAGCACCAGAGCGGCAACAATCCCGACCCAGACCATGACCTTTTTCAAGGTCGGCGAGAGCGACTTCTGGGGCTTCGGCGGTTTCTGTTCGGGTGGGCGCTCGAATTTGATGACGTTCGACATTCCAGATTCTCTCGTGTTGCGCTTGGCGCTTTATGAGCTTCCTGCCATGTTCGCATCACTGCGACAAGAGTGTAGACATCGCCTTCTCGCGCGCTCGCCGGAGGAGAAGCCAGGGCGCAATCCATGGCCCTCCAGCCTCGGGCATGGCCGTTTGTCGCAGGGTTGCGACATTGGTTTCACAAGTGTCACATGCCACTTGTCGACAGGCGCCGACGTCGCTAGCGTCCGTCGATAAGTTTAGCCGGCGCAGGATCGTGCAGAGTCACTAAGCTCCTCGCAGCCGGCATGTTGGATACGACCAGACGACAATGAAACTCTTCCTAGAAACCTCCGCCCAGGCTGATGTCGGTACCAGTCAGGATGGTGATCTGTCCGCCGCTGCCCGCAAGTTTTCCGGCGTTTCCTCCGCACACTTTCTGAGGCTGGTCGAAGAGCGCGGCACCACCGGCTTCTGGACCTGTGAACTCGCAACCGGTCAATCCGCCGTCAGCCCGGGACTTCTGCGGGTGATTGGAGTTGAGACGCCGCAGGCATTCGCGATCATGGATCTCATCAATCAGGTTCATCCGGATGACCGGCTGCGGTGTGAAGATCTCTGGCCGCTCATTCGCTCGGGCGTACCCGTAAACCGCAGTTTCCGCATCATCCGTGGTGATCGGACGGTGCGCTGGGTCGAGTTCCGCTCCGAGGTGGTTCTCGACGCAGAGCAGCGCCCGGCCAGAGCGATCGGTTTGCTGCAGGATGTGTCGCAGGATCATGAAAACCGGCAGGCCCTCGAAGAGAGCCTCGGGCGCTACAGAGCACTGGTCGGTGCGGTCGCTGCCATGGAATGGCGCGCCACGGCATCCGGCGAGCCCGTCTTTTCACAAGGCTGGACCGTGCTGACCGGCCAGCGCGAAGCGGATGTTCTGAACGGAAGTTGGGTTGAAGCCATCCATCCGGAAGACCGGCAAGCGGTTATCACCGCCTGGAAGAACGCCGTCTCCAACCTCACCCCTTATGAGGCCTATCATCGCATAAGGATGACGAATGGCGATTATGAGTGGTTTCTCGCCCGCGCGGTTCCCATCCTGCATAAGAGCGGCCGCCTGCACGAGTGGCTCGGTATACTGATCCGCCAGCGTGGGCTAAAAGGGATCGACCCCGTGAACGCCTCTGCCGATAGCCTGCTGACGCCGATGCAGATCAGGGCCGGTCGCGCCATGCTCCAGTGGACGCTGGAGGATCTCTCCCAGCACTCCGGCGTGTCCATCTCGTCCATAAGACGGATAGAAGCCGAGGGAGAGCGGGCCACACGCCCCGCCTCTCTCAACGCCATACGACAGGCCTTCGAACAGGAAGGGCTGATCTTCAGCGACGGCAACGGGGTCGCGCTGCAGCGCGCAGAGGGTAGGCGGCTCTGACGGTCTGGCCTGACCGTCCTCAGCTCGCAAGCCGCGGCGTCGACACGATCTTGAGG
This sequence comes from Allorhizobium sp. CTOTU50464, assembly GCA_032102365.1. GTDB lineage: Bacteria > Pseudomonadota > Alphaproteobacteria > Rhizobiales > Rhizobiaceae > Allorhizobium. Next base: position 22,900 of record DAMDHD010000003.1, on the reverse strand, counting down.
AACAGCGCGTTCATGGCGTCCTCGATACCCTGGCTCGGGCTGACCTCGAAATAGAGCCCCGGAGACGCACAGGACTGCATCCGCGTCGGGATTTCGCTCTGGAACGGGCTGATCCACTTCTTGTACCAGTCATTGGTCGGGAGCGGCAGATAGGTGGTGTACAGCACCGCGATCCGGTAGCCCTTGTTCTTCAACACCTCGCACTGAGTGGTGTCGATGGGCTCCTGGCAGCGCCCGCTCGTCGTCTTCTTGGTGCAGGTGCTGGGCTTGTAGGCATCGCCGACACCATCAGACACGAAGAACAGGATCTTCTCGGGACTGCCAGCCGATGCGCCAGTGCCGGCAGTGCCCATGAGGTTGCCGATGTTCTTCAGCGCGCGGTCGAAATCCGTCTGCTGGTCGTTGTCATATCCCTGCCAGGGAATGGACATCAGGCCGATCTTGGATGCCTTCGTCTGCACCTGATCGAGGTTGTCGGTCAGCGACGAAACCTCGAGCAGTTTCGTATCTTCCGCCTTTTCGCCGAAGGTATAGACGGCCATGCGATACTGGTTGGAGCTCTTGCGCGAGGCTTTGGCGGTATCCATCAGCGCTGCCGTCGCCTTGGCCACGACGTCGATGCGGATCGTTACGCCCAGCTTCTTGGCGAGATAATAATAGCTGTTCTTGTCCTCGACGCCGTCTTTTACGATGTGGCAGGCAAAGGCACACTTGTCTTTGGTGTTGTCCACCATCTTCTTGACGTCGGCCGGGGTTGCCCCGACACCCATCGATGGCGTGTTGTCGAGAAGAAGATAGAAGTCGCGGAAGGTATCGGTCTGGAAGACGGCTTCGGCCCGGCCGGCGACCGTCACATCCTTCTGGCCGAGAACACGGGCAAGCGTCGTCGGCACTGTCGCATCGAAGGTGAAAACCGCCTTCAGCTGCGTGCCGGTCTTCACCACGTCGACATCGAAATTCTGGAGTTGATACTCCTCCGACATCTTGGCGTGTCCGATGAACACCTTCTTGGCATCCTCGATCGCCGCGGTAAGCTGGCCGTCGGATTTCATCTGCATTGCCTGCATGACGCCGGCCGAAGTTTCCGCGACAGCCGCAATCGCGGCAGCGTCCGCCGCAGCCTGCAGAGTGCTGCGCACCATCAGAGCATTGCTGATGTCGATCGCCAGCCCGCCGACCCCGATCAAGGGAACAAGCATCAAGGCCGTCATCACACCGAAGTTGCCGCTACGGTCGCGGAGAAGTTTACCTAGCATAATTTACCCCCAGAAACTTGGGGTAAATTAGTGGGCTCTTGTGTCGATTCCGTTCATGTTCATGGTTACGAAAATGCTAGCCGCCTCATAGGCTCAGGCAGCGGCAACCTTCTTCTTGGTCGGAGGGTTTTCGGCATCATAGACAGCACGCGCCTCGCGAATGCGCCCGTGATGCTCCGCCGTCCATACCACCAGTGCTGCAACCGGCCCCAGCAGAGATAGCCCCAACTCCGTCAGACGGTATTCGACGCTCGGTGGCTGCGTCGGGAAAACCTCCCGGTCGACTAGCCCGTCCCGCTGCAGGCTTCGCAGCGTTCCTGTCAGCATCGCCTGCGAGATGTCCGGTATGGCGCGCTTCAGTTCACCGAACCGGTGGGGCCTCAAGCCGAGTGTCTGCAGGATGAGCGACGCCCATTTGTCGCCGATATGCGAGAAGACATCGCGCACCGGGCAATTCCCCGCATCGAACACGGTGTTGGTCGGTTCTCGCATCATCGCCATCGCGGTTCCGATCGCGGCGCTGAAGTCGAGCTGTGTCTTCGTGTGGGCAGTCATGGGTATCGTCCTCAGAACCTGGTTCTAAAAAACTGCCTACTTTACGGCAGATCGGTGATCTGAAATCTAGACCTAGTCTGAAATTTAAACCACCCCCAATTCTGGGGCAAATCGAACGGATCTGTCATGAAAGCCAAGTATCTCGTCACCGGCGCATCGGGCCATCTCGGCCGAAGCGTTCTGCGCCACCTGCTGCATACCTCTCGCGTCGCCGCAGGCGATGTCATCGCAGCAAGCCGCAAGCCGGAACAGCTCGCAGAACTCGCCGCACAGGGTGTGCAGGTTCGCCGCGTCGACTTCGATGACGCCGTATCCATGCAGACCGCCTTCGCCGACGCCGAAAGAGTCCTGATCATCAGCACCGATTCACTCGATCGGCCGGGGCACCGCCTCGTGCAGCATCGCGCAGCGATTGCTGCGGCGGAAATGGCAGGCGTCCAGCATCTTCTCTATACGTCGATGCCGGAGCCCGCCAATTCTCCGCTTCTCTTCGCGCCGGATCATGAAGGAACCGAAGCCGCAATCGAAGCAAGCACGGTGCCGGCCTGGACCATCCTGAGAAACAACTGGTACTTCGAAAATGTCATGATGAGCGCCGGACCTGCGCTCGCCTCCGGCCATTGGTATTCGGCCGCCGGGGACGGCAAGGTGGCGCATATCGCGCGCGACGACATTGGCCAGGCCATCGCTGCCGCATTGGTCGCCGCAGGAGGCGAGAAGAAGGTCTACACGCTGACGGGCGCATCCAGCTACGCCCATCGGGACATGGCCGCTCTCATCTCCGCCGCGGCCGGCAAGGAGATCACGGTTGTCGACGTTCCCGTTGAAGGCCTCGTGCAGGGTATGGTCGGCGCCGGCCTGCCGGAACCGGTCGCCCGCGTCTACGCCTCGATCGACACGATGATCGGCCATGGTGGGCTCGCGCGCATCACCAATGACTTCAAAACGCTTACCGGCCGCGAGCCGCAGCGCTTCGAAGCTTGGATCGAGAGCCAGGCACCGGCGTTGAAATCGATGATCGCCTGATTCCGCAATCGGCCCCCGCCAGGCCGATCCGGCGTGGCCATCGCCCACACGAGGCACGCCGCGCAACCGCTCGTTCCCCTGAACGGGCGGTTTTTCTTTTGCGGGCGTGAACGATATCCCGCCGCCATACACTGCCTCTTTCGCAGGCATGCCTGCTCGCGAGACATGCAGACAGTCAGTATGGAGCGGGTGGCAAGGGTCAATTCTCCTGCCAATCGCGCCTTTTTGCGACTTGGCACGCCCCTTGCTCCTCTACTGGCAGAGTTAGCCGCTAGGGTTCCGACGCAGCATGCGTGGCTGGTCCGAGAGCGGCTCCCGATGGAGAGACATCCCATCGGGTGCACGGCGGGACAAAAGCCCGGGAGACCTCGTAAGCCAAGGGATTGGCGGCGCGATGGTCCATGCCGATCCCTTTTCGAAGACGCAAAAGGGGAATTTCTACATGCAGACTGTCAAGACACTCCTGTCGATCACCGCACTGGCCGGCGTTCTCGCCCTCAGCCAGATGACACCGGCCGAAGCCGCGCCGAAGAAGGACTTCAAGGTTGCCTGGTCGATCTATGTCGGCTGGATGCCCTGGGGCTATGCCAACGACACCGGCATCGTGAAGAAATGGGCCGACAAATACGGTATCAACATCGAGGTCACCCAGTTCAACGACTACGTGGAATCGATGAACCAGTATACCGCCGGCGCCTTCGACGCGGTGACCCTTACCAATATGGATGGCCTCTCGATCCCGGCCGCCGGCGGCATCGACACCACCGCCGTCATCGTCGGCGACTTCTCGAACGGCAACGACGCCCTCATCCTGAAGGACAAGGACAAGCTCGAGGACGTGAAGGGCCAGAACGTCAATCTCGTCGAGTTCTCGGTCTCCCACTATCTGCTCGCCCGCGCGCTCGAAAGCATCGGCTCCTCCGAGCGCGACGTAAAGGTGGTCAACACCTCGGATGCCGATATGGTCGCCGCCTATCAGACGCCAGACGTGACCGCTGTCGTGACCTGGAACCCGCTGGTCTCAACGATCCTGGAAGACGCCTCCGCCAAGAAGGTCTTCGATAGCGCGCAGATCCCGGGCGAGATCATCGACCTGATGGTCGCCAACACCGAGGTGTTGAAGGACAACCCGGATTTCGGCAAGGCGCTGGCAGGCATCTGGTACGACACAATGGTCGTCATGACGGCCGATACCGAAGAGGGCAAGGCAGCCCGGACCGCGATGGGAACGGCTTCCGGAACGGATCTCGCCGGCTTCGAAGCCCAGATGGCCGCCACCAAGCTCTTCGACAAGCCGGCTGATGCGGTGGCCTTCACAGCCTCGCCGGACCTGTCCAAGACCATGGATCTCGTGCGTACCTTCCTCTTCGACAAGGGCCTTCTTGGGAGCGGCGCGCCGTCTGCAGATGTCATCGGTATCGAACTGGCAGACGGCTCGGTTCTTGGCGACAAGGAGAACGTCAAGTTCCGCTTCACCACCACCTACATGGACGCGGCCGCCAAGGGCGCGCTTTGAGGCAGATCCATGCCGCCCGGTTGACCTTGTCGTCCGGGCGGCTCCCGCCTCCCTGAAATCCTGGAGTGGTCGATGCGCTGGATCAATGCTCATCCTGGAAATGGCGCGCGCCTGACGCTGGTGCTTCTGCCCTTTGTGCTGGTGCTCGGCGCCTACATGATCGGCTCGGCCGAGCGGCTGGCTGACAACCCGAACGACAAGCTGCTGCCCGGTTTCGCCGCCCTGTGGGACGGGATCAATCGGATGGCGTTCACGCCGGATGTGCGAACCGGCGAATATCTTCTCTGGTCCGACACCTGGGCCAGCCTATGGCGGCTCTCCGTCGGGCTGGGCACCGCCACAGCGATCGCACTCCTGCTGGGTCTGGTCATCGGTATCCTACCCTATGCCCGGGCAGCCCTTTCTCCCTTCGTCGGCGCCATCTCGATGGTTCCGCCGCTGGCCCTCCTGCCGATCCTGTTCATCGTCATGGGGCTTGGCGAGGCCTCCAAGATCGCGCTGATCGTCATCGGTGTCGCACCGATCATGGTCCGCGATCTGGCGCTCACCGCCATCTCCCTGCCGCGTGAAATGATCGTCAAGGCCGAAACCCTCTCCGCCTCATCCTGGCAGATCGCACTGCGTGTGGTGCTGCCGCAGATCCTGCCGCGCCTGATCACTACGCTCCGCCTGCAGCTTGGCCCCGCCTGGCTCTTCCTCATTGCCGCCGAAGCGATCTCTTCCGACAGCGGCCTCGGATACCGCATCTTCCTCGTCCGCCGCTATCTCTCGATGGACGTCATCTTCCCTTATGTCTTGTGGATCACGCTGCTTGCGATCCTCACCGACATCCTGCTCGATCGCCTGCGCATCGCGGTCTTCCCCTGGTCCGAACTGGAGAAGGGCAAATGAGCGCGCTCTCCATAAAGAACCTCTGGAAGGAATATGGCGACCAGATCGTGCTGGAGAATGTCTCCATCGAGATCGAACCCAGGGCCTTCGTGGCACTCGTCGGCCCGTCCGGCTGCGGCAAGTCCACCTTCCTGCGCCTGTTGCTCGGCCAGGAGCGCCAGACCAAGGGTGAGGTCCTGCTGGATGGCACCCCGCTGCCGAAAGAGCCAGGGCCGGATCGCGGCGTTGTCTTCCAGCGCTACTCCGTTTTTCCGCACCTGACCGTGCTCGGCAATGTCATGCTCGGCAAGGAGCTGAAAGCCTCCCGCTTCGCCGCCCGCCTGTTCGGTGCCAAAAAACGCGAGGTCGAGGACGAGGCCCGCGCCATGATCGCGGCGGTCGGGCTTGCCGGCTCCGAGGACAAGTATCCGGCCCAGCTCTCTGGCGGCATGCAGCAGCGACTGGCGCTCGCCCAGGCACTGATCATGCGGCCCAAGGTTCTGCTGCTCGACGAACCCTTCGGCGCGCTCGATCCCGGGATCCGCGCCGAGATCCATACGCTGATGAAGACGCTCTGGCACGAGGCGCCGATGACCGTCGTCATGGTCACCCATGACATGCGCGAGGCCTTCACGCTTGCGACCCGCGTCGTTGCCTTCGAGCGCCCCCGCGACCGCCCGGAGGAAAAGCTCCGCTACGGCGCGACGATCACCCGCGACATCGCCATCTGGCCGCCCCGCAAGGCGGGCGAGGCCTCCCTCTTTCGCCCCGACCGGGACGGCCCGGTCTCTTCAAAGGGTCAATAGCCGGGACGACCCGGCCAACGAAACCACTGGAGATGACAATGCATATCCGACGTTCCCCCGAAGAGATCGCCGCCAACCGGGCGCGCTACGAGGAGCATCAGAAGAAAGGGCTGGAATTCGCTCCGAAGGCGCTGCCGGCCAAGAGCGCAAAACCTGCACCCGCAATCGCTGCCGACCAGATCGTGCACCGGGAACAGCTGCCCGGCGGCTGGTACTGGTGGACCCGCGTCAAGGCCAACGAGACCCTGCGCATCGCGCTCGACGAAGGTTTGTCGACCGTTTCGGTCGTCGCCTGGAATGCCGAGGACCCGACCGAGCGCATGAACCTGCCTGATACCGTCAAGGTGCAGTGGACCACCGGGCTTGGAAAGGGGCGTGTCATCTTCTCCGACATGGGCAAGGTCATGTTCTCGATCACCGAGGATAGCTCCGGCGCCCATGACGTTCTGATGGGCGGCTCGACAGCCTCATCGAACGCGAAGAAATATGCCGGCCAGAATGGTCCTGATCTGCGCAACACCGGCGACAACTTCGTGCTGATCGCGACAAAGGCCGGCCTCGACAAGCGCGATATTCCGGCAGCGCTTGCCCTTTTCGCACCCGTTCGTGTCGATGCCGATGGCAAATTCGAATGGAAACCCGATCTCGTTGAAGATGGCGACTATGTCGATCTGCGGGCCGAGATGGACATGATCGTCGGCTTCTCCAACTGCCCGCATCCGCTCGATCCAAACCCGGTCTATGCCCCCAATCCCGTGACCATCACCCGCATCTCTGCGACCGAGCCGGCGGTTGATGACCTGTGCCGAACCGCGACCGCCGAAGCTGTCAGGGGCTTTGAAAACAACGCGTTTGCGGCCCTGTGAGAGGAGAGGCGACCATGTCCAGTTTTATCCAGACCTCTCCCGCCCGCACGCTCTCCAACACCGCGCAGGATCACTATATTGCTGCCGAAGCGCCCTTCTCGACCTTCATCAAAAAGGGTCAGGTGGTGCGCATTGAGGACAGCTATGGCCAGCAGGCCGTCGATACGCTCTTCTACAACGCCCATGATTTCTCCGAGCGCTATTCCAGCCAGGACACCATGCGTGAACAGGGGGCGGCCTACATCTCCACTGGCACCAAGGTGATCTCCAACGAAGGCCGGGTGATGCTGACGGTCACCGCCGACAGCTGCGGCCGGCACGATACCTCCGCCGGCGCCTGCTCCTGCGAGAGCAACACCGTCCGTTTCGGCCACTACACGAAATACCTGCATGCCTGCCGCGACAACTTCGTTATCGAGGTTTCCAAACATGGCATGAGCAAGCGTGACGTTGTGCCGAACATCAACTTCTTCATGAACGTGCCGATCGAACCCTCAGGCGAAATGACCATCGTCGACGGCATTTCCGCCCCCGGCGACTATGTCGAGCTGAAGGCGGAGATGGACGTGCTGCTCGTCATCTCAAATTGCCCGCAGATCAACAACCCCTGCAACGGCTTCGATCCCACGCCGATCCGGGTGCTCGTCTGGGACGACGAGGCGGCCTGATGTTCAAGAAGGTTCTGATTGCCAATCGCGGCGAGATCGCCGTGCGCGTCATCAAGACGCTTCAGAAGATGGGGATCGCAAGCGTTGCGGTCTATTCCGATGCCGACCGCTTTTCGAAGGCTGTTCTGATGGCCGACGAGGCGGTGCGCCTCGGCCCCGCATCTGCCAGCGAAAGCTATCTTGACGTCGATGCCGTGATTGCCGCCTGCCGTCAGACGGGTGCGCAAGCCGTGCATCCCGGCTATGGCTTCCTCTCGGAGAACATCGGATTTGCCGAGCGGCTGAAGGCGGAAGGCATCACCTTCATCGGTCCCACGCCCGACAACATCTCCGCCTTCGGCCTGAAGCACACGGCCCGCGAATTGGCCAAGGCGAGCGGCGTGCCGCTCTTGCCCGGCTCCGGCCTGCTCGACAGCCGGGAAGAGGCGCTTTCCGCAGCGGAGCAGATTGGCTATCCGGTGATGCTGAAGTCGACCGCCGGCGGCGGCGGGATCGGAATGCAGCTCTGCGATAATGCGGAGGCTCTTGCCGCTGCCTTCGACACCGTCCAGCGCACGGCAAAATCCAGCTTCGGCGATGCCCGCGTCTATCTCGAGCGCTTCGTTTCCAAAGCCCGCCATGTCGAGGTGCAGATCTTCGGTGACGGCAAGGGGAGGGTGATCGCGCTCGGCGAACGAGACTGCTCGCTCCAGCGCCGGAACCAGAAGGTGATAGAAGAAACCCCGGCTCCAGGTCTGTCCGATGCCGTGCGCCAGCGCCTGCACGCCGCCGCCGTGTCGCTCGGCCAGCAGGTCGCTTACGCCTCCGCCGGCACGGTCGAATTCATCTATGATCCCGCCCGCGAGGAATTCTACTTCCTCGAGGTGAACACCCGACTGCAGGTCGAGCATCCGGTCACGGAAGCCGTCTTCGGTGTGGATCTCGTCGAATGGATGATCCGCCAGGCTGCCGGCGAAGATGTGCTGACGGGCAAGGAGAACCTCGTGCCAAAGGGTGCCGCGATCGAAGCGCGCGTCTATGCCGAAATGCCCCATGCTGGCTTTCGCCCGAGTGCCGGCCTGCTGACGGAAGTGGCCTTCCCCGAGGACGTCCGTGTCGACGGTTGGGTGGAAACGGGAACCGAAGTCACTCCCTTCTACGATCCCATGCTCGCCAAGGTGATCGTCTCGGGCGCGGATCGGGATACGGCCATTGCGGCGCTCTCGTCCGCGCTGGAAGAAACCTCGCTTGCCGGCATCGAGACCAACCTCGAATACCTGAAGGCCATCGCCACCTCCGACCTGTTCCGCAGCGGCGATGTCGCGACCACCGCCTTGAGGGATTTCGCCTTCGTGCCCGATGTCGTCGAGGTGATCGCGCCCGGTGCGCAGTCGAGCCTGCAGGAACTACCGGGCCGTCTGGGTCTCTGGCATGTCGGCGTGCCGCCTTCGGGCCCGATGGACGAACGCTCTTTCCGGCATGCCAACCGGCTGGTCGGCAACCACGATCATACGGCTGCCCTGGAACTGACCGTGTCCGGGCCGGTGCTGAAATTCTTCTCCGAAACCGTGATCGCGCTCGCCGGCGCGGTCATGCCGATGAAGCTCGACGGCGTCGAGCTGCCCCATGATCAGGCGGTCCAGATCAAGGCTGGCCAGACGCTCGCCATCGGCAGCATCACCGGTGCCGGTCAGCGCGCCTATCTGGCGGTCTCCGGCGGCTTCGATGCCCCTTTGGTCATGGGCTCCCGCGCCACCTTCGGCCTCGGCCAGTTCGGCGGCAATGCCACCGGCACGCTTCGTGCAGGCCACGTGCTGCGCCTGGCCCGCCGGAATCAGGTCGATGTGCTGCCGGCAACCGAGCCGGCGGAACTGACCCACGAATGGTCCGTCGGCGTGCTCTACGGCCCACACGGTGCGCCCGACTTCTTCCTCGAAGACGATATCGAGACACTCTTCTCGACCGATTACGAGGTACATTTCAACTCGGCGCGCACGGGCGTCCGCCTGATCGGCCCGGCCCCCAAATGGGCGCGCACCGATGGCGGCGATGCGGGGCTTCACCCCTCCAACCTGCATGACAACGCCTATGCGATCGGCGCGATCGACTTCACCGGCGACATGCCGATCATCCTCGGCCCTGACGGCCCAAGCCTCGGCGGCTTCGTCTGCCCTGCAGTCATCGCCCGCGACGAGCAGTGGAAGATGGGGCAGTTCAAGCCGGGGGATAAGATCCGGTTTCATGCCGTGGCGCGAGCAAGCGATCCGCTGGCGGGGCCGATGGTCAAGCGCATATCGGAAACAGCCGGGTCGGCAGTGATTGGGGCGACAGAGGCGGGCAGCATCCCCGTCGTCTATCGCCGCCAGGGCGATGACAACCTGCTGGTCGAATACGGCCCGATGCAGCTCGATATCGGCATCCGCATGCGCGTCCATCTGCTGATGCAGGCGGTGAAGGCGGCGAGGCTGCAGGGCCTGATCGATCTGACGCCCGGCATCCGCTCGCTGCAGATCCATTATGACAGCACCACGCTGTCGCGGTCGAAACTTCTCGCCGCCCTCGCTGAGATCGAGAAGAGCCTCCCTCCGGTCTCCGCCGTCAAAGTGCCGAGCCGGACCGTCTGGCTGCCGCTGTCCTGGAACGATCCGGATGCGGAACTGGCCATGCGCAAGTATCAGGAACTCGTCCGCCCGAACGCGCCCTGGTGCCCCTCCAACATCGAGTTCATCCGCCGCATCAACGGCCTCCCCGACGAGCAGGCGGTGAAGGACACGATCTTCAACGCCTCCTATCTCGTGATGGGCCTCGGCGATGTCTATCTCGGCGCGCCGGTCGCCACCCCCATCGATCCGCGCCACCGGCTGGTGACGACGAAGTACAATCCGGCCCGCACCTGGACGCCGGAAAACGCCGTCGGCATTGGCGGCGCCTATATGTGCATCTATGGCATGGAAGGACCGGGCGGTTATCAGCTCTTCGGCCGCACGATCCAGGTCTGGAACACCTGGCGTCAGACGGATGTCTTTGCCAAGGACAAGCCCTGGCTGCTCGACTTCTTCGACCAGATCCGCTTCTTCCCGGTGAGCCATGAAGAGCTAACGGAAGCCCGCGCCGCCTTCCCGCATGGCGGCTATCCCATCCGCATAGAGGAGGGCACCTTCTCCTATGCCGACTACGAGGCGGAGATGGCTCGCAATGCAGAGAGCATCGGCGCCTTCAAGCAGGGACAGCAGGCGGCCTTCGAGGCGGAGCGGAAGCGCTGGAAGGACGAGGGGCTCGATAGTTTCCAGGTCGATGACGGAGCGGGCGCAAGCCTCGGCGGCGATATCCCCGAAGGCTGCTTCGGGGTGGAAAGTGCCGTGCCCGGCAATGTCTGGAAACTGCTGGTCGAGGAAGGCCAGTCCGTGCAGGCTGGCGATACGCTTGCCATCATCGAGTCGATGAAAATGGAAATCACCGTCACTGCCCATGCCGCCGGCAAAGTCCGCGATCTGCGGGCCGGGCCGGGTCGAAACGTCAAGGCCGGCGATGTCCTGGTCATCTTGGAGGATCTGTAATGCTGCCGACTATTCTCGATCTCGCTTCGCTCAAGGCCGCCTATGCCAGCGGGCTCACCCCGCTCGACCTCGTCGAGGAGGTGATCGCCCGCCGCAAGGCTTCTGACGATCCGGCGGTCTTCATCACGCAGACGTCAGATGAGGATTTGCGGGCAGCCGCTAAGGCCCTGATGGAGCGCGCGCCGGAGCCGAACAGTCTGCCGCTCTGGGGCGTGCCCTTCGCGGTCAAGGACAATATCGATGTGTCAGGCCTGCCGACGACCGCAGCCTGCCCGGCCTTCGCCTACCAGCCGGAGAAGGACGCAACAGTCGTTGCAAGACTGAAGGCTGCGGGTGCCATCGTCATCGGCAAGACGAATCTCGACCAGTTCGCGACAGGCCTCAACGGCACGCGGTCTCCTTACGGCGCGCCGCGCTCCGTCTTCGACAAGGCCTATGTCTCCGGCGGCTCCTCCTCCGGCTCGGCGGTCACGGTCGCGGCGGGGCTGGCGAGCTTTGCGCTTGGCACCGATACCGCAGGTTCCGGACGCGTGCCCGCCGCCTTCAACAACCTCGTCGGCATCAAGCCGACCCCCGGCCTCGTGCCGAATGTCGGCGTCGTGCCGGCCTGCCGCAGTGTCGATGTCGTCACGGTCTTTGCCGCAACCGTCGGCGACGGTGTCGCGATCCGCAAGGTGATGGACGGTTATGACGCCGGTGACCCCTATTCCCGCAAGGCCTCGCCAGTGGCCCTGCCGGTATCAGGCCTGCGCATCGGTGTGCTCGACGGTGCCGAGCGCGAATTCTTCGGAAACAAGGCGGTGGAGACGCTCTACGATCAGGCAATCGAGCGCGCGAAATCGCTTGGCGCAACGATAGTCCCCTTCGACTACGCGCCGTTCCGCCAGGCCGCCGAACTGCTCTACAACGGCCCCTGGGTCGCCGAGCGTCTCGCAGCGGTGAAGGAGTTCATCGGCACCAATGCCGATGATTTCGACCCGACGGTGCGCACCATCATCGAAGGTGCCAAGGGTTACGACGCGGTTGCGGCTTTCGAGGGGCAGTACAAGCTCGGCCATCTGCGCCAGAAGGCGCTTGCCGAATGGGAAAAGCTCGACGTCCTCATGCTGCCGACCTCGCCGACGACCTATACGGTCGAGGCGATGCTCGCAGACCCGATCGTCAAGAACAGTCATTTCGGGCGTTACACCAACTTTGCCAATCTCTTCGGTTATGCAGCGATCGCCGTGCCCGGCGGCTTCGGTTCGGATGGTCTGCCGAGTGGCGTCACCTTCTTCGGCCCCTCCTTCTCCGACGATGCCCTGGCGCCTTTTGCCGATGCCATGCACCGCGCCGCCCAGTCCGGCATGGGCAAGGACAAGACTAGAGCCCTGCCGGATGCCTCCAAAGTTGCCGAACCGGACGATGGCCTCGTCACCATCATGGTCGTCGGTGCGCATCTGACGGGCATGCCGCTCAACCACGAGCTGACAGCCCCCGGCGGGAAGCTGGTGAAGACCTGCCGAACGGCCGGCGACTATCGCCTCTTTGTTCTGCCGAATACCACGCCGCCCAAGCCGGGCCTGATCCGCGAGCCGGGCTTTGAAGGCCAAGGGCTCGAGGTGGAAGTCTGGAAGGTAACGCCATCAGCCTTCGGCCGCTTCGTCCAGAACATCCCCGCACCGCTCGGCATCGGCAAGGTCACGCTCGACGACGGGTCCCAAGTATCCGGCTTCCTCTGCGAACCCTATGCCATCAAGGGCGCGGAGGAAGTCACGGATCTCGGCGGCTGGCGCGCCTATATCGCGTCAAGGAAGTGATCTGCAGCCAACCTGCGACCAGCGTATATCCCGTTGACATATCCCGCACCCATGCCAAGATGCGGGATATGTCCGTTGTATATGGCGAGGATGTCGGGATATGGAAAAGGGTGCAGTCTTTCAGAGCAATCGCAGCCAGGCCATCCGGCTGCCCAAGGCGGTTGCCTTGCCGGATGATGTGAAGCGCGTCGACATTGTCGCCGTGGGCCGGACCCGCATCATCGCACCTGCTGGAGAGATCTGGGACAGCTGGTTCGAGGGCGAGGCGGCGACCCATGACTACATGACCGATCACGATCAGCCGAAAGAGCAGGAGCGGGAACCGCTTTGATGCTCAAATACATGCTCGATACGAACATCTGCATTTTCACGGTGAAGAACCGTCCCGCACATATGCGCGAGGTCTTCAACCGGCATCATGGGCAGATGTGCATCAGCGCAGTGAGCCTGATGGAGCTGATTTACGGAGCGGAAAAATCCGCGTCACCGGAACGCAATCTGGCTGTGGTCGAAGGCTTTGCGGCCCGCCTCGACGTTCTCCCATACGATGAGACCGCTGCCAGTCACACAGGCCAGCTGCGAGCAGAACTGGCGAAGTCCGGCACGCCGATCGGTCCCTACGATCAGATGATCGCGGGCCATGCCCGCTCGCGTGGGCTGATCGTCGTGACTAACAACCGCCTGGAATTCGACCGTGTCCCCGGGCTTCGCGTCGAAGACTGGGCAACAAGCGCGCCGTAACCCGTTCAGCTAGATACCCCTCAGGGCACCTGTGCCCCGCGCGTCGCGGTATAGATCGCATAAAGCGAGGTCGAGGCCGTGATGAACAGGCGGTTCCGGCGTGGCCCGCCGAAGGTGAGGTTGGCGACCGCCTGGGGCACGAGGATTTTACCGAGCAGCGTGCCGTCGGGATGGAAGCAATGCACGCCGTCGGCGGCACTCGACCAGAGGTTCCCCTCGACATCCGTCCGCATGCCGTCGGGAATGCCCTTGTCGATATGGGCGAAGACCCGCCCATTCGTCAGTTGCTTTCCATCTTTGACATCGAACACCCGGATATGCCGTGGTGCATCCGGTTTGTGGCTGGCGCCGGAATCGGCGACGTAGAGCAGGCGCTCGTCCGGCGAGAAGCAAAGGCCGTTCGGCTGCAGGAAGTCGTCGACCACGACGGTGAGTTCGCCGGTTGCAGGATCGAGCCGGTAGACATTGCGGCTCGCCTGTTCCTCGTCCGCCTTGTAGCCCTCATAATCCGAGAGAATGCCGTAGGATGGATCGCTGAACCAGATACTGCCGTCGGACTTCACCACCACGTCGTTGGGAGAGTTAAGCTTCTTGCCTTGGTGGCGATCGGCAAGCGTCGTGATCGTCCCATCGATCTCAGTGCGGATGACACGGCGCCCGCCATGCTCGCAGGAGACGAGCCGTCCCTCCCGGTCGCGGGTATTGCCGTTGATGAACTGCGACGGCGCGCGATAGACCGATGTGCCAGCCCCCTCGATCCAGCGCAACACGCGTTCGTTGGGAATGTCGCTGAACAAGAGATAGCCGCCATCATTGAACCAGACGGGACCCTCGGCCCATCGGCAGCCGGTATAGAGCTCATCGAGCGCGGCACTGGAAACGAGCAGGTCGCGGAAGCGGGGGTCGCGGATCTCGTAATGCGGGTTTTCCATGGGACGATCCTGGCAATGCTTCAGGTTTTGCCGGCGCTGCGCGTGGTCGGCAGCATGATGACGGCGATGATGATGAGACCGGTGAGAATGAGGCGAATGCCTGCTCCAAAGCCGTAGGTGTTCAACATCGAAACGACAAGGAACATGAAGAGCGAGGCGCCCCATATCCCCGGAACATTCGAGTTGCCGCCGGCCACCGCCGTGCCACCGATGACGACGACGGCAATCGACATCAGGAGATATTCCGTGCCCATGTTGAGCGCTGCACCGCCGGAGAAGCTGGCAAGCAGATAGCCGCAGAGCGAGGCGAGCACGGCGCAGAGCAGGTAGGTGACAAGCCGCGTACCGTCGATCGGGATGCCGGCCATGCGGGCGGCACGAATGCTCTGGCCAATCGCGGCAATCGAGCGACCATAGACCGTGCGGTTGAGCACGTACCAGACGAGCGTGGAGAGCACCAAGGCAACGAGCGCGACATTCGGGACGCCCGCCGTCGAGGAGGTGGTGAAGTCCGCGAGCCAGCTCGGCGGCTTGATGCGCAAGCCGCGGTTCGTCCAGATCGCCGTCGACTGAACGATGAAACTCATCGACAGCGTTGCGATGATCGGCGGGATGCGCAAGAGCTTGATCAGCGCGTAGTTGCCGATCCCGATCGCGATGCCGACGGCGATCGCGACCAGTAAGCCCGTCAGGATCATGCTGTTTTCGACACTCATCACCTTCAGCGACACGGTCGCTGCAAGCGTCATGTTTGCGGGAACGGACAAGTCGATATTGCCAGGGCCAAGCGTGATCACCAGCATCTGCCCGAGGCCGACAAGGACCGAAAAGGCGCCAAAGGTCAGTGCCGCCTGCGCAAGCCCGGCAGTGCTCGCCCCGCCGGTAAACAAGATGGTGATCACGAACACGCTTGCGGCCGCGATGAAGGACCAGATCCAGGTGCGGGAAAAGAGCGTGGCAAGTGTGGTCATGCTCTTCCCCTCCGGCCTTCGGCGCGATTGAGGGCAAGACGCAATGTCAGCACTAGGATCAGGATCGCGCCCTGCGCACCGATCTGCCAATCCGGCGAGATCCTGAGGAAGGACAGGAAGGAACCGGCAAGTGTCAGTGTCAGCGCACCGATGACGGCTCCGATGGGGGAGACGCGACCGCCGACGAATTCACCGCCGCCGAGAATGACGCCGGCGATCGAAAGCAGCGTGTAGCGCAGCGCGATATTGGCATCCGCTGATGTGGTGAGCCCCACCAGCGCCATGCCAGCAAGCACCGCGAAGAAACCGGCGAGGCCGTAGACAGCCGCACGAGCTCCGATGATCGACCAGCCGGCGCGCGCCACTGAGCGCGTGTTGCCGCCAACGCCGCGCAAGACGACGCCGAAGGAGGAGCGCATGATCAGGTAATGGCTGACGACCGCAATCAGGATGCTGGCGACGATCGCCATGGGAACGAGCGGCGGCTTCACCGTCATGATCGCGCGGATCCAGCCGGGCGCCTCGCCGCCGGGGGCAGGCAGGATTAGAACAGCAAGGCCGCCCCAGACGAAGCTCATGCCGAGCGTGACGACGATCGAGGGCAGGTCCCTCAGATAGATCATGACGCCGAGAAGGGCGTAGACACCGATCGCCGCCATCAGGATGAGCACGCCCAGCAGGGGAGAAGACTGCAGGAACGTGGCTGTGACGCAGGCGACGAAGCTGACGAAGGTGCCCATCGACAAATCGAGATCGTTGACCGTCATGATCAGCATCTGCGCAATCGTCGCAAGTGCGATCGGAACGGCCAGATTGAACAGCAGATTGAGCCCCGTATAGCTCATCGCCCGTGGCTGCAGATAGAAGACGGCGGCGAGCAGCCCGACCAGTGACAGGGCGGGGATCAGCAGGCGCAGGCCGTCAGAAGAGAAATACTTCGTCATGCGGCCTCCTGGAAGGATGCCGCCAGGATGTTCTCTTCGGTCACTGCGTCACCTTTGAGTTCGGCAACGATGATGCCGTTGTTGAACACGTAGACGCGGTCGCAAAGGCAGACCTCATCCATCTCGGTCGAGTACCAGACAAAGGTACGGCCCTGATCGGCTTCCTGGCGCAGGATCGTGTAGACCTCCTGCTTTGTACCGAAGTCGACGCCGCGCATCGGGTCGTCCATCAGCACCACCGGCGCCCGTCCGGCCAGCGCGCGCGCAAAAAGCACCTTCTGCTGATTGCCGCCGGAGAGCGACAGGATCGGATTGTCCATGTCGGGCGTGCGGATGCCGATCCGGTCTTTCCAGGTTTGGCCAAGCGTCTCCTCGCGCGCGAAGTCGAGGCTCTGCAGCCGCGACAGATCCGGCAGGATGCCGATGCTGAGGTTTCTCAAGATGCTCCAGAGCGTGAAGGTGCCGTTGACGGCCCGGTCGCCGGCGACGAAGGCGACTTCGGGGTTACTGGCTCGCAGCCAGTTGCCGGTTCGGGATTCGAACAGGCCGACCAGCATGTCCGTCTGGCCGTGCCCGCCGAGACCGGCGAAGCCGACGATTTCACCCTTCATGGCCTGGAAGGGTAGGCCACGTCCGCGCACCGGCGGTGCTGCAAGTACCGTCTGCGTGATCACCCGGTCCGACGACTGGCGGGCCTCGCGCGTCTTCACCACGCTGCCCATCGCCTCGATCAAACCGTGTTCGGAAAATTCTTCGGCCGGTCTCTGGCTGACCACCCTACCGTCCTTCATGACGACGATGCGGCTGGAGACAGACAGGATCTCGCCGAGAATATGAGAAATGAAGAGGATCGAGCCACCATCGCGGACAAAGCGCTCCACATAGGCGAGCAGCTGTTCGGCAAGCCGCGCATCCAGTGATGACGTCGGTTCGTCCAGAATGACGAGACGGACAGGGCTGCCAATCTCACAAAAGGTAATCGCGATCTCCACCATCTGTCGCTCAGCGATGGTGAGATTGCCGACGGCCTCGTGGCAGTCGATCGAATGGCCGGGGAAGATTTCCTGCAATCTGCTCTCGATCAGAGCCGCGCCGCGCTTTCGCCAGCCCCAGCCTTTCAGGCTGCGATGCATGACCCGGGTGTTCTCCACGATCGTTAAATTCGGGCAGAGCGACAACTCCTGGAAGACGCAGCGAATGCCGGCCTCGCGTGCGGCATTGATGCTGTGGCCCCCGCTGCCGTAGCCGTATCGGATTTCACCCTCATGCGGTGTCAGTCCGCCATTGATGACATTGACGATGGTCGATTTGCCAGCGCCGTTGTGGCCCACCAGGCCAACGCATTCGCCAGCACCGATCTCAAGCGTGACACCGTCGAGCGCCTTCACCGCGCCGAAACTCACTCTTGCATCGGTAACGCTGACGACGGGCCGTCCATCGCCCTTCTCGAGCATGGCATTCATGCTGAACAACTCTCTGATTCACGGACCAAGGGGCTCCCACACCGCCCGACCCGAAGGCCGGACGGTCCGGGGAGGTATCCGGTCGATCACATCGCGGAAGCGATCACCTTCTGGGCGTCTTCGAGCGAATACTCGACATTGGCGACGCCGCCGGCCTGTGTATTGGCCAGATTGGCTTCCAGATTGTCCTGGTCGATACGCAGGAACGGGACGACGAGGTCCTTCTTGACTTCCTTGCCGTCGAGGATCTGCTGCGCGACCCAGAAGGCGAGCGTGGATACACCGGGCGCGATCGAGACCGACATGGTCTCATAACCGTTGGCATCCTTCTGTTCCTTCCACCACTTCAGCTCGTCTTCGCGGTTGCCCATGACGATGACGGGCATCGGACGGTTGGCGGCAGCAATCGCTTGGGCCGCTCCGTAACCGTCGCCGCCCTGGGTCACGACACCGACGATTTCCGGCAGGCTCGGCAGGATGCCGGCCACGGCCTTCTGGGCTACGTCCTGCGCCCAGTCGCCATGCACAGAGCCGACGATCTTGAACTGCGGGAACTGCTCGACACCGGCATGGATGCCTGCCGAGATTTCGTCGTCGACGAAGACACCGGCTAGGCCCCGGATTTCGAGCAGATTGCCGCCGTCAGGCAGACGCTTGGAGAGGTATTCAACCTGGCTGCGACCCATTTCCTTGAAGTCGACGGCAATGCGCCATGCGCAGGGTTCGGTCACGATGCCGTCGAAGGAGACGACGGTGATGCCGGCATCACAGGCTTCCTTGACGGCGCCGTTCAGCGCAGTCGGCGACGCGGCATTGATGACGATCGCATCGTAACCCTGCAGGATCATGTTCTGGATCTGGGCTGCCTGTTCGGTCGCCTGGTTTTCGGCCGTGGTGAAGGCATCGGCTGCTGCGACCTGTCCGGCCTTGACGGCCTCGCCGGTCACCTTTTCCCAGCTGGTGAGCATGGCCTGACGCCAGGAATTGCCGGCATAGTTGTTCGAAAGGGCGATCTTCTTGCCCGAGGTATCGGCCATTGCGGGCATGGATGTGGCGAGAAGGCACAGTGCCGCGCTCGCCAGAAGGTATCTGCTGGTCTTCATGATCTCACTCCCTGTTGTCCGGCACGCGTAGCGCCGGTTTCCTCCAAACAGCCGGGCGTGCCCCGGTCTGAATTCCCCGCCGAGTTCCTCTTCTCGGCAGCGAGGAGGATGGATGGATCGGCCGATCCTGTACAGGTTGCCGTCGGCAGGACGTTTGCGGGATTTACGAGAAATGCTGCGGGATCCCGCAGGACGACCGGCCTGTCGAGATGTGTTATGAAGGAGATGCGGCCGTGGGAGTGGCCGATGGAGGACGTCATGCTCAAGATCGCGCCGTCAGCGCTGCTCGATCACTATCTCGGCATTTCCAGGCTTCTGGCCGGCCAGCTCGACTTCCGCTCGGCGATCAAGGCCGTGGGCGTGGAAGTATCCCATATTGTCCCCCATGACCACCTCGATGTCTGCATCACCATGGTCAACGGGCTCTATCACACGGCTTACGAGACCGGGCTCGATACCTTCTGGGGGCAGACCACCCCCGCACCGGTCGCCAGCAGCCCCATCCGCGCGCTGCTCTGGGGCGAGATCGATTTCCTGCTGACGGATGATGCCCAGCAGGAGACGCGCTACCACGTCGACACACCGTTCACGCGCCCGATCTTCGAGCACAATCTGCGCAGCCGTATCCACGTGCCGCTGAAAGTGGGCGGTGAGGTGATCGGCGCGCTCAGCTGTTCGTCCCATGCGGTCGGCTTCTACACGCAGGAGGATGTCGCCAATGCCCAGTCGATCGCCGACCTTCTGGCACCCTACTTCTTCGCGCTCCGCGCCGCCGAGCAGGCAAAGCAATCGGCGATCATCGAGGCGGAAGCACGTGCACGCGAAGAGGGCTTGCGCGCCGGAGCCTTGAGCCTGACCGAAGCACTGGAACGCGAGCGGCAGCGCATTGGCATGGATCTGCATGACCAGACGCTGGCCGACCTTACCCGGCTGTCGCGGCGCATCGATCGGCTGATGCAGGAAGGGGAGGTGAAGGGCGAGACGCTGGAGCCGGTGGCCCGCAGCCTGCAGCATTGCATGCAGGACCTTCGCGAGATCATCGAGGAGGCGAAACCCTCCGTGCTGCAGCTTTTCGGTTTTGCCCACGCGATAGAGAACCACCTCGACCGCGCGGTACGGGATCAGGGATCGCAGCTCGCCTGGAGCCTCACCGATGACACGGACGGACTGATCGACACAATCGACCAGTCAGTCCGGATCGCCCTGTTCCGGATCACGCAGGAGGCGATCAACAATGCGGTTCGCCACGCCCAGGCCAGCGTTCTGGACCTCAGGCTGAAAAGCACGGCCCATGCGCTGACGATCGAGGTGGCCGACGACGGGCAGGGCCTGTCCCGCTCTGATCGCAGCGCCGGCGGCGGCATCGAAAACATGGTGACGCGGGCGCGGCTGATCTCCGCCAAGCTGACGCTCGGCGCCGCGCGCGACGGACGCGGCACGGTGATGCGGGTGCAGATGCCGCTCACGCTCGCTAAGGCAGGCCTGTTGGAGGGCATCACGTGAAGGTACTTATCG
Organism: Allorhizobium sp. CTOTU50464; assembly: GCA_032102365.1. GTDB lineage: Bacteria > Pseudomonadota > Alphaproteobacteria > Rhizobiales > Rhizobiaceae > Allorhizobium. The sequence continues at coordinate 2,333 of DAMDHD010000003.1, read as the reverse complement.
TCGAAGACGATCCCCTGCATCGGTCTTATCTTCTGGAAGCCGTTTGCGCGGCATTGCCGGAATGCGACAAGGTGATCGAAGCCGGCAACGGAGCGGAAGGGGAGCGTCTGGCGCGCGACCACAAGTCCGCCCATGTCGTCATGGATCTCCAGATGAATGCCCGTAACGGCATCGAGGCGGCGCGCACGATCTGGAAGGAACGCCCGGATACCCGCATCCTCTTCTGGTCGAACTATTCGGACGAGGCTTATGTGCGCGGCGTCTCCCGCATCGTTCCGGATGGCGCGGCTTACGGCTACGTGCTGAAATCGGCCTCCGACGAACGCCTGAAGCTCGCGCTGCGCAGCATCTTCGTCGAGGCGCAATGCGTCATCGACCGCGAGGTGCGCGGCATGCAGCAGAAGAGCCTGGGCCAAGTGCGTGGCTTCAGCGACAGCGAATATGAGATCCTCGTCGACATCGCGCTCGGCCTCACCGACCGGACCATCGCCCGCCGCAGAGGCCTCTCGATCCGCAGCGTCCAGAACCGCCTCCAGCAGCTTTACGAGAAGCTCGGCGTCTACCAGATGTCGGTGGAAGACAGCGACGAGGGCCGCTTCAATCTGCGGGCAAGGGCGGTAACGGTTGCGCTCTTGCGCAAGCTCTTGAACTACAGCGCGCTCGAACGCGCTGAAGCGGAGTTGGCGGAGTGGCTCAGGTCGCACTGATGCGCCGTTTTGACCTCAGGGCTGCACCGCGAGGAACATGATGCGGATCACCGCGATGACGGCCAGCAGGCAGCATCCCCAGCTGAAAGCCCAGTTGAGGAGGAGGAGTGCATAGCGGAGCACGGTCGTGTGCACATAGTCTTCGATGATGACCCGCATTCCGAGCGCCATATGGGTGGCATTGATCAGCAGGAAGGCGACGAGAGCTGGCCCGATCCACAGGGAACCGATGGCATTCAGCACAACCGGATAAGGCTGGCCGAAGATCGGCATCAACACGACCATCAGATAAGGCGTGAGGAAGAAGAGCGCGAGACCGGTGAGCCGCTCCTTCACGAAAGTGGCGGTGCCGGATTTGGCACTCCCGAGCCCGCGTACGAGACCAAGTGGTGTCGTCATGATGTGTGTCCCCTGCCGGATGATGCGAGAATACAAGGCAGCCCCAATGCGCGCCGAACCACCCGTCCGCAGGACGGTTCCATCGCGATGGAAAAAAATCGCGTTGACGATGCTCCGGGAAGTTGGGAGACGGAAACCATGGACGATCCGTCGAACACAGCCGAAGACCAGCCGACGCCACGCATGTTGGCCTGGGCGAAGAATTCGGCCGCCTATCGCCTCGCCAAGCGCATGATGACAGAGCGCGAACTGGCCGACGCCATCAGGCGCAAGGCGCGCAGCAAGTTCGAGGATATCAGTGAGGCGCAGCTAAACGCGCTCGCCGAGGCGGCGCTTGCCTTCGGGCGCAGCATGAAGGCGCTGGACGATCAGAACTACGCCGAAATACGCGCCAACTCGGCCGCCCGCAGCGGCCGCTCCAAACGGGCGATCGCGCGCAAACTGTCGGAAAAGGGCGTCGAGCGAAGCATCGTGGAGTCAGTGCTTCAGGACGCCGATGATCTGCGTTCGGCCGTTGTCTATGCGCGCAAGAAGGCCTTCGGCCCCTTCCGCCGTCCCGACGTGGAGCCGGATGATGCCCGTTGGACCAAGGAGATCGCCTCCTTCGCCCGGCAGGGCTTCGGCTTTGATCTTGCAAAGCGGGTCCTCGACCTGGATCGGGACGAGGCAGAGGAGATCCTGCTTCGTCCGGTCTGAGCCTGCGGGCAGACCAGCCCGCATCCGCCAGATCCCGCTCTTTCGGGCGGTTGCGGGAACTCCGCGCTCCCTCTGTTGTTGGTCAGCGAGGATAGCAAGGAGAACGTCATGACCCATCATCGAAAGGGCCTCGCGCTCGTGACCGGCGCCTCGACGGGGATCGGCCTAGAACTGGCGAGACTGGCAGCCAGGGATGGCCACGATCTCATTCTCTGCGCCGACGAGTCGGCAATACTTCAGGTCGCGGAAGAACTGCGCGTTTTCGGAAGTCAGGTCACGCCCGTGGAGGCCGATCTCACCACTGCCGAAGGACTGGCTACCCTGGTCGATGTCGTCACGGCCTCGGCTCGCCCCCTAAATTATCTGATGGCCAATGCCGGTCGCGGCCTTGGCCATGCCTTCGTCGATCAGGACGAGAATAAGATGTTGCGGGTTGTCGATCTGAATGTGCGTTCGACGGTCTGGCTGGTCCACCGTGGAGTGCCCCCCGTTTCACCGGACAAGTCGGCTAGTTTGATTTAGCCCTGATGA
>DAMDHD010000002.1:251161-361021 GCA_032102365.1 Allorhizobium sp. CTOTU50464 | reverse complement strand
GACGGTGTAGAAATTGAGCCGCACCGGGATCCCGAAACGGTCACGCAGCGGCGTCGTCAAAAGGCCGAGACGGGTGGTGGCGGCGACCAGCGTAAACTTGGAGAGGTCGATCTTGACCGAGCGGGCGGCCGGACCTTCACCGATGATCAGGTCGAGCTGGAAATCCTCCATGGCCGGATAGAGGATTTCCTCGACGGCGGGGCTCAGGCGATGGATTTCGTCGATGAACAACACGTCGCGCTCCTCAAGATTGGTGAGGAGTGCTGCGAGATCGCCGGCCTTGGCGATCACGGGGCCTGAGGTCGAACGGAAGTTGACGCCGAGCTCCTTGGCCATGATCTGGGCAAGCGTCGTCTTGCCAAGGCCCGGCGGGCCGACGAAGAGCACGTGATCCAGCGCCTCGCCGCGGTTCTTCGCTGCCTCGATGAAGATCTTCAAATTGGCGCGCGCTTCCGCCTGACCGGTAAAGTCATCGAGCGTCTGCGGGCGCAGTGCTGCATCGAGATCTTCCCCGCGCTTTTCCGGCGTCAGGATCGGGTTGTTGGTCATCATGCGAGAAGTTCCATGCCGGGTATTGCTGCAGCCGCAGTCTTGTCGAAGGTTACAGTTTTCTGGCAGCCCCCCCGCGTCGCGGACCAGGCAATCAGGTAATCCGCGATGTCCGTTTCGGGCAAGTCTCCAGAAAGGAGCGCGTCTAGTTCTTCGGTAAACTCCACCACGAGGCGATCTGCTGCCAGTAGATTTTGGATGAGGTTGCTAACGGTCGATGCCGACAGCTTCAAGTTCCGACGCAACACCCATACCGTCTCTGCGATAACAATCGCGCTGACAAAGGCAGGGTCCTCTGCGCTTCGTTTCGAGAAGAAGTTGCGCGCGAGACCGTGTTGCAGCGGATCGTCCTCGACGAGAAATCGAACGAGAACATTGGTGTCGACCCCGATCACTTCAACCGCTCTGCAGTTTCGCGGCGGATGCGCTGGTCATCCTTGGCCACACCCTCCGCAACGGCGGTCTCCATGTCGTCGATGCTCAAGCTCGTACCTGGAGGCATTTTGAACATGCCAGCGAGATCCATCAGATTCTTGTTCTTGGGGATCGCGACGACATGCCCATTACGGGCGGCCACATAGAACCGGGTGCCCGGTGCCAAATTCAATGAGTCTCTCACTTCACTCGGGATCGTGATCTGACCCTTGGAGGTCATGACGGTCATTGCACCCATTTCATACCCCCTCAAGCAATTCCTACGCTGAGTGTAGCAGTATTCCGATGTAGCACCAATTCCTACCGCGACAGCTCCTTCAGCCCCAGCCGGATGAGCTTGGCGCTGTCTGCCCCTTCGCCGCCATTCTTAAGGGCCGCGGCCACGGCATTGGCGGCCTGATCGCGGGAATAGCCGAGATTGGTGAGGGCCGAGACGGCATCGGCGACGGGGGCGGAGGCGACGCCTTCGCCGAGTTCCTGCTTGAAGCCGATATTGGCGGAGGCCTCGCCGGCAAAGGCTGGGGCCTTGTTCTTCAATTCGGTGACGAGGCGCAGTGCCACTTTCGGACCCACGCCGGGTGCGCGCGAGATCGCCGCCTTGTCCTGGAGCGCGATGGCATTGGCCAGTTCCGACGGGGTGAGGGTCGAAAGCACCGCCAGCGCCACCTTGGCGCCGACGCCCTGCACGCTTTGCAAGAGGTTGAACCATTCCCGTTCCAGCGCGCTCATGAAGCCGAAGAGCTTCAGCTGGTCTTCGCGGACATAGGTCTCGATGAAGAGCACCACCGCCTCGCCGGCCGAGCCGATGCGCGACAGGGTTCGCGCCGAGCAGTGCGCGACATAACAGACGCCGTGGACGTCAACGAGGACGTAGTCATCGCCGATCTCGTCGATGGTGCCTTTGAGTTTGCCGATCATGGGAAGGTCCGTGGCTGTCGCGTTACAGCGGATGGGTTTCGGGGGAGATGAGGGACACGTCGGGAAAGTAGGTACGGTAGCCCTTGGGGTCCCTGGTCAGGATCTTGTGATTGCGGATTGCAGCGTGGGCCCCGATGAGAAAATCGGGGAGCACGCGATCACGTCCGCCACCGGCGCGGCGGTAGATGCGAAAGGCCACGCCAGCTGCGAAGGCGGCGGCCCATGGCAGGTTCTCCCGATGGAAATCTGAGGGCGGAAGCAATTCGTCTACCTCGTCGCGATCGAAATACCGCACCGAAAATTCCGAGTAGATGATCGGGTTGATCACAAGCGGTTCGTCTTTGGCCAGCCGCATCATCTGTCCGCGTGACCAACTCAGCCATACTGGATCGCGCACCGCGACATCGACCAGCACATTGGTGTCGACCAGAACAGCCATGGTTCAGCGATCCCTGGTCAGCTGCATCAGGGCGTCTGCATCGAGCTCCGGATCACCGGTCCCCTCCAGTCGTGCCAAGCTCTCCATCAGCCCGGCCAATCGATCCTGCTCCTGCAGTGCCTCGGTTCCGTGTTTCGGGCTCAGCATGAGCCGGCCATCTTCGACGGTGAACACGACTTCGGAATTGGGTTCGATCCCGACCAGTTCGCGTAGATCGCGGGGGATGGTCACCTGACCTTTCGATGTCACACGCATGGATTGCCTCCGATCAGGTAAGAATAATTCTTACTGTCGGAACAAGTCAAGAACAAATCACGCTGACGCCAGAACCTGGCGCATGCGCTCGCCGCCTCTGTTGTGGGCGTGGCAGATGGCGATGGCGAGTGCATCGGCCGCGTCATTGCCCTTGAATTCGGCTTTGGGCATCAGGATCTTCAGCATCATATGGATCTGCTGTTTTTCGCCATGGCCGACGCCGATCACGGCCTTCTTCACGGCGTTGGGCGCGTATTCGGCGACCCGGAGGCCTGCGCGGGCCGGCACCAGCATGGCGATGCCGCGGGCCTGACCAAGCTTCAGTGTGGCGACAGCGTCCTTGTTGACAAAGGTCTGCTCGACCGCGGCTTCATCCGGCTTGTAGCTGTGCACGACCTCTGCGAGGCCATCGTGAAGCTGGCAAAGACGCGAGGCGAGGTCCATGTCGCCGTCCGAGGTTACCGTACCGGAGGCGACAAAGCGTAGCGAGTTTCCGAGCGTCTCGATGATGCCCCAGCCGCAGCGGCGGAGGCCCGGATCTATGCCGATGATGCGAATCGTGGAAGTCATGGGAAATCCTAGTTCAGTTCCCGGCAGATGTGCCAGTCAAATGTGAACAAAGCAAAAACATCCGCGGTGATTATATTTTAGTACAATCGCCTCTTGGGTGCGCCTCCGGGGCTGACTACATAAGGTGCAAGCATCGAACAGGACCGCCGCCATGATACCCTTTTCCATTCTCGACCTTTCTCCCATTGCCGAGGGACACTCCATGCGTGAGGCGCTGGACGCGTCGCGCAGCCTCGCGCAGGCCGCCGAGAAGAATGGCTATCGCCGGTTCTGGTTGGCCGAGCATCACGGCATGCCTGGCATTGCCAGCGCCGCAACCTCGCTCGTCATTTCACATGTCGCGGCCGGGACGGAGAGCATCCGCGTGGGATCCGGCGGCATCATGCTGCCCAATCACTCGCCGCTCGTGATTGCCGAGCAGTTCGGGACGCTGGAGGCCCTTTATCCCGGGCGGATCGAACTTGGCCTCGGCCGCGCGCCAGGGACCGACATGCGCACCGCGCGTGCCCTCCGACGCAACATGGAGGCGGGCGCTGAAAGCTTCCCGCATGACATCCTGGAACTGCAGCGGCTGATGGGCGAGCCGGACGAGGAGGGCGGCCTGATTGCCGTACCTGGCATGAACAGCCATGTGCCGATCTGGCTTCTGGGTTCCAGCCTCTATAGCGCTCACCTCGCGGCTGCGCTCGGTTTGCCTTATGCCTTCGCTTCGCATTTCGCGCCCGATCAGCTTCTCGATGCCGTTGCCATTTATCGCGAGCGGTTCCAGCCGTCGGCGGCGCTGCAGAAGCCCTATGTCATGGTGGGCACGATGGCGGCGATTGCCGAGACGGATCGGGAGGCCGAGCATCTCTTCACGTCGGCGCAGCAGCAGTTCGTCAATCTGCGGCGCAATATCCGCCGACAGTTCCCGAGACCGGTCGAGACGATGGACGGCTTCTGGACGGACATGGAGCGTATCGATGTCGAGCACACGCTGCGCTACGCGATCGTCGGATCGCCGGAGACCGCGGCGGACAAGCTCGGTCGCTTCATCGCGGAGGTGCGGCCCGATGAAATCATCGTATCGACACCGGTGCATGATCTTGGGGCCCGTATCCGGTCTGTCGAGCTTTTTGCCGGCTTGCGAGAAGGCGTCAGGGAGGCGGTCTGAAGCCCCCTCATATTACGGGGTTTCGCCGGAATTTTTTACGAGCGCTTAAGAGCTAAGGGTGATTGTTTCCGCATAATTGGGGAATCCGTCGCAATTTGCGATGGATCGATAATGTGACGGAGGCCGGGCTCTGCCGGGCAATCCGGGGGAACAGTCATGACAGCTCGCATCCATTCGCTTTCTTTCAAGGTCATCGCCGTCTTCTTGGTACTGACCTTCGTCACCGTGGCGCTTCTCAACGTCTTTGCCTATCGCAGCTCGAACCAGCTGTTCGCAGAGCAGACCGAGAAGGCCATGGCCAGCACACTGATCTTCCGCGGCGACCTTCTGACCGAGAAACTGCAGGCTTTGGAGAACCAGGCGGCCTCGATCGCCAAGATCGAAACGCTACAGCAGTCGCTGACGGGCCTGAAAAGCGGCTGGAATACCATCACGAAAAGCACCGGCGACGCAAAGGCGGAATTGCAGCGGATTTTCGTCACCGAAAACCCGCATCCGGCCGGTGAACGCGAGAAGCTGATCAAGCCTGAAGGGCCGAGCGGCTTTTATTACTCCACGCATGAGACGACGCAGACCCAGGTCGCGGCCTATCTCGCCGGGACCAGTTTCAGCGACATGCTGATTGCCGATCAGAACGGCAACGTCATCTATTCCTACAGGAAAGGCCCTGCTTTCGGCGAAAATATCACCGGAGGCAATCTGGCCGAAACAGGCCTCGGCCGCGTCTATCAGAAATCCGCCGAGGCGGCCGCGAACTCCGTCGATGATGTCGTCGGCGTGAACTTCTCCGGCCTTTCCGTCGGGGCGGATGCCAATGCGACGGACATCTATTTTGCCGTCCCGCTGGTCAAGCTCGGGGGCTTCAAAGGCAGCCTGATGTTCCAGGTGAAGGCGGAGGTCTTCGTCAACCTTCTGTCCAAGGGCATTGTCGCCGGCAGCAGCCAGCAGGCCGCCATTCTCTCGGGCGAAGGAATCGGCATCGCGCTCGACGCTTCCGGAAAGCTCACCGATATCCGTGCCGATTTCGCAGCCTCGGGTGACGGAATTGTCGTGCAGCCGGGTGAGCGAGCCGAGGGGCCGGCGCTCATCTATGGTCGACAGATCAGCTTTGGTGACCAGACCTTCATCGTTACCGAGAGCCTCACGCAGGCGGAATTGGCCCAGGGTTCCGTCCGCATCGCCACCATTCTCTTCATCGCCGGTCTCGTTGCACTCTGCGTGCTCGCAGCCGCCACCTGGGCCTTTACGCGCCGGCTCTTTGCGCCGCTCGAGCGCCTTGTCGCGTTCACGGGCGCCGTGGCCGACGGCAAGATCGATCAGCCTGTCGAGAACCAGGAGCGTCGCGACGAGATCGGCAGCATGGCCCGCGCGCTCGAGCGCTTCCGTCAGGCGCTCATCGAGCAGCAGAGACTGTCGGTCGAGCGCCGGGAGGAACGCGCCCGTGCGGAAGACGAGCGCCGGCAGAGGATGGAAGAGCGGGATCAGGAGGCACGGACCCTGCAGGAGGTCGTCGAGACGCTCGATCTGGGGCTCGACAGGCTTGCCGCCGGGGATCTTGCATTCCGGATCGAGCAGCGGTTCCCCGCCGATCTGGAGGGGCTGCGTTCGAACTTCAACAAGGCAATCGAGACGCTGAGCGCCACGCTCGGCGGTATCGGCGGGAATTCCGTTGCGGTGCGCGAAGGCTCCGAGGAGATGCGGGCCGGGGCAGATCAGCTTGCGGAGCGGACCGAGCGTCAGGCTGCGGCCATTTCCCAGGCAGCAACGGCGATCCAGGAGATTACCAGCGCTGTGAAGACGCAGATCGCGCGCGCCGAAGAAGCCGAGCGCATTGCACGCGCGGCCAAAGACGACACTGCCATGTCGGGCCACATCATGCGCGACACAATCGCGGCCATGGAGGCGATCCAGGGCTCGTCGCAGGAGATCAACAAGATCGTTTCCGTCATCGATGAGATCGCCTTCCAGACCAATCTGCTGGCGCTGAATGCTGGTGTCGAAGCAGCCCGGGCTGGCGAAAGCGGCAAGGGTTTTGCGGTGGTTGCGCAAGAGGTTCGGGAGCTTGCGCAGCGCTCCTCGAATGCGGCGAAGGAGATTGCAAACCTGCTGTCCAAGTCGCGCGGGGAAGTGGATCACGGCGTCAAGCTTGTCGAAAAGGCGGGGCACGCGCTCGATGGCATCGGCTCGCATGTGTTGTCGATCAACAGCCATATCGGCGAGATCATGGAGTCGACACGCGAAGAGGCGCAGACCCTCGTCGACATCAATACTTCCGTGAACCAGCTCGACGCGATGACGCAGCAAAATGCGGCGATGGTCGAGGAGACGACCGCGGCCATTCACCGGCTTGCCGGAGAGGCGGCCGAGATGGATCAGCGGCTCGGGCTGTTCAATCTGGGCAGTGACAGAGGCCAGGCCGGCCAGCGGGCCGCCTGAGGCGGAAACACGCATTCGGTTTGATATAGCGGGCGCGGTTCTTTTGGAGCCGCGCCCTTTCCTTTTGATCTCTCGGAGACGCAAGTATCAAGGTAAGCAAATGGATAAAGGTTAGAGTTAAGAACTGTAGTTAATCCCAACTTAACCTTTCCACTCCATTATCTGTGCCAATTCAGGATGTCGGGCGTGGACACCCTGACGCCACAACGCTGGGACTTGGAGTATCCTGTCATGACGAAAACCATTCTTGCCGCGGCGACGCTTGCCCTGCTTGCCAGCTCGGCCGCCTATGCTGCAGATGTTTATCAGCCCGAACCGCAGCCCGTTTATGTCGACGCTCCTGAAGTCGCCGTGGCGGAAGCCTCCGGCTGGTATCTGCGCGGCGATCTCGGCTACAATTTCAACAAACTGCGTGGCGCCAAGTTTTTCCAAGGAAGCAATGACACCGAGGCGAACTTCACGACGGCTTCAATCAAGGACAGTTTCTGGGTCGGCGGCGGTGTCGGTTATCAGGTCAACAGTTACCTGCGCACCGATCTGACATTCGACTACATGTTCAAGTCGGACTTCAAAGGCTCGACCAGCGGCACCTGCGGCGACGGTGTAGGCAATCCGTTTGTCGCTTGCTCTTCTTCAGATGTGGCTGCGATGCGGGCCTACACCCTGATGGCGAACGCCTACGTTGATCTGGGTACGTACGCCTATTTCACCCCGTACATCGGCGGCGGTATCGGTGGCTCTTATGTAAAATGGGACAAGCTTCGGAATACAATCTGTGACGATCCCTACAGCGGTGGTTGCTACTCAGAAGAACATGGCGGCAAGGGCAGCTGGCGCTTTGCCTACCAGCTCATGGCTGGTGCATCGATCGACGTGACCTGCAACGTCAAGGCCGACCTCGGCTATCGCTTCCGCCACACCATGGGCGGCGACATGTTCGGCTATGCCTCGAACGGCGGTCCGGGATACGACAAGGGCTTCTACAGCCACAGCGTTCACGCTGGTGCGCGTTATGTCTTCGGCGGTTGCGAAACCCCCGTTGCCTATGAGCCGCCGCCGGAACTGCCGGTCTACAAGTAATCCGCCATCGAAGATTTCGGTGACGCATACCGAAAGGGCCCCTGGGGCCCTTTCTTGCGTCATGCCTAGAGGATGCCTGTTCGCCGCAAGATCCACCATGACAGGATCACGGATATCAGAATGAAGCTAAAGGCATAGGCCGTGCCGTGCAGTCCTTCGGAGAAGGGAAGGGCCGTGGTGTTCATGCCGAAAAAGCCTGTCACAAGCGATGGCGGCAGCAACAGCGCGGTCATCAGCGACAGGATGTAGAGGTGGCGGTTCGTCTCGGCGCTCTGTTTGCTGTCCAGTTCCTCATGCAGCAGGCGTGCCCGGTCGGCGAGCGCGTAGACATCCTGGTCGACGGCTTCGAGACGCGCTGCGAGGCGGGCCAGACTGTCCTCCATCTCTTCGGAGAGATCCTCATCGTCGGCCGCGGCCGTGCGGCGCATGACAAGCAGTATGGTGCGCAGGTGCCGATGCAGCCTTACGATCAGACGACGGACAGGTGTGAGCCGTCGCCGCTCGTCACGCAATTCGCTGCCATAGACCTGATCCTCGATCTGGTTCAGTTCTTCCGTCAACTCCAGCACCACGGCGATGAGCCCGCGTTGAAACTCGGCCACCAGGAGTTCGAAGACCTGCAATGGCGAGCCATATCGGGTGGCGTTCTTGTCGACCGCCGCCCGCACCTTGTCGACGGACCGGATCGGCTGGAGCCTGGTGGTGATGATGAACCGCTCAGACAGCGCGAAATGCAGCCAGCCGATGTCGCGGGTGGTCGAATCGAATTCGCGCTGGAAGTCGATCAGCGTGCCGAAGAGCAGGCCCTCATCAACCGAAAGCGCTGCATGGGTGTCATGCGTCGTGAGCGCCGCGATTGCCGGTGGCGTCAGCCCGTCGAACTGTTCGAGAAAGGCACCGACGCGTCCATCCGCCAGGTTGAGGTGAAGCCAGATGAAGCCATCGCCGGGCTCAGCTTCTGCAAGCGAACATTCCGCCGGCAGTCGTTCGCTTCTCTCGCCAGGCCTGATCCGATAGGCCCAGACGAGACCCGGAATGGTGCTGCTCAGGGGAAACATCGAAGAAAGGGCTCCATTGCGGCTGCGGAATCTGGTCGGTCGTCTGGCTGATGCGCCAGCTGTGTGAAGGATTGATGACGGCTGCGGATGGTGAGACCCCCGATGTCTGGCGCGGACGGAACAAAAATTTTGCTGCCCGCGACGCAGGCCCGCTTGACTGGATGAGGCGACAGGAGTAGTTCCGACGGCGGGACACCTCTCCCCAACGAGAGGCTAATTACCTGGAAGGGTATCTATATGGCTGATATCGTCGCCCCCGCCGCGCGTCCGGCGAATGCTCACTTTTCTTCTGGCCCTTGCTCGAAGCGCCCCGGTTGGTCGCTCGATGCGCTTTCCGATGCCCCGCTCGGTCGTTCGCACCGCGCCAAGGTTGGCAAGGAAAAGCTGAAACTGGCCATCGACCTTACCCGCGAAATTCTCAACGTTCCCGCTGACTACCGCATCGGCATCGTTCCGGCCTCCGATACGGGCGCCGTCGAAATGGCCATGTGGTCGCTGCTCGGCGAGCGCGGCGTCGACATGCTCTCCTGGGAAAGCTTCGGCGCCGGCTGGGTCACCGATGTGGTGAAGCAGCTGAAGCTCGCCGATGTTCGCAAGTTCAATGCCGACTACGGCCTTCTTCCGGACCTGGCGCAGGTCGATTTCGACCGCGACGTCGTCTTCACCTGGAACGGCACGACCTCTGGCGTTCGCGTTCCGAATGCCGATTTTATTCCGGCCGATCGCAAGGGTCTCACCATCTGCGACGCCACGTCGGCGGCCTTCGCGCAGGATCTCGACTTCTCCAAGCTCGATGTCACCACCTTCTCCTGGCAGAAGGTTCTGGGTGGCGAGGGCGGTCACGGCGTGATCATCCTTTCCCCGCGCGCTGTCGAGCGTCTGACGACCTATGTTCCGGCCTGGCCGCTGCCGAAGATCTTCCGCATGACCTCGGGCGGCAAGCTGATCGAAGGCATCTTCGTCGGTGAGACGATCAACACGCCGTCGATGCTCTGCGTCGAGGACTATATCGATGCGCTCAAGTGGGCGAAGTCGATCGGTGGTCTCGAAGCCCTGATCGCGCGTGCCGATGCGAATGCCAAGGTGATCTTCGACTTCATCGAGAAGAACGACTGGATCGCAAATCTGGCCGTCGACGATGCGACGCGCTCGAACACCTCGGTCTGCGTCAAGATCGTCGACCCTGAGGTGACGGCACTCGATGCCGATGCCCAGGCGGCGTTCGCCAAGGGCATTGCCAGCCTTCTCGAGAAGCAGGGTGTCGCCTATGACATCGGTGCTTACCGCGATGCGCCGGCCGGTCTTCGCATCTGGGCTGGCGCCACGATCGAGACCGCCGATATGGAAGCTCTGATGCCGTGGCTGTCTTTCGCTTACGAGACCCAGAAGGCGTCTCTGGCCAAGGCTGCTGCCTGATCCCGGATCAATTCGGCTCCGCCTGACCGGCAGGGCCCCGCAATTCTCATCATCTCATTCAAACGAACTCTCTCAAGGAGGCCTCGTCATGGCACCTCGCGTTCTCGTATCCGACGAACTCTCGGAAACCGCCGTCCAGATCTTCCGTGATCGCGGCGTTGAAGTGGACTTCCAGCCGAAGCTCGGCAAGGACAAGGAAAAGCTCGCCGAAATCATCGGCAATTATGATGGTCTCGCCATCCGCTCGGCCACCAAGGCGACGGAAAAGCTGATCGCGGCTGCGACCAACCTCAAGGTCATCGGCCGCGCCGGCATCGGCGTCGACAATGTCGATATTCCGGCCGCCTCCAAGCGCGGTATCATCGTGATGAACACGCCCTTCGGCAACTCGATCACGACGGCAGAACACGCCATCGCCCTGATGTTTGCCGTTGCCCGCCAGCTGCCGCAGGCCGATGCCTCGACCCAGGCCGGCAAGTGGGAAAAGTCGAAGTTCATGGGTGTTGAAATCACCGGCAAGACGCTCGGTGTTATCGGCGCCGGCAATATCGGCGGGATCGTCTGCAAGAAGGCCATCGGCCTGGGCATGCATGTCATAGCCTACGACCCCTTCCTCTCGGCTGAACGCGCCCAGGAAATGGGTGTCGAGAAGGTCGAACTCGACGAGCTCCTGCCGCGCGCCGACTTCATCACCCTGCATGTTCCGATGACCGACAAGACCCGCGGCATTCTCGGCAAGGAAAACATCGCCAAGACGAAGCCCGGTGTGCGCATCATCAACTGCGCCCGCGGTGGTCTGGTCGACGAGGCCGCACTCGCCGAAGCCATCAAGTCCGGCCATGTCGCCGGTGCCGGCTTCGACGTCTTCGAAGTCGAGCCCGCAACCGAAAGCCCGCTCTTCGGTCTGCCGAACGTCGTCTGCACGCCGCATCTCGGCGCCTCGACCACGGAGGCCCAGGAGAATGTCGCGCTTCAGGTCGCCGAGCAGATGTCGGACTACCTCATCAAGGGTGCCGTCTCGAACGCCATCAACATGCCGTCGATCACGGCCGAGGAAGCGCCGATCCTGAAGCCCTTCATCCGCCTCGCCGATGTCCTTGGTGCGTTCGCCGGCCAGATGACCGAGAACCCGATCAAGGAAATCGAGATCCTTTATGACGGCGTGACCGCCGGCATGAACACCAAGGCGCTGACCTCGGCACTTCTCGCCGGTCTCATCCGCCCGCTGGTTGCCGACGTCAACATGGTCTCCGCACCGATCATGGTGAAGGAGAAGGGCATCATCGTTTCCGAGGTCAAGCGCGACAAGACCGGTGTCTATGACGGCTATATCAAGCTCACCGTCACCACCGAGAAGCAGACCCGTTCGGTCGCCGGTACCGTCTTCTCCGACGGCAAGCCGCGCTTCATCCAGATCAAGGGCATCAACATGGATGCCGATGTCGGTCCGAACATGATCTACATCTCGAACACCGACGTGCCCGGCATGATCGGCTTCATGGGCTCCACGCTCGGCAATGCCAAGGTCAACATCGCGAACTTCCAGCTCGGCCGCGACAAGGAAGGTGGCGACGCCATCGCACTGCTTTACGTCGATGGACCGGTCGATCAGGCCGTGCTCGATCAGTTGACGGCAAACCCTGCCATCAAGCAGGCCAAGCCACTGGTCTTCAACGTCGATTGATCGACGGTCGAATAGGAAATCGAAACGGCGCAGGACCCAACCCGCGCCGTTTTCGTTTGGGGCATAACCCGATCGGACTGCTTTTATATATGGAAAATAATATGCGTTGAACTGACGCATGGCGGGTTGTCGCATTGCTTCTGCGATGCGAGGGTATAGTTGATGTTTATCATCTCCGGGAGGAGAGAAGGAAAGGACATCCCATGTTCGAAAACTTCGACGCCCAACTCCTGGCACGCATACAGTTTGCCTTTACCGTATCGTTCCACATCATATTTCCCGCCTTTTCCATCGGGCTTGCGAGCTATCTCGCCGTGCTCGAAGGCCTCTATCTCTGGAAAAAGGACAAGGTTTATCTGGAGCTCTTCGACTTCTGGAAGACGATCTTTGCGGTTGCCTTCGGCATGGGTGTCGTTTCCGGCATCGTGATGTCCTACCAGTTCGGCACCAACTGGTCGGTGTTCTCCGACAAGGCCGGACCTGTCATCGGTCCGTTGATGGGCTATGAGGTGCTCACTGCCTTCTTCCTGGAAGCGGGCTTCCTGGGCGTCATGCTGTTTGGCCGAAACCGTGTTGGCCCGGGCCTGCATTTCTTCGCAACCTTGATGGTCGCCTTCGGCACGCTGATCTCCGCGACCTGGATTCTCTCGGTCAATTCCTGGATGCAGACGCCTGCAGGTTTTGCCATGAACGATGTGGGCCAGTTCGTCCCGACAGACTGGTGGGCGATCGTCTTCAACCCGTCCTTCCCCTATCGCCTCGTGCATATGGTGATCGCAGCCTATCTCACCACGGCCTTCGTGGTCGGTGCCGTCGGGGCCTGGCATCTCCTGAGGGGCACGGCACCACGGCGTGCGGGCAAGATGTTTTCGATGGCGATGTGGATGGCGGCGATCGTTGCCCCGATCCAGATCTTCGCCGGCGACATGCATGGCCTCAACACGCTGGAGCACCAGCCGGTCAAGGTCATGGCCATGGAAGGCCATTTCGACAGCCATCCGGATGGCGCGCCGCTGATCCTGTTCGGCATCCCGAACACGGAAGAGAAGAGGATCGACTACGCGCTTGAAATCCCGAAGTTTTCGAGCCTCATCCTCAAGCATGACCTGAACGCGCCGCTGGCCGGTCTCGACACGATCCCCGACGACAAGGAGCCGCCGGTCGCGATCGTCTTCTGGTCGTTCCGTGTGATGGTGGCGATCGGATTTGCCATGCTCGGTGTGGGCGTTTTCAGCCTGTGGTGTCGATGGAAGGGCACGCTGCATTCCAATCACTGGCTGCATCGTGTCGCTCTGATCATGGGACCTTCCGGCTTCGTTGCGGTGCTGGCGGGGTGGATCACGACCGAGGTCGGCCGCCAGCCCTATACCGTCTATGGGCATCTGCTGACCGCCGACTCGATCTCGCCGATCGCAGCCCCCGCAGTGGCCGCCTCGCTGATTGCCTTCATTATCGTCTATTTCATCGTCTTCGGGGCCGGCACCTTCTACATCCTGCGCCTGATGGGCCGCCTGCCGCGCGATCCGATGCCGGATCTCGACGATGGTCCGATCCGTACATCCGGCACCACTCCGGCATCTCAGACTGGTCATCATGGAGGCAAGCATGCCCATTGATCTTCCCTTCATCTGGGCCGGCATCATCGCCTTTGCCGTGCTTGCCTATGTCATCCTCGACGGCTTCGATCTGGGCGTCGGGATCCTCTTTCCCCTCTTTCCGGAGAAGCACGAGAAGGATCTGATGATGAATTCGGTCGCGCCGGTCTGGGACGGCAACGAGACCTGGCTGGTGCTCGGCGGGGGAGGGCTGCTTGCCGTCTTCCCGCTCGCTTACGCGACGATCCTGCCGGCACTCTATGCGCCGATCATCCTGATGCTGCTGGGCCTCATCTTCCGCGGCGTCGCCTTCGAATATCGCTGGCGTACGCAACGGGCGGAGCATTTGTGGAACTGGGCCTTCACCGGCGGCTCGGTCGTCGCGGCCTTCTTCCAGGGCGTGGCACTTGGGGCGCTGGTGCAGGGCATTCCGGTGACGGATCGCGCCTATTCCGGCGGCTGGTGGGACTGGTTGACGCCGTTTTCGTTGGCAACGGGCGTGGCACTGGTCATCGGTTATGCACTGCTCGGCGCCACCTGGCTCGTGATGAAGACCGAGGGCGACATTTCCGAACGCGCTCGGGGTCTTGCCCTGCCACTCGCCTTCGCGACCGTGGGTGCGATGGGCGTCTTCAGCCTCTGGACGCCGTTCCTGGAGGCGCCCTATTTCGAGCGCTGGTTCGGTTATCCCACGATGATCTTCTCGATCATCGTCCCGGCATTGGTGCTCGGCTGCCTCTATGTGATCGTGAGGGGGCTGAAGAACGGACATGATGCGCGGCCATTCATCGCCGCACTCGGCCTCTTCGTGCTCGGCTATGCCGGCATCGGCATCAGCTTCTATCCCTATATCGTGCCGTCCTCGCTGACGATCTGGGAGGCTGCCGCGCCCGACGAGAGCCTTGCTTTCCTCCTGGTCGGGGCGGTCGTCCTGGTGCCGATGATCCTCGGCTACACGGCCTATGCCTATTGGGTCTTTCGCGGAAAGCTCAAGCCCGACGAGGGCTATCACTGATGGACAAGCGCCTTCTTTTAAGCCGTCTCCTGTGGTTTGTCGGCCTTTGGGCCGGCGGTGTTCTGGCCATTTCGATCGTCGGTCTGATCATCAAGTTCTGGCTCAACGGCTGAGCTTGATCACCTGAAATTCAATGGAATTTCCAGGGCTCACTCTTCAAAAGAGGGTGAGCTCTCTCCATATGGGAGCCAAGCTCTTAAAGGAGCATAGAGACTGTTTCGAGGAGGACAGGAAACACCCATGCGTCAATACGCAAAAACTTTCGCGACGCTTGCGCTCGGCATGATGGTCACACTCGTGGCCGTCGATTTCGCCGAAGCCCGTCGCGCTTCAGGCGGCTTCGGCAGCCGTGGCACGCGCACGTTCAATCAGCCGGCCATTACGCGTACGGCACCGACCCCGGCTGCCCCGATCGAGCGGACGATGACCCCGCGCACCAATGCGACCCAGCCGGGTGCGGCCCAGTCGACGGCGGCCAACCAGGCAGCGCGTCCGGGCGGCCTTTTCGGCGGTCTCGCCGGTGGCCTGATGGGCGGTCTTTTGCTCGGCGGCCTGTTCGGCATGCTGATGGGCACGGGCTTCGGTGGCGGCTTCGGCTTCCTCGGCCTGCTCCTGCAGGGCCTGTTGATCTTCTTCCTGATCCGCTTTGCGATGCGCATGTTCGCCAACCGTCAGGCGCCGGCATCAGGTCCGAGCGGCGGCCCCGGTTTCGGTGGCTTTGGCGGCATGGCGCGCGACAATCAGAGCGGTGACCAGCCGCGTCCGAGCTTCCAGATTCCGAAGATCGGCGGCGGTGCTGCGCCAAGCGCTGCAGCCTCCCGCTCCGGTCCGTCCGACGAGCTCGGTATCACGCCGAAGGATCTCGAGCGCTTCGAGGAACTGCTGAAGGAGATGCAGCGGGCCTATGCTGCGGAAGATTACGGCGCGCTGCGCCGGATCACCACGCCGGAAGCCATGTCCTATCTCGCCGAAGAGCTCAGCGAGAACGCCACCAAGGGCGTCAAGAACGAGGTGCGCGACGTGCATCTGGTCCAGGGCGACGTGGCGGAAAGCTGGGCCGAGGAGAAGATGGAATATGCGACGGTCGCCATGCGCTATGAAGCGATCGACTATGTCGTCGACCGTCAGTCCGGCGCCGTGGTCGAGGGTGATCCGAACACGCCGTCCGAGTCGGTCGAAATCTGGACCTTCGCCCGCCGCCCGTCCACCCAGTGGCAGATCGCGGCGATCCAGAGCGCGAACTGATCTTCAGCGTTCTCTCATGATTGAAACCTCCCTGCCGGGTTCGGCGGGGAGTTTTTTGTCTTGGGCATAGTTACGTTGGCGGTTGGGATACCCCCCTCTGTCACTTCGTGACATCTCCCCCACACGGGGGGAGAGTGGTCACCACCGCCGTGGCCGCCTCACTAGCAGGACGGAAAACACGCACAGAACGGCTGTAGGATATGGAGAGGGTGCCGCTCGCCGTTCTTCCCCCGTGTGGGGGAGATGCCCGGCAGGGCAGAGGGGGGTAACCCCCAAGCCGACGTCAACCGGCGAGCAACGAAACTAATGCCAGATCCTCAACCCGGGCACTGCTGCAGCTGCTTGGCGTATGTGTAAGTAATATCCGTGAAACGCTTCGCGCCGCGCAGAGCCTCGGGACGCTTGTTGTAGGCGCCGCGGAGATAGCCGGTGTGGCCGGAGTGATAGGCGAGGTAGAGCTTGTAGGGGTCGTTGAGCGGGATGTTGACCTTCGTCGCGCTCTCGCGGTGATACCAGCCGATGAAGCGGATGGCGTCGGCGAAGTCGGTGCGGCGGGCGCCCCAGCGGCCGGTTTCGCGCTGGTAACGTTCCCAGGTGCCGTCGAGGGCCTGCGAATAGCCGTAAGCGGTCGAGGGGCGCTTGCCGGGGATGAAGCCGAGATACCATTTGCGCGGCGGCTTGGCGTTATGACGGAAGCTCGATTCCGTATAGATCGTCGCCATCAGGATCGGCACCGGCACACCATATTCGCGCTCGGCGGCAATGGCGGCCTTGCGCCAGTTGTTGAACAGCCCGTCGCGCTGCTCGAAGATCGCGCAGGCGTTGCGGGTCTGGGATGGCGGCTTGGCACAGGCCGACAGCATCAGCATGACGCCGAGGGCGGAATAGAGAGCGGTACGCATGACAAAACCTCGCTACAGGCCCTCCATCCTATTCATTAAAATTTAACGAAAGGTTTTCTTAACCGCCCCCGGATCTCGCATCCCCGATCCGGGGTGGGGAACACTGCGCGCGACGTCAGGTTTCCTTCCCGTGACCAATAGCAGAAGGAGGCGAAGCCAATGTCCATTCGAGCCATGATCGAAACCCATCCCCATATGGACGGCGAAGCGAACGAGGCGCTGATCGCCTGCATCACGGCCTGCTTCGACTGCGCCCAGACCTGCATCTCCTGCGCCGATGCCTGCCTGGGCGAGACCATGGTGGATGAGCTTCGCCAGTGCATCCGGTTGAACGAGGATTGTGCCGATATCTGCCTGGCCACCGGGCAGGCCGCCATCCGCCGCACGGGGCGCAGCGCCCAGGTGCTGCAGGCGCTGGTCGAAGCCTGCGCCCGCGCCTGTGCAGCCTGTGCGGAGGAGTGTGGCCGCCATGCCGAGATGCATGCCCATTGCCGCATCTGCGCCGAGGCCTGCCGCGCCTGTGAAGATGCCTGTCGACAGACAATCAACCCCATACAATGAGGCGTTGACGTCGGTCGCATTTGCACCCAGTCTGCCGGGCGATCGCGGGGCAGCGAGGAGGGACGGATCAGTCCTTGCCCGGCGATCACAGGTGGACATTCGTCCGGGAGTGAGGAAATCAAAGCATGCAGCAGGTCGGCATCGGCATCATCGGATGCGGCAATATCTCAGGCGCTTATCTCAAGGCGCTCCAGCATTTTCCAATCCTGAAGGTCTGCGGCATTGCCGATCTGAACAGCGAGCTTGCCGCAAGCAGGGCTGCGGAATTCGGCGTTCCGGCACGCACGATCGACGAGCTTCACGCCGATCCCGAGGTTGCCATCATCGTCAACCTGACGATCCCCAAGGCGCATGTCGAGGTGGGGCTGAAGGCCCTCCAAGCCGGGAAGCACGTCTATTCGGAAAAGCCGCTCGGCGTGACCTTTGCCGAGGGCAAGCGGCTTGTGGAGACAGCGAAGTCTCTTAATCTGCGCGTGGGCTCGGCGCCCGATACCTTTCTCGGTGGCGCGCATCAGACGGCGCGCGGGCTGATCGACCAGGGCGTGATCGGCCAGCCGATCGGCGGCACGGCCTACTTCATGTGCCCGGGGCACGAGCGATGGCATCCCAATCCGGATTTCTACTACGAGGCCGGTGGCGGGCCGATGCTCGACATGGGTCCCTATTACATCACCGATCTCGTCAATCTCTTCGGTCCGGTCGAGAAAGTGGCGGGCTTTGCCACCAAGGTGCGGGACACCAGAAAGATCGGCAGCGAGCCGCGCCGGGGCGAGACGATCCCCGTGCATGTGCCGACGCATGTTGCGGGGCTGATGTCCTTCGCCAACGGGGCCGTGGTTCAGATCTCCATGAGCTTTGATGTCGCCGCGCACTGGCACAAGCCGCTCGAGGTCTATGGCACCGAGGGCACGCTGATCGTGCCGGATCCCAATCATTTTGGCGGCAACGTCTTTGTCCTGCCGCTGACCGGTGAAGCGCAAGGGCGCCCGGTGACGCTGCCTTACGCTGATGGCAATTGGCGCTCGCTTGGCGTCGCCGACATGGCGCATGCCATTCTCTCCGACCGTCCACACCGGGCAAACGGCGATCTGGCGCTGCATGTGCTCGAGGTCATGGAGGCCTTCCAGACGGCTTCCGACCGGGGCGAAACCGTCAAGATCACCACCAGCGTCGAGCGGCCGGCGCCGCTCGAACAATCGCTCGTTGATGGCCTGATCGGCCGCTGAGTTCATTTTCAGAAGGATATTTTCATGCGCCAGGTTCTGATTTGCTGGGGCGGCTGGGATGGACACCAGCCCGACCAATGTGCCGCCATCGTCTCCGACATGCTGCAGGCTGAAGGCTTCACCGTCCGCGTCGAGGCAGGCACCGAGGCCTTTGCCGATCCCGCCATCCGCGACTACAGCCTGATCGTGCCGATGCTGACGATGACCAAGATCGAGAAGCCGGAGATCGAGAACCTGGAACTCGCCATCCGCGGCGGCGTCGGCCTCGGCGGCTTCCACGGCCAGGCCGGCGACAGTTTTCGCGACTGCGTCCAGTATCAATACATGATGGGCGGCCAATGGGTCGCCCATCCCGGCAATATCTATGATTACACGGTCAATATCGTGAAGCCCGAGGACCCGCTCGTCTCCGGCATCGGCGATTTCCCCTATCGCTCCGAGCAGTATTACATGCATGTCGACCCCAACAACGAGGTGCTGGCGACGACGACCTTCACCGGCGAGCACGATGCCTGGATCGACGGCCATGTGATCCCGGTCGTCTGGAAGCGCCGCCACGGGGAGGGCAGGGTGTTCTACTCCTCCCTCGGCCACCAGGCGGCGGAGTTCGACGTGCCGCAGATGCGGGAGATTGTACGGCGTGGGTTGGTCTGGGCGGCGCGGTGAGGGCGGATTAGCCTAGGAGCCAGGAACGCACTGCCGTCCAGTTGTTCAGGATCACGATGACGGCAGTTGCGATCTATCCTCCTGACGCAAAAAGAGACGCAGTTCATACTCTCAAACTACCTTCCATTCTGTCAGAGCTTTCTCAAGCTGCTCACTACATTGGATAATCAGAAGGCTGTTGTTGCCAACTAGCCATTCGAGTTGATCGTCTGTTGGGGAGAACTCGGGATCGAAACGTTCATCTTTTGATGGAGATAGCCATAGTAATTGATCACAGGCGTTTTGAAGTTCAACGCAGGGCGCGATTAGTGTTGGCTCTAGCAGATATTTTGCATCAATCCATTCTTGGTCAGAAAATGCTTTATGCAGTCTGTCAACGAAGGTGAGCGCGTTGTTATAACGTATGGTGACCGTTTTCGGCTTTTGTATCCGAATTTCAGTGACGCTTTTTTGGGCGTAGTAGCTGCATAATGACTTCGCAGTCGAGATATGTTCCAGGATGTGATTTTTAGCGCGAAGCAAGACGCGTTTGTCGCGGAAAACTGTGGCTTCAATGATTTGATCATGCCGTGTCTGTGCAGCCTGATCCGCCTTTTCCATTGTTGAAACGGTCCACCATGCAGCGAACACAGCTAAAAAACCGCCTATGATCGTCTGGAAGTCCAGAACAAAGTTCCGCCAAGAGTCTCCTCCGCTTTGACCTTGTACCAACCGTTCTTCGCCAAATATAGCAGGCAGCAGGATCGCTGATATCAAAACAATCAAGATAAGAATCTTAACTGCGTTGCTACGGTGCATGCGTTCACCTTGTTGACGTTTGGCCTGAGGAACACCCGATCACCGATTGATGGTGTTTGCAAGGGAGTGAACCGCAGTTCACGTGGCCAAGCCTCCTCAATAGCTACCAGTCAAGTTGCGAGCAAACAGTGCAGGTGCAATGAAAAAAGACTAAAACGAGCAACACGAATTTGGCTTGATAAGCACAAGATCAGCAGGATGAAGATTCGGTTATTCTAACCGTTTCAATCGCAATTTATTTGGGATTATATTTGAATGTTTTGGTAGCGGGGGGCGGACTTGAACCGCCGACCTTGGGGTTATGAATCCCACGCTCTAACCACCTGAGCTACCCCGCCACACATCGAACATTCGGGCCTTGAAGCCGTCGCCGTCCGAAGCGATGGGCGGCTTATAAGGCGAGGGTCCGATCAAAGTCAAGCGCGGTTTGGGCAAAAACAGCGTGGCTTTCCACCGGCTTGCGCGAAGACCTTGAGAGCGGCCCGAAAGCCTTGGGCTCAGGCCGCCACGGGGCTGGCGAGAAGCGCCTTCAGCGCGCTTTCGGCCGTGCCGGAGCGTTCCGACCGCTCGATGAAGCCGCCGCCATAGACGCGGGCGTCGGCGCCCGGTGCCGAATAGAGCACGCAAGCCTGGCCGGGGGCGACACCGGCTTCGCCGATTTCGAGATCGACATAGACGCCCTTGTCGTCGGCATGCAGCACAGCCGGCGTTGGCGGGCGGGTGGAGCGGACCTTGGCGAAGCAGGCGAAACCGTCGGCGGCTTCTTCCGTGATCGGACGATCGCCCAGCCAGTTGATGTCGCGCAGATAGACACGGTGGGTTTCCAGCGCTTCCTTCGGCCCGACGATGACGCGGCGCGAGCGGGCGTCGAGATAGATGACATAGAGCGGCTCGCCGGTGGCGACGCCCAATCCCTTCCGCTGGCCGATCGTGTAATGCAGGATGCCGTCGTGATTGCCCAGAACCCGGCCATCGAGATGCACGATCTCTCCTGCTAGCGCCGCATTCGGCTTCAGCTTGTTGATGACGTCGGCATATTTGCCTTGGGGCACGAAACAGATGTCCTGGCTGTCGGCCTTCTGGGCAACGACCAGGCCCATCTCTTCGGCGAGCACGCGGACTTCCGCCTTCGACATGGCCCCGAGCGGGAAGCGCAGATAGTCGATCTGCTCCTGCGTGGTGGCAAAGAGGAAATAGCTCTGGTCGCGCTCGCTATCGATCGGACGGAACAGGGCGCGGTGGCCGGGATCGTTGGCCAGCGGCACGGACTTCGAGCGGATGTAATGGCCGGTTGCCAGCGCATCGGCGCCGAGTTCCTTCGCGGTCGCCAAGAGATCGGCGAACTTGACCGTTTGGTTGCAGGCCACGCAGGGGATCGGCGTTTCGCCGGCGACATAGCTTTCCATGAACGGGTTGATCACGGTGTCGCGGAAGCGCTGCTCGTAGTCGAGCACGTAGTGGGGAATGCCGAGCGTTTCGCAGACGCGGCGGGCATCGTCGATGTCCTGGCCGGCGCAGCAGGAGCCGGCGCGGTGAACAGCGGCGCCGTGGTCGTAGAGCTGCAGCGTGATGCCGAGGACGTCATAACCCTCGCGCTTCAGGATGCCGGCAACGACGGACGAGTCCACGCCGCCCGACATGGCGACGACAACGCGCGTATCTTCCGGTCTCTTGTCAAAATCCAGCGTGTTCACGGGCTTCGTCTCTGTGCTTCATGCGACCGTTCAGCCCGCAATGCGGGGATGTGGCTTCAGGCATTGCGGGCTTTTTCAACCGCGGCCGGTACCGGTCCGATTGTTGACGGATATAGAAAGGATTGCTTCGTCGTGCAAGAGCAGCGATTCGCGGGGGCTTGCCCCAGGGAGGTCCAGAATGCCCGTAAAGATGACCGTCACGCCCGAGAGCTTTCCCATTGCCGGGACGTTCACGATTTCGCGCGGGTCGAAGACCGAGGCCAAGGTGGTCACGGTGCGGCTGACGGATGGCGTGTTTGTGGGCCAAGGTGAATGCGTGCCTTATGCGCGCTATGGCGAGACGGTGGAGAGCGTTGTCGAGGTGCTGACTAAGTTGGAGCCCGAGGTGGCCCAGGGGCTGGATCGGCTAGGGCTGCAGAGCCGGCTCAAGCCGGGTGCTGCGCGCAATGCGCTGGACTGCGCCTTCTGGGATCTCGAAGCCAAGCGGGCAGGGCTGCCGGTCTGGCAACTTGCGAAGTTACAAGAGCCGAAGCCGCTGTCGGTCACCTATACGCTGTCGCTTGGCACGCCCGAAAGCATGCAGGCTGCGGCGGAAAAGGAGGCGCACAGGCCGCTGTTGAAGGTCAAGCTCGGCGGGGAGGGGGATGTCGAGCGCATCCGGGCCGTCAGGGCGGGTGCGCCGAACGCCGCTGTTATCGTCGATGCCAATGAGGGCTGGAGCCTGGAGCAATACAAGGCGCTGGCGCCTGTCTTTCTCGATCTCGGGGTGACGCTGGTCGAGCAGCCGTTTCCGGCGGGTTCTGATGATGCGCTTCTCGGCTTGGACCGTGTCCTGCCTGTTTGTGCCGACGAGAGTTGCCACGACACGGCGTCGCTGGCGAGCCTCAAGGGCAAGTATGATGCTGTTAACATCAAGCTCGACAAGACGGGCGGGCTCACGGAAGCGCTATTGATGCGCGATGCGGCTGTTGAAGCCGGTTTCGACATCATGGTCGGCTGTATGGTCGGCACCTCGCTTGCCATGGCCCCGGCGTTTCTGATCGGACAGGGGGCGGCCTTTGTCGATCTCGACGGGCCGTTGTTGCTGGCGCGGGATCGGGAGCCGGCAATTGTTTATGATGGCGCGGTGATGCCGCTGCCGCCGCGGGGGCTGTGGGGATAGGATTCTCCACTCGCGCTTTGCCATACAACACCCCCCTCTGCCCTGCCGGGCATCTCCCCCACAAGGGGGAGACTGGCCGAGACGCTGGCCTGTCGCTCTCCTTTGGGATTGCTGAAGGGAGCGGCATGCGCGGCGCCCGCTCTCCCCCCTTGTGGGGGAGATGTCACGCAGTGACAGAGGGGGGCGCGGCGAAGCCGCAGCGCTACGTCTGGGTTAAGCCCTCCCCCTTGTGGGGAAGTTGGGAGGGGATATTCTTCAAATGAAAGCCCGAATCTCAGGCCTTCGCCATCCAGATCATGTGCTTCTTGCCGCGACCGGTCCGGCCAGCTCTGACCGGAATCTCTTCCACCCCATAGCCGCAGTCCTTCAAGCGGCGTGTGAACTTCGGGTCCGGCCCCTGCGACCAGACGCCAAGCACCCCGTCTCGGGTGAGTGCTGCCTTGGATTTGCGAATCCCTTCATAGGAATAGAGCCCGTCGTTCTCCTCGCGGGTGAGGCCGTCGGGGCCGTTGTCGACGTCGAGCAGGATGGCGTCGAAAACGCCCTTCGACTTCGCAATCAACGCGCCCACATCGCCGACATGGACGCTCACGCGCGGGTCTTCGAGGCTGCCGGCATAGATTTCGGCCATGGGTCCGCGCGCCCAGTCGACGACGGCGGGCACAAGTTCGGCGACGGCGACCTTGGCATCCCGAGGCAGGACGGCAAGGGCGGCGCGGAGCGTAAAGCCCATGCCGAGACCGCCGATCAGGATATGCGGGTGCTTGTGATCAGCGATCCGCTCGAAGGCCAGCGTGGCGAGCGCTTCCTCGGATCCGCTGAGGCGGCTGTTCATCAGCTCGTTGGTGCCGAGCATGATCGAGAATTCCGTGCCGCGTTGCTTCAGGCGCAATTCGCCGCCGCCGGGTATCTTGGCCGTGTCGAGCTGGATCCAGGGGAGCATGGGTGACGTCCTGATGATGATGGTGGCTGCCCGTATCACGAGGCGGCACCGGCGTTCAATGTCGCAGGCGTACCGCTCGTCGTCTTCGAGGCTTGCGGGAAGGGCTGCTTCCGGGGATAGCTTCTTTCTCCCGGCCATCGCGCCGGTCGACTGATACCCAAGGAGACTGTCCATGCCCGCCCCCGTGAACCCATTCAAGCAAGCGCTCCGCGAAGACACAGGCCTGCTCACCGGCCTCTGGGTGGCGCTTGCCAATCCGCATTCGGCGGAAATCTGCGCCGGGGCCGGCTTCGACTGGATCCTCATCGATGCCGAACACGGGCCGAACGACATTCCGCTGATCGCCGCCCAGCTTGCGGCCGTCACCCGCCATCCGTCTCATCCGGTCGTGCGGCTGCCGATGGGCGAGCCCTGGTTGATCAAGCAGGCGCTCGATATCGGCGCGCAGACGCTGATGATCCCGATGGTCGAGACGGCGGGGCAGGCGGAGTTGCTGGCCAAGGCGCTGCGTTACCCTCCCGATGGCATCAGAGGCATGGGTGCGAGCCTCGGGCGCGCCTCGAATTTCGGCCGGATCGCCGACTATGCCGAGACGGCCAATGCTGAGGTCTGCCTGATCGCCCAAATCGAAAGCCGGCTGGGTGTCGAAAATGTCGATGCGATCCTCGCCACGGAGGGTGTCGATGCGATCCTGATCGGTCCGGCCGATCTCTCGGCCGACATGGGTTATGGCGGCAAGGCGACCGTGCCGCAGGTGATGGAGACGGTCGAGATGCTTATCGGCAAGATCAAGGCTGCCGGCAAGCCGGCGGGCATCATGACCGGTGACCCTGAGATGATCGCGCTGGCGCGCCGCGCCGGCGTGCGCTTCATGGCGAATGGGACGGATACTTGGTTGTTGGCCAATGCGGCTGCGGCCATGGCCGAGAAGATGCGCGGCGCCGAAGCGGCCGACCCGTCTGCGGCTCCCAAGACGGGCGGCTATTCGTAACCTGTGGTGTTACCTGTACCGGTGTAGTCCGACCTCCGCTCGGGGGACGCGTCCTTGCCCTCATCACTCCGCAGCGATGATGTGGAATTCCTGCGGCTCGGTCGGGTTCTGCGCCTTGCTCATCAGGTAGATCAGACAGCTGGTCCTCAAGAGCGACGCAAAGTTCGAGACCGAGCCATTGATCTCGAGCGCCTCGTCGTAAAGCGTGGAGAGAAAGCGGGATGTCGAGAAATTCTGGCTGGCTGCGATCTCGTCGATCAGCACCCAGAAGGCGGCTTCGAGCTGGATGCTGGTGGAATGACCACCGATGCGGACGGAGCGGTTGACGGCGCGATAGCGGGCCGGGTCCTGTCCTGCGAAGACTTCACACATGGCATGCTCCTCCCTGATTTTCAGTTTTTTCGATTTCAAGTCTTTTGAGCATTATGTTGCCAGCGGCTGTTCTGGTCAATTTCGCTCTTCGCTAAACTGCCTCGCTCTGTCGTGAAGAATAGATCCGCCTGGCGCGAAAAAAATCGGCTGCGGTAATGGGCTGCTACCAGCCTTGCGGCAAATCGCGACATCCTCCCGACATGACATCAGTCAGCATGCGAGGAGCAGCCCATTGGCCAAAATGATCCATTCGATGATCCGCGTTCTTGAGGAGGAGCGCTCGGTTACGTTCTACACCCAGGCTTTCGGCCTCGAAATCGCCGATCGTCTCGATTTCGAGACCTTCACGCTGATCTATCTCAGCAATGCGGAGAGCGAATTCGAGCTGGAACTGACCGTCAACAAGGGGCGGGAGGATGCCTATGACCTCGGCAATGGCTATGGCCATCTTGCCGTCAGCGTCTCGGATCTCGACAGCGAGCACCAGCGACTGACGGGTCTTGGCATGAACCCGGGCAAGATCGTCGAGTTCAACCGGGACGGTGCTCTGCTCGCGCGCTTCTTCTTCATCACGGATCCGGACGGCTACAAGATCGAGGTTCTGCAGCGCCACGGTCGGTTCAAGTGATGGTGGGGCTGGGAGCAAGGCGGTGCTCCCGGCCTCACTCGTTTCGAGCATGGCGGGCGCGGTCGCCGGGCCCGCCGAGGACAACGGCAAGATGCCGTTGCGCATCAATCTCATGGGAGGAGAATGACGTGGTTACGATACTCGACAAGACCGGCGGCATGTCGCGCCGGCAGCTTCTGAAGACCGGTGCGGCAAGTGCCGTGCTGATGGTCACGGGCACTGCCGTGATCTGTCCCGAACAGGCCTGGGGCCTGGAGGCGACCGCACTCAAGCCCGACACGCTCGCGACGCTCATCAAGATGGCGCGTGACATCTATCCGCATGACCAGCTCGCCGACCGCTTCTATGCCGCTGCGGTGAAAGGTCAGGACACGATGGCGGGCAAGGATGAGAAGCATAAGGCGCTGATCGAAGACGGCATCGCCGATCTCGACAAACGCGCCGGTGCCGGCGGTTATCGCGGCCTCGGCTGGGAGGACGATCGCGTCGCGATCCTGCGCGACATCGAGACGACGCCCTTCTTCCAGGCGGTGCGCGGCGACCTCGTGGTCAGCCTCTATAACCAGAAGGAGATCTGGCCGATCTTCGGCTACGAGGGCGAGTCCTATTCCAAGGGCGGCTATATCGAGCGCGGGTTCAACGACATCACCTGGCTCTGAGCGAACCTTAAGACACGCATTCATCGTCGCCGGAAGGAGGCCCATCGTAGATGGGAACGGCGGCGCTTACCCAAATTGACCGATTTCCCGGGAGGAAAACATGGCAGCGCCCTATGATCTCAACGACGACAGCGTGGTCGTCATCATCGGCTCCGGTGCAGGCGGCGGAACGCTTGCCAACGAGCTTGCCCAGAAGGGCATCGACGTCGTCGTGCTCGAAGCCGGTGCGCGCATCGAACACGAGGACTTCATCAACGACGAATGGGACAGTTTCGCCCAGCTCGCCTGGCTCGATCATCGCACGACCGGCGGCGGCTGGCGGGTGTCGAAAGACTTCCCGAACTTGCCGGCCTGGATTGTCAAGGCGGTCGGTGGTACCACCACCCACTGGGCCGGCGCCTCGCTGCGCTTCCAGGAGCACGAGTTCAAGACGCTGACCCATTACGGCAAGGTGGAAGGCGCCAATCTTCTCGACTGGCCGATCACGCTTGCCGATCTCGAGCCCTACTATGCCAAGGCTGAAGACAAGATGGGCGTGACCCGCACCAACGGGATCGAAGGGCTGCCCGGCAACAACAACTTCAAGATCCTGAAGGCCGGTGCCGACAAGCTCGGCTACAAGGAATGTCATACCGGCAATATGGCGATCAATTCGGCCGATCGCGACGACCGCATGAGCTGTCAGCAGACCGGCTTCTGCTTCCAGGGCTGCAAATGGGGTGCCAAGTGGTCGACGCTCTACACGGAAATCCCGAAGGGCGAGGCGACCGGCAAGCTGGAAGTGCGGCCGCAGTCACATGTCATCAAGATCGAGCATGAGGATACGGGCAAGGTGACTGCCGTCGTCTATGCCGACAAGGACGGCAATCTGCAGAGCCAGAAGGCGCGCATCGTCTGCGTCGCCGGCAATTCGATCGAAAGCCCGCGCCTGCTCCTAAACTCCGCTTCGTCGAAGTTCCCGGATGGTCTCGCCAACTCCTCCGGACAGGTCGGCAAGAACTACATGCGCCACACGACCGGCTCGGTCTATGCCGTCTTCGACAAGCCGGTGCATTTCTACCGCGGCACGACCATGGCTGGCATCATCCGTGACGAAGCGCGGCATGATCCGTCGCGTGGCTTCGTCGGTGGCTACGAGCTGGAAACCCTGGCACTCGGTCTGCCGTTCATGGCGGCCTTCCTAGACCCGGGTGGCTGGGGCCGGTCGTTCACGTCGGCACTGGACAACTATGCCAACATGGCGGGCCTCTGGATCGTCGGCGAAGACATGCCGCAGGAACAGAATGCCGTGAAGCTGCATGGCGAGCTCAAGGACAAATACGGCATGCCGATCCCGGATGTCTGGTTCACCGACCACCCGAACGACGAGGCAATGCGCAACCATGCTTACAAGCAGGGGATGGCTCTCTATGAAGCCGTCGGCGCCAACAGAGCCTTCCCGACGCCGCCTTATCCGTCGACCCACAATCTCGGCACCAACCGCATGAGCGAAAAGGCGCAGGACGGCGTCGTCAACAAGTGGGGCCAGACCCACGACATCAGCAATCTCTTTGTCTCAGACGGCAGCCAGTTCACCACGGGTGCCGCGGAAAATCCGACCCTGACGATCGTGTCGCTCGCGATCCGCCAGGCGGATTACATCGCCGAACAGATGGGCCAAGGCACGATCTGAGCGGTTTAGACTACCTCCCTCTTGCGGGCAGCGATCGCGAGATGCGGTCCTGCCCGCTTTTTTCTCTGAGAAAGTCTAGTGGCTGCGCGCCGCGACCAGGGCTCGGGCCTTGTCGCGGGTCTTCACGACGGCCTTGCGAAGCCGCGCGGTGCGACCGTTGTCGTTGTCGGCCACCGTCATGGCGTTGCCGCGCCATTCGAACCCGCTGCCGAACCAGGCGGCGACAAAGAGCCCAGGCAAGAGCAGGTCCCGGGTCACCATGGCGGGAAGGATGCGCCAGCCGGCCGGCCAGTCATAGGTGCGTGCGAGCAGAACTTCACCACCGTACCAGGCCGCGAGATAGGCGATGGGCGCGATCGGCGAGACGAAACCCGTCGCGGCCAGCGCGACCATCGCAGCACCGGGAAGGGCGGCACCCGTGAAGATCTCAGGCAGGAAATAGAGCGGGAAGGAGGCGCGGCGCAGGCGGGCCCAGCGTAGCTGGCGCTTCCACACGGCCAGCATGTTGCGCGAGCCGAGCGGCTGCGGGAAGGGCTCGTGGACGAGGCGCACCTTCAGGCCGCCATTGCGGATCAAGAGGGTGGCGGCCGCGTCTTCGGCCACTTCGTCACCGAGACGCTCGAAGCCGCCAAGTTGCGTGATCAGCTGCCGGTTGAAGAGCATGGACTTGCCCTGGGCAAAGCCGAAGCCGACGGCATCGGCAAAGAGCTGCCAGCGAGCCTGGAAGCTGTCGAGCCAGGCGCTCTCTAGGAAGGCGCCGAAGTTTTCCGGTTCGGTGCCGGCCGGCGGCGAGCAGACCAAGCCGGTCTGGTCATCCCAGCGGCCCATCATGCGCGCGATGTTGTCGGGTGGCATCAGGACATTGCTGTCCGTCATCACGATCCAATCATGGCGGGCAGAGCGCCAGCCCTTGACGACATTGTTGAGCTTCGGATTGGCGCTGAACAGATCCTCGCCGACCAGCAGCCTCGAGAGAATGTCCGGATGCTCGGCCATTAGCCGGCGGGCGAGGGCTGCGGCCGGATCGTCTTCTCTCGCGACACAGAAGAGGATCTCGTAGCTCGGCCAGTCGAGGCGGAAGGAGGAGGCGAGGCAACGCTCGAGATTGTTTTCCAGCCCGCAGATCGGCCGGATCAGGGTCACTGGCGGGCGCGGCATCACGGCCATGTCGCGCTTGCGGTGCCGCAGCTTCACGGAGAGAACGAAGGCAATGCTTGCGAGCTGGACCAGAAGCGCGAGCGCGGCAAACCAGATCAGAACAGTCATGGCGAGTCTCCGGATTTTCACCTCCGGATAACATTGCTCTGTGACAGTTCGGCGAAGCCCTGGCCGGGCGCGGCCGGGGCTCTCAGTCCTTTGCCCGCAGCGCCTGCAAGAGTTTGTATCCCAAGAAGGCTGCGACCGCACCGGCGGCAAGGAAGCCGCTGATGCTCCCGCTGATTTCCGCGATTTCGGTGACGCTTTCGCTGAAGGTCGCGCCAAGGCCGGTATAGAGGCCGACCCAGACGGTCTCACCGAGCATGCCGGCCATGGTGAAGCGCAGCCAGGAGAAGCCCGAGGCACCGGCCAGCAGGTTGAGATAAGGCCCCAGTGGAGAGAGAAGCCAGCGTGTGAGGAAGACGGCGCTATTGCCGCGGGCGTCCATTTCGCGCTGCGCCCGTTCCAGTGCCTTGCGGCGGTCGGGATTCCGCTCGACGATCGGAACGAGGCGCTGTCCGGCAAGGCGGCCGAGCATGTAACCCACCTGATCGCCCGCAATGGCCGAGGCCAGCGCCACAACGACGACGATCCAGAGCGTGAAGTCGCCCGCCGTCGCGAAGGCGCCCATGAGCATCATGACAATCGATGCCGGCAAGGGGGCACCAAGGCAGCTGATGCCGACGACAAGGCCGAGAAGGGGAAGGCCATAGGACGGCAGCGAGGCGAGCAGCGTCTCGGTCAAACTCATCTCGGCGGGCCCTGCCGCCGCAGGTCCATAATGGACGCCTCGATCTCAGCTTTGAAGGCTTCGAAGGTGACCCCACGGTCATCTGCGAGCCGCTCCAGAGAGGGGCGTGGACCGTCCTTGGGCGGGGGCGGGAGATCAAGGTCGCGGGCCAGCTTTTCGACCGGGACATGCCAGGAATGGGCGACGTAGCCGATCGTCATCCAGGGCTCCGGCGGTAGATCCTGACGTGCCGGATCGGCCCAGTAGACCACAAAAAAGATCGTTCTCCCGGCGAAGAAGATGGCAAGCGCCATGGCCAGCACGAAGGCCGATGTCAGGATGCGGTGGCGTTGCCAGAGTCTGAGGAAGGGCTTCACGGTTCTCTTGTGTGCTCCGTTCGGCTTAAGGTTGACAGACCCGGTCGCGGGCCCTCTATCGTCGAGACCATGTAAGACAGAAGAGGGGTGAGCGGCAATGGCGGATGCGGGAGTAAAGCTCGAAGACAGCTGGAAGGCCGCACTGGGCAAGGAGT
This sequence comes from Allorhizobium sp. CTOTU50464, assembly GCA_032102365.1. Taxonomy (GTDB): domain Bacteria; phylum Pseudomonadota; class Alphaproteobacteria; order Rhizobiales; family Rhizobiaceae; genus Allorhizobium. The sequence goes on along the minus strand of DAMDHD010000002.1, from coordinate 330,440 downwards.
TCGCCAGCCCCTATATGGCCGCTCTCAAGGCCTTCCTGCAAAACGAAAAGGCGGCCGGCAAGACCATCTTCCCCAAGGGAGCGGAGTATTTCCGGGCGCTCGATCTGACGCCGCTCGATGAGGTGCGCGTCGTGATCCTCGGTCAGGATCCCTATCACGGAGCGGGCCAGGCCCACGGGCTCTGCTTCAGCGTCAGACCGGGCGTTCGCATCCCGCCGTCGCTCGTCAATATCTATAAGGAGCTGCAGAGCGATCTCGGCATCGCGCCGGCGCGGCACGGTTTCCTCGAACATTGGGCGCGCCAGGGTGTGCTCCTGCTCAACAGCGTTCTGACGGTCGAAGAGTCCCGCGCGGCGTCCCATCAGGGCCAGGGCTGGGAGCAATTCACCGATGCCGTGATCCGGGCCGTCAACGAGGATTGCGAGCATGTCGTCTTCATGCTCTGGGGCTCCTATGCGCAGAAAAAGGCCGCCTTCGTCGACCGGTCTCGGCATCTTGTCTTGAAGGCGCCGCACCCATCACCGCTTTCGGCGCATAACGGTTTCTTCGGCAGCCGGCATTTCTCGCAAGCGAATGAATATCTCATCGCGCAGGGCAGAAATGCGATCGATTGGCAATTGCCCGACACACCATGATTTGAACGCGCACAGTCCTTATCGCGATTTCCTTAAGTAAGGGATCCGTCATTCTACCTGTGCGCCAAAATACATCCTGACGTTTATTGTCACGTATCTTCCGGCACGTCAGATTGCGACCCAATTCATCGATCGCGTCTCGGGTCTCACCTTTATGCTACGCCAATCCATGGTTTCGCCGGTCTGGCGGCGACCCTCCTCGTCGATCGTCTGTCGGTTTGCCGACGGTGATGTCGATCTGGTGGTGATCGGCGCGGGCTACCAGGGGCTTTCGGCCGCACTTCATGCGGCTCGGGCCGGGCTTTCGGTGCAGGTCATCGAAGCAGGCGAAATCGGCGCCGGCGCTTCCGGGTTGAACGGCGGCCAGGTCATCCCCGGGCTCAAGCAGGACCCGGAGACCCTCGTGGCTCTCTTTGGCGCTGATCTTGGCGAACGGCTGACGAAGTTCTCTTACGAGACAGCGGATGCCGTCTTCAACCTGATTGCAAGCGAGGGCCTCGACGTCGAGCATGCACGCACCGGCTGGATCCAGGCGGCGCATACCGAGACGGCCATGGAAGCCGCCGTGCGGCGCAATCGGCAATGGCGGGCGCAGGGTGCCGATGTGGCTTTGCTCAATCAGGCCGAGGTCGGGCTTCTGACCGGTGCGGATGGTTATCGCGGCGGCTTTCTCGATCGGCGGGCAGGGGTCGTCAATCCCTTGGCGCTGGTTCACGAGCTTGCGCGTATCGCCACGGAAGCCGGCGCGGGGCTGGTGGTGAAGGATGGCGTTGCCTCGCTCCGAAGGGTTGGCGCTGGCTGGGAGGTCACGACCGCGAGCGGGCGTTCGATCAGGGCCAGGAAGGTCCTGGTCGCGACGAATGCCTATTCGGGGGCCCTGGTGCCGAAGCTTGCCGAGAGCCTCGTCTGGCTTCATTCCTTCCAGATCGCCACCGAACCGCTGCCGGCCGAACTGGACTTCATCCTTCCCGGTGGTCAGGCCGTCTCCGACAGCCGCCGGATCGTCGTCTATTATCGCCGCAGTCCTGATGGTCGCCTCGTGCTGGGTGGCCGTGGGCCGATGCGCGAGCCGCGTTCGGTGGAGGATTGGGCACATCTGGAGCGGGCGCTGCACCGGCTCTTTCCCATGCTCGCCTCTCTTCGCATCGATCACCGCTGGTTCGGACGCGTCGCCATGACGCCGGATCATCTCCCGCATCTGCATGAGCCGGAGCCGGGGCTAGTCATGGTAGCGGGCTGCCAAGGGCGCGGCATCGGGCTGATGACGGCGCTCGGCGCACCGCTTGCGCGTTACCTCGCAGACGGTGATCCGGACGTGCTTCCCTTGCCGATCACACCACTGCGGCGCATTCCGTTGCATCGCTTCAGACGCCTTGGTGTGGCGGCCCATATCGCCTGGTATCGATTGCTCGATGGCCTGGAACGCTGATCTCCCCATTCTGGTTGGGGAAAGGTGGTCTGTCGCCTCTTGCGTGCTTGCCGAGTTCAGGCGTGTGGCGAATAGTGCCGATCTCATTTCATTTTCTCCGCCGGAGCCAGTATGTCCAAGCATTTGAAGTTCTTCATCGACGGTGCATGGGTCGATCCGGTGGAGCCGGCGTTGCTCGATGTCATCGACCCCTCGACGGAAGAGCCCTTCACGACGATCTCCATCGGCAGCCGGGCCGATGTCGATCGCGCCGTCGCTGCGGCCAAGGCAGCCTTCGCGACCTTCTCCGTCACCGACCGGGCCGAGCGGCTTGCGCTGCTGGAACGGATCCTCGCAGTCTACAACGAACGCTTCGAGGACATTGCGCAGGCGGTGAGCCGCGAGATGGGCGCGCCGCTGGCTTTTGCGCGAGACTCGCAGGCCTGGGCCGGCCGGGCGCATCTGGAGGCGACGATCGCCGCCTTCAAGAATTTCGAGTTCTCCGAGCAGCGCGGCACGACGCGCATCGTCAAGGAGCCGATCGGCGTCTGCGCGCTGATCACCCCCTGGAACTGGCCGCTCAACCAGATCGTCTGCAAGGTCGCGCCGGCCATCGCCGCCGGCTGCACCGTAGTTCTGAAGCCTTCGGAGATCGCGCCGATCTCGGGTCTCATCTTTGCCGAGGTGATGGAAGCGGCGGGAACCCCTGATGGCGTGTTCAATCTCGTCAACGGGCGCGGTCCCGAGGTCGGGCAGGTGATGGCCGGCCATCCCGATGTCGACATGGTCTCCTTCACGGGTTCGACCCGGGCCGGCATCATCGTTGCCAAGACCGCGGCCGATACGGTCAAGCGCGTGGCACAGGAACTGGGCGGCAAGTCCGCCAACATCATCCTGCCGGATGCGGATTTCGAAACCGCGGTGCGCAAGGGCGTCGAGGGGTGCTTCGGCAATTCCGGTCAGTCCTGCGATGCGCCGACGCGCATGCTGGTGCCGGCCGCCCGGCATGACGAAGCGCTGCACATTGCGCGTGAAGCTGCCGAAACCCACAAGGTCGGCGATCCCTGCGCCGAGGACACGGTGCTCGGCCCCGTGGTCAGCGACGTGCAGTACAACAAGATCCAGCGGTTGATCGAGTTGGGGATCGAGGAGGGGGCCCTGCTGGTCACCGGCGGTCCGGGGCGACCGGATGGGCTCAACCGCGGCTACTACGTGCGCCCGACGATCTTCGGTCATGTCACGCCGGACATGACCATCGCCCGCGAGGAAATCTTCGGGCCGGTCCTGTCGATCCTGTCCTATGAGACGGAAGAGGAGGCGATCACCATCGCCAACGACACCGTCTACGGCCTGGCGGCCTATGTTCAGTCGCAAGACATCGAGCACGCGCGGCTCGTCGCGGCACAGCTGCGCGCAGGCTCCGTCTACCTCAACTATCCCGACTGGGACACGTCCGCACCCTTCGGTGGCTACAAGCAGTCCGGCAATGGGCGTGAATATGCCGATTGGGGCATTCACGATTTTCTGGAGATCAAGGGCATCGTCGGCTGGGGCAGCTGAAGCTCAAACGCCGACAAGAAGTCACCAGATCGCAGCTGATCTTTGCCGAGTTTCAACTAACATTCGCCGGTTGCTGGCGCCGCTCGGCGTGCGCTTCCTTTTTTGCTACTTCCAGTATTAATTGCCTCAAATACTACGCCTCTGCCTAAATTCCGCCAATTTTTCCAAAGGCTTGCAGTAGAGGCTTCTGATGAGTTCGCGGAACAATTTCGCGTGATGGCCGTTCTTTCCGCCAATGGCAGTCAACGGAAAGGAAGAAGCCATGAATACGAAGATTATCGCTCTTGGAGCTGTAGTACTTGGTGTCGTCTCCACGCCCGTTCTGGCGCAGGAAAGCACTGTCACCGGTGCTGCCGGTGGTGCCGTGACCGGCGCAATCGTCGGTGGTCCGGTAGGTGCCGCAGTAGGCGGCGTGGTCGGTGCCATTGCCGGCACGGCCGTTGATCCGCCGCCGGCCCCGGTCGTCACCTATGTTCGCGAACAGCCGCTGCCGGCTCAGCCGATCGTCATCGAACAGCAAGTCGCGGTTGGCGAGCCCCTGCCGCAGCAGGTCGTTCTGACGCCGGTCCCGGAAAACCCGACCTACGCCTATGCCGTCGTCAACAATCAGCGCGTGATCGTTGACCCGAAGACCTACGTCGTCGTCGGCGTGGTGCAGTAACCACTGGCTTGATCCAATGATAAGGCCGGGCAGGTGACCTTCACGATGCTCGGCCTCCCAACCAGGAGGAATATCCCATGGACCAACGTCCTGATCCCCGCCTCGACCAGCGTCCCCATGTTACGCAGCAGACCGCCACCGGTGGCGGCGCAACCTGGGGCATCGCCATCCTGCTGATCGTTGTGATCGCAGCCGGCGCCTTCTTCGTCTTCGGCGGCAATGACGCCACCGATCCGGCAGCAACCACCACGGAAACCACGGAACCGGCGACGCCGCCGGCGACCACCACTCCGCCGGCTGACACGGCGACGCCGCCTGCTGCCGATCCGGCCACCCCGCCGGCTGCAGATCCGGCCACGCCGCCGGCAACCGATACGGCTCCGGCAACCCCGCCTGCGACCGATCCGGCTCCGGCAACTCCGCCGGCCGATAGCGGCACGGGTACCGGTACCCCGGCTCCGACCACGACCCCGTAACAGGTCGAACGACAAAACGAAGGCCAGCATCGCGAGGTGCTGGCCTTTTTTGTTGGCCTGCGCTTTTCTCTCTGCAGGAACGCGGCGTAAGGACACCTCTATGGGCGAAGGCTTTTCCGATACTCTCTCAAGCGGCCGGCCTCCGCGCCTTGCCCTAGAGCCGTCCCGTTACGTCCGTATCTATGCTGTCGGTGATGTGCATGGATGCCTCGATCAGCTGCTGGCGCTCGAGGAAATCATCCGAAAGGATGCGGAGACGGTCGAGGGGCCAAAGCTGATCGTCATGCTCGGTGACTACATGGATCGCGGCCCGAAATCGGCGGCGGTGCTCTATCATCTGACCGCGTCGCCACCGGCGGGTTTCGATCGCATCTGCCTGCGCGGCAATCATGACGATGCCTTTCTCTCCTATCTGGATGGAGACCCGGCGGGGGACTGGTTTCTCGATCACGGCGGGATCGGGACGCTACGCTCCTACGGCCTCGATCTGGACGAGAACGATGCAGCGGCGTGTGCATCTTACGGCGTGCGAGAAGCAGCACGCGCGGCCATTCCCCAAAGCCATGTCGATTTTCTGCGCGGGCTGCCGGTGCTGCTGACGATCGGGGACGATGTCTTCGCCCATGCCGGGATCCGCCCGGGCCGGCCGCTTTCGGAGCAGACGGATGACGACCTTATGTGGATACGCCGCTCGTTCCTGGATCTTGGGCCGGGACTTGCCGTCCGGGTCTTCCACGGGCACACGCCCATGCGCGAGGCCCATGTCGGTCCGGACCGGGTGAGCCTCGATACGCATTGCTATCGAAGCGGCCGGTTGACGGCCGCCCGTCTGTCAGAAGGTCAGGTCGAGATCCTGTCTGTCGGTCCGGGGCTATCGCCGCCTGAAGGATGAGTTCAGGGCGTCGGCTTGGCCGGAGGTTTCTCCGCTGCCGGCTTCCCCCATTCGGCGATCGCAATGCCGCCGAGCACGAGGATCAACGCGATCACGTGGAAGACTTCCAGTTTCTCACCGAGAATGGTGATCGACAGCAGCGTGCCGAAGACGGGCACGAGGTTGATGAAGAGGCCGGCACGGTTCGCGCCGATGCCTTCGACGCCCTTGATGTAGAGGATCTGCGAGATCAGCGAGGGGAAAAGCCCGGCATAAAGCACGATCAACCAGCCCTGCATGTCGGGCAGTATCAGTTCGCCGCGTCCTTGCTCCCAGTAGAGGAGCGGCAGACAGGTGACGGCAGCGGCGAGCGCTGGCACCGCCATCAGGCTCTTCCAGTGAACCGGCGGCTTCCAGCGCAGTGAGACCGTATAGATCGCATAGGAAATGCCGGCAAACAGCATCAGCAGGTCGCCGTAGTTCAGTGTGAGGGTCAGCAGCGTCTGCAGGTCACCGTGAGAGGCCGTGACCGCTGCGCCGATGAAGCTGATCAGGAAGCCGAGGATCTGAATGGCCGAGACGCGAATCCGGAACAGCAGGAAGTTGATAACGAAGATCAGGACCGGGATCGCGCCCTGTTCGATCGCGCCATTCACGGCGCTGGTATATTTGAGAGCCGTATAGAGGAAGCCGTTGAAGGCGGCATAGCCGACGGCGCCGTAGAAGATCAGGAGCTTCCAGTTTGCCTTCAGGACATCCCAGTCCTTGCGGATCTGCGGGATCGAGATCGAAGCGATGATCAGGGTGGCGAGCGCCCAGCGACCGAAGCTCAGGACCATCGGGCTGACATGGCCGACCGCCAACTTGCCGGCGATGGTATTGCCGCCCCAGAGGAGGGTGGTGATGACGAGAAAGGTATAGGCGCGAATGGGCAAAGCTTACTCTTCCCTGCATGCTGGCGCCGGCGCCCAAACCCCTGTCCCCCCGGTTCGGTGCAGCGCGAATTGCCTCCGAAATAGGCGAGGGGTCATGCTTTGTCACGCAAAAAGCCAAATCGCCCGTCAATACGGGTCGATTTCCCAAAAACAACACAGTATAGATGCGCGGGTTTGGGTAGGGCGCAGACGCTGCGCGATATACAGGATTATGTGATGACGAATGTCGTGGTGATTGGTTCGCAATGGGGTGACGAGGGCAAGGGCAAGATTGTCGACTGGCTCTCCGAACGTGCGGACATCGTGGTCCGCTTCCAGGGTGGACACAATGCCGGCCATACGCTCGTCATCGACGGCGTTTCCTACAAATTGTCGCTGCTTCCGTCGGGTGTCGTGCGTCCCGGCAAGAAGGCCGTGATCGGCAATGGTGTGGTCGTTGACCCGCACGCGCTGATCGCCGAAATCGGCCGGTTGAAGGACCAGGGCGTGTCGGTCACGCCGGACAATTTGCGGATTGCCGAGAACGCCACGCTGATTCTCTCGCTGCACCGCGAACTCGACGGCATGCGCGAAGATGCCGCCTCCAACAGCGGCACAAAGATCGGCACGACTCGCCGCGGCATCGGCCCGGCATATGAGGACAAGGTCGGTCGTCGCGCGATCCGCGTGATGGACTTGGCCGATCTCGATGCGCTGGAAGGCAAGGTCGAGCGTATCCTGACCCATCACAACGCGCTGCGTCGCGGCTTCGGCGTGGCCGAGGTCGAGCACAAGACGATCATGGAAGAGCTGACCTCGATTGCCGATCGCGTGCTGCCTTTCATGGATTCGGTCTGGGTGCTCTTGGACAAGGAGCGCCGCAAGGGCTCGCGCATCCTGTTCGAAGGCGCGCAGGGGTCGCTGCTCGACATCGACCACGGCACCTATCCCTTCGTGACCTCGTCGAACACGGTCGCCGGTCAGGCTGCAGCCGGTTCCGGCATGGGTCCGGGCTCGCTCGGCTATATCCTCGGGATCACCAAGGCCTATACGACCCGCGTCGGCGAAGGCCCGTTCCCGACCGAACTGCATGACGAGATCGGCCAGTTCCTCGGTGAGAAGGGCCATGAATTCGGCACCGTGACGGGCCGCAAGCGTCGCTGCGGCTGGTTCGATGCTGCACTCGTGCGCCAGTCGGTGGCGACCAATGGAATCACCGGCATCGCGCTGACGAAACTGGACGTTCTCGACGGTCTCGAAGAGCTGAAGATCTGCGTCGGCTACAAGCTGGATGGCCAGGAAATCGGTTATCTCCCGGCGGCCCAGGCTGCCCAGGCCCGCGTCGAGCCGATCTACATCACGCTCGAAGGCTGGAAGGAATCGACCGTTGGAGCCCGCAAATGGGCGGATTTGCCGGCTCAGGCGATCAAATATGTGCGTCAGGTGGAAGAGCTGATCGGTGCGCCGGTTGCCCTCCTGTCGACAAGTCCCGAACGCGACGACACAATACTTGTGACGGACCCCTTCGAGGATTAATCTCACAATTTAATCAAGTTATGCCGGCTCTCATCGGGCCGGCACCTTAGAGAAAGTGCTGATGGCTGACTTTATCGCAGTGATTCGACGGGCCGTAGACGGGCTCTCGAACAATACTCCGGAGATGCGCGCGCGGGTCTATGAAAAGGCTCGCGCCGCTGTCGTTCGGCAGCTCGAGAACATGTCACCGCGCCCGCCCGAGCACATGCTTCAGCGCCAGCTGGACAAGCTCGATCAGGCCATTCGGGAAGTCGAGGCAGAGCATGCCGAGGCGCTGCCGCCGCTGGATGAGGCGCCTTCTGCCGCCGTCCCGGCAGCTGCTGCGACGGCAGCTGTCGCCGCCGATGCCGCGCCGGCCTCGGCGGAGCCTGGTCCTTCGCAGGAGCCCGAAGCCGAACCCGCTCCGATCGAAGTGGAGCCTGTTGCCGAGACTGCTCCGTATGAAGAGCCGGTCGAGGCACAGCCGGTCGTGACCGGCGACGACTGGGCCGACGCCCATATGGCGGAGGCCGCTCCGGCAGAAACGCCGGCGGCCGAGGTTTACGTGGATGAGCCCGCTCCGCAGGACGAGCCGGTCGTTGACCAGCCTGTCGAGCCTGAGCCGGAGGTCGCCAGCGAGCCTGTGGTTGAGCACGGCACGTCCTGGCAGAGCGAACCGGCTTTCGGCCATGTCGCTGCGGAAGACGATTATGCCGGCCTCTACGACAGCCGCGAAGAGCCCGCTGTCGCGGACGAGGTGCGGGCCGAGGAGCGGCCGGAAGACGCGGATGTCCATCCCGAGCCGGTGACGTTCGGCGATCAGCCGACGGCTGAAGAGACCTGGTCGCAGGCGGACGAGCCGGAGCCGGTGACACCCGCCTGGGATCTCGCGCCGCAGACTGAAGCCACGCCTTTCGCATCGGAGCCGCCGGCTGTTGAAGCGCCGCAGGTCGAAGCGCATCTCGAACCCGAAGCACCGGCGCTCGGCCTGCGTGTCGATTCCGTTGAGGACTGGCTGCAGAGCCGCGCCCAGGATCCGGCACCGGCCATTCCGGCGGCCTCCTGGGATCTGCCGGTTGCCAGCGAGACGGCTGCGAACCGGGTGCCGGAACTGCCGGAAATCGAACCCGGCCCGGCGGCGGTGTCCTACACGCCGACCGACGAGTTTCCGGCCTATGAAGAGCCGGTGCATGTCGAAGCCGGCCGCGACTACATCGCCCCGGAAGGGCTGCAGCTGCCCGAGGCAGATCCGCTTGTCGTGGAGAAGCTTTCGACCACACCGGCCGCCGCGACTGTTGATCCCGACGACTTTAGCCAGTGGTTCCAGGAGCATGCCGACGAGGGCAGGGCGCCGCGTGCCGATGCCGCAACGGCATCGGGTGCCGCCCCCGCCGCGACGGAATGGGACGAGCATATCGACAGCTTCGCGCCGAGCGCCAAGGGTGCCCAGGTCGATCTGGGCGGCCAGGCTGACGGCATGGAAGCCCTGGTCGGCGGTTATGGACAGCAGCCGGCCTATCGGCTGGAGCCGAAGAAGCGCCGCAACTTCGCGCCGATGATCATCGGCGCGCTGGTTCTCGTGCTGCTCGCCGGTGGCGGGTATCTGGCATGGAGCATGCGCGATGACATCGGCAGCATGGTCGCCAATCTGACCGGTGAGGTTGCGCCTGCCGAAGAGACGGCGGAGGCTCCGGCGACCACTCCGGCGGAAACTGAAGCCCCTGCGGAAACCCCGGCAGCCACCGAGACCGCTGCCGCACCGGCCGAAGAGCCGCAGGAAGGCCAGAAGTTTACGCAGCGTCTGCGTGCTGATGGCACCGAGATCGACGAAGGTGCAGGCAGTGCGCCTGCGACTGGCGCACCTGCCGAAGGCCGTTCGGTCTCCGCACAGACCGTGGCGTCGACCGTCGAACCGACGGATGCGCCGGCTGCCGCAAACGGCGCGGCCTCGACCCAGACACCGGGGACCGCTGCCAATACGGCGCCCGTTGCCGGTGGCGAAAAGCTGTTCCTCTATGAGGAGCGCATCGGCCAGGCGACGCCTGTCGCCGTGCCCGGTTCGATTACCTGGACCGCCGTGCGTGAAAATGGTCCGGACGGCCGTCCCGACCCGCAGATCCAAGGCCGCATCACGGTTCCGGAGCGGGGCATCTCGGCGCTCCTGACCTTCAAGCGCAACACCGACAACTCGCTGCCGGCAAGCCATATCATCGAGGTGGTCTTCTCGGTTCCGCCGGATTTCGAAGGCGGTGCCATCGAGAACCTGCAGCGGATCGCCATGAAGCGGACCGAGCAGGACCGCGGCGACCCGCTGGTTGCCGTGACTGCCAAGGTCACCGACGACACCTATCTGGTGGCGCTCAACGACTTCGAGGACGTGGTGAAGCGCAATCTCGAGCTTCTCTCGACCCGTGGCTGGATCGATATTCCGGTCACCTATCGCAATGGCCGCCGGGCGCTGATCACGCTGGACAAGGGCACGACGGGCGGAAACGTCTTCGAGCAGGTCCTGCGCGAATGGGCGGCGCTGTCGCCTGCCGCGCCTGCGAACTGAGGCACGCCTGTCTGTCGCTTAAGCAATCCGCCGGAAGATCTCCGGCGGATTTTTCTTTTCACGGGGATCATCAACTGTCGGGAAAGAGGGCTCCAAGCGTCCGATCCGCGACCGACCGATTGATCCGCCAAGAGCAGGGAGACCGCATGTCGCTACAGGCGCAAAATGTTGCCAGAAGCAATGCTGACGATCCGGGCAGCGAGGCGGCCGTCGCCTTCTTGTCCGTCAGCAAGGCTTTCGGGCGCGGTGGCGGCGCCGTGCAGGCGCTTAACGTATTGAGCCTCTCGATCCCGCGCGGTGTCGTCTATGGCCTGCTTGGGCCGAATGGGGCGGGCAAAAGCACGCTGCTGCGCATCCTGGCAGGTTTGCTGCGGCCTGATCGGGGCGAGGTCCAGATCTTCGGCGAGACCGCAGGTCCCCGTCAAAGGGCTCGTCTGGGCATGCTGATCGAGTCGCCCAGCTTCTATCCGTTTCTTTCTGCACGAGAGCATCTGCAGATGCTGGCACGCGCGCGCGGAACGCTGTCCCTGGTCGAGCCGGTGCTGCAACGGATCGGGCTCCAGGCGGCGGCCGACAAGGCGGTCTCGGGATATTCGCTCGGCATGAAGCAGCGTCTCGGGATCGGCTGCGCGCTGATCGGCCAGCCGGAGGCAATCGTGCTGGACGAGCCGACCAATGGGCTTGATCCCGATGGCATCCTCGAAATGCGGGCGCTCATCCACGGCCTTGCCCATCGGGATGGCCTGACGGTGCTGCTCTCCAGCCATCTGCTGGATGAGGTGGAGCGGGTCTGCGACCGGGTCGCCATTCTCCAGCGCGGTGTCCTGGTCGCCAAAGGGGCGGTCGCCGATCTGCTCGACCGGGACGGACGTTTTTGGCTGAGGGTCGAGGCTCCGGAGGTGCTGCTGGCGCGCCTTGGGGACAAGGCCGAGGTCGGCGATGATGGCGTCTATGTTCGGATCGAGCGGGCGGAGGTGCCTGATCTCATCCAGTCCCTCGCGCAGGCTGGTGTGCGGATTCACGAGGCCAAGTGGATCAAGCCGGATCTCGAAACCGTCTTCCTGTCCGAAACACGGGAGGCGCGCCGATGAGATCGCTGTTTTCCGCCGAGATGCTGAAGCTGATGCGTCAGCCCGGGATCCTTTTCTGGGGCTTCCTGTCCGTGCCGCTCGCGGCGCTCGTGGTGAAGCTCGTCATTGCGGGCTTCGTCTATCTGCGGCTCGGACGGCAGTCCGGCGACATCGACCTGTTCCTGTCGGCGGCGAAGAGCCTTAGCATCTCCGGCAACTCGCTCGGACATCTGCTTTTTGCGCTGGGCGTCGCGACGGTATTCTTCCTCGAATACCGCTATGCTACCTGGAGGCTGCTGGTGCCGCGCTTTGCCCGGGTGCATGTCTTCGCCGCCAAACTGCTCGTCTGCCTCGTCTGGTCGGCTGTCGCGCTTCTGATGGCGGCGGTCGGTGACATGGCGCTCAATCTGCTCTTTGCGATCCTGCAGGGGCAGGCAGTCGATCTCAGCGTCTCTTCGCTCTCTTCACTGGTTGCCGCCTTCGGCATTGCTTTCCTGGAGCTTGGTGTCCTCTGTGCACTGGTTGCGCTGCTCGTGGTGGCGTTCCGCTCGATGATCGGCGCCGTGATCGCGGCTTTCATGCTCGCCATCGGCTCGACGGTGCTGCAGCTCTATCTGGGGACGGATGCGGATCGCTTGCCTCTGCCGAGCTATGCCGCCCAGTGGCTTCGCGACTGGCTGCTGGCAGGGGGGACGCCGGCCGCCGCGCTCTTCGGCTTTGTCGTGCTTGTGGGATGGTTCGCGATCCTGCCCGGGCTTGGACTCGCGCTCTTCTCCCGGCAGCAGCTCGCGACGGAATAGCGGCTTGTTCGATACGAAAAAGCCGCCCGGTTGCCCGGGCGGCTTGAACAGGTGTTTCCGCGTTTGAGATCCGGTCAGGCCTCGACGACGCGAAGAGCCTTGGCGCGTTCCAGCGCATCCTTCTGGACCGCTTCCTGCACCTTCTCGAAGGCGCGGACTTCGATCTGACGGACGCGTTCGCGGCTGATATCGAACTCGGAGGACAGCTCCTCCAGCGTCACCGGGTCTTCTGCCAGGCGACGGGCTTCGAAAATTCGACGCTCGCGCTCGTTCAGCACGCTCATGGCGCGCTTCAGCATGCTGCGGCGGGTTTCCAGCTCGTCCTGCTCGATCAGCACGTCTTCCTGACTGTCGTGGTCGTCGACAAGCCAATCCTGCCACTGGCCGCTTTCGCCTTCGGAGGCGCGGAGCGGCGCATTCAGCGACGCGTCCCCGGAGAGGCGGCGGTTCATCGAGATGACCTCCTCCTCCGAAACGTTCAGCTTGGTGGCAATCTCCGTGACTTGGTCGGGCTTCAGATCGCCCTCTTCGATCGCCTGAATCTTGCCCTTGAGGCGACGCAGGTTGAAGAAAAGGCGCTTCTGGTTGGCGGTTGTGCCCATCTTCACCAGCGACCACGAGCGCAGGATATATTCCTGGATCGAGGCCTTGATCCACCACATGGCATACGTGGCGAGGCGGAAGCCGCGCTCGGGGTCGAATTTCTTCACGGCCTGCATGAGGCCGACATTGCCTTCCGAAACGACTTCGCCGATCGGCAGGCCGTAGCCGCGGTAACCCATGGCGATCTTCGCCACGAGGCGCAGGTGGCTGGTTACGAGGCGGTGAGCGGCGTCGCGGTCACCATGCTCGGCGTATCGCTTGGCGAGCATGTATTCTTCCTGCGGCTCCAGCATCGGGAACTTGCGGATTTCGTCGAGATAACGATTGAGGCCGGCTTCACCGGCAGTGATGGTCGGCAGCGTATTGCGGGCCATAAAGCACCCCCTTTTCCTTCGGGGCTCCCTAAATTGACGGCGAGCCCGATCTCCGTGGATCTCAACCCCACGGAAATCCATATGACAGATAAGTATGGCAAAACGGCGATACAAGATTTGCGTTCCGTCACGAGAGCGTGACGGACTGTCAACCGATCATGGAACGGTCGGTGATCGACTTCCAGTCTCTCACATCGCCTTCAGGGCGTCGATAACCTTCTGCAGATCCGCCGGGATCGGCGCTTCAAAACGCATGGTCTCACCCGTCGTCGGATGCTCGAAAGCGAGGAGATAGGCGTGCAGGGCCTGGCGGTGGAACTTGTTCACCGCGCTCTTGGCCTCGTCCGGCAGGAGATTGGCCTTGGTCTTGAACGCTGCGCCATATTCCTGGTCTCCCACAAGCGGATTGCCGATATGGGCCATGTGGACGCGGATCTGGTGCGTGCGGCCGGTCTCCAGGCGGCATTCGACCAGCGAGGCGAGGCAGGTGGCGTCCGGCTTTTCGCCATAGCGCTCGAGCACCGTGTAATGCGTGATCGCTTCGCGGGCGTCGTCGGTGTCCTCGCGCTTCACCGTGCGCTTGGTACGATCGGCGCCGGAGCGGCCAAGGGCTGCGTCGATCGTGCCGGCCAGCGTGCGCGGGCGGCCCCAGACGACGGCGCGGTAGGCGCGCTCCAGTGGGCCGGTGCGGCCATGGTCGGCGAACTGGTCGGCGAGGTGGCGGTGGGCGATGTCGTTCTTGGCGACGACCATGACGCCGGACGTATCCTTGTCGAGGCGGTGGACGATGCCCGGGCGCTTGACGCCGCCGATGCCCGACAGGCTGTCGCCACAGTGATAGATCAGTGCATTGACCAGCGTGCCATGCCAGTTGCCGGCGCCCGGATGGACGACGAGGCCTGGCGGCTTGGCAATCACGATCAGGTCCTTGTCCTCGTAGAGCACGTCGAGCGGGATGTTCTCGCCCTTCGGCTGCGGGTCTTCCGGTTCCGGCAGATCGATGATGACGCTGTCGCCGGGCTTCACCTTGCGGTTCGGACTGTCGAGGAGCGTGCCATTCAACTGCACTGCGCCCTGCTCGATCAACGCCTTCACACGATTGCGGGAAAACTCGGCCCCGAGCGCTGCCGTCAGCCAGGCATCGATGCGGCCGCCCGCATCGTCCTCGGCAATCAGCTCTTTCCTTGATGCGGCGGCTTCGTTAAAGGGGTCGGTCATCATGTCATCCCGTCTTACGGCGGCCGGGGCTTTGGCCTTTGTCGCTGCCATTTGGCACAGACCGGGGGCTTCGACAATCGACAGCCGGCGAGCCCGGCGATTTTCTCCGGTCCGTTCGCCCCGGTGGAAGCGTCGCGTGTAGCGCGAACACAAGTGAGAAATGACTGCAGCCATGACGCATATCGACGACGAGAACCAGGAAGACAAGCCGCTTGATCCCGTCATGGAAGGCGTTCGGCGCAAGATGGTCAAGCTGCAGCTGATCTCCGGCGGGATCATGGCGGCCCTCTTCCTCGCGGTGCTGGTGTCGATCTTCTATAAGCTGACGCGCGATGAGGGTGGCGCCCAGCCGGTGGCCACGTCGGCGCAGCCGTTTGCGGTGCCTTCAGACCAGCCGCTCAGCCTCACGGCCAATCTGCCTGCCGGCTTCCGCGTCGTCCAGACTTCGCTGTCGGGAAGCCAGATGCTGATCTACGGCGAAACCGCCACCGGCGAGCGCAAGGCTCTCGTTTTCGATCTCGCGCTCGGCCGCATCATCGCCGACGTCACGCTTGCCGGCGACTGAGGCGGCCGTGGAGGCGGGACGCCTTATCGAGATCACCGATCCCGGCGACGCCAGGATCGCCGAGTTCACCTCGATCCGCGAGCGCGATCTGACCGGCCGCCAGGGGCAGTTCATTGCCGAGGGGACCGTGGTGCTCTCGATGCTGGCCAAGGCGCATGGCAGTGCGGGTCCGGTGCGGGCCGAGAAGCTTTTGCTGCTGAAGAACCGCGTCGTAGGCCTGTCGGAGCTCATCGATCAGTTTCCGGCGGATGTGCCGGTCTATGTTGCCGAGAGTGCGGTGCTGGATGCGATTGCAGGCTTTCACTTGCATCGCGGCGTGCTGGCGGTCGGAAGCCGCGCTGCACCACCCGATCTTGCCAGTCTGGTCTCCCAATTGCCTGACAATGCGCTCGTGCTGGTCGGCTGCGGGATTTCGAACCACGACAATATCGGCGCCTTGTTCCGCAATGCCGCCGGCTTCACGGCCGATGCCGTGCTGCTCGACGAGACCTGTTGCGATCCGCTTTACCGCAAGGCTCTACGCGTGTCTGTCGGCTCCGTGCTCGCCGTACCCTATGCGCGGCAGGAGAGTGCCGAGACGGTTCTCGGCACGCTTGCCGAGGCCGGCTTCGAGATCTGGGCGCTGTCGCCATCCGGAACGGTCGAGATCGGTGGGATCAAGCCTGGCCGACGCGTGGCGCTGGTGATGGGCACGGAGGGGGAGGGGCTACCAGCGGCAATCCTCGAACGGTTTCATTCAGCGCGGATTGCGCAGGCGCCCGGGCTCGATAGCCTCAATGTCGGCACGGCGAGCGGGATCGCGCTCTATGCGATCGCACGCGCCATGGGGCGGCTCGGCTGAGGCTTCGCCCTCGTTCTTACCGATGATGGAAGTCGATTACTCGGCCGGCGTCGCAAGACCCGCGTTGCGACCGATGGAGGGATCCATGGCCAGGACACGGTCCACCAGGCTCTTCTGCTTGTCGCCGGTCTTCTGTTGCGGACCGATGAGATCGGAAATCACGGACTGCTCGCCCTCGCGCGCCGCGGTCAGCACGATCATCTTGGCGGCGATGTCACCCAGTTCCTCGCGCAGCGCATCATCTTCGGTTGAGGCCTTGGCCTTCAGCAGGCGTTCCGTCAGAACCGTCTGGCTGCGACGGATGTCGTTCTCGAGGACTGCGGGGTCGGATGCGAGGTTCGAATTGGCGATCTCGTCTTCGGCCATTGGGAGCTCTTTCGTCTCGGGCAGGGCGATGCCAGCCTCCCTGAGGGCGCGCTGGGCCGTGCGCAGCTGAGCGTTCACGGTCTTGAGTTTCGCCCGCAGATCCGTCAGTTCGCGGGTCCGCCGCTCGGCAAGCGAGCTTGCATCGGCGCGCTCGGCGGCGTCTCGGGCCAGAATGTCTTCAAGCCGCAGAACCTTGTGTTCTTCCTGGGTGAGGCGCAGTTCGGCGTCCTTGGCGCGCTTACCGAGCAGCTTGCTTTCGCGCCGCAGTTCTTCGCGTTCGTCGCGCATGCCCTGGATGCGGGTCTTCAGCGTGTCGATCTCGGTGTCGCGGCTCATCGCCTCGATACGCATGGTATCGATGTCGCTGAGGAGGCGGGCGATCCGGTGGGCGCGGTCTTCCAGTTCGACATCCTTTGCAGCGGAGGCAATCTCGACGCGCTTCAAGGTCTCGCGGATCGCGCTGATCTCGACATCGCCACGGCGAAGCCGCGAGCGAAGATCGGCCGCTTCCGTGCTCATCTCCTCGATCTGAACCTTGAGATCCTTGTTGTCGGCCAGGAGCCGTGCAGCCTCTCCGCTCAGCGTCTCGTTCTTCAGCTTCAGTGCAATCGACTGCTCGCGCTCGCGCGTCAGTTCGTGCTGGGTGCGGGCGTTTTCTGCGGCATAGAGCGCGCGCACCATGTCCTTCTGGGCGCGGATTTCCTGCGGGCTGAGCGGCATGGTCGCCTTCAGGCGGTTTTCCGTGTAGTGCACGACACGCTGATGCACCGCCGGGGCGACGAGCATCACCAGCAGCGCTGCCGCCATAAATCCCATTGCGAAAATCAGGGCATATTCAATCACGGTCGCGCCACAGCAGTCTGAGAGAATTAGCAGTTAGTTAAGCATGCCGACCGCCACCCGGCAAGCAAAACGGCTGGCAGTGCGGCGTCCTTCGTCGAATATGGCTAACGACACACCAGATCGAGCTTGCGTGAGCCTGAGCGGCGCAACTTGCCAGCTCAGAAAGGGTTCCAGGTGGGTGCGCGGGTCAGCTTGAGGTAACCGACATTGACGCCGAGGCGGGCGCCGACGCCGGTGCGAATCGGAACGAGGATCACGTCGCGGCTCTTAAGGACCGTCATGCCGACGCCGGCGACGATATAGGCCGAGCCGCTGACGCCGCCGTAGCGGGCATAGAGCGTGTCGACGTCGGGCAGGTCATAGACCAGCATCATCGCGCGGGTGCCGTTGCCGCCGTAATCGATGCCGAGCGAGGGGCCCTGCCAGAAGACGTCATGCTGGCCGACATTCTTCGTGTAGAGCGTGCCCTCGCCGTAGGTGAGGCCGGCGATCAGGGCGCCCGAGCCTTCCTGGCCAAGGATATAGCCGTTCGGCAGGCCGTATTGTTCGAAGGCCTGTTCGATCACCTTTGCCAATGCGCCGCTGGTTTCGCCGAAGAAACCATGACCGGCATCGACCACTTCCTGGATCGAATATTCGCCGGCGGCTTCGGCAGGGCGCTGCGCGACTGCGATGCTGATCAGTGCCAGAACGGCCAGGGCCATTGCCTTGAACGACAGCGGGGAGCGGTGGGGCAGGTGATGCATGGTGCCTCCTGAATGCGACGCCGATGGATTCGGCATCTTCCTTGGGGGTAATTAAACCTAGCGAGCATCGTCTTAATAATCGGTTTACCAAATATGGTGTCATTATGGCCGAACGGCATCCGACCAAGTCGCGGCCTGCGGACCTGCGTCCGCCTGTTGCGCTGAGGGTCCATATCTTCTGGAGACGACCATGGCGAAGAACCCCAACCTCACGCTGGCAGGTCCTGACCTTGCGGCGCTGCTGTGCAGCCGCGTCTGCCACGACGTCATCTCGCCTGTCGGCGCGATCAACAACGGCCTCGAACTGCTCGACGAGGGCGGTGCCGATGCCGATGCGATGGATCTGATCCGCACCAGTGCGCTCAATGCCTCCGTCCGCCTCAAGTTCGCGCGCCTTGCTTTCGGTGCCTCGGGCTCCGTTGGTGCATCGATCGACACGGGCGAGGCCGAAAAGGCCGCGAAGGATTTCGCGCTTGCCGAAAAGAAGACCGAGGTCACCTGGAGCGGTCCGCGCGCGATCATTGCCAAGAACCGCGTGAAGCTGCTGCTCAACCTCTTCCTGGTCGCCTATGGCGCCATTCCACGCGGCGGCTCGCTCGACATCTCGCTCGAGAACCCCGAGACCGACGCGAAGTTCAAGATCGTCGCCAAGGGCCGCATGCTGCGCGTGCCGCCGAAGTATCAGGAAATCCTGTCCGGCCAGCTCGAGGAAGCGGTCGATGCCCATTCCATCCAGCCCTATTACACGGTGCTGCTGGCCGACGAGTGCGGCATGGAGCTGAAATGCCTACCGAGCGAAGGCGAGATCGCATTCACCGCCGAAGTGGTCGCCTGAGCCGTCCCAAACTGGGACGGTGGGGTGATACAACCGGTAACTTTTCCTTAGTCGCGGCCCGGTATGGTGTCGGATACAATTGAAATCCCCGTCACGGGGAGGGGAGTTGACCATGAAGCGCTTGATGATCGCAGACGGCTCGGACATCGTTCGCAAGGTCGGCAAGAAGATCCTTTCGGAGCTTGGTTACCAGATCTCCGAGGCCGCTTCCGGCCGTGAGGCGCTGACGCGCTGTGAACGCGAGCTTCCCGACGTGATGATTGTCGATGCCGGCATGGCCGACGCGCTCGATCTCATCTCGAATGTGCGTGCGCTGCCCGAGGGCAAGGCCGTCAAGATCTACTACTGCGTGGTCGAGGCGGAGCTGAAGGTGATGATGGCCGGCAAGCGGGCCGGAGCCAACGACTTCCTGCTCAAGCCTTTCGATCGCGAGATCCTGACCAAGACCTTCGGCGACAAGGCGATCGCCGCCTGATTTCAAAGCCCTGATCGATCTGCAAAAGGCGGCACTGGATGTGTCGCCTTTTTTCGTCTGCGCTTTGCCGGATCTGCTGCCTGAAAGGGAACGCCAGAAAGCAAGAAGCCCGCGTCCAAGACGCGGGCTTCTTGATCAGGAAGGGGAAAGGCCTCAGGCCGTTTCCATGTATTCCGCGCCATCCGGCTCGCGCAGCACATAGCCACGGCCCCAGACGGTTTCGATGTAGTTTGCGCCGCCGGCGGCGTTTGCGAGCTTCTTGCGCAGCTTGCAGATGAAGACGTCGATGATCTTCAGCTCCGGCTCGTCCATGCCGCCATAGAGGTGGTTGAGGAACATTTCCTTGGTGAGCGTGGTACCCTTGCGGAGCGAGAGGAGCTCCAGCATCTGGTATTCCTTGCCCGTCAGGTGAACGCGCTGACCACCGACTTCGACGGTCTTGGCATCGAGATTGACGATCAGTTCACCGGTGATGATGATCGACTGGGCATGACCCTTGGAGCGACGAACGATCGCGTGAATGCGGGCAACCAGCTCGTCCTTGTGGAACGGCTTCGTCATGTAGTCGTCGGCGCCGAAGCCGAGACCGCGCACCTTGTCTTCAATGCCTGCCATGCCGGAAAGGATCAGGATCGGCGTCTTCACCTTGGACAGGCGAAGAGTACGCAGCACCTCGTAGCCGGACATGTCGGGCAGGTTCAGGTCGAGCAGAATGATGTCGTAGTCGTAGAGTTTCCCGAGATCGACACCTTCTTCGCCGAGATCGGTAGTGTAGACGTTGAAGCTCTCGGACTTGAGCATCAGTTCGATGCTCTGCGCCGTCGCGCTATCGTCTTCAATGAGTAGAACCCGCATATTTATCCCCTTTACCGCCGCCGAAAGGTCAAGTTGGCCCCCTACGCGATACGGATCCAGTCGTTGCCTGATTTGAAGGCTGCCACCAATTGGTTAACAAATTCTGATTCCCTCTGGCAAGGTGTATCGAATTTATTAAGCAAAGATATCAGCCTCCTGATTCTTCATGTGTTTCGGTCATCGCCACACCTGAATCAGCGCCTCAGGAATCCCCTGTAACCGATTCATTTGACTCATCATTGTCAGGAGCTCTTTTCGGGCTCTGGCATTTACTGACCCTTAAGTGATCGGGCTTATCATTAACGATGCCCGTAAACGAAAGGTTACCAAGGGTAGCTTTTTGTTAACGCCGCGGACTTTTTTTGGACGAATCGGTGGCGGGCGTGTTGAGTAGCAAGTGTGGCGGGGGATCTCGCATCACGGGAGTATTGCGTATGAAGTCGCGTGAGAGCCTGGTACGCCTGAAGGGATTTCAGGTCACCGAAAAGCGTCGGCAATTGCAGCAGTTGCAGTCTATGATGTCGGAGTTCGAACGGATGGCGAAGGAGCTCGAGGCTCAGATCGGCATCGAGGAGAAGAAATCGGGCATCACCGATCCCAATCATTTCGCCTATCCCACCTTCGCCAAGGCAGCTCGCCAGCGTGCGGACAATCTTCAGGTCTCGATCCGGGAACTGAAGGTCCAGCAGGAAGCGGCCGAACTGGCGTTGGAAGAGGCTGAAGCGGAATACCAGAAGGCGGCCGCTCTCGAAGAGCGCGATGGCCAGATGCGTGTCCGGGCCTGAATAACGCTATTCAGTCTGGTTGAGATTTCGAAAGAGAAGGCGGTCGCGGTTACTCCCGCGTCCGCCTTCGTTCGTTCTGACGAGACGTGTCAGCTCTTGCGGACGTCGTTCCAATCCGGGTGACGATCCATCTGCGCCTTCATGAAGGTGCAGAGGGGGATGATCTTCCAGCCACCCTTGCGGGCTTCGGCCACCGCATGTTCCGCGAGCGCCTGGCCAGCGCCCGTGCCGCGCATATCCGCGGGCACCTCTGTGTGATCAATGATGATCAGGCTGGCCGAGGCGCGGGAAAAGGTCATGATCGCAGGCTGTTCAATTCCCTCGACGCGGCCGACATAGCGCCCGCCGGATCCGGCTTCTTCACTGGTGATCTGCATCCCTGCCTCCTGTTGCCGTGGTCATGGCCTTCTGCTTAACATCGGGCTCAGCGGACCGGCAACGACATGGTCGGACACGCAGTGTTCGATATCGGAAGGGGTTCTGTTTGCTGGTCTGGTTGAACGCACTGCTTCTCGTCGGTGCTTCCTTTGCTTTCGCGCTCGGCATCACTCTTCCGCTGATGCGATTTGAGAGTTTCTATCTTTTTTCCACAGAGGCCTCGCTCGTCGAGGTCATTCTCTCGCTCTGGTCGGGTGGCGACGGTTTGTTGGCCTTGCTTGTCGGCCTCGTTTCGATCGTCTTTCCGCTGGGCAAACTCCTGCTGGTTGCCGCCGAACAGGTGGCGAAGGAGGGGGCAGCGCGCGAGGGGGTGCTCGATCGGCTGGTCCCGGTCTTGTCGAAATGGTCGATGATGGACGTGCTTCTGGTCGCGATCGTCATCTTCGCGACGAAGACCAGCGGTCTGGCGCAGGCCTTTACCCAGCCGGGGCTGTGGTTCTATGTCGGATCAAGCCTCGCCGTCGTGGCCTTGAGCGCGTTGGGCAGAAAAACCTAAGCCCAGGAATCATGAAACCGGCAGGCTGGGCCATGCCGGTTCAGGAATGTGTCTTGTCAAAATATCGTCGTGCCGGCCAAGCCGGCACCAAAGGTACTAATGGCGATACTGTTGAATGCGGGTGGTGCGCAGGCCCGGCAGGCCGTGATCGCTGATGGAGGACTGCCAGGAGAGAAACTCTTCCACGGTCAGCGTGTAGCGTTCGCAGGCTTCTTCTAGGCTCAAAAGGCCGCCACGCACAGCCGCGACAACCTCAGCCTTGCGGCGGATCACCCAGCGGCGTGTATTGGCCGGCGGAAGATCGGCAATCGTCAGGGGGCTGCCATCGGGGCCGATGACATATTTCACTCGGGGGCGGATCATTTCGGTCATTGGACTCTCTATACAAACTCAAGACCACACACCCTGATACTAGGACCGATGCTTTAAAATTTGCCTAAGCCCATTGTAAGCATTTGATAATAATTTTCGCGACGCGGGCCCACCAAGATTCGGAGGGTTTTGCGCAAGTTGAGTAAACTTGCGGCAATTGCATAGGAGTTATGCGGCTCGCGTGACTGGTGCCTGTCCAAGATTTGTGGCATTGGGCGCCCATCAAGAAAACCATGCCGGCTGATCCGTCAGTCGTAAGGGCAATGTCGAGCCAAGCGGATCCTCGTTCGAGCCGCAAGACCGGCGACAGGCCCAGATGATACCCGTTCCTCAATGGAACGACTCAAAGTCCATAAACATTCAGATCCCGATCGGACGAACGTCTGGTCGAAAGGAGTTTTATGTTCAGGCCAACTGATGTGACGAGCGGTCACAGTCTTGGTGACGGTCCTGCCGTTTTTCAGAGCGAGGCGCTCTCCACGGGGTCGTGGGGTCGGGAGCTTTTCTCGCTCGGGCGTGCCTATGGCTTTCGCCACTGTCTTCTCGCGCGCTTCCCGAAGGCTGACAGCCCGGAATTCTCCGCCAATCTCATTGTCTGCACCTGGCCGGACGAGTTGAGGCTGGGCTACGAGGCCGCGGAAGTCTATGCCGGCAGCCAGCTGGTCGCGCGGATCAAGCAATCGATCCTGCCGATCTACAGCGAAGACAATCTGTTCCTCGGAACTGCCGGATCCGAAGCCCGCCAGCCGGTGGCGCCGCTCTTCCAGAATTTCGACCTCGGCGCCTCGCTCGCCTACAGCCTCTACGACCGCAATCAGACCCAGTATATCCTGGTCTTCTCCGGGCGGGCGACAGAGCCCGAACGCCAGCAGATCGCATCGCTCCAGCTGAGCGCGATGGAACTGCTCGACGCCGGCGTCGAGGCCCTGGTGCCGCGTCTCGGCCCCAAGGAAAAGCTTTCTGCACGCGAGATCGAATGTCTGCGCTGGTCGGCCGCCGGCAAGAGCAGCGACGAAATCGCCATCATTCTCGATATATCGAGCCACACCGTGGTCAGCTATCTGAAGAGTGCGATGCGCAAGCTGGAAGCGGTCAACCGCATGCAGGCCGTGGCGCGCGCCTGTCGTTATCGTCTCCTCTGAGACGCCAATACACCAGCAGTAGGATCAGGCGCCGCGTAGTCCGTGGCGCCTTTTTAATGTCCGCATCAGGTCACAGCAGGGCGAGGCAGAGTTCCGTCTTGCCATAGCCGAACTCGTACTGGATCGTGCCCAGATGGCGAAGCGTCAGCGCGTCACCAGCATCGAGCCAAACGAGGCCGAGGCTGCTCGACGATCCCGCGCCTCCGATATGGCTTAAGACATCCACTGTACCATTGCGGCTCACATGGACCGTGTGGGTGCCGGTGCTGATCGCGCGGACGGAGAGCGACACAAGGTAAAGGCCGGACGTCGGAACGATGAGCGGACGCCCATTGCCCGAAGAGAGAAGCGAGCCCAGCGAAACGTCTCCGCCCGAAAGGTGCAGTGTGTCGAAGCCGGTGAAGCTGCCGGCCATAGGTGTCAGCGTCGCCGTGTTGAGGGCGGCACGGGCGAGGGGGCGCTGGTCTTGGCGGACATAGCCTTCCGGTGTCACGCTGATTGCCTGGCGCCAGCCGGTGACGTCGCCATTCACCTTCAGAGAAAAGCGATCCTCGCCGGCGAGACCCATTTCGGCCCGGCCCTGCCAGTTCGACTGGAAGATCAGGCTCGCCGTCTCTGACGTCCCTGATTTGTTGACCGTCAGGCGATGGCTGTCGCCGGCATGGTTGAGGAGGGTCGCGGGGGACGAGACCGACAGCCTGTTGTAACTGTCGGCATCGGCGGCAATCCCAAGACGGTCGAAGCGGGCCGCATCGGGCAGGGGCGTGTCGATCCAGTCCGTGCCGTCGTAGAGCTTCAATCG
The DNA here is from genome assembly GCA_032102365.1 of Allorhizobium sp. CTOTU50464. Classification (GTDB taxonomy): domain Bacteria; phylum Pseudomonadota; class Alphaproteobacteria; order Rhizobiales; family Rhizobiaceae; genus Allorhizobium. The sequence goes on along the minus strand of DAMDHD010000002.1, from coordinate 306,220 downwards.
TTCGTCTTCGAGAAAGACCGCCGACCAGCCGGGCCTCGGCGCAATGAAGAGCCAGACGCCATCCTGAAACAGCGAAAGCGTCCCGGCATGACCTGTCCACAGACCGGTGGCAGGAGCGGTGACCCAATGCACTTCCCCCTCGGCGGGTTCTGCGGGCGGAATGGCTGCGCTGGTTGCGACAACCATCTGCACCAGCGCGTCGAGCCGCTGAAGTGCTTCGTTGTGGGTCACATGCTTCTGCGCCTGCGCGGGCAGGATGAAGGGCAGGGCGAGATTGGCAGTTGTGTCGGACATGGTGTCTCCTTCGGTTTCGGCTGCCAAGGCAGCGCGGGTGAAGGAGCAAGTCTCCGTCATGTCCGACGGTGGGGGACGAGAATCGCAAGCCCCCTTTGAATTCACTCAGGAAATAGAAAAAGTCATCCCCGCTCTTGCGGGCGTCCCGTGGCGATGAAAGGCGGGTTTTCGAAGGCGCGCAGGCCGGCCAGACGCTTTCCGTAGGTCAGGGGGGCGCCGTCTTCGGTGGAGACCATGCCGCCCGCGGCCCGCAAGACCGCGTCTCCGGCGGCCGTGTCCCATTCCATCGTTGGACCGAAGCGGGGATAGATGTCGGCCAGGCCTTCCGCCACCAGGCAGAATTTCAGCGAGGAGCCGACCGTCTTGCGCTCCATGATCTCGGACTTGCGGATATAGGCTTCCGTCGCCTCGCAATTGTGCGAGCGCGAGACGAGGGCGGCGGGCGAGGGGCTCTTCTTGCGCGCCGCGATCGGCAGACGGGCGATGATCGCATCCGCGTGGTCGAGCTTCACCTTCTCGGCTTTGCCGGCGCCGCCGAGGAACAGGGCGCCGAGGGCCGGGGCGTAAACCACGCCGAGAACGGGTGTTCCGTCCTCGATCAGGGCGATATTGACGGTGAAATCGTCATGGCCGCCGATGAATTCGCGCGTGCCATCCAGCGGGTCTACCAGGATGAACCGGCCGCCGCTGATGTCGGGAATGCGGCCGGCGGCGACTTCCTCCTCGGCAACGACCGGAATTTCAGGCAGATCGCGCGACAGCGCATCCAGGATCACACGTTCGGCAGCCTCGTCGGCTTCCGTAACCGGCGACTTGTCGCTCTTCAAGCGCACATCGGCCCCGGCTTTATAGATGTCCAGAATGACCCGGCCTGCGGCGATCGCGCTCGCTTCAAATAGTCCGAGTATGTCTGTCCTGTCACGCACCTGAACCGGGCTCCCGATCACATCCTCTCCGGTGTAGCGCCGTCATCGCTGCTTGGAAAGTGCGCGCTGTCTCAGCGCCCGGTCAGCACCTGATGTTTCTGTGCTGCACTGCAATCAAACCTGTGTTCCATGTCTCAAACAGCATAGTTTTTGTCCTGATCGCGCTTGCTCTTTGTGACACCTATGCGAATGTGACGCGACATTTGCAGAGGTTGTTCGATGCGTTATTCCGCCCTTTCGATCTTCCGCCAGGCGCTTTCCGGCAACAGGAACTGGGCGCCGATGTGGCGCGAGCCGCAGCCGAAACCGCATTACGACGTCATCATCGTCGGGGGCGGCGGGCATGGTCTTTCCACTGCCTATTACCTCGCCAAGGAATTCGGCATCACCAATGTCGCCGTGATCGAGAAGGGCTATCTCGGCGGGGGCAATGTCGGGCGAAACACCACGATCATTCGCTCGAACTACATGCTGGAGGGCAACGAGCCCTTCTACGAGCTGTCCATGCAGCTGTGGGAAGGCCTGGAACAGGACTTCAACTACAATGCCATGGTGTCCCAGCGCGGCATCGTCAATCTCTTCCATACCGACGGCCAGCGCGACGCCTATGCGCGGCGCGGCAATGCCATGATGATGCATGGGGTTAAGGCCGAACTGCTCGACCGCGAGCAGGTGCGCTCGATGATGCCCTATCTGAATTTCGATCATGCGCGCTTCCCGATTCTGGGCGGTCTTTTGCAGCGCCGGGGCGGCACGGCCCGCCATGACGCTGTTGCCTGGGGCTACGGCCGCGGTGCTGACGAGCGCGGCGTCGATCTCATCCAGCACTGCGAAGTGACCGGCATCCGCCGCGACGAGCTCGGCCAGGTGACCGGCGTCGAGACGACAAAGGGTTTCATCGGCTGCAACAAGCTGGCGCTGGCGACCGCCGGCCACACCTCCGTCACCGGCAAGATGGCGGGGCTGGACCTTCCGATCGAGACGCATGTGCTGCAGGCCTTCGTTTCCGAAGGCATCAAGCCTGTGATCGACAATGTCATCACCTATGGCGCCGGACACTTCTATATCTCGCAGTCCGACAAGGGTGGCTTGGTCTTCGGTGCCGACATCGACTACTATTCATCCTATGCCCAGCGCGGCAATCTCGCGACCGTCGAGCATACGATCGAGGAGGGCGTGTCGCTGATCCCCGGTCTGTCCCGGGTACGCGTGCTGCGCGCCTGGGGTGGTGCCATGGACATGTCGATGGATGGTTCACCGATCATCGACCGCACGCCGATCGACAATCTCTACCTGAATTGCGGCTGGTGTTACGGGGGCTTCAAAGCGACGCCGGCGTCCGGCTTCTGCTTTGCCCATCTGATTGCCAAGAACGAACCCCATCCCGTGGCCCGCCTTCTGCGCCTCGACCGCTTCGAGCGCGGCTTTGCCGTCGACGAAGGCGGCAAGGGTCCACAACCGAACCTGCATTGAGACATCGCCATGGCCAGCCTGATTACCTGTCCGCATTGCGGCGTCCGTCCCAAGGAAGAGTTCAGCATTCGCGGTGACGCGAGCCCGGTGCGCCCTGCGCCCGGCGCATCCGACGATGCATGGAACGCCTATGTCTTCATCCGTGACAACCCGAAAGGGCGGATTATCGAACACTGGCATCACACGGCCGGCTGCCGGCGCTGGCTGGTGGTCGAGCGCGACAACGCATCGAGCCATGAGGTCTATAGCGTGACGGACGCCAGCGAATACGCGAAGGAGGCCGCGCGATGAGTGGCTACAGGCTTTCCTCCGGCGGGCTCGTCAACCGCGCGCGCACGATTTCCTTCACCTTTGATGGTCAAACCTACACGGGCTATGAAGGCGATACACTGGCCTCGGCTCTGATCGCAAACGACCAGCTCTTGGTCGGCCGCTCCTTCAAGTATCACCGTCCGCGCGGCATCGTGACGGCGGGTTCGGCGGAGCCGAATGCGCTGGTCACCATCGGCAAGGATGGTCGCACCGAACCCAATACACGGGCGACCGTCGCCGAGCTCTATCAGGGGCTTGAGGCCAATAGCCAGAACCGCTGGCCGTCGCTGAAATACGATATCGGCGCGGTCAACAGCCTGTTGTCGCCGTTCTTGTCGGCCGGCTTCTACTACAAGACCTTCATGTGGCCGAAGGCCTTTTGGGAAAAGCTCTATGAGCCGATCATCCGCAAAGCCGCGGGCCTCGGCAAGACGCCGTTCCTGGCAGATCCCGATCGCTACGAGAAAGCCTGGGCGCATTGCGACCTCCTGGTGATCGGTGCCGGCCCGGCTGGTCTGATGGCAGCGCGGGCTGCGGCGCGCGCGGGGCTGCGCGTCATCCTGGCGGATGAAGGCTTCCGGCTGGGTGGCTCGCTGCTTTCCGAGCGTGTCACCGTCGGCGGCGTGCCGGCGGCAGACTATGCTGCCTCCGTCGTCGAGGACTTGAAGAGCCTTCCAAACGTCACGCTGATGCCGCGCACCACCGTGTTTGGCTGGTATGACGACAATGTCTTCGGGGCCGTCGAAAAGGTGCAGAAGCATGTGGCGCAGCCGTCCGGCGAGCTGCCGGTCGAACGCGTCTGGCGCATCGTCGCCAAGCGCGCGATCCTGGCTTCCGGTGCGGAAGAGCGGCCGCTGGTTTTTGGCGGAAACGACAAGCCTGGTGTGATGACCTCTGGCGCTGTCAGGACCTATCTCAATCGCTATGGCGTGGCCGCCGGCCAGAACGTCGCGATTTTCACCAATGGCGGTGCGGGGTATCGCACGGCGGCCGATCTCATCGCTGCCGGTGTGGGTGTCGCTGCCATCATCGACGGGCGGACACAGTCTTCTGATGTTGGTCCATCAGGCGTGCGGGTCATCCGTGGTGGCTCCGTCATCGACACCAAGGGGTATTACCGGATCAAGGGGCTGATCGCCGAACGCATGGGCCATCAGGAAGAGATCGCCTGCGATGCGCTGGCCATGAGCGGCGGCTATAGCCCGATCGTGCATCTCGCCTGTCAGCGCGGCGCCAAGCCCACCTGGTCTGACGAGCACCAGGCCTTTCTCGCGCCCGATGTGGGGCAGGGGCTGCGGATCGCAGGCTCGGCTGCCGGCCATGCCTCGCTTGCCGCTGTGTTGCGCGATGGTGCTGATAAGGCCCATGAGGCGATCGGTGATCTCGGGCGTCTCGTCGGCAACGTCGACGTGCCGCATGTCGAGGGCGAATATGATGCGAGCTTTGCGCCGCTCTGGTATGTGCCGGGCGCCAAGTCCAAGGCCTTCGTCGACTTCCAGAACGATGTGCATGTGAAGGACTTAAGCCTTGCCCAGCGCGAGGCCATGGGCCATGTCGAGCACACCAAACGCTACACGACCGGCGGCATGGCGACCGATCAGGGCAAGCTCGGCAATGTCGCGACGATCGGCATCATGGCCGGCATGCGTGGCGTGTCGCCTGCCGAAATCGGCACCACGACCTTCCGGCCGTTCTATACGCCTGTCTCCTTCGGCGCGATGGCGGGCACTTCGCGCGGGGAACATTCGCGCCCCGTGCGCACCTCGCCGTTGCATGGCTGGGCGAAGAAAAACGGCGCTGTCTTCGTCGAATCCGGCCTCTGGTATCGCTCCTCCTGGTTCCCGCGCGATGGCGAGAAGACCTGGCGCGAGGCCGTCGACCGCGAAGTCTTGAACATCCGCGCCAATGCCGGCATTTGCGATGTCTCGACGCTCGGCAAGATCGAGATCTTCGGCAAGGATGCGGCGGAATTCTTGAACCGCGTCTATTCCAACGCCTTCCTCAAGCTGCCGGTCGGCAAGGCGCGCTATGGACTGATGCTGCGCGAAGACGGGATGATCTACGACGACGGCACGACGAGCCGGCTGTCGGACGAGCATTTCTTCATGACCACGACGACGGCCTATGCCGGCGAGGTGATGACGCATCTGGAATTCTGCTCCCAGGTTCTCTGGCCGGATCTAGATGTGCGCTTCGTCTCCTCCAGCGATCAGTGGGCGCAGATGTCGGTCGCCGGTCCGAAAGCGCGGATTATCCTCGAACAGATCATCGAGGACGATATCTCCGACGAGGTCTTCCCGTTCCTTTCGGCGCGTGAAGTGCTGCTCAAGGGGGGCTTGAAGGCGCGGCTCTTCCGCATTTCCTTCTCCGGTGAACTCGCCTTTGAAGTGGCAGTCCCCGCCAATTACGGCGAGGCGGTTGCGGACGCGATCATGGCGGCCGGCAAGCCGCATGGCATCTGCGCTTACGGCGTCGAGGCACTCAACGTGCTGCGCATCGAGAAGGGCTTCATCACCCACAGTGAAATCGACGGTCGCACGACGCCCGACGATGTCGGCCTCGGGAAGATGTTCTCGACCCAGAAGCCCGATTTCATCGGCAAGCGGCTGTCGAGCCGCTTCGGCCTGACCGCTGCCGACCGTCCGCAACTCGTCGGCCTGAAGCCCATGGATCGGGATAAGGAGTTCAAGGCGGGGGCGCATCTTCTGAAGGAAAACATCAAGCCGTCGACGCTGAACGACCAGGGCTGGGTGTCCTCCGTCTGCCATTCGCCGACGCTCGGGCATACGATCGGGCTTGCCTTCCTCAAATCCGGCCGTGAGCGGCTGGGCGAGAAGATCGTCGTCTGGGACGGCTTGCGCGGTTCGGAAGTGCTGGCGGAAGTCGTCAGCCCCGTCTTCTACGATCCCGACAACAAGAAACTGAACCTGTGAGGATCCTGCCATGCCGGTGACCTTTGCCGCCCGTCACGTGCTCGAGGACCACATTTCCGGTTTCGAGGCGACGCCGAACCCCCATCATCTCGCCATCCTGCGGGCCGTCTCCGTGTTTTCCGTGCTCGCCCATTCCGGCCATGAGGCCGATATCGACGAGGCGCTCACCAATCTCGAAGACGTGCATGTCCGTTTCTGCGGACCGGGCGAATGGCTCGTCGTCAGCGAGACCGTCGCCGCTGATACGATCGCGCGGCAGCTCTCGGACCTCGGCAGCCCCCGCGCCGCCATCGTCGACCAGAGCGACGGGCGCGTGGTGCTGCGCATCCACGGGCCGAAGGTCTGGTCGATCCTTGCCAAATGCACCGCAATCGACCTGCATCCCGACCTGTTCGAGATCGGCCAGTCGGCCAATTGCCAGATTTGCCACGTCGCTGCGAACCTTGCCCGCACGGGGCAGGACGCGTTCGAGATCGTCGTGATGCGCAGCTTCGCTGGCTTCCTGTTCGACGAGATCCGCGAGATGGGCCGGGAGTTTGCGCTGACGGCGGGGTTTGCGTGAGGGACTGAGCGTTCTTATCTTCGGGTGAACTGCCTACGCAGTTTCAGCGTTTACGCTGCAAAGGATCCCGCCTCGCATGTTTCACCTGATGTTTTCGCTGCCATGGCTGATCGTGGCCTCCCGCTTCATCGCTCCCTTGCCGTGGCCGTGGTGGGTGAAGCTTGTGCTTGCCGTCTTCCTGCTGTTTGCCTCGCAATATCACCTGTTCAGCCGCTTTACTTCTGGATCGGTCTTTGCGCCTGAATTTCCGCGGCCGCTGGTGATTGCCTTCAACCTGTTCTTCGGGGCGATCGTGCTGCTGGCCGCAATGCAGGTGGTCCTCGATATCGTCAGTCTTCTGATTTTCGCCGTCACCTGGTCCTTCCCGGCCGTGCCCCCGGAGGTGCGCTATGGCATGGGGATCGCGGCGCTCGCGCTCGCGAGCTTCGGCATCAGCCAGGCGATCCGGTTGCCGCCGGTGAAGCGGATCGAGGTCAGCATTCCCGGCCTCTCACCCGATCTCGACGGTTACCGGATGGTGCAACTGACCGACATGCATATCAGCCGGCTGTTTACCGGCCGATGGGCGAGTGCTGTCGTTGAAAAGACCAACGCGCTCGATGCCGATCTCATCGTTATCACGGGAGACCTGATCGACGGCAGTCTCGATATCCGGGGGGAGGATATCGCGCCGCTGGCGGGCCTGAGCGCGCGGGATGGGGTGCTGACCGTTCCCGGCAATCACGAATATTTCTTCGAGGTGGATCGCTGGCTTGACCATTTCCCGTCGCTCAACATGCGGATCCTCGCCAATGAGCATGCGGTGATCGAGCGCGGGGAGGGCCGGCTCGTCATCGCCGGCGTGACCGATCTTTCGGCGCGGTTTACCGGGGCGGTCGAGCCTGACCTCGGCAAGGCGCTTTCCGGTGCCCCTGCCGATGCGCCCGTCATCCTTCTCGATCACCAGCCACGGCTGGCCGAGCGGGCCGCGAGCCACGGTGTTGCCCTCCAGCTGTCCGGTCATACCCATGGCGGCATGGTGCGTGGGCTGGACCAGATCGTTGCCCGCGCCAATAACGGCTTCGTTTCGGGCTTCTATCAGGTTGGTCAGATGCTGCTGTATGTGAACAATGGCACAGGGCTCTGGCCGGGCTTTGCGCTCCGGATCGGCGTGCCGGCGGAGTTGACGGAGTTCACGCTGCGGGCGGCACCGCGCATCTGAAAGCGCAGAACCGGCCGGGCAGTCTGTCGCCGGGCCGGTTCTGAAGTCAGTCGGGTCAGGAGGCCGCGCGGTAGGCGGGCTGTCCGAGACGGGCTGCACGCTCGGCCGGGGTCCAGACGTCCTTGCCGCCTTCCCGGATCTCGCTGCGGCGGTTCAGCTTGAAGCGCTTCACGAGATCGGCGAGCACGCTTGCGCCGTCCGATACGGCTCGGCTGATCTCGGTCGATTGCGTCACCATGGCCGCGTTGGCCTTGGTCATGCCGTCGACCTCGCTCACGGCACCATTGATGGCTTCGAGAGCGGCCGTTTCTTCCGCTGCCGATCGTGCGATGCGGTCGACATTCTGATCGATATCGGACACGAACTTCTCGATCTCCTGGAGAACGCGACCCGTCTCGCCGACGAGGCGGACACCCTCCTGCACCTCGGTTGCAGAGGTGTTGACCAAAGCCTTGATTTCCTTGGCTGCAGTCGCCGATCGCTGGGCGAGTTCACGCACTTCCTGCGCGACGACAGCAAAGCCCTTGCCGGCTTCGCCCGCGCGGGCGGCCTCGACCCCGGCATTCAGTGCGAGCAGGTTGGTCTGGAAGGCGATCTCATCGATCACGCCGATGATTTTGCCGATCTCGTTGGAGGCATCCTCGATGCGCTCCATGGCGCTGACGGTATCCTTCACCACGGCAACGGAGGAGGTGGCTGCCGTGCGGGCTTCCATCGCGATCTTGCGGGTTTCCCGGGTGCGCTCGGTTGCCGTTCTGAGCTTGTTGGTCGCCTCGGAGAGGGCTGCTGCCGTCTGCTCGAGGGCGGCAACCTGCTGATGGGTGCGGCCGGACAGTTCCTCGGCGGAATTCCTCATCGAGCTGCCGTTGCGCGCGAGTTCATAGGTCTGGTCGAGCACGCCCGACAGGGTCTGCTGGAAGGCGCCGATCGAGGCGTTGAAGTCGCGGCGCAGCGGCTCGAATTCCGAACTGAACGGCTGGTCGAGCGTCATGCGGATGTTGCTGTCGGCGAGGCGGCCGAGGCCGGCGCCGAGTTCCTCGATCACCCGGATGCGCTCGGTGACGTCGGTCGCAAACTTCACGACCTTCAGCACCTTGCCGTCGGTGTCCATGATCGGATTGTAGGAAGCCTGGATGTTGATCCGCTTGCCACCCTTGCCGAAGCGGGTGAACTGGTCGGCCACAAACCGGCCTTCACCAAGGCCCTTCCAGAAGTCGCGATACTCGAGCGAGGCCGCGTAATCCTTGTCGCAGAAAATGGAGTGATGGCGCCCGACGATCTCCGACAGGCTGTAGCCCATGGCGCCGAGGAAATTCTCGTTGGCGTGCAGGATTTCGCCCGTCGGGGTAAACTCGATGATGGCCTGGGCGCGATCGAGCGCTGTCAGCTTGCCTTCGGCATCGAGCGACTTCAGCTTCATGGCGGTGATGTCGGTGGCGAACTTCACGACCTTGTGCGGGCGACCACCCTTCAGCACCGGATTATACGTCGCCTCGATCCAGATTTCGCGGCCGCCCTTGGCCACGCGCTTGTATTGTCCCTGGCCAAAATTGCCGGCGGCGAGGCTGCGCCAGAACTGCTTGTAGTCGGCGGAGGCAGCTTCGGTCGCGGTCACGAACATGCGGTGATGCTGGCCGACGATATCGTTCAGCTGATAACCGAGCGCCTTCAGGAAGTTCTGGTTGGCGTGGAGAATGCGACCTTCGAGGTCAAATTCGATGATGGCTTGGGATTTTTCGAGGGCGTCGAGAATGGACCGGGCATCGCTGCCAAAGGCGAAAAAGGACATACGCATCTCTGGGTTCTAAAACGCGGCCAGGAGTTCATTGCCGCACGCAGATGATTATATGTGCTAACTTACCGAACCCTTAAAATTAGGTGGACTTGTCGTGTTAGGTTGACACACTGCCCTGACAGGGCCGCCGCGCTGAGAACATTGCCTGTCATCCATGCGACATCTTTCGTCGCAGCATGGTCTTCTGGCTTTCATGCGCGCGATCTAGCTTTGCGACATCAATCTTTGCTGCCAAGGGGAGCGTTTTTCAATGAAGAGCCATGCGCGTGTCGTCGTCATCGGCGGGGGTGTCGTCGGGTGTTCGGTCCTGTACCATCTGACCAAGTTCGGCTGGACCGATGTGGTGCTGCTCGAGCGCTCCGAGCTGACCTCTGGCTCCACCTGGCACGCGGCCGGCGGCATGCACACGATCAACGGTGACCCGAACGTCGCCAAGCTGCAGAAATACACGGTCGAGCTCTACAAGGAGATCGAGGAATATTCCGGCCAGGATATCGGCTTGCACATGACCTCCGGCCTGATGCTCGCCGCCACCAAGGAGCGCTTCGACTGGATGAAGTCGCTGCTCGCCAAGGGCAAGTATGCAGGCGGCGAGGCGACGCTTATTTCGGCACAGGAAGCCTATGAAATGATGCCGCTGCTTGATCCCAAGCAATTCGTCGGTGCGGTCTTCGATCCGCATGAAGGGCATCTCGACCCTTACGGCACCACCCACGCCTATGCGAAGTCGGCCAAGAAGAACGGTGCCGAGATCTATCTGCACACCAAGGTCGAGGATCTGGTGCAGCTCGAAGACGGCACCTGGCGTGTCATCACCAACAAGGGCGAAATCCGGGCCGAACATGTGGTCAATGCCGCCGGTCTCTGGGCGCGCGAGGTCGGCCGCATGGTCGGACTGGAGCTGCCGGTGCTGGCCATGGAGCACATGTATCTCATCACCGAGGACATGCCCGAGGTGATCGAGTTCAACAAGACGACCGGCAAGGAGCTCATGCACTGCGTCGATTTCGACGGCGAGATCTATATCCGCCAGGAGCGCAACGGCATGCTGATGGGCACCTATGAAAAGGACTGCCGTCCGTGGTCGCCGATCGAGACGCCCTGGACCTTCGGCCATGAGCTTCTGGCGGAAGACCTGGAGCGCATCACCAACGAGCTGGAAATCGGCTTCCGCCATTTCCCCGCCTTCAACAATGCCGGCATCAAGAAGATCATCAACGGCCCCTTCACCTTCTCGCCGGATGGTAACCCGCTGGTCGGTCCGGTGCGCGGCATGACGAATTTCTGGTCTGCCTGCGCGGTCATGGCCGGCTTCTCCCAGGGCGGTGGCGTGGGGCTCGCGCTTGCGCAGTGGATCATCGAGGGCGATCCGGGCTTTGATGTCTTTGCCATGGATGTCTGCCGCTACGGCGATTATGCGACGCTGGCCTATACCAATGCCAAGGTGCGCGAAAACTATTCCCGCCGCTTCTCGATCCGTTATCCGAACGAGGAGCTGCCGGCAGCGCGTCCGCTGCTGACGACGCCGATCTATGACAAGCTGAAGGCAGCCGGTGCCGTCTTCGGGGCCTCCTATGGTCTGGAGACGCCGCTGTGGTTTGCGCCTGAGGGTGTCGAGGACAAGTTCTCCTGGCGCCGCTCGACCGACTTCGAAGCGGTCGGCCGCGAAGCCAAGGCTGTGCGCGAGAGCGTCGGCCTGATGGAGACCTCCGGATTTGCCAAATACATGGTGAGCGGGGAGGGCGCGCGCGACTGGCTGGACCACATGCTCGCCTGCAAGCTGCCGGAGGTTGGCCGCATGGCGCTCGCCCCGATGCTGAACGAGGCCGGCAAACTGATCGGCGATTTCACGGTCGCCAATCTCGACGACGAGGACTTCCTCGTGATCGGCTCCGGCATCGCCGAAGACTATCACATGCGCTGGTTCGAGAGCCATTTGCCGGAGGACGGCTCCGTCGATGTAGAGGCGCTGAACCTGAGCCTGGTCGGTCTTTCGATCGCGGGGCCGAAGTCACGCGACGTGCTGGCCAAGCTCACCCATCTCGACGTCTCGGACGTGGCGCTGCCCTTCATGGCGATCCGCGAGATGGATCTCGGCATGGCACCTGTCATGCTGGGTCGCGTCAGCTATACCGGCGATCTCGGCTACGAGATCTGGATGCGGCCGGAATACCAGCGCTACGTCTTCGAGGCGCTGATGGAGGCAGGCGCCGAGTTCGGCATTTCGCTTTTCGGTCTGCGGGCGCTCAATGCGCTGCGCCTCGAAAAGAGCTTCGGCAGCTGGTCGCGGGAATATCGCCCGCTTTACGGGCCGCTCGAGGCCGGACTGTCCCGTTTCGTGGCGCTGAAGAAGGAAGCGAGCTTCATCGGCAAGCAGGCGGCAATGGAGGAGAAGCTGGCCGGCGGCGCGCTCCGTCTGCGCACCTTCATCGTCGATGCCAAGGATGCCGATGTCATCGGCGACGAGCCGATCTCCTACAAGGGCGAGGTGCGCGGCTGGGTGACCTCGGGCGGCTTTGCCCATCCGAGCGGCGTATCCGTCGCCATCGGCTATGTTCCAAAGGAGATCGCGGACGAAATCGAGGGCTGGGAAGTGGAAATTCTTGGGGAAATCCTGCCGGCTCGCCTGCAGCCTCAGTCGCTTTTTGACGCCAACGGGTCGCGAATGAGAAACTGAACCGTTTTCGTCAAAAGTGGGCTTGCATTAGTTCCCACACATGAAGAGCAGGTCGCCTCGCGCGACCTGCTGATTTCCTAAGCTTTTTCTGCTGCTTTTTTGTGTGACCTGTCATTTCCCGGGTCAAACCACCTGTTAACAGTAACATTTTGTCTGATGCATGCCTTTTTGGCTTCACATTTTCGGACAAAGCGATATGGAATCCCCCGACGCCTATGCCCGCAAGGGATAACAAAATGAGACGCAACAGTAAGGCGCGTCCGGGGGATAATATATGGAGTACTTTGCCCAGCAGCTCATCAACGGGCTGACTCTTGGTTCCATCTATGGCCTTATCGCTATCGGCTATACGATGGTCTACGGCATCATCGGCATGATCAACTTTGCCCATGGTGACATCTTTATGCTTGGCGGCTTTGCCGCTCTCATCGCCTTCCTGGTCCTGACATCCTTCTTCGCTGGCGTTCCCGTAGCGATCGCCCTGTTTGTGATGTTGATCGTCGCGATGCTGATGACCAGCCTGTGGAACTGGGTCATCGAACGGGTTGCCTATCGGCCGCTGCGCGGTTCGTTCCGCCTTGCGCCGCTGATCACGGCGATCGGCATGTCGATCGTTCTGTCCAACTTCATCCAGATCTCGCAGGGTCCGCGCAACAAGCCGATCCCGCCGCTGGTCAGCGATGTCGTGCATTTCGGCAACATCACCATCGCGCTCAAGCAGGTGATCATCGTCCTCGTGACCGTCGTCCTGCTCGCCGCCTTCTGGTATATCGTCAACAAGACCCCGCTCGGCCGCGCCCAGCGCGCCACGGAGCAGGACCGCAAGATGGCGGCTCTGCTGGGCGTCGACGTTGATCGCACGATTTCCATCACCTTCGTGATGGGTGCGGCGCTCGCAGCTGTCGCCGGCACGATGTACCTGATGTATTATGGTGTCGCGTCGTTCCACGACGGTTTCATTCCGGGCGTCAAGGCCTTCACCGCCGCCGTTCTCGGCGGGATCGGCTCCCTGCCGGGCGCCGTGCTCGGTGGCCTGCTCATCGGTCTGATCGAGTCGCTCTGGTCCGCCTATTTCAGCATCGCCTACAAGGACGTCGCAACCTTCGGCATCCTCGCATTCGTGCTGATCTTCAAGCCCACCGGCATCCTCGGACGTCCGGAAGTCGAGAAGGTTTGATCCCATGACTACTTCTGCAAACGTAAACGGTGCCGCGTCGTCCGGCACAATGGCGCGCGCCCTCAAGGAAGGCCTGTACGCTGGCATCATCGCTCTTGGCCTGTTCTGCCTCTATATCGGCATCAAGACCGATCAGAACATGGCCAACGAGTTGGTGTGGTACACGCGTCCGGGTCTGCTCGCCTCCTTCGTCGTGGTCGCAGCTGTCGGCCGCTTCGCCATGGTCGCCTTCATCGCACCGTGGTTCGCGGCTCGCCGGGAAAAGAAGTCCGCTTCCGTTCCCGTGCACGAGATCGACGCCCAGCCGTCCTTCTTCAAGGCGCATTTCCTGAAGATCGCGCTCGTCGCGCTCATCCTCTACCCGCCGGTCATCGTTGCGCTGACGGGTGTTCAGGGCTCGCTCAAGTATGTCGACAACTTCGGCATCCAGATCCTGATCTACGTAATGCTTGCCTGGGGCCTCAACATCGTCGTCGGCCTCGCCGGTCTTCTCGACCTCGGCTACGTCGCCTTCTATGCGGTCGGTGCCTATTCCTACGCGCTGCTGGCCCAGAACTTCGGCCTGTCCTTCTGGATCCTGCTGCCGCTCGCCGGCATTCTCGCCGCCTTCTGGGGCATCATCCTCGGCTTCCCGGTCCTGCGTCTGCGCGGCGACTACCTCGCCATCGTGACGCTCGCCTTCGGTGAAATCATCCGACTGGTGCTGATCAACTGGCAGGACGTGACCCGCGGTACCTTCGGTATCTCGAGCATTCCGAAGGCCACCTTCTTCGGCATGGAGTTCAACGCATCGCCTGATGGCTTTGCCAAGACCTTCGGCCTGCCGATGTCGTCGGCCTATTACAAGATCTACCTCTTCTACGTGATCCTGGCGCTCTGCTGCCTGACGGCCTATGTCACGATCAAGCTTCGCCGCATGCCGATCGGCCGTGCGTGGGAAGCGCTGCGTGAAGACGAGATCGCGTGCCGCTCGCTCGGCATCAACACCGTCACAACCAAGCTCACCGCGTTCGCGATCGGTGCGATGTTCGGCGGCTTTGCCGGCTCCTTCTTCGCCGCCCGTCAGGGCTTCGTCTCTCCGGAAAGCTTCGTCTTCCTCGAATCGGCCGTCATCCTTGCCATCGTCGTTCTCGGCGGCATGGGTTCGCTGACGGGGATCGCGGTTGCAGCGATCGTCATGATCGGCGGCACGGAAGCGCTGCGCGAGATGGAGTTCCTCAAGGTCATCTTCGGCCCCGACTTCACGCCGGAACTGTACCGCATGATCCTCTTCGGCCTTGCCATGGTCGTGGTCATGCTGTTCAAGCCGCGCGGCTTCGTCGGCAGCAGAGAGCCGACGGCCTTCCTCAAGGAACGCAAGGCCGTCTCGGGCAGCTTCACCAAGGAGGGTCACGGCTGATGGCCTCCGGGAACACGACAATGAGCAATGACACGATCCTGAAAGTCGAGCATCTGTCGATGCGCTTTGGTGGCCTCATGGCCATCAACGACCTGTCCTTCGAAGCCAAGCGCGGCGAGATTACCGCGCTGATCGGGCCGAACGGTGCCGGCAAGACCACGGTCTTCAACTGCATCACCGGCTTCTATCGGCCGACCATGGGCATGATCAGCCTGACGCAGAAGTCCGGCGACACCTATCTTCTCGAGCGCCTGCCGGACTTCGAGATCCCGAAGAAAGCCAAGGTGGCGCGGACGTTCCAGAACATCCGTCTCTTCTCCGGCCTCACGGTTCTCGAGAACCTTCTGGTGGCGCAGCACAACGCCCTGATGAAGGCATCGGGCTACACCGTGCTCGGCCTGCTCGGTCTGCCGGCCTACAAGAAGGCCGAGTCGGAATCGATCGAGAAGGCGCGCTACTGGCTCGAGAAGGCGGACCTGATCGAGCGTGCTGACGATCCGGCGGGTGATCTTCCCTACGGCGCCCAGCGTCGTCTGGAGATCTGCCGCGCCATGTGCACGGGGCCTGAGCTGCTTTGCCTGGACGAACCGGCCGCCGGTCTCAATCCGAAGGAATCTCTGGCGCTCAACACGCTGCTGCGCGCGATCCGCGATGAAGGCACCTCGCTGCTCCTGATCGAGCACGACATGTCCGTCGTCATGGAGATTTCCGATCACGTCGTCGTCCTGGAATATGGCCAGAAGATCTCCGACGGCACGCCTGATCACGTCAAGAACGACCCGAAGGTCATCGCGGCCTATCTGGGTGTCGAGGATGAAGAATTGGAAGAAGTGATCCACGAAGTCGAAGCGATTGCCGGAGGGGAAGCCTGATGTCCTCTGAACCGCTTCTCAAGGTTTCCAATGTCGAAACCTACTACGGCAATATCCGTGCGCTCGCCGGTGTCGACGTCGAGGTCCACAAGGGCGAGATCGTGTCGCTGATCGGTGCCAACGGTGCCGGCAAGTCGACCCTGATGATGACCATCTGCGGCAGCCCCCAGGCGCGTGCCGGTCAGGTCATCTTCGACGGCGAAGACATCACCAAGCTGCCGACCCATCTGATCGCACGTCGCCGCATTGCGCAGTCTCCGGAAGGTCGCCGCATCTTCCCGCGCATGACCGTCCTGGAAAACCTCCAGATGGGCGCGGGCCTTGATGATCTGAAATTCTTCAAGGAGGACGTGGAGAAGATCTTCACCATGTTCCCGCGCCTGAAGGAGCGTCAGAACCAGCGTGGCGGTACCCTGTCCGGTGGTGAGCAGCAGATGCTCTCGATCGGCCGCGCGCTGATGTCCCGTCCGAAGCTCCTGCTTCTGGACGAGCCGTCGCTCGGTCTGGCACCGCTGATCGTCAAGGGCATCTTCGAACAGATCAAGCGGCTCAACAAGGAAGAAGGCCTGACCGTCTTCCTCGTCGAGCAGAACGCTTTCGCCGCACTGAAGCTTTCCGACCGTGCCTATGTCATGGTCAACGGCAAGGTGACGATGAGTGGCTCGGGTAAGGAACTGCTGGCCGATCCTTCGGTCCGCGCGGCCTATCTCGAAGGCGGCCATCACTGAGCGCGGGGAGTAATTGACATGCAAGGTTTGTTTTTCGAAAGCGACACGACCGTTCGTCTCGTGCTGCGTTTCCTCGTTCTGCTCCTCGGTTTCTGGACTGCCTGGCGCACGGGCAAGGCCGCGGCCGATGGCTGGAACGGCTATGGCACGGTCTTCGTCTATGTGCTCGGACTGGGTTTTGCGATGCGGTTCCTGCACTTCTCGCTGTTTGCCGGACCGTTCCTGAGCCCCTTCTATTACGTCATCGACGTGGTGCTTCTGATGGTGTTTGCCGTGGCTGGTTTCCAGGCGCGCCGCACCACGCAGATGGTCGACAACTACTACTGGCTCTACGAGAGAACTTCGTATTTCTCGTGGAAGAACAAAGATTGACAAGCCGTTGTTTTCTGTCGCAGATTGGCGACAGAGGGCTGCGGCTTGGTAAAAAACAAGGCTTCGGCCACATACAAAGAGTGGAACAGTTTTCCGGCGCAGTCACAGCGGGTATTGCGCAGGGTTTTTATCCTAAACCCGCACAAAAAACTTGGGAGTAACAATATGAAGAAGTCTCTCCTTTCGGCAGTTGCGCTGACGGCCATGGTCGCCTTCAGCGGCAACGCTTACGCCGAAATCCTCGTCGGCGTTGCCGGCCCGCTCACGGGTCCGAACGCCGCATTCGGCGCACAGCTCCAGAAGGGTGCCGAGCAGGCTGCTGCCGACATCAACGCCGCCGGCGGCATCAACGGCGAGCAGATCAAGATCGTTCTCGGCGACGACGTCTCGGACGCCAAGCAGGGCGTTTCGGTCGCCAACAAGTTCGTAGCTGACGGCGTCCAGTACGTCATCGGCCACTTCAACTCCGGCGTTTCGATCCCGGCTTCGGAAGTCTATGCCGAAAACGGCATCCTGCAGATCACGCCTGCTTCGACGAACCCGAACTACACCGAGCGCGGCCTGTGGAACACCTTCCGCGTTTGCGGTCGTGACGACCAGCAGGGTGCGGTTGCCGGCAAGTACATTGCTGACAACTTCAAGGACGCCAAGGTTGCTGTCGTTCACGACAAGACGCCTTACGGCCAGGGTCTTGCCGACGAAACCAAGAAGGCAATGAACGAACTCGGCGTCACCGAAGTCATCTACGAAGGCATCACCGCCGGCGAAAAGGACTACTCGGCTCTGATCGCCAAGATGAAGGAAGCCGGCGTATCGATCGTCTACTTCGGCGGTCTGCACACCGAAGCTGGCCTCATCATGCGCCAGATGGCTTCGCAGGGCCTCGACGCAACCCTGATGTCCGGCGACGGTATCACCTCGAACGAACTCGCTTCGATCGCCGGTGACGCAGTTGACGGCACGCTGATGACCTTCCCGCCGGATCCGCGCAAGAACCCGAACGCTGCTGACGCCGTCAAGAAGTTCCGCGACGCCGGCTTCGAACCGGAAGCCTACACGCTGTACTCCTACGCAGCTCTCCAGGTCATCGCTGACGCTGCTAAGGCTGCCAGCTCGACCGATCCGGAAGCCGTTGCAACGGCTCTGAAGGAAAAGGGCCCGTTCACGACCGTTATCGGCGAACTGTCCTTCGACGCCAAGGGTGACATCACCCGTCCGGACTACGTCATGTACACCTGGAAGAAGGGCGAGGACGGCAAGTACTCGTACTTCCAGGACTAATTCGATCCTTCATCGGACAGACGGAAAGCCCGGCCTCGCGCCGGGCTTTCTGCGTTTCTGAGCTTCAGTGCGGCAAAGCCCGCAGAACGAAGTCGGCGCGTTGGGCGAGCGGTGCTTTCGGAATGACCGTCCACTCGTAGCCTAGCTCCGCATACTGGGTGGCGAGCCTGTGGTATTCCTCAACAGCGGCTGTGAAGTCGTGCTGGCGCTCGTCGTCCTTCTCGAAGATCTCGGGCCATGGCGCGACGGCGAAGACGCGGCGGTGATAACGCGCATTCTTCCGCAGTCCCTCGATTGCTGCGGTATTCCCGGTGGCGGATGCCAGGGCAGAGGCCGCGTCAACGAGGCTGCGGTCAAAGAACACCCAGCCATCGTGTCCCGCCATGCGATTTCGATCCTCCTGGCCGAGGCGGATCGCTTCTTCGGCGAATGCCTTCAGATCGATCCAAGGCAGTGCCCTACCGCCGACCGCCTGCTGATGCCGGACGATGCGCCGTCCGGGCTCTTCGACCGTCGCAAAGCCGCGTTCCTGCAAGGCCTGCAGGAGCGTCGACTTGCCGCCGCCGGAGCAACCGGTGACGATGACGAAATTGTCCATGATCTTGTCCTAGCGCTGGGGTGAAGGGGCAGGGGTGGCGTGGTGTTTCGCTCGCGCAGGCGAGGCCCTAGCCGGCGGCGTCAGCGGTGCTAGCTGCGCTGCAGCTCACCGCTGACTAACCGAGCCGATGTGCTCAGGTCTCGCGCAGCACATCGGCTGCCTTGACGGCGGCCGAGGCGCGGTTTTCGACGCCGAGCTTGGCGTAGATTTGCTCGAGATGCTTGTTCACCGTGCGGGCGGATAGCCCGAGGATCTCGCCGATGTCGCGGTTTGCCTTGCCCTTGGCGATCCAGAGCAGGACTTCGCTTTCGCGATGCGTGAGGCCGAAGCGTTCCCGCAGCATCTCGTTCTCGCTCTGGCGGTTCGCGGAGGTGAGGCGGAAGAGGTATTCGTCGGCCCCGATCGTGCCGAGCAAGGAGAGGGTGAGGGGAAGGCCGGTGGCGCCGGGGAAGGGGAAGCTGGAGTCCGATTGCGCCGACGTGCCGGCGCGGCGGGCCTGAAGCCAGCTGGCGGCGGCCCTGGCAACATCGCCGATGCCCTCGGCATGGCCGGTCGCGGTTTCGATCAGCCGGTTGGCCTGCGGGGTCGTCCAGTGCACTTGCCCGTCGCCACGGATAGCCAGCAGATGCCGGCCGGCGGCATCGAGCGCGACGCGGGCGCTTTGGGCCGAACGGGCGTTCGACAGATGGACGCGGATGCGGGCGCGCAGTTCATCGATGTTGATGGGCTTGGTGAGGTAGTCGACGCCACCTGACTCCAGCGCCTTTACCACATGTTCCGTCTCGGTCAGCCCGGTCATGAAGATCACGGGGACCTGGGCCACGACCGGATCCGCTTTCAGAGACCGGCAGGTTTCGAAGCCGTCCATGCCGGGCATGACGGCATCGAGCAGGATGAGGTCGGGGCTGATGCGGGCGACGATCGAGAGCGCCCCGTGTCCGGATGTGGCGATCAGGACTGAATAGCCCGACGCCTCCAGCGTCTCGGTGAGAAAACCCAGCGCATCGGGACTGTCATCCACCAGAAGCACGATATCGCGGCGGCTCGCCTCAGCCATGGATCGGCTCCCTGCCGGTTTCGAAGGAGGTCAGGAAGCTGCGCAGGCCCGCCAGGTCGAAGGCCTGCACATAGGCCCGCGCCGCGTCGACGAAGGCCCTGTTGTCTCCCAGCCCGCCAAGTTCGGCAAGTTTTGCCTCGATGCCGCGGACATAACCGATATCGCAGAGGCTGATCAACTCCTCGATATGGCTCGGTCCTGGCGATACAGGTTTGTTGGGCAGGATGGCCGGTTGCAGCAGACGCGGATCGTCGGCATAGATCCAGTCGAGACCGAGGAAGCGGGCGAGTTTGTCGCGGAGGCGGGTGATGTCGACAGGCTTGGTGATTGCGTCGTCATGGCCTTCGCCTCCAGGGGCCGGGGCATCGCCGACGTTGGCCGAGAGCATCAGGATCGGGGCCTTCTGGCCGGCATCGCGCAGCTTTTCCACGAGCTGCCAGCCGTTCATGCCCGGCATGGAGATGTCGACCAGGAAGAGATCGGCCTTCACCCCTTCGATCAGCGTCAGGCACTCCGGGCCGCCTGCGGCGGTCAGAACCACGAAGTCGAGTGGCGCCAGCACCTCCCGCATCAGTTCGCGATGATCCTCGTTGTCATCCACCACCACGATGGTACGGCGGGGACCGGTATAGGAGACGATCTTGCGTTCGGGGGCGGGCGCTGTGTTCGGCCGGTCGATCGCAGACAGCATCAGCCGGACCTTGAAGGTCGAGCCCTTGTCGCGTTCGCTGGTGACGGAGATCTCGCCGCCGAGCGTATTGGTCAGAAGCTTCGTGATCGTGAGCCCGAGCCCCAGTCCGGGCATTGGGCGCACATTGTCGGCCTCGCCGCGCTGGAAGGGCTCGTAGATCCGGTTCAGGTCTTTCTCCGAAATGCCGCGCCCGCTGTCGCTCACCGTAAACGTCGCAACCTGGCTGCGATAGTCGACGTCGAAGCGGATCGTGCCCTCATCGGTGAACTTGATCGCGTTGGAGAGCAGGTTGACCAGGATCTGGCGCAGGCGGCGCTCGTCGGTCCGGACATAGCGCGGCAGGTTTCGGGAGCGCTGGTGCTCGAACAGAATGCCTTTGGCGGCTGCCTGCGGGGCGAACATGTCGACCAGCTGGTCGAGGAAGTCCTGGATGTTGACCTCGTTGGAGAAGACCTGCAGGCGACCGGCTTCGATCTTGGAGATATCCAGAAGGCCGTCGATCAGGCCGGAGAGGTGGTCGGCTGAGCGGCGGATGACCTTGATCGCCGACTGCCGGGGCACGGGGATCGTCTCGTCCCGCTCGAGGATCTGGGCATAGCCCAGCACGGCATTCAGCGGGGTCCTGAGTTCATGGGAGAGGCCGACGACATAGCGGCTCTTGGCGCGGTTTGCGGCCTCCGCCGTCTCCTTGGCATTCTGTAGGGCCGCGTCCGTCTTGCGGTGGGCGGCGATTTCCTTGAGCAGCAGCGTGTTCTGGCGCGAGGATTCCTCTTCGGCGACGACGCGGCTGTCATGGGCGAGCACGTAGAACCAGGAGACGATGCCGGCGATGATCGCGAAGATGAAGAAGACGACGGTCACCGTGCGGTTCACCACATCGGTCATGGCGGGCGTGGCGGCATTCACCTGATGGGCAATGACCGCCAGGATGACGCCGATCAGGGAAATCGACATCATGGCGGTCACGGCATAGCGGCCAAGGCGCGTGGAGAAGGTCTCGATCACGGCTTCAGGCAACAATGTCTTGGCGACCGTTGCGGCCTGGGCGTTGATCTTCGCATGCGGCTTGCACATGTCGTGGCAGCGGCTGTCGAGCGTGCAGCAAAGCGAGCAGATCGGTGCTGCATAGGCCGGGCACCATGCCATGTCCTCGGGCTCGAAGGGGTGTTCGCAGATGGAGCAGGTGATGCCGGTCTGGTTCTTCCAGCTGTAGCGGGGTTTGCGCGCCAGGTAGAACTTGCCCTCCGTCCACCAGGCGATGAGCGGCGAGATCAGGAAGGCGACCAGCGTCACATAGGTCGAGAGCGACGCCATGGTCGAGCCGAAGGCGCCGAAATGGGCAGCAAGCGCAAGGCCCGCAGAGAGCGCCATGGTGCCACAGCCGACGGGATTGACGTCGTAGAGATGGGCGCGCTTGAACTCGATGCCGGGGGGCGAGAGGCCGAGCTTCTTGTTGAAGAAGAGATCGGCGGAGATGGCGCAGAGCCAGCTCATGGCGATGATCGAGAAGATGCCGAGCGTTTCTTCCAGCAGGCCATAGATGCCGAGCTCCATCAGCAGCAGGGCGATCGCGACGTTGAAGACCAGCCAGACGACGCGGCCGGGATGGCTGTGGGTCAGGCGCGAGAAGAAGTTCGACCAGGCGAGCGAGCCGGCATAGGCGTTCATCACGTTGATCTTGAGCTGCGAGATCACCACGAAGCCGGCCATCAGCAGCATGGCTGCCGTTTCGTTTGGCAGCATGTAGCCGAAGGCTGCGACATACATGTGGGCAGGATCGGCCGCTTCGCTGATCGGCACGCCGGTGGAGAGCGTCAGAACGGCGAGGAAGGAGCCGGCCAGCAGCTTCGGCACGCCGAGCACGACCCAGCCGGAACCGGCGAGGAAGATGGCGATGCGGTGATGCAGTTTGCGCGCACCTTCCGGCGGCAGGAAGCGCAGGAAGTCGACCTGCTCGCCGATCTGCGGCATCAGCGCCAGAATGACGGCGGAAGCGGCGCCGAATTCGAGGAGATCGAAGGGGGCGGTCTGACCAAGATGGGCATTGGAATGGTTGATGCCTGCGAAGGCGCGCCAGAGGTCGATCTTCTCCCAGTCGAGAAAGGCGATGAAGACGAAGGGCAGGATATTCAGGACGATCCAGAACGGCTGGGTCAGCAGCTGGAATTTCGAGATCATCCGGATGCCGTAGGTGACCAGCGGCAGGACGACGATCGCCGAGATGATGTAGCCGAGCCAGAGCGGAATACCGAAGGCGAGCTCCAGCGCCTTGGTCATGATCGATGCTTCGATGGCAAAGAGCATGAAGGTGAAGGCGGCGTAGATGAGCGAGGTGATCGTCGAGCCGATATAGCCGAAGCCCGCGCCGCGGGTCAGAAGGTCGATATCGACCCCGTGGCGGATAGCGTATCGACTGATCGGCACGCCGACGAGCAGCATCAGGATGGCGGCGACAATGATCGCGAAAAAGGCGTTGGTGGTGCCGTAGGCGATGGTAATCGTGCCGCCGATCGCCTCGAGTGCCAGAAAGGAGATCGCGCCGATCGCGGTTTGCGAGATGCGGCTCGACGAGAATTTCCGGGCGCTTTTGGCGGTGAAACGCAGCGCATAGTCTTCCAGCGTCTGGTTGGCGACCCAGCGATTGTATTCGCGGCGGACGGGAATGATGCGTTGGCGTGCCGGCATGCCTAAAATCTAGCGGTTTCTCTCGAGTGACTTTCCTTTAGGCATTTTCACGGGATTGTCGAGAATAGCAAGGGCCGTCACGGCTTGATGAGGCCGCCCTGATAGTCGAGCTGGTAGACGACGCGACCGCCGACGAAGATGCGTTCGACACCGTGGAAACTGCCGCAGTCGCCAACCGACTGATCGACATATTCGCCGAGGGGATGCTGATAGCTGAAGCCGCCGAGGAAACGCTTCTCCTGGTAAAGGGCGCTCAACGCCTGCTTGATCACGGTGCCGGCGCGTTCGCCGTCGAAGCGCTCCGGGTCCAGGATGCGGCCGTAGTAGTTCATCGCCCAGATCGGTTCCTCGTTTTTCCAGACGACTTCCTGACCCAGAAAGTCTGTCCCGCCAAAATAGCTGTCGAGATAAGAAAAGGCACCGCGTTGATAGCTGATGTCGTGTGCGCCGGGACGGGTGGGCGCAGCCGTCGAAGGCTGGCCGCTGACGTAACTCACCGCCTTCGCTTCGACGATAAAACGCTCCAAAGCCTCCACGCTTCCCTCCTGCGTCAGAACGTAAAGGGAACGTAGAGGCTTTGTGCGGCCGTCACAACCCTTGATATCCAAGGGTTGTCAGAGCTCCATCAATCTTATTGAGCTGCGGTCGATGCCGTCAGGCGATCGGACAGTGCCTTCATCAACGCACTGGAATCGTAGGGCTTGCGGACGACCGGGATCGAGAGCAATTCATCAGGAACGACAGACCGATCGTCATAGCCTGTGGCGAAAACGAAGGGGATGCCGCGGCGAAGCAGTTCCTCGGCCACGGGGACTGAGGTGTCCCGTCCCAGATTGATGTCGAGGATGGCGATCGAGGGCGTGAAGGTCTTCAACCGGTTCAGGGCATCGGTGCTGGAACTTGCAGTGACGACATTGTCCATTCCGGCATCGGCAAGCATCATCTCCGCATCCATGGCGATCAGCACCTGGTCCTCGACGAGGAGGACCGGCAGACCGGCAAGGCTCGTCGGAGCGACTTCCGCAGTGATGTCTGCGGTGATGTTCGGCTCTACCGCCGCCGGTTCATCTTCCCAGGTCAGGAAGCGGCCGGGCAGGCGGAATTCCGCATTGAGGCCATCGGGGCGATAATCGAGATTGCTTGTTCCGCCGAGGTCATAGGGAATGCTGCGCTCAATCAGCGCCGTGCCGAAGCCCTTGCGACCAACCGGGCCGACAACCGGGCCGCCGCTTTCGCGCCAGCGCAGGATGCAGTCGCCATCATCGACCGCTTCCCAGATCACGTTCAGGGAGCCGCCGTCGCGCGACAGGGCGCCGTATTTGGCGGCATTCGTGCAGAGCTCATGGATGACGAGGGCCGCCACCGCATGGGCGCGGGCATCGAGCGTTACCGGTGCGCCGTGGATCTCGATGCTGCTCTGGCCCGCGCGATAGGGCAGAAGCTCTGCTTCGAGAAGATCATGAAGCTTGCCACCGCCACCGCCGCGGGTGAGCTGGTCATGGGCGTGGGAAAGAGCCTGAACGCGTCCGCGCAGCGAACCAATATAGGTGTCGATCGGGACCTCGTCCTGCGAGGGAGCCGCGATCAGAGACTTGATCACCGCGAGGATGTTCTTGACGCGATGGTTCAGCTCTTCGTTTAGCATGCGCTGGCGAACGTCAGACTTGCTGCGTTCCTCCTGCATCAGCTCATTGTGGCGCAACACGATCTCGACGGTTGCCGAGCGGATGGCTTCCGCTATTTCAAAATCGGAATCCCGCCAGGGGGTCGCCTGATGCTGAACCGTTTCCTTCCAGATCGCGAAACTCTTGCGGGGCGTCAGTCGGTCACCCAAGGGACCCGTCTCGTAGGTCTTTTCGGGATTGCCCGCCCAATCAAGGGTCTGCAGGCGTTCCTTGCGGAAGAAGAAGAGATAGTCCCGCGGCAGCTGCGACAGCGGCACGGCCATGACGCCGGATACGTCCTCGAAATAGGCAGAGGCCGGCGGATAGTCCTCAGAAAGCCGCTTGGTAGACCAGATGCGGCCGTCTGCAACGCTCGAGATGAAACGGATCAGCTCGTCTTCCGCGCCTTTCGGCGGCGTGCTGCCGATCGATGTCCAGCGACCGTTGATCCAGAGGCCTACGCCGTCGCAGGCAAAATGCGCCTGGAACTCGGGCAGGGCGGCCGTCAGAATGTCACCGAGATCGGTGTGCAGCGAGGCCGCCTGCAGGAAGCGATCGAGGGACCGGCGGGCTTCGTTGGCGACATCGAGCTTGCGCTTCTGTTTCAGCGCCAGAAGATGGAGCGAGAAGAACTCGCCGAACATTTCCGCGGCGATGCGCTCGGACATCGTCAGCGTCTTCGGTGCGTAATGATGGCAGGCGATCAGGCCCCAGAGGCGATCATCGAGGATCAGCGAGATGGACATGGAGGCAGACACCCCCATGTTGCGCAGATACTCGCAGTGGATCGGAGAAACGCTGCGCAGATGGGCGAAAGAGAGGTCGAGGGGCGCCTCGCGCTCTTCGAGTTCCGGCTCCAGGTTCACGCGCAGGCCGCGGGCATCCGAAATCACCCGGATCGGGTTCTGCATGTAGAGGATGCGGGCCTGCTGCGGAATGTCGGTGGCCGGAAAATACTGACCAAGGAAGCTTTCCAGATCCTCCCGCTTGGCTTCGCTTGCAACCCGGCCCGATCCATCCTCCTCGAAGCGGTAGATCATCACTCGATCGTAGCCGAGCACGGTGCGCACGAGTTTGGCGGAGGCGGAGATCAGGAGGTCGACATCGTTGATGTCCTTGATCCGGCCGATCATCTCGCGCGCCAGCTGCAGGGGCTGGGTGCGGCGGAGCGATGGTTCGAACTCGATGATCGCGCCCTGCTTCTGACGGTGCACGGCAACGTCGAAGTATTTTCCATTCGGCAGCCGAAGATGCGCAATGACGGCTGCCCGATTGGCTTCGGGGGCTGCGGCAATGGCATTGCGGATATCGTGGATCACCTCGTCGCCGAGGAACTCGGTGACGTAGCTTCCCTGCGCAATACCAGGAGCTCCCAGCATTTCGGGCGCATTGGCGGAGAAAAATCGGACGGAGGTTACAGCGGGATCGCAGGCGAGGAGACATCCATGGGGCTGGATGGAGCCTGGGATATGGATGGGTTCGCGATCACAATTGGTCAGATCAACGGACGGTGCGGTCTGCATTCAAGGCGCTTTCGAAAGCATTGCGGGCATAGTCGAAAGCGGTGTTTGCCCACCGCGCAGCGGCTCGGTCGTCGTATCCACGCACGTTCTCCATACGGTCGGAAAACGCGCGCCAGTTCGAAAAGTTCCGAGCTTGTGAAAAAATATGTCGAGCGCCGAATTCGGCCGAAAAACCAATTGCTTCCGCGCGCTTTGCAAGAACACGCGCGCCGAGTGACGAGCCTTCCAGAACATAAAGCAGGCCGATGACGCCTTCGCCTTCGGGTGGGGTGAAGGGACGATCCATCGTGGGTTCGGGCGCGTCGAGATCTGCAAGGTCTGCCTTCAGTTCGTCGCGCACAAGGCCCGGCTGCCAATCCTGAAAGGCTGAGGGCAGGCGCGTGCCGGAGAGCCAGTCTTCGACGGGCAGGCGAAAGGCTGCCATGCCGGCGAGATAGCGCCGGTAGTCCGCAACGGTCGCAAAGCTGCCGACCAGCGTGTCCAGCGCCTCGTGGGCGCTCGCTGTGGCCTCTTTCAAGGCGTTGCGGCGGGGTGGGAGATGCATCGTTTTTCCTTTATCTATCGTCCTTATATAGTGTGGGTGCACCGTCGCTCACAAGCCGGCTTCGTATCGTCGTGAAGCGATGGATCCTCGCCAGAGGGCATGCAGGGGCCGGCGTTCCGCGTTTTGCCCCCTGACCTACGTCAAACGACGTATACGGTTTTGCGCCGCAGCATCGGATAGTCCCCATCAGCAACGGTTAACACTCATTAACCGACCGGTTGCGACCAAGAGGGGATCACGACAATGTCCATGAAGATGAAACTC
Organism: Allorhizobium sp. CTOTU50464; assembly: GCA_032102365.1. Lineage (GTDB taxonomy): Bacteria > Pseudomonadota > Alphaproteobacteria > Rhizobiales > Rhizobiaceae > Allorhizobium. The sequence continues at coordinate 279,192 of DAMDHD010000002.1, read as the reverse complement.
ACCGGCGCGCTGCTTGGCGCCATGCTGTCGACGACCGCCTTCCACGGCGCGTTCGCTCAGGAAGACACGATCAAGATCGGCGTCTTGCATTCGCTGTCCGGCACGATGGCGATCTCGGAAACGACGCTGAAGGACGCCATGCTGATGCTCGTCGAAGAGCAGAACAAGAAGGGTGGCGTTCTCGGCAAGAAGCTCGAAGCCGTCGTTGTCGACCCGGCCTCCGACTGGCCGCTGTTTGCCGAAAAGGCCCGCGAGCTGATCGAAAAAGACAAGGTTGCGGCCGTTTTCGGTTGCTGGACCTCGTCTTCGCGCAAGTCCGTTCTGCCGGTCTTCGAAGAGCTGAACTCGATCCTCTTCTACCCGGTCCAGTACGAGGGTGAAGAATCCTCGCGCAACATCTTCTACACAGGTGCTGCTCCGAACCAGCAGGCGATCCCGGCCGTCGACTATCTCGCCGAAAACGAAGGCGTCGAGCGTTGGGTTCTGGCGGGTACCGATTACGTCTATCCGCAGACGACCAACAAGATCCTCAAGGCCTATCTGATGTCGAAGGGGGTTGCCGAAGAAGACATCATGATCAACTACACGCCGTTCGGTCATTCCGACTGGCAGACCATCGTCTCCGACATCAAGAAGTTCGGTTCGGCCGGCAAGAAGACCGCGGTCGTCTCGACCATCAACGGTGACGCCAACGTTCCGTTCTACAAGGAACTGGGCAACCAGGGCATCAAGGCCGAAGACATCCCGGTCGTCGCCTTCTCCGTCGGTGAAGAAGAACTCGCTGGCCTCGACACGGCCCCGCTCGTCGGTCACCTCGCAGCCTGGAACTACTTCCAGTCCGTCGACACGCCGGCCAATGCCGAGTTCATCGAAACCTGGCACGCCTTCACCAAGAACGACAAGCGCGTGACCAACGACCCGATGGAAGCTGCCTATATCGGCTTCAACGCCTGGGTTAAGGCCGTCGAGGCCGCCGGCACGACCGACACCGATGCCGTTCTCGATAGCATCATCGGCGTTGCCGTTCCGAACCTGACCGGCGGCTACTCCACCGTCATGCCGAACCACCACATCACCAAGCCTGTTCTGATCGGCGAAATCCAAGCCGATGGTCAGTTCGAAGTCGTCCAGGAAACGCCTGCCGTCGTCGGTGACGAGTGGTCCGATTACCTGCCCGACTCCAAGGACCTGATCGCCGATTGGCGCAAGCCGATGGAATGCGGCAACTTCAACGTTGCCACCGGCAAGTGCGGCGGCAAGGGCAGCTGATCGCTTGACCTTAGGTCTAAGCCCCTCACCCTAACCCTCTCCCCGCAAGCGGGGAGAGGGGATTTGCCCGGGGGTTTGCCGGTCACTGGTGGCGAGGGTGTGGCAATCCTCCTTCTCCCCGTTTGCGGGGAGAAGGTGCCGGCAGGCGGATGAGGGGCTCAAGAGCTCTGCCGCCCCGCCAACCCGGGGACAACAGAATGCTTATTCGTTTCATCACACTCGCCTTTCTTTTCCTCTCCGTCGCCGCCCACTCGATGGCGCAGAGCGACCCGCGCGCGCTCCTGAACGCGCTTGGAGACGCAAATTTCAAGCAGGCCGAAGAGCTGATCGGCCAGATCGCCGCGACCGGCGATCCTAGGATCGTGCCAGCGCTCGAAGCCTTTGCCGAGGGCGATCTCTATGCCCGCAAATCCGATGGTGCCGTGTTCATCACCAAGGCTGCCGGCAAGAACCTCGCGGCCATCGATCCGCTGACGGGCGAGACTGTTGGAGAGGAGCCGAAGGGCGCCTTCACCAAGATCAAGGTCAACAACAATCTCCGCCGCGCCATCCGCTCCGCGCTTGGCGGGCTGACGCTGCTCAGCCCGGACCGGAGCGTGCGGCTTGCTGCTGCGCAGGCGGTGCTCCAGTCGCCCAGTGCCGAAAATCTTGATCTCGTCGAGGCGGCACTTGCCACCGAGCAGGACTCGGAGGTCAAGGCGCGTATGGAGGAGGCTCGCGCCGTTTCGGTGCTGGCATCTGACCGATCGGCGGACGAGAAGCGCGCGGCGATCGAAACCGTGGCCTCTTTGGGCGGCCGGGAAGCGGTCGGCATCCTGATGTCGGTGTCATCGAGCATCGACGAGAGCCTGAGGCCCGATCTCGACTCGGCCATCGCCGGCCTGGAAAGCCAGCTGATGCTCTGGGATGCCGCCGAGAATGTCTGGTACGGCATCTCGCTCGGCTCCGTGCTGCTGCTTGCGGCCATCGGGCTGGCCATCACCTTCGGTGTCATGGGCATCATCAACATGGCGCATGGCGAGATGGTGATGATCGGCGCCTATTCCACCTTCGTGGTGCAGCAGGTGATCCGCACCAGCTATCCCGGGTTGTTCGACTGGTCGCTCGCGATCGCATTGCCCGTTTCGTTTCTGATGACGGCGCTGATCGGGCTCGTGATCGAGCGCGGCGTCATCCGCTTCCTTTATGGCCGGCCGCTTGAAACCCTGCTTGCGACCTGGGGCATTTCGCTCATCCTGCAGCAGACCGTGCGCACCATTTTCGGCCCGACCAACCAGGAAGTCGGCAATCCCTCCTGGATGTCCGGCTCCTTTGCGCTGGGTGGCATGACGATCACCTGGAACCGCATGTGGATCGTGCTCTTCTCGCTCACCATCTTCTTCGCATTGCTGGCGCTGATGAAGCGCTCCGCCTTCGGACTGCAGATGCGCGCGGTCACGCAGAACCGCCGCATGGCCTCGTCCATGGGCATTCGCACCCCCTGGGTCGATGCCTTCACCTTTGCGCTCGGCTCGGGCATTGCCGGCATTGCCGGGGTGGCGCTCAGCCAGATCGACAACGTCTCTCCGAACCTTGGCCAGTCCTACATCATCGACAGTTTCATGGTCGTGGTCTTCGGCGGCGTCGGCAATCTCTGGGGCACGCTGGTCGGCGCCTTGTCGCTCGGCATCCTCAACAAGTTCCTCGAACCCTCGGTCGGCGCTGTGCTCGGCAAGATCCTCGTGCTCGTGCTGATCATCCTCTTCATCCAGAAACGTCCGCGCGGTCTCTTCGCGCTCAAGGGAAGGGCGGTGGAAGCATGATTACCGGCTTCATCCTACGTGCACTCGAAGGCAAGATCCTGATTGCCGCCGGCATCCTCGTTGCTTTCGCAATGCTCATTCCGGCGCTCAACCTGCTGATGCCGCCGGACAGCCCGCTGCATGTGCCGACCTATATCATGTCGCTGCTCGGCAAATATCTCTGCTACGCGCTCCTCGCACTCGCGCTCGATCTCGTCTGGGGCTATTGCGGCATCCTCTCGCTCGGCCATGGCGCATTCTTTGCGCTCGGCGGCTATGCGATGGGCATGTATCTGATGCGCCAGATCGGCTCTCGCGGCGTCTATGGCGACCCCATTCTGCCGGACTTCATGGTCTTCCTGAACTGGAAGGAGCTGCCGTGGTTCTGGCATGGCATGGATATGTTCCCGGTCGCCATGGCCATGGTGCTTTTCGTGCCCGGCCTGCTCGCCTTCGTTTTCGGCTGGTTTGCCTTCCGCTCCCGCGTCAACGGCGTCTATCTCTCGATCATCACCCAGGCGATGACCTACGCCCTGATGCTCGCCTTTTTCCGCAACGACATGGGCTTCGGTGGCAATAACGGTCTCACCGACTACAAGGAAATCCTCGGCTTCTCCGTCCAGGCGGATGGTACGCGTGCGGTGCTCTTTGCGCTTTCGGCGATCTTCCTGGCGCTCTGCCTCGTGATTGCCTCCGGGATCACCCGCTCGAAATTCGGCAAGGTGCTGGTCGGCGTGCGCGACGCGGAAAGCCGCGTGCGCTTCCTGGGTTACAGGGTCGAGAACATCAAGCTCTTCACCTTCGTCGTCTCGGCGATGATGGCAGGCATTGCCGGGGCGCTGTTCGTGCCGCAGGTCGGGATCATCAACCCGGGTGAATTTGCGCCGGCCAACTCCATCGAAGTTGTCGTCTGGACGGCGGTCGGCGGTCGCGGCACGCTGATCGGGCCGATCATCGGCGCCATCCTCGTCAATGTCGGCAAGAGCTACTTCACCGGCGCCTTCCCCGATCTCTGGCTCTTCGCGCTCGGCGCGCTCTTCATCTGCGTCACGCTCTTCCTGCCCAAGGGGATCGTGGGGACGGTCCAGCAGTATCTGGCCCGTCGCAAGGAATTCCGCGATGCCGCGGACAAGGATGCGGCCAATACCGACGTGAAACCCCAATCGGCCCCTGTGGCTGCGGAGTGATGCGATGAGCGACAAGACCACGTCCAGCCTGTTCTATCTCAACGGTGTCTCCGTTTCCTTCGATGGCTTCAAGGCGCTGAATTCGCTGTCCTTCATCGTCGAACCCGGTGAGCTCCGGGCGATCATCGGCCCGAACGGCGCCGGCAAGACGACGATGATGGACATCATCACCGGCAAGACCCGGCCCGACGAGGGCGAGGTCTTCTTCGACGGCGGCAAGGTGGATCTCACCAAGAAGGACGAGGCCGAGATTGCCCAGCTCGGGATCGGCCGCAAGTTCCAGAAGCCGACGGTGTTCGAAAGCCACACCGTCTGGGACAATCTGGAACTGGCGCTCAACCGCAAGCGCGGTGTGTTCGCCACGCTCTTCTATCGGCTAACGGCCGAAGACAAGGCACGCATCGAGGAAATCCTGGAGACTGTCCGGCTCACCCATCGCAAGGACGAGCTGGCCGCCAACCTCTCCCACGGTCAGAAGCAGTGGCTGGAGATCGGCATGCTTCTGGCGCAGGAACCGAAGCTTCTGCTCGTCGACGAGCCCGTTGCCGGCATGACCGATGCCGAGACGGCGGAGACGGCCATTCTCCTCAAGGAAATCGCCAAGACCCGCTCCGTCGTCGTCGTCGAACACGACATGGGGTTCATCCGCGATCTCGGCGTCAAGGTGACGTGTCTCGCGGAAGGCTCGGTGCTGGCGGAGGGCTCGATCGCTTTCGTCTCGAACGACCAGAAGGTCATCGAGAATTATCTGGGGCGGTGATGATGGACGTTTTGCCGAGCACACCCCCCTCTGCCCTGCCGGGCATCTCCCCCACAAGGGGGGAGAGCGGCGCGGCGCTGACCGCTTGCATCGCCGCAAGCATTCAAAATTTCACGAGGCCGGCCGTCTGGCTCCACTCTCCCCCCGTGTGGGGGAGATGTCACGCAGTGACAGAGGGGGGGAACCCCTCGCACCAACCGAGCGAGGAGCTCGCATCATGCTGACAGTCGAAAACGTCAATCTGCACTACGGTGCCGCCCAGGCCCTGCGGGGCGTCTCCATCAATGCCGAGATGGGAAAGATCACCTGCGTGCTCGGCCGAAACGGGGTCGGCAAGTCGTCGCTGCTGCGTGCCATCACCGGCCAGCATGCGGTGTCGGCGGGCACGATCACCTTCAACGGCACCAAACTGAACGGCATGGCGCCGTTCAACCGGGCGCGCACGGGTGTCGGTTATGTGCCGCAGGGCCGCGAGATCTTTCCTTTGCTGACGGTCAAGGAAAACCTCGAGACCGGCTACGCGCCGCTCGACCGCAAGGACCGCTTCATCCCGGACGACATCTTCGCGCTGTTTCCGGTCCTCGACACCATGCTGTCGCGGCGCGGAGGTGACCTCTCCGGTGGCCAGCAGCAGCAGCTGGCGATCGGGCGCGCCATGGTGACACGGCCGAAGATCCTGGTGCTGGACGAGCCGACCGAAGGCATCCAGCCGTCGATCATCAAGGATATCGGCCGGGCCATCCGCTATCTGCGCGACACCACCGGCATGGCGATCCTGCTCGTCGAGCAGTATCTCGATTTCTGCCGGGAGCTCGCCGATCATGTCTACATCATGGATCGCGGCGAGATCGTGCATCAGGGGGCGGCCGAGACCCTCGATACGCCGGAGGCGCGTCGCCATCTGACCGTATGATTTTGCAAGACAGGGTTGATGATTTATTAGCGAAGCTGGGTTGATGCTGGGGCCACGCGTGATATTAGACGCGCATCTGCGAACAGAAGGCACATCCATGACGACCAGCACGGTAATCCCACTCGTGCGGGCACGCGGCGTATTGCGCGTGGTCGCGGGGCTTTTCCTCCTTGGCGCCTCCAGCGCGGCGGCGCAAGCTGCGGGCTGCGGCGCGCCGATCGAACGCGGCCAATACAGCCTGACCTTCCAGTCGGGTGGCATCGAACGGGAGGCGATCTATGTCGTGCCGTCGAGCTATTCGGGCAAGAAGAAGGTTCCGCTGGTCCTCGACTTCCACGGCTCCAACAGCAATCCTAAGGTACAGCTCGGGCGCAGCCACTGGAACGAGGTCGCCGAGCGCGAGGGCTTCGTCGTGATGGCGCTCGCCGGCAGCCTGAAAGGCGAGTTGCCGGGCACCCATGCCTGGTATGTGCCGGGTGTCACGACGGGAGAAGGCGCGGACGAGTCCGCTGCCATCCGCGCGGCGCTCGAGATCGCCAAGGAAAAGCTCTGCATCGACGCCACCAAGGTTTATGCGTCTGGCTATTCCGGCGGCGGGCGGATGCTGTCGCAGTATATCTGCAATGGCTTCGGTGACTTTGCCGCCGCCGGTTTCGTCATGGGCCTGCGCGCTGGCACACCGGTCGAGGAAAACGGTGTCTGGCAGCCACGCAGGGAAAGCTGCCAGCCGAGCCGGCCGGTCTCCATCATCGCCTTTTCGGGCAAGAAGGATCACGTCAACCCGTTCGAGGGGGGCGGCAAGGCCTATTGGCGTTATGGCGGCGAGGTGGCGCTCAATCGCTGGGCCGAGCTCAACGGCTGCGAGGGCCGCGCTTCCTTGGAAACAGGCGAAAACGCCGACGTCATGAGCTATGCCGGCTGCCGTGCGGGAACCAGCGTCGTCTCCTATGTGATTGCCAGCGCCGATCATGCCTGGCCGGCCCGGACCGTGCGGTTCCGCCTCGCCTCGAACGGCGACAAGGCGATCCGCGAGGTTGATGCGACCGACAGAATGTGGGAGTTCTTCAAGGCCTCGGGCGGCGAAATGATTGCGACGGTCGCGGTCGAGAATGCCTGCGGCGACAAACAGAAAACCGCCGCGATCAGCGACGGCGGGCAGGGGACACATTGCACGCCATCCAGCAAACCAGACAGCAACGTGCCCGCGGTGTCGGGCGACTTGTAACGAAGTCGCTCGGCGGGCGCACGCGCATCGCCGAGCTCTATCAGGAGGGGGCGGCCAAGATCCGCCTGCCCGAGAGTTTCACCGGTGAGCTCGAGGCGGTGACGATCAACACCGCCGGCGGCATTACCGGCGGGGACCAGTTCGACTGGAGTTTCCGCGCCGGCCCTGGCAGTTTTCTCACCGCCACGACCCAGGCCTGCGAAAAGATCTACAAGGCTTCTGCCGGTACCGGCGAGATCACCACCCGGATCGAAGTGGGTGAGGGTGCTCGCATGCACTGGCTGCCGCAGGAAAGCATTCTCTTCGACAATGCATTGCTGACCCGAAGGCTCGAGGTTGACCTCGCCGAGGATGCCGAATTCCTCGCCGTGGAAGCGATCCTGCTCGGGCGCAAAGCCATGGGAGAGGCGATGAATGCCGGCCTCGTGCGCGACCGCTGGCGGATCCGGCGGAGCGGACGCCTGCTGCATGCCGAAGAGCTGAAACTGGGTGGCGATGTCGCCGGTCTGGTGGCGTCGCCGGCAGTGCTTGCCGGGCGCGTTGCCTTCGCGACTCTCATTCTCGTCAGCCCACGCGCCGAAGCGCTGATCCGCCCAATTCGTGAGCATATCGCTGAAGAAATGGGCGGCGTAAGTTATTGGCAAGGCAAGCTTGTTGCCCGTATCGCGGCGCCTGACGGCTTTGCCTTGAGAAAAATCTTGATCCCGGTCATTTCGGCCTTGCGCGGGGGCGCGTCTGTGCCAAAAGTCTGGACTCTCTGACGATCACGGATTGGAGCACGCATGAATCTGACGCCGCGGGAAAAGGACAAACTGCTGATCGCGATGGCGGCCATGGTCGCGCGTCGCCGGCTGGAACGGGGCGTGAAGCTCAACTATCCGGAAGCGATTGCGCTGATCACCGATTTCGTCGTCGAAGGGGCGCGCGACGGTCGCGCCGTCGCCGATCTCATGGAGGCGGGCGCGCATGTCATCACCCGCGACCAGGTGATGGAAGGCATCGCCGAGATGATCCACGACGTGCAGATCGAGGCGACGTTTCCGGACGGAACGAAACTCGTCACCGTTCACGAACCCATTCGTTGAGGACCGGATCATGGCGCTGGAGCTTCGACCCAATTGCGAGTGCTGCGACAAGGATCTGCCGCCGGAAAGCCTGGCGATGATCTGCAGCTTCGAATGCACCTATTGTGCCGACTGCGCGTCCACCACGCTTGCAGGGATCTGCCCGAATTGTGGCGGGGAATTGGTGCGTCGGCCGGTCCGGCCTGCCGCAAAGCTCGTGAACAATCCGGCTTCCACCAAACGCGTCCTCAAAGCCGAAGGCTGTCCGCCTTCGCGCGCCGCTTGAACCCGCTGAAGGAGCGATTCATGATCCCCGGTGAAATCATTGCCGCCGCTGGCGAAATCGAACTGAATGCCGGACATCCAACCGTGACGCTCGAGGTCTCCAACAGTGGCGACCGGCCGGTGCAGGTCGGCAGTCACTACCACTTTTTCGAGACCAATGCCGGGCTGATCTTCGATCGCGACAAGGCGCGGGGCATGCGGCTCGACATTCCGGCCGGCACGGCCGTGCGCTTCGAGCCGGGACAGACGCGGCAGGTCACGCTGATCCCGTTGTCTGGCAAGCGCGAAGTCTATGGTTTCCGCCAGAAGGTCATGGGCAGCCTCTGATATGAAGGTGGGGAAACGGTCATGGTGCGGGCGATGAACTGGGGCGTGATCCTCGTCGTCTGCGGCTGCGTATTGCTGCAAGACGCGCCGGCCTCGAGCGAGGACGTGCGGGACGTCGATTGCAACAATGCCCAGACCCAGGCCGACATGAACCAGTGTGCGGCCGAGGACTATCGAAAAGCCGATGCCGCGATGAATGCCCAATGGGCCGAGACGCGCGCCGCCATGCTCGCATGGGACAAGGCGACGCCACCTTCGGACGACAATGGAGCAGCCAAGCGGCTTCTGGTTTCGCAGCGTGCCTGGCTCGCCTATCGCGATGCAGCCTGCGATCTCGAAGGTTACTCGGCCGAAGGTGGGACCATGCAGCCGATGGTGATCTCATTCTGCCTCGCGGAACTCACAAAACACCGCACGGAAGAACTCAAGTCACTGGTCGAGGGCTTTTGAGGGTGTGAGACCATGGCTCAGGCGAGACAGATCATGATCGTGGGCAACGGACCGGTAGACGAGGGGGCTGCACCCCTTATCGACGCCGCGGACCTCGTGATCCGCTTCAATGGCAGCCGGAACTTCGGCGCTGCGGGGCGCAAGACGGATATCATCGCCGTTTGCAACACGGGACGCCCGGGGGCCCAGATGCTTGCCGATCCCGAATGGCGCGACAGCGAGGCGGTGCGCCGCACGGCGGAGATCTGGTCGGTGCGCGATCCGGAGAAGTTCGCCGACATGAAGCCGCAGCTTGCGATCACGCATCCCGAACTCGACGACTTCTGCGACGATTACACCGATGGCTTCGCGACCTTCGCCACGGCCAATGGCAAGCAGCACCGGATCATCCATCGCGACGTGCATGAGGGCCTGGACGCCGCACTGCTGGCGCTCGATGCGGAGCCATACGTCGTGCCCTCGAGCGGCATGGTGGTGATCGAGGCGCTGCTGTCCGATCCGACGCATGCCGAAGATACCATCATCCTCGCCGGCTTCGGTCACAGCGGGTGGGATGGCCATCCTTTCGAAGCCGAGCGCCGGCTGGTCGATCAATATATATCGAGCGGCCGCGTCCTGCGGCTGCAACCGATCTTCGTTTCCTCCCTCTCCCAAGGAGCCTGAGACCCATGTCCTACAAGATGTCCCGCGCCGCCTATGCTTCGATGTTCGGTCCGACCACTGGCGACAAGGTACGTCTTGCAGACACGGAGCTGTTCATCGAGGTGGAGAAGGATTTCACCACCTATGGCGAAGAGGTGAAGTTCGGCGGCGGCAAGGTCATCCGTGACGGCATGGGCCAGAGTCAGGTGACGCGCGCAAACGGCGCGGTCGACACCGTCATCACCAATGCGCTGATCCTCGACCACTGGGGGATCGTGAAGGCCGATATCGGCCTCAAGGACGGCCGGATCGTTGCGATCGGCAAGGCCGGCAATCCGGACACACAGCCCGACGTCAACATCATCGTCGGCCCCGGTACGGAGGCGATTGCGGGCGAGGGCAAGATCATCACCGCCGGCGGCATGGATGCACATATCCACTTCATCTGCCCGCAGCAGATCGAGGAGGCGCTGATGTCGGGCCTCACCACGATGCTGGGCGGCGGTACCGGCCCCGCACACGGCACGCTCGCGACGACCTGCACGCCCGGTCCCTGGCATATCGCCCGCATGATAGAGGCGGCGGACGCTTTCCCGATGAACCTCGCCTTTGCCGGCAAGGGCAATGCCTCGCTGCCGGGCGCGCTCGAGGAAATGGTACTTGGCGGTGCGACCTCGCTCAAGCTGCACGAAGACTGGGGCACGACACCCGGCGCCATCGACTGCTGCCTCTCGGTCGCCGACCAGTACGACGTTCAGGTGATGATCCACACCGACACGCTGAACGAGTCCGGCTTCGTGGAAGATACGGTCGGAGCGATCAAGGGCCGCACGATCCATGCCTTCCACACGGAAGGGGCTGGAGGCGGCCACGCGCCTGACATCATCAAGATCTGTGGACAGTTGAACGTCATTCCATCGTCGACCAATCCGACGCGGCCCTACACGGTCAACACGGTCGCAGAGCATCTGGACATGCTGATGGTCTGCCATCACCTGTCCTCATCGATCCCGGAAGACATCGCCTTTGCCGAAAGCCGCATCCGCAAGGAAACCATCGCGGCGGAAGACATCCTGCACGACATCGGTGCCTTCTCGATCATTTCGTCCGACAGTCAGGCCATGGGGCGCGTCGGCGAGGTCATCATCCGCACCTGGCAGACGGCCGACAAGATGAAACGCCAGCGCGGCGCACTCTCCACCGAGTCGGGCGACAACGACAACATGCGCGCCAAGCGCTATGTGGCAAAATACACGATCAACCCGGCGATCGCCCATGGCGTGAGCCATGAGATCGGCTCGATCGAAGTCGGCAAGCGGGCCGATCTCGTCATCTGGAATCCGGCCTTCTTTGGCGTGAAGCCGGATATGGTGCTGCTCGGTGGCGTGATTGCCGCCGCTCCGATGGGCGATCCGAATGCTTCGATTCCCACCCCGCAGCCGGTGCATTACCGCCCGATGTTCGGTGCCTATGGCAAGGCGCGGACGAATTCCTCCGTCACCTTCGTTTCGCAGGCCGCCCTCGATGCCGGCCTCGGCAATCGTCTGGGTGTCGCCAAGCAGTTGGTGGCGGTCAAGAACACTCGGGGCGGCATCTCCAAGAAGTCGATGATCCACAACGACTTGACGCCGCATATGGAAGTGGATCCGGAAACCTATGAAGTGCGCGCCGATGGCGAACTGCTGACCTGTGAACCGGCGACCAAGCTGCCGATGGCGCAGCGGTACTTCCTGTTCTGACGCGGTAGCCAGTCGGATTTGCGGCCAGCATGGCCTGGTGTATCATCTGCCTGACCCATTCAGGAGTTGTTGTGCCATGGCCGAGGACGTGAATAACCCGGTTCTGGAGCATTTGCGAGCAATCCGTTCGGATCTGCGCGATATGCGCGACACCATGGCCGAGCAAGGGCAGCGTCTCACCCGGATGGAGATCGGCCTGGCAGGATTGCGGCGCGATCAAGGTGCGGATGCCGGAGGTGTCGCGGAGATGGGCTTGCGTCTTGATCGTCTGGTTGAACAGGTCAGGAGAATTGAGCACAGGCTCGACCTTGCAGACTGAGACGCCCCGACAGTGAAGACGCTTTTTCGAAGGCTAGCCTTTGGCCTGTCCTTGCTCGTTATCCTCGTGGCTTTGGGAACGTTGCTGCCGCGCCCGCTCAATCCGCGCGCGGAGGGTTCCCTTGGAGGCGAGACGGCGGAGATCCTGTTGCTCGCCAATCCGATTCACACGGACATCGCCCTGCCGGTCGATGACGAGGTGCGGGCGGCGTTCGCCGATCTCGTTCCCGGTGGGTTGCCCCTCGACATGCCGGGGGTGGAATACCTGATCATCGGCTGGGGTGGACGGTCCTTCTATATCGAAACGCCGACATGGGGTGACATCCGCCCGCTGCCCGTGTTCAAGGCGCTGACCGTCGACCGCTCCGTGCTGCATGCCTCCGTGGCTGGTCCTCTCGATCTTCAGCATCCCTCCGTGCGCAAGCTTGCGATCACGGACGAGGGGCGTCGCCGGATGATCACGGAAATCCGCGGCAGTTTCCTACGCGAAGACGGCATGCCAGTTGCCGTCCCGGGCGCCGCTTACGGCCTGGATGACGCCTTCTTCGAGGCGAGGGGTGTCTTCAACGTGCTGGTCGGCTGCAACACCTGGACGGCCGCCATGTTGCGGTCCGCGGGTATCCGCACCGGCTGGTGGACGCCCCTGCCGCAACTGCTTGATCTTTCACTCGATCTCCATCACGGCTGAAGGCCCCGGAGACGCTGAGAAACGACGATCACCGCCGCTTGCGCTATCGCGATCAAGCTGACCATCGGGCAGGTGGAACACGAGCGCGCGCTCCTCCAGCGTCCTTTTTCGGTGGTTCCTCGCCCATTCGGCTGATCGCTTGCATTTGAGTGATTCCGTTAGGACTCGCAAAACCTGCTCACCCTAATTCAAGGGCATGTTCATGAAGGAGCAGGCGGTGATTCTCATCGGCAAAGGGCGCTGGCCGCAGATCGACCTCGGAGGCTTCGAAACGCCTCGGGCGGTGCTGCACTTTGCCCTGCGCGTCTGCTTCTGCTCGGTGATCGTGGCCAGCCTTGCAGGCTTTTTGTCGCTCCTGCTGCTCACCCTCACGGGGTTTCTCACGCTTCCCTTCGACGAGATGGTCCGGCTGATGGTGGCCTTTGCCTGGCTCTTCGGCGGGATCCTCACCGGCGGTCTGGCCTTCGCCGCAGGCCATGTCATTCGCGACCTTGCCGCCTCGCGCAGCACATTCGAGCGTCTCAGCAAAACAGATACGCTGACGGGGCTGGCCAACAGGCGCGTGTTCAACGAGGCCGTCGCCGCCGTTTCGGGGGAAGCATCGCTCGCGATCATCGACATCGATCGCTTCAAGTCGATCAATGACCGCTTCGGTCATCAGGTGGGCGATCGGGTCATCCAGGCGGTCTCCTCTGTCTTGAGAGAGGTTTTTGGCGACCGGCATCTCGTCGTCCGCCTCGGCGGGGAAGAGTTCGGCGTCGTTCTGCGGGGCGGGACACGGGAGGAAAGACTGGCTCTGGTGGAAGAGGCACCGAAGCGTGTCGCCGCCCGATGCGTGGATTTTCACGGGACGGAGATCTGCGTCACCATCTCCGCCGGGGTCGCCGAGTTCGCTGCGGGCAAGCGTCCCGAGATCGTCTATGCCTGGGCGGACAAGGCGCTCTATCTTGCCAAGGACAGCGGGCGTGACCGCGTTATCCACGAGCAATCGCTTGTCATCCTGGAGCCGATGATCAGCGACCATGCGTCTGATGATGCTCGACTTTTTGCCGCGATCGGCCGGCGGGACTGAAGAACGATCTTGCCGTTTGCCTCATTCCTGTGCATGGTTCGAAAACAGCCATGTCGGAGATTTCATGCAGCGCGCGACTTCCTTCAAACCCGCCGGTTCCGTCGCCGACGCGCCTGACGGCGTGGTGGTTCTTCCCCATGACGGCCGTCACCTGCGACGCAAACTGCTGCATCTCGACAATGGCGACATGGTCATGCTCGACCTCAAGGAGCCCGTGCTCTTTCATCACGGCGATCGGTTGTTGCTCGAGGACGGGACGACGGTCGAGATCCAGGCGGCGGAAGAGCGGCTGTTCGAAATCCGCGCCCGCGACACGCTCCACCTGATCGAACTTGCCTGGCATCTGGGCAACCGGCATCTCTCCGCCCAGATCGAGCCGGACCGCATCCTGATCCAGCGCGATCACGTGATCCGGGACATGCTTGTCGGTCTGGGCGCCGAGGTGTCTGATATCGTCGAGCCTTTCCAGCCGGTGCGCGGCGCCTATCATGCCCATGGTGGCCACGGCTCCCATGGTGGGCATCATGAGGGCGGGCATGGCCACGGGTGAGATGCCGGCTGGCGACTTTGCCGGACGGCAGGCGCTGCTTCGGCTGATGGCCTGGCTCTCGCCGGCCTTCCCCGTCGGCGGCTTTTCCTATTCCGCCGGCTTCGAGAGCGCGGTCGTCGAAGATCATGTCCGCGACGGGGACGGCGTCGAGGCTTGGCTCCTGACACTGCTCTCGGCCGGCGGTATGCGCAATGATGGGATCCTGCTCGGCGAAGCGCATCGGCTGCAGAGCGAAGGGCAGCCGCTTGAAGATCTGATGTCCCTCGCGACCGCACTCGCCGGTTCGGCCGAGCGGCATGCGGAGGTTACGCGGCTCGGTGAGGCGTTTGTCCAGGCCGCTGCCGCGTGGCCGCATCCGGTGATCGAGAGACTTCAGGGGCCTATCGCCTACAGCGTCGCCGTCGGCGCCGTGGCGGCTGCGCATGGTGTCGCGAGGGAAGACGCGATTGCGGCTTTCCTGCATGCACAGATCTCGCAATATATCTCGGTCGCGATCCGGCTCGGCGTCACCGGGCAGAGCCGTGGGGTCGCGATCCTGGCGGTGGCAGAGCAGCCTATTCTGGCCGCTGCGACAGAGTTGAGCGGCTTCGGGCTGGATGACCTCGGTTCGGCGACGATCATCGCCGAGACGCTGAGCATGCGGCACGAGACGCAATATTCCCGGCTGTTCCAATCCTAGGCTTGAAGCGCAAACAGGACGAAGATGATGAAATCGAAAAATGGTCCCCTCCGCGTCGGCATCGGCGGACCGGTTGGCTCCGGCAAGACGGCTCTGACGGAAAAGCTCTGCAAGGCGATGCGCGACGACTACTCCGTCGCCGTCGTCACCAATGACATCTACACCCGCGAGGATGCCGATGCGCTGATCCGCATGCAGGCCCTGACTTCGGATCGCGTGGTGGGGGTCGAGACGGGCGGCTGTCCGCATACCGCGATCCGGGAGGATGCCTCGATCAATCTGAAGGCCATTGCCGATCTCAATGCGCGGATCCCGGATCTCGATGTCGTCTTCATCGAATCCGGCGGCGACAACCTCGCGGCGACCTTCTCGCCAGATCTCGCCGACATCACGCTCTACGTCATTTCGGTCTGTCAGGGAGAAGAGATCCCGCGAAAGGGCGGGCCGGGCATCACGCGGTCGGATCTGCTGGTCATCAACAAGACCGATCTCGCACCCCATGTCGGCGTCGACCTCGATGTGATGGAACGCGATGCCGGCCGGATGCGCTCCGAGCGTCCTTTCGTCTTCACGGACCTGAAGCGGGGTGCCGGCGTGGAGAAGATCGTCAGCTTCCTGCAGGAGAGCGGGGGCCTCTGACCGGCAGCTAGCCTGAGCTCAGATCTGCTTCAGCGCGTTGACATCGCTGATCTGGATCGTGCGTCCGCGCACGATGACGCCTGCACGACGCAGCGCTGAGAAGGCGCGCGACAGGGCTTCGGGTGCGAGCCCAAGCTTGCCGGCGAGCAGGCTCTTCTGGAACGGAAGCCTGATCGAGGCCGGGCCGCCTTCCACGTTGCAATGGGTCAGCAGATAGTGGGCGACGCGCTGCGGGGCGGTCTGCAGACGGTCGTTGGCGATGCAGTCCATCGTGGTGCGCAGATGGTCGGACAGGCAGCGGATAATCGCCTGGGAGACATCCTTCTCGTGCTCGGCCAGGGCGCGCACACGCTGCAGGTCGAAACGGGCAAGCGTGACCGCTTCTGCCGCCTGGGCATTGTAGAGATACTTGTCGCCGAGCGCGAGCAGGCATTCGGCGAAGGTGTCTCCCGGGCCGCAGATGCGGATATCGGCTTCGCGACCGTCCTTGTTCAGCCGGTAGAGGCGGACATAGCCGCTCAGGACACTGTAGAAACAGTCGGCTGGCTCGCCCTCGCGGAACAGCACATCGCGCGCCTCGTAGTTGGAGATATTGGCGATCTCCATCATCGAGGCCATGGCGCTCGGGCCGAGTTGGGACAGGAACGACGTCCGCAGAAGCGTGTTCTTGTCGCGCGCGTTCAATCTCAGCATCTTGTTCACGGTCTTCACGGCTCCCCATCCACATGGTGTCCGGGCATGCACCGCTGCGGTCGTCGCGTTCCATCGAGGTCAAGCCTGCCAGTCCATGGCCCAGCCGAATTGCGCGTCGCCTGCAGGTCCGGGTGATCTGCCCTTTCCAGTCGAGTCACATTATCGCGAGGTGGGGAAGTCCGGATTGATTTCGATCAAACGGCCATCGGTATATGATGATCGTCGAAAGAAGGCGTGTCGCCTGGGATGACGGGCACTTCTTCGCAAAGATCCCCGTCGATCCGCGATCTGATTTGCGTTCGGTTCGGCCTCAGAACTTCATCCCGAGACCGATTTTGACCGTGTGCTGCTCAAGCTCCGAGCTGACGGTTGCAGGGCCGAAATCGAGCTCGCCGCTGCCGAAGTCGTTGTAGCGATAATCGAGCCGCCCGAAGAGACGATCGGTCGTGGCATAATCCAGGCCGGCACCCAGGGTATATCCATGGAAGCTGCCGGTTGCCTCTGCCACGCCGATGAATTCCGCTTCCAGATGCGTCGCTGCCCACCCGGCTGTCGCATAGACCAGGAGACGATCCAGAGCATAACCCAGACGCACCCGGGCCGAGCCCTGCCAGTCGGCGCCGCCGGTAAAGGCTCCGAAGGCGGAGGTCACCGTTACGTCCTGAACATTGTACTCAAGATCGCCCTCGAGGCCGAGCACGATGTTGTTGTCGAACTGGGTGCTCACCCCGGCAAAGACGCCGGTAATTCTACCGTTCAAGCTGTCGGTCTTCGGTGCATAACCGGTGACTTCGAACAAGCCATCCATCCAGCCATAGCCGCCGGTGACGCCGACATAGGCGCCGCTCCAGTCGTAGGCTGCGGTGTGTTTCTGCGCGGGCATGAGGGTGCCGTCATCCGAAAGAGCGGAGGTTGCGAGCATGCAGAATGTAATCGTGATGAAACGTTTCAAGAGAATCTCCATGACCTGAGATGGAATGCAATGCGCTCAGGTTGCGTCGGTTCTCTTGCGTGTGACTGGAGGATGTGAGGAGGGGACATTTCAGGGGCGCCGCGCCGAGCGGGAGACCGACCGCCATGTGGGGCGGCCGGTCGAGCTTGGGTTACTCTGCGGCGAGTGGCGGCAGGTTGATCACGTTGCCATTGCCGTCGCTCTTGCGGGTGACCGGCTGGCTGCGTTCGACGGCGGCGACGCGGCGATCCATGGCTTCCAGGGCCTGAACATTCTGGCGCGCCAGGAAGGACAGAACCTCCGGTGTCAGCGGCTCCTCCTCTTCTTCCTTCTTGCCGACGAAGCGGCTGAAGATCCAGCCGAGCAGGCGGGAGACGTCGTCGAGGATCAGGAAGAAGGCGGGCACGACCACGAGGCTCAGCACCGTCGAGACGATGATGCCGCCGATGACGGCCACGGCCATGGGGGCGCGGAACGAACCGCCTTCACCGACACCGAGGGCGGAGGGCAGCATGCCCGCCGACATGGCGATCGAGGTCATAATGATCGGGCGGGCGCGCTTGCGGCCGGCTTCCACCATGGCCTCCAGACGATCCATGCCGTGGCGGCGCATCTCGATGGCGAAGTCCACGAGCAGGATCGCGTTCTTCGTCACGATGCCCATCAGCATCAGGATGCCGATCAGGACGGGCATGGAGAGCGCGTTGTTCGTGATGATCAACGCGACGGCCACGCCGCCGATAGCGAGCGGCAACGAGAACAGGATGGTGAAGGGCTGGATCACGTCCTTGAACAGCAGGATCAGCACCGTCAGCACGAGAAGCAGGCCGAGGATCATGGCGTTGACGAAGCTCTGCTGCATCTCGGCCTGGATCTTGGCATCGCCGCTCTCGGCCAAGCGAACGCTGGCCGGGATGTCTGCATTCTCGACCGTCGTGCGGAAGGCAGCCGTTGCGGTATCGAGAGCGACGCCCTGCGGCAGGCCGGCACCGATCGAGACGACACGGTTGCGGTCGTTGCGCTTGATCGACGAGACGCCCTCTGCGTAGTCGATGTCGGCGACGCTCGAAAGCGGGACCGTCTCGCCCGTTGCCGTGCGGATCTTGAGCGCGCGGATCGCTGCGAGATCCGTCCGGAAATCGAGCGAGGCCTGGACGCGGATCGGGATCTGCCGGTTGTCGAGCGAGATCTTCGGCAGGGCTGCATCGACGTCGCCGATGGTGGCGACACGCACCGTCTGGGCGATCTGCTGCGCGGTGATGCCGAGGCGGGCGGCCTCGTCGGCACGCGGGCGGATCTGCAGTTCCGGGCGGGGCAGGGCGCCATCGGCGCTGACATTGGCGAGTTCCGGCACCTGACGAAGCTTGGCTTCGAGAATGCCGACGGCCTCATTCAACTCCGCTTCGTTCTTGGAGAGGAAGTTGAAGGTGATGTCGCGCTCGCCACGGTCATTCAGCTTGGTGATGCGGATATCCGGGATCGAGTTAAGCTTCGCGAAGACCTCTTCCTCGATATCCCATTGCGGGCGGATGCGACCGTTCTCCGGCAGCTTGGGCAGATACTGCCCGATCAGCGGCAGGCCACCCAGTCCGTCGTTGACCAGGGTCTTGGCCAGCGAATGCTCGATGCGGTCGAGGTTCATGGTCACGCTTGCGCGACGCAGTTCCAGATCTCCGCGCGGCGAGGAGCCGCCGAGGATGAAGATGCTGTCGACGTCCGGCACGTCCTTGATGGCGGCGTAGATTTCATCCGTCTTGCGCTCGGTTTCATCCAGCGTCGCATTCGGCGGCAGTTCGACCGACAGCACGATGCGGCCTGCATCTTCCGGCGGAATGAAGCTGCCGGGTACGCCGGCGAGCAGGATGATGGAGCCGATCAGGAAGGCGATGGCAGCCGCCAGCGTGCCGAGGCGCGAATACCAGCGGCGGGTCGTGAAGCGCACCAGCTTCGTGTACATCTTCAGCGGCAGGCTGTCATTGTCGTGATGGTCGTCCATCGCGTCTTCCGCCCGCATCAGGTAGGCCGCCATCATCGGAGTGATGAGACGCGCCACAAGCAGCGAGAAGAAGACGGAGAAGGCGACCGTCAGGCCAAACTGGATGAAGTACTGGCCCGGGATACCCGGCATGAAGGAAACCGGCACGAAGACCGCGATGATCGTAAAGGTCGTCGCGATGACGGCGAGGCCGATTTCGTCGGCAGCCTCGATTGCCGCGCGATAGGGCGTCTTGCCCATCTTGATGTGGCGGGCGATGTTTTCCACCTCGACGATCGCGTCGTCGACGAGAATACCGGTTGCCAGCGTCAGCGCCAGGAACGAGACGAGGTTCAGCGAGAAGCCCATCAGGTCCATGACCCAGAAGGTCGGGATGGCCGAGAGCGGTAGCGCGACCGCCGAGATAAGTGTCGCACGCCAGTTGCGCAGGAAGAGCAGGACCACGATGACGGCGAGCAGGGCGCCTTCGACGAGCGTGTGCATGGCCGCTTCGTAGTTGCCGTAGGTGAAGTAGACCGAGTCGTCGATCATCTCGATCTGGACGTCGGGGTTTTCGGCACGCACGGTGGCGAGGCTCTCGGCAACCGTCTCGGCAACCGTCACTTCGCTGGCACCCTTGGCGCGGAAGACGGCGAAGGACACGACCGGCTTGCCGTCGTGGCGGGCGAAGGATTTCGGCTCTTCATAGGTGTCGGTGACGCGGCCGATGTCGGACAGCTTGACGAAGCGACCGCCGGGCAGGGCGATCGTGGAATTCGCAAGGCTTTCCACATCCCGGTTGTCGCCGAGCGTGCGGATGGACTGTTCGGCACCGGCGACCTGACCGCGGCCGGAGCCGAGATCGACATTGGTGCCCTTCAGCTGGCTGGAAATGTCTGAAGCCGTGACGCCCAGTGCGTCCAGGCGGTTCGGGTCCAATTCGACACGGACTTCCCGGTCCGCGCCGCCGTAGCGGTCGACACGGCCGATGCCCGGCTGGCCCTGCAGGGCGCGCTTGATGGTGTCATCGACGAACCAGGAGAGTTCGGCGAGGTTCATGTTGGGCGAGGAAACGGCAAAGCTCTGGATGGCCTGGCCTTCGACGTCGATCTTGGTGACGATCGGTTCCTCGACGGAGGCCGGCAGATCGCCGCGGATCTGGTCGATCGCGTCCTTGACGTCCTGAACCGCCTGTTCCGTCGGCACTTCCATGCGGAACATGACGACCGTCTGGGACTGGCCATCGGTGACGGTCGAGTTGATTTCGTCAACGCCGGTGATGGATGCCACCGCGTCTTCGACTTCCTTCGTCACCTGGCTTTCGAGTTCAGCCGGCGAGGCGCCGCTCTGGCCGACCGTGATCGCCACCAGCGGAACGTCGATGTTCGGGAAGCGGGTGATCGGCAGCGAGTTGAACGACTGGATGCCGACCACGATCAACAGGAAGAAGGCCAGGATCGGCGCAATCGGATTGCGTATAGACCATGCAGAGAAGTTCATGGCGTCGTCGCCCCTCAGTTGGAAACGCTGCTGGTTTCTTCCACCGGATTGATCCGGTCGCCGTCACGGACAAAGACGCCCGCCTTGGCGACCACCTTGTCTCCGTCGTTCAGGCCTTCTGTCACCTGGATGTATGCACCATCCTGGATGCCCGTCTTGATCTCGACCATCTCGACGGTGCCATCGGCGACCTTGCGGACCGTGGTCTTGCCGGCTTCGGTCGTGATCGCCGAAAGCGGCAGGGCGACGCCATTGGCCTCCTGCACCACGATCGAGGCACTGCCATACATGCCCGCACGGGCCGCCGCATCGTCGTCGAGTGCGATATGCACGGCGCCGAGACGCGTGACCGGATCGACGACCGGCGAAACCAGGCGGACGGAGCCGCTCAGAGGCCTGTCGGAACCGGCGACCGAGACTTCCGCCTTCTGGCCAGCCTTCAGGCGCAGGATATCAGTTTCCGGCACGTCTGCCACCAGTTCGATCTGGCCATCGCGGATGACCGTGAAGAGTGGCTGGCCCGCGCCGGAGGCGATCGCGCCGATGCGTGCATTTCGGACGGAAACGATGCCCGCCACCGGCGACTTGATGTCGGTTCGGGCAAGGCGCAGATCGGTGTCGGCGATCTGGCTGTCCACGACCTTGATGTCGGCTTCCGCGACAGTGATGGCCTGGCGCGCCGTCTCGACCCGGGCGGTGGCACTCGCCAGCGCGGTTTCAGCCTGTTCCTTTTGTGATGCGGACACGGAACCAGACGAGGCCAGGCGCGTTGCACGCTCAAACTGCCGCTGTGCTTCCTCCAGGCTTGCTTCGGCTTCAACCAGCTGAGCCTGATACTGGGCGAGCGCTGCTTCCGCCTTGGCACGGTTGGCGACATACTGGCTGCGCTGCAGCTGAAGTGTGTCCTGGCTCAGCTTGGCGACGACCGTCTCGGCTTCGACCTTGTCGCCGACGTCGACGTTCAGGGTCTCGATCTGCAGTCCCTCGACCTGGGGCTGGATCTGGACCTCTTCTTCGGCGCGCAGCGTGCCAGAAGCGACGACGCGATCGACCAGGTCACGGGTCTCGGCCGGGGTGACGATGATGGACGGAAGATTCTGGGCTGGCGTGGCAGGCTGTTCCTGCCCGATGGCAACGGACGCCGAAAGCGACAGGATTGCAGCCATCAGCACGGATCTCGTGCGCGCGTTTCGAGACATAGGACCCTTCCCAAGGACGATAATTGCAGTTCGGTCGAGTATACGTCGGGGAGGCCGGATCGGCTCACAGCCTCGGTGTTCCCCGACAATAACACGCAGCTTCACATTTACGGCATCTGAAATCAGCCCCTGAGGTGGGGGATAGCCGCAGCCCATGCAAGAGCCGTCTCAGGCATTTTCACACGGAGGGTGAAAATAGTTCAATATAGAACGATGGTGTTGCCGATTTGCCAGCGTCTGCAGCAGGAAATCATCAGTAAAGCCTACAAAAAACACGGGGATTTCTCCCCGTGCTTCCTCTTTGCATTGGTCCGCCAAAGACTATTTCAGGGCCGCGTCGGTGATCTCGGTCGTGAAGGCACCTTCCGGCTCCTTCGTGATGACGGGATCGGAGCCGCCGCCGAGCAGGGTCTTGACCGTGCGGTCGTAGTCAGCCTTGTCGAGCGCGCCGTTCGAGCCGGCGGTCAGCTTGGCGACTTCGCCCATCATGCGCTTCTGATGCTGTTCGGTCTGGGCGCCGGAAGCGTCGTTCTCCAGCACGATTTCAGCCGCTTCGTCGGAGTTTTCCTCGGCGTATTTCCAGCCCTTCATCGACGCGCGGACGAACTTGACCATCTTTTCCTTGAAGGCCGGGTCCGCGAGCTTGTCTTCGAGCACGTAGAGGCCGTCTTCGAGGGTTGCGACGCCTTCGTCCTCATACTTGAAGGTGACCAGCTCCTCCGGCTTGATGCCAGCATCGATGACCTGCCAGTACTCGTTGTAGGTCATGGTCGAGATGCAGGCAGCCTGCTTCTGGAGAAGTGGGTCGACGTTGAAGCCCTGCTTGAGGACCGTGACGCCCTCCGGCGAGCCATCCGTCTTGATGCCGAGCGTGCTCATCCAGGACAGGAACGGATATTCGTTGCCGAAGAACCAGACGCCGAGCGTCTTGCCCTTGAAATCCTCAGGCTTGGTGATGCCGGTTTCCTTGAGGCAGGTCAGCATCATGCCCGAGGACTTGAAGGGCTGGGCGATGTTGACGAGCGGCACGCCCTTTTCGCGGGTTGCCAGAGCCGACGGCATCCAGTCGACGATCACGTCAGCGCCGCCACCGGCAAGAACCTGCGGGGGAGCGATATCAGGACCGCCCGGCTTGATTTCGACGTCGAGGCCTTCTTCTTCGTAGAAGCCCTTTTCCTTTGCGACGTAATAGCCGGCGAACTGGGCCTGCGTGACCCATTTCAGCTGGAGGGTCACCTTGTCGGCGGCCGCGGCCTGCATGGCGGTCAAGGAGACCGCGGCAGCCAGCAGCATGGATGCGAGTTTGACAGTCATTTCAGTTCCCTCTTTTGTTTTTGGTAGAAGTCACGACCGTCCACCACGGACGGACGGATGCCAGAAGGTGACCCGGCGTTCTGCCAGTGCCACCAATCCGTAGAAGACCGAGCCGGCGAGTGCGGCAACCGCAATCTCGGCCCAGACCATGTCGACATTCGAGCGTCCGACCTCTGTCGAGATGCGGAAGCCCATGCCGACAATCGGGGTGCCGAAGAATTCTGCAACGATGGCCCCGATCAGAGCCAGAGTCGAGTTGATCTTCAGCGCATTGAAGATGAAGGGCCAGGCGGCGGGAAGCCGCAGGCGCACCAGCGTCTGCCACCAGGAGGCGGCATAGGTGTGCATCAGGTCGCGCTCCATGTGGCTGGCGGCGGCCAGTCCCTGCACCGTGTTCACCAACATCGGGAAGAAGGTCATGATGACGACGACGGCGACCTTGGACTGCCAGTCGAAGCCGAACCACATGACCATGATCGGGGCGATGCCGACGACGGGCAGCGCCGAGACAAAATTGCCGATCGGCAGCAGGCCTTTCTGCAGGAAGGGCGAGCGGTCGATGAGGATCGCCACGAGGAAGCCGAGGCCACAGCCGGCGACATAACCTGTTATCACCGCCTTCAGGAAGGTCTGTTGGAAATCCGCCCAGAGGATATGGGTGGAGGTGAGGATCCGCGCCCAGATCATCGACGGTGCCGGAAGCAGGATCGAGGGGATCTCGAAGCCGCGCACCATGCATTCCCAGATGACGAGCAGGGTCACGCCGAAGATCAGCGGGACGGCGATGCCGATCGCGCGACGGGTTGTCGGATCCTTGGCGCGCAGGCGGACCAGCCACTCGTTGAGGCCCCAGGCGCCGAGCCAGAAGACAAAGGCAAAGACGAGGTAACCGTTCATGGCTTGACCCCCATGCGTGCGAGCACCCTGGTATGGGCCATGCCGACGATCGAGACGAGGAGGGCCGCCAGCCCCGCTGCCATGAAGAGGGCGGCCCAGATCTGGATCGTCTGGCCGTAGTAGGAGCCGGACAGCAGACGCGCACCGAGCCCGGCGACAGCACCCGTCGGCAGCTCACCGACGATCGCCCCGACCAGCGAGATCGCGATCGCCACCTTCAGGGAGGTGAAGAGATAGGGCATGGAAGCCGGCCAGCGCAGCTTCCAGAAGGTCTGGGAGGGGCTCGCATTATAGGTGTGCATGAGATCGAGCAGCAGGATATCGGGGCTGCGCAGGCCCTTCACCATGCCAACGACGATCGGGAAGAAGGAAAGATAGGTGGAAATCAGCGCTTTGGGCAGAAGTCCGGAGATGCCGATGGAATTCAAGACGACGATGATCATCGGCGCGATGGCAAGGATCGGGATCGTCTGGGAGGCGATGACCCAAGGCATCAGCGACTTGTCCATGGCCCTGTTGTGAACGATGGCGATGGCGAGCGCTATACCGAGAGCCGTGCCCATGGCAAAGCCCATCAGCGTCGCCGAAAGCGTGATCCAGGCGTGGTAGACGAGGCTGCGCTTGGAAGTTACCGCCTTGTTGATCGTGGTATCCCAAAGCTCGGCAACGATCTGATGCGGTGCCGGGAGCACCGGACGCTCCTGGGCAAAGGTGCGTTCGACCACCTGGGCGAAGGTGATCTCCTCGCCTGCGCGCGCGGCCTGGTCGCGCACGAAAGGTGCATTCAGGTAGACGACGAAGACATGCCAGATCACGAGGATTGCGAGAACCACCGTAAGCACTGGCAAAATGCGGTCACGGAAGGTCGAAGGGGCTGAGGTCATCAGGCGCCTCCCTTGGCGGGATAGAGCATCAGGGCCATGGACAGGACACCGAGCGCCACGCCGGCTGACTGGATGGGGCTCAGGCGTTCGTCGAAGACGAAGAAGGCAATGACATTGATGAGGACGAGCTGCGCGATGGCTGACGCCGAGATCGCGAGCCCCAGCCCGCCTTCGCGCATCAGCTTCACCATCATCAGATTGCCGATGCAGTAGAGCGCGAGGGAAGCCAGGAGCACCCAGAGCTTGCCGTTGTCGACATAGGCCCGGGAGACGGTGGCGGCACCCAAGAAGGTTGCCATGGCGGCGCCGAGCCAGAGGAGGAAGGTGGGGTTCATAGGGTGGGCTCCACTCCTGCGGTACCCGACACCCTCCCCTTGAGGGGGAGGGTCGGAGCGAAGCTCCGGGGTGGGGTGATGTGCGAGACCTGAGCGTTGATCAATGACGTCGACCTCGTCGTCAGGTTCCCCCCCCCCCGCCGCTTCGCGGCGACCTCCCCCCTCAAGGGGGAGGTGGGGAGCGCGTTGCCGGCGTTCACAACGCCGGCGGCCTTGCCCCTCATCCGCCTGCCGGCACCTTCTCCCCGTTGCGACGGGGAGAAGGGACGTGCGGCACCGCGCTGGCCATCCCCTCTCCCCGCCTGCGGGGAGAGGGTCAGGGTGAGGGGCATCTTACCCACAAGCGCCACACTATTCCTCATAGCTATGCCCCGCCTTCAGACCCTCGCGCACCCGATGCGCGATCTCGAGAAACTCCGGCGTCTCGCGGATGTCGAGCGGGCGCTCCTTGGGTAGCGTCGACTCGATGATGTCGGTCACCCGGCCGGGCCTGGGGCTCATGACGACGATCTTGGTGGACAGGTAGACGGCCTCGGGGATCGAGTGGGTGACGAAGCAGATCGTCTTGTTGGTGCGGGCCCAGAGCTTCAAGAGCTCGGAGTTCAGGTGGTCGCGGACGATTTCGTCCAGCGCGCCGAAGGGTTCGTCCATCAGGAGCAGGTCGGCGTCGAAGGCGAGCGCGCGGGCGATCGAGGCGCGCTGCTGCATGCCGCCCGACAGCTGCCAGGGATATTTCTTGGCAAAGCCCGAGAGGTTGACCAGCTCCAGCGTCTGCTCGATGCGCTTCTTCTTCTCATCGGCGCTGTAACCCATGATTTCGAGCGGCAGCGCGATGTTGTTTTCGATCGTGCGCCAGGGATAAAGCGCCGCCGCCTGGAAGACATAGCCATAGGAGCGTGCCTTGCGGGCCTCTTCCGGCGTCATGCCGTTCACGGTGATGTCGCCACCCGTGTGTTTCTCGAGATCGGCGATGACGCGCAGGAAGGTGGTCTTGCCGCAACCGGAAGGGCCGATGAAGGAGACAAAATCGCCTTTCTTCACCTCGAGATCGACATTCGACAGGGCGTGGACGGGCCCGTCATTGGTCTCGAAGGTGAGGCTCAGATTCCTGGCCGAGACGACGGAATAGGGTGCATTCATGCGCGGGGACCAATCGGGTTTGTTGCAAAGGCCGTCTGCCTCTTGCATTCTTTTGACATGCGGCCGCTCGGGAGCAGCGGATAAAGGATGGCGGACCTGCCGCCGAAGGGATGAGGATCAGACCATGGACGCATCAGCGAAGCCCACCTGCCGGATCGTCAAACCCGGCCATACCTATGAGGGCAAGCAGGGACTGAGTTATTTCGAGGGCATT
Source organism: Allorhizobium sp. CTOTU50464 (assembly GCA_032102365.1). GTDB lineage: Bacteria > Pseudomonadota > Alphaproteobacteria > Rhizobiales > Rhizobiaceae > Allorhizobium. The sequence continues at coordinate 252,501 of DAMDHD010000002.1, read as the reverse complement.
GCGGCCGAGACCGTCGGATCGAAGGGCATCTGCATGCATGTGCTCACCATGCCGCCGGGCGCGCGGGCCAAGGCGCATCTGCACGAGAGCCACGAGACCGCGATCTACATGCTCTCCGGTCAGGCCCATACCTGGTATGGCGAGCGGCTGGAAAACCATGTGATCGTGCATGCTGGCGAGCTGTTCTACATCCCGGCCGGCGTGCCGCATCTGCCGGCGAACCTGTCGAACGCGCCGTGCACGGCGATCATTGCGCGCACCGACCCGAACGAGCAGGAAAGCGTCGTGTTGTTGCCGGAGCTGGATGGGTTGGTCGAGGTGTGACGCCTCGTCGCTGACGTCGGCGCCTGGTTTACCCGCCTCTGTCCTGCCGGACATCTCCCCCACAAGGGGGGAGAGTGGCTGGGAGAGGCGTTGCGGCCTCACCCTCCCCTTGAGGGGGAGGGTCGGAGCGAAGCTCCGGGGTGGGGTGATGTGGAGAGCGCTCGTCCGTTCCCGTGACATCGAACTCGTCGCCGGGGTCACCCCCACCCGCCGCGTTGCAGCGACCTCCCCCCTCAAGGGGGAGGTGTGGCCCCAGCACGTGGCGACTGATCTCCCCCCTTGTGGGGGAGATGTCACGAAGTGACAGAGGGGGGTATGACCACGGGCCAACGCCATAGAACCGCTCACACCCCCGTCGCCGGGATGCCCGTGCGTTCGACCTTGCGCGGTGCCACGAGTTCCTTCCAGGTCGACAGCGCCTTGGAGACCGCCGGGAAGGGTTCGCGACGCACGAACTTGCCGTGACCCTCGCGGGTCTTCACCGCACTTTCCTCGATCGCTACGTATCCGCGGGTCAGCGTGTAGCGCGGCAGACCGGTGACTTCCTTGCCCTCGAAGACATTGTAGTCGATCGAGGACTGCTGGGTCTTGGCGGAGATGGTCTTGGAGCGCTTGGGGTCCCAGACCACGAGGTCGGCATCGGCGCCGACGAGCACGGCGCCCTTCTTCGGATAGATGTTGAGGATCTTGGCGATGTTGGTCGAGGTGACCGCAACGAATTCGTTCATCGTCAGGCGGCCGGTCGCAACGCCATAGGTCCAAAGCATGGGCATGCGGTCTTCAAGGCCACCGGTGCCGTTCGGGATCTTGGCGAAGTTGCCGACGCCGAAACGCTTCTGTTCGCTCGTAAAGGCGCAGTGGTCGGTGGCGACGACCGAGAGCGAGCCCGACTGCAGGCCGGCCCAGAGTGAATCCTGGTGCTGCTTGTTGCGGAAGGGGGGCGACATGACGCGGCGGGCGGCGTGATCCCAGTCCTTTTTGAAATATTCGCTCTCGTCGAGCGTCAGGTGCTGGAT
>DAMDHD010000002.1:74534-251151 GCA_032102365.1 Allorhizobium sp. CTOTU50464 | reverse complement strand
CGCATGCCCTTCTGACGGGCGCGGCGGATCGCTTCATGCGCCTGTTCGCAGGAGGTATGCACGACATAGAGCGGAACGCCCGCCATATCGGCCAGCATGATGGCACGGTTGGTCGCTTCGCCCTCGACCTCAGGCGGACGGGAATAGGCATGGGCCTCCGGACCGTTATTCCCTTCGGCGAGGAGCTTCGCGGTCATCGAAGCGACGACGTCGCCATTTTCGGCATGAACCATCGGCAGCGCGCCGAGTTCGGCGCAGCGCTGGAAGGAGGCGAACATCTCGTCGTCGTTCACCATCAGCGCGCCCTTATAGGCCATGAAGTGCTTGAAGGTATTGATGCCGCGATCCTGGACGACCGTCTTCATCTCGTCGAAGACGCGTTCGTTCCAGCCGGTGATTGCCATGTGGAAGGAATAGTCGGCCGTCGCGCGCGAAGTCTTGTTGTCCCACATCTGCAAGGCTTCCAGAAGCGACTGATCCGGGCCCGGCAGACAGAAGTCGACGACCATGGTCGTGCCGCCGGAGAGGCCAGCGCGCGTGCCGCTTTCGAAGTCGTCGGCAGAGTAGGTGCCCATGAAGGGCATTTCGAGATGCACATGCGGGTCGATACCACCCGGCATGACATAACAGCCCGCCGCATCCAGCACGGTGTCGCCCGACAGGTTGGGCCCGATCTCGACGATCACGCCCCCCTCGATCTTGACATCGGCCTTGTAGGTCAGATCGGCGGTGACGATCGTGCCGCCCTTGATGACTGTGGTGGTCATGTGGTCTCTCCCCGTCTGTTTTCTCACAATTGCGGTCTGAACTGCTGCAATCCGGTGATGTTGATGATCGCCAGTTCGAGTTTCGACATGTCATCCTCACTAAGCTGGCCGATGATCTGCCGGATCGCTGCCTTCTTCAAATGTGTGATTTTGTCGGCCATCGCTTGCGACCGCTCCTTCAAACCATTGGTCTCTGAGGGTTCGATCGTGGGACGAAAATCTGCAGCCTCAGAGAGGAAGGTCGAAAGAGGGCAAAGCAGGAGAGTGACGTGGTGCTCGATGTAGTTGTCAGCCTGAATAATGACCGCTGGCCTCGGTTTCCCGAGGTCCCCCTGGAATGCGGCTGTCACCATATCACCCCGCGCAAACTTCACGGCTTTTCCCAGTCATCAGTAAGGTCTTCGCCGATCAGTTCTACAATACCAGCTTGTCGATCAGCCTCGACCGCAGCCTTTGTTTGCCGTGCGGCTTCTGCTTTGTAGGCCTCGCTCGAAATGTCAGGCACCCAGATTTCGACCGGCCTATAGCCCCGCCGCAGCAGGTCTTCGCGTTCTTCCGGTGACAATTCCCTCGGTCGTCCCATGGTTCGCTCCCGTTCAGGACTGCTCGCAAGTCTCGATCCTACGCGACAATCTCCGCCGTCTCCAGAACCGCCCGGAGCAGCACGTCGCAGCCGGCGCTGGCCCATTCCTTGGAGATCTCCTCCGCCTCGTTGTGGGAGAGACCGTCCACGCAGGGGCACATGATCATGGTTGCGGGCGCGACCTTGGCCGCCCAGCAGGCGTCGTGGCCGGCGCCAGAGATGATGTTCATATGGCTGTAGCCGAGGTCTTCGGCGGCCTTGCGGACGGAGGCGACGAGGGTCGGGTCGAAGGTCACCGGATCGAAATGGCCGACGGCCTCGATGGAACAGCCGACACCAAGGGCTGCGCAGATTTCCGCAGCTTCCTTCTCGATCCTCGCGCGCATGCCGTCGAGCTTGGCCTGTTCCGGCGAGCGGATGTCGACGGTGAAGATGACGGTACCCGGAAGCACGTTGCGGGAATTGGGCGAGAACTTCACTTGGCCGACGCCGCCGACACAGCCCGGCTGGTTGTCCATGGCGACCGTCTGAACCATCTCCATGATGCGGGCCATGGCGAGGCCGGCATTGACGCGGTGGTTCATCGGGGTGGAGCCGGTATGGGCTTCCTTGCCGGTCAAGGTGAATTCCAGCCACCACAGGCCCTGGCAGTGGGTGACCACACCGATCTGCTTTTCTTCGGCCTCGAGGATCGGGCCCTGTTCGATGTGATATTCGAAATAGGCGTGCATCTTGCGGGCACCGACCTCTTCGTCGCCGACCCAGCCGATGCGCTTCAACTCGTCGCCGAAGGTCTTGCCTTCCATGTCCTTGCGGGCATAGGCGTAGTCCTGTGTCAGCACGCCGGCGAAGACACCGGAGGCGAGCATGGCGGGGGCGAAACGGGCGCCTTCCTCGTTGGTCCAGTTTGTGACGACGATGGGGTGCTTGGTCTTGATGTTGAGGTCGTTCATCGAGCGCACGACTTCAAGACCTGCGAGCACGCCGAGCACGCCGTCATACTTGCCGCCGGTGGGCTGCGTGTCGAGGTGGCTGCCGATATAGACGGGCAGGGCGTCGGGATCTGTGCCGGGGCGGGTCATGAACATGTTGCCCATGGTGTCGACGCCCATGGTGAGCCCGGCATCCTCGCACCAGCGCTGGAAGAGGCGGCGGCCCTCGGCATCCTCATCGGTCAGGGTCTGGCGATTGTTGCCGCCGGCGATACCGGGGCCGATCTTCGCCATCTCCATGAGCATGTCCCACAGCCGATCGCCGTTCACGCGAAGGTTCGTGCCGGGTTGCGCCGTCATTGCAGATCCTCACCTGTTTTTCAGGGGTTCGGATCTTCCGCCCGTTCCCCAAGTTCCCGGGGTCAGCAACAGCGGCTTGTCTTTGTCTTTTCCGCTGTCGTATCGGCAGTTGCCTTTATTTGACATCTGTCCAATAATTTGACCGACTGGTAAAACATTACAACTTCCATCACGGCACTCAAGACAAAATCGGCAAAAATCTGCGACAAAAAACAAAGCAGATGCACAGATTTTGAGCGGTGATATCCTTGAGTGACTTCAGGGTCTTAGGCGGGGAACAACTCTAAGATGGCAATACCCAGAGCGGCGCAAACCCAGAGGCGGACGCGGATCCAGGAGGAGAAAGAGGAGCTCATCCTGGAAGCGGCGCTGGAGGTGTTTTCGCAGCGGGGATTCCATGGTTCGACGATCGACCAGATCGCCGAGGTCGCCGGCATGTCCAAGCCCAATCTGCTCTATTATTTCCGCACCAAGGAGGCGATGCATCGGGCGCTGATCGACCGGGTGCTGGAGAACTGGCTGGAACCGTTGCAGGCTTTCGATGCCGAGGGCGATCCCGAGCAGGAGATCCGCTCCTATATTCGCCGTAAGCTCGAGATGGCACGCGACTTTCCACGCGAAAGCCGTCTCTTCGCCAACGAGATCTTGCAGGGGGCGCCGCATATCATGGCGGTCTTGGAGGGACCGCTCAAGGACCTGGTCGACGAGAAGGCCGAGGTTATTAGGGCCTGGATCGCGAGCGGAAAGGTGCGTGACTGTGATCCGCACCACATGATCTTCTCGATCTGGTCGACGACCCAGCACTATGCCGATTTCGATGTCCAGGTGAAGGCTGTGCTGGGGACGGGCCGCGGGGAGACGGATCGGTTCGAAGAGGCGGCAGGTTTCCTCGAAGGCCTGTTCGTCAGCGGCCTGATAGTCAAGCCGGTGCCCGTCAGTCCCTGAGCAGCCCCATCACGAGCAGCCCCGCCGCCGTGACAAGTGCGCCGACAAAGACCGCGGGGCTTGCCCAGCCGTGTCCGAGCAAACCTTCCAGCAAAATGATGAAGGTCGGCGTCAGATAGCCGTAGCCGAGCACCTTGGGCGCGGGCAGGCGCATCGAGGCATATTGCAGCAACATGAAGGTAATTGCGGTGGTGACGATCGAGAGATAGGCGATCGTTGCCCAGACCGTCATCGGCAGGCTGGCGAAATCCGTCGTCGCGAGCGGCACGGCGCCGGTCGGCAGAAGCCAGGGGATGGTGAAAACAACGACCCAGAAACCGAAGGCGACAGGGTTCTCACCAAGGCCGAAGCGGCGGATCAGCGGCACATAAGCGCCGTGGCAGACGACGCCGACGAAGTAGATCAATTCGCCCCGGCCGACGTCGAAGGAGAGGATCGCCTGGATGTCGGCGCGGAAGATGACCCAGATGGCGCCCAGGGCTGCGATCACGAGGGCCACGAGGACATCGGGGCGTGTCTTCTGGCCGATAAACAGGAGCGCAAAGCCGGCTGATATCAGCGGCATCAGGGTGAAGACGGCACCTGTCTGCACCGGGCTCGTGAATTCGAGCGCGGCAAACATGGTCAGCATGTAGACGGCGATCAGGCCCCCGAGCAGGGCATAGCGCCAGACCCGGCGCGGTTTGCTGAAGGGCACGCGCAGGATGCCGAAGGTCATGACACCCATGACCACCATGGTCATCAGATAGCGCCAGAGCGTCAGCGGACCCGCCTCCAGGTGCTGGGCCGCCATGCCGCCGAAGGAGAAGGAGCCGGCAATGAGCGCGGCGAAGAGCAGCATGGCCGCATGCGCCATCAGCTTCTCGCGACCTTTGGCGTGGACCGTGTGCCGGTTGGTGGGCGCGGAAGGGGCTTCAGCCTGATCTGTCATGATATGTCTCGGGGTACCAGATGCATCACGTCTTGGTGGCGTGACTTGACCCGGCCCTCATTCTCATTCATCTGCGGCTCCGGGCGACAGCCGAGTGCTTCGTCCTGCGAGATCTTCCCGGCAGTTAATCGAAAGCTTCCCTGATGACAACGGCGATTGGCTTCAACGATACCGACAAGAGCACGAGCGCGGTGCTGCAGGACGTGATCGACTCTATGCATGACGAGCATGTCACGCTGCGGCAGATCCTGGAGCGGATGGGTGAGAGCGGGCTGCTTCTGCTCTGCGGCCTGCTGTCCTTGCCCTTTCTGGTGCCCGTGTCCATTCCCGGGGTGTCCACCGTCTTCGGTGCCGGGATCGTGCTGATCGGCATCGCCATCACCTTCAACCGTTTTCCCTGGCTTCCGGAAAAGGTGGCCGACCGCAAGCTCGAACGGGCGCGTCTGGTGCCGGTGCTGGAGCGCGGGCTGAAGGTTTTGCGCAAAGTGGATCGTTTCGTGCGTCCGCGTCTTCCGGGGCTCACTGCAGGCGCCGTCGTCAATCGCATCAACGGGCTCGTGCTCACAGCGGCAGGCGTTCTCCTCATGATGCCGCTCAGCTTCATTCCCTTCTCCAACACCCTGCCGGGTGTCGCCATCCTGCTGCTCTCGACCGGGATTTCCCAGCGCGACGGCATGGTGGTGGCCATGGGGCATCTGATGGTGGTGCTGACGCTGGTTTATTTCTCGGCGCTGGCTTACGCCGGAGTTGCCGCGGGGCAGAGCCTGCTCGGCTGAGTTCTCACAACATGCTTATGCGCTGCGTTGCCAGAGATCTTCTCGCTGCAGCGCATGGGACCGGGCGAAGTCTATGAACCCATCGGGGTTCATCGGGCGAGCCAGGGCATAGCCCTGCAGCGTTTGACATCCGAGATCGCGCAGGATCGCCGCGTGCTCCATGGTCTCGACGCCTTCCGCGACGATGCCGATGCCGAAAGAGCGGCCGATGTCGACGATCGAGCTGATCAGCTTGCGTTGGGCCGGGTTGGCGACAATGGGCGCCACCAGTTGGCGGTCGATCTTCAAGCGGCTGGGCGATAGCTTGATCAGCGACAGGATCGAGGCATAACCGGTGCCGAAATCGTCGATCTCGATCGCGATGCCATGATCGCGGATCCGCTCCAGGCTTTCGGCGACCGCATCGGCCTTGTCGTCGAAGGAGATGGATTCCAGAAGCTCGAAGGACAGGCTGCCGGGTGCGACCGCGATCTTGTTCAGATGGTCGAGAAGCTTGCCTTCGAACAGTCGCTGGGCGGAGATGTTGACCGAGACATGCTCGATCCCCAGCCCCTCCGCCTGCCAGCGGGTAAGCGCTTCCAAAGCCTGATCGAGAATGCTGGCATCGATCTGTGCCACGACATTCAGGTTCTCGGCAATTTCCAGGAAGGCGTTCGGCGCAAGAATGCCCCTTTGCGGGTGGCGCCAGCGGGCGAGAGCCTCGACGCCGTTGATCTCGAGCGTGCGCGCATCGAACTGCGGCTGGAACCAGGCGATGAAGTCGCCATCGGCGAGAGAGCGCAGGATGGCATCGGCCGTATGCTTGGTGTTGATGGTGCGTGCGCGCAGATGGTCGTTGAAACGTTCGACGCGATTGCGGCCGCGGCGCTTGGCTTCGTAGAGGGCGATGTCCGCATTGACGAGCAGTTGCTCGGCCGTGAGATCAGGCTCGATCCGGTCTGCAATGCCGATTGAGGCGCCGACGCGGCATTCGTGGCCGTTGTAGATGATGGGCCGGTTCACCGCTGCGATGAGGTCTTGCCCCAGGGCTTCGTAACTGTCCGCCGTGCCGCAGCCCAGGCAGACGATGACGAATTCATCTCCGCCGATGCGCGCGACGAAGTCGTCTGTGCCAACCCGCTGTCTCAGTTCGTCCGCGACATGGCGCAGGATGGCGTCGCCGGCCCCATGGCCCAGCGTGTCATTGATCTCCTTGAAACGGTCGAGATCCAGGTGAAGGACCGTCAGGCGCGCGCCGGGCTGATCGTCTCGGGCGACGAGATCCTCAAGCTGCTGGTCAAGGTAGCGGCGGTTGGGCAGGGTGGTCAGCGCGTCGTGGAGCGCGTTGTATTCCATCCTCTGTCGGGCTGCTTCGAGGTCTTCGTTGCGCAAGGCGGTTTCGCGCTGCGCCTCGCGCAGATCCTCCTGCAAACGGATGTCTGCGCTAACATCCCAATTCACGCCGAGAACGGTGACCTGGCCGTCTTCGTTGCGCGTGGCGATGCCCACGGCACGAATGTGCCGGATCTCCCCGCCATGGCGGAGGATGCGGAATTCGGTCTCATAGGTGGCATTCTGTTCGATCGCTTGCGCCAGAGCCCTGTCGGAGACGGGCAGATCGTCTGGATGGACGCAGGATTTCCAGACGTCGTAGGACGATTTCACGTCAGGGGAGACGCCGTAGAGCTGGTACATACGCTCGTCCCAGCTGATGTCCCCCGAGGCAACGTCGAGCTCCCAGATGCCAATTCGGGAAGCTTCCAGCGCCAGCCCGAGCCGGTGAGATACCGCTGTCAATTCCTGCTCGCGCTGTCTGAGGGCGGCATAGTTCTTCTGCCGCTCGCGCATCAGCCCCGCGACCCAGACGACGCTCCCTGCGATCAGCAGGGCCATGGCGGCGATCATGCCACGAATAAGGAGGTCGGGCTTGCTGACCGCCTGCCAGCCGTCTTTCGGCGTGGCTGAAAGGGTCCAGCTTTCGGTTCCGAGATCGACGGTCATGGTCACCGGGTCATCGGTCAGGACATGGCTGTCGCCATAGATGACTGCCGGACCCTTCGTCTCCCGACTGTCGTCCGTGATCGTCACCGAGAGGGCAAGATCCGGTGCGCGCAGGCCGCTGTCATCGTAAAGGCGTGCAAGGTCCACCACGCCGGCGAGCCCGCCCCAGAAAGCGCGTTTGCCTTCATCGTTGGTGATCGTCACCGGCAGGGTGATGATGAGCCCTCTGCCGCCATTGCGGAGGGGGAGGGGACCGGCAATGATGGTCTTGCCTTGGTCACGCAGTTGTTTGGCAGCTTCGGCGCCGCCCGGCGGTGGCAAGACCCAATGGCCGATATAGGCTTTGTTTTCCTCATAGGGGTGGACAAAGGTCGTGATGAGGTTCGGAGCTGCGGCGATGCTTCCGATTTGCGAGGGTGTCGACAGCAAAGCGGTGGCGAGCGCATCGAAGCGCTTCTGCGTCACATAGGGTTCGGTCCCGATGACGGCGACCATGCCCTGCAGAAGTTTCATGTCGGCGTTGATATTGGCTTCAAGCTTGGTGCGGATCAGCCCGAGATCTTCTTCGACCGCGTTGCGAGCCGCCTCTCGGCTCAGTCTTTTCTGCTGCAGGTCAGCATAAAGCGCGGAGACGAAGACGCCGGCCAGAACGATCGCGCTCGGGATCAGGATCTGCAGCCGCGACCGCAGATTCGATGCCCCATCCGCATTCTTGTTCTTGGTCGCCATGATCTCCTAGCCCGGCTTGAGGCGTTCTGACGCTATGGTTGTGCCAGTTGTTGCCGGGATGGTGGGGTATGGCGCTGAATAATTTCTGAATCGATTGTCTAGAAACCGCACTTTTCTTGGGCTTCGAAGTATCCGGCCCGCTCAGGGGCCGGATCTTCTTCCAGGCGATCACTCCGCGGCCTGAACCGCCATCGGATTGTTCGGATGGGTCGTCCAGTTGGCGTAGTTCGGATCAACCGGCTTGCCGGTGCGCTGGTCGAGTGTACCGGGCTCCAGGCCGACCATGGTGATGCAGTTCTCGACCGGACAGACATTGACGCAAAGGTTGCAGCCGACGCATTCGTCTTCCATCACCTCGAAATGCCTGACCCCGTCGACCATGCTGGTGATTGCCTGGTGCGAGGTGTCCTCGCAGGCAATGTGGCAGCGGCCGCATTTGATGCAGGCATCCTGATCGATATGGGCCTTGGCCACGTAGTTGAGGTTCAGGTACTTCCAGTCGGTCACGTTCGGCACGGCGCGGCCGCAGATGTCGTCGAGGCTCTGATGGCCCTTGGCATCCATCCAGTTGTTGAGGCCAGTGATCATTTCCTGGACAATCTTGAAGCCATAGGTCATGGCCGCCGTGCAGACCTGCACGTTGCCGGCACCGAGCGCCAGGAATTCGGCCGCATCACGCCATGTCGTGACGCCGCCAATGCCGGAGATCGGCAGGCCGTAGGTTTCCGGATCGCGGGCGATTTCGGAAACCATGTTGAGTGCGATGGGTTTCACCGCCGGGCCGCAATAGCCGCCATGGCTGCCCTTGCCGCCGATGCTGGGGTTCGGCGAGAAGTTGTCGAGATCGACGGATACGATCGAGTTGATCGTGTTGATCAGCGACACGGCATCGGTGCCGCCGCGCTTGGCGGCGCGGGCGGGGTTGCGGATATCGGTGATGTTGGGCGTCAGCTTGGTGATGACAGGCATGCGGGTGTATTGCTTGCACCAGCGGACGACCATCTCGATGTATTCCGGCACCTGGCCGACGGCCGAGCCCATACCGCGCTCGGACATGCCGTGCGGACAGCCGAAGTTGAGCTCGATGCCATCAGCGCCGGTTTCTTCGACCAGCGGCAGGATCGCCTTCCACTCTTCCTCGACGCAAGGGACCATGATCGAGGCGACAAGTGCCCGATCCGGCCAGTTCTTCTTGACCATCTTCATCTCCTGCAGGTTCACCTGCAGGGGACGGTCGGTGATCAGTTCGATGTTGTTGAGGCCAAGCAGCCTGCGGTCAGCGCCCCAGATCGCGCCATAGCGCGGACCGTTGACGTTGACGACCGGCGGCCCTTCCGAGCCGAGCGTCTTCCAGACGACGCCGCCCCAGCCCGCCTTGAAGGCGCGCTCGACATTGTAGGCCTTGTCTGTCGGTGGGGCAGAGGCCAGCCAGAAGGGGTTGGGCGATTTGATGCCGACGAAGTTGTTGCGTAGATCAGCCATGTTTCTAATCCTCTCGAAGCGGGTGCGTCATGCGACTGCGGTCACGCCCGCCGTTGCAACGGCGAGAGAGCGGTTGATGCTTTCGGCCGCATCGCGGCCCATGGCGACGGCCGAGACCGTCAGGTCCTGGCCTCCGAAGGCGCAGTCGCCGCCGGCCCAGACACCGGGGATCGAGGTGCGGCCTTCGGCGTCGATGGCGAACTTGCCACCCTCTACCTTCAGACCGTCCAGACCCTGACCGTCGAGCTTCTGGCCGATCGCGATCAGGATCTGGTCCGCCTTGATCTCGGTTGTGTGGCCGGTGCCCTTCATCAGGCCGTTTTCGAGGTGGGTGTATTCGAAGGTGATGGCAGAGCAGTGGCCGCCATGATGGGCGACTTCCTTCGGCTGCAGCCAGTGGCGGATGTGAACGCCCTTGGAGGTCGCGAGATCCTGCTCGAACTCGGAGGCGTTCATGTGCTCCTTGCCACGGCGGTAGCAGATGGTGACGTTTTCCGCGCCGAGCAGCTTGGCCTGGACGGCGGCGTCGATTGCGGTCATGCCGCCGCCGATGACGACGACATCACGACCCACAGGGACGTCGGCCTTGTCGTCGGCCTGGCGCAGATGGGCGATGAATTCCACCGCATCAAGCACACCGTTGATCTTGGCGCCGGGAATGTTCAGCCCGTTCACGTTGCCGAGGCCGGCGCCGATGAAGACGGCGTCGTGCTTGGCCTGGAGATCTGCGAGGGTGAAATCGCGGCCCATCATCTGGCCGTCGAGCACATCGATATTGCCGAGCGACAGGATGTAATCGACTTCCTTCTGGGCGAAGTCATTGGGGGTCTTGTAGGCGGCGATGCCGTATTCGTTGAGGCCGCCGGCCTTTTCCCGGCCTTCGTAGATGGTGACCTGGTGGCCGTGCATGGCCAGCCGATGGGCGGCGGCAAGGCCTGCAGGGCCGGCACCCACGATCCCCACCGTGCGACCGGTCGAGGCGGCCGGGCGATAGAACTGGCGGCCTTCTTCGATGGCGATATCCGTGGCGTAACGTTGCAGGCGGCCGATTTCGACCGGGCGCTCTTCCGCCGTGTTGCGCACGCAGGCCTCTTCGCACAGCGTTTCAGTCGGACAGACGCGGGCGCACATGCCGCCGAGGATGTTCTGGTCGAAGATGGTCTTGGCGGCGCCGATCGGATTGCCAGTCGATATCTGCCGGATGAACATCGGGATATCGATGGCGGTGGGACAGGCCGTCATGCAGGGCGCGTCATGACAGAAGTAGCATCGGTCGGAGGCAACGAGGGCCTCGTGATCGCCGAAGCGTGGATGGAGGTCGGAGAAATTCTTTGCATAATCGGCAGCGTCAAGCCGCCCGGCCTTGAGGCCTGGTTCCATTCTTCGCATCGCAGTTCCCTCTTTTATATTCGAAGCGATGCAGGGAAGCGTAACTCAGGATCAAAGTTTTATCAAACGGTAAAAATTTGAGATTTATAGGCTCCAGGCCCTGAGAATGCGGGGAAGTTGACCCTCGTCAATCCGGCGCCGGTCGACCGATCGAGCCCGCTCTGACATGAAAAAACATGAGGGAATTGGTCATCTATATACTTTACTCGATTTGTCATGTTTTGTATGGCTTTCATATCAGGCGGCGCAAAGCGGGCTGCTTCCGATCGGATGTCTGGGAGACGGAACGAGATGGCGAAGAAGAAAAAGCAGGCGGGCAAGAAGCCGGGTGCGGACCTGTCCGCAGCCCCGAGCGCTGCCAAAGCGCAGGCCGAGGTGCGCAGTTTCCTCTATGTCGGGGGCCGCGATTGCCAGGTCGCGCATCTCAGACAGATCGCCAGCAATTTTGGTGCGGAACTAATTCACCATGATGGGGGTTTACGTGAAGCGGTATCGCGTATCGACACAGTGCTTCCCTCCGTCGACTGCGTCTTCTGCCCTATCGACTGTATCAGTCACGATGCGTGTCTGCGCGTGAAGAGCGGTTGCAAGAAGTTCGGAAAGACTTTCATTCCGCTGCGAAATGGCTCGAAGTCCAGTCTCGAGCGTGCGTTGCAGACGCTCAATGAAAGGAATTCGGACGCATGAGCAGGGACGGTTTCGAAAAGGGTTGCATGGGCTCGTTCCACGAGCTTGCACGGCAGCGCGGCGAGGGGCTTTTGCCCGAACTCGCTGAGGCAATCTTGCAACGCTCTCAGGAAAGTGAAGTGACGAATTGTGAAATCGTCACTTTGCCGGGCTTGCATGAACGAAAGTCCGCACCCATGTACGCCAATGTGAACCGGGCCCCCGCCCTTATCGTCGATTTTCCCGCGCCCAGATGGCAGCGGAACGCCAACGCCCGGTCGTAGACGTTTCCTGATCCAGTCTCATGCGGGAAGCAGAGGAACTTTCCGCATGAACGTCCAGCCTCCCGTTGCGAAGACGATCCTCAACGCAGTCCCGATCCTCCCCTCCCTGAATTTTGCCGAAACACGCAATTTTTACGTCGAGTATCTCGGTTTCGAAGACGTCGGCTTCGACGGCCTCGATTATCTCGTGGTCCGTCGAGACGGCATGGAGCTCCATTTCTGGCTGAGTGACGATCCCCTCCAGTGCCAGAACAGCTCGGTCTTCTTCCGCGCCGATGCGCCGACCGAGATCTATCGCGATTTCTGCGACCGTGGGATCGAGGCCATCCGCCCGGCCGACTGCCAGGATGGCAGCATCCGTTTCCACGTGCGTGACCCGCACGGAAACCTTCTGATGTTCTCCGGCATGGGCGCGCCCGCGCTCGCCCACTGAGTCTTTTCAAGCGCTTTCAGGCTTCCGCTGCGCTTCCAGCGGAAGCTCAGCTTCGTCTCGACATTGCTGCACCAACCGCCAACAGAAGCCAGGATGCGATGAGCGTCATGCCGCCTGTTGGCGCAGCCATGGGGAAAAGACCCGTGCCTGCGAAATGACGAGCAACGAGATCGCCCGCGAAGAGCGCCGTCCCCAGCGTCATCCCCCAAGCCCCTAGACCCGACAGCCTCAGCCGCTCGCCTGCAAGGGAGAGCGCGAGCAATGCCGGCGCATGCGCGAGGCAAATGGTCGAGGCGGGGCGTAGCAAAGCCTCGCCGCCTGCGTGGCTTGCCGCGGCGGCAAGGCCGACCCCGGCCGCGCCGATCAGTCCGGCAGCGACTGCCGCCCAGCGGTTGTCCCGGATCATCGCCATCTGGGTCATTCCTTGTTCTGCATGTGAAAGGCGAGCTTTTCGATGGGCGGCCAGATGATCTCGCGCAGCTTCGGATGCTCCACGGTTTCGTCGAGCGCCCGGCGGAAGCACAAGAGCCATTCGTCGCGCTCGACCGGTCCGATCTCGGCCACGAAATGGCGGCGCCTGAGCATCGGGTGGCCACGCTTCTGCATGTAGATCGGCGGGCCGCCGAGATAGCCGGTCAGATATTCGTAGAATTTCTCTTCGCTGCCCGCCAGATCCGGCGGATGCACGGCCCGGCAATGGGCTGCCTCGGGCAGTGTGTCCATCAATTCGTAGAAGCGGCGCGTGAGTGCCTTGACGGTCGGATCTCCGCCAATCGCTTCATAAAGGGTAATCGTCTCGTCGCTCATGTTGTGTCGTCCTCAGGTGAGGTCTTTTCGCGCTTTCGGCGCGCTGTTGCAACCGACGAGCACCCTGCGTGGCAATCCGGCGCAGCCGCGCATCCGCTGCTTGAGAAAAGCAGGGGACATCAAGCCTTCGACATGCCATAAGGGCGCCGATTTCCAGCAGGCACCTTGTCCATGATCCGCATCGAAAACATCTCCAAGCAGCTCAGCCACCGCATCCTCTTCATCGAGGCCTCCGCCGCCCTGAATCGGGGTGAAAAGATCGGCCTTGTCGGCCCGAACGGCGCGGGCAAGACTTCGCTCTTCCGGATGATCATCGGCCACGAGCAGCCGGACGAGGGGCAGGTCTCGGTCGATAAGGGCGTCACCATCGGCTATTTCAGCCAGGATGTCGGCGAGATGTCCGGGCGCTCGGCCGTCGCCGAGGTGATGGACGGGGCAGGGCCGGTCAGCATCGTCGCCGCCGAGTTGCGCGAGCTGGAGGCCGCCATGGTCGATCCGGATCGCATGGACGAGATGGACGCGATCATCGAGCGCTATGGCGAGGTGCAGGCGCGCTACGAAGAGCTCGACGGCTACGGCCTGGAGGGCAGGGCGCGTGAGGTTCTGGCCGGTCTCTCTTTCTCCGAGACCATGATGGACGGCGATGTCGGCGCCCTCTCCGGGGGATGGAAGATGCGCGTGGCGCTTGCCCGCATCCTGTTGATGCGCCCCGACGTGATGCTGCTCGACGAACCCTCGAACCATCTCGACCTCGAAAGCCTGATCTGGCTCGAGCAGTTCCTGAAAAACTATGATGGCGCACTGTTGATGACCTCGCATGACCGCGAGTTCATGAACCGCATCGTCAACAAGATCATCGAGATCGACGCGGGGCAGCTCAACAGCTATTCCGGCGACTATGAATTCTACGAGGGCCAGCGGGCGCAGAACGAGAAGCAGCAGCAGGCGCAGTTCGAGCGTCAGCAGGCGATGCTGGCCAAGGAGATCAAGTTCATCGAGCGCTTCAAGGCACGGGCATCCCACGCTTCCCAGGTGCAGAGCCGGGTGAAGAAGCTCGAAAAGATCGACCGCGTCGAGCCGCCGAAGCGCCGCCAGGTCGTGGCCTTCGAATTCCAGCCGGCCCCGCGTTCCGGTGAAGACGTGGTCAGCGTCAAGGGCGTCTCCAAGCGTTATGGCGACAAGGTGATCTATGACGGCTTCGACTTCATGGTCCGGCGCAAGGAACGCTGGTGCATCATGGGCATCAACGGGGCCGGCAAGTCGACGCTCTTGAAGCTGGTTGCCGGCGATTCGAAGCCGGACGAAGGCACTGTCACAATCGGTGCCAGCGTGAAGATGGGCTATTTCGCCCAGCATGCCATGGACGTGCTCGATGGCGAGATGACGATCTTCGAGATGCTGGAAACGAGCTTCCCGCGCGCCGGCCAGGCGCCGCTGCGAGCGCTTGCCGGCTGCTTCGGCTTCTCCGGCGATGATATCGAAAAGCGGATCCGTGTGCTCTCGGGCGGCGAAAAGGCGCGCCTGGTCATGGCGATGATGCTGTTCGACCCGCCGAACCTCCTGGTCCTCGACGAGCCGACCAACCACCTCGATCTCGACACCAAAGAAATGCTGATCAAGGCCTTGTCGCAGTTCGAAGGCACGATGCTCTTTGTCAGCCACGACCGCCATTTCCTTGCGGCCCTGTCGAACCGGGTGCTGGAACTGACGCCCGAAGGCGTCTTCCAGTATGGCGGCGGCTATACCGAATATGTCGAGCGCACCGGCCATGAGGCGCCGGGCCTCAGGAGCTGAGGCCCGACATCGCTTGTCCGTGACTTAGGCGCCGCTGGCGCTTCTTTCTGCGCGCAGGGCCGCGATCTCCGATCGCAGCGCCTGCATCTCCCGGAGCAGATCGGCATTGTCGACATGGAGCGTCTTCAGGTCGGCATCCGTGTCGGCCATGCTCTGCTCCTGCATCGCCGAGACGATCACACCGATGAAGAGGTTCAGCACCGAATAGGTGCTGAGCAGGATGAAGGGCACGAAGAACATCCAGGCATAGGGATGGACCTCCATGACCGGTCGGACAATGCCCATCGACCAGCTTTCGAGCGTCATGATCTGGAAGAGCGAATAGGTGGACGCGCCGAGATTTCCGAACCAATCGGGGAAGCTTTCGCCATAAAGCTTGGTCGCCATGACGGCCGAGACATAGAACAGCATGAAGAGCAGCACGATTATCGAGCCCATGCCGGGCAGGGCGGCAATCAGGCCGCCGATGACCCGGCGCAGCGAGGGCACGATCGAAATCAGGCGGAGCAGACGCAGGATGCGCAGCGCGCGCAGCACCTGGAACGGTCCGGTTGCCGGGATCAGGGCGATCGCGACAATCGAGAAGTCGAAGATGCTCCAGGGATCGCGGAAGAAGGCGAGCCGGAAGGTGTAGAGCCGTGCGGCGATCTCGACCACGAAGATTATCAGAATGGCCCGGTCGATCGTCAGCAGCACCGGCCCCATCATCTGCATGATCTCGGGCGATGTCTCGAGACCCAGCGTGACCGAGTTGATCAGAATGATGGCAATGATGAACCGCTCCCACTCGTTCGAGGAGAGGATCTTTTTCAGCTTGTCGCGCATGGTGAGGCTCCGAAGAAAACTGCACGACGAAAAGCCGATGGAACAAGGCGCGTCAAGCGCCCCCTTCGCGTGGAAAGGGCCGCTCACGCGCCTTTTTGGGGAAGATCGTGGAGTGTCGCCTCGTGCCTAGTCGGAATGGCCGTTGAAGGTCGAATGCCACTTCCAGGCAGAGCGGATGATGTCGTCGATGCCATGCTTCGGATCCCAGCCGAGAACCTCGCGGGCAAGGGCGTTGCTGGCCACGAGGCCGGGCGGGTCGCCCGGTCGGCGGTCGGTGCGCTTGACCGGCAACGGACGCCCGGAGACCGTCTCGATCGCCTCGATCAGTTCCTTGACGGTCGTGCCATTGCCGGTGCCGAGATTGATGGCGATCGTATCGCCGCCGTTCAGCAGATATTCGACGGCACGGATATGGGCGTCGGCGAGATCGTTGACGTGGATATAGTCGCGGATGCAGGTGCCGTCGCGGGTGTCATAATCTTCGCCGAAGATCGAGAAGAACTCGCGACGACCCAGCGCCGTCTCAATGGCGAGCGGAATGGCATGGGTCTCGGGCGAGTGCCACTCGCCGATGCGGCCTTCGAAATCGGCGCCGGCGGCGTTGAAGTAGCGCAGCATGACGGAGCGCATGCGGCCGCAGAGGTTGAGGTCACCCAGCGCCTGTTCGACGATGTGCTTGGTGCGGCCGTAAGGATTGATCGGCTTCTGACCGTGCTGCTCGTCGAGCGGCAGATAATCCGGTGCGCCATAGGTGGCACAGGTCGAGGAGAAGACGAAGTTGCGGATATCGGCTTCACTCAGGCACTGCAGCAGGCTGAGCGTGCCCGAGACGTTGACGTCGTAGAAGTGCTCCGGCTCCTTGAAGGACTGGCCGACCTCAATCAGGCCGGCGAAATGCATCGCGGCCTTCGGCTGGTACTTTGCCAGGACCTCTTTCAGCCGCGCCTTGTCCCTGATATCGCCCTGTTCGGCGGGGCCCCATTTGACGAATTCGGGATGGCCTGACGTGAAGTTGTCGTAGACGACAGGCAGGTAGCCGCGCTCGGAGAGCGCCAGGCAGGTATGGGAACCGATATAGCCGGCGCCGCCGACAACGAGGATGGGTGTGGCAGTCATGGTCATTCTCTGATCAGAGCGGGGCGTGGACGAAAGCCTCTTGCAACTTCGTCCCTCAGCCGTCGCGCTTTAGATTGTTTTGTCGGTGCACGAAAAAGGTAAACTTGGCTCCAGCTTAACCGACCCGCGCGGGCGATCAATGGGCTGTGCTCACCGACAAGCCACGCGTTCGCCTCAAGCCCTGACCTTCGCCATGTCCCGGGCTAGAGCCTCTTCGGTTGCCGTCCTTCTATACCAGAGCGTGATGACCGACGAGGTGATCACGATGAACAGGCTGTAGAGGATCGGGATGAACAGGACCTCCTGCTGTTGCGTGCCGGTGAAGGAGAGGGTCACGATCAGGGCTGCCAGCGGTCCGTTCTGGATGCCGGTCTCCAGGCTGATGGTGCGCGAGCGGTTGGCGTCCTGACGCAGGGCGCGGGCCAGCCAGTAGCCCAGCAACATGCCGGTCAGCCCGATCCCGATCGCCGCGACATAGACGGGGAAGGGGGTGTCGAGCAGCATCTGGTAATTGCGCGGCACCCAGGAACCGATCAGGAAGAGGATGACGACCACGCCGAGCAGAGATCCGATCATCTCGATCGTGGCGCCGGCATTGGCGTTCATCTTGCGCAGGAACATGCCGAGCACGGTCGGGACCAAGAGGACCACGAGCACCTGCGCGACATTGCCGGCCGGGATCACGTAGTCGCCGCCGAGACCGGCGAGCCCGCTGTAGAAGCTGAGCAGGAATGGCACCGTGACGACGGCCACCAGCGTCGAGACTGTCGTCATCATGATCGACAGCGCCAGCACGCCCTTCGAAAAATAGGCGAAGATGTTGCTGGTGGTGCCGCCCGGCATGCAGGCAATAAGGATGAGGCCGGCCGCCATGCCGGCGGGCAGGCCCAGCGCCAGAGCGAGGGCATAGCCGAGAAACGGCATGATGAGATACTGGCTGAAGAGGCCGACCAGAATTCCCTTGGGCTTGCGGAAGGCGATGAAGAAGTCGCGCCAGGTCATGGACGCGCCCATGCCCAGCATGATCACCATCATCATGATGCCGAGCAGGGTGGTTTCAAGTTCTGTCAACATGGTCTTTGCCCTCCGCTCACTTCTTGAACTCTGCCAGCACTTCGGCCTTCAGATCCTTGCGCAGGATCTTGCCGATCGGCGTCTTGGGCAGGGCGTCGCGGAAAATGATGGATTTCGGCACCTTGTAGTCGCTGAGCAGCGTCTTGCAGTGGCCGCGGATCGCGTCTTCCGTCAGGTCGCCCTCGTGATCGGGGTTCTTCACCACATAGGCGCGCACCGCTTCGCCGGTCTTCGCATCGGGGATCGCCACGACGGCGGCTTCGAGCACCGCATCCATCTTGGCAAGCGCGTCTTCCACTTCATTCGGATAGACGTTGAAGCCCGAGACGAGCACCAGATCCTTCTTGCGGTCGACGATCTTCAGGAAGCCTTGCTCGTCCATGACCGCGATATCGCCGGTCGCGAACCACCCGTTCTGCAGGGCCGTTGCGGTCTCGTCGGGGCGCTGCCAGTAGCCGAGCATGACCTGGCGGCCACGCACCAAGAGTTCGCCCGGTTCGCCGGGCGGCACCTGCTTGCCGTCGGCATCGACCAGGATCACGTCGCAGCCCGGCACCGGGATGCCGATGCTGCCTGATCGTGCCCGGTCATCCAGCGGGTTGAAGCTGACGAGCGGCGAGGTTTCGCTCAGGCCGTAGCCTTCGGCGATCGGGGTTCCCGTCATCACCCGCCAGCGGGTGGCGACGGCTTCATGCAACGCCGTGCCGCCGGCGATCGCCGCACGCAGCTTCCGGGGCGGATAGGCGGCGAACCATTCCTCGTTCATCAGGCCGTTAAACAGCGTGTTGACGCCGGTGATCCAGGTGATCGGATAGTTTTCGATGGCGCGCTGCAGGTTCTGCACCGGGCGCGGCGAGGGGATCAGGATGTTGCGGGCACCCAGTTCGAAGAAGGTCATCAGGTTCGCCGTGAAGGCGAAGATGTGATAGAGGGGCAGTGCCGTCAGCACCTGGTCCTCGCGGGCCATGACGCCGCCTGAGACCGCGCGCACCTGATCGAGATTGGTGAGGATGTTGCCGTGGGTGAGCATGGCGCCCTTGGCGACGCCGGTGGTGCCGCCGGTATATTGCAAAAGCGCGAGGTCGTCCGGACCGGACGCCGCCCACATGGCCTTCACATCCGCCCGGTGCGCGCGGCCCTTGGCCAGCGCCTCCTTGATCCGCAGGACGGGGACAGCGAGCTTCGGCACCGGCGGCAGCACCTTGTTCCAGACCTTCTGCACGCCGCGGATGATGATCTCCGGCAGCTTGGGGAAGAATTCCGGCACGCCTGCCAGGACCACCGTCTGTATGCCTGTCTTCGGCACGACGTCCGCCAGCTTGTCGGCGAACATGTCGACGATCACCAGCGCCTTGGCACCGGAATCATTGAACTGGTGCACCATCTCGCTTGGCGTATAAAGCGGGTTGGTGTTGACCAGGATGCAGCCGGCCTTGAAGACGCCGAAGGCGACGACGGGGTAGGGCAGGCCGTTCGGCAGTTGCACGGCGACCCGGTCGCCGGCGCGCAGGCCGCAGTCATGATGCAGGAAGGCGGCGAAGGCATCCGACATCTCGCCGATTTCGGCATAGGTCAGGCTGCCGTTCATGCCGTTCGGTACGACGCAGGTAAACGCCTTCCGTGGACCGTTTGCAGCGCAGGATTGATCGACCAGATCGGCGATGCTCCGGTAGCGAAGGTCTCCCAGTTCCTGTGGAATGCTTGTGCCATAGGCCGCCAGCCACGGCCGTGGCGGCGTGAAGATATGTTCCATGTTTCCTCCCCGAAAGCGCTCTGCGGCGCCCTTGCCGATCCAGCCCTGCGTTGAACTGCAGGGCGTGGAACAGGGAAAAGGATGAATTTGTCTTTGGTCAAAGTCCAGCGATTTCGGGGGCTTGGCAGCCTCGGACGGCGTTCTCGTGGGGCAAGACCGGCCCAATCCCATCACGTCCGCGTTATCGCGCGCCGCGTGCATGCCGATCGGCTGCCGAGAAGTCGGAGAGAAGAAGGATTTGGAGAATGGCGCACCCGACAGGATTCGAACCTGTGACCTTTGGAATCGGAATCCAACACTCTATCCAGCTGAGCTACGGGTGCATCCGAAGGCGGTTTTGACTCGCCGTTCCGATTGCGGTCATAGCGCAGTCGCTCGCGCGCATCAATCCGAAAAAGCGTTTGGGCGTGGCGGTATCCCGCTTGCCTGTCGTGTGGTGGGCGAAATGGTCGGTAGGTGATCAAATGCCCGGCTATCGAGGATACAAAGAGCCAATCCTGGGGGAAATGAACGGCAAGCGTTCAAAAACGGTGCTTCACGCCCAATCGGTTGCTTTGCGCCCTTGTGGCAGCGGTTTTAACCGTTAGTATCGTTGCAGGAAGGTCATTGCCCCGTGTAATGGCTCTCTGAGGGGACATAATGATGATGGCGGGGAAATGCCTGAACTTAACATGGATGAATTGATACCCAACACGAACAAGCTGGACTTTTCAGTCATGGACGATGCTGTGGGTTATCGGTTGCGGCGGGCGCAGCTCGCTGTTTTTCAACATTTCAATGAAGCTTTTTCTTCGAAGGGACTTCGGCCGACCGATTTTGCGGTCCTGCTTCTGCTCACCAACAATCAGGGTGCAAAGCAGAGCGAAGTGGCCGAGGCGCTCGGCATTCAGCGGGCGAATTTTGTCGCCATCGTCGACGGGCTGGAAAACAAGGGCTTCATCGAACGGCGCAAGTCCGAGACCGACCGGCGTGTCCAGTCGCTCTACATGACGCCGGCGGGAGAGGCCTATCTCGAGGAACTCATGCCGATCTGGGTCGATCATGAGCGTTGGGTCCTGGAGCAACTCGGCGGCATTGCGGAGCGCGACAGCGTCAACCGCTTGCTCAGACGTCTCTACGACTGATCGTCAACGGCCGTTGCGCAGGTCGTGGCTGCTGATCGCCTCGTCGATCAGCCCGTTGGCGATCTTCATGCGCAAGGTCGCGGCGTCGCGATAGTCTGCGGCGACGCGGTCCGGGTGGTTCTCGCGGGCGAAGCGGCGGCGGCGCTCCTGCAGCCGATCGCGGTCGTCCGACGGTTCGATGCCGAGATCCTCGGCAATCTCCTGCGGCGAGAGGCGTCCCGCCCATGCGGGTGGCGGCGGCGGAGCAGGCGGGTCGGGCTCTTCCGGTGGCAGGTCTTCGGGCATCAGGAAGAGGTAGGCGTCGATGCGCTGGTCGACCCCGGTCCCAGGGGAAGCTCCGAGATCCGGCTCCGCCACAAAGCCGGTGCTCAGGCCCTTGATGCGGAAGGTCTGTTCTTCGATCACGGGCTGCTCTTCGGCCTCGTCATCAAGCCTGTCGACGACCGACTGGAAGAGAGACTTTCCAAACAGCATACGTGTTCCACCTCCGCTGCGGCCGCGCCGCGCCTATAGGGCACATCATCATGCCGGGATGGAGCGGAGCTTGCGGGAAGGCTCCGGCCGCGCGCGCCGCTGGAGCGGCAGGTCAGCTTTGCGACTGGCTCTGGCTCTGCGAGGGCTCGACCACCAGCGTGACGGTCAGATCCTCGCCGGCAAGGCCGATCCGCATGCCCGAAACGGGGGCTGCGTCGGCATAGCAAAGGCCCGTGGCGATGCGGACATAGCGGGCATCGGGGCAGTGGTTGTTGGCCGGATCGAAGCCGACCCAGCCGAGACCGGGAAGGTGAACCTCGGCCCAAGCATGGGTCGCGACCTGTTCGGCGCGGTCGTTCATCATGAGATAGCCCGAGACATAGCGAGCGGGCAGGGACAGTGTGCGCGCAACGGCGATGAAGGCATGGGCATGGTCCTGGCACACGCCACGGCCGGCCTCGAGCGCCTGTTCAGCCGTCGTGTCCGGGCCGGTCGCGCCGGTTTCATAGGCAATCTGCGCATTGAGCTTGCCCATCAGGTCATGCATCTTGGCCAGTTCGTTGTCGCCAGTGAGGCTGCGCGCAAGATCCCGGATCGGTTTGCCGGGCTTGGTCCGAGGCGTTTCGCGCAGATAAAGCCAGAGCGGCACATAGCCCTGATGCGGCCCATAAACGCCGGAGCGGTCTTCGGTCTCGACTTCGCCAGAGGCGACGATGTGGACGCTGTGGCTGTCGCCTTCGGTGGAGACGAGATGGGTCTGGTTGCCGAACTGATCGTTGAAGCCGGCTTCGACATTGGCGCCGTCGACGGCGATGTTCCACGACAGCACCTTCTGGCCCGGACCATCCTGCGGGGTCAGCCGCAGCCGTTGCAGCGAGTACTGGACCGGGTCGTCATAGCGATATTCGGTGGTATGGCTTATCCGCAGACGCATGCGCTCAATCCTGCTCAGCTGTAGAACCTGTAACCCTCGGTGATCTCATTGCCCAGCTTGTTGTTGAGCGAGATGAAATTGTCGAGGAACTCGTGCAGCCCCTGATCCATGATCTGGTCGATGCTGGTCGTCTTCAGGGTCGCAAGCACGGCATCGGCGGTGTGGTGCGCCGCAAGTCGCTCGCCATATTCCTGGCCGACATAGCCAAGGTTGGAGGTGATCTTCTCGTAGCAATAGGCAAGCGAGCGCGGCATCTGTCCGCTGAGGATCAGGAAGTCGGCAATGTTGGCCGCCTTGTATTCTCCGTCATAGACCCAGCGATAGGAGCGATGCGCGGAAACCGAGCGCAGGATCGATTCCCACTGCATGTTGTCCAGTGAGGAGCCGACATGGGTGATCGCCGGCAGAAGCACGTAGTACTTCACATCGAGGATGCGGCTGGTGTTGTCCGCGCGTTCGATGAAGGTGCCGATGCGCGCGAAGTTGTAGATCTCGTTGCGCAACATCGAGCCGTGAAAGGCGCCGCGGATCAGTCCGGCGCGGCGCTTCACCGTGTCGATGACCTCAGGCAGATCGGCTGATTTCAGCTTGCGGGCGAGCATCTGCTTCAGCTCGATCCAGCATTCGTTGGTGGCTTCCCAGGTCTCGCGGGTCAACGCCGTGCGCACCATGCGGGCATTGTTGCGGGCGGCGTCGATGCAGGACATGACGCTGGAAGGGTTGGCGGTATCGCGCAGCAAAAAATCGATCGCGTCGGCTGCGGTCACCTTGTCCTGCCGCTCGGCAAAAAGGCTTCTGACATCGGCACTCTGCAGCACCGCATCCCAGTCGTCGTCCGAGGCGCCGGTTCGGGTGAGCGACATCCGCAAGCCCGCATCGACGAGGCGGGCAATGTTTTCGGCTCTTTCGATGTAGCGGAACATCCAGAAGAGGCCGTTGGCAGTTCTTCCGAGCATGACCATGTCAGTCCTCCAGTACCCAGGTATCCTTGGTGCCGCCGCCCTGGCTGGAATTGACAACGAGCGAACCCTGCTTGAGGGCCACGCGGGTCAGGCCGCCGGGAATGATCTGCACCTTGTCGGAGACGAGGACATAGGGACGTAAGTCGACGTGGCGGGGCGCGATCCCCTTGTTCACGAGGATCGGCACGGTCGAGAGCGACAGCGTCGGCTGGGCGATGTAGTTGTTCGGCCGGGCCTTCAGCTTTTCGGCGAAGGCGGCGCGTTCCTTCTTGGAGGCGGTCGGGCCGACCAGCATGCCGTAGCCGCCGGAGCCGTGCACTTCCTTCACGACCAGTTCTTCGAGGTGTTCGAGAACATATGCCAGGCTGTCGGCCTCCGAGCAGCGCCAGGTCGGCACGTTTTCGAGGATCGCCTTGCGGCCGGTGTAGAACTCGACGATCTCGGGCATGTAGCTGTAGATCGCCTTGTCGTCGGAGATGCCGGTGCCCGGAGCGTTCGCAATGGTGATGTTGCCGGCCCGGTAGACATCCATGATGCCGGGAATGCCGAGTGCCGAGTCGGGGCGGAAGGTGAGGGGATCGAGGAAGTCGTCGTCGACGCGGCGGTAGAGCACGTCGATCGCCTCATAGCCGCGCGTGGTGCGCATCTTCACCTTGCCGTCGATGACGCGGAGATCCGAGCCTTCGACCAGCTCGACGCCCATCATGTCGGCGAGGAAGGAATGTTCGTAATAGGCCGAATTGTAGATGCCGGGCGTGAGCACTGCGACGCGCGGCTTGCCCTTGCAGCCGGGAGGGGCAAGCGAGGCGAGCGACTGGCGGAGCAGATAGGGATAATCCTCGACGCGCTGCACCTTGTTGAGCTGGAAGAGTTCCGGGAACATCTGCATCATGGTTTCCCGGTTCTCCAGCATGTAGGAGACGCCGGAGGGCGTGCGGGCATTGTCTTCCAGCACGTAGAACTGGTCTTCACCGGTGCGCACGATGTCAGTGCCGACGATATGGGTGTAGACCCCGCCCGGCGGACGAAAACCGATCATCTCGGGCAGGAAGGCGACGTTCTTCTCGATCAGCTCGCGGGGAATGCGGCCGGCCTTGATGATTTCCTGCTTGTGGTAGATGTCGTCGAGAAAGGCGTTCAGCGCCAACACGCGCTGTTCGATGCCCTGGGCGAGCTTGCGCCATTCGCGGCCGGATATAATGCGCGGGATGATGTCGAAGGGGATCAGTTTTTCGGCACTGTCGGCATGGCCGTAGACGGCAAAGGTGATGCCCGTCTTGCGAAAGATGTTTTCCGCATCTCTGGATTTGGCCAGAAGCCTTGCCGGGTCCTGGCTGGAATACCAATCGAAGTAGTTCTGGTAAGGTCCGCGCGGAGCACCGTCCGCTGTCATCATTTCATCAAATGCCAATGGCGCCATCCCCTTTTTGGTTCATTTGAATACAAGCATTTGGCCAATGCAAGCAGCATCGCAGGTCAGGGGACGAGAATTAGACACGGCTTCATCTGCCTGGAAAATCGGCATTAGCGCCATTTTTGAGCAATTCGGGCTACGTGATCACTGCGTCTCCCGGTTCTACCGGGTGGTGAATCCCTCCCGCTGAGCCGCAGCTTTTGCGTGACATGAATTTCTGCCGCTTAATTAGGCATTCGTTCCGGAATGTTTTTTGTGTCCGAACCTGATGTGAGCGAAATTCAACGGGCTTTGCAGGAAAACTCTTTTGACCGCAGGCGGGCTCAGCATTATCGAAGCGGGCAGCCGGCGGCTTGCGATCCGGTCCTGGAAAGACGAACCGACTCATGACACTCGCCCGCATCGCCCCCGTCCTCTTCGTGTTGCTGTGGTCGACGGGATGGGTCTCCGCCAAATACGCGACCTTCTTTGCCGATCCTCTGACGTTTCTCGTCGTTCGCTACGGCACGGCGGTCGTGTTGTTCTATATCGTCTGTCGTGTCGGAGGCGTCTCCTGGCCGAAAGACCGGGCCGGGTGGCTGCATGCCATCATCTCGGGCATGTTCCTTCACGGGCTTTATCTCGGCATGGTCTGGTGGGCGATCGGGCAGGGGGTGCCGGCGGCGCTGTCAGGGATCATTGCGGGCTTGCAGCCGCTGATGACCGGGGTCGCCGCCGCTTATCTAATCGGCGAGGACCTCAGCGCCAGCCAGCGGCTTGGCCTGGTGATCGGCTTCCTCGGGGTCGGGATCGCAGTCCTGCCCAAGGTGCTCGTCATCGATGCCACCACGATCCCGGCCTATGCCGTGGCAGTCAATGTGCTCGCCATGGCCTGCGTGACGGCCGGCACGATCTACCAGAAGCGACTGGTCAAGGAGGGCGATCTGCGCGCCGTGGCAACGCTGCAATATGTCGGCGCCCTGATCGTCACGGTTCCGGCGGCCGTTGCGCTCGAAAACCTGCATGTCGACTGGAGCCTCGGCTTCTTTGCGACGCTTGCCTGGTCTGTTGTCGGGATCTCGATGGGCGCGATTGCGCTGCTTCTTTACCTGATCCGCCACGGCGACGTGTCGAAGGCGGCCTCGCTCATTTATCTCGTGCCGCCGCTGGCGGCTCTCGAAGCGGCCATCGCCTTCGGGGAAGAGCTGACGGTGCCGATGATGGTGGGGACCTCAGTGGTCATGGTCGGCGTCTATCTGACCAATCGCAAGACGGTCTCGGCGCCAGAGTGAACGGCGGGCCGCGCAGGCCATGAAAAATGGCGCGGTGGGTGCCGCGCCATTTCAAAATTCTATAGCTTATCAGGCCGAGGCTTAGGCCTGGCGACGACGACCGCCGGCGGTGCCGGAACGGGCCGGACGGCCCTGGCCGTTGCCCCCGGGATTGCCACCCGGACGGCCCTGGCCACCATTGGCGTTGCGGTTCTGTCCGCCGCCATTGCCGCCCTTGCGGTGACCGGTCTTGGCCGGACGACCATCGGCCTTGGGAGCGCCTTCGGCCTTGCCGCGACCCTTGCCCTGGCCCTGGTGATTGCGGTTGTTGCCGCCGCCACCGCCACCGCCACCACGACGCTGCGGACGGGCCGGGCGTGCGAGGTTTGCCGGCGGTTCGCCCGAGGCGACCGGGATCTCGATGCCCATCAGCTTTTCGACGTCGCGCAGCAGGCGACCTTCGTCCGGGCCGCAGAATGCAATCGCGATGCCTTCGCGACCAGCACGGGCCGTACGGCCGATGCGGTGGACGTAAGCATCCGGCACTTCCGGCAGGTCGTAGTTGAAGACGTGGGAAACGGCCGGGATGTCGATCCCGCGGGCGGCAACGTCGGTGGCGATCAGCGTCTTGATCTCGCCGTCACGGAAGCCCTTCAGAGCCCGCTCGCGCTGGCCCTGGCTCTTGTTGCCGTGGATCGAGGCGACCGAATAGCCGGTGGCGTCGAGGTGCTTCATCAGCTTTTCCGCGCCATGCTTGGTGCGCAGGAAGACGATGGAGCGGCCATCCGGATTGTCGTTGAGGATCTTCTTGAGCATTTCCGTCTTGGCGTTCTGGCCGGCAACGAAATGCACGTGTTGTTCGACCTTGTCCGCAGCCTTGCCCGGAGGCGAGACGGCGACCTTCAGCGGGTCGGTCAGGAAGCTTGCGGCGAGATCGGCGATCGACGGCGGCATGGTGGCCGAGAACAGAAGCGTCTGGCGCTTCGGCGGGACCATCTTCGAGATCTTGCGCAGATCATGGATGAAGCCGAGATCCAGCATCTGGTCGGCTTCGTCGAGAACGAGGTAACGGACGGCGCGCAGTGAAATCGCGTTGCGGGCGATCAGGTCGAGCAGACGGCCGGGCGTGGCAACGAGAATGTCGGTGCCCTTTTCGAGCTGCAGCTGCTGCTTGCCGATCGAGGCGCCACCGACGACCTGGTTGATCTTCAGCGGCAGGCGGCGCAGGTAGCTGCGCAGGTTGTCGCCGATCTGGTTTACCAGCTCGCGGGTCGGAGCGAGAATGAGGGCGCGGGTGGTGCGGTTGTCGGGGCGCTTCTCGTCCTTGAGAAGCATCTCGATCATCGGCAGGCCAAAGGCGGCCGTCTTGCCGGTGCCGGTCTGAGCGAGGCCAATCAGGTCGCGGCCTGCGAGGACGACGGGGATACCCTTCTCCTGGATCGGAGTGGGCGTCGAGAAGCCGAGCGTCGTCAGCGTCGCGACGATATTCTTGGAGAGGCCAAGATCATCGAAAGTTGTCAAAGTCATACCTTTCGGGGCGCCAAATGCACGACCCCGGAACGCGGTCTTCGCGATCCGGTTGGCATTGGCGTCAAGAACCCCGCGTGATTTGGGAACTTGTAAGTTGGAAAAAGCTTCCAGCGCAGCGGCGGAGTGTCCGCCAGTCATGTCATGCGCTTGTCCTTCGTCGCGTCTCAGATGTCGCTGGGCTCGCTCACGCGGCGGCCGGAAGGTGAAAGCTGACCTGCAAATGGGCTTATTTGGCCGAGAAGTCAAGGAAATGTTTGCAGTGCAGCGTGAAAGGCGCCCGCCCATGCTCAGCTGTCGACCGTCAGCAGCACCGAAATCATGCATCCTTCGGTAATGCTTTCCCGCCTGCGCAGTTCCGCCTTCAGTGGCAGAAGGTAGGTCGCGCGTTTCTCCGGGAAAAGAGAGGTTTTGGCCGTACTGGTGCCAATCTGGACCTGAACGGCAATGGCGCCCAAAGCATTGGGGTGACCGAAGAAGCGGGCCCTCGCCGCCGCCTCTTCGTCCAGGAAGACGCCGTGCCATCCGCCCGGGGCGTCGAACCTCACGACCTCGGCCTCGAAACGGATGGTCTGTCCGCTCTCGCTCATCCCTTGTCGCCCTTGGGCATGTTGAGGTGGAAGTCCCAGATGGCGACCTGTCCGCCGTTCAGCATCACTTCCAGCCTGTGCATTCCCGGATGATAAACCCGCGTCGTGATCGGCCGAAAGGCATGGCGCCTGGAGATGGTCACGCTGTCGCCCGCCGCGATCGTCAGGCTCTTGCCCTTGAACACCTTGGGGGAGAGCGAGCCGTCCTTCTTCTGATGGTGGATGGCATAGTCGACCAGCACTGTCCTCGTTGCCGCGCCGGTGTTGGAGAGCCGGATCTCGAAGGTCAGTTCTCCGGGGAAATCGATCCGGTCAGACGCAAGCGTGAGGGTGGCCTCGACGTCGGTGAGCGCGGCGAAGCCGAAATTGGCGAGCGCCTTGCCGTGTCCCTTCTTGATCAGCGTGCGCGAGGCGTGTTTGAGCAGCCAGAGCCTCTCTTTGGAGGCGCCTTTCGCGTGGCGCTCGACGAAATCGGCGACGAGATCCGGATGGTCCTTCGCGATGTCGTTCAGGCTGTTCGCGACCGAGCGGCGGACATAATCCTCCGGGTCGTCGAGGAGGGCTTCCAGGATCGGGAGGATCGGACTCGGATCCTTGATCAGGGCCGGCAGGCGCATGGCCCAGGGCAGCCGCGGCCTCGTGCCTTCGCTGGCAAGGCGGCGGACGTGGTGGTTCGGGTCGAGCACCCAGTTCGAGATCACCGCAAGTGCGGCGTCCTGCTCCTCGGCGATAAAGGGCCGGATGCCGAATTCTGCGCTGAAATGCGGCGTCAGCGCCTTCAGGAGATCGAGTGCGGTCGCCAGATGCCCGCGGCCATGGTGGGCAATGTACTGGTTGAAGGAGAGGAGAGCCCAGCCGCTTAATCCTGACATTTCGGGCGCCGGCAGACAGTCGTTCAGGATCCTGGCGGTGGTCTCGAAGTCGCCCGGCAGATAGCGGTGCAAGGCATCCGCGATACATTGCCCGCGCTGCATGAGTTCGAGGCTGTCGATCACCGGAAGGGTATCGCTCAGGAAGGCAGCGTGGTCGAAGGGGCCCCAAGCCCGCGCTGCGGCGTCTGCCGTGTCGCGGGCGGTCTCGGCGCCGATCAGGTGTTTCAGCGGCTCGGCCATGATGTCAGATCGTGTCTGTCGTTGAAAAATGCTGCATCAGGGTAACACCGGTGATCGCTGCCATGTAAGGGGCGAAGGCGGGGTCCGCCTGCACCTTGGCGGCGGCGGCATCGGCGCTTTCCTTGTCGCTCCATTCGACGAGATCGGCGATCAGGTCGCGCTGGTCGAGCGAGTTCAGCGCCTTCCAGCTGACGAAGCCGGGATAGGTTTTGACGGCCGCCATCGCTGCACGGCGGGCCTCTTCGGCGGCAGGTCTGTCTGCCACGCTGCAGACAGCGAGTTCGAGAACGGTGGTGGTGGTCATGTGGCTCTCCCGGTGTTGATGATGGCTTGACCTAACACGACCCAACTGACAACCTTCTGGCCATAGTCTTTGCCGGAGGTATCGCATGCGCCCCGCCGACCGCCTGTTCCGGATCATCCAGCTGATGCGCGCGACCGGCCGCGCCATGACCGCCGCCGAGATCGCCGAGAAGATGGAGGTGGCACCGCGCACCATCTACCGCGACATGGACCATCTCATTGCCTCCGGCGCGCCGATCGAAGGTGAGCGCGGCGTCGGCTACATGCTGCGCGAGGCCTTCGATGCCCCACCGCTGACCTTCACCTTCGAGCAGCTGGAGGCGCTCGCCTTCGGGCTAAGGGCCGTCGAGATGCTGGGTGATCCGCGGCTCGGGCAGGCGGCGCGCGAGGCGAAGGAGAAGATGCTCGGCATGTTGCCGGCGGACCACGCGGAGCGGCTTGTTTCCGCACCCATCCATGCCTTCCGGTCGTCTGCTCAGCCGATGGTGCCGGATTGCCTCGGCGACGTGCGTTCAGCACTATCGGCCAAGCGCAAGGTCTGGATCGCCTATCACTCGCTTCCGGGCGAGCGCAGCCAGCGCGTCGTCTGGCCGCTGGGCTTGGCCGCCTTCGGCGCGATCTGGGTGATGACCGCCTGGTGTGAGATGCGCCAGGGGTTTCGCGATTTCCGCCTCGATCGCGTCGAGGACTGGAAGGTGATGCCGGACCGTTTCGATCCGGCACCGCACCAGACCTATCAGGCCTATCTGAAGCAGCTCTCCTGACGGATCAAAAATCCGTCGCAACCCCGCCTTCGGCCTTGCGTTTGGCGACGAAGGCGTCGAGTTCTTCCTCTACGGCCGGATCGATCGGCGGGCGCTCGTAGGAGCTCAGCTTCTCCTTGAAGACCCGGTTGGCGTGGTCGTAAGTGGTCGGGCGACCTGCTTCGGTCCAGGTCTCGAAATTGCGCCAGTCGGAGAGGATCGGCGAATAGAAGGCGCTCTCGTAGCGGGCGAGGGTGTGGGCGGTGCCGAAGAAGTGGCCGCCGGGGCCGACTTCGCGCACGGCATCGAGCGCGAGCGCATCCTGGCTGACATCAAGGGGGGTGAGGAATTCTGCCACCATCTGTAGCATGTCGACATCGAGGATGAACTTTTCGAAGGACGCCGTCAGGCCGCCTTCGGTCCAGCCGGCCGAATGCATGATGAAATTGCCGCCGCCTTGCGTCAGGGCCCACAGAGAGAACGCCGACTCATAGGCCGCCTGCGCATCGAGCGTGTTGGCGGCATTGGTGTTGGAGGTGCGGTAGGGGATGCCGTAGCGGCGGGCGAGCTGGCCGCCGACGATGACCGCCTTCATATATTCGGGCGTGCCGAAGGCCGGTGCGCCGCTCTTCATGTCGACATTCGAGGTGAAGCCGCCATAGACGACCGGTGCGCCGCGCTTGACCATCTGGGTGAAGGCGATGCCGCAGAGGGCTTCGGCATTCTGCTGGACGACGGCGCCGGCGATCGTGACCGGTGCCATGGCGCCAGCCAGCGTGAAGGGCGTCATGACGACGACCTGGCCGCGCGAGGACATTTCAATGATGCCCTGCAGCATCGGGCCATCGAGGCGGAGCGGCGAGGAGGAATTGATGATGGTGAAGAGCGAAGGCTCGCTCTCCATCTGCTCCATGGAGATGCCGCGGCCGATGCGGGCGATCTCGATCGCATCGAGATTGCGCTGCTTGCCGAGCGAGTAGCAGTGGAAGACCTTGTCGGTCAGCTTCACCATGTCGGAGAGGCAGTCGAGGTGGCGCACTGAGGCATGAATGTCGATCGGCTCAACCGGATAACCGCCGGTCGTGTGGATCACGTCATAGCACTGGGCAAGCTTCACCAGCTTGCGGAAGTCTTCCTGGTTGCCGGCGCGGCGGCCGCCTTCGCGGTCGGCGACGAAGGGGGCGGAGGCGATCTGGGCGAAGACCAGGTTGTTGCCGCCCATCTTGACGTTGCGCTCGGGATTGCGGGCGAACATCTGGAACTCGCGCGGAGCGGACGCGATCATGTCCATGATCAGGTGGCGATCGAAGCGGACGCGATCGGAGCCTTCTGTCACCTCTGCGCCATGCGCCTTCATGATGGCGCGGGCCTCCGGCAGCATGATGTCCATGCCGATTTCTTCGAGGATGGTCAGTGACGCATCGTGAATGGCGTCGAGTGCTTCCGGATCGAGCAGCTCGGTCTTGGCGAGGCGATTGACGAGGT
This sequence comes from Allorhizobium sp. CTOTU50464, assembly GCA_032102365.1. Taxonomy (GTDB): domain Bacteria; phylum Pseudomonadota; class Alphaproteobacteria; order Rhizobiales; family Rhizobiaceae; genus Allorhizobium. The sequence goes on along the minus strand of DAMDHD010000002.1, from coordinate 219,607 downwards.
TGCGATACTTGCCCGCAGCACCTGCGCGGCTGCGCTCGCCGCCGCGGCCGCCGGTGCGTCTGCGGCGTTCGCCACCGGCCGACGGGGTTTCAGTCTCGGACAAGGCGGAGATGCTAATGTCGCTCATGGTCGATCCATTGTGTCAAATTCGACATCAAGTCTCGCAGGTTCGGGCCGCAAAAGGCATTGCCGTTTGCGACGAAAAACCGGCTCATCTGGAACAGTGGCATGGTCAGCTGTTTGTCGCGAGGCAGAAGGTCTATCTGTATTCGCTTTTTAAGTATCAGATTGTTCTCTGCTTACTCGCTGTTTACCAAAACAAGTCATTGATCTCATGGTGAACAGAGATTTGACCCGGGGAAGCGCCTTGCTCGAGCTAGTCCGCGACAAGATTGCCGCGCTTGACCTGCCTGCGTATGTCAAGGACAGCGAACTGCGCTATGTCGCGGTCAATGCTGCTTTCGCGCTGCTTCACAATCTCGCGCCTGAAAGCTTTATCGGCCGCAGCGATCGGGAAATCCTCGGCGCCAATCTCGATGACCACCGGGATGACCGCGAGCGGCGCGTGCTCGTCTTCGGCGAAGAGGAAGAATTGCATCTGCGGCCGGAGCCGTCTGGGCCCGCGCGCATCCTGCATATCGAGCGCTTCTTCGACGATGACGATCGGATCTATCTCTTTGGTTTCATGGAAGAACGTTCATCGGCGCCTGTAAACGCGGGTGCCGCTTCCGAGACACTTCCGTCGACTGCCGTCTTCCAGGCGGTACTCGAACAATATCCCATCGCCACCTATTTCCGCGGGGAAGACCACCGGCTGCTGTTTGCCAATCGCGCCTATGCCGAAATCGTCGGTCGGCCGATCGAAGAACTGGTCGGGCTGACCGAGCAGGAGATGTTTCCGGAGCTGGGGCAGGCCTATTTCGAAGGCAACAGCCATGTTCTCGCAACGGGCATAACCGAGGAAGTCCAGGACACCTTCATCCAGGCGGACGGAACACAGGTGCCGGTGCTGACGCGAACCGGTGCGGTGACGGGTCCGGATGGAGCGCGCTACATCGTCGGCTCCATCACCGACCTTTCTCCGCTGCGGGAAGAGCAGAAGAAACTGGAAGCGGTGCGGCAGGAGTCGGAAGCGCTCCAGGCGCACCTGCACAGCTTGATGGGTTCGCTTCCAGTCGGGATCATCGTGCTCGATCCGGATCTCAGGATCTCGTTCGCCAATCCGGCAGCCGTTGAGATGACCGAGTTTGACCCGCCCCTGTCGCTGATCGGCATGGGATATCGGGACTTCTTGCTGCGGACCATGGGACGCAGCGGTACCGGCGTTTCGCGCGAAGAGCTTGATGAGCGTGTGGATTATCGCATCGAGCAAGTGGTGAGCCTTGAGGAGGGCCCGCTGATCGACGTGAAGACACCGTCGGGACGGGCGCTGGCCGGCGGCAGCCGTCGGCTGGATGGCGGTCGGATCCTGCTCACCTATTCGGATGTCTCGGATGTCATCCAGCGCGAGGAAGAAACGCTCCTTTATCGCGCAGCACTCGAGCAGATGCCGGTGCCGGTGTTCATTCGCGATCCCGATCGCCGGATGATCTACGTGAACAAGGCCTATGAAGACCTGCATGGCCAGCGCCGGGAAGACATTTACGGGCTGACAGAGGAAGAGCTATGGCCCGAGCATGGCAAGATCATGAAGGAAGAGAACCTTCGCATCTTTGCCACCGGTGAAATGATCGAGAAGAACAGGGAAGTTGTCGTTCGCGACGGCGAAGAGATCTCGGTCATCACGCGCCTCAGCCGCATCACCACCGCGCAGAAGAAGCATTATCTCGTCGGCTCGGTCAACGACATCTCCATGCTCAAGAAGGGGCAGGAAGCCCTGATGGCCGCTCAGGCCCGGGCCGAGTCGCTTTATGCCGACATCGTGTCGATGCTGCAGGTGATGCCGGTCGGCGTCGTGATCATCGATTCCGACTACATGGTGGAGTTCGCCAACGAGAAATGCCGCGAAATCTGGCGTTGGCCGGCCGACATCAAGCTCAGTGGTTCGAGTTTCCGCTCCTATTGCGAACAGAATTACAAGCTCGGCTATGCCTGGCCGGGTGTGGATTTCGAGGAGGGGTACCGCGCCCGGATCGCGCAGTTCGATGCGCTCGAAGGCTCGCATGTGACCGAGCTTGCCTACGACGATGGCAAGTTCGTGCTGGCGACCATCACGCGCCTGCACGACCGCAAGATCCTGCTCACCTATTCCGACCTGACCGAAATGCGCGCGCGGGAACGGGAGATCGACCAGGCCCAGCAGCAGCTGGAGCGGCTCGGCAGGTTCGTCAAGGAATCCATGCGGATGATGACGCAGGGCCTGATGATGATCGAGCAGGGCCGGATCGCGGAGATCAATCCGTCCTTCTCGCGCATCCTCGGCCTTCCCGACGACCTCATTGTACCTGGCTCGAGCTGGCGGCCGATCTTTGAATTCTGCGCGGCGCGAGGTGACTTCGGCGCGGAAGCCTCGAGCATCCTTGAGCAGTGGCAATCGGCCTTGCACAGTGCGAACGCCGTTTCCACGAGTTTCCTCGCCAATGGCAAGACATGGGTCAAGCTGGAGGCGACCTTCGGGCGTGATCGCAGCTGCGTGGTCGTGCTTACCGACTTTACCGAAGTGAAGGCGCGTGAAGCGGAGCTCGAGGTGCTGCTGGCTCGTAGCGAAGCCGCCGACAAGGCGAAGTCCGACTTCCTCGCCAATATGAGCCATGAAATCCGCACACCGATGAACGGTGTGCTCGGCATGGCGGAACTCCTGTCCAAATCCGAACTCGACAGCCGCCAGAAAACCTTCGTCGACATCATGGTGAAGTCTGGCAATGCGCTGCTCACCATCATCAACGACATTCTCGACTTCTCGAAGATCGATGCCGGCCAGCTGAAGCTGCGCAAGTCGCCCTTCGATCCGGTCGAGGCGATCGAAGATGTCGCCACGCTCCTGTCGGCCGCGGCTGCGGAGAAGGATATCGAGCTCGTTGTTTCCGGCGACCAGAAGGTCAACCATACCTTCATGGGCGATCCCGGCCGTTTCCGGCAGATTGTGACGAACCTGCTCGGCAATGCGATCAAGTTCACCGAGAAGGGCCATGTGCATCTCGAGGTCTCCGCCGAGCCGCAGGCGGATGGCCAGGCGGTCCTGAAGCTTCGCATCGAAGACACCGGTATTGGGATCCCCGAGGAGATGCAGGCGAAGATCTTCGAGAAGTTCTCGCAGGTCGACACCTCCTCGACACGCCGCCACGAGGGGACGGGGCTCGGGCTTGCGATCACCGCAGGTCTGGTCAGGCTCTTCGGCGGCAAGCTCCATGTCGAGTCGGAAGTCGGGCGGGGCTCTGCCTTCACCGTCGAACTGCCGCTCGCCATCGTTGCCGAGCGGCGCCGGCAGAAGGAATTGCCGGCGACCGTCAAGGATGCGCGGGTCCTCGTCATCGACGATAACGCTGTCAATCGGCGCATCATTACCGAACAATTGCAGATGTGGGGCTTCGACGGCCTTGCCGTTCCGGACGGAGAAACCGGCCTGCAGATCCTCAGTGCAGCCCATGGGGAGGGGCTTGCGATCGATGTGGTCGTGATCGACTACCAGATGCCCGACATGAACGGCATCGATGTCGCAAAGGCGATCCGCAGCGACAGCCGGTTCGACGATATCGCCCTCGTCTTCCTCACCTCCATGGACATGGTGGGGGATGACCGTCTCTTCGAGAGCCTGAAGATCCAGGCGCATCTGATGAAGCCTGCCCGCGCGAATGTCCTGCGCGGCGCGATCATCGATGTGGTCCGGACCGCACGCGTCCATGGCGTGAACGGACCTCGCTTGCGTCAGGTGGCCACACCGGCTCCGCTTGCGCCACGCACGCCCCTGCCCGTCGAGCCGAGGCCAGCACCGGTCGCTGCTCGGGATGACGGCGCGCTTCGTGTGCTGATCGCGGAGGACAATCCGGTCAACCAGATCGTTTTCCGGCAGATCCTGACCGGCAGTGGCATTGCCTATCGCATCGTCGGCAATGGCGAGGAGGCGGTGGAGGCCTGGCGCAGCGAACCGCCGGATCTCATCTTGATGGATGTATCGATGCCGGTGATGAACGGACACCAGGCGACTGGTGTCATCCGCAGCGAGGAAGGTCTTGGGCCGGGCGACCGCATCCCGATCATCGGGGTCACGGCCCATGCGCTGGACAGCGACCGGGAGGCTTGTCTCGCCGCCGGCATGGACGACTATCTCTCCAAGCCGATTTCGCCGGAGCTCTTGATGCGCAAGATCGAGCAGTGGAGCGGCCGGCCAATCCTGGCCGCCGCTGGGGCCGAGGGCTGATCAGGCTGTCTGCCTGACCCCGCAGAGCATTTCCCGCTTGCCGGCAAAGCCCGGACGTCTTTCCACGGCATAACCCGCGGCAATCAGGTTGCGGCGGACGAAACCTGCGGCCGCATAGGTCGCAAACGTGCCGCCGTCGACCGTCGTGTCGTGAACCCTCTGCATCAGTTCCGCCGACCACATGGCGCTGTTGCGGGACGGCGCGAAGCCATCGAGATACCAGGCGTCGAAGCGGAGGTCGCTTGCCGTCAGGTTCTCGAAGGCGTCTCCGCAGACGACGGAAAGCCGGGTCTGACCGTCGAGTTCAATCGTCACTACGCCTGCAGGCGATGACGGCCAGAGCGCGACCAGGGCCTTGCGCTCGGCATCGATTTCCGGCCAGCGGGACAGTGCCCGGTCGATTTCGGCAGCCTGCATGGGGAAGAGCTCGAAGGAGACGAAATGCAGGTAAGCACCCGCCTGACGATGCTCCTTCCACTGGCGCCAGGTTTCACAGGCGTTGAGGCCGGTGCCGAAGCCGAGTTCTCCAATGGTGAACTGCTCGGCATCACGCCAGCGCTCTGGCAAACCGTTACCGGCAAGGAAAACGTGGCCGCATTCCAGCCGCCCATCGGTCTGGCAATAAAAATGGTCGCCAAAGGCGGTCGAAAATGGCATATCGCCGTCATGCCAGGTGAGCGGTGCAGTGTCGGGATTGTCCGGCGTGGAATTCGAATGGGTCATGGCCATGTCCGATAAGACGGCTGCGGTGTCAGGTCAATTGCGGGCAGAGCTCGTGATCGTCGGCGGCGGCATCATGGGCCTCTGGGCCGCGCTGAAGGCCGACCGGCGCGGCATCGATACCATTCTCATCGACGGGGCGGGGATCGCCAGCGGCGCCAGCGGCGGTCTGCTCGGCGCGCTGATGGCGCATATGCCGGACCGCTGGAACGAGAAGAAGCAGCTGCAATTCGAGGGGCTGCTCACGCTGGAGGCCGAGATCGCTGCCGTCGAGGCCGAGAGCGGGCTCTCCACCGGCTATCGCCGATGCGGCCGGCTCATCCCGCTGCCGAAACCGCATCTGCGGCCTCTGGCGGAACGCCATTCGGATGAGGCTCAGACGAATTGGAACCAGTCCGGCCGGCGGTTCGACTGGTCTGTGACCGATGAGAGCCCTTTCACCGACTGGCCGTCACGACAGTTTTCCGAGGCCGGTATCGTCCTCGACAGTCTCGCCGGGAGGGTTTCGCCGCGCGGCTTGATGGCGTCGATCAGGCAGTTGTTGGCCCGATCACGGCATGTGCGGGTCATCGAAGGCCAGGCCGTCCGATCAATCGATGCGGCTGCCAGGAGCGTGTCCTTGGAAGACGGGTCGGCCATCGGCTTTGGTGATCTCCTGGTCGCGGCCGGTGTCGGCTCCTTTCCTCTGCTCGACATGGTGGGCCCCAACCTCGGGAAACCGCTCGGTCGGGGCGTGAAAGGCCAGGCGGCGCTGCTGAAGGCCGATCTGCCCGATGATCTGCCGCTTCTTTATCTCGACGGCCTCTATGTCGTCCCGCATGAGGGCGGCCATGTTGCGATCGGCAGCACCAGCGAGAACCGGTTTGACGACCCTTTTTCGACCGACGCGCAGCTCGACGCCTTGATCGCCGAAGCGCGCGAGCTGGCACCGGTGTTGCGAGAGGCCAAGGTCGTGGAGCGCTGGGCGGGGCTGCGGCCCAAGGCCATCGATCGTGATCCCATGGTCGGGCCGCATCCCGACCACCCGCATGTGCATGCGCTGACGGGCGGGTTCAAGGTGAGCTTCGGCATCGCGCATCTGCTGGCCGATGCAGTGCTTGATTCGATTGCGGGCAAACGTCTCGCGCTTCCTCACAGCTTCAGCCTCACGCATCACGTTTCGGTGGCTGCTCGTCGTGCAAGTGATGAGGAAATTGCCGAGATACCCTGAAATGCTAGGGTTCTGCGGGCGTCTGCGCAGGAAATTAGCGCAGGCCGCTTCGTGATACTGTCATGCAAATCACCTATCCACCGGCTTGTAACGGCAACTGCTAAAGTTCCGACCCGAGCCAGTGCGAGGTGCTCGACATGCGCTATGCCATCTGCTTTACGCCGCCTGCCCGTGAACCGCTCGCCGATGCAGCGGCGCGCTGGCTTGGTCGCAACGTATTTTCGGGCGAGGCGGAGGAGCATCCGGGTCTCAAGGGCATCGGTGTGCACGAGATCGCCTTCCACACGGCGCTGCCGCGCCGCTTCGGCTTTCATGCGACCTTCAAGGCGCCGTTCCGCTTGAGCGAGGGATCGAGCGAAAGCGCTCTCCTGCGCGAACTCATGCATTTTGCCGGCCGCATGGAGCCCGTGGTGCTGGACGGGCTTTCGGTCGGCCGCATCGGTGACGTTTTTGGTCTGATCCTGGAGCGCCCTTGTCCGGAGGTCGATCATCTCGCCGCGTCCGTCGTTCAAGCCTTCGACGGTTTTCGCGTGCCGCTCACCGAAGCCGAAATCGAGCGGCGACATCCGGAGCGGCTTTCGGCTCCGCAATTCAGCAATCTGAGCCGCTGGGGCCATCCTTATGTGATGGACGAGTTCCGTTTCCACATGACGCTGACCGGTCCGCTTTTGGCGCGGGACTTTCCCCGTATCGAGCAGGGGCTGAAGGCGCATTTCGATCCGGTGCTGGCCGAGCCGGTCGTTGTGACCAATCTTGCGCTCTTCGTCGAACCGGAGCGTGGCGCGCCCTTCACCGTGCATTCCCTGCATCCGCTGGGGCGGGTTTCGAGCCGCAAGATCGCCTGACGCTTCGCGCTGCAGCAAAATCTGTGTCTTGCCATCTCGACAGGTGCCGCCGTCGCCAATAGCCTCGCGTCAAAACACGAGAGGTGAACCGATGACGACTGCTCCCTATCCCCGCGACCTGATCGGCTATGGCCGTGATATCCCCGATCCGAAATGGCCCGGGGATGCGCGGATCGCGGTGCAGTTCGTGGTGAATTACGAGGAGGGCGGCGAAAGCTGCATTCTCGATGGCGACCCGGCGTCAGAATGCCTGCTGTCGGAAATCGTCGGTGCCCAGCCCTGGGCAGGCCAGCGCAACCTCAACATGGAATCGATCTACGAATATGGCTCGCGCGCCGGCTTCTGGCGGCTCTGGCGGATGTTCACCGAGCGGAAAGTGCCTGTGACGGTCTATGGCGTGACGCTAGCCATGGCGCGCAATCCGGAAGCGGTCGCGGCGATGAAGGAAGCCGACTGGGAAATCGCCAGCCACGGCTATCGCTGGCTGGAATACAAGGACTTTCCCGAAGACGTCGAGCGGCAGCACATTCAGGAGGCAGTCCGCCTGCACAAGGAACTCACCGGCTCGCATCCGCTCGGCATGTACCAAGGCAAACCCTCCATGAACACGCTGCGCCTCGTCATGGAGGAGGGCGGTTTCATGTATTCCTCCGACAATTATTCAGACGACCTGCCGTTCTGGGTGCCTGATCTCGAGGGCAAGCCCTTCCTGATCATCCCCTATACGCTCGAGACCAACGACATGCGGTTCGCCACACCGCAGGGCTTCAATTCCGGCGACCAGTTCTTCACCTATCTCAAGGACGCCTTCGACGTGCTCTACGAGGAAGGGAAAAACGGCAGCCCGAAGATGATGTCCGTCGGTTTGCACTGCCGCCTCGTCGGCCGGCCGGGGCGCGCTGCGGCGCTGGCGCGGTTCATCGATTATGTGACCAGCCACGAAAAGGTCTGGGTGCCGAAGCGCATCGAGATCGCCGAGCACTGGCACAAGTACCACAAGCCGGCATGGTGAGGGCGAGATGACGACACTCGGTGACCTCAAGGTCAGGCTCATGAAAACTCCGGCATTCCGTGCCGAGTATTTAAAAGCCTGTGTCGAGTATCAGGCGCTGGAAGCCGAACTCGTGGCTTCCTCCAGCAACCAGTCCCGCAAGGTCGCGGCGGGCTCTGACAGATCCGGACCTGACAGCAGCCAGTAAGCCTTGTCCTGGTCGGCGGCTTCGTCGAACAGGACTGTCAGCGTGCCCGCTGCCAGGTGGTCTGATATCAGGGCTGTCGGGCAGAGGCCGATGCCGAGGCCCGAGAGTACCGAGCTGACCAGCAGGTTGAAATCGGCATAGAGTGGACCTGACGGGGTCGGGCCATTGATGCCCTGTGCGGCGAGCCAGGTTTGCCAAGCGGCTTCCGTCGCATCATGCAGCAGATGCTGTGTCAGAAGGTCGGCTGGCTTGGTGATCGGTCCGTATCTTTCCAGATAGGACGGCGAACAGGTCGGGCGGGTAGCCGCATCCAGAATGCGCTCCGTCCGCGCCGGCGGTCGCGTTCCGTGGCGGATCAGCAGATCGGTGCCGGCCTCATCCGGCGTCAATGCGCCAAGCGGATAGACCACCGAGACCTGGATCTCGGGATGTGCTGCCCGAAAGCGGGGCAGTCGGGGCCCGAGCCAGTGGTTCACCACGGAGGGTTTGCAGGCGAGGCTGACGCGCAACCCGCCGCGGCGGGCCATCAAGCGCTCGACCGCGCGGGCGATATGGCCGAGGCCTTCCGAGCAGGCAGCGCCGAGTTCGCGTCCGTCGGTGGTCAGCCGCACGCCGCGCGGACGACGTTCGAAAAGAGCAAGACCCAGCCAGTCTTCCAGCGCCTTGACGTGCTGACTGACCGCTGCCGCCGTCATGCCGCGCTCGGTTGCGGCCTGGAGAAAGCTTTCGCGGCGGGCGGCGGCCTCGAAGGCCCGAAGGGTGGCTGGTGGTGGCAGTTTCATGATCGCATGACTAAGCCAGACTTGCCCATGGGGCAAGAAGAGAGGCAGTTGTCAGCCGAGGGGGAGGTGGGGCAGTTTTGGCTCACGTCTCATCCCGATCTCCGGAGCCTGCCATGTCGTCCTTCAACGCCAACATTCCCGTTCCTGCCGATGCGGCTGCCCGCCGGGCGGTCAAGCCTGTCGTCTGTTATCCGGTGGAGTCGTTGAAAGCGCCCGACATGAGCGTCCTCGAGCGCGCGCGGGCGACGATGGAAAAGATTGGCGAGGTGATCGTGCCGCCGCGCGAGGGCAATACATTCGAGGTGCCGAAGGGGCATTTCTTTCGCATCGTCAGCGTCGAGGGTCCGCAGGTCGGCGACCTCAACCTCTGGAACGCCAACGACCTCTCCGAGCGCTTCTTTTCCGGCAAGACGCGGGCACTGCATGCGACCCATGTGACGACCGGCAACCGCCTCTGGAGCAATCTGCCGTCGCTGCGCCCCATGGCGACGATCAGCCATGACACGCTCGGCTGGTACGGCTTCGACGAATTCGGCGGCGGGGTGCATGACGTGATCGGCACGCGCTGCGATCCCTATACCAACCGGCTGCTCTCCGGCGGCGACTACCACCATTGCTGCCATTCGAACCTTTGCCGGGCGCTGTCACAGCACAAGGGCATCGACATCACGGCCGCCGAGCCGCATGTGCATGATGTGCTGAATGTCTTCATGTGCACCGGCTTCACCCGTGATACGCAGCAGTATTTCATGAAGGCAAGCCCGGTGCGTCCCGGCGATTTCCTCGAGATGTTCGCCGAGATCGATCTTCTCGGCGCACTCTCAGCCTGCCCGGGTGGCGATTGTAGCGCCAGCCATTCGAGCGACGTGGCCAAATGCTATCCGCTGAAGGTGGAGATCTACAGGCCCGACATGAGCCTGCTTGCAGACTGGCCGTTTCCGGAGCGGAACGGCTATCAGTTGCAGGTGTGATCCAGTCGTGAGGGGGAACTCGACAAGCGTCTGAGCCTCGGCTAATCCTTGTCTCCAACTGCTTCGCGGCAATGAGCGAAGCGCTTCCCTTCGCCGCGCTTTTTCAGCCGCGGCCTCATGACAGATGGATCAGGGCATGGACAGAGCGGACTTCGTTCAGCGTTTCGGCGGGGTGTTCGAACATTCGCCCTTTATTGCGGAACGGGCCTTCGATGCCGGCATGATCGAGGAGCCGCTGAATGCGCTCGACGTGCATGATGCGATGGCGATGATTTTCCGGACCTCGAGCCCGGACGAACGCCTCGGCGTCCTGCGCGCCCATCCGGATCTCGCGGGCAAGCTCGCAATCGCTGGCGAACTGACGGAAGACAGCAAACGCGAACAGGCGGGTGCCGGGCTGGACCGGCTTTCCGCTGCGGAACATGCCCGTTTCACCGAACTCAACACTGATTATGTCGAGAAGTTCGGCTTTCCCTTCATCATCGCGGTCAAAGGACTGACCAAGGACGACATTCTCGCCGCCTTCGAGACGCGCATCGCCAACGCCAGAGACCAGGAATTCGACACCGCCTGCCAGCAGGTGGAAAAAATCGCCAGGCTTCGTCTCGAAGCCCTGCTGCCGGAGACACACTGACATGCTTGAGACCTCGACCGTCGCCCTGCCGGAGTTTGCTGCCGGTGCCGTCAATCTGGCCTCGGCCCGCTTGGGGGCCGTCGGCATTTCCTCGACGGACGAGTTCTTTGCGCCTCTGTCGCGTCTGCTCAACGACGATCCGGCTGCCTTCGATCCGGATCTCTATGACGATAACGGCAAGTACATGGACGGCTGGGAGAGCCGTCGCAAGCGCGTGCCGGGCCATGACCACGCCATCATCCGTCTGGCCATGCCGGGCCGCATCTTCGGTTTCGATGTCGATACCCGCTTCTTCACCGGCAACTACCCGCCCCATTGCTCGATCGAGGCGGCGTTCGTCGAGAGCGGTGATCCGACCGACGCGACGATCTGGACGGAGTTGGTGGTCAAGTCGCCGCTTGGGCCCTCCGCACAGCATTTCTTTGCCAATGCTGACAGTTCCAAGGTCTGGACGCATCTGCGCCTGCACATCTATCCCGACGGCGGCATTGCGCGTCTGCGCGTCTATGGCGCTGCCCATTTCGACTGGTCGAAAGTCGGGGCGACGGAAGAGATCGATCTCGCCTATATCTTCCATGGCGCCAAGGCGCTGGCCTGGTCGGACGCGCATTACGGCCATCCCGACAAGATCCTGTCTCCCGGCCGTGGCACCAATATGGGCGATGGCTGGGAAACCAAGCGCCGCCGCGGTCCCGGTCACGACTGGGCAATCATTCGGCTCGGCCATGCCGGCGTGATCAATCGGGTGCTGATCGACACGCATTTCTACAAGGGCAACTATCCCGACACCTGCGAGCTGCTCGGTGCCTATCTGCCCGAGGCCGGCGACACGTTCAGCGAGGCCGAGATTGCTGCCTCCGAGCAGTGGCAGCCGATCCTGACGCGGCAGAAGATGCAGATGGATGCGGAGCATCTTTATCAAGGGGATCAGGTCCAGAAGATCGGGCCGGTCACCCATGTGCGCATTGGCGTTCATCCGGATGGTGGCGTGATGCGCCTGCGTCTCTTCGGCACCAAGGCCTGAAAAGCAGGGTGGAAACGAAAAGAGCGGGCTCAAGGCCCGCTCATCGGATGCTGAAAGCCGTCCGCAATGCGGGCGGCTTTTCCGTTTGCCGTGTCGGCGATTACTGCTTGCGGGCCTGTTCGGCTTCGCGGATTGCCTCTTCGTGATACCAGCTGGCCGAACCGCTTTCATAGATTACGGGCTTGGGCGCCATGCGCTCGCGCATCGCATTCAGCCTTGCGGAATCACGCACCGGGAATTCGTAGATCTTCGCCGATTCCCGAACAATGTTCGTTGTCATGCTACTACCTCTCGTCTCACCGAGTTCTTCGATGTTTCATCCCTATCACATTCAAAACTGATATGCACACGAAAAGTGCAAGTTGCCTATTTTGTGCGCAGTATTCGCGCAGAAAAAGTGATGAATTTAAAATCATCACGGTGGTTCCGTGGTCTGTCGTTTTCCAACAACACGCAGCCGGGCTCTGCGGTTCCCTGAATATGAGCGGTATCTGTTAAAGAAAGCCAATGCTTCGCGGGAATTTCGCGGCCTGGCTGCGACAAAATGGCTAGGATCTGAGGGCTCGGAGCAAACTGGCACGCTTCCTGCATTTTGAATTGCGACTCCCGGGCAAGCCGGAGAATCACCCCTCTGTTGCGCCGATGAGTGGCGCGAGACTGAAGAGAGAGCACCATGACCAAGTACAAGCTCGAGTATATCTGGCTCGATGGCTACAAGCCGGTAGCGAACCTGCGTGGCAAGACGCAGATCAAGGAATTCGACAGCTTCCCGACCCTGGAACAGCTGCCGCTCTGGGGCTTCGACGGCTCCTCGACGATGCAGGCCGAAGGCCACTCGTCTGATTGCGTGCTGAAGCCGGTCGCCATCTATCCCGACCCGGCCCGCACCAACGGCGCTCTCGTCATGTGCGAAGTCATGATGCCCGATGGCGTCACCCCGCATCCGTCGAACAGCCGTGCGACGATCCTCGACGACGAGGGTGCATGGTTCGGCTTCGAGCAGGAATACTTCTTCTACGAAAACGGCCGTCCGCTCGGCTTCCCCGAGCAGGGCTACCCGGCTCCGCAGGGTCCGTACTACACGGGCGTTGGCTACAAGAATGTCGGCTCGATCGCGCGTGAAATCGTCGAAGAGCATCTCGACCTCTGCCTGGAAGCCGGCATCAACCACGAAGGCATCAACGCCGAAGTGGCCAAGGGTCAGTGGGAATTCCAGGTGTTCGGCAAGGGCTCCAAGAAGGCTGCCGACCAGATCTGGATCGCTCGCTACCTGCTGCTCCGCCTCTGCGAAAAGTACGGCATCGACGTCGAATTCCACTGCAAGCCGCTCGGCGACACAGACTGGAACGGCTCGGGCATGCACTGCAACTTCTCGACCACCTTCATGCGCGAAGTGGGCGGCAAGGAATATTTCGAAGCCCTCATGGCGGCCTTTGCCAAGAACTGGCAGGAGCATATCGACGTCTACGGTCCGGACAACCACCTGCGCCTGACCGGCAAGCACGAAACGGCTCCGTGGAACAAGTTCTCCTACGGCGTTGCCGACCGTGGCGCCTCGATCCGCGTTCCGCACTCCTTCGTCAACAACGGTTACAAGGGTTACCTGGAAGATCGCCGCCCGAACTCGCAGGGCGACCCCTATGCGATCGCTTCCATCGTCCTGAAGACGATCTCCGAAGTCCCGACGGCCGACTACGCCAAGTCTGCCGCCTGATTTCAGGTTGAGCGACAATGATTGCAGCGCCGGTGGAAACGCCGGCGCTGTTTTCGTTTCTGGCGTCTCGGCAACAGCCGGGTGTCTTTTGTTTGCGGCCGCTGTGACATATATTGTCGTCAAGGAGCCCGGTGATGCGACCGTCAGATATACTGGAACGAAAGAGAGCTTTGATCCGCGAGGTGACAGCACGTCACAACGCGACGAATCCTCGTGTCTTCGGTTCCGTTGCGCGCGGAGAAGACCGCTCAGACAGTGATCTCGATATTCTCGTCGATGCGCTTCCGGGTTCTTCCCTGATGACGCTTGGCGGGTTGCAGTCTGCCCTCGAAGATCTTGCAGAGGGAGTGCCGGTGCATCTGGTGACGACTAGCGAGATACCGCAGAAGCATCGGGGACGTATCCTGGCGGAAGCGCTGCCAATATGAAGCGTGAACATCGTATTCGCTCGCTTCTCGAACGGATCCGAAGTGCATCCTTGGATGCCCATGACCTGTTGGGTGCGCTCGGTCTGCAAGAGTTCCGCACGAATCTTCTTGTTCAACGCGGCGTCGGGATGAGCCTTTTGATGGCAAGCGAGAGCGTTGTCCAACTCGAAGCGTTTTCGCCGGACTTCGTTGCAGAGCATCCTGAAATCGATTGGGTGACGATCCGTGGCATGCGTAACCGGATGGCGCACGGGTATTTCGACATAAATCTCGATTATGTGTACCAGACTGCGAAGCATGAAGCGCTTGATCTGGTTCGGATCGTCGACTCCCTAATCCACATTTATCCCGAGGGAGAATAACCCCTTTGCCCATCGACCTGACGATCCGTCCGCTGACGGCTGAAACATTTGCGCCTTTCGGCGAGGTGATCGAGGCCGATCCCTCGACCATGCGGCTGATCAATGGCGGCACGACGGAACGCTTTCATGCGCTGTTTTCACCCGAGGTGACGGGCGAGGGGGCGCGGGTGATCGTCAACATCTTCCGTGGCCAGCCGCGCGCCTTTCCCTATGAGATCAACATGATGGAGCGGCATCCTTTCGGTAGTCAGAGCTTTTCGCCGCTCTCCGGACGGCCGTTCCTGATTGCCGTATCACTTGATGAGGACGGAAAGCCCGGGGAGCCACAGGTGTTTCTTGCCAGCCCGCATCAAGGCGTGAACTATCGGCGCAACACCTGGCACCATCCCCTGATGGCGATCGGCGAGGTCAGCGATTTCCTGGTTGTCGATCGCGACGGACCCGGCAACAATCTCGAGGAATTCTTCTTCGAGACCCCCTTCATGATTCGGGAGCTCCAGATATGACCGGCCTCACCACCCATGTGCTCGACACAGCGCTCGGCAAACCCGCCCAGGGTCTGCGCATCCAGTTGATGCGGATGACGGGCGAGGAGGCAGAACTGATCAAGACGGTCTTCACCAATGACGACGGCCGTGTCGATGGCGGGCCGATGCTGATCGGCGACGATTTCCAGGTCGGGCAATACGAATTGCTTTTCCATGCCGGTGACTATCTGAAAGGCAAAGGCTTCGCGCTGACGGAGCCGCCATTCCTCGACGTGATCCCGATCCGCTTCGGCATCTCCGACACCACGGCGCATTACCATGTGCCGCTGCTTCTCTCGCCCTACGGCTATTCGACCTATCGGGGCAGCTGATGCGGTTTGCAGCGATCGCCGACATTCATGGCAATGCAGCCGCCCTCGAGGCGGTGCTTGCGGATATCGCGGCGCAGGGGATCGCGACCTCCGACATCGTCAATCTCGGAGACTGCCTGTCCGGGCCGCTCGAAGCGGGGCAAACCGCCGACATCCTCGTGCCGCTTGGGCTCCTGACCGTTCGCGGCAATCACGATCGCTATCTCATCGAACATGCCGCCGGTGACATGCATGAATGGGAGGCGGATGCGTTCCGCCAACTCACCCCCCAGCATCTCGACTGGCTGCGGTCCTTGCCGTTCGATGCCGTCTTCCGGGATGTCGCCTATCTCTGCCATGCCCGGCCCCAGGATGACGACACCTACTGGCTCGATCAGGTTACCCCCGAGGGGAATGTCGTCCTGCGCGACAGGCAGGAGATCGAGGCCTGGGCGGAGGGTATCGAACAGCCGCTCATCCTCTGCGGCCATACACACCTGCCGCGCGCCGCCCGGCTCGCCGATGGACGCCTGATCGTGAATCCGGGCAGCGTCGGCTGCCCGGCCTATGACGATGATGCGCCAGTCTATCATAGGGTGGAGGCCGGCAGCCCGCTAGCTTCCTATGCGATCCTGGAAGAGACGCCTGTCGGCTGGTCCGTCTCGTTTCGCCTCGTGCCTTATGATCACATGACACAGTCGCAGCTTGCCGGGCGCAACCGTCGTCCCACCTGGGCGGCCGGGCTTGCCACCGGCCGCCTCGACTGAAGCCGGTCACAGCCGCCTGACGGCGAGAACCCGGCTCGGGTCGTAGGGCCGGATCGAGACCGCGTCGTCCTGGTTGCCGCCGAGCAGGAGCCAGTCGTCTCCGTCATAGCCGACGAAGAAGCCGACATGGCCCTTCCAGCTTTCAGGCGATTCCCGCCACAGCACGACGACGTCGCCGCGTTGCGGAGCGCCGAGGACAGGTCTGCCCCAGGTAATCCAGGAGCGTGCATTGGCACGGCCCGACCCCTTTTGCCCGACTTCGGAGAAGCAGAAGTTGACGAAGTAGGAGCACCAGGCAACCTCGCCATCATCCGGGGTGGCGGCTCGGCCGTCCATGCGCTGGTAGTAGAGCGCGATCCGTGGATTGCTCGCGCCACCCGGCACCTCGCGAACCTGAAGCTCCAGTTCCCGATAGGCGATGTCGATCGCCTGCAATCCCGTGACGGGTAGATCGCGCGTGTCGCCGGCCAGCGCAACGAGATAATCCAGGGCGACATAACCGTCGGGTCGGCCATCGCCTTCGACATCCACCTGGATCCAGTTCCCGCTGCGCTGCAGCCCATAGAGCCGGGTTCCGGGTACGAGTGTGCGGATGACGGGATAATCGAGCGATGGTCCACCGCGCAGATTGAGGCTGCCGCGGGCATCGATTTCGTAGAGGCTGCGGGATGCGCCAGCGTCGAGCATGCGTGCCTGGGCGATGGCAGGCGCGTTGCCGAAGGTGAACTGGCCGAAATCCGGCCGGCCCGGCTGGGTGATGTTGCTGTCGCAGTCCAGTCCGTCGATCTTCAGGCCAACGGCATCCTGATAAAGGCTCCAGGCATCCGTCTTCAGATAGTCACGACTGCCCGACCAGCCCAAGGGGCGAGCGAGCCATACATGATCGACGAGGTTTGCCGACTGCAGAAATCGCGCCACCCGGCCGGAGCTGTAGACACCGATCTTGAACGCTTCCGAACGCAATGCTCCCGCCACGTGGTCGACATAGGCGGCGATGGTGTTGAGATCCTCGTTTGCCAGGAAGTCATGATCGACGGCGAGATAGATGGCGCTGTCTGCCGGCTGTCCCACATCCGCTGCGCAGCGTAAGGCAGCGTCGGCATCCTTGGCGGCCCAGTCCTTCGAGAAATCGCCGATCAGACGGTGGTTCTGCTGAAAGACCACCGCAATCGACATGCCGGCCTCGACGATGGCCTCGGCTTCAGCCTTGGTCAGTCGTTTGTCCGGGAAAGTCTGGCTGTTCTGACGGTTGTAGTAACGGATCACGCAGCGAACGCCTTGTGATGCCAGAGAGTGCGCCCGCGCCTTCACGCTGTAGGGCGTGTCTATGATGGTACGTGTCATGATGGTATCCCCCGCGAAGCCATTTCGCGGGAAAAGAGTATCTTCTGGTCACTGCGCGTCTACCGAGCGATGAGGCGTGACTTGCGCATTACCGGTTGTTTCCGCTTGTGCGGTCGCGCCCGGTCAAGCTCAGAATGGGTTTTCCGCGATGATCGACTTGTCGACATCCGCCAGCTGGCGCTTGCCGCAGAGCGCCATGGTGATGTCCATCTCCTTGGCAATGATCTCGAGTGCCTTGGTCACGCCTGCCTGGCCCATGGCGCCGAGTCCATAAAGGAAGGGGCGGCCGATATAGGTGCCCTTTGCGCCAAGCGCGATTGCCTTGAGTACATCCTGGCCGGAGCGGATGCCGCCATCGAGATGCACTTCGATCCTGTCGCCGACGGCGTCCACGATCCTCGGCAGCATCGCGATCGACGAATGGGCGCCATCCAGCTGGCGGCCGCCATGGTTGGAGACGATGATCGCGTCGGCGCCGGTTTCCGCGGCCATCTTGGCGTCCTCGACGTCGAGAATGCCCTTGATGATCAGCTTGCCACCCCATTGCTTCTTGATCCATTCGACATCGGCCCAGGAGAGCTTCGGGTCGAACTGTTCGGCTGTCCAGGAATGCAGCGAGGAGAGGTCGGTGACGTTCTTCGCATGGCCATGGATGTTGCGGAAGGTGCGTCGGTTGGTTTGCAGCATGTTCCAGCACCAGCGTGGACGGATCGCCATCTGGTAGAGATGCTTCGGCGTCAGCTTCGGCGGAGCGGCGAGGCTGTTTCGGATATCCTTGTGGCGCTGGCCAAGCAGCTGCAGATCGGCCGTCAGCACGAGCGCCGAGCAACCGGCGGCGCGGGCGCGTTCGATCAGGTTCACGACAAAATCGCGGTCCCGCATGACGTAGAGCTGGAACCAGAAGGGCCGCTTGGTGACGGACGCGACGTCCTCGATCGAGCAGATGCTCATGGTCGAGAGCGTGAAGGGCACGCCAAACTCTTCCGCCGCCTTTGCCGCCAACATCTCGCCATCGGCATGCTGCATGCCGGTCAGCCCGGTCGGCGACAGCGCCACCGGCATCTTCACCTTTTCCCCGATCATCGTCGTCTCAAGGGTCCGACCGCTCATGTCGACCAGCACACGCTGACGCAGCTTGATCTTGGCGAAATCGCTCTCGTTCGCCCGGTAGGTGCTCTCGGTATAGGAGCCGCTGTCGGCATAATCGAAGAAGAGTTTCGGCACGCGTTTGCGTGCGAGCTTCTTCAGATCGGAAATTTCAAGGATCGGCCCCATGTCTCTCTCTCCGCCAATATCTCGCCACCGGCATATCATGCCACGGAGCCGACTGTGAACAGGGGAGAGGCGATAGAGGTAAGATAATTTTACCTCTTGTCCCTTTCAGAAGTGCTCGCCGGATCGGAACGGCCCCACGCGGATGCCTGCCGCAACCAGATAGGCGGTGGACCAGCCGATCAGCAGAAAGCCGTTCACGCCCTGCAGCGCCGCCAGCATGCGCCATTCCGGATGTGGGATGACGTCGCCATAGCCGACGGTGGAGAAGGTGATGGTGGCGAAGTAGAGGGCGGTTTCGAAATCGTCGAGAAAGCCGATCAGCGAGTAGCAGCTCGCCCAGAGCCAGACTTCGGCCGTCAGCACCGCGAAAACACCGATGACGACGGTGTTCATGGCCAGCATGCGACTGCGATGACCGTGCAGGCGGATGCGGTCGGTCACGAAGCTCATCACATGGGTCACGCCCATCAGGCCGAAGGTGTGGATGACGACCGTGAGAGAGATCATCAAGGTGCCCAAGGCGAGGTTGGTGATCAGCACGACGCATCCTCCTCCGGATGACTGTGGTTCAACGCAGGTCCTTGCGGATCATGAACTTGAGGCCCGACCAGATCCCGGTGACGGCGCAGACTTTGACGTCGACGAGACCCGTCGGAAGGAAGATCGTGCGCAGCACATCCTCGGTGATCGTGGTCGGGACTTTCGAGGCTTTCTTCGGCCAGGAGATCCACAGCATGCCCGTCGGCTTCATCAAGGCTTTCAGGCGAAGCGCATGGTCTTCGAGGCGTGCGCGCTCCGTTTCGAAGACGTGGATGTAGTCGAGGTTCGCGCCCGGTGCGACCTCGAGGATCGGTGCCTGTGATGCCTTGGGCAGATCAGCAGTCAGATGGTGAAGGTTTGGCGGCAGTGCGATGAAGAGAGCGGCAAATTCCGGCTTCAATCCGAGTTTCTTCGGAAGAGGAGTGCCGGAATAGCCGCTTTCGCTCATGACCGTCTTATGCCTCCGCTCCCGGCTTGGAGGCCTTGCCTGCTACATAGGTCTCAACCACAGCGCGGTCGTCGCCCAGGGTCTGCAGGAGGAAAAGCTCTTCGGACAGAGACGTCACCGTTTCCATGCGCAGCCGCATGGCCGGGGTCGCCGCCGCGTTGAGAACCACGATATCGGCGTCCGTGCCTGCGTCCAGCGTGCCGATCCGGTCTGCAAGATCGAGCGCCACGGCATTGCCGAGCGTCATGTGGTAGAAGCTCTCGAGCGGGTTCAGACGTTCGCCGAGCAGCTGCTGGATCTTGTAGGCCTCGTCCATGGTCTTGAACATGGAATAGCTGGAGCCGCCGCCGATATCGGTCGCGACCGCAACGGTCACAGGCTTCTCCCGCCGCTGGATGGCCTTCAGCGGAAAGAGGCCGGAGCCAAGGAAGAGGTTCGAGGTCGGGCAATGCACCGCGACCGCACCGCTTTCAGCCATGGCATCTGCCTCGCGGTCCGACAGGTGGATGGCGTGGCCGAAGAGCGCCTTTTTCCGCAGCAGGCCATAGCGGGCATAAATGTCGGTATAGTCGGTGGCATCCGGATAGAGCTCGCAGGTGTAGCGGATCTCGTCGTGGTTCTCCGACAGATGCGTCTGGATATGCAGGTCGGGGAATTCTTCCGCGAGCTTTTGCGTCATCGCCATCTGTTCGGGCGTCGAGGTGATGGCGAAGCGGGGGGTGATGGCGACGTGGTTGCGGCCCGTGCCATGCCATTGTTCGATCACGGCGCGGGTTTCGTCATAACCGAGCTGCGGTGTGTCGAGCAGCCCCTGCGGGGCATTGCGGTCCATCATCACCTTGCCGCCGATCATCAGCGTGCCGCGACGGAGGCTCTCGGCGAAGAAGGCATCGGCCGAGGCCTTGTGCACCGAGCAATAGGCAACCGCCGTGGTCGTTCCCTGGCGCAGGAATTCGTCGAAGAATTGCGTGGCGATCCGTTCGGCGTGCGCGCTTTCGACGAAGCGGCACTCCTCGGGAAAGGTGTAGGTGTTGAGCCATTCCAGCAGATTGGCGGCATAGGAGGCGATCACCTGCATCTGTGGGAAATGCACGTGGCAATCGATCAGCCCGGGCAGGGTCAGATGCGGGCGGTGGTCGATCTCCGCCGTGTCAGCACCGGCCTTCGTCTTCACCTCCGCATAAGCGCCGACCGCTGCAATCTTGCCATCGCGGACCAGCAGAGCGCCGTCTTCCTCATAGAGATAGCTCTCGCGATCGCCGGCGTGCCCGGGGGCGCGACGGAAGGAAAGGACGCGGCCGCGGATCAGGGTTTCTGTCATTCTTATCTGCCTTGAACCGTCGTCTCGTACCAGGCAACCAGCAACTGGCGCTCTTCGGGCGAGAGATCGGTGATGTTTCCAGGCGGCATGGCATGGCTGCGGCCGGCCTGGAGATAGATTTCACGGGCATGGGCGGCGATCTCGCCGTCCGTTTCCAGCTTCACGTTCTTCGGTGCCCGCGCAATGCCTTCCCAGACGGGCTCGGCGGCGTGACACATCGAACAGCGGCCCTGTACGACATCGCGCACCGCTTCGAAATGGCCGTTTGCAACAAAGGTCTGTTCACGCGGCGAGAGAGATATCGGTTCTTCGCCGGTCAGCACCTTCGGCACGGTCGACAGCCACATGATGACGATGAAGATCAGCACCGTCACCAGCCAGGTCCAGATCGGCTTGCCCTTGCGGGCATGCGTTGTGTTGAACCAGTGACGGATGGTGACGCCCATCAGGAAGACGAGGGCTGCAATGATCCAGTTGAACTCCGTGGCAAAGGCCAGCGGATAGTGGTTCGACAGCATGAAGAAGATGACGGGCAGAGTGAGATAATTGTTGTGCAGCGAGCGCTGCTTGGCGATCACGCCGTATTTCGGGTCTGGCGTCCGGCCGGCGATCAGGTCGGCAACCACGATCTTCTGGTTCGGGATGATGATCATGAAGACATTGGCCGACATGATCGTCGCGGTGAAAGCGCCGAGATGCAGGAATGCGGCGCGACCGGTAAAGATCTGCGTGTAGCCCCAGGCCATGGCGATCAGCACCAGGTAGAGGAAGACCATCAAACCCCAGGTGTTCTTGCCCAGCGGCGACTTGCAGAGGAGATCGTAGAGGATCCAGCCGACGGCGAGCGACGCCAGCGACAGGCCGATTGCCTGCCATGGCTCGATGTCGAGCACCGTGCGATCGATCAGGAAAAGATCGGCGCCGCCATAATAGACCACGCAGAGCAGCGCGAAGCCCGAGAGCCAGGTGGCATAGCTTTCCCATTTGAACCAGGTCAGATGTTCCGGCATGGAGGCCGGCGCGACCAGATATTTCTGGATGTGATAGAAGCCGCCGCCATGGACCTGCCATTCCTCGCCATAGGCGCCGACGGGCAGTCCCAGCCGCTTCACCAGGCCGAGATCCAGCGCGATAAAATAGAAGGACGAGCCGATCCAGGCGATGGCCGTGATCACATGCAGCCAGCGGACGGCGAAGGACAGCCATTCCCAGGCGATCGCGTATTCATACATCTGATAAGTCTTTCATGTTCCCCTGTTGGATCGACATTGCGAAAAATTCCGCGGGAAGGAAAGCGGAAAGGACGCACTGCAGCAAAAGCTGCACGGGAGTTTTTTAGCGTTCAGCCTCGACACGGATTTGAGCAGCGCCTCGGCAGCGCCCGGCGGATGTGCCTCAGCTCTTTGCGCCTGCCGGCATCGCCTCGAAGCTCGGCAGGGTGCTGCGCAGGAATTCGCGGAAAGCCCGGATCTTGCCGGCATTGCGCCGTGCTTCGGGATACACCAGCCAATAATGCGATCCGTCCTCGCAGGTGAGGTCGAATGGCTGGATCAGTGCGCCCGAGGCGATCTCTTCCGGATAGAATTCAGGTCGCAGGATGGCGATGCCATGGCCTGCAACAGCCGCTGCGGCCTCGAACGACTGAGCGCCGAGCCGGGTGCGCTGGTGCGTGTCGAGTTCGACATCCGGATAGCCGGCCGCCGTGAACCAGATGCGCCACCAGGGGTCGGACGGATCGATGATGCGCAGCTTCAGAAGGTCGAGCGGTTCGCGAACGCCGCCGATGCTGTCGGCGAGCTTCGGGCTCAGCATCGGCGTAAAATGATTTTGCATGACGAAATGCGCCCGCAGCCCCGGCCACAAGCCCTTGCCGCTGCGGATGGCGAGGTCGGCCTCTGTCCGGCTGAAATCGATCACCTCCTGCGAGGTCTCGAGCCGGACGGCAATGCCAGGATTATTCAGCTGGAAAAGGCCGAGGTGGCGGGCCAGCCATTGCGAGGCGAAGGTGGCGGTGGCGTGGATGATCAGCGTGCCGTCGGCCGTGTTGCGCAGATCGGCCAGCGCCTCGCGCAGCAGTTCGAACCCTTCGGTGACCTTCGGCAAGAGCCGCTCTCCGGCTTCGCTCAGCGAAATGCGTCGCGGCCTGCGCAGGAAAAGCGCCTCGCCGACATGCGCCTCCAAAAGCTTGATCTGATAGCTCACCGCCGTCTGGCTCATGCCCAGTTCTTCGCCGGCACGCGTAAAACTCTCAAGCCGCGCAACGGCTTCGAAGACGCGCAAGGCATTGAGGGGAAGCTGTCTCGACAGTTTCATGGATAAGGTCTCTTTATGCATGGCAAGCGTAATTGAATTGGATTGCCGCCGCAACTGCAGGCACAAAAGGAGCATCAGAAACCTGATGATTGAAACCGCGTGGAGGCAGACATGGTGTCCGCGATCCGTAGAATTTTGCCATTCGACAGGCTGGTGTCGATCCTGTGGTCCGGAGTGACCCGGTCGCATCGGCGCCAGCGGTTGCCCCATATCGATGACATTCCCGAGGATCTCCTAAAGGATATCGGCATCGAGAAACCGACATCATCGTCCGATCCGCGCAGCGATCTCTGGCGGTATCGCCGTGGTTTGACGGACTATCTCCGTCCCGGTCCGTTCTGAAAAACGAGTTCGGGATCAGTCGTTTGCCGACATGTGCTGGCAATGTGATTCCAGCGCTTGAGAGACTGATTCAGCTCCGGGAGCCGAGCAGCACGCCGAGCAGGTCCGCCGCGACCATGGCCGCGATCACCGCCGGGCGCTTGTCCTTCACCGCATTGCCGCCGATCGGCAGCGTCAGGCGTTCCATCGCCGAGCGCTGGGCGCCCTCGCGATCGAGGAAGGAGGCGAAGGTGGCGCGCTTTGTCTTCGAGCCGATCATGCCGACATAGGCGAGGTCGGTTCGGTGAAGTGCCTCCCTCCCGATCAGGAAATCCAATGCATGGTCGTGGGTCAGGATGACGATGGCGCCGCCGGGCCTGACCTTCGCCACCTCGGCCTCCGGCATCGCCACGCGGCGGAAGGTGATGCCGGCGGGCACGTCGCCGTCGATCTCCGTGCGCGTGTCGATCAGGCTGACATTCAAGGGAAGAGGTGCCAGCGCCTGGGCGAGCGCCAGGCCGACATGGCCGGCGCCGAAAACCATGACGTCGGGGAATGCCGCGCGTTCGCTTGCCAGGCGTTGTGTGAGTTCGGCAGTAAGGGCCTGGTCGATGACACGGAACGACAGGATCGTGCGACCACCGCAGCACTGGCCGATCTCGGGGCCGAGCGGCACGTCGAGCGTCTCCGACACCACCTCGCCGGCCAGCTGCTTCCGCGCATGTTCGATCGCCATGAATTCCAGATGGCCGCCACCCACCGTGCCCCAGATCGCCTCAGCGGATACCAGCATCAACGTCCCGGCCTCGCGCGGGGTCGATCCCCTGGTCTCGGCGACTTCGACAAGAACGGCGTTGGGGTGGGTTTTGAGGAAGGCGGGGAGGGTGGTCAGGCTCATGATGCGGCAATCCTAGCATTCTCAAGGGGGAACTGGACAGCGCGGCTTTCAGTTTATCCGACAAAGGTTTCACAGCGCCTGTAACATGCCCGACGTGTTATGGTTTCGCCTCGAGGACACGGGGGTTCACAATGACCAGAACGCAGGGCCTGATCATCTGGTTGCTCGTCGCCTGCTTTGCCGTGGCGCTGTTCCTCGTCAATCCGCTCGCCGATATCGCCGCCCGCTTCAGCCGTGACGTGATGGTCGGCAGCGGCGCGCTTTATGGAACGCTGCGTGTGGCCAATTCGGTGATGAGTGTCGCCCGCGACGCCGATATCTCCGGCGGCGTCGGTGTCGCCTCGGTGACAGCAAGCCCCGGACAATTGCTCCAGCCGGTCATCAATACCATCGAGCGGCTGGTCGATCTCCTCTTCGGCCTCGCCATCGTCTCCGGGATTCTGTCGCTCGTGCTGGTGCCCGTCGCCAAGGTCGCTTCCGTAGCACTCGGCGCCTGCGCGCTGTTTTCAGCCGGACTGATCCTGACCGCACGCGAGGTGCCGCGATTGCTCTCTCGCCTGACGAAGGCGGTCTCCGTTCTTGGCCTGCTGGGTGCCGTTCTGCTGCCGGCCTCTTATACGATTGCCTTTTATGCCGGTGACGCGATCACCGACCGTGCCTGGACCAATGCGACGGAGGTCTTCGACCGCATGCGCGGGCAGCAGGATCTGGCCGGTGCCGACGTGGACGTGGTGCCGCCTGTGGACACCCTGTCTCCCACCGATCGTATCCCGCCGGCGGAGGATGGCATGCTCGATCGCCTCGGCTCCGCCTTTACAGGCACCCTGCAAGCAGCTTCGGATATGGCGGAAACCGCAGCCGCAAATGCGCAGGTGATCCAGGATGGGGTGGCGATCTCGGCCGATCTCTTCACCGCCTCGATCGGGATCGCGACGGCCTATCTGGTCAAGCTGCTGGTCCTGCCGGTGCTGATCCTCGCTGCCTTCCTCTATCTGCTGCGGGCCGCGACACGCTGATCCATCACGCCTGCTTCAACCTCTCCACCGCCATCAGCACCCGCTCCGGCGTTGCCGGTGCATCGAGCCGCGGGCAGATCCGGTAATCGGCCACCGATGCCACCGCCATGGAGAGCGCCTCCAGAACCGAGATCGCCAGCATGAAGGGCGGCTCGCCGACGGCCTTGGAACGGCCAATGGTGGGTTCGGTGTTTTCAGACCAGGGCACGAGCTTGGTGTTGAAGATCTTCGGGCGGTCAGAAGCGAGCGGGATCTTGTAGGTGGAGGGTGCGTGGGTGCGAAGCCTGCCCTTGCCGTCCCACCAGAGTTCTTCCGTCGTCAGCCAGCCCATGCCCTGGACGAAGCCGCCCTCGATCTGGCCGATGTCGATGACCGGGTTCAGAGACTTGCCGACATCGTGCAGAATATCGGTGCGCTCCATCAGATATTCGCCCGTCAGCGTGTCGATCGAGACTTCCGAGCAGGCCGCACCATAGGCGTAGTAGTAGAAGGGCGTGCCCCGGCCCGCAGCGCGATCCCAGTGGATCTTCGGCGTCTTGTAGAAGCCGGCAGCCGAGAGTTGGACACGGCCGAAATAGGCCTGTTTGACGAAGTCGCCGAAGGCGAAGATCTGGTCCCCGACGCGCACCCGGTTCGGCAGGAACTCAACCTCCGAGGCGGGAACGCCGTGTTTCTCGGCGGCAAAGGCGACCAGCCTTTCCTTGATCTGCCGGGCGGCATCCCATGCGGCCATGCCGTTCAGGTCCGAGCCGGACGATGCGGCGGTGGCCGAGGTGTTCGGTACCTTGGCCGTGGTTGTCGCCGTGATCTTCACCGTGTCGACATCGACCTGGAAACAATCGGCAACGACCTGGGCGACCTTGGTGTAGAGGCCCTGGCCCATCTCGGTGCCGCCATGGTTCAGATGGATCGAGCCATCCTGATAGATGTGGACGAGCGCGCCGGCCTGGTTGAAGGCGGTCATGGTGAAGGAGATGCCGAACTTCACCGGGGTGAGGGCAATGCCCTTCTTGATGACCGGGTTCGTCTTGTTGAAGTCGATGATCGCCTGACGACGCGCCTGATAGTCGCAGGAGGTTTCGAGTTCCTCCACGACCTTCAGGATGATGTTGTCTTCCACATGCTGATGGTACGGGGTCACGTCGCGACCGGAGCCTTTCTGGCCATAGAAGTTGGCTTTCCGGATCTCGAGCGGATCCTTTCCCAGCGCATAGGCGATCTCCTCGATCACCCGCTCGCCGCCCAGCATGCCCTGCGGTCCGCCGAAGCCGCGATAGGCGGTGTTGGAGACGGTGTGGGTCTTCAAGGGCTGCGAGGTCAGCTTCACATGCGGATAGAAATAGCTCGAATCGGCATGGAAGAGGGCGCGGTCGGTGACCGGACCTGACAGGTCCGAGGAGTAGCCGCAGCGCGCGGCGAAGGTGGCCTCGATGGCGTGGATCTTTCCGTCGTCGTCGAAGGCGACGTCGAAATCCATCTTGAAGTCGTGGCGCTTGCCGGTGACGCCCATGTCCTCGTCGCGGTCGGGGCGGAATTTCACGGCCCGCTTCAGTTTCTTGGCGGCGAGTGCGGCGAGTGCCGCGAATTGGTTGCCCTGCGTCTCCTTCCCGCCGAAGCCGCCGCCCATGCGGCGCGTATTGACGGTCACGGCATTGGAGGGGATGTCGAGCACGTGGCCGACGATGTGCTGGATTTCTGAGGGGTGTTGGGTGGAAGACCAGACGGTGACGTCGTCGTCCTCGCCTGGAATGGCCAGCGCAATATGGCTTTCGAGATAGAAGTGCTCCTGGCCGCCGATGCGCATAGAGCTTTGGATGCGGTGTTTGGCCTTGTCAAGTTCGGTCTCCGGCGTGCCGCGCTTCAGCGTCATGCCGGGCGTGACGAGCGGGCTGCCATTCTCCAGTGCGCCGTCGATATCGGTCCAGAAGGGCAGGTCGCGATACTCGACCTTGGCGAGACGGGCAGCCTTCCGTGCCGCGTCGCGGGTTTCGGCGATGACGGCGAAGATGGTCTGGCCGTGGAACTCGACCTTGTCGGTCGCAATCAGCGGCTCGTCGTGGCGACCGCCGGAGGAGACATCGTTGACGCCGGTGATGTCGTCGGCCGTCAAGACGTCGATCACGCCGGGATAGGCCTTCACGGCCGAAAGATCGATCGACAGGATCTCCGCATGGGCGCGATCCGCCATGCCGAGCGCGCCATGCAGCAGGCCTGCAGGTTCGGGAATATCGTCGATATATTCGGCACTTCCGGCGACATGCTTGTGCGCTGAATCATGCCGCAGCGACTGGTGCATCGGCCCCTTGATGTATTTCGTCGTCTCGTAGGTCGCCTTATCCATGATCACGCCTCCTCCACCGCAAAGCGCTGCAGTTCCTGCGGCGTGCCCGACACTTCCAGGAAGAACCGCGTCAGCAGGTTCTTTGCCGTCAGCTGGCGGTATTCCGCCGTGGCGCGCCAGTCGGTGAGCGGCTTGTAGTCGAGATCGAAGGCGTCGCGGGCGGCTTCCACCGTGGCTTGCGTGAAGGGCTTGCCGTAGAGCGCTGCCTCGACGGATCGGGCGCGTTTCGGGGTGGCGGCCATGCCGCCGAAGGCGATGCGGATATGGGTGACGACGCCAGCCGCATCCGTTTCCAGATGGAAGGCGCCGCAGAGCGCGGAGATGTCTTCGTCGCGGCGCTTAGAGATCTTGTAGATCGCCACGTGGCTTTCCGCTTTGGGGCGGGGCACGAAGAGGCTTTCGACAAATTCGCCCGGCTGGCGGTCCTGCTTGCCGTAGTCGATGAAGAAGTCCTCGAGCGGCATGGTGCGGGTGCCGGAAGCGGAGCGCAGGGTGACGGTCGCACCCAAGACAATGAGGGCCGGCGGGCTGTCGCCGATCGGCGAGCCGTTGGCGATGTTGCCGCCGATCGTGCCCATGTTGCGCACCTGCTGACCGCCGATGCGCTCGATCAGGCGCCCGAAGGCGGGGATTTCACGGCGGAGTGCGGCGAAGGCGCTGGTGTAGCTGACGCCGGCACCGAGCGTGATGCCGTCAGGCGAGACGGTGATCTCCTGTAGGTCGTCGAGATGGTTGATGAAGACCACCGGATCCAGCACGCGCATCTGCTTGGTGACCCAGAGGCCGACATCGGTGGCACCGGCAACCACGGTGGCCTTGGGGTGGGCGGCGAGCGCGTTGGCAAGGGCTTCGACACTGCCGGGCACCACGAGGCTGCGGCCATCGGCGCCCTTCAGCAGGATGGTGTCGCGGGTGGAGAGGTCCTCCAGCCGCGCGATGATTTCGGCACGCTCGCGCTCCAGCGGGTCGAAAAGAGCCGATGGGCGGATGCGGGCGACCTGCTCGGCAGCCTTCACGATCGGCTCGTATCCCGTGCAGCGACAGAGATTACCCTGCAGCGCGCGTTCGATCTCGGCACGACCAGGGTTCTCCGAGGTCAGCCACAACCCGTAAAGCGACATGACGAAGCCCGGGGTGCAGAAACCGCATTGCGAGCCATGGCAGTCGACCATGGCCTGCTGGACCGGATGCAACGTTCCGTCCTTCGCCGCCAGATGCTCGACGGTCACGACATGGGTGGCATGCAACGAGCCGACGAAGCGGATGCAGGCATTGACCGTTTCATAGACCAGGCGTCCCGAGACGAGGCGGCCGACCAGCACCGTGCAGGCGCCGCAGTCGCCTTCCGCGCAGCCTTCCTTGGAGCCCGTCAGCCGGCGTTTCAGGCGCAGGTAATCGAGCAGCG
The DNA here is from genome assembly GCA_032102365.1 of Allorhizobium sp. CTOTU50464. GTDB lineage: Bacteria > Pseudomonadota > Alphaproteobacteria > Rhizobiales > Rhizobiaceae > Allorhizobium. The sequence continues at coordinate 190,534 of DAMDHD010000002.1, read as the reverse complement.
TCTCGGTCGGGTCGAGGCTAGCAAGGGCGATATCCTCGCCGTTCAGAATGAAACGAATGCTGTCTGCCATGAACTGGTCTTGTCCCCTCGATGTCCGGCTGCCGGACGCGGCTGCGTCGCCCGATTTGTCGATGGTGGGCGGCGCAGCGTCATCTTTCAAGTTTATTGTGCTGTCCAGCCGCCATCAATGGAGATCGACGTGCCGGTGATCTGGCGGGCTGCGTCGCTCGCAAGGAAGATCGCGGTCTGGGCGACTTCGTCGATCGAGACGAATTCCTTGGTCGCCTGCAGGCGCAGCATCACCTCGGTCTTCACCTGTTCTTCCGAAATGCCCCGGGCCTTGGCCGTGTCCGGGATCTGCTTCTCGACCAGCGGTGTCAGCACATAGCCCGGGCAGATCGCATTGATCGTGATGCCGAATTCGGCGACTTCGAGGGCCACGGATTTGGTAAGCCCGAGGATGCCGTGCTTGGCCGTCACATAGGCCGACTTGAAGGGCGAGGCGACGAGGCCGTGGGCCGAGGCAATGTTGATGATGCGGCCCATCTTCTTCGCCTTCATGCCGGGAACGACGGCGCGAATCGTGTGGAAGGCGCTCGACATGTTGATCGCGATGATCATGTCCCATTTGTCGATCGGAAAATCCTCGACCGGCGCGACATGCTGGATGCCGGCATTGTTGACGAGCACGTCGACGCCGCCAAATTCACGCTCGGCCGTGGCGATCAAGTCGGCGATCTCCGCCGGCTTCGTCATGTCGGCGGCGTGGTAGAGCGCCTTGCCGCCTTTGTCCTCGAGCGACTTGCGGATGGCTTCGATCTCGGCCTTGTCGCCAAAGCCATTGATCACGACATTGGCGCCTTCGGCCGCAAAGGCGCGGGCGATACCCAGACCGATGCCGCTGGTGGAACCGGTGACGACGACTGTTTTCTTCATCTGATTGTTCCTTCTCGACGGATGCCGATGGATGACGGGTGTCTTGTTGCACCCGCGAAGGCAAAGGTTAGTCCTAAAGGAAGTTCCCGTGCAACGGCGTTTTGCCGCAGCACCCGTGCTCGACTGTCACCCTCGGTTTCAGCAAGACACAGTGTTCGCTCTCCGGGCCTTTTGTCTGCAGCCGCAAATCTCTATGTCTTGAGCCACTACACGCGATCAGGAGTCATGTCATGGAACTCGGGCTTTATACCTTTGCCGATGTCGATCCCAATGCCGCCAACAAGGGCGCCGACGCGAAGCGACGGGTCGACGAGTTGCTGGCCGAGATCAAGCTCGCCGACGAGGTGGGGCTCGATGTCTTCGGCCTCGGCGAGCATCACCGCCCTGACTATATGGCGTCCTCGCCCGCGACGATCCTGGCGGCCGCTGCCGTGCAGACCAAGAATATCCGGCTGACGAGTGCTGTGTCGGTCCTCTCCTCAGATGATCCGGTGCGCGTTTTCCAGCAATATGCCACCGTCGATCTGCTCTCCAACGGCCGTACCGAGATGATGGTTGGTCGCGGCTCCTTCATCGAGAGTTTTCCGCTCTTCGGCTATGACCTCGAAGACTATGATCTGCTCTTTGCCGAGAAGCTGCAGTTGCTCATGGAGATCCGCGAAAACGAGGTGGTCACCTGGGAAGGTCAGACCCGCAAGCCCATCCAGGGCAGGGGCGTCTATCCCCGTCCGCTGCAGGATCTCCTGCCGCTCTGGATCGCGATCGGCGGCACCCCGCAGTCGGCGGCGCGTGCCGGTTATCTCGGCCTGCCGCTGGCGCTCGCCATCATCGGCGGCGAACCGCATCGGTTTGCCCCCTTCTTCGATCTCTATCGTCAGAGTGCTGCCAAGGCCGGCGTCGACCCGAAGACGCTGAAGACCTCCATCAACGTCCACGGCTTTATCCACGACACGGTGGAATCGGCGGCCGATATCTTCTACGAGCCGCAGGCGGAGGTGATGAACCGCATCGGCCGTGAGCGTGGATGGGGTCCGACCAACCGTGCCCAGTTCGATGCCTCGCGCGGCCCTCGCGGCGCGCTGTTCGTCGGCGACCCGGAAGCCGTGGCCGAAAAGATCGTCGCCATGCACGGCATCTTCAAGAATGACCGCTTCCTGATGCAGATGGCGATCGGCCCGATGCCGCACAAGGAACTGATGCGCGGGATCGAGCTCTTCGGAACAAAAGTCGCGCCGCTGGTTCGGAAGGCGTTGACGGAGAAGGCATCCGCCGCCTAAGGCAGCGGCCACCCTACCGAACAGCAGTGAAGGACCCACATGATCGTCGAAACCGAAGAGGACCTTACGCGTCTCAAAGACATCGGACGGATCTGCGCGACGGCGGTCAAGACCATGGCGTCAGCACTCGAGCCGGGTATCACCACGCGCGAACTCGACCAGATCGGGCGCAAGGTTCTTGAGGAGAACGGTGCACAGTCGGCGCCGGAGCTCTGTTACAAGTTTCCGGGCGCCACCTGCATCTCGGTGAATGAAGAGATCGCCCATGGCATTCCCGGTGATCGGGTGATCAAGGCGGGCGATCTCGTCAATATCGATGTGTCTGCCGAGAAGCTCGGCTATTTCGGCGACACCGGGCAATCCTTCATCGTGCCGCCGGGCACGACCAAGCTCGAACGGCTTCTGCGGGATGGCAAGCGGGCGCTTTGGGTGGGCCTCAACCAGGTGAAGACCGGCCGGCCGCTCGCCGATATCGGCAATTCGATCGGGGCGTTTGCCAAGAAGAACCGCTACACGCTGATCACCAATCTCGCGAGCCATGGCGTCGGTCGCTCGCTGCACGAAGAGCCGACCGAGCTCTCCACCTGGCCTGATCCGGACGAGACACGGGTGATGGAGGAGGGGCTGGTGTTCACCATCGAGCCGTTTCTCTCGCTTGGCGGCCAATGGGCCGAGGATGGCGAAAAGGACGACTGGACGCTCTATAGCGAGCCGCGGGCACCGACGGTGCAATTCGAACACACGATCGTGGTGACCAGGAACGGGCCGCTGGTGCTGACGCTCGCCGACTGAGGCGAGCGCTCTGACATCACTGCTATCTTATTCGGACTTCGAGAAGGCGACGGCGACGCCCTTCTTCTTGAAATAGGACTGCATGATCTTGCGGCCCTGCCGGTTCGACTGGGCGAGCTTGGACGGCTCGAACACGGCTTCCTTCACACCTTCCTTTGCCATCGCGGCCTTCAGAGCCGCAATGTGAAGATCGATATCCTCGTTGTCGTTGTTGATCGAGGTGTAGATATTGTCGATGGCCTGCTGCAGGCTGAGGTCGCTCATGGGGCACTCCTGAAAAAGCTTTGGCCCTTCCCTAGCGATTTTTGAAGACGAGGCAAGGACGGCGTAAATCAACAGCCGCGACCTAACCTTACCGACCCTTAATTTTCGCGGGGGTAATTCTGCCACAATTTGGCGATGCCATTGCTGGACGGAACCTTCTGCCCTAGGTTCCCGCCAGGTTCTACAGGACTTCTCCTACACGAAGGTTTTCCGCGTGTTTCACTCCTTCTTTCCGCAGCCCAAGCTGTTCTTCACTTCGGCGGCCCTCTGGACGCTCGTCTGCATCATCGTCTGGTACACGGTCGGACCCGAGATCGGTTCCGCTCTGGGGATGCCGCCACTGGCGGAGGGACAGCAGCCGCCCGTCGGGCTCGCCTTCTTCTTCACGCCGGACAATCTCTGGTTCTATCTCTACTTCACCATCTTCGTGGTGATCTTCGGTGTCGCCTGGCAGTTGGTCGCGCGCGACCATCCCTGGACCAACTGGTCGATCTGGGGCTCGGCCTTCATCATCTTCATCGCCTATTTCAGTGTGCAGATCTCGGTCGCCGTCAACAACTGGCGCGGTCCGTTCTTCGACCTCTTCCAGAAGGCGCTGAATGGTGACGGCACGGTCACCGCCGGCCAGCTTTACGAGCTGCAGCTTCGCTTCCTCGAGATCGGCATGGTCGGCGTGACGCTCTCGGTCGTCACCGCCTTCTTCACCAACCACTATGTCTTCCGCTGGCGCAACGCGATGAACGACTTCTACATGTCGAAGTGGGACAAGCTGCGTCACATCGAAGGTGCCTCGCAGCGTGTCCAGGAAGACACGATGCGGTTTGCCAACATTCTCGAAGGTCTCGGCGTTGCCCTGATCAACTCGGTGATGACGCTTGTGGTCTTCCTGCCGATCCTCTTCCGCATGTCGGAGAATGTCAGCGAATTGCCGATCCTCGGCGCCATCCCGCATTCGCTCTTCTGGCTGGCGATCGCCTGGTCGGCCTTCGGCACCATCCTTCTCATGGTCGCCGGCATCAAGCTGCCGGGTCTGCAGTTCCGCAACCAGCGCGTCGAGGCTGCCTTCCGTAAGGAACTGGTCTATGGCGAAGACAATGCCGAACGTGCCCAGCCAGTCACGGTCAGGGAGCTCTTCTCCAACGTCCGCCGCAACTATTTCCGGATGTATTGGCACTACACCTACTTCAACGTCGCCCGTTACACCTATGGCCAGCTCGACGCCCTGTTTCTCACCTTCATTCTGATCCCGACGGTCGTGGCGGGACGCATCACCATGGGCGTGTGGCAGCAGATCGCGACCGCCTTCGGTCAGGTGACGGACAGCTTCCAGTATCTCGTCAGCTACTGGTCGACGATCATCGAGCTCCTGTCGATCCACAAGCGTCTTGCGGCCTTCGAGGCAGCCATCGATGGCGAACCGCTGCCGGAAATCGATCAGCGCTATCTGTTGCGCGAGGCAGCCGAAGGTGAAATCGCGGCGGACCGTCCCTACTAAGGATCAGCGACTGCACGAAACCGAGAAGGCCGCGCCGGGAAAACAGCGCGGCCTTTTTCTTTTGGGGCAATCAAAGGTCAGGCCAGCGGAGACGCGACCGTTGTTTCAATTGGGGCCGGAGCCTCCAACACGGCATAGGCCTCCGGCTGGGTGAACAGCGACAGGCCGATCGCGACGGCGCCTATGGTGGCTGCGATGACGCAGGCGCAGGCGATGAGAAACAGGATCTTCATGGTTACCCCTGAGGTTTTGCTCGCTCATATCGGGGCAGAGCCCGCTCAAGTAAATGCGTCATGCGATCACATGGCGCCGGGTGCAGCCTTCCCATCGTTGCGGTTCTCAAGCATGTCGAGCGCCTCGGCATAGGTCACGCAGGCGACGTCGGGACGAGGACAGACTTCCGCGACCAGCCGTTCCATGGCGGCCCAATAGGCGCTGCCATTCATGGTGACGAAGTGCAGGCCGATCTGCAACGGGATCCGGTCGCCCTCATATTGTCTGTCGAAGGCCTTGCGGAACGCCTCGTAGCTCCGCTCGGCAAACTCGTTGCCCTTCGAGGGATGATCGATGCCGGCCGAATGGCGGATGAAGAGATTGTAGTCCATGGCGATGATCCGCCGCTCCTTCGGCCCCTCGGGGATCAGCGGCAGACCGAAGCGGGCGAGGCCCTTGTCGTCTGCGGGCAACTCCGGATCATGGGTCACAATGCTCGCATCGTAGCGAAAGCCGTGTTCGCGCTCGGCCTCAAACAGGCTGTCGGGGGCGGAGAGATAGGGGGCGCGGAAACCGGTGATGTCGTTCTCGACGAAATCGGCCCAGCCCTCCGGTTCGCGATCGGCAAGCCCGTTGTCCTTCCAGGCGTTGAGAAGAACCTGATCGAAGGCCTTGAACTCCTTCAACCATTCCGCCTTCGACCAGTCCTTGCCGTCGAAATGGCCGCAGGTGTGGCTGGCGATCTCGTGGCCCTCGGTCCGGGCCTTCCAGATGTGATCAAGCCGGACCGAGACTTCCTCGGCATCCTGTGCAAAGCCGATGTTTGAGCGGCCGGATTTCATGCCCGGTGCCTTGTAGTCTTCGGCGCGGGCGCGCGGGATCAACGTGGTGCAGGAGAGGAAGTAGGTGAAATGGGCGCCAGTCCGTTCGGCAAGCGCCCGGCTGCGAGCCCACAGCCTGTTGTCATGGGCACCGTCGAAGGAGATGAGCAGAAGCTGTTTCGGGCGGGCCTCGTCCGCGCCATTTGCCGCAGGGGGCGGTTCTGTTGCCAGCGCGGTGGAGGCCGTGAGGGCAAGGGACAAGGCAATCAGGCGATGAAACATCAGCAAATATCCGGCAATCAACACGCCGTGTGCCTCCCACCCAAATGCGGCGAAGCTTTGAACGCACTGGAAATTCGCTTTGCGGACCAGTAAGGCTTGGGGCAACTCGACCTGAAAGGTTCTCACTCATGACGCTTCTCATTCTCGGCATCATCCTGTTTGTCGCCACCCATCTGATCCGGGTCGTCGCCCCCGGTTTCCGGCTGTCGATGATCGAGCGCTTCGGGGATAAGGGCTGGCGGGTGATCAATTCGGTGATGAGCCTCGTGTCGCTGATCGTGCTGATCTGGGGCTATGCATCGGCGCCGGTCATCAATCTCTGGTTCCCGCCCATGGGCATGAACCATTTGACGACGACGCTGATGTTGTTTGCGATGATCTGTCTGGTCGCCGGCTTCCTACCGGCCGGGCATATCGCCACCAAGACCAAGCATCCGATCGTGCTGTCGATCAAGATCTGGGCCGCCGCCCACCTTCTTGCCAATGGCGATCTTGCTTCCGTCCTGCTCTTTGCTTCGCTGCTCGCCTGGGGTGTCATTCTGCGGATCAACTACAAGCGGCGTGTGCGGGCCGGTGAGCTCGTGCTCAAGCCCTTCGTTTCGGCCCGCTACGATGCGATCGCCGTTGTCGGCGGCATCGTGCTCTGGGCTGTCATCCTCATGTGGCTGCACGAACTGTTGATCGGCGTTGCACCGCTTGCCATGTGACGGCTTAAGCCTGTTGGCGGTTTTCCCCTTACAAGCGGGCAAAAATCGGCTAGAAGGCCGCTCACGCATGAGAGACTGCATCGAAAGGCCGGCATTGCCCGGAGGTATGAATGGTTGACCAGAACGACAGCTTTATCCGCGAAGTGAACGAGGAGCTCCGCTCCGACCAGGTGCGCAATGCCTGGAAGCGCTACAGCCGCATCATCATCGGTGCTGCCGTGGTGATCGTTCTCGGCACGGCTGGTCATCGCCTCTGGACCCATTGGGATTCGACCCAGGCGTCGGATGCCGGCGACAAGTTCCTTGCCGCGCTGACGCTCGCCGACCAGGGCAAGCGCGATGAGGCGGAAGCTGCCCTGCAGGCGCTGGAACAGGACGGCTACGGTGCCTATGGCATTCTCGCCCGCTTCCGTGCGGCGTCGGTTCTCGCCGAAAAGGGTGACCCTTCGGGTGCCGTTGCCTCGTTCAAGACGATCGGCGACGATACCTCGATCCCGGAAGCGGTTCGCAACACTGCCAAGGTGCGGGCCGCATGGCTGCTGGTCGACACCGGAAGCTATGAAGAGGTTTCGGCCATGGTCGAAGCCATGGCGACGCCCACCAATGCCATGCGCCATGCCGCCCGCGAAGCGCTGGGTCTTGCCGCCTACAAGGCTGGTGACATGACCCGTGCGCGCGAATGGTTCGAGCAGATCGTGGAAGACGCCGAAGCGCCGCGCAATGTCGCCAACCGCGCCCAGATGCTGCTCGACAACATCAAGGCCTCCGGCAAGGCCCTGTAACAACGACAAGGCCTGAACGGCCGGAAAGCTAGCGTTCCCATGAGTTTCACAGTCGCCATCGTCGGGCGTCCGAATGTCGGCAAGTCCACGCTTTTCAACCGTCTGGTCGGAAAGAAGCTGGCGCTTGTCGATGACACGCCGGGGGTTACCCGCGACCGTCGGCCGGGCGAGGCCAAACTCGTGGACCTGCGTTTCACCATCATCGATACCGCCGGTCTCGAAGAGGCCGGTGCCGATACGCTCGAAGGCCGCATGCGCGCCCAGACGGAAGCCGCGATCGACGAGGCGGATCTGTCGCTCTTCGTCGTTGACGCCAAGTTCGGCCTGACCCCGCTCGACAAGACGCTGGCAGAAATGCTGCGCCGGCGTGGGAAGCCTGTCGTGCTCGTTGCCAACAAATCGGAAGCGCGCGGATCCGACGCCGGCTTCTACGATGCGTATACGCTTGGGCTCGGCGAGCCGGTGCCGATCTCGGCCGAACACGGCCAAGGCATGATCGACCTGCGCGACGCGATCGTCGAGGCGATCGGCGAGGAACGCGCCTTCCCGGAACCGGACGATGAAGCCGAGACCGATGTGGTGCTCTCGCAGGACGGCGAGTTCGACGACGAGGATGACGAGGCAGAGCCCGAATACGACGACAGCAAGCCGCTGCGCGTTGCGATCGTCGGTCGTCCGAATGCCGGCAAGTCGACGCTGATCAACCGGTTTCTCGGCGAAGACCGCCTGCTGACCGGTCCGGAAGCCGGCATCACCCGCGATTCCATCTCTGTCGAATGGGACTGGCGCGGTCGCACCATCAAGATGTTCGACACGGCCGGCATGCGCCGCAAGGCGCGCGTGCAGGAGAAGCTCGAAAAGCTTTCGGTCGCCGACACGCTGCGTGCCGTGCGTTTTGCCGAAACCGTGGTCATCATCTTCGATGCGACCATCCCCTTCGAAAAGCAGGATCTGCAGATCGTCGACTTCGTCATCCGCGAAGGCCGCGCTGCCGTTCTCGCCTTCAACAAGTGGGACCTCGTCGAAGATCCGCAGGCCGTTCTTGCAGACCTGCGCGAGAAGACCGAGCGTCTGCTGCCCCAGGCGCGTGGCATCCGCGCCGTGCCGATTTCCGGCCAGACCGGTTACGGCCTCGACAAGCTGATGCAGAACATCGTCGACACCGACAAGGTGTGGAACAAGCGCATCTCGACCGCCAAGCTCAACCGCTGGCTCGATGCGGTCACGACCCAGCATCCGCCACCGGCTGTCTCCGGCCGTCGCCTGAAGCTCAAATACATGACCCAGGTGAAGGCGCGTCCGCCGGCCTTCATGATTTCCTGCACGCGGCCTGACGCGCTGCCGGAAAGCTATGTGCGTTATCTGACCAATGGTCTGCGCGCCGATTTCGACATGCCGGGCGTGCCGATCCGCATCCACTTCAAGGCGGGCGAGAACCCGTTCGAGGGCCGCAAACGGCGCCGATAAGCGACGCTGGCTATTCGGTGGCAGGGCGTCCGTGGGCGTCGATCTCGGCCGGACGGGCACCGAAGCGTTGGCGCAGACCGCGCTTGCGGCGCTGCTCCTTGGCTTCCACGACATTGTCGAAGAATTGCTGCGTGGCCGCTTCCCAGGAATATGTCTCGGCCAGCCTGCGGGCAGACGCCGGCGAGGCCTGAAGGGCTGCAATGCAGGCGATCTGCAGGTCGTGGTCGAGCGCGCCGCCATTCGAGCCTGCCGGGATGATGTCGACCGGACCGGTCACGGGATAGGCGGCGACGGGCACGCCAGACGCCAGCGCTTCCAGGATGGTATTGCCGAAGGTGTCGGTCTTTGACGGAAAGACGAAGACATCGGCTTCGGCATAGGCACGCGCGAGGTCCTCGCCATGCTTGACGCCGGTAAACAGCACGTTTGGATAGCGCGCCTGCAGTTCCTCGCGGGCCGGACCATCCCCGACCACTACTTTCGAGCCCGGCAGATCGAGATCGAGGAAGGCGGGAAGGTTCTTTTCCACCGCGACACGGCCGACCGTCATGAAGATCGGGCGCGGCAGGCCGAAGGGTCTCTCCGATTTCTCGCGCGGCCGGAAATGGGCGGTATCGATGCCGCGGCTCCAGAGGCAGAGATTGTTGATGCCGCGGGCGGCCAGTTCGCGGCGCAGGCTCTCGGTCGCCACCATGCAGGCGCCGCCGCGATTGTGAAACCAGCGGACAAAGGCATAGAGCCAGGCGAGCGGCACCGGCAGCCGGGCTGCGACATATTCCGGGAAACGGGTGTGGTAGGTCGTCGAGAAGGGGCGCTTGTTGCGGATGCACCAGTGGCGCGCCATCAGGCCGAGCGGCCCTTCGGTCGCGATATGCACGTAGTCGGGTCTTTGCGCCTCGATCATCCGGCCAATGCGGCCGGGCGTGGCAAGCGATAGCCGGATTTCCGGATAGGTGGGCATCGGAATGCTGCGGAAGGGCTCGGGCGTGATCATCGAGACCTCGACGCCCATCGCCCTCAGTTCACGGTTGGTGGTCTCGATCGAGCGGACGACACCGTTCACCTGCGGGTGCCAGGCATCGGTCACGATGGTCAGTTTCGGCATGGCGTGTCCGCCCTCATCCGAACGGCCGCCGCAGCGGCGATTCTCTCTCACAAGCTCTTGGCGCCTTATGGGCGGGGAACATTACAGCTTGATGTCAGTCTACCGAGGGGCCGTTTGACATCGGCCGTGCAAGTCGATTGCCTAAGGGCAGCTGACGATTCCCGCCGGAGGATCCCCTGATGACCAAGCCACCCGCCAAATCCACGCGTTCGAGCGCCGCCGACTGGTGGCGCGGTGCCGTGATCTACCAGGTCTATCCGCGCTCCTTTCAGGATACGAGCGGCGACGGCATCGGCGATATCAAGGGCATCATCCAGCGGCTGCCCTACATCGCTTCGCTCGGCGTCGATGCGATCTGGCTCTCGCCCTTCTTCACCTCGCCGCAGGCGGATATGGGCTACGACGTCTCCGATTACTGCGATGTCGACCCGATGTTCGGTACGCTTGCCGATTTCGATGCGATGATGGCGGAGGCGAAGCGGCTCGGCTTGAAGGTGATCATCGACCAGGTGATTTCGCATACCTCCGACCAGCATCCCTGGTTCAAGGAAAGCCGGACGAGCCGCGATAATCCGAAAGCCGACTGGTATGTCTGGGCGGCGGCCAAGCCCGATGGAACCGCGCCGAACAACTGGCTTTCAGTCTTTGGTGGTCCGGCCTGGGAGTGGGACGGGATCCGCAAGCAGTATTACATGCACAATTTCCTCGCCTCGCAGCCGGATCTCAACTTCCACAACCGTGCGGTTCAGGATGCGGTGCTCGATGCGGTGAAGTTCTGGCTCGATCGCGGCGTCGACGGTTTCCGGCTCGATACCGTCAATTATTACTTCCACGACAAGGAGCTGCGGGACAATCCGCCCCATGTGCCAGACAGCGAAGACGCGGGCCTCGATGCGCCCGACGTCAATCCTTACGGCATGCAGAGCCATCTCTACGACAAGACCCAGCCGGAGAACATCGAGTTCCTCAAGCGTTTCCGAGCGCTGCTCGACCAGTATCCGGATCGCACGACGGTCGGCGAAGTGGGGGACGGGGCGCGGTCCTTGAAGACGGTGGCGGCCTACACCTCCGGCGGCGACAAGCTGCACATGTGCTACACTTTCGACCTGCTTGGACCGGATTTCACGCCGAGCCATATCCGCCACTGCGTCGAAAGCTTCCAGCGGCAGGTGCGGGATGGCTGGGTGTGCTGGGCCTTTTCCAATCACGACGTGACACGCCATGTCAGCCGGTTCGTGCAGCAGCCGCAGGAGCGGGAAGCGGTCGCGAAGCTTGCCATGTCCGTGCTTGCAGCGCTGCGCGGCTCGATCTGCCTCTATCAGGGCGAGGAACTGGGGTTGCCCGAGGCGGATCTGGCTTTCGAGGATCTGCGCGACCCCTATGGCATCCGTTTCTGGCCGGCCTTCAAGGGACGCGACGGATGCCGCACGCCGATGGTTTGGGAGAAGGGGAAGAAGCAGGCGGGTTTCTCCTCCGGCAAGCCTTGGCTGCCGGTGCCGGCAGAACATCAGGCGCTGGCCGTCGACGCCCAGGAGAAGTCGTCCCAGTCCGTCCTCGCCCATTATCGGGCGACGCTCGCCTTCCGCAAGACCCACCCGGCGCTGATCGACGGCGACATGGAGTTTCTGGCGACGAATGAGGACGTGCTCGTCTTCACCCGCTCGAAGGGCGATGAGCGGCTGCTCTTCGTCTTCAATCTTCGCCGCGGACCGCAGGAATTCACGCTGCCCAAGGGGCATGCGGTAAAAGAGGTGCTCGCCATGCCGGGACTGACCGGCACGGCCGCCGAAGGCGAGATCCGGCTTGGGCCCCTTGATGGCATTTGCGCGAGGCTCTCGTGACGGAGTTTTCGGTTCATCAAGCGACGAAGGAGGACCTGACCGCGTGGTCGGCGCTGCGCCACCAGCTCTGGCCGCATCTTGCTCTGGAAGACCATCGGGCCGAGATCGTCGCGGCTCTGTCAGAGCCGGACCGGCTCTGCTCGTTCCTCTGCTTCGACACTGAGGGGCGTGCCCTGGGGCTGGCGGAAGCCAGCATCCGCTCCGACTACGTGAATGGCTGCGAGACCTCGCCGGTCGCCTTTCTCGAAGGCATCGTCGTCGATCCCGCCGCGCGTCGACAGGGCGTTGCGGCTCTGCTGGTCGCTGCCGTGAGCGCCTGGGCGCGGAGCAAGGGCCTCAGCGAACTCGCCTCCGATGCCGAGCTGCACAACACCGTCTCTCATGCGATGCATGGTGCTCTCGGCTTCGAGGAGACGCAGCGCGTCGTCTATTTCCGCAAGGCGCTCTGAGCTTAAAGCCCGTCGTCGGGGATGTTCAGCGTGTGGCCACAGGCCTTGCAGTGGACGGCGTCCGCGTCATGTCGCTGCAGGCCGCATTCGGGGCAGGGGAAGGTGACCTTGTAGGGCCGGACGATTGCCTGGGCCAGGCGGACGAAGAGCGAGATGCCGATGATCATCGTCACGATCGAGGTCAGCTTGCCGGCCGTGCCCGGCAGCGTGATGTCGCCGAAGCCGGTCGTGGTGACCGTCGCGACCGTGAAATAGAGCGCGTCGATGAAGCCGGTGCCGGCATCCTCCCGGTAGAAGAAGAAGGTGTAGACGAAGCCTGTCACGAGGAAGAGAAAGACGAAGAGGTTGATGAAGGCGGTCACGACATCCGTCTGTTCCTTCAGGCCGAGCCTGTTCAGCATCAGCGTGAAGACCGGTCGCTGCGCAACCGCCCAGATGCGCGCAACGCGCAGGAAGGCGAAGTTGAATAGCCATTGCGGAAAGAGCAGCGTGCAGAGGACGAAAAGATCGATCCAGGTCATCGGCCGCATGAGGTAACGACGGGCGGGATAGGTCGCCGACCACTGGGCGATGAGCTCCAGCGCAATCCAGGCGGCAATCGTGTAGTCCAGGATCAGATAGCTCGGCCGATCACGCAGATAGGGGCCCGCCAGGAAAAATCCGATGATCGCGATGTCGATGATCATCAATGCGAACTGGAAACGGATCGCTGCCGTGTCTCGGCCGTAATAGAGGCGCGTCAGGCGCTGACGTATGGATTGGGTCGCGGATTTCGCAGTCTCGAATGCCATAGGGCCTCTTCAGTAGTGGTAGCGGCATTGCAGGATCACCAGCGTCTGGTCCTCACCTGTACCGACAACGGCGTACGCAATCCGGTGTTCCTGGGTGATGCGACGAGACCACATTCCCTTCAGCGTGCCCTTCAGGGGTTCGGGTTTGCCGATCCCCTCGAAGGGGTGGCGGCGCATATCGCGGATGAGCTCGTTGATCCGCGCGAGTGTCTTCCGGTCTTGCCCCTGCCAATACAGGTAGTCCTCCCAGCCATCCGGCGTGAAGGCGATCCGCATGGATTAGCGTCCAATGTCGAAGGTCGCGGGGGGCTCGGCGAAGTTTCCGGCCTCCAGGTCTTGCTTGGCCTTCAGCAATCGCGCGGCGTTCGCAGGAGATGACAGAAGGTGAATGGTCTCGACGAGGCTGTCATATTCATCCTTGCCCATCAACACGGCTGAGGGCTTGTCGCGTCTCACGATTTCGATCGGTGCTGCGTCGTCGTTGACCTTATCGAGCAAGCCGGCAAGCTCGGCCCGTGCCTTCGAGAAAAAGATGGTGTCCATGATGGCAAACTCCGAGTTGTCCGTAATATGGTACAACTCAAAAGTTGATGCAACTTAGATCACCCGATCAGCCGGAACTGGTCGACATCGACCATGCCCTTGTCGGAGATCTTCAGGTGCGGAATGACCGGCAATGGCAGAAAGGCGACCTGCAGGAAGGGTTCTTCCAGAGTCGTTCCAAGAGCATAGGCCGCTTTTCTCAAGTGGTGTAGCGTATCGCGCACGCTCTCATAGGGTTCGAGGCTCATCAGGCCGGCGACCGGCAGCGGGATCTCGCCGGTCACCTTGCCGTCTTCGACCACGACGAAGCCGCCCTTGATCTCTCCCAGACGATTGGCTGCGAGCGCCATGTCCTCCTCGGAGACCCCGACGACGCAGATATTGTGGCTGTCATGGCCGACGGTGGAGGCGATCGCGCCCTTCTTCAGGCCGAACCCCTGGACGAAGCCGTTGGCGTGGTTGCCGTTCTTGCCATGCCGCTCGATAACGGCGACTTTGATTACGTCGTTTGCGAGATCGACGGCGGTCTGGTTGCCGGAGGTCGGCAGGCGGTAGCGGCGGTGTTCGGTGATGATCTTTCCGGGCATGACGCCGATGACAGGCGTTTCGCCCTCCGCCACCGGTACGCCGAAATCCGCGGCCTTCACCAGCCTTGCCTTGACGCTGTCGAGGCCGACGGGCGCGACCGGCTTGCGGGTGGCGAAGAGGTCGTCGGTCACACGGCGGCCAGCTGCAAAGACCATGTCCGCCCTGCAGTTTTTAAGGCTGTCGATCACGACGAGATCCGCCCGCCAGCCCGGGGCCACGAGCCCGCGATCCCGCAGGCCGAAGGCGCGGGCGGCCGATATCGAGGCGGCGCGATAAACGGCGAGCGGCTCGACGCCGTTCCTGATCGCCTCACGGATGAGGTAGTCGAGATGGCCCTGTTCGGCAATATCGAGCGGGTTGCGGTCGTCGGTGCAGAGCGCGAGGAAGGGCGAGAGCCGCTCGGTCAGGATCGGCATCAGCGCATGCAGGTCCTTCGACACCGAGCCTTCGCGGACCAGGATATGCATGCCCTTGCGGATCTTCTCCATCGCTTCGGCGGCACTGGTGCATTCATGGTCGGTGCGGATGTGGGCGGAGAGATAGCCGTTCAAGTCGCGGCCCGACAAGAGCGGCGAATGCCCGTCGATATGGCCGTCCTGGAAGGCTTCGAGCTTCGCCATGCAGATCGGATCCTTGTGGATCACGCCGGGGAAATTCATGAATTCGGCAAGGCCGATGACCTTCGGGTGGTTGCGGAAGGGCAGGAGCCGCTCGATCGGCAGATCCGCGCCCGCCGTCTCCAGATGCGTCGCCGGCACGCAGGAGGAGAGCTGGACGCGGATATCCATGATCGTTTGTTCGGCTGAATCCAGGAAGAACTGGATGCCCTCGGTGCCGAGCACATTGGCGATCTCATGCGGATCGCAGATGACGGTCGTGACACCATAGGGGAGCACGCAGCGGTCGAACTCATGTGGGGTGACCAGCGAGCTTTCGATGTGCAGATGCGTGTCGATGAAGCCGGGCACGACGATCTTGCCGGAGATGTCGATCACCTCCCGGCCTTCGTAGCTTTCGACCGTCCCGACGATGGTCTCGCCGCAGATGGCAATATCGGATTCAACAAGTTCGCCGGTGACCAGATCGAAGTAACGCCCGCCCTTCAACACGATGTCCGCCGGCTCGCGCCCGGTCCCCTGATCGATGCGGCGTTCAAGGTCGGTCATGCGGCTTCTCCGATTCTGTTGTTCCTGTCACTGTAGCGACTGGCACGGGTAGAGGGAAAGGGCCGCGATTTCGATCAGTGTTACTGCTCCTCAATCACCTTCTTTGCGACCTCCGCCTCGAACCGATCATCCATCGGCACGCCGAGCGCCACCGCCAGCGCATTGGTGCGGTTCGCCATGGCGATCACCTGCAGAAGTTCGGCATGCATGTCCGGCGTCATGCCCTTGGCTCTGGCCGAGGCCGTGTGGCTATGGACGCAATAGGCGCAGCCGTTGGTGGCGGACACCGCGATGTAGATCAGTTCCTTGACCAGCGGGTCGAGCGCGCCGGGTGCCATCACGGTCTGGAGCCGGTCCCAGACGGATTTGAGTTCGTCGGGATCATGGGCGAGCGCCCGCCAGAAATTGTTGACGTAGTCGGTGCCGCGCTTTTCTCTGATGTCGTTGAAGACGGCGAGCGCTTCTGCGCTCGCCTCCTCGTCAGTCAGGAGAGGGAGGACCGCCATCTGCGCCTCCTCACACCAGTGCCAGAACGCGGGCTGGACCACCGGTGCCGCGCTGGTGTTTCGGTGCGCCGACCATGATCGTCGCGCCGGTCACCGGCAGCTCTTCGAGATTGTTCAGGCATTCGATGCCGTAGCGCCCGCCCGGCAGCCAGCTGTTGTGCACGGCAAAGTCGGCCGAATCGCCCGGGTCGAGCGAGAGCGTGTCGACACCGATCGCGGCCACGTTCAGGGTTGCCAGGAGGTCGGTTGCCGACTTGCCGAAACCGGGGAAGGCGAACTTGCCTTCGCCGTCGTTGCGGAAGGCAGGTTCACTCACCTTCTTCGCCCAGCCGGAGCGCAGTGCCACGACCGCGCCCTCAGGGATTTCGCCATTGGCGCTGATCCAGGCCTCGACGTCCGCCGCCTCGACGGTCGCGTTTGCGTCTTCTCTGGCCCGATCGGTGATGTCGATGATCGCGAGCGGGGCGACCAGTTGCTGCGGTTCGATCTGGTCGACGCTCTTGCCGTCGGCGCTGAAATGGAAGGGCGCGTCGATATGGGTGCCTGTGTGCTCGAAGATGGTCAGCTTGTGCAACTGATAACCGTTGCCGGCGAACTCCACGGCCCATTCGTACTGGATGCCCGGATTTCCGTCGAAGGTCGGGAAGCTCTCGTCATAGGCATGGGTGAGGTCCACGACCTTGCTTGCGGTCTGCTGCGCCAGAACCGGCTTGTAAACCCCGCCGGCGGCGACGGCCGCGCCCGCAAAGGCCATGCCCTTGAACAGCGAGCGCCGCGACAGCATGTTCTGCTTCACATTCTCAATCACGCAATGATTGCACATTGGCCTGCCCTCTCCACGGTTGATAACCGGTTGAGAGTAGCCGAAGGATGGCAACGAGCAAGAGCTGCGTCATTGCTGGTCCGGGAGCCCCGTCAGGGAGAGTTCCCTAAGCGGATCGCCCCCGTCGATGAAGATCCGCCCTTGGGGCCGAAGTGCTGCGCGAATACGTGGAAGTACCAGCCTTCCGGCCTCCGGATGGCGGCCATCAAGGGCGCCGACGCGGATGGCGACGGCGAGGTCGAAGGGTTCTTCCTCTTCGGCCAGCATGAAGTGCTCAGCGGTTACGTGGCGGAAGGCGATGGCGGTCGGATGGGCGCTCCCCGTCATCTGCGTCGTCGCCGCGGCGATCGCTGACGCCGAGCGGTCAATGCCAAGCACATGGACATCGCCTTGCATGCGCTCCGCTATCAAACGCGCCAGCACGCCTGGCCCGCAGCCTATTTCCAGGACCCGCATGCCTGCGGTCAGCGGCAGTGCGTCCGCAATGTCGATCAGCCGTTGCGATGCCTTCACCACCATCGCATTTCCTCAGTTCCTGATCTCCACCGTAAACCCGAACCGCATCTCCTCTCCCGCCGGCAGCGCCACCGTATAGGGGCGCTCTACCAGTTCTGCCGTGCCACCGGCATGGGCGGCCATGCCGTGCCAAGGCTCGATGCAGAGGAAGGGGGCGCCGGGCTTTTGCCAGAGCGCGATGTTGGGCAGGTTTTCAAAGGTGAAATGCAGGGAGGGGCCGTCTTCCGCCTGGAAGGTGAGCCCGGTTCCTGCATCTTCCGGGAAGATCAGCGCATCGTTGGCAAAGAGGTCAGGCTTGAGCGTCAGCCGCCCCGCCTTGAAGGGGGAGGTGGGCAGCGTCCTGCCGATCAGGCCGCCTTCCAGCTGGATGACGCCGGGTTCTGCGCCATTGTCGAGGAGCACCTCGTGCGGCTTGCCGTCCGCACCCGGAAGCGGCCAGAGGAAGGCCGGGTGGAAGCCGATGCCGAAGGGCAGCAGAACTTCGCCGGTGTTTCGCACTGTCGAGTTCACCGAGAGCCTGTTCCCGTCGAGTGCGTGTTCCAGCACCAGTCGGAAGTCGAAGGGATAGACTTCACGCGTCTCCGGCGACGAGACGAGTTCGTGGCGGCAGGAGGTTGCCGTCTGCTTGATGATCGCAAACTCCCGCCGGCGCGCGATGCCGTGCTGCGCCATCGGGTAGGTCTTGCCGTTCACCGCGAGCCTGTCGTCCGGCGCCTTGCCGACGATCGGAAATAGGATCGGCGAGCGACCCGTCCACCAGGCGGCATCGCCGTTCCAGAGAAAGTCCCGCCCATCCGCCGTCCTCAGCGATTGCATTTCTGCGCCCAGCGTCGAGACCTCGACGGCAAGCTGATCACCGGCGATACGAATCGTCTCTGGCATGGGCACTCCCTTAGATGGTTCGGCCCATCTTAGAGCCTCCGGCGCGGGAGCGCGACGGGGAAAAGGATGCTCAAGGGCAGGGCCGTCCATGCCGGATGCGACCGGTCACCCCTTCGCCTTGGCCGCGACAGCCTCGACCGGCAGGCCCGCATCCCGCCAGGCGGAGAAGCCGCCTTCGAGATGGCAGACATTGTCGAGACCCATTTCCAGCGCCGTTTTCGTGGCGAGCGCCGAGCGCCAGCCGCTGGCGCAGAAAAAGAGGAAGAGCTTGTCCTCGGCGAAAACCGGCTTGTGATAAGGGCTCTCCGGATCGATCCAGAATTCGAGCATGCCGCGCGGGCAGGAAAAGGCATTCGGGATCGTGCCCTCACGCTCCCGCTCACGGGGATCGCGCAGATCGACGAAGACGACGTTGCTCGCTATATGCAGACGTGTTGCTTCCGCGCTGTCGACGGCTTCCACCAGAGCGTTCGCCTCGGCCAGCAAGTCCTTGTAACCCTTCTTCACAGCGCTCCTCCGGCCAAATCCCGCAGTCAATCTAGCATGTCGGCTGCCGCTGTCACGGGCCGTTCTAGCCCTGCGAAAGACGCTTTGTCCCATTGAGCCGGCCGGGTCGATGACCTAGCTTCAAACCATGGACGCCAAAGCTGACACCGCAGGGCCGATCATCCTTTTCGATGCCGAATGCATCTTGTGTTCGGCCAATGCGCAATTCGTGCTGACCCACGACAGGACGAAGCGCTTCCGCCTCGCCGCCATGCAAGGGGAGGTGGGCTCCGGCCTCTATCGCCGATTCGGTATCGATCCCACCAATCCAGACAGCATTATCGTCGTGGATGGGGACAAGATGCTGCGTGACAGCGATGCGGTGCTTGCCATCTATGCCGGCCTCGGCTGGCCATGGAAAGCGCTTGCCCTCTTACGCCTTGTTCCGCGCGTCCTCCGTGATCCGCTCTATCTTTTCGTCGCGCGCAATCGCTACCGGATCTTCGGCAGGCGCGAGAGCTGCTGGCTGCCGTCTCCGGAGTTTCGCGACCGGCTGCTGTAGATCTTCTCGGAACGCACGAAACTTTCCCTGTCCACTGTCGTTGAGGGCTGCATGAAACATGCGATCGTCACAGGTGGCGCCGGCCTTATCGGCGCAGAACTCTGCACAGCCCTCCAGATGGCCGATTACGAAGTCGCTTCCTTCGATCTCCAGGAGGCACCGGCCGGTATCCGGTCCGTGCTCTGCGATGTCTCCGATGAGGCCGCCGTCGCGGCGGCCTTTGCCGAACTAAGTTGGGACAGCCTCGACCTGCTCGTCAACAATTCCGGCATTGCAGATCCGCATCGCGGGGCGATCGCCGATCTCTCCCTCGACGACTGGCGCAAGGTCACCGACAGTCATCTGACCGCAGCCTTCCTGATGACGCGCGCTTGCGTGCCGCTGATGGGCGAGGGTGCCTCGATCGTCAACATGCTCTCGACGCGTGCCTTCATGTCGGAGAAGAACTCGGAAGCCTATGCCGCCTCCAAAGGCGGCTTGTTCGGCCTGACCCATGCGCTCGCCGTCAGCCTTTGTCCGAAGATCCGGGTGAACGGCATTGCGCCGGGCTGGATCACCAAGGACGCGGATCTCAGGGCCGAGGATCATAACCAGCATCCGGTCGGCCGGGTCGGGCGGCCAAGCGATGTGGCCAAGGCTGTGCTCTATCTCGCGGAGGCCGGTTTCATGACCGGTCAGGTGCTGACACTCGACGGCGGCATGACGCGCAAGATGATCTATGCGGAGTGATTGACGTCTTGGCTGCATAAGGTGCTCGGCATCTCTCCGACAAAAAAGGCGGCCTCGCGGGGCCGCCTTTCGTTTTCTCAGATGATGACGCGCTTATTCGGCAGCCACGGTCTTGCCGGCTTCCCACTTGTAGACGGCGAAGCTCTGGGAGGTCAGGTCGCCGCTTTCGCCATAGGTCAGCTTGCCGATGGCGGTCGGGATTTCCGAGCCGTCCTTCAGGGCTGCGGCAACGGTTTCGGCGTCTTCGGCGCTCTCAGCCTTGGCAATGCCGGCGGCGATGACTTCGACGGCGGCATAGGCGTTCAGCGTAAACGCTTCTGCAGGGATGTTCTTGGCGGCAAGCGCGTCGACGGCGGCCTTGCTGTCTTCGTTCTTAAGGGCGTCCGCAGCATTGGTGAAGATCGTGCCTTCGGCTGCCTCGCCACCGATCGTGACGAATTCGTTGTTCGACAGGCCGTCGCCGGCGATCAGCTGCGCCTTCAGGCCGGCGTCCTGCATCTGGCGCACGAGGAGGCCCGCTTCCGGATGGTAGCCGCCGAAATAGATGACCTCGACGCCTTCCGCCTTCAGACGGGTGATGAGCGCGCCGAAATCCTTCTCGCCTGCGGTCAGCGAATCCTTGAAGACTTCGGTGACGCCACCGGCGTTCAGAGCGGCCTGGAAGGCATCCGCCAGACCCTTGCCGTACTGGCCCTTGTCGTCGAGGATGGCGATCTTCTTGTCCTTGTAGGCGCCCAGCACATACTGTGCAGCCACATCGGCCTGCTGATCGTCGCGGCCGCAGGTGCGCAGCACGGTGGTGAGGCCACGGGCGGTGAGATCGGGAGCGGTTGCGGTCGGGGTGACCATCAGCACGCCGTTTTCGGCGAGAACGCTGGAAGCCGGCACCGCAACGCCCGAGGTGACCGGACCGACGACGAAGCGAACGCCTTCACCCACCAGCTGGTTTGCAGCAGACACGCCCTGCTTCGGCTCGCCGGCGTCGTCGGCGATCTGCAGCGTCAGCTGCTCGCCGTTCACGCCGCCCTTCTTGTTGATTTCCTCGACGGCGGTTTCCGCGCCGTTCTTGATCTGCGCGCCAACGGCTGCCAGCGGGCCGGTCAGCGGCGCCATCAGGCCAAGCACGATCTCGGCGCGGGCGGCGGGGGCGCTGGCGATCAGCGCGGCAAGGGCCGCGCTTGCGAAGAGTTGAAATTTCATGTCCTGCTCCTTGGGTCGGCGCGACCGATCTCTGTCGGTTTGGGCGCCATTCGGGTTCTTTTGTTGCTCCCCACGATCGCTTTAGACAAAAACGAACGGCAGCAAAAGACCGGAAGCTCAGCTGCGCCTTCACGCCACAGCTTTCTCGGAGCAGATGAGACGATGAGGCTCAGACGGTGAGGACGCGTCCGCCGGAGGTCTGGTCGTCCGCCTCGAAGCCGGCTTTCGCCGCGGCGGCGTCCTGCTCGCGGCGGAGCGCCAGTTCAGCCATGGCGATCTGCTGCAGCTCGAAGAGATCGTTGCTGATCTGGGCGCGGCGGGCGGCAAGCCTTGCCTCACCGGCGCGAGCCGCCGATCGCGCTTCCGGTTCCGGAGCGGCTTTGTCCCGTGAGGCTTCGAGAGACGCGTTGTTACCGAACATGCGCTTGAAGAGGTCGACCACGGATATCCTCCCGGGACCTGACCCGGACAGATCGCCTCAGACCTGATGTCTGAAGCGGAAACGGCCGGGGGCTGCCAAAGTCGTCGGTCGTGTCCCTCGCGGTCATCTGCGCCGGGATCGATCGTGCGATTCTTCAGAGGATACGGGAGGGCAGGCCGGTGGACAAGCGCGGTCAGGGCGCGTGGTCAGCCTCGCGCAAGCTAGCGAGGCGGTCTCGTCTTTCCGGGGCCAAGCAGAGGTCCGCCGGGCGCCGTCATCCGTAAAGGAGGCGGCAGACAGGGTGGTCCCGTTCGCGGGCCATTAAATGAGGTCTGCTGCTGACCAATGACCTGGAGTTTGCATGGCTGATACCGCAATAGCCTTGACCCGTGATGCCGCCTTGCGTCGCCTCGACGACTTTCTGCCAGATGCGGCAGGCGCCTATGCGCGATTGCGCAACAAGGAAAACGGTCCCGGCCGCCATGTGCATGTCTCCCGGCTCTCGGCCGCTCTGCGCCGACGACTGGTCAGCGAAGAAGAGGTGGTCCGTGCCGTGGTCGCGCGGCACGGTCTGTCCAAGGCGGAAAAATTCGTAAGCGAGGTCTTCTGGCGCACCTACTGGAAAGGCTGGCTCGAGCAACGCCCGTCGATCTGGGACGGCTATGTCCAGGCGGTGGAACGGGCTGCGTCGCTGCTGGAGGCTTCAGCCCAACTTCGCCAGCGCTACACGGCGGCGATGGAGGCCCGGACGGGGATCGACTGTTTCGACGCGTGGGCGCTGGAACTGGCGCAGACCGGCTATCTGCACAACTGGGCCCGCATGCAGTTTGCCTCGATCTGGATCTTCACGCTCGGTCTTCCCTGGGAGCTCGGGGCCGCCTTCATGTTCGACCAGCTGGTCGATGCCGATCCGGCCTCGAACACTCTCTCCTGGCGCTGGGTGGCGGGGCTTCACACCGCCGGCAAGGCCTATCTCGCCGATGCCGAGCGGATCCAGGCGATGACCGAGGGACGCTTTGCGCCGCGGGACCTCGCGCGCACGGCTCGCATTCCGGCCGATAGCCTCGTTGTGCCCCAGCCTGCAGCTGTTCGTCAGGCGCATCAGGCAGATCCTTCGGCTGCGACGCTGCTCCTCCTGACGGTGGAAGACCTCTCGGTCGAGCAGATTGCGCAGATGCGTTCACTTCCCGTCCAGGCGCTCGCCGTCCTCGAAGGGCGCAACGCCTGGGACCGCATTGCGTTGTCGGATGGCCTTGCCCGTGCATCCCAGGTCTGGCCGGAGGCGGCATTGGTCGGCAATGTCTCTCCTGCCGACATTGCGGAGACAGCGAAAGCGCATGGCTGCAGCCAGATCGCCACCGCGTTCCTTCCGGTCGGACCGGTTGCTGCCTCGCTTGCGCCGCAGCGAGCAGCCTTTGCCGAACACGGGCTTCAATTCGCGGAATTGCTGCGTGACTGGGATCGCAGAAGCTGGCCCCATTGCCGGAAGGGCTTCTTTGCGCTCAAGGAGAAGATCCCGGCGCTTGTGCAAGAGA
The DNA here is from genome assembly GCA_032102365.1 of Allorhizobium sp. CTOTU50464. Taxonomy (GTDB): domain Bacteria; phylum Pseudomonadota; class Alphaproteobacteria; order Rhizobiales; family Rhizobiaceae; genus Allorhizobium. The sequence goes on along the minus strand of DAMDHD010000002.1, from coordinate 167,355 downwards.
CGGTGATGCCATGAGCGAGCGGGATCGTTTCCGTCCGGTGCCTCAGGGGCGCCTCAGCCGTCTTGCAGCCTTGGGCCAGATCGCCCGCGGTGTCGCTTCGGGCATGGTCGCCGAAGGATTGGGACGGCTGGCGCGGGGCGAAAGGCCGCATCTGCGAGATCTCTTGCTCACACCTTCGAATGCGATGAAGGCGGCCGACCAGTTGTCGCGGATGCGCGGTGCCGCGATGAAGCTTGGCCAGATGATTTCCCTGGAGCCGGGTGAGTTTCTGCCGCCCGAATTGCAGGCGATCTTCTCGCAACTGAGGGCATCCGCGCATTTCATGCCGCCGAGCCAGCTGACCGCCTGCCTCTCCGATGCCTGGGGGCCCGACTGGCGCCGCCATTTCGACCGCTTCGACATGGTGCCGATCGCGGCGGCTTCGATCGGCCAGGTGCACCGGGCGGTGCTGACATCAGGGCAAGCCATCGCGGTCAAGGTGCAGTATCCGGGTGTCGCCAGAAGCATCGATTCCGACATCGACAATGTTGCGGCCTTCCTGCGCCTCTCCGGCCTTCTGCCCGCCGGCCTCGACATCACACCGCATCTTGCGGAAGCGAAGAGGCAGTTGCGCGAGGAGGCGGACTACCTGCGCGAGGCCGAGGAGATGCGCCGCTTCGGCAGACTGCTGGCCGACGACACGCGTTTCATCGTGCCGTCTCCGGTGGATGCGCTGTTGCGGCCGACGGTCTTGCCGATGGATTTCCTCGAGGGCGTTCCGCTCGAGCGGCTTGCTGCGGCTTCGCAGGCGAAGCGCGACGCTGCGGTCAAGGCGATCTCCGATCTCGCCTTGCGTGAGCTCTTCGTCTTCGCCCACATGCAGACGGATCCGAACTTCGCCAATTATCTCTGGCGGCCCGACGATGGCCGGATCGTGCTCCTCGATTTCGGCGCCGTTCGCCCGGTCGCGCCTGAGAGCGCCGACGACTATCGCCGGCTTCTCAGGGCGACGCTCACAGGACGAGTCGCGGATGTGCGTGGCGCGCTGATCGAGATGCAGTATCTCTCCCGCGCGCAGGTCGATCGCCATGGACGCTTGCTCGACGAGATGCTCTCGGTCGTCGTCGATCTGGTCCAGAACGCGCCGGACGGTTTCGTCGATTTCGGTGATCACAGTCCCATTGCGAGGGTGCGCGAACGTGCCCTGCCGGTGTTCGCCGATCGGGCGCTCTGGGCTCTGCCGTCTCCCGACAAGATGTTCCTGCAGCGCAAGATCACAGGGCTTGCGTTTCTCGCTCTGAAGCTGCGGGTGCGGCTGCCGCTTGCCGACATGCTGCAGGATTATGCCTGAGCGACAAAAAAAAGCGGCCACGCGGGCCGCTTTTCCTGATGATCGAGACCAAGCTCAGATGTTGTTCATCAGCACCTTGCGGAGCTTGTCGAAGAGTTCGTCGATCTGCTCGTGGGTGATGATCAGCGGCGGCGAGAGCGCGATGATGTCGCCGGTTGTGCGGATCAGAAGCCCGTCGTTATAGGCGTTGAGGAAGGCGTTGAAGGCGCGCTTCGTCGGTTCGCCGTCGATCGGCTTCAGCTCTATTGCACCGATCAAGCCGAGATTTCGGATGTCGATGACGTTCGGGCAGTCGCGCAGCGAATGCAGCTTCTCTTCCCAGTAGGGCGCGATTTCCGCCGCACGCGTCAGCAGGTTCTCGTCGCGATAGGTGTCGAGCGTGCCCAGCGCGGCAGCAGACGCGATCGGGTTGCCGGAATAGGTGTAGCCGTGGAAGAACTCGATCATATGATCGGGGCCGGTCATGAAGGCATCGTGGATTTCGGCCGTCACGAAGACCGCACCCATCGGGATGACGCCATTGGTCAGGCCCTTGGCGGTGACCATGATGTCGGGCTTCACGTCGAAATACTGCGAGGCGAAGGGGGCGCCGAGGCGGCCGAAACCGGTGATGACTTCATCGAAGATCAACAGGATGCCGTGCTTGGTGCAGATCTCGCGCAGGCGCTGCAGGTAGCCCTTCGGCGGGATCAAGACGCCGGTCGAGCCCGAAACCGGTTCGACGATGACGGCTGCGATGGTCGAGGCGTCATGCAGGGTGACGATGCGCTCCAGCTCGTCGGCCAGGTCGCCGCCGTGTTCCGGCATGCCCTTGGTGAAGGCGTTCTTGGCCGGCTGGTGGGTGTGCGGCAGGTGATCGACGCCGGTCAAAAGCGTGCCGAACATCTTGCGGTTGGAGACGATGCCACCGACCGAGATGCCGCCGAAATTGACGCCGTGATAGCCGCGCTCGCGGCCGATCAGGCGGGTGCGGGAGCCCTGTCCCTTCACGCGCTGATAGGCAAGTGCCACCTTGAGTGCCGTCTCGACCGATTCCGAACCAGAATTGGTGTAGAGCACATGCGCCATGTTGTCGGGCGCGATGTCGATCAGGCGGTTGGCGAGTTCGAAGGCCTTGGGATGGCCGAGCTGGAAGGCCGGCGCGTAGTCGAGTTCGCCGGCCTGCTCGCGGATCGCTTCGGTGATGAGCGGGCGGCAGTGGCCGGCATTCACACACCAGAGGCCGGCGGTGCCGTCGAGCACCTGGCGGCCGTCATGAGTGGTGTAATGCATGTCCTTGGCGCCGACGAAGAGGCGCGGCTCCTTCTTGTACTGGCGGTTCGCTGTGAACGGCATCCAGAAGGCGCGCAGGTCGTTCGGCGTTGAATTCAGGCGGTTAGACATCGTGTTCTCCATGGCCTTTGGTTGCGGGCGGCCATTGTCCCTGATGTCGGCTGCGATGGCCGATATCCGTTGATTGCGCCGTCACGTTAGCAGGGCGCGAAGCACGGTCAAGCCATGCTCCCGGCCGCATCAACAAAGGTCATGGATCTCTGAATTTAGGTGATGGAAAAGCCCTGCAGCGCGTAAGGGCAGACGAGCGACTGACAGCCGGTGGCCGGGCACGAAAAAGCCCCGGTCGCCAATGCGACCGGGGCTTTAGAAACATCAGCTCGCCAGAGGGTTCACCCGCTCGCGCGAGTGCTGCGCCGATCCCTCCCATCCTCGATCAGCGCTGCGCTGGCAGCGCTGTCATCAGGCGGCAGTCTTGCTCGCTGCCGGGGTGCAGTAGATGCTTTCCAGGGTGGAGAGGATCTTGATCACCGACTCGGATGTCGAGGAATAGTAGATGGTCTGAGCATCGCGACGGGTCTTCACGAGCTTCTGCGCGCGCAGCTTGGACAGGTGCTGCGAAAGGGCCGACTGGCTGAGGCCAACCTGGGTCGCCAGAACACCGACCGGAACCTCGCCCTCGACAAGGCTGCAGAGGATCATCAGACGCTTCGGGTTTGCCATGGCGGACAACAAACCGGCTGCGACAGTCGATTGTTCGGACAATGCTTTTGTTTTCATCTCAGTTCAACTTTCCTTGGTCGAGTGCCCTTGGGGGGAGTGGCAGTCGTTGAAAAATCCATGACTTAACTGGAGGCCAAACCTTAGCAGCACCACCAAAATTGTATATGCCTAAATTTAAGGTACTGCGTATACTGATTTAGGTAACTCTAATAGCAGATGTTCTACTGTTGTGATCGGCGTCACAAATTCGTGCCGGATCAGCAAGTCTTTGAAAACGATATCCAATCCATGCGAATCAATGGCCGCGATACGCCAATCTCCGTCCGGGGCGCCATTCAATCCGGTGGCAAGGCGGGTGGCGAGATCGGGATGGCGACCCCCCAAATCTCGCAGTAGAGCCTCCTCGGTCTGGAACAAATCATCGTCTATTTTCGGTATAAAAAAGTCGGCGCTGCTCAAATGGTAGGCACGGCCGAAGCCTCCGTTCAGGCTCGCGCGTTCGGGCCTCAAGCGGAAGAAACGGAAGTCGGGAAAATCGATATAGAGCTGTGCCTTCGGGTGGCGGGCGAGGAAGCGGGTGCGCAGCCTTTGATGGCTGTCGCTGTCCCGCTCGACGCTTTCCGCCGTGCATTGCAGCGTCAGACGTGGATGGGCGAGCGGGTCGCCCTTGCCGGGCTCGCCCGTCAGGAGTGAGGCGCGCGGATCGGCGAGCAGCGCCGTCGTGTGGGCCGAGAGATTGGAGACGAGAATCACGGCTGCGCCGTCACTGTCCATGCCGAGCAGGACGCGGCTGACGAAGGGGAAGCCCGTTTCCGGATCAAGCACCCCGATGGCAGCGAAGCGTGACCCGCGCAAGAGAATGCGCGCCTGTCGGCGCGCATCGTCGTCGGTGTCGCGAATCACCTGGGGCTTGTCGTTCATCTCTGTCTCCCGCATGCAGCCTTCAAGCGATGCGGGGCAGGGCCGGTTCAGGCCTTCCGGCGGTGCTTCGTCAGTCCGCTCACCACATCCTGAGCATCGATCGTGCCGATGACGACGCCGTTGTCAACGACGCCGATCGTCCCGGGCTGACGCGAGAGGGCATCGAGCACGTCGACCAGCGGCGTGGTCGGCCCGGTCGTGCCGGTTACCTTGCCCTGCTCACCGCTGACGCCGTTGCGCATGACGTCCGAGGCCGTCAGCATGTTGATCGGGTTCATGTTCTGCACGAAGTCCGCGACATACTGATTGGTCGGGTTCTGGACGATTTCCTGCGGCGTACCGCACTGGATGATGTGGCCGCCTTCCATGATGGCGATGCGGTTGCCGATGCGGAAGGCCTCGTCGAGGTCGTGGCTGACGAAGAGAATGGTCTTCTTCAGGCGCGCCTGGAATTCGAGGAGCTCGTCCTGCAAGCGGGTGCGGATCAGCGGGTCGAGCGCCGAAAAGGGCTCGTCCATCAGCAGGATCGGTGCGCCGGTGGCAAAGGCGCGGGCAAGGCCCACGCGCTGCTGCATGCCGCCGGAAAGCTCGTTCACCTTGCGGTCAGCCCATTGCGACAGGTTGACGAGTTCCAGCTGCGTGGCGACCCGATCCTTTCGCTCGGCTTCCGGCACGCCGGCGAGCTCGAGGCCGAAACCGACATTCTCGGCCACCGTCCGCCAGGGCAGAAGGCCGAACTGCTGGAAGACCATGGACACGGTGTGCGTGCGCAGATCGCGCAGCTTCTGCGCCGAGGCCTTGTAGGGCTCGACATAGCCGTTTTCGGTTCGCACGCGGACATTGCCGCGCACGACGGGAGCGAGCGCGTTGACGGCGCGCAGAAGCGTCGACTTGCCCGAGCCCGACAAGCCCATCAGCACGAGGATCTCGCCCTCCTTGACGGTCAGAGAAGCATGGGCGACGCCGAGAACGAGGCCGGTCTCGGCCCCGATCTCGTCGCGGGTCTTGCCCTGATCGACCATCTCGAGGGCGCGCTCAGGGTTGTCGCCAAAGACGATGTCGACATTGTCGAAGATCACTGCGTCGGTCATGCGTCTTCTCCAGGCATGCGGAAGATCCGGTCCAGGATGATGGCGAGGATGACGATGCAGAGGCCTGCCTCGAAACCCCGGGCGATGTTGACGGTGTTCAGCGCGCGCACAACCGGAACCCCAAGACCGCTCGCGCCGACCAAGGCTGCGATGACGACCATCGACAGGGACAGCATGATGGTCTGGGTGAGGCCGGCCATGATCTGCGGCATGGCAAAGGGCAGCTCGACCTTGCGCAGCACCTGCATGGGTGTCGCGCCGAAGGCGACGGCAGCCTCGACCAGCGACGGCGGCGTCGAGATGATGCCGAGACGCGTGAGCCGGATCGGTGCGGCGATGGCGAAGATCACGGTCGCGATCAGGCCTGGGACCATGCCGAGGCCGAAGAGAATGAGCGCCGGAATGAGATAGACGAAGGTCGGGATCGTCTGCATCAGGTCGAGCACCGGCCGGACAGCGGCGTAGAGCCAGGGGCGCCGGGCGCAGGCAATGCCGATCGGCACGCCGATGACCATGCAGACGCAGGTCGCGGCCAGCACAAGCGCCAGCGTTTCCATCGTCTCTTCCCAGTAGCCCTGGTTATAGATCAGCAGCAGGCCGAGAAAGGTGAAGGCGGTGACACCGAGCGAGCGGCGCATCACCCAGGCGAGCACCGAGAACAGCAGGATCATGAAAAGCGGATAGAAGCTTTCAGCCGGGGTGTTGTCGAGAAAGGGTGCCTGTAAAACGAAGAGCAGGGCGTCGATCGACGCGCTCAAGATGTTTGCAATGAAGTCGAAGACAAAGTCGACGTTATCGGTCAGCCAGTCGACGACACTCTTCGACCAGGGCCCGATGGGCAGTTTGTTGTCTGTCAGAAATTCCATGTTCGTCCCCGATTGGCCACAGGTTCAATGCCTGGGAGGCCGCGCGGCCGGTCCCCCTTCCGGTCGCGCGGTTCCACGATCGATGGACGGGGCTCAGAGGCCCAGTGCCGTCTTCACCGCTGCAAGGCCTTCGCCACCGTCCTTGGTGGTGACGCCGGCAAGCCAAGGCTCGATCGCCGTCGGGTTGGCCTTCAGCCAGTCGGAAGCAGCCGCTTCGGCGTCCTGGCCGTCGTTGAGGATCTTGCCCATGATCTCGTTCTCCATCTGGAGCGAGAACTTGAGGTTGGTGACGAACTTACCGACATTCGGGCACTCGGTGGTGTAGCCGGCGCGGGTGTTGGTGTAGATCGTCGCGCCGCCGAAGTTCGGGCCGAAGACGTCATCGCCGCCCGACAGATAGGTCAGCTTGAAGTTGGCATTCATCGGATGCGGTTCCCAGCCGAGGAAGACAACCGGCGTGCCATCCTTCTCAGCGCGGGCGACCTGGGCCAGCATGCCCTGTTCGGAGGATTCAACGACTTCGAAGTCGCCGAGTTCGAACTTGTTGCCGTCGATCATGTCGAGGATCAGGCGGTTGCCGTCATTGCCCGGCTCGATGCCGTAGATCTTGCCGTCCAGCGCGTCCTTGTTCTTGGCGATGTCGGCGAAGTCCTTGATGCCGAGCTCGGCGCCCTTGGCATTGGTTGCAAGCGTGTATTTCGCGCCTTCGAGGTTCGGTCCGAAGATTTCGACCGACTTGTCTTCGCGATACGGCGCGATGTCGGCTTCCATGGTCGGCATCCAGTTGCCGAGGAAGACGTCGATGTCCTTGTTCTTGAGCGACGAATAGGTGACCGGCACGGAAAGGACGGTTGTCGTCGGCTCATAGCCCAGCGCCTTCAAGATGACAGAGGCAGTGGCGGTGGTCGCTGTGATGTCGGTCCAGCCGACATCCGAGAAGCGCACGGTGGAGCAGCTCTCGGCTTCCTGTGCAGCAAGCGGCGTCGCCATGACGGCGAAGAGCGAAACGGCGGCCACGAGGGTGCGGCGATGGGTGGAAAGATACGGCATTGTCAGGCTCCCGGTTTTTTTATTGATGTTCCCAAGTCAACATTCAATATCGGAGAAATGCAAGGATGCCCGCGCGTTTGCGTCGCTCGACCGGCGCTGTTTGCGACCTTCATCCCCTTTGAGCCGGGAAATGTGGCGCTGCAAAAAAAAGTTCGGGATCTTGATGGGCGTCAAAGCGCCGCCTTGAGTCTCGTGCCAACAGGTGATGCGATGGTTGCAGCGCTTCGGCGCCCATTGTTTGGAGATAGGAGTTTCGATGAAGACGTCTTCCCTGATCGTGCTGCTTGCCCTGGCCGCAGCGCCGCTTCCCGCCTTCGCCGACGGTGATCCCGTCGCCGGTGCCAAGGCTTTCAAAGCCTGTCAGGCCTGTCACATCGCGACCGAAGCCAAGAACAAGGTTGGCCCGCATCTGCAAGGCGTTGTCGGGCGTCCGGTCTCTTCGATTGCCGACTACAAATACTCGCCTGCGATGATCGAGTTCGGGACCGGCAAGGTCTGGGACGAGGCGCTCCTGTCCGAATATCTGAAGGCACCGAAGGCGGTCGTGAAGGGCACCAAGATGGCCTATGCCGGCGTCAAGAAGGACGAGGATCTGGCCAATATCATCGCCTATCTCAAGGATCCCGCCGCCGGCGGCCAGTGATTCCGCTCAACCTCTGAATGCGTTCTGGATGCGACAGCTGTTTCGCGGCTGTCGCATTTCTCTGCTAGCGCCTCTTGCGTGGGGGCTTTGACCATCCATATCGATGAGGAGCGTTCTGTCCTGTGCGCTGCGGTACTTTCCCGCGCCCGGAAACGCGCTATGGTGGCATCACACGAATCCGGCGCGCCGCCGGAGTGGCGACAGGGAGAGAACATGGCGACTTTGCAATCCTTCGACAGCGAGATCGAGAAAACGCGCAAGATCGTCTCCGAAATGCGCGGCAAGATCGAACAGTCCGGCGTGGTTCTGGATACGCTCGCCAAGAGCGATTCCAAGCTGACGGGGCAGGACTTCGACATCGAGAACGCGCGGATCGAAGACGTCCTGAAGCAGCAGAAGGTGATGGAATCGAACATCGCCGACCTGATCATCGGGCTCGAAGACGCAACCAATGTGTTCGGCGCCGAGTTCGAAAGCATGAAGAGCTTTTCCGGCATGGAGAAGTTCGTCGGCATCTTCTCAAAGCAAAAGGCGCAGCGCATGCGCACCGAGCGCGTGCGCAACATGTCGCTTGCCGGCAATCTGCAGGAACTGCTCGCGAAGTCCGACAGCATCGTCGGCATCCTGAAGGAGCAGAAGACGGTTCTCGAAGAGCGTTACAAGACCTCCGAGGCGAGCCTCGTGCAGGTCATCGAGCGCCGCAAGCAGACGATTGCCAATCTTGAAGAGACCCAGAAGAAGATCGAGACGTTGAACCCGGCGCTGCTCGAGATCGAAAACAAGATCGCAGCCTCGACCGACACCTCGGAGCGTACGGCGCTGGAAGCCGAGCGTTCGAAGCTTGCGACCGACTACAATCAGGCCCAGGCGCGCGAACAGGAACTGCTGGCCGAAAGCCAGACGCTGGAACGCTACACCTCGATGTTCCAGACCTTCGTGGACAGCCTGAACAACCAGATCGCCGCGCAGAACACGCTGATCAACAAGCTGACGATCGACACCGAACAGCGCATCGTTCTTTACAAGGCGCTCGAGGACTCGTTGAAGACAGCCGCCCAGCAGGATGTGGCGCACCGGATCAACACACTCGGCAGCCAGGTCGATACGGCGGCGGAAGAAACCATGGCCGGCATCGGTGCGGCTGCCCAGCGGCATATCGGCGATCTACTGGAGCTGCACGAGAAGAACATGCTCTCGACGCAGGATATCCAGCGCCGCAAGAAGCTCGCCGACGAGGCTTTCGCCCGGCGCTTCCAAGCGGTTCTCGACAAGCATGATGCTGCCAACTACGTGAAGCCCTGATCATGCGGGAAATGTGGGCGCGGCCATCTGGCCGCGTGCCGCTTCCCGGATGGACAGACTGTTTGAGCGGGGGAGGGGCATGAGCGTCGTCGATCGCAACAGTGCGGTATCGCACTACTTTGCTACCATGACTGCGGCACTGGCCGGTCTCGAACAGTTCTTCGGGCAGGCCGATCGCCGCTTTGGCGAGAAGGGCCCGCCGACGCTGCATACGCTGCCCTATCTGGACCGGCTGCGGAATTCCTTCACTTCCTGGCAGAACAGGATCGGCTTCACTGGCCAGTTCAAGATCGCTCAGGCGGAAAGCGGCTTTCCGATCTTCCAGAACGTGCTGGAACTCGAAAACGACCGGGCGGGGGCGGCGACGCGGCTCTCGACCATTCCTGATGTCGACAAGCTGCGGGAAGAGATGGTCGATTTCATCCTGCGGCAGAAGGAGTTTCCGGCAGCCCTGCAACAACAGATCGCCGAACGGCTTTATCTCGAACAGGTGGGCGCCGGCGAGATCTTCTCGCCCTTCGTCCTGCCGACCACCGTTGCCGTGACGGTCAATCCGCAGTCGCGCCGTCCATCCTATCTCGTCAGCTGGGCCGCCTTCGACGGCGTCAGCACGCTGCCGATGATCTATCTAGCGACAGTCGAGGACTCCTCTGAAAATGTCACGAAGATCCTCGTGACAGAGGACGGCAGGCTGAACGAGGAGGTCGAGATCCCGTTGCCGGTCGGCGGTCTGCTCAATCCGGAGCTTGCCCGCAGCTTCGATGATTTCTGCGCGAAGAATTCCGCCTATTCCCTGACGCCGGCAACGATCGCGACCAATATGGACCGCGATTTCCCGAACCTTCAACCGAAATCGGTGCGGCGCATCGTGCTCGGCCCGCTCTACTCGACGGGGCTCACCGAGAATTCCGGCCGGGTCACCGAGATCCTCGATCGGGTGCGCAAGCCGGAAAATGCCTGGGTGATGACCTGGACGGTGCAGGAGGTCTTCTCCAAGCGCGAGCAGCCTGCGGTGAAGGGCTTCTTTTCCTCCACTCCGGCGTCCCAGGAATTCCATATCGAGACGCATGATTTGGAAGCCGCGCGCATGGGCGTCTCGACCTATGAGAAACACGCGCTGGTGCCGCATGACGCCTATCAGGCCCTCTATGCAGCCAACGAGGTCAAGGCGATCTTCGGCAATTTCAAGGTGCATGTGATTTCAGGACATCAGATTGTGAGTGAGGTCTGAGCATGAGCGAGTTGACGGCGGGACTGACCACACTTCGCGAAGACGATATCGCCGAACATCTCGCGGTCGCCCAGGGGCTGGTGACGCGTGTCGTGGTGCTTGATCAAGGCGAGGGTACTTCGGGTGCTCCGATTGCCGGCACGGGACGGCGCTTCGTCTCGACGGTTTCGACAGCTTCGGTTCGCCGCACGCGCGAGATCGAGCTTGCCAAGACCATCCAGTCGACCGGCACGGCCGATCCGCTGCTGACACCGGCCCAGCACACCGTGCTCTACCGCGTCCGGCGCGGCGCGCAGGTGGCGCTTGCGATATCGGATGTTTTTGCCCGTCAGAGCGAGCTTGAGCCGCTGCAGGCGCGCAACATCGCGGCGCCCCTGCAGGGCGAGGAAGCGTCCCGCTTCAAGGCCTTACTCGCCTCCCAGGCCTATGTCGCGGCCTTTGCCTTTGCTGCCTACCTCAAGTCCACCGTGGCGGGAGAGGGCGAGCAGCTCGACGGTATCCGCGAGCCCGACTTCCTTTTCGATACGGCCCAGGATGCCTTGAAGAGCATGGTCGCCGGCCTCGACACGGCCGTGCAGGGGGCGGGCGACGATGCGACGCTGATCGGGCGGGTGCGTGGTCTGGCGGACCTCGCGCTTGACGGGCTTCTCTCCCGCAAGGCGCGTTTTGAGCATCTCGGTGTCTTCGAAAACGCCCATATCCGCGTTGATCAGGACGATTTCACGCTCGATGGTTTCGATGGCGTGCCGGGCGCGAAGTCGAAGCCGCTCACGATGACCTTCACGAAACCGGAAGAGATCATCGGCAACCACATCGCCAAGTACCAGGCGCTGAAGCTCGCCAAGATGCTGATGGCCTATGATTTCGACCGTCAGATGAACCCCTTCGTCGAGCTCGGTGGCTTCCTCTTCACCTTCATCGGCGACGGCATGCCGGGCACGGGCAAGACGATCCTGATCCAGATGCTGGCAGGGCTGCTCAACGACTACTGCAAGATGGCGGGCTATGCCTTCCACTACGAGAATTTCGGCGTCGACCAGATCTCGTCCTATCAGGGCAAGTCCGGCCAAAACTGCAAGGCCTTCGTCAACAACGTGCTCAACCCGCGCGTCATCGGCTTCGGCACGATCGACGATATCGACCAGGTCACCGCCAAGCGCTCCGACGACCGCGCCTCGGCCGGTCAGCACGAGGTGACAGCCGTCTTGATGGAGAGTTTCGCCGGCGCCTCGACGGTCGTGCGGGGCAATGCCACCTTCGGCATGTTCTCCAATTACCCTGAGAATGTCGACGATGCGCTGCGCCAGCGCGCCGGTGCCCGTTGGCTGGTCGATGGGCCGCAGACGCGCGAGGACTATATCGACATCTTCTCGCTGCTCGTCGGCAAGAACCATCAGATCCCGCTCGGCGACCACCAGCTGTTTGCCGGCCAGGAGATCCAGAAGGCCGTCAGCCGCTCCTATGGCGAGCATGACCGTCCCAAGGAAGACGGGCTCGTGGCCGTCTGGGAACGCTTCGAGAAGAGCGAGGGTAGAATCGAGACGCTCGCCGATGTCGGCGCCTATCTGCATGCGATCAAGCTCGCCGAACCGCGTTTCACCGGCCGCGCCATCAAGAACATTACCGATGCGATCAAGATGCGGGCGATGGATGTCGAGCTGCCCGACGCCTGGTTCGAAAGCCCCGAGGCTTTCGTCCACAAGAGCTACGACGAGAAGAAGGCGATGATCGCGGAGCTGCGTGGGCCGGTGACGATGGACATGATTTGCCAAGAGATCAACCGCTACGCTGACAGCGAATTCCGCTATGCCGACAAGTCGGATGATGCGGCGGTCAACGAAATCATTCGACGAGAGCGGCAGCGCGAGCGCGCGATCGGGGAGATCGAGAAGATGAAGGGGGAGGGAACGTGGTGAATTCGCTATCAGCGAATTTTCTTGTCTCTTCAGGTGTCGAGGGCTAGGATGTGCGGGAGGTTGTGTACAGCAAACATGCAATCCGGACACTGAACCGGATGCCGGCCAACGAGGCTCGGCGCATTCGGTCGAAGGTCCTTCACTATGCCGAGGATCCAGCGTCTTTGGCCAACAATGTCAAGAAGTTGAAGGACAGCCGTTACTATCGTCTCAGGATTGGCGATTGGCGCGTGATCTTCGGGGAAGATGGAACCGTCGTTGATGTGATACGCGTGGCAGCACGCGGAGAAGCCTATGAGGGAGAGCTCTGATGACGATTGCATCATCATTCACGACGCCGAACGGCGAAGAGATGATCGTTCTGAGCCGCAAGGACTACGAGGCGCTGATTCAGCGCATCGAGGATCTGGAAGACAGCCTCTCGATTGCGGATTTCGAGCGTAAGCGTGCTGCCGGCGAGGAGGAACTGGTCCCTGCCGAATATGTCAGCCGAATGAGCGAAGGCGAAAGCCCGATCCGCGTGTGGCGCGATTTTCGGGGCATGTCGGCCAAGGATCTTGCCGCCGCTGCCGGGATCAGCACCGCCTTTTTGTCTGAGATCGAGACCGGCAAGAAGGACGGCAGCATTGCCACGCTGAAAGCCATTGCCGACGCCCTCAAGATCGACCTCGACGACCTCTATTGGCGCCAAGAGGACAGGAAGGTCGCAGACAACGCATGAACCGCCTCCTCCAAGCCGAGCTCATCTATGGTCGCCTCCTGCCCATCCGTGAGCCGCATCTGATTGCCCGCTACAACAAGGCGCTGGTCGCCTTCGGCCTGTCCGAAACGAAGCTTGCCGAATTCGACATCGACATCACCGGCTTTTCGCCGCAGGTGGCGGAGGAATTGGGGGACCCGGATTATCTCGACCCGCTGAAGGTCAACCGGCGCTTCATCATCCTTACGCCGGAGCAGGACAGCTTGCCGGTGGTGCATACGAGCTTCTCCAATACCGCCGGCCTGATGCACGAGTTCTTCGCCGCCAATGCGCGGGCGATCCATGCGATCACGCTGAAGGACACGCTCTATGGCGAGATCGAGGACAGTGTTTCCGAGGTCAGGACGCTCGAGGATCTGCTCTCCATCAACGAGGTGAAGTTCAAGGTCTTGTCGGCGGAAGATCTGCTGGGCAAGGCAGGGCAGTTGCGCCAGCTCTGCGACGCGCTGGTGACGAGCCCGGATGCCTGGCGCGACAATGCCATGCTGGAGCAGATGGTGGCGCTCGCCAAGGAGACCGGCGACATCCGCCAGAACACCCTGGTGCCTGATAAACTCGTCTTCCGCCACGACGCCTTCTGGGCCGATCACTTCGGCGGCGTCTTCGTCTTCGTTGACGACAAGATCACCACCGTCATCAGTGACCCGCAAGCGCCGGGCTTCCGGCGGTCACGGCCCTGGCAGGTCAGCTACATCTCGATCGAGGACACGGCACAGGTCGGCGATTTCCTCGCGCGCACCGGCCGGCTGGAATTGCCGCGGGCCAGCTGGGTGGAAAGTTCAGGCCTGTTTGCTCACCGGCTGGAAATGGCGCTGCTCTCGGTTGCCGCCACGCTTGATCCGGTGCCCGATCTCACCCGCATCGACGCCGTGTGGATGCAGACCTTCCTGCATCGGCACGCCAAGGCGATCAACGAGCGGGGTGTCTATCCGCTGCTGCAGGAGGCGCTGCGGACGCTGTCGCGCACGGGCAATCTGCGCATGGCCGATATCGATCCGAAACTCAGGCTCTGGCTGGTGCGCGCCGAGCCTCGCCATCCCGACCAGTGGCTGACGAACCGGCTCATTGCGCATCTGACGCCGGAGGACTTCGTCTCGCGTTTCGTCTTCGACAAGCAGGGCTTCTACCGCGCCTATGACCGCTACCCAGAAGCCTATCGTGATTATGTTGTATCCCGCCTGTCCGACACTTATCTGAAAGACAAGGCTGCCTTTCGCAAACGCCTCTACGGACTAGGAGATGACCATGCTTGACCCGATCATCGCGTTTTTCCAGCGCGTCTTTGCCGCGATCGGTCGCGGCATTGGCATGGTGGTCGCGTGGCTGCTCTGGCCGTTCCTAGCTGCCCATGGCTGGTATCGCGAGCGCAGCTGGATCATCCGGGGCCCGATCCTCGCCATCCTCGTCCTGCTCATAATCTTCTACGGCCAGTTCATTTATCGCACCCAGATCTGGCACGGCTTCGATCCCGCCTTCGTCCAGGCCTACAAGTTCGATGAGCGCACGGTCCCGGCCGGCAATCCGCTGCCCGGTGAGGCGAACCGCTGCCAGGATTCCGCCGTCGTCGCGATCAGCGCGGCGCTGACGGACCAGAATGTCAACCAGAACGCCTGGGTCTCGTCGACCCTTCTCTACAAGCTCGGGCTTTTCGGTCTCGATTGGGACAACACGCCCTTCATGGACAACAAGGCCTCGTTCCAGCGCGGCGTGAACCAGGTCGTGCGCCGGACGGCCATCCAGCTCGCCGACAATCTCGGCCGTGTCCGCGGAACGTCCGGAATCAACAATGACCTGCAGAATGCCCGCGGCAATATCCAGTTCGACGAGAGCACCTGGTATTTCGGCACCGATCCCTTCGGCTTCAAGACGCCGACACCGAGCTACTACCGTGCCGCGGTCGAAAGCTGGAACAAGTTCAATACCTCTCTCGTCAGCTGCGAGGCCGTCTTCGACACGCGCTCCGACAACCTGCTGCAGTTCCTCGACGGCATGGCGAGCGATCTCGGCAACACGTCTGACATCCTTCGTCGCCGCTCGGAGGAATTCAATGCCGGCTGGTTCGACACCCGTGCCGATGACCGCTTCTGGTTCGCCTATGGCCAGCTCTATGCGCAGTATGCCCTGCTGCAGGCAACCCGCGCAGACTTCAGCGGTGTCATCCGCGAGCGCAATCTGACGACCATCTGGACGGAGATGGAGCGTCAGCTGCAGGCCGCGCTCAGGATCCAGCCGGCGATCATTTCGAACGGCAGCGAGGATGGCTGGATCATGCCGACGCATCTTGCCACCATGGGCTTCTACATCCTGCGTGTGCGCTCCAACATGGTCGAGATCCAGTCGATCCTCGATCGCTGACGTCCGGGCAGTCGGATTATTGGGAGGCGGTTCGCGGTTGAGCGGACCGCCTTTTTGCTGGCGGTCATATCAACGCAACCCTGCTTGTTGATGCCGTCGGTATGTCGTATGGTGAGCAATGAGGTACGTACCTCATATTCGTCGTGCAAGGGAGGGCCAGACGATGGGGAGGGTTGACGTGAAGCCGGAATTCATGGTGCAGGACGTGGTCGCATTGCGGCGTCTCTATGAGCCGGTGCATGCGCTTGCGGTAACGAAGCAGTGTTCGACACTTGGCCCTCATGCCGAGGCCTTCATCCGGCGTTCGCCGTTTCTGTGCATCGGGACGCAGGGGGCGGAGGGCAGGGCCGATGTAAGCCCGCGCGGTGATGCGCCGGGTTTCGTGCAGATCCTCGATGCCGGCACGCTCGCGATCCCCGACCGACCCGGCAACAATCGGCTCGATACGCTCGAGAATATCATGGCCAATCCGGTGGTCGGCTTGCTGTTCATGATCCCGGGTTACGACGAGACCCTGCGCGTCAACGGTCGTGCAAGGCTCAGCACGCAGCCGGACCTCCTGGACACCATGGCCGTGGACGGCCGACGTCCGAGGCTTGCGATCGTGGTGGAGATCGATGAAGTCTTCCTGCATTGTGCGAAGGCATTCCGCCGCTCGCATCTCTGGGATCCCGCCCATCGGCAGGAGAGGAGCGAGATGCCGTCTCTGGTCAAGATGATCCTTGACGATACGACCGGTGCGCCCTCTGATCAGGCCGTGATGAGCAAGATGGACGACGATCTCGAGACCGCCTATCGCCAGACACTCTACTGAGTGTCGAAGCCTTAGCTGATGATCTTCATCCGGATGGCCTTGGCGACCAGCTGGGTGCGGTTGACGCAGTCCAGCTTGCGGATCGCATTGGTCATGTAGGCGTTGACCGTATGATCGGAGAGCGAGAGGATCTGGCCGATTTCCAGCGATGTCTTGCCTTGTGCGGTCCAGCGGACGACTTCCAGCTCGCGGGCCGAGAGCACGTTGGTGTTGCTGGCCGTCCGACGCAGCCGGTCGAAGACGTCGAAAGCCTGGATGCTCAACATGGACAGTTCGTTGATCTCCGGCATGGCGAGCGGTCCGCGGTCGCCGTCGTAGCGCACGACATAGCGGCTGCCGTCGACGGAGTGCACGGAGAAGATGATGCCGGTAATCAGCCGGAATCTCAGCATCAGCGCGGCAAATTCCGGCGGGCAGTCGAAGGATGGGTCGCTGCCGTCAGGCCCGATCGTCCATTGATTGTGCATGATCGACCGGTTGATATGCGGCACGGTCGGGCAATGTTTCAAAAATTCCAGGCGGTCAAATTCGCGGCAATATTCCAGCGGCAAAGTCGTCTCTCGAACAAGGGGAGCGACCAGTCTGTCATGCGAAGTCGGGGCCACGGCGAGGCTCACATAATCCAGGCCGTATTCACGCGTCGCACGTGACCAGCAATCCATCAACTCGGCGCGGTTCTGACAGCCCCCGATGTCCTGGCTCAAGAGCGTCTGTCGTTCTGACAACATTTTATCAATTTCGAAAGTTGACAATCATTCTGAAGTTTATGATCAATATATCAGTCCGGTCGAAAAGCTAGCAGTTTTTCAGGGGTTGTCACTATTAATATGACTAATGTCTGACCGCTGCCGATCAAAATGGCATTTGCCTGTTATAGTGATCTTCATACGGGCAAGGCCGACCCCGCCTTCACCTCTTCCATGACCGCATAGGTGTGTGTTTCCCGGACTCCGGGCAGGGGCAGAATCACCTCCGACAGGAATTGCCGGTAGGCTTCCATGCCGGCCACGCGCGCCTTGACGAGATAGTCGAAGCCGCCGGCGACCATGTGACATTCCATGACGTCGTCCGATCGTTTTACGGCCGCTGCAAAGGTGTCGAAGACATCTGCCGTTGTGCGGTCGAGTTTCACCTCGATGAAGACCAGCAGGTTGCGTCCGAGCTTCTGCGGTGACAGCATCGCCATGTAGCCGGTGATGTAGCCTTCGCGCGTCAAGCGACGTACCCGCTCCGCCGTCGCGGTCGGCGACAGGTTGACCCGTTCGGCGAGTTCGATGTTGGTCAATCGACCCTCCGCCTGCAGCGCGCGGAGGATCTTTCGATCGAGACGATCCAGTTCTTTGCTCATTCTCTACCTTTCGTCACTTTTGTAGAGAATATCGCAGATATGTGGCTTAAGAATAGTGGGAAACGCGGCAGATCCGCAGATATGTATGCGATACCACGGAGATGATCATGATCAAGCCAGCCACGACCGATTTCCCGCGTTTCGAAGCCCCCTATGCGGGCGATGACGACCAGCTCATCCGCCATTTCGCTTCGCGCCTTTCCCTGTCGGAAAGCCAGAACGGCGCCATCGACCGGCGCGCCACGACCTATATCGAGGCGATCCGCAGCAATTCCGGTTCGGTTGGCGGCGTCGAAGACTTCCTGCGCGAATATGGTCTGTCGACCCGCGAAGGTCTGGCGCTGATGGTGCTCGCCGAAGCGCTCTTGCGCGTGCCGGATGCACTTACCCAGGACCGCCTGATCGAGGACAAGCTGAAAGAGGGCGGCTGGAGCGAACACGAGGCGCATGGCGAGAGCTGGTTCGTCTCGGCCTCTGCCTGGGCGCTCGGCCTTTCGGCCCGCGTCATCCGTCCGGGCGAAACGCCTGAGGGCGTCATGCGCGGTCTCGTCAAGCGGCTGGGTCTGCCCACCGTGCGCTCGGCCACCAAACAGGCCATGCGTTTCCTCGGCCATCACTTCGTGCTCGGCGAAACCATCAAGGACGCGCTCTCGCGCGCTGCCAAGAGCGAGGAGCGCGGCTATCGCCATTCCTTCGACATGCTGGGCGAGGGCGCCCGCACGGCCGAGGATGCGAAGCGTTACTTCCAGTCCTATGCCAGCGCCATCGAAGCGATCGGCGCCTTCATGGCCAAGCATGGCAAGAGCCAGCAGCTGCCGAACCGCATGGGCATTTCGGTCAAGCTCTCGGCGCTGCATCCGCGCTACCTCGCCACCCATCGCGACCGGGTGATGCGCGAACTCGTTCCGGACCTCCTGAAGCTTGCGCAGATGGCCAAGGCCTATCAGCTGAACTTCACCGTCGACGCCGAAGAGGCCGACCGCCTGGAACTCTCGCTCGACGTGATCGCGGCCGTCTTTGCAGATCCGTCGCTGGCTGGCTGGGACGGGTTTGGCCTTGCCATCCAGGCCTATCAGAAGCGCGCGCCGCAGGTGATCGACTATATCGACAGCCTCTGCCAGCAGTATGGCCGCCGGATGATGGTGCGTCTCGTCAAGGGCGCCTACTGGGACACCGAAGTAAAGCGCGCCCAGGAGCGCGGGCTCGACGACTACCCGGTCTGGACCCGCAAGCCGGCAACCGACCTTTCCTACCTGCACTGCGCGGCGAAGCTCATGGAGAAGCGCGCGCGCATCTTCCCGCAGTTTGCCACCCACAATGCGCTCACCGTCTCGACCATCATCGAGCTTGCCGGTGCCGATCGCTCCGGCTTCGAATTCCAGCGCCTGCATGGCATGGGCGAGGCGCTTTATGACACGCTGCTTTCGGGCAATGACCGCATTGCCTGCCGCATCTACGCGCCCGTCGGCGGCTACCGCGATCTGCTCGCCTATCTCGTTCGCCGCCTGCTCGAAAACGGCGCGAACTCGTCCTTCGTCGCGGTTGCCGGCGACAAGAATATCCCGGTCAAGGCGCTGCTTGAGCGCCCCACCGAAAAACTCGGCATCGGCAATGGCCAGAGCGCCCGCCACAGCCAGATCCCGATGCCGCTTTCCCTCTATGGCGACCGCAAGAACAGCGCCGGCTTCGAATTCGGCCATCGCGACAATCTGGAGCGGCTGATGGTGCGCATTTCCCAGCCGCTCGGCGAGATTGCTGCCCGTCCGCTGGTTCCGGGTGCAACGGGTGCGACGAGTGACGAGGCCGTGCTGTCGCCGGCGGACCGCGCCCACAAGGTCGGCACCGTGCGCAACGCAACCCCGGCGGATGTCGACCGCGCCTTTGCTGCGGGACGCCAGGGCTTTGCCCGCTGGTCGCGCGTCTCCGTTGAGGAGCGTGCGGTAACGCTGGAGAAGCTCGCAGACCTTCTGGAAGCCGATCGTGACCGTCTCCTGACCCTGCTCGCGCTTGAAGCCGGCAAGACGCTGGATGACGGCGTTGCCGAAATCCGCGAGGCCGTCGATTTCTGCCGCTATTATGCCGTCCAGGCGCGCAAGCAGTTCGGCGAAGCCGAGGTGATGCCCGGGCCGACCGGCGAGCTCAACCGTCTCTCCTGGCGCGGCCGCGGCGTTTTCGCCTGCATCTCGCCCTGGAATTTCCCGCTCGCGATTTTCCTCGGCCAGGTCTCGGCAGCCCTGGTTGCCGGCAATGCCGTCATCGCCAAGCCGGCACCCCAGACGCCCTTGATCGCCTTTGAGGCGGTCAAGCTCTTCCACAAGGCGGGTGTGCCGGAAGACGTGCTGATGCTGCTGCCGGGCGCCGGCGACGTGGGGGCGGCGATCGCCGCCCATCCGCAGCTTGCCGGCATTGCCTTCACCGGTTCGACGGCGACGGCGCAGGCGATCAACCGGACGCTGGCCGCCAAGAACGGCCCGATCGCGCCGCTGATTGCCGAAACCGGCGGCATGAATGCGATGATCGTCGATGCGACCGCGCTTGCCGAACAGGTGGCCGACGATGTCGTCATGTCCGCCTTCCGCTCGGCCGGCCAGCGCTGCTCGGCGCTCCGCATTCTTTATCTGCAGGAAGACATTGCCGACGGCATGCTGGAGATGATCGAAGGGGCGGCCCGCGAGCTGAACCTCGGCAATCCGCTCGAGATCACCACCGATATCGGCCCCGTCATCGACGAAAAGCAGAAGGCGATGCTAGAAGGCCATGTCGCGGAGATGACGCGGACCCAGAGGCTGCGTTATGCCGGTGAGGTGCCCGCGACCGGTAACTTCTTTGCTCCGCACATCATCGAGCTCGATCGTCCCGAGGCGCTGACCAAGGAAATCTTCGGACCCGTGCTGCATGTCGTTCGGTGGAAGGCGAAGGCGCTGGACAAGGTGATCGCTTCGATCGACGCCACCGGTTACGGCCTGACACTCGGCGTGCACAGCCGCATCGAGGCGACGATCCGCACCGTCACCGAAGCGCTCGACACCGGGAACATCTACGTCAACCGCAACATGATCGGCGCCGTCGTCGGCACCCAGCCCTTCGGTGGCTCCGGCATGTCCGGCACCGGCTTCAAGGCGGGCGGCCCGGCTTACCTCAGCCGCTTTGCACTGGAGCAGGTGATCTCGGTCAACACGGCCGCCGCCGGTGGCAATGCCAGCCTGATTGCGATTGGCGAGGGGTGAGTACCTACCTCCCCCTTGAGGGGGGAGGTCGCCGCAACGCGGCGGGTGGGGGTGAACGGCCCCGCGAGTTGAACGCACGTTTCCGGGCGACCGCTGCAACCGTCACCCCACCCCGGAGCTTCGCTCCGACCCTCCCCCTCGAGGGGAGGGTGTCATGTCGCTCTCAGGCCGCTTCACTTCGCTGTGAAAAAAGTCCTGTCACCGGCTTGCAAGCCAAGCCGCGCCGTCCGATCCTCCGGCCAACAGAAAACAGGGGGGAAACATGACCGTGGCATCCGACATCGATATCGCCCGCGCGGCGTCCAAGCGGCCCATCCAGGAGATCGGCTGCAAGCTCGGCATTCCCTCCGAAAGCCTGATCCCCTACGGTCACGACAAGGCGAAGATCTCCGCCGCCTTCATCAAGGGGCTTTCCGACCGTCCCGATGGCAAGCTGATCCTGGTGACCGCGATCAATCCGACACCGGCAGGCGAGGGCAAGACGACAACCACGGTCGGGCTCGGCGACGGCTTGAACCGGATCGGCAAGAAGGCCGTGATCTGCATCCGCGAGCCCTCGCTCGGGCCCTGTTTCGGGGTGAAGGGCGGGGCCGCTGGCGGCGGTCATGCGCAGGTGGTGCCGATGGAGGACATCAATCTTCATTTCACCGGCGATTTCCACGCCATCACCTCGGCTCATAACCTCCTTTCGGCGCTGATCGACAATCACATCTACTGGGGCAACGAGCTTAACATCGACACGCGCCGCATCACCTGGCGGCGGGTGATGGATATGAACGACCGGGCCCTGCGCCAGATCGTGAGCTCGCTCGGCGGCGCCTCCAACGGTTTTCCGCGCGAAGCAGGCTTCGACATCACGGTCGCCTCCGAGGTCATGGCGATCCTCTGCCTCGCCACCGATCTCGAGGACCTCGAAAAGCGCCTCGGCGCGATCATCATCGGCTATCGCCGCGACAAGAGCCCCGTCTATGCCCGCGATCTGAATGCCGACGGTGCCATGGCCGTGCTGCTCAAGGAAGCGATGCAGCCGAACCTCGTGCAGACGCTCGAAAACAATCCGGCGCTCGTTCATGGCGGCCCCTTCGCCAACATTGCCCATGGCTGCAATTCTGTCGTGGCGACGAAGACGGCGCTGAAGCTTGGTGATTACGTGGTGACGGAAGCGGGCTTCGGGGCCGATCTGGGGGCTGAGAAATTCTTCGACATCAAATGCCGCAAGGCCGGGCTTGCGCCCTCCGCCGTCGTGATCGTCGCAACGGTCCGGGCGCTCAAGATGAATGGCGGCGTGGCCAAGGAGGATCTCTCCCGCGAGGATGTGGCCGCCGTCGAGCGGGGTGCCGTCAATCTTGCCCGGCATCTGGAAAACCTCGCCAAGTTCGGCGTCCCGGCGGTCGTTGCCATCAACCATTTCACCACGGACACCGAGGCTGAAGTTTCAGCCGTCAAGGCGGTGGCCAGAGGACTGGGGGCAGAAGCCGTGCTCTGCCGCCACTGGGCCGATGGCTCGGCGGGGATCACCGAGCTTGCCGAGGCGGTGGTCAGGCTTGCCGATAGCCCCTCCGAGTTCCGTCCGCTTTATCCTGATGCCATGCCGCTCTTTTCCAAGATCGAGCGTGTCGCCGCCGAGATCTACCGGGCAGGGGAGGTTACGGCAGAAAAGGCGGCGCGGGAGCAGCTCCTCGAGTGGGAACGCCAGGGCTATGGTTACCTCCCGGTCTGCATGGCGAAGACGCAGTATTCCTTCTCCACCGACCCCACGCTGAGAGGCGCGCCGGAAGGACACACCGTGCATGTCCGCGAGGTGCGCCTCTCCGCGGGCGCCGGCTTTGTCGTTGCCATCACCGGCGAGATCATGACCATGCCGGGGCTGCCACGCGTTCCGTCCTCGGAAAAGATCCGCCTGGACCGCTCCGGCGCGATCGAAGGGCTGTTCTAAGTCCCCATCCCTATCGCCATCGCGTGATATTTTCGTCACGGTGACGGCGATCACAAATCATGATCAAAAGAATCATGTTTTATATGTTGACTCTGATAATCATGTTTTATACGGCGTGATTGCGGCGAAAATTCAGACGCCGCCAAGGTTTTGACGCAATCACATTCGGCCAGCCTGCCCCCGCAGACACGGGGTGCGGGACCGTTATCTGCTGGCCTCTCGAAAGGACATCCGCATGGGCTCCCGGCCTCTCCGCCCCCTTTTGCTCGCATGCACCGCACTGGTGGCCGTCTCCGCCATCCTCCCCGCCCAGGCCCAGGACGCCAGGACGGCGACCACAACGACCGACGGCGAAACGCAATTGCAGACGATCGTGGTGAAGGGCAAACGCGTGCCGGCGGGATCGGTGGCCGATACGCCACTGGCGACGCGGACGACGGCGGAGGAGATTGATGCAAAGCAGATCACGAGCATCGAAGATCTCGGACGCGTGGCCGAACCCGGCGTGAATTTCAACCGCAGCACTGGCGCCGTGAACATTCGAGGTCTGGAAGGAAGCCGCGTTCTGACGACGGTGGATGGCATCCCGGTGCCCTACATCTTCGATGCCACTCGCAGCGCGAGCGGTGGGGTGGACGCCTTCAGCTTCAGCTCGCTTTCGGCTGTCGATGTCATGCGTGGCGCAGACTCCAGCCGCGCCGGCAGTGGTGCACTCGGCGGAGTTCTTGGCCTGAGGACGCTGACTGCAGATGATCTGATCCGCCCGGATCGGGACTGGGGCGCGGTTGTGAAGCTGACCTACGACAGCGCCGACCGCAGTTTCGAGAGTTCCTTCGCCGGTGCCCGCAAAGTCGAGAACACCTCGGTGCTGCTCCAGGGTGGTTACAAGAAGGGCCATGAGCGCGAGACCAATGGCACCGTCGATGACCTTGGGGCGACACGCACGGAAGCCAATCCCTCGGATTACGATCAGCACAACCTGCTCTTCAAGCTCCGTCAGGAACTTGAGGGTGGTCACACGATCGGTTTGACAGCCGAGCGGTTCCGTCGGGATCGCGACACGAACGCGAAAAACAGCCAGTCAGCGACCGGTAATTACAGGGAAGACGATTACTTCACGCAGAAGGAAACGGAGCGCGATCGCGTCTCGCTCGACTATGAATTCGAGTCACAGTCCGAGGACGCCCTGATCTCGAATGCCTGGGCGTCGCTCTACTGGCAGAAGAACCGAACGATGGAAGGCTATACCGGCTACCGCTCCACCTCTGTCATTGGTGAAATCGGCCGTGAGAACGACAACACGGAACGCACGGTCGGCCTCGTTGGCGCATTACAGAAGGACCTGACCACCGGTCCGTTGCAGCACACCTTTACCTTCGGCTTCGACGTCGCGGCCGGGACCTCAGAACAATATTCGTCCGGATATGATAATTGCCCAGGCGGTCCCTATTCGCCTTTCAACCCTTGCAATTTTCTTCACACCAATCAGGCCGATACGCCGAAAGTGGAGAGCGAGCGCATTGGCCTTTATCTTGATGACGATATCGCCATCGCCTCCACGGGGCTCACCGTCACTCCCGGTCTTCGTTTTGATTGGATCCGCCACGAGCCCGTCATGACGGACGCCTATGATCGCAACTACAGCGACCCTTCTCTGCCTGATGAATTCGAGGACATGGCCGTCTCGCCGAAGCTGCGGGCAAGCTATGCCTTGGCACAGGACGTCGAAATCTTCGGCCAGTGGGCCATGGGGTTCAGAGCGCCCACGGCTTCAGAACTCTACAGCTCCTACGGTGGTGCCGGCACGTATCTGCGCCTCGGCAATCCTGATCTGGAATCGGAGACCAGCAACGGTTTCGAAATCGGCGCCAAGCTCGGAGACGAGGACATGGGGGCGCGCGTGTCGATGTTCTACAATCGCTACAAGAACTTCATTGACGCCCGCGGCCTGACCTCTGCGGAAGCCGCCGCACTTGGCTATTCGCTTTCGAGTTATCCCGCCGGCATCTCGCAGTATCTCAACATCTCCGATGCGGAGATCTACGGCATCGAACTTGGCGCCCACAAGCGCTTTGCAAATGGTTTCCGCGTCAGCGCTGGCCTTGCATATGCCAAGGGCAATAATCTGGAGAACGACACCTTCCTCCGGTCCGTTGCCCCGATCAAGGCAGTGGCAAGCGTCGGGTACGATACCGAGTTCTGGGGCGTCGGCGCCGATTTCATCGGCGTGGGCGCATCCCGCGACGATGACGGGAAAGGTGCGTCGGGCACCAACTACTTCCAGACGGAGGGCTACGGTGTCGTTGACCTGAATGCCTGGTGGGAGCCTGAACAGCTGAACGGCATGCGCATCACGGCTGGCATCTACAACGCCTTCGACAAGACGTATTACGACTACGCCTCTGTGCGCACAAACTCTTCGACACAGGCTCGTGAATTCTATTCCGAACCCGGCCGTACCTTCAAAATCTCGCTCACCCAGAAGTTCTGATCGGAGCAACTCAATTGCGGCGGGCGGCGCAGAGATGCGCCGCCTTTCGCGTTCCGCCTCACCGGCAATACCGGTACCCGCTCTTCCGCTTGATCACGTCGAGATGCATGTGATCCTGGTGTGTCGGGTCGCTGCCGGGTGAAAGCACCGTGGTGAAATAGAGGCAGGCGATGGCGTTGAAGGCGCGCTGGAAGGCGGCCTCGGCTGAGCCGTCGTCCTGCTTCGCGATCATCACCGGCTCTTGCCTCTCTCCGAAACGCAAGGCGGCGATGTCGATCGCGTTGCCATAGGCATGCTCCGAGACCTTGCCATTTTCGGCGCTGTTGCGGTTGCGGCAGACATAGCCGGATGCCTGGCGGATGGCGGTAAGCTTTGGCCTGTCAGGGAAGGCGGCTTCGGCTGCGGGCTTCAGCATGTCGCGGGTCATTCTTGCAAGCTGCAGCGCCGTTTCACAGCGAAGTGTCGCCTCCGGCTCGAGCGCCACATCGGGCAGGATCTTCGTGATCGTAACTGGGGCTACGATACCGCAGCCGCCGTCGTCGTCGATGGGGGTGGCGGGTTCGAAACCGGCGCCGATCGCCCGAAGATCGGCCAGGCAGGCGGCCAGCGCCTTCGGGTCTTCGGATGCTGGCGGCGGGTCTGCAGGTTCTGCCTTTTCCTCCGGCTCCGCCCCGGATGTCCCCGTGTCATCCGTCTCCTCAGTGCCGGGCGTCTCCCCCGCTGTCCCAGACGGATTGTCGACTTCTGGCTCTTCGTCCCTTGCCTCCAAGGCTTTGGTGTCGCCGTCGCCTTTCGTCTCGTCTGCCTCAGGCGGTTCTGGCTTGGGATCCGGTGTCGGCACCGCGGCCTTGTCAGCGGGACTGACCTCGTTGCTCGCTGCGGCCGCATTGGTGTCTGGGGCAGGGGCCGTCGCTTCGGGGCGAGGGGCCGGTTGCGGCCCGCGGGCGGGAAGCGTCAGCCCCATTGCGATCGGCAAGACGCACAGCAATGCGGGCAGAAAGCCGAACCGGGCCGGCAGTTTGGTCTTCGTCATCTCGTCTCCGTCTCCCCAGCCACCGGGTCGATAAGGCGCGAGCCGCCGAAAAGTTCATGATACGAGCAGCGCAAAACGCCCTTGCTAAGGCGCGGGCTCCACGGTATTCCTGTCGCCATGAAGATCGTTTCGAAGAACATTGCTTGGTGGTGGGCACGCTGACGCGGCCTTGACCAGTCATGTCTTTAGACGATTGACCCCAAAGCCGCCCGGAAACACTCCTGAGGCGGCTTTTTCGTATTCATGGCCTGCAGGAGACGGGCCCTGAAGAGTGGAGAAGGACAGATATGTCGACGATTTTGCAGGAAGACGGCTCGGAAGCCTATCAGACGCGCGGCGGTGTGACCGTCACGCGCAAGCGCCGGCCGACGCCTTATGGCGATGCTATCTCCACCTATGTCGACAAGCTAGATGAACGGCGCGGCGCGGTCTTCTCGTCGAACTACGAATATCCGGGCCGCTATACCCGCTGGGACACGGCCATCGTCGATCCGCCGCTCGGCATATCCTCCTTCGGCCGAAAGGTCTGGATCGAGGCCTATAACGGCCGCGGCGAAGCGCTGCTGTCGATGATCGCGAAC
This sequence comes from Allorhizobium sp. CTOTU50464, assembly GCA_032102365.1. Classification (GTDB taxonomy): domain Bacteria; phylum Pseudomonadota; class Alphaproteobacteria; order Rhizobiales; family Rhizobiaceae; genus Allorhizobium. The sequence goes on along the minus strand of DAMDHD010000002.1, from coordinate 140,465 downwards.
AAGCTTGCGACAGTTGAGGATCTGGCGCTCGGTGCCCGCACGGCTACCCGGCTCGATCTCGACGTCAAGCCGCCGTCCCGCGTCTTCACCGAGGAAGAACGCTCCAAGATGCCGACGGTGTTCACCGTTCTGCGTGCGGTCACCGAGCTCTTCTACTCCGAGGAAGACAGCGCCATCGGCCTCTTCGGCGCCTTCGGCTACGATCTCGCCTTCCAGTTCGACGCGATCGATCTGACGCTTGTCCGCCCCGACGATCAGCGCGACATGGTGCTCTTCCTGCCGGACGAGATCCTCGTCGTCGACCACTATTCCGCCAAGGCCTGGATCGACCGCTACGACTTCACCAAGGGTGACGTCACCACCATCGGTCAGGCGGAAGAGATTGCGCCGGAACCCTTCCAGCATACGGACACCATCCCGCCGCGCGGCGACCATCGCCCAGGCGAATATGCCGAACTCGTCACCAAGGCCAAGGAGAGCTTCCGCAAGGGCGATCTCTTCGAGGTCGTGCCGGGGCAGAAGTTCATGGAGCGCTGCGATTCGAAGCCGTCGCAGATCTCCAAGCGGCTGAAGGAAATCAATCCCTCGCCCTATTCCTTCTTCATCAATCTCGGTAACCAGGAATATCTCGTCGGCGCGTCGCCGGAAATGTTCGTGCGGGTCAATGGCCGTCGCATCGAGACCTGCCCGATTTCCGGCACCATCCGCCGCGGTGCCGATCCGATCGAGGATTCGGCCCAGATCCTGAAGCTCCTCAACTCCAAGAAGGACGAGAGCGAGCTCACCATGTGCTCCGACGTCGACCGCAACGACAAGAGCCGCGTCTGCGAGCCGGGCTCGGTCAAGGTCATCGGTCGTCGCCAGATCGAGATGTATTCGCGCCTCATCCACACGGTGGACCATATCGAGGGCCGCCTGCGCGACGGCATGGACGCTTTCGACGGCTTCCTCTCCCATGCCTGGGCCGTCACCGTCACCGGCGCGCCGAAGCTTTGGGCCATGCGCTTCATCGAGAAGCATGAAAAGAGCCCGCGCGCCTGGTATGGTGGCGCCATCGGCATGGTCGGCTTCAATGGCGACATGAACACCGGTCTGACGCTGCGCACGGTCCGTATCAAGGACGGTATTGCCGAGGTGCGCGCCGGCGCGACGCTTCTGAATGATAGCGACCCGCAGGAAGAAGAAGCCGAAACCGAACTGAAGGCCTCCGCCATGATTGCAGCGATCCGTGATGCCAAGAGCGGCAATGATCAGTCCTCCAAGCGCGGTGTTGCCCGCGTCGGCGAGGGGGTCAACATCCTGCTCGTCGACCACGAGGACAGTTTCGTCCACACGCTCGCCAACTATTTCCGCCAGACGGGCGCGACCGTGAACACGGTTCGCACGCCGGTGCCGGAAGAGATCTTCGATCGCCTCAATCCCGATCTCGTCGTCCTGTCGCCCGGTCCGGGCTCGCCGACGGATTTCGACTGCAAGGCGACGATCAAGAAGGCACGTGCCCGCGAACTGCCGATCTTCGGCGTCTGCCTCGGCCTGCAGGCCCTGGCCGAAGCCTATGGCGGTGAGTTGCGCCAGCTCGCCGTTCCCATGCATGGCAAGCCGTCGCGCATCCGCGTGCTCGAACCCGGCCTTGTCTTCTCGGGGCTCGGCCGCGAAGTCACCGTCGGCCGCTACCACTCGATCTTCGCCGATCCCTCGTCGCTTCCGCGTGAGTTCATGATCACCGCCGAAAGCGAAGACGGCACGATCATGGGCATCGAACACGCCAAGGAACCGGTCGCGGCCGTCCAGTTCCACCCGGAATCGATCATGACGCTCGGCGGCGACGCCGGCATGCGGATGATCGAAAACGTGGTGGCGCATCTGGCGAAGCGCGCGAAGGTGAAGGCGGCCTGAGGAAATGGAGAGGGGGCGCGGCTGTACATGGCCGCGCGTCTTCTCTAGAGACCCTCTTGCCAATCTTCCCGGCCGTGCCGAACACGGACGATCAGGACGCCCTGGTCGTCGATCAGGTAGATCACGAGATGCGCCTTGCGATCTCGAACAACTCATCCGCTGTTCGATTGCCGACCCCACTTGCCAGTCCAGTGTCGACAGCCTTCTGCATGGCCTCTATTTTGGCCGCGCGTTCCTGATCTCGGCGGATCAGGCCAGTAACATAGTCACTCGGATCGGCGTATTCACCGCTTTCGGTTTTCCTGCTGACCCAATCTTTCAGATCGTCCGGAAGTGCGATGGTGATGCCCTGCATTGCAGTCTCCAATCTTCAAGGCGGAGAGTATCGCCAACGGCAGGCAACGCAGCAAGGGGTTTTCACGCCGCCCTAGGTTCAATCCGCTTCAACTCGTCCTCGATCTCTCGCCGCCGCTGCATCAGATCGTAATCAGCCTGCAGGCCGAGAAAAAAGCCCTCCGACACGCCGAAGTAGCGTGAGAGACGCAGGTCGGTATCGGCGGTCAGCGACCGCTTGCCGAGCACGATCTCATTGATCCTGCGGGGCGGGACATTGACCGCCCGCGCAAGAGCATTCTGGCTCAGTCCCATCGGCTTCAGAAAATCTTCGAGCAGGATGTCGCCCGGATGGGGATTGGGTATGAGGTCAGTCATGGTAGTCGACGATCCCGACATCGCTTGGTCCTCCATCATTCCAGGTAAAGCAGATGCGCCACTGGTCGTTGATCCGGATACTGTGCTGCCCGAGCCTATTGCCTTTCAGGGCTTCCAGCCGATTCCCAGGCGGTACGCGCAGGTCAGTCAGCTGGCGAGCACTGTTCATCAAGCGAAGCTTCCTGAGTGCCACAGCCTGTATATCCGGCGGAAGCTTTCGGCTTCGCTGGCCGGACCAGATGCGCTCGGTTTCAGCATCTGCGAAACTCTGGATCATGGCTAGGTATAACGCGTCGCGTTATAAAACGCAACCGCCGGCTCAGACGACATTTGACAGCATCGCGACCTTGTCACATCCTCTGGTCTGGCTGAAAGGGAACTCGATCCGATGAACAAGGTCGTCCTCACCACTGAAATCGATTCCGGTCTCAATCAGGCGCTGGAAGAGATCGCACGTTTCGACAACCGGTCCGCTTCCGATCTTGCCGATCAGGCCATACGCAATCTGGTCGAGGAGCGTCTTGCGACACGAGATCTTCTGCGTCATGGGCTCCATCTTGTCGCCACAGGCGATATCCAGGCCGTGGACAGCGCTGCGGTGCACGACTGGTTGAACTCCGACGAGGACACGTTTCCGAAGGCGCGGTGACGGTCATGCGGCTCCGCTATCTGCCGACTGCGGAACCTGGTCTTCGGTGGATGCGAAACTACTACAGAAGTCGTCCCCAACTCGACATGGCGGCAGTGTCCTTGGCGCTCGCAACCGCCGAACGGACAATCACGGATCACCCCGAAAGCGCAGCCCGTTTCGAGGATTTCGAGCTTGTAAGGGAATATCACATCCGTGGAACGCCGTTTTCGCTACTCTACACGGTCATTCCTGATCAGGTGTTGGTGATCGATGTTCGGGACACCCGCGGCCAGCGCAGCGTCGAGGTTCTGCGTAGGTTCCTGGCGGACCTGTAAGGCTTCGGTTAGAGCTGTGCATCTCCCAGCTCCAGCCTTGACCTTTCCTCAACCCTTAGGCATTACGCTGCCATCCAACCGAACCGCCCGCTCTCTCGCCGGGCGGTTTTGTCGTTTTTGGAATTGCGTCTGCAATTCACTCGCATCTGCAGGGAAGAGGCCATGGTGGCTGAAGACAATACGCTCGTCCGGCGCATCGCGTTCTGGGGCATACCGCTCGCCTTCGGGGTCATGGGGCTGAAGCTGCTGGCCTGGTGGGTCACCGGCTCCGTCGCGCTGCTCTCCGACGGCCTGGAATCGACCGTCAACGTGATCGCCGCCTTCCTTGCCTACTTCGTCATTCGCTATGCGCAGAAGCCGGCCGATGACGACCATCCTTACGGCCACCACAAGGCGGAATACCTCTCGGCCGTTCTCGAAGGTGTCCTGATCGTGGTCGCGGCGCTTCTGATCATCCGCGAGGCGGTCCCGGCGCTGCAGGCCCCGACGCTGCCGGATGCGCCCTTTCTCGGCCTTGCGATCAATGGCGCCGCTGCCGTGATCAATGCCGCCTGGGCAACGCTCCTGATCCGCGTCGGGCGCAGCCATCGCTCGCCGGCGCTGTCGGCCGATGGCCAGCACATCATGTCCGACGTCGTGACCTCCGTCGGCGTGATCATCGGCCTCGTCCTGGTGCTCGCCACCGGCCATGCGATCCTCGATCCGATCCTCGCGATCCTGGTGGCGCTCAACATCATCTGGCAGGGCTGGAAGGTGATCGCCCAGTCGGTTGCCGGCCTGATGGATGTTGCGGTCTCCCCGGACGAAGCTGAAGCCATCCGCGAAGCGATCAAGGAAAATTCCGAAGGCTCGCTCGGCGTGCATTATCTGCGCTCACGGCGCGCCGGGGCCGCCACCTTTGTCGCTTTCGATCTGGTGGTTCCTTCCAAGATGACCGTCAGGGACGCCCATGTCATCTGCGACCGGCTGGAAATGGCCGTGCATAAGGCCGTGCCCGGCACCCGCGTCACCATCCATGTCGAGCCCGAAAACGAGATGGCGCATGGCGCCGGCGTTGAGCTTGGCCGTTAAACTCAAAGGAACAGATCATGAGCAAGACCGATACCTCCGGGCTCACCCAGCTCGGCCAGAGCGTGGAAGCCCCAACCAGCCCGGAAACCGCCGTGATGGAGCGTGTGCCGAACGGCAATTCCGGCGCGGATTATGTCGTGCGTTTCACCGCACCCGAATTCACCTCGCTCTGCCCGATGACCGGCCAGCCGGATTTCGCCCATATCGTCATCGATTATATTCCGGGCGACTGGCTGGTGGAATCGAAGTCGCTCAAGCTCTTCCTGTTTGCCTTCCGCAATCACGGCGCCTTCCACGAGGATTGCTCCGTCTATATCGCCAAGCGGATCGTCGAGCTGCTCGATCCTAAATGGCTCAGGATCGGTGCCTATTGGTATCCGCGGGGCGGCATCCCGATCGACGTCTTCTGGCAGACCGGGGAGCCGCCAAAGGGCGTCTGGCTGCCGGATCAGGGGGTGGCAACCTATCGCGGCCGCGGGTAATCACCCGGCCGCGGGTGACTTCGCTCCTCCGCTGCCCTAGTTTCCCTGGGGTTCAACATCAACCAGGGGTGCTGCATGCCGAAGTTTCTCGCCGTGTATACGATGAAAGCCGAGGATTTCGCGCGCTTTCGCAACCTGTCCAAGGCCGAGCAGGATGCCATCGATGCCGAGGGCATTCCGAAATGGGTTGAATGGGAGGAGCGCAATGCCGCGCATATCCTCAATCGCGGCGGCATGGTGGGCAAGACCACGCGGGTGACGCGTGACGGTATCGCTGCCGCGACCAATCCGATCTGCGGCTATCTGGTCGTGGAAGCGCCGACGGCAGAAGCTGCCGCCCGGCTCTTCCAGGATCACCCGCATATCACCGTCTTTCCCGGAGACGGCGTCGACATCATGCCCTTCGTGACCGATCCCGACCTTTAGAACCCCCTGCAGGTTCCGTGAGCCGCGCGTCTTTCTCGCTGCTCGCCCCTGCCGGCTCTAAACCGTTTGTGCGGCACTGATCGAGGAGACGAAACGGCGGGTGCGTTCACGCTGCGGCGTGCGGAAGATCTCGTCGGCGCTGCCGGTTTCCACCACCTGGCCGGCTTCCAGAAACACCACCTGATTGGCGATCTTCGAGGCGAGACGCAGGTCATGCGTGGCCATGACCATGGTCGTGCCTTCCGAGGCAAGCTGGCCGAGCACATCGACCACTTCGCCCGCAAGCTCCGGATCGAGTGCCGATGTCGGCTCGTCGCAGAGCAGAACCTTGGGCGAGGGCGCCAGGGCGCGGGCAATCGCCACGCGCTGCTGCTGGCCGCCGGAGAGGTTTGCCGGCCAGGCATCCTCCTTGTGTGCCATGCCGACCTTGTCGAGCAGTTCTGCGGCACGGGCTCTGGCCTTATCGCGCGACCACTTCTGCACGGTGATCAGACCTTCCATGACATTCTCGATCGCCGTGCGATGGGGAAAGAGCTGGAAGTTCTGGAAGACCATGCCGGTCTGGCAGCGGATCTTCTGGACCTCCGAGAAGGGCACCTTGCGACCGGGGGAGAACTCCACCCTGGTGTCGCCGATCTGGACTGCGCCGGAACTCGGCAGTTCCAGCAGGTTGATCGAGCGCAGGAGGGTGCTCTTGCCGCCGCCCGAGGGGCCGACGAGCGCCGTCACGCTGCCTTCCGGGAAGCTGAGCGAAATGTCGTTGAGGATCGTTGCCTCGCCGAAGCGCTTGACGATGTTGGACAGCGTAATCATCGGTTTGCCTCCAGCATGCCGCCATAGCGGCTGAAACGCAGCTCGAGCCGGGCCTGCAGATTGGATAGCACCGAACTCAAAGCAAGATAGATCAGGGCGGCCTCGATATAGAGGATCAGCGGCTCATAGGTTGTGGCGACGATGCGCTGGGCCGACTGGAAGAGCTCCGGCACCGTGATGGCTGCCGCAAGCGACGTGTCCTTCACCAGCGAGATGAAGGTGTTCGACAAAGGCGGCACCGCCACCCGACCCGCCTGCGGCAGGATTGTCCGGCGCATGGCCTGGCCCCAGGTCATGCCGGTCGAATAGGCGGCCTCCCACTGGCCCTTGGGCACCGAGGCAATGGCGGCGCGCACGATCTCGGAGGAGTAGGCGCCGATGTTCAGCGTGAAGCCTATCAGCGCTGCCGGGAAGGCATCAAGCAGGATGCCAATGCTCGGCAGGCCGTAGAAGATGACGAAAAGCTGCACGAGAAGTGGCGTGCCGCGGATCACCCAGACATAGAAGCGGGCGATCAGAACCAGCGGGGTTGGCCCGAACAGCCGCGTCACCGCCGTGATCAGGCCGAGCGCAAGGCCGAAGGCGAAGGAGAGAAGCGTCAGCGGAATGGTGAACTTCACGCCGGCCCAGAGCAGGGTCGGCAGGGAGGTCAGCATCAGGTCGAGCCAGTGCGGCATTGGGGTGTTCTCTCACTTGCAGGTGGGTGACAAAGACCCCCTCTGGCCTGCCGGCCATCTCCCCCACATGGGGGGAGACTGCACGCGGCAGAGCCTCACACTATCACTAGGCGAGGCATTCGCGGAAAGCCCCTCCCCCTCGTGGGGAGGGGTTGGGGAGGGGTGTTTTTGTCTGTTACTTCGAAACGTCCTGGCCGAAATACTTGTCGGCGATCGTCTGGTAGGTACCGTCGGCCTTGATGTCGGCAAGCGCCTGATTGATGGCCGCCACCAGCTCCGGATCGCCCTTGCGCACGATAATGCCCGAGGCGTCGGCCTCGGCCTTTTCAGCGGCGATCTTCACCGGGGCATCAGGCTTCTGCTTCTTGAAGTCGAGGAAGGAAAGGCTGTCGTTGATCGTCGCATCGGCGCGGCCGGTCAGGACGAGCTGGATCGACTGGTCGAAGCCGTCGGTGCCGACGAGTTCTGCGCCTGCTTCCTCGGCGATCTTGCCGAAGTTGCTGGAGAGCGACTGGGCCGACTTCTTGCCCTTCAGATCCTCGAAGCTCTTGATGTCCTCATTGCCGTCCTTGACCACCAGAACCGCCTTGGACACGATGTAGGGATCGGAGAAATCATACTTTTGCTTGCGCGCCTCGGTGATGCCGACCTGGTTGATCACGGCATCGTAGCGGTTGGCATCGAGACCGGCGATCAGGCCGTCCCACTTGCCTTCGACAAACTCTGCCTTGACGCCGAGCTTCTCGGCCACGGCCTGACCGATCTCGACATCGAAGCCGACGAGCTTGTTGTCGGCATCATGATAGGTGAAGGGGGCATAGGTGCCTTCGGTGCCGATCTTAATGACGCCGGCGGACTTGATCTGGTCGAGGTTTTCACCGGCGATTGCTGGGGCGAAAACGAGCGTCTGGAGGGCTGCAGCGGCAGCCAGTGTCTTGAGCCAGCTCATGGGTATTCCTTTCATGCGGTCGGCCCAGGGGCGGGCCTCGTCTTGGGAGCGTCTTCATCGCAGATCAGGAGAGAGTTGGAGTGAGAGAAAAACGCAAAAATTTTGGGCAGTTGAGAAAAAATTACTCAAATCACCCCGCGCCACCTTCCCGAACGCTGTTCTGCTGACGACCTGAAACGACAAAGCCGCCGCGAGGGTTCCGGTTATAACCGGGCCTCGCGGCGGCTCATGATTATGGCGGTTGCGCCGTCCGGTGTTTGCGATCAGCCGAAGGCGATCGCGGCGCCACCGACGACGGTGGCAAGGCCGAGAATGCGGGCGACGGCCGGACCAAGGCGGGTGACGCCGAGGCCGAGGGCAACGCCTGCGCCATGCAGGGCTGCTGTTGCGATCAGGAAGCCGAGGCCGAACTGGAGGGCGCCGGCCGCACCGAGCTCACCGCCATGGGCGTGGCCGTGGAACAGGGCGAAGAGACCAACGACAGCAGCAGACGCGGCAACCGGAAGACGGACGGCAGCCGCCACCAGCAGGCCGAGACCGATGACGGAAGCAAGGATTGCCGGCTCGACGAAGGGCAGCTCGACACCTGCGACGGCGAGGCCAAAGCCCACGGCCATCATCGTGACAAAGGCAGCCGGAACGGCCCACAGGGCGCGGCCACCGATCTGGCTTGCCCAGATACCCACGGCGACCATGGCCAGGATGTGGTCGGCGCCGAAAAGCGGGTGGGAGATGCCGGCCATCAGGGAGCCATGGGCTTCCGGATCGAGATGGGCAAAGGCCGGGCTTGCGGCCAGCGTCATCAAGGCAGCGGTGAATGAAAGGCGCTTCAACATGTCTTTTTCGTCCCTCTATTTGGTCGACTCATGGCGGCCGGAATTCGGTCCCGCCGATCGTCCCCTTAAACCATTGCTCAGCCTAGCGTAACCCATTCGCGGATGTCCACGACAAAGGATGCCCGAACCTATGTCGAATGCCGGGGATGAGATGTTGGCGTCTGCGTCAGGGGCTTGCGCAGGACCGACAGTAACACCGCGGAATACTTCATGACCGGCAAATCGCCGCGGTGCGCGTAACCCTATTTCTCCACACCCAGCACTTCCGCGCAGCGTGACAGGCTGAAGCCGTCGCCGTCGGTGTCGTTGCTCGCCCTGATTGTTGCGATGACGCCTGCCGTGTCGGTGTTGATCTGCAGTTCGCAGAAGAGCTGCTGGTATTGCGGCGGGCTGATCATCTCGGGTTCCCAGAAGGGATCGCGGGTCACCACGCGTGTCTGGGTCACCACCGTCTTGCCGGCGCCATCGGTCCTCGTTTGCGTGCGAACGATCGTGCGCGCCGGCTCGGGGCTCGAATAGGTCGGCGGAATGTAGCGGGTCTTGTCGCCGCCGCGCCAGGTGTAGATTTTGCCCGTCGACAGCGGATATTCGCTGATCGGCGGCCCATAGGCGGCAAAGAAGCGTTCCACCGGCTGGCCGATCCAGCGGGACTGCAGCGCGCGATTGGCGTCTTCGGTCGTCGTACAGCCGGCAAGGAGGCTGCCGCCCAGGATCAGGACGGCGGTGAGGGCGCTTTGAATTCGCATGGCTTTCCTCAGAAATTCGGTGATTGATCCTAGACTGCCATCCGGCGTCGTCGCAAGCAGGCCACGCGTGTCTTCAGCGCAATCCCGCCGTCCAAAATTGTGCCCGTGATCTCCGGGCCATGAGCCGGTCTCGGGCAAAAGAGTGGCTTGCGACTTGATTCTCGAAGTCTGCGGGTCGATAACCCGCGGCAATCGGATTGGCACCGGTGGAGAGAATGCAAAAATCCTACAGGAAGTCGAAGCTTGTCCGGCGGTCGCGGGTCTTTCGTGGTTCGCTCGGGCTCTGGCGCCCGCGGCTGGTGTTCTGGACCGGGGCGCTCGCCATTGGCGTCACCAGCGTCGGCTTTGCCCGGATGGCCGATTTCGCGCAGGAGACCTTTCATCATGCGACCATGGCCGGCGAATGGACTTTCCTGCTGCCTCTCCTCGTCACGCCGCTCGGCTTCATCGCCTGCGCCTGGCTCGCCATCACCTATTTTCCGAATTCCCAAGGCAGCGGTATACCCCAGGCGATTGCCGCCCGTCACCTGAACGACAACGAGGACCGGTCGCGGCTTTTGTCGCTCAAGGTGGCCTTCGGCAAGATCGCGCTCACCACGCTTGGCCTGTTTACTGGCGCCTCCATCGGGCGCGAGGGACCGACGGTGCAGATCGGCGCCTCCTTCATGCTGGCGGCTGCGCGCTTCGGCGGCATGGCGCAGGCGCGGGGGCTGATTCTTGCGGGTTCGGCCGCGGGCATCGCGGCGGCCTTCAACACGCCGCTTGCCGGCATCGTCTTTGCCATCGAGGAAATGAGCCGCGCCTATGAAAGTCGCGCCAACGGCATCGTGCTGACGGCCGTCATCCTGTCGGGGCTGGCCGCGCTCGGTCTTGCGGGCAGCTATCATTATTTTGGCTCCACATCCGCCATTCCCGTCTCGGTGCGCGACTGGGCGCTCGTGCCGATCTGCGGCATCGGGGGCGGCGCGTTGGGGGCCGTGTTCAGCGGTCTGGCGCTGCATCTCGGCATCCGGATCCGCCGCTGGGCGCAGCCGGCGCCGGTCAAACGCATGGTGTTGTTTGCCGGTGCCTGCGGGCTCGGCGTGGCCTTGATCGGCGTCATCTCCGGCGGCACGACCTTCGGCACCAGCTATGAGCAGGCGCGCGGGGCGCTGGCCGGCGAGCCCACTTCCATGATGTTCTTCATCGAGAAATTCCTTGCCAGCTTCCTGTCGATGATCTCGGGCATTCCCGGTGGCATCTTTGCGCCGTCGCTGTCGATCGGAGCGGGCTTCGGCAGCACGATCGGGCAGGTCATGGGCACCAGCGTCGCGCTCGGCGCCGTGCTCGGCATGGCCGGATACTTTGCGGGTGTCGTGCAGGCCCCGATGACGGCCTTCGTCATCATCATCGAAATGACCGGCAACGACCATGCCATCCTGCCGATCATGGCGGTTTCGATGATCGGCTATGTCACCTCGCGCCTCCTGTCGCCGGAGCCGCTCTATCACGGCCTGTCGCGCAACTTCATCGCCGCGGCGATCCGCGCCCGCCGCGCGGACCATCGCCATGGAGAAGAGCCGCAACCGCGGTGACAGCGGGTGGCTTCGATCCGAAGATGCAGGAAGGTTAGTCTGCGCCTTCCTTGGGTGCGCCGCGTGGATGAAGGTGTTTGCATCTGCTAGGCTCCGCCAGCGCCTTCGTCCTGTTTCCGGCAGGCGGACGTGGGAGGGTCGTCATGAAGCTGCATTACAGTCGCAATCCCAATCCCCGACTTGCCGTGGCCGTCGCGCGCCACCTGGGATCGCCGGTCGACTTCGTCTTCGCCGCGCCCTTTTCGCCGGGCCATGCGGAGCGCTACCGGCACCTCAATCCCAGCCTCTCCATCCCGATCCTGGAAGAGCAGGGGCGGCGCAGCCTGTGGGAGGCGGATGCCATCGCCTGCCGTCTTTCGCGACTTTCCGGTGAGAATTTCTGGCGGACCGACGACGAAGACGAGCCGGACATGATCCGCTGGCTGAGCTGGGGCAAGGCGAATTTCGTCAGGGCCTGCGACATGGTGCATTTCGAATTCGGCACCAAGCAACGGTATGGCATCGGACCTGTCGATCAGGCGAAGGTCACAGAGGGGCTTGAGGCTTTCCGGCAATCGGCTGCCATCCTGGAGGAGGAGCTGTCGGGCCGGTCCTTCCTGCTCGAGAGCGGCCTCTCCTATGCCGATTTTCGCATGGCGAGCTTTCTGCCCTATAACGACGTGGCCGGCCTGCCGCTTGGCGACTACCCCGCTGTTGCCGCTTGGTATAGTCGGCTGGACGCATTGCCCGGCTGGGCAAATCCGTTCAGCGGTCTCGATGCGCCCGAACTGCCGAAGGTCGCAAGCGCCGCGGAGCGACAAGGGATGACAGCGGCGGAACCGCCGGTCTGAACTCAGGTTCGGCTTGTCTCGTGAACGGGTGGGTCCCATATCAGAGAAAAGCCCAAGACATGTCCGCCCTGCCGCGGACCAGGAGTGCCATCTTGTTTTCCTTCGACAATAGCTATGCCCGCCTGCCGCAGACCTTCCACCGGCCGGCGAGACCCGCTGCCGCCTCCGCGCCGAAGCTGATCCGCTTCAACAAGGATCTGGCCGATGAGCTCGGCCTTGATGTGGCCGATGCGGATGAAGCGCGGCTCGCCCAGGTCTTCGGCGGACAGGTGATCCCTGTCGGTGCCGAACCGTTGGCGCAGGCCTATGCCGGCCACCAGTTCGGCCACTTCAATCCGCAGCTCGGCGATGGCCGTGCGCTTCTGCTCGGGGAGGTCATCGATCGGGAGGGGCGGCGCCGCGATATCCAGCTCAAAGGCTCCGGCCCGACAGTCTTCTCCCGCAATGGCGATGGCATGGCGGCCCTTGGGCCGGTTCTGCGCGAATATATTGTGTCTGAAGCCTTTGCCGCGCTCGGCGTGCCGGCGACGCGCGCGCTCGCGGCTGTCGAGACGGGCGAACAGGTGGCGCGCGAGACCATGCTGCCGGGGGCCGTGTTCACCCGTGTCGCGTCGAGCCATATTCGCGTCGGCACATTTCAGTTCTTTGCCGCCCAGGGCGACGAAGAGGCGGTGAAGACACTTGCCGATCATGTCATCGACCGGCACTACCCGGAGGCCCGCAGCGCGACGAACCCTTATCTCGCCATGCTCACAGCGGTTGCCGAATGGCAGGCACGGCTGATTGCCCGCTGGCTCTCGATCGGCTTCATCCACGGCGTGATGAACACCGACAATATGGCGATCTCAGGCGAAACCATCGATTTCGGCCCCTGCGCCTTCCTCGATGAATATGATCCGCGCAAGGTCTTCTCGTCGATCGACCAGCGCGGCCGCTATGCCTATGCCAACCAGCCCGGCATTGGTCAGTGGAATATCGCGCGGCTTGCGGAATGCCTGCTGCCGCTGCTGGATGAGGCGGAAGAAAAGGCGATCGAAGCGGCCAACGGCGTGCTGAAGGCCTTCGGCGATGTCTTCCAGGAGGCGTGGCTTGATCTCTTCAAGGCCAAGCTCGGTGTCAGCGGGGAGGGCGCCGACGACCGGCAGATGGTCAGTGATTTCCTGGAGCTGATGCATCAGGGCGAGGCGGATTTTACCCTCACCTTCCGCACCCTCTCGAAGGTTGCGGGCGGCGCGGCGGTCGAGACGCTGATCGATCTCTTCCAAGTGCCGCCGCCCGGTCTCTCCGATTGGCTCACCCGCTGGCGTGCCCGTATCGCCGACGAGCGGACACCCGCCGAGCGGCAGGCTGCGATGGAAGCGGTCAATCCGGCACTGATCGCCCGCAACCACAGGATCGAAGAGGCCATCGCCGCAGCGATCTACGGCGACTACTCCTCATTTCATCGTCTCGTGGACGCGCTTGCCACGCCTTATGTCGAGGATCCCGATACGGCGGATCTGCGTGTCCCGCCGACGCCGGATCAGCGGGTCACGCGGACTTTCTGCGGCACGTAAGCGCCGCGTAAGGGGTCAGCCGTGGCGCATGGCCGCGAGGTCGTCGAGCAGCGAGGGACCCGATGGGGTCCAGCCCAGCTCGGCGCGTGTCCATGCCGATGATGCCTTCATGTCGAGAACAGCAAAATGCGCCATCGCCCCGAGTTCTTCGCCGGCCGCAGCGGCTGGGATGGCTCTCACCGGCAGGTTAAAGCTCTCGCCGATCGCTTGGGTGATGTCCTGGATGCGGATGCCTTCTTCGTCCACCGCATTGTAGCGCGCACCGGGCGTCGCCTTGTCCGCCGCGAGACGATAGAGGCGGGCGGCATCGTCGATGTGGCAGGCCGACCAGCGGGCCTCTCCGTCGCCGACATAGACGGCCTCGCCCTTGGCGCGTGCGATGTCGATCAGGTAGCTGACAAGCCCCTGGCGCCGCGTGTCGTGGATCTGTGACAGGCGGATCGCCGTCACATTGACGCCTTGCTGAAGCAAATCCTGTCCGGCGCGCTCGGAGGCCGTGCGCGGGTTGCGCTGCCCGAGGTTCAGCACATCCTCCCGGGCCATCTCGCCGGGGGCAGGGGTGCCCATCCCCACGGCCGAGGTGATCAGAAGCGGGCGGTCCGATCCCTTCAGCGCTGCGCCGATCGCTGCGATCGCTGCCGCGTCCTTCCGGCAATTGCCCGGGAAATCCGAGAAGTCATGGTCGAAGGCGAGGTGGATGACGGCATCGGCCTTTTCCGCGCCGCGCGTCAGGGTCTGGGGGTCCTCGAGCGTGCCCTGATGCACCTCGACACCTTGGGCTCTCAGTTTGTCGGCACCCTCGGCAGAACGGGTGAGGCCGATAACCTGATGGCCGGCGGCCTGGAGTTCTGGGATGACGGCCGAGCCGATGAAGCCGGTCGCGCCGGTGACGAAGATACGCATGTGCTTGTCCTTTGCAGTTGTGTCGCGACAAGCAATGCCAGATCTCTTATCCTGTTAAAGTAGTGACTTTATCATGGTATAATTGCTTCCCGGATCGCAACCCCCTCATGGCCACCACCACGCTCGCCACCTTCCTCAGAGATCGCCGCACGCGGCTCGACCCCGCCACCTTCGGCCTTGCCGGCCGGCGGCGCACGCCCGGGCTTCGGCGCGAGGAGGTGGCGCAGCGCGCCAATATCAGCCCAACCTGGTATACCTGGCTCGAACAGGGCCGCGGCGGTGCGCCGTCCGCCGACGTGCTGAACCGCATTGCGCGTGCCATGCTGCTGACCGAGGCCGAGCGGGAGCACATGTTCATGCTGGGTCTCGGCCGTCCGCCTGAGGCGCGCTACACCTCGGTCGATGGTGTCAGCCCGCGGCTGCAGCGCTTCATCGACCGGCTGGAGACCTGTCCTGCCGTCATCAAGACCGCCACCTGGGAGGTGGTTGCCTGGAACCGGGCTGCCACGCTCGTCCTCTCCGACTACGGCAAGCTGCCGCCCGGCGAGCGCAACATGCTGCGCTTCGTTTTCTGCAATCCGGAGGTGCGCGCCAAGCAGCATGACTGGGAGGCGATCGCCCGCTTTTCCATCGCCGCCTTCCGGGCTGATGCCGCGCGCGCCGGGGCGGTGTCGCAGATTGGTGCCCTGGTGGAGGAACTTTGCGAGAAAAGCACGGATTTCCGCCGGATCTGGAACGACAACGAGATCAGCTTGCCGGGCGAGGGGCAAAAGCGGCTGGTGCATCCGGTCTTCGGCACCATCGATCTGGAGTTTTCCTCCTTCGCCGTCGATGGCCGCGTCGATCTGAACCTGATGATCTATACGCCGGTCGATCCCGCCGTGGCCGAACAGATCCGCCAGCGGGTGCTGGAAAGCGCGTGAGGGTGCAAAAGAAAAAGGCGCCCCTCGCGAGGCGCCTTTTCTTATTCGATCAAGTCTTCCAATCAGATCGACGGCTGCAGCGTCATCGATGTGCCGGTGGCCGCGATGTTCAGGCCGATCTGGCCGGACACGCTGACCGGCTGCAGATGGATCGAGCCGGAGGTGCCGCCGAAGAGGACATTGGCACCGACGCCGGCGCCGACGGTCGCTTCTGCGGTTGCGCCACCGTAAAGGCCGCCGAGCGAACCCTTGTGATAACCGGCGGTCGGGGCAAACACGGCCCAGATCACGCGGCTACGGGTCGTGAAGCCGAGATCGACGCCGAACTTCTTGATCGAGCCGGAATAGGTGTCGAGCGGCTCACCGTCGATGACGGAGGTAAAGGCGCAGTCGGCCGTCTTGGCAGAGCCGAGGACGTAGCCGAAGCCACCGCCGATCTGGCAATCCAGATAACCGATGCGGACACCGCCAACGCGGTCACTTTCGATCACGGCGGGAGCGGGCGCTGCGGCGGTCATGTCGGCGGCGGCGGTGATGCCGGCGGAGGTCAGGACGGGCAGAGCGGCGAGGCTCAGAGTGAGCAGTTTTTTCATGGCGATTCTCCTTCCATGTTCGGCTGCCAGGTGCGGGATGGCCGTTTTCGGCTTCTCAGGCAGCATGGAACAACGCCTATCGGCAAAGATTGATCCAACTGAGGCTGAAGATAGGCGGCAAAATGGCGATCCACCGCTTCCTAGCCCCGTCGCGCCCATGCCAGGACGAGCCTCTCGGTCGCTCGGAACAAATCGAAGCCCCGGCACTTGTCTCGGACACCCCAGCCGGAGACCTCCCATGACACTCACGCTTCCCGAACTCGCCAAGAAAATGCAGAAGATCGATTTCTGCATGATGATCACCAAATCGGAATTCGGCGCCATTGCCAGCCGCCCGATGAGCAACAATGGCGAAGTCGATTACGACGGCGACAGCTACTTCTTCTCCTATACCGAGACCCGCAAGGTCCGCGAGCTGACCGCCGACCCGACCGTGTCGCTCACCTTCATTGCCCCACCCAGCCTGCTCGGCAAGCCGGGCATCTTCGTCGCCGTCGAAGGTCGCGCCAGCCTGATTGCCGACAAATCTGTCTTCGAGGCCCACTGGACCAAGGATCTCGATCGCTGGTTTCCCGAGGGCATCGACACGCCCGGCATCGTGCTGATCAAGGTCCATGCCGACACCATCCAGTATTGGGATGGCGAGGATAACGGCGTCATCCGCGTCTGACTGAGACGCGCAACCGATGACAGATCAGGGCGTCGGCCATTGCCGGCGCCCTTTCTCGTTCTCGATGCGACACTTCCACCCGGCCTTCCGGCGCGATCGGGCGGATCGGGGCGTGGACAGTGGTCGTGGGTCTCTTGCAGAATGTCGCAGACAGGCTGCAAATGCCCACGCCGGGCTTTTAAGATCGGCGCCACATCATCCACTCCCAGACATCGGGGTATCGAGAAGACCATGGCAGAGTTTCCGTCCAAGGCAAAAGTCGTCATCATCGGGCTCGGCGGCATCGTCGGCGCATCCATCGCCCATCATTTGATCGAGCGCGGCTGGGACGACATCGTCGGCATCGACAAGTCGGGCATCCCGACCGACATCGGCTCCACCGCGCATGCGTCTGACTTCTGCTACACCACGTCCCACGACTATCTCTCGGTCTGGACCACCCAGTATTCGATCGATTTCTACGAGAAGATGGGCCACTACGCCCGCATCGGCGGGTTGGAAGTCGCCCGCACCGGCGACGACACCTGGATGGAAGAGATCAAGCGCAAGCTCTCCTCTGCCCGCGCCTTCGGCACCCGCGCCCATTACGTCTCGCCCGCCGAAATCAAAAAACTCTTCCCGCTGATCGAGGAAGATCAGGTGATGGGCGGCATGTTCGATCCGGATGCCGGCCTTGTTATCCCGCGCTCCCAGACCGTTGCCGGCAAGCTCGTCGATGCGGCTGAAAAGTCCGGCAAGCTCAAGATGTTTGGCAACACGCCGGCCAAGTCCCTCATCGTCGAGGGCGGCCGCATCAAGGGCGTCGTCACCCATCGCGGCACGATCATGGCGGATCACGTCATCGTCTGCGCCGGCCTCTGGGGCCGCCTGATTGCCGAAATGGTCGGCGAAGATCTGCCCGTGATGCCGGTCGACCATCCGCTGACCTTCTTCGGTCCGTATAATGAGTTCGAAGGCACCGGCAAGGAAATCGGCTATCCGCTGCTGCGCGACCAGGGCAATTCCGCCTATATGCGCGACACCGGCGACCCGAAGACCACCGAGGGCGGCCAGATCGAATGGGGTTACTACGAGCAGCACAATCCGCGCATGTGCCATCCGCGCGACCTGCTTGAAAAGCACGAGGCGCGCCTGTCGCCCTCGCAGCGCGACCTCGACATGGAACAGATCCTCGAGCCGCTCGAGCGCGCCATGGAGCTCACCCCGATCCTCGGCGAACTCGGCTATAACGAAAGCCATTCGTTCAACGGCCTCTTGCAGGTTTCCGCTGCCGGCGGCCCGTCCTGCGGCGAAAGCCAGAAGGTGCGCGGTCTCTGGTACTGCGTCGCCATCTGGGTCAAGGACGGCCCCGGCTACGGCAAGCTGATCGCCGACTGGATGACCGACGGTCGCACCGAGATCGACCATTCCTCGATCGATTATTCCCGCTTCTATCCGCATCAGCTGGAAGAGAAGTTCATCGAAGGCCGCTGCTACGAAGCCGCCCAGAAGATCTATTTTCCCGCCGTACACACCCGCGAACCCTATGCTTCCGGTCGTGGCGTCAAGCGCTCGCCGATGTATGAGCGCGAAGTCGAGCTCGGCGGCTACTTCATGGAACTCGGCGGCTGGGAGCGTGCCCATGGCTACGCCGCCAACGAGCACCTGCTGGAAAAGTATGGCGATCGCGTTCCGGTTCGTGAAAACGAATGGGACAACAGGCACTTCTGGCGCGTTTCGAATGCCGAACATCTGGCGATGAGCGAGGATTGCGGCATCGTCAACCTCAGCCACTTCCACATGGTCGACATCGAAGGTCCTGACCATGTCGAGCTGCTCGAATGGCTCTGCGCGGCGAAGATCGGCGGCGACGCGAATATCGGCAAGGGCATCTACACCCACTTCCTCGACGACGAGGGCATGGTGCGCGCCGACTTCACCGTCTTCCGCTTAGGTGACCGCTGCCGCCTGGTCAACGGTGCCGATGCCGGCCCGCGCGACCTCCATTACATGAAGCGCGTGGCGGAAGATCGTGGCCTCGACGTCACCATCACCGACACCTCGGAAAAATACATCACCATCGGCATCTGGGGCCCGAACGCCCGCGCCACGCTGAAAAAGGCGGTCGCCGATCCCGCCGGTCTCGATCCCGAAAACTTCCCCTTCGCCGCGATCAAGCCGATCGAGATTGCCGGCAAGCACGTCACCGCCTTCCGCATCTCCTATGTCGGCGAGCAGGGCTGGGAACTGCACATGAAATACGAAGACGGCCTCGCCGTCTGGGATGCGCTGCGCGCCACCGGCGTCATGGCCTTCGGCGTCGAGACCTATGCCAACTCGCGCCGCATGGAAAAGAGCCTGCGCCTGCAGAACGCCGATCTCCTGACCCAGTACAACCTGATCGAAGCGGATCTCGCGCGCCCCAAGGTCAAGGAAGCCGATTTCCGCGGCAAGGCCAAGCATCTCGAATACAAGGCCCGCGATAAGCAGCCGGCCATGCTCTGCACGCTCGTCATGACCGACAATGTCGACAGTAAGGGCGTCGCCCGCTACCCCGTCGGCTCCATGCCGGTCGTCGACCCCGCATCAGGCGAGGTCCTGATCGACAGCCTCGGCCGCCGCTCCTACACGACGTCGGTCGCCTTCGGCCCGACCATCGGCAAGAACATCGCGCTCGCCTATCTGCCGGCGGAGTATTGCGAAGTGGGGCGGAAGCTGACCGTGGAATACTTCGCCGAGAGCTTCCCGGTCGAGGTTGCAGCGGTGGGGTATAAGCCGCTGTATGATCCGGAGAATTTGAAGCCGCGCAGCTGAGGGCAGGGCGGTTTGCTCAGAGAGTTATGGACCCGTCGGTCGCGAGGCCGGCGGGTTTTTTTATCTCTCCCCCGTGTGGGGGAGATTACAAAATCGAGGGCTTAGCCCGATCAGGGCTAAACCTCAGATTTTGTTGGTGAGGGGATCGGTTCAGTTGCCACGACGAACGGATCCCCTCACTTGCGATTTCTGATGTTTAGGCGGCTTGCGCTCGACTAATTCCTCTCGCAGCCTTCGCGCGCCGTCGCGCTCAGGCCTCCGTTCGCTGAAATCGATTCACTGGATCGATTACTGGCCTTCGGCCATCGCTCCGAAGTCTCCCCCACCAAGGGGGAGAAAGCGTCGCGCAAGACCGACCGCCCCTTATCCGCCCCCTGAGCCTGTCGAAGGGCGGGCACCTTCTCCCCGCGAGCGGGGAGAAGGCCGACACCTCAACCGCTTGCGCCTCCCTCTCCCCGCCTGCGGGGAGAGGGTAGGGTGAGGGGCAGAGGCCACAGGCTCGACTTCAAGCCTTCAATTTTCCGTTCTCTCCCGCAAGGGGGGAGATGGCCCCCACCAAAAATCATTTGTTCTCCCTTGAACAAATGGGCGTAAACTGCCCATGTTGAGGGAGAAGAAGCCGGAGGATAAAGGCATGGATGGACAGGTGTTGCCGAAAGTGGACATGGCCGATCCCGGCGCGCGGATCGCCTCTCTGCTCGCCGCGCAGAAGGCCGCCTGGGCGAAGGACGTGACGCCTGATCATGCCACCCGTGACGACCGTCTGGCGCGGCTCGACCGGATGGTCGTGGCCTGGCAGGACCGGTTCTGCGCCGCGATTTCCGCGGATTTCGGCAATCGGCCGGTCGTCGTCACCACGCTGACCGACATCGTGCCGCTGCGCGCCGCGATCCGCCATGCGCGCAGGCATCTCAAACGCTGGATGCGGCCGCGGCGCGTGTCGCTTGCCTGGACCGGCAAGCCAGCCTCGGCGGTCATCCTGCGCCAGCCGCTCGGCGTGGTCGGGATCGTTGCCCCCTGGAACTATCCGCTGAACCTGATGCTCTCGCCGCTGACCGGGGCGCTTGCCGCCGGCAACAGAGCGATGCTGAAACCCTCCGAGCTGACGCCCGCCTTTTCCGAAGCCCTGGCGAAAGCCGTGGCCGAGACCTTTGCCGAGGACGAAGTCGCCGTCGTGACGGGCGGGCCGGATGTGGCGACCGCCTTTACATCCGCTCCCTTCGACCACCTGATCTTCACCGGATCGACCGCCGTCGGTCGCAAGGTGGCGGAAGCGGCGGCGAAGAACCTGACGCCTGTCACGCTCGAACTCGGCGGCAAGTCGCCTGCCATCCTCGACGCCTCCGTGCAGTTCGACAAGGCCGTTCCGCGCCTCGTCTGGGGCAAGCTCCTGAATTCCGGCCAGACCTGCGTGGCGCCCGATTATGCGCTGGTGCCGCGCGATCGGGTCCACGACTTCCTCGCCGCCGTGAAGGCGGAGGTTAACAGGCAATATCCCGGGCTGCCGGCCAACCCCGATTACACCTCGATCATCAGCCCAAGGCATTTTTCTCGGCTCTCCCGGCTTGTCGAGGAAGCGCGCGAGAGGGGCGCCGAGGTCGTTGAACTCGCCGGTCCGCATGATGGCGAGCGACGCGTGTTTTCGCCGGTGGCCGTCATCGGCGCGCCGGACGAGACGGCGGTCATGTCGGAAGAGATTTTTGGGCCGATCCTCCCCATTGTGCCCTATGACACGCTGGACGAGGCGATTGCCTATATCAACCATCGCGACCGACCGCTTGCGCTCTACTGGTTCGGCGAGGACAAGGCGGCGCAGGAGCGGGTGCTTTCGGGCACGATCGCCGGTGGCATGACGGTCAACGATACGATTCTGCATCTCGCCCAGGACGATCTGCCCTTCGGCGGTGTCGGAGCCTCCGGCTACGGCGCCTATCACGGTGAAGCGGGGTTCCTGGCCCTTTCCAAGGAAAAGCCGGTGCTGAAGCAGTCGCGCCTGTCGGCGGTCAAGCTGCTCTATCCGCCCTATGGGCGCTTCTCCGACTGGATGCTGAAACTCATTGGCCGTTTCGGCTAACGACAAGGCACTCAGCCGGCGGCCATGCGGGGTGCCGGGCGCGGCTGAGGTGCCGCAGGCATGGCCTTCGGCTGGGGTGCGATGACGGAAAGCTCGAAATCGGCAAGCGGCATGGGTCGGCCGAAGAGATAGCCCTGGAAGATCCGGCAGCCGGTCGTCTCGAGGAAGGCGAGCTGCGCTGGGGTTTCGACCCCCTCTGCGACGGTTTCGAGGCCGAGATCGGTGGCGATCGCCCGGATCGAGCGGAGGATTGCAGCATCGCGATCATGCTCGGCGGCCGCGACGACAAAGCTGCGATCGATCTTCAGCTCGCTCACCGGCAGGCGGCGCAGATAGGCGAGCGAGGAAAACCCGGTGCCGAAATCGTCCAGCGAGAAAGTGAGACCCAGCCGCTTCAGCGCGGTCATCTTGTTCGCCACGGGCTCGAGCCCGGCAATCAGCACGCTTTCGGTGAGTTCGAGGCGCAGCCTAGTCGAATCGATCGGGTGGCGTTCGAGCAATTGGCGCAGCGTCATCTCGAAATCGCCTTCGTTGAACTGGCTGGCGCTGACATTGACCGAGAGGGTGAGTGCGGAGAGGCGCGGATCCTCTTTCCAGCGGGCGAGGGTCGTCAGCGCCTCTTCCAGCACGAAACCGCCGACGATCGGCATGAGGCCCATTTCCTCGGCGGCGGGAATGAAGGTCGAAGGCGGGATCGGCCCGCGGGTCGGGTGGTTCCAGCGCAGGAGCGCTTCGGCGCCGAGCACGTGGCCATTGCGGTCGGTCTGCGGCTGGTAGGCGAGCGAGAGCTGGCCCTGACGCAGAGCCGCCAGGAGATCACGCGCGATGCCGCGCGGGGCGGAAAGGCGTTGCTGCAGGGCATAGATTGTGCCGCAGAAGACGAGGGCCGCCATGGTCGGATTGAGCCAGACACCGATGGCATGCAGCTCCGGCGGGACCGGCTGGGCAAAGGGGAGGCGCAGGTCGGCCGCATGCAGGACGACGAAGGTCACGAGGCTGGCCGCGATGATGGCGAGCTGCAGCCGGGCGGGGCGCCGGAGATAATTGAGGTAGGCGAGCATGCCGAGGACCGGCAGGAAGAGATGCGTGACGCGCGGCGCACCATTTTGCGGCACGTCGAACATCAGCGAAAAGCCGATGATGAAGATCAGGAAGCTCATCTGCGCAACCAGCAGGAAGAGATCGAGCCGCCCTTTGGTGACGAGCGCAAAGCAGACGAGGCCGGCTATGACGGGGAAGAATTCGGCGGCCGCCATCAGGTACTGGCCGTCGACGAAGAAGATGACCGTCCACAAAAGGGCGAAGGCTGCCACCGTCAGCGACACGGCCTGGTAAATGCGGATCATGCGAGCCGCTTTGTGCTCTTCACTGCCCTTGCCGATCATATCCTGCCCGATCTTCCCCTCAGGGCCACGGATGGTGCACTCCCGGCAGACATGCGGGAGGCTCAGATCAGCATACTCTAACTTAGGAGGCTAAAGAAACGGTGTATCGTGATAATTGCATTTGCAACGATCGGGCGCTGCAGATCAACGCTTCTCGGCGGGCTTGGGGCGGTTCTGCCAGTGGCGAACCGCCCCTCCGGACCTTCTGGTCCTTCCTCCCCCCGGAGAACTCTCAGCCGGCCTTCGCGACCTTCATTACCTCAGGGTCGTAAACCCGACCGAAGCGATTGGCAAGGAAGGCGTCGAGACCAATTTCTTCCTGGCGCACGAACCCGGCCTGCGGCAGCGTGCCGTCGGCGAGCAGGTCCAGCACGGTGCAGATGCCGGCGGCTGTGGTGATCTGGATGGCGCTCATCTTCTTAGCAGCAACCACGCCGGCATAGACCTTGTTGGCATAGGTTTCCTGCAGATAGCGCCCGTCCTTCCAGCCGCAGACGGTGACGAAGATCACGACCACGTCCTGCATGGTAGCGGGCAGGGCGTTTTCGAAGAGATCCTTTAGCACATCGCGGCGGTTCTTCAGGTTGAAGTCGTTGAGTAGCGCCTTGATGATCGCCTGGTGGCCGGGATAGCGGATCGTGCGATAGTTCATCGTGCGCACGCGGCCCTCCAAGGTCTTCGCCAGCGTGCCGAGGCCGCCCGAGGTGTTGAAGGCCTCGTAGGTGACGCCGTCGAGGGAGAATTCCTCGCGCTCTTCCATGGCCGGAACGACCGTCAACTTGCCTTCGACGATGGCTTCGCAGGGCTCGATATATTCGTTGATCAGGCCGTCGGTCGACCAAGTGAGATTGTAGTTCAGTGCATTCGACGGATATTGCGGCAGCGCGCCGACGCGCATGCGCACCGTGTCCAGCGTGTCGAAATGCTTGGTCAGGTCATTGGCGACGATCGAGATGAAGCCAGGGGCGAGACCGCATTGCGGGATGAAGGCGGAACGGGCGCCGCGGGCGAGTTCTTCGACCTTGCGGGTCGTGGCGACATCTTCCGTCAGGTCGAGATAATGGGTCGCGGTGCGGGCCGCACTTTCGGCGATGGCGCCGGTGAGGTGGAAGGGGGCTGCCGAGAGCACGGCGAACTGGCCGGAAAGTGCTGCGTCGAGGGCTGCCGCATCCGTGATGTCGAGTTCAAGGGTTTTCACGGCGGGGTGGCTGTCGAGCTTTGCCAGTTGCTCGGCGCTGCGGTCGGCCACGGTGACATGGTAGTCGCCGGTTTCGGCCAGCATGCGGGCGATGGCGCCGCCAATCTTTCCGGCTCCGATGATGGTGACGTTTTTCATGGCATTGCCCCTCATATGCATGTCGCCCGGCTGCCCGGGTTCGTTGTCTGTCATCGAACCAGTGTGGCGGCGTTGCATGCCGATTCCAAGTGACGATCTGTGCGGTTTGCGGTATCGTTATTGGCAAATCGACGAACAGGATGAGCGATATGCAGCTGACGGACAAGGACAGGGAGCTGCTGGCGCTTCTCTCGGAGAACGCGCGGCTGCCGGTGGCGGAGCTTGCCCGCAAGCTCGATCTCTCCCGCACGACGGTTCAGGCGAGGCTCGAACGGCTGGAAGCGCAGGGCGTGATTGCCGGCTATCAGGTGCGGCTGTCGGACGCCTATCAGAGCGGGCTGATCCGGGCGCATGTGATGATCACGATCGCACCGAAGGCGCTGTCGGCGGTAGCAGGCGAGTTGAACGCGATCCGCGAGGTATCAGCCCTTTATTCGGTCAACGGGCCCTATGACCTGATTGCCATCGTGGCTGCGCCGTCCATTTCCGAGCTCGATCGGCTGATCGACCGGATCGGCGAATTATCGGGCGTGGAGAGAACCTTGTCCTCGATCATCCTCTCGACCCGCATTGCGCGGTGATCGCTCGAGAGCTCGTGTATCCGTAAACCCTTAATCAACCATATGTTGTTATTGTACGCCAAATCGTTCTGGGGGTTGGGATGAGAGTGGTTGCACTTCTGCTTGCATCGGTACTCTGGCCGACGGGGCTTCTTGCGACGCCTGCCGTCGAGAAAGGCGCACCGCTCGAGATTGCGCCGGGGACTTCGACCTGGATCAACCGCAACGGATCCGTGCTGGTTCTGGACCGCGGGCAGGACGGCCTGTTGCAGGGCTATTTCGTCAACAATGCTCCGGGCAAGGGGTGCCGCGGCATTCCCTATGCCCTCGACGGCCGCATTGTCGATGGCATGATCGCCTTCCACGTCACCTGGCGAAACGGGGTGGCCGACTGTCCGAGGCAGACGGAGTGGCGCGGCGAGATCCGGCCCTCCAACGAGGGGCGCCTCGAGATCCATGCGGCCTGGGAGCAGTTTTCCACCGTCGTCGCAATCGGGCTGAGCAGCGAGGAACCAGAAAAGGGCACCGACCTCTTTACCCTGCAGACGGGCAATGAACTGCTGCCTGAAGGAGTGGTGCCAGGCATATCGGTAATTCCCTAAGCGAATTACACTCAGGCTGCGGCGAGCTCCGCCTTGTCGAGCGCCCGCTCCAAGGCTGCAATGCAGATCTCGTCGTGATGGCGACCGGCACCTTCCCAGAGGATCGAGAGCGCCTTGGCGACCGGCATGGCGGCGCGGTAGGGGCGGTCGGCGGTCAGGGCATCGAAGACATCGGCGGTTGCAACGATCCGGGTCTCGAAGGAGATCTCGTCGCCTTTCAGGCCGCGCGGATAGCCGGAGCCATCGAGCTTTTCGTGATGGGCGCCGCCGATCAGGGCGAGGTCGGAAAAGGCGGCGATGCGCGAGAGGATTGTTTCGGAAAACTCCGAATGCCGCTTCATCTGCTCCCATTCCTCGCCTTTAAGGCGGCCGGGCTTGTCGAGCACGCTGTTCGAGACGCCGAGCTTGCCGATATCGTGCAACAGGGCGGCACGCTTCAGGCGGCGGCGCTCGGCCAAGGGCATGCCGAGCTCTTCGGCGATCATGTCGGTGAAGAGGGCGACGCGGTCGCTATGGCCTGACGTGTAGGGGCTCTTGGCATCGATGACGCGGGCAAAGCCTGCTGCGATGTCGTCGAGATAGTCCTCGTCGGCCATGACCGCCTGGCGACCGGGTTCGAGCGCCAGCACATAGGCTTCCAGGTTGTCCGCACCGAGTTCGGCGAAGAAGACGGGGGTGGCGAGCTGTTCGAAGACCCGAACGAGTGCGGGATCAAACCAGCTGCCGGCCCGCTTTCTCACCTCCGCCAGGGCTGCCTGCGAGCCCTGATGGACGAAGAAGACGTCGATGACCTGGGCCATCAGGGCGATGCGGGCGAAAAGGTGGATCTCCGTTCCCTTCAGCCCCTGCGGCTGGCCACCGCCATCGACATGTTCGTCGAGATCGAGAATGCCGCGGGCGACCTCTTCGGAAAAACGCATCTGACGGGCGATCTCGGCGCCGCGCTGGCAGCGGGTCTGGATGAGGCTCGTGGTGAACTCTCCGCCGTTCTTGAAGACATTGAGGATGCCGCGGAAGCGCTCGGCAAGGCCCGCTTGCATGCCGGTATGGGAGAGCACGAATTTGAGGATCTGCGGGAAGGAGCCGTCGACCAGCTTGAAGTCGTGTTTGAACTTCAAGTCGTCGGCGAGATAGAGCTCGCAGATGCGCGCGGCATTCGACGAGCAGCCGAGATCCTTGAGGAGCAGCGTGTAATAGAGATCGCGCAATTCCTCTTCGCCAAGGCCAAGGGCCTGACCGATGCGGGTGCCGATGAAGCAGCAGCGGACGCAATGGCCCGGCGGCTGACCTTCCGTCATGTCCAGCGCGTGGCTGAGCGCTTCGATCAATTCGGCAAGCCTGATGGTCTGGGTCATGGACGCTCCTTCAGACGGGAGCTTAGAAGCTTTGTCTTAAGAAGCCGTGTTGGACGGAGCTTGCCATTGCGCTCACGTCAACCTCCTGTTCATCGCTTCCGTGCTTGTCTTTTTCCCGCATTGTCTTAAGCCATGAGACGCACTATGTGCGGATAAGCCAAACCAACGAGGACTGTCCCCTGTGATGAACGAAGACGAAGACGACAAGAGCAAGGAACTGCCGATCGGCAAGGAAACGGAAGCGAACCTCTTCAAGTCGCGTTCGATCTTCATCTATGGCGGGATCACCATGGAGCTGGCGCAGAAGGTCTGCACGCAGCTCGTCGCGCTCGCTGCCGCATCGGACGAAGACATCCGCGTGTTCGTCTGCTCGCCGGGCGGCCATGTCGAAGCCGGTGACGCGATCCATGACATGATCCGTTTCATCAAGCCGAAGGTCTGGATCATCGCGACCGGCTGGGCCGCGTCTGCGGGTTCGCTGATCTTCGTGTCCGTGCCGAAGGAGCGCCGCCTGGCGCTGCCGAACACCCGCTTCCTGATGCACCAGCCGTCTGGCGGCACCCGCGGCATGGCCTCCGACATCGAGATTCAGGCGCGCGAAATCATCAAGATGAACCAGCGCCTGATCAAGATCTACGCCAAGGCCACCGGCCAGTCGGAAGAGAAGATCGCCAAGGATATCGACCGCGACTACTGGCTGTCTGCCGAAGACGCCGTGTCCTACGGCCTCGTCGGCCGGATCATCGAGAGCCACGCCGATATCGGCTGATGGCCTCTTGCATGACGATACAAAAAAAGCCGCCGGAGCGATCCGGCGGCTTTTTTCATGACTTGCGGTCTTTACCGATCAGATCAGCGGGCAACCGCGGCGATTGGCGAAACGCAGCTGTTCGGGGCCGCGGCGGGTGAAGCCGCGCACAGTCACGCTGCGGTCGGTGACGCGAACGACTTCGGCGCGGCGCAGGCCTTCTTCGCGGGCGGCGCGCTGGGCTTCACGCGGGCTGCAGCCACGGTCGCGGCGGTCGCGATCACGATCGCGGATGATCGGGCGAACGCCATCAGGGCCGATGCGCAGCTCGACATCCTGGGCGGAGGCCGGTGCGGCGAAGGGGGCGGCCAGCGGAACGCTGACAAAGGCAAGCGTGGTGACGAGGGCTGCACGCAACAATTTGGCGGACATGATCGGGGTCTCCTTGACTGTCGTGGCGGAAGAAGTCGCAGGAAGCCCGAAAGTTCCGTCGTCTCAGGCAGATGAGAATGGTTTCAGCGCCACTCGTGCAGCCGGTCAGCCATCAGAGGCCGGGTCATGACCAGCGGCAACTTGCCCTCTGCGCGCTCCGCATAGGCGATCGCATCCGCCTCATCATTGAAGCCGATGAAGATCATCGACAGGACCTTCGCCTTCGGCGCGCCCTTCTTGCGATAGGCAAGTTTTATCGCGCAATGGGGAAAGGCTTCGTCCAGCACCGCCCCTTCGGGCAAAGCATCCGACAGGGCGAGATGGGCGCCGAGGCCGAGGAAACGGTCGATGGCGGCAAAGGCGGTCGCCTCGGGCAGCTGCTTGTTGTCAGAGGACCCCGGCGCGCGGCCCCAGAACAGGCTGTCGACCAGCCCCTTCGCCCGCTTCGACTTGATGACCACGAGCCCGCCGGCCGCGACAAGCTCCAGATGGACGTCCCAGGTCTGGAAGAGATCCGGGGATTGCTGGAGTTCGGTGAGGAGAGGGCGGAGGGCGGCGGTGAGGTCGGTGTGGAGGGCAGGGGGCATGAGCGGGTGTCTCGGCGCGTGTGGGTGGTGTGTGGCGGCCTCGTAGCATGGTGGGAGCGGGGTGGATATGGGGGCGTGAGGCCAAAAGGCTTCCGCAATCAGATCGGGACCTTGCGTCAGATTTCGGGCCTGGCGGCGGTTTCGCCCTGTAGATCCGGATCGCGTTTGAATTCGGCGGCAAGGTAATTGACGAAAGACTTGACCTTGGCGGCGATCAGACGGTTGTCGGGATAGACGGCATGGAGTGGCACTTCGGCGATATGCCAATCTGCCAGCAGGCGGACGAGGCGGCCGGCGCGGATGTGGGGGCCGACAACAAAGGTGGGCAAAAGGGTGATGCCCAGGCCGCAAAGGGCGGCCGAACAGAGATTGGCGCCGTCATTCACCTCGAAGCTCGGTGCGATCGGGACACGGCGAAGATCGTTGCCTCGCCGCAATTCCCATATCCGTCCCCATCGGAGACCGGAGAAGTGCAGGCAGTCGTGGTTCTCCAGATCCTCGGGCTCTTGCGGCACACCACGACGTGCCAGGTATTCCGGTGATGCGCAGATCACGACGGGTGACTGGCCCAGTTTCCGGGTGATCAGCGTTTCATCGATCCGGATCGTGCCGCGCACGGCCAGATCGAATTTGCGCTCGATCAGGTTGACGGCGGTGTTCGACAGTTCGAGCTCAATTTCGATCTCGGGATGATCTTTGAGAAAGCCCGCGATCATGGGGGTGAGGTGGCTCGTTCCGAGATCCGGAGGCGCGGCAATCTTCAGGCGACCAATGGGTGCTTCCTGATGATGCATGGCGGCACGTTCCGCATCATGCACGATGGCGGTGACGTCCTTCAGCCGTTCGTGAAAGGCTGCGCCGGCCTCTGTCAGGCTTAAGTGCCGCGTTGACCGGTGAAGCAGTCGCACGTTCAAGCGGCGTTCAAGTTGATCCAGCTGCGCGCTCACGGTCGGTCGAGACATGCCGAGTATCTCGGCTGCTTTGGTGAAGCTCAGATGTTCGGCGACAGCCAGGAAGACGGCAAGACCATTCAGAGGATCAGAGGTCTTCATTCGTCAAAACATCCGAACAGTGTGGGCAGATGCGTGAGATTATCACTCAGTCTCTGCCGGCGTAAACAATCTCCATTCAATCCAACTGGAGAAACGCACATGACTACTTTCAACACTCCCATCATTTCCCAGCCCGGCCAAGGCCGGATCGCACTCGGCTTCGGCCCGCACCTGATCCGTATCTCTGCCGAGGAGACGGGGAACAGCTTCGGCATGTTCGAGGCATCGATCCCCGCAGGAGAAGGACCTCCGCTGCATGTCCACGAGCGGGAAGACGAGTTCTTCCGCGTCCTCTCGGGCCGCTTCCTGTTCGTCTGCGGCGACCGCCAGACGGAAGTCGCGGAGGGAGGCTGTGTGCTCTTGCCGCGTGGCGTTCCGCACCGCTTTCAGAATGTCGGGGATAGCATGGGCCGGTTGATGATCATCGTCACGCCGGGTGGCTTCGAAGGCTTCTTCCAGGCGGTTGCCGAGTCCGCGCCGGCGGGCCTGGCCGGTCTTCAGGCGGTATCGGAGCGCTTTGGCATTCGCTTCCTCACTGCCGGCGCTGATGCTCAGGCCGCTTGAACCTCAGGCCCCGCCGCGACGGCGGGGCCCCTCTCTCCATCGAGCGAGGCAGGATCCTCCGTGCCCTATCTGTTCTTTTTCTTCGCCGGGCTCCACGTGTTCTGCGGCGTGGCTCTCAGCTTCGCCATGGCGGCTCCGGCAGACGGCGTGCTCTCTTGCGTGCCGGCGCATCTGACATGGTGGTCGGAGTTTCGGTGGGGCTATCCGCAAGCGGCTCGGCACGGCTAGGTCGTCATGCTCGGCCTTGTGCCGGGCATCTGCCGTGGCGTCCGCAGTCTCGACCGTGCTGCCTGCCGTTTCCGGCAGTAGATCCTCGGGACTTCGCCCTGACATGACGACTGTCGAGGCTCTAGGCCAACGAAAAACCCCGCCAGATTTCTCCGGCGGGGTCCGCATTCCCTCAATCCTCGAGCGCTTAGTCCGCGCTCTCAGAACTCCACAGCCCGATCGCCGTTCTCGTCCTGAATGCGGGTCGGCAGGCCGATCTTGTTCAGGAGGTTGATGAAGGGCTTGGGCGGCAGTTCTTCGACGTTGGCCATCTTCTTCACGTCCCATTCGCCTGTCGCGACCAGCATGGCGGCTGCGACCGGGGGGACGCCGGCGGTGTAGGAGATGCCCTGGCTGCCCACTTCGTTATAGGCTTCCTTGTGGTCGGCGACGTTGTAGAGGAAGACGGTCTTTTCCTTGCCGTCCTTGAAGCCCTTTACGTAGTCGCCGATGCAGGTCTTGCCTTCGTAGTTGGGGGCAAGCGAGGCAGGATCCGGCAGGCAGGCCTTGACGACCTTGAGCGGGACCACCTCGGAACCGTCGGCAAGCTTAACCGGCTGTTCGGAGAGGAGGCCGATCGACTTCAAGACGGTGAAGACGTTGATGTAGTGATCGCCAAAGCCCATCCAGAAGCGCACATCGGCGCCGTCCATGTTCTTGGCCAATGAGTGCACTTCGTCATGGCCGCAGAGATAGGCGCGGCGGGTGCCGACGACGGGTAAGTCGTAGTCCTTGCCGATCTCGAACATCTTGTTGACCTTCCATTCGCCGCCCTGCCAGGAATAGACGACGCCGGTGAATTCGCGGAAGTTGATTTCCGGATCGAAGTTGGTGGCGAAGTATTTGCCGTGGCTGCCGGCATTGATGTCGACGATGTCGACATCGGTCACCTTGTCGAGATATTCGTCCTTGGCGAGACGGGCATAGGCGTTGACGACGCCCGGATCGAAGCCGGCGCCGAGGATGGCGGTGATGCCCTTTTCCTCGCATTCGGCGGCGCGCTTCCACTCGTAGTTTCCGTACCACGGCGGGGTTTCGCAGATCTTGTTCGGCTCTTCATGGATGGCGGTGTCGATATAGGCCACACCGGTGTCCATGCAGGCGCGCAGCACTGACATGTTGAGGAAGGCGGTGCCGACATTGATGACGATCTCAGTGCCAAGCTTCTTGATCAGGGCCTTGGTGGCTTCAATGTCGAGAGCGTCGAGCGCATGGGCTTCGAGAACGCCTTCCTGCTTCATCGCCTTCTTCTCGTGCACGGAAGCGATGATGGCGTCGCACTTCGCCTTGGTGCGCGAGGCGATGTGGATGTCGCCGAGTACGTCGTTGTTCTGCGCACACTTGTGGGCGACCACCTGGGCGACGCCGCCGGCGCCGATGATGAGCACGTTCTTCTTCATAATGGGACCAACTCCTATGTCCAATCGTCAGAACCTGTTCCTGAGGGAGTTCAGGACAGGCTTGTTTCGTAGTCCGTGTAGTCGAACTCACGGACCGTCCTGAGGCTGCCATCCAGTTCGCGGATGGCGATTGCCGGCATTTGCACGCCGTTAAACCAGTTTTTCTTGACCATCGTGTAGCCGGCGGTGTCCTGCAGCGAGATGCGGTCGCCGATGTTCAATTCGTTTTCGAAATTGAACTCGCCGAAGATATCGCCCGCGAGGCAGGACTTGCCGCAGACCTGGTACCGGTGCGGTCCCTGGTTGGGGTGGACCTTCGCGCTTTCCCGGTAGATCAGGAGATCGAGGAGATGCGCTTCGATGGAGGAATCCACCACGACAAGATCCTTGCCGTTGTAAAGCTTGTCGAGCACGGTGACTTCGAGCGTGGTCGACTTGGTGATCGAGGCTTCGCCGGGCTCCAGATAAACCTGGACGCCGAATTCGCCGGAGAAGCGCTTCAGGCGCTCGGCAAACTTCTCCAGCGGATAGTTCTCGCCGGTGAAATGGATGCCGCCGCCGAGCGAGACCCATTCGGCCTTCTTGAGCAGCGGGCCGAACTTCTGCTCGATGTCGCCGAGCATGCGGTCGAAGAGGTCGAAATCGCCGTTTTCGCAGTTGTTGTGGATCATGAAGCCGGAAATCATGTCCATGACCGGCTCGACCTTCTTCAGATCCCATTCGCCCAGGCGCGAGAAGGGGCGGGCGGGATCGGCAAGATCGAAGCTCGAGGAGGAGACACCGGGGTTCAGCCGCAGGCCGCGGATGATGCCGGAGGATTGCTTCTCGAAGCGGGTCAGCTGGCCGATCGAGTTGAAGATGATCTTGTCGGCATGGCTGACGACTTCGTCGATCTCGTAATCGGCGTAAGCGACCGAATAGGCATGGGTTTCCTTGCCGAAACGCTCATGGCCGAGGCGGACTTCATTGAGCGACGACGAGGTCGTGCCGTCCATATAGTCGCGCATGAAGTCGAAGACCGACCAGGTGGCGAAGCATTTGAGCGCCAGAAGCGCCTTGGCGCCGGAGAGTTCGCGCAGGGTCGCGATCTTCTCCATGTTCTGGAGCAGCTTGGATTTGTCGATCAGGTAATAGGGAGTCTGGATCAAGGCTCTATCCTTCGTGAACCCAGCCATGTCTGGCGGAAGTGAACGGGACGCCCCGAATGCGTCGGGGGGTCCCATAGGCAAAAGGGGGTCAAAAGGCAAGCGGAAGGTCGGGGATTCCACGTCCACATCCTGTTTGCCGGACAAGAGTGAAATGTCGATGACGGGCGGACGGTGGCGCTTCGTGTTGCCGCTCTGCGTTGAGGGGGATGCAGCCATGTACGGGGCGGCTGGCTGCGTTCAGCAATCGGCAATCTTTGCGTTGCTAAGCCTGGTTGTATCGGTACCGCCTGGACGCCTCATGCATCTCGACCTCGCCACCATTCTCATCCTGCACCCATTGTCGCTGACAGTCGGTGCCTTGTGCTTCCTCTATCTCCGCTTTCGCTCCCGCCGCAGCCGCGGGCTCGGCAAGATGGCGATCGGATCTCTGGTGCTGGCGGCAGCCTCCGTGCTTGCCGGGGCATCGGAGCAGGGGGTGCTCGCCTATGCGACCTGGACCTATACGACGTCGATCGTCACGCCGATCGCCTATGTGCTGATGCTGGCGGGGCTCACCAATGTGGTGACGGAAGATCGGGCAGGCCGGATGTGGTGGCTGCTGGCCGTGCCGGCGCTCATCACGATTGCGGCGTTTTTGACCGAGTTTCCGCTGGTGCGGGAGTATCGCGGGGCGGTGTTTCTCACCTGCATGGGTGGGTTCTCGGCGGCGTGTGGCGCGCTCGTGCTGGCGGATCCGAAATGCCAGCGGCTGACGAGCCGCTACGGGCTTGCCGCCGCCTTCGGGTTCAAGGCGCTGACCGCCATGGCGACATTTGGCGCCCTGCTCAGGCCCGACGTGTTTCAGGTGACGCCTGCGGGTGCGTTTCTCGTCCTCATCCTCTGTCAGTTCGCGATTGCCATGTTCGTGTTGATCCTGGTCCAGGAGCGGGCCGAGCAGCGGCTCATCGCGCTCACCGAAACCGACAGCCTGACGGGTATACGCAATCGCCACTGGATGATGGATCGCCTGCCGCGCCAGGCGGCCTCCGGCAGCGCCTATGTCATCATCGACATCGATCACTTCAAACAGGTGAACGACCAATACGGGCATCTGGCCGGAGATGCGGTGCTGACCGCGGTGGCGCAGGCGATGACGGACCTGCTCGGCGAAGAGGCGATCCTGGCCCGCATGGGGGGCGAGGAGTTCGGTCTTTATCTGCCGGATACGTCGGAGGTGTCCGCCCTCCAAGCCGCCGAGCATTTGCGAACAAGGATTGCGAGCCTCAGCATCGCACATGAGGGCACGACGATCCCGGTGACACTGAGTGCGGGTGTCGCGACAGCGCCGCTGCCGATGTCCGTGACGCAGTTGATCGCGCGGGCCGACGAGGCGCTTTATGCCGCCAAGCGTAGCGGGCGCAACCGGGTGGTCGAGGCGCGTCTCGATGCCGCGGCCGTTGAAGGCGCTGCCGCGTTCGACCGGATTATGCTGACCGAGAGCTTCGCTTGAGCCCGGGCGGAACCTTTGGGCCCGGCCTGCGGCTTGCCAGCACCGGCAGAATTTGATTGGCCTTGCGTCATTCCTGTTAGTTTGGCGAGTCCATCATGCTGAAAGACTTTTCCCCCCAGGCCGCCTTCATGGGCGTGCTCGTTGCCTTTGTCGGTTTCGCCAGTTCCTTTGCCGTCGTGCTGCAGGGGCTGAAGGGCGTCGGTGCCACGGATTACGAGGCGGCATCGGGGCTGATGGCGCTATCGGTCGCCATGGGCATCTGCGGCATCGTCTTGAGTGTGTGGACGAAGCTGCCCGTCTCGGTTGCTTGGTCGACGCCAGGAGCGGCATTGATGGCGACGGCGGGCATTCCGCTTGGCGGCTTTCCGGCGGCCGTCGGCGCTTTTCTCGTCTGCGCGGCGTTCATCGTGCTCGCCGGGCTGATCCGGCCGTTCGGGCGGGCGGTGGCGGCCATTCCGGCACCGATCGCCAATGCCATGCTGGCGGGCGTCATCCTCAATCTCTGTTTTGCGCCGTTCAAGGCGGTGGCCTTCGATGCGGCACTCGGCCTGCCGATCCTCGTCGTCTGGGCCGTGGTGGCGGCGTTCAAGCGGCTCTATGCGGTGCCTGCGGCCCTCATCGCCTTCGTGGTGGTGCTCGTCTTCGGCGTCGACCTACCGGAGGGGGCCATGGCGAGCTGGGCGGCATCGCTTGCGCCGCCGGTCGAATTCGTGATGCCGGTCTTCACGTTGCCGGCACTCGTTTCGATCGCGCTGCCGCTCTTCATCGTCACCATGGCGTCGCAGAACATTCCCGGCATCGCGATCCTCAAGGTCAACAAATACGAGCCCAATCCGGGACCGATGTTTGCCGTAACCGGCCTGTTCTCGGCCCTCTCGGCGCCCTTTGGCGGGCATGCGGTCAATCTCGCGGCGATCACGGCGGCAATGTGCGCGGGCGAGGATGCGCATGCCGATCCTGCCAGGCGGTACTGGGCGGCGATCATCGCCGGGATCGGCTATGTGCTGCTGGGGCTGGCTGCCGGTGCGGTCACCGGTTTCGTGTCGCTCGCGCCGCCGATCCTCATTCAGTCCGTCGCGGGGCTGGCTCTGATCGGCGCTTTTTCGGGATCCTCTGTCGCGGCCTTTCAGGCGCCGGAGACGCGCGAAGCGGCGGCCGTGACATTCCTGGTGACGGCGTCCGGGATATCGATCCTCGGGATCTCCGGGGCGTTCTGGGGGCTGATTGCCGGGGTGGCAATGCTGGGTCTGGTGAAACTCGCGAGAGCCCGGGGATGAAGAGGCTTCGCATCCGGGCGATCGTCTTTGCACTTGCAGCCGGTTTCTTCGGCTACGTCTTCTACACGCGCTACTGGATCTGGCGCGACTGCATCGCGGCCTCGCAATCGAGCTGTCTGACGCCCGACGGCAGCAATGTCACCGATGGCGCAATGGTCTGGGGCGTGATTGCGCTCGGCTTCGCGGCGGCGGCTCTCATCGCTCACTTCGGGCGGCGCTGATCTGCGTGTGCCCCATCTGGTGCAATCGTTTTGGTTGCGCTAGGTTTCAGGCATGGAGTTCGAATTCGATCCTGCCAAAAGCGAAGCAAACAAGGCGAAGCACGGAATCGATTTCGTCGCTGCGCAGGAGTTGTGGTATGATCCGAAAAAGAAAACACTCGCAGCTTCCTATCGTGAAGAAGTACGGTTTCTTACGGTCGGGAGCATCGACGGGTTGCTTTGGACAGGTGTATTTACTCTTCGTGGACGCCGTATCAGGATCATATCCGTGAGGCGTTCTAGAAAACTGGAAAGGCTGGCTTATGGCCAAGATGACAGCTGAAGAGTTTGACCGCAAATTCGATAACGGTGAGAACATCGATGATGACCTGGATTGGTCTCAGGCCAAGACGGGTGATATTGGCCGCAACCTTTTTCTTGTGAAACTCGGTGAGAACAGTGCGACGGGGATCGCCGCCGAGGCCAAACGTCTTGGGTTGTCGGTCGATGAGTTGATTTCAAGGTGGGTCGACGAACGTCTCGAACATGAGCGTCGGTCCGCCGCTGAATAACACCCTTGCGCGATTCAATTCATCGCGGTATTCCTCCTCCCATGAAGATGAACGGCACGACCATTGCTGCGACTGACATGACGGCCCGCTCTGCGGCCGGCTTCGTCGCGTCGGTGCCAAACTCGCTTCTTCTTCTCGGCCTTATCCGCGGTTGCCGGGTCCACTGAGGAGCGCCCGGCGGCCGGGTCAGCCGTTTGGCGATTGCTCCTCGAAATCCCCCCTTGGTAATGCAATCCATCCCTTGAAAAGTGCCTGTCCGGACGTGTCAAAGCCAGACTGATTTGCTATCAGCTGCTCACGCCGACGAGGACGAGAAGAGACGAAGACGATGATTTTGAAGACCCATACCGTCAAGCAGGGCATGCCGGACGCTTCGCAGAAGTATCGACCCTATCCGCAAATCGACATTTCAGACCGCACCTGGCCGTCCAAGGTGATCGACAAGGCGCCGATCTGGTGCTCGGTGGACCTGCGCGACGGCAACCAGTCGCTGGTCAACCCGATGGGCCATGACCGCAAGGCCCGCATGTTCCAGCTCCTGCTCGACATGGGCTTCAAGGAAATCGAGATCGGGTTCCCGTCGGCGTCGCAGACCGATTTTGACTTTGCCCGCTGGTGCGTGGAAGAGGGTGGTGTTCCAGCCGATGTCTCGCTGCAGGTCCTGGTGCAGTGCCGGCCTGAACTCATCACGCGCACCTTCGAGGCGCTGGAAGGTGCGACCAAGCCGATCATCCACTTCTACAATTCGACCTCCGAGCTGCAGCGTCGCGTGGTCTTCGGCAAGGATGTCGCCGGCATCAAGCAGATCGCCGTCGATGCCGCCAAGATGATCATGGACATGGCGGCCAAGGCCGGCGGCGGTTATCGTTTCGAATACTCGCCGGAAAGCTTTACCGGCACCGAGCTGGACGTCGCGCTGGAGATCTGCAATGCCGTGATCGCCGAGGTGAAGCCGACGGCAGAGAACAAGCTGATCCTGAACCTGCCGTCGACCGTGGAGATGTCCACGCCGAACATCTATGCGGACCAGATCGAATGGATGTGCCGCAACATCGACAACCGCGAGAACGTGCTGATCTCGCTGCATCCGCATAACGACCGCGGTACGGGGATCGCGGCAACCGAGCTCGGCCTGATGGCCGGTGCCGACCGTGTCGAGGGCACGCTGTTCGGCAATGGCGAGCGCACCGGCAATGTCGACATCGTCACGTTGGCGCTCAACATGTACACGCAGGGCGTAGACCCGGAGCTCGACTGCTCCGACATCGAGCGGATCAAGGCGGTCTACGAGTATTCCAACGAGATGGTCATTCCGGAGCGTCACCCCTATGTGGGCGAACTGGTCTACACAGCCTTCTCGGGCTCGCACCAGGATGCGATCAACAAGGGCATGAAGGCGATCCGCCAGGCGAATTCCCCGGTCTGGGAGGTGCCATACCTGCCGATCGACCCGCAGGATGTGGGCCGCACTTACGAGGCGATCATCCGCATCAACTCGCAGTCGGGCAAGGGCGGCATCGCCTATATCCTGCAGGAGGATTACGGCATCAACCTGCCGCGCAACCTGCAGATCGAGTTCCGCGAGGATATCCAGAGGATCACCGACGAGGGTGGCAAGGAACTGCCGTCGAAGGCGATCTACGAACGCTTCATCGAGCGCTATGTCGACCAGACCGGCGCCCGCATCAAGTTCGTCGATCACCACACCTATCCGGCAGGCTCCGACCAGAAGGGGATCCGTGTCGTGGCTGCCGAGATCACTGATAACGGCGAGACGAAGCGGATCGAGGGCAAGGGGACCGGGCCGATCGACGGTTTCGTGAATGCGCTCTCGACCTATCTCGGGATCGAGCTCACCGTGCAGGATTACTCCGAGCATTCGCTGCAGCATGGCTCGAATGCGGCTGCGATCGCCTATGTCGAGATGGCACATGCCGGCGGCAAGCTGTTCGGGGCTGGCATCAACACCAATATCGTGACGGCCTCTCTGGAAGCCATCGTTTCGGCCGCCAACCGCGTGCTGGACGAGCAGAAGAAGGCCTGATGCCATGACACTCTTCGCCGAGGTTCGACATCCGTCCTCGGCGAAGGCCCCGCTTGTGCTTCTGCACGGATTTGGCGGGATCGGTTCCGGCTGGGCGCCGGTTCTCGCGCGGCTCGATCCGGATCTGCCGCTTGTTGTTTACGACCTGCCCGGGCATGGGGCCTCGCTCGATGCAGAGGGCGTCGGGCATGCCGGCGTGATGGCCAAGTCCATTCTCGAGGATCTCGGCCAGCGAGGCCTGTCCTCGTTCCATCTCTGCGGACATTCGATGGGCGGGGCTGTTGCCAGTCTGATTGCGCTCAAGGCGGCGTATCGCGTGCGATCACTGACGCTGCTCTCGCCGGGTGGCTTCGGCTTCGAGATCAATCATGAAGCGTTGCGGCGTTATGGCTCGGCCGTGGCGCATGATGCGCTGGCGGCTGGGTTGGCCGCGATGTTCGCGCCGGATGTCCGGCCGGATGCCTCGGATATCGAGCGGCTGGCGGATGCGCGTCGGCTTTCCGGCGCAACCGAGCGCCTGATGGAGATCTTGCACTCCTTCCTAGTGGAGGCAGACGGCCGGATCGGGCAGGGGACGTTGCCACTTGCGCGCTTCGAGGCACTTAGCAGCCCAACGCGGCTCTTGTGGGGGACGGAGGATCCGATCCTCCCGGTCGCGCAAGCCGGTCATGTCTGGCGAAGTGCCGAGGTGACGCTCATTGATGGTGTGGGCCATATGTTGATCGAGGAGGCGCCGGAGGCGGTCGCCTTGGCGCTTGCTACAGCCGTTCAGGTGGACTGAACCGTTTCGCCCATCAGGCGCTCGCTGTGGTCGAGCTTAAGGGGCGCGTCTTCGCTTTCGATCTTGTAGCGCTGCCAGTCGAGCTGCCAGTTGCCAGCTTCACCGGTAATCGAGAAGAGATTGTAGCCGGCGGCCGGTTTCTTGGCGCCGGGGCCCTGGCTGGCCGAGGCGATGCCGACGACGGGCACCTTCTTCTCGCGGTCTGCCAGCCAATAGAGCGTGTTCAGGTGGGTATGGCCATGCAGCACGAGTTCGGCGCCGCCCTTGCGGACGGCCGCGGCAAAGCGACGGATGCCGAGCATGCGCTTGTGCTGGGGCGCGGCTCCGCGGATTGGCGGATGGTGGATCATCACCACGCGGAACAGGCCCTCTTCGCCGGCGGCCTTGAGCAGGGCTGCGGTCTCGCGCGCCTGGCGGCTGCTGAAATAGCCCTGCGCGGAAAAGGGTGGCGTGGCGATCGAGGTGGAACAGCCGATCAGGGCGACCGGACCACGGCGGCGGATGTAGGGGAAGAGCTTGTGGTCGTCCTGGAAGATTAGAGGGTCATCGTCGCCGCGCATATAGTCGTACCAGGCCTGGACCACGCGTTCATGGGCGCCGGGTACATAGGCGTCGTGATTGCCCGGAACGACGGAGGTGTCGAGCGGGGCGCCTGCTTCCTTCAGCCATTCCGAGACGAGCTTGACCTCGAGCTTGGAGGCGAGGTTGACGAGGTCGCCGGTGATCGCAAGATGGTCCGGGTTTTCGGCGCGCAGGGCGTCGAGAACCATTTCCAGTGCATTGGGGAAAAGATGCTTGCGGCGGTTGCGATGCCAGTTCACATAGCCGGTAATTCGCTTCGACGCCAATTCCCGGATCGTCAGGTTCGGCAGCGGGCCGAGATGCACGTCGGAGATGTGGGCGAGCTTGAACATGGCGCTTCTCTTAACGGCGCTGACACCGAGGGGCAAGGAAAATGAGGCCAGCAGGTGGTGCCGGAACCGGCCCCGATAGCGAAAGGCTCGGATGGCCGAAGAGGTTCCTTGTTCGCGTGCTGCATGTCTATTTCGCGCTGAGCCGCGGCATGACGCTCGGCGTACGGGCCGCCTGTTTCGACGAGGCCGGCCGGATCTTTCTCGTGCGCCACACCTATGTGCCCGGCTGGCATCTGCCGGGTGGCGGCGTCGAGCGTGGCGAGACGGCGATGGACGCGCTGATCAAGGAGATGCGGGAGGAGGGCAATCTGGAGGCGATCAGCGTCCCGGCGCTCTTCCACGTCTATTTCAATGCACGGATCAGCGGGCGTGACCATGTTCTTCTCTACCGTGTCGACGTGCGGCAGACGGCCGAGCGACCTGCCGACCGGGAGATCGCGGAAGCCGGCTTCTTCCCGCTCGACGCCCTGCCGGAGGGCACGACCGAGGCAACGCGGCTTCGGATCGCGGAACTGCGCGGGGAAACCTCCCCCGCGCATCACTGGTGAAGATCAGGCGCCAAGCGTCTCGCGTCCATGCGGGGCGGTCAGGTCCTCGTCCGGGCCAACGGGCACGACGCCGGTCGGGTTGATCATGGTATGGCTGCGGTAATAGTGATGCTTGATGTGGCGCATCTCGACCGTCTCGGCCACACCCGGCGTCTGGTAGAGATCGCGCAGATAGGCTGATAGTGCCGGGTAATCCGCGATGCGGCGGATATTGCACTTGAAGTGGCCGACATAGACGGGGTCGAAACGCACGAGCGTGGTGAAGAGCCGCCAGTCGGCCTCCGTCATGCTGTTGCCGAAGAGATAGCGCTGGGTCTTCAGGCGATCTTCCAGCCAGTCGAGCGTTTCGAAGAGCGGATAGACCGCGCTTTCATAAGCTTCCTGGGTCGTGGCGAAACCGGCCTTGTAGACGCCGTTGTTGACGGTGTCGTAGACGCGTTTGTTCACGTCATCGATTTCGGCATGTAGATCCTCAGGATGCATGTCGAGGGTCGAGCCCGTCAGGTGGTCGAAGGCCGAATTGAACATGCGGATGATTTCGGCCGACTCGTTGGAGACAATCGTGCCTTTCTGCTTGTCCCAGAGGACGGGGACGGTCACGCGGCCGGAGAAATCCGGGTCGGCCTTGACATAGACCTGCCAGAGATAGTCGGAGCCGAAGAGGTGGTCGGCGGTCGCGCCGTCGCGCTCATGGAATTCCCAGCCGTTTTCCAGCATCAGGGGATCGACGACCGAGACCGAGATCAGGTCTTCGAGGCCCTTGAGCTTGCGGAAGATCAGCGTGCGGTGGGCCCAGGGACAGGCATAGGAGACATAGAGGTGGTAACGTCCGGCCTCCGCCTTGAAGCCGCCTTCACCGGAGGGACCGGCCGAACCATCCGCCGTCACCCAGTTGCGGAAGCTCGAATCGGCGCGCTTGAAATGCCCGGATGTCGATTTCGTGTCGTACCAGACGTCCTGCCAGACGCCATCTACCAGCCTGCCCATGATCGGTTCCTTGTCGTTTCAACTTGACCCGGAAGATACGGCTGTTGGCCGCGATTGCGAGGGGCGATGGGTTGAACACTGCGTTTTCCGTTGGACGGACAGAAAATTTGCTGCTATCGGAACCAAACTCAAAACCCTGAAGGCCCCGATGACAATCGCACGGAACCCACGACGACGCTGAAGCTCTCGAACGCACGAGCCCCGTGCGATTGAACTTGATTGCTGTCTGTCTATTGGTTTCGGTCATCCATGTTTCACTCCGGCCTTGTCTACCTCACCGAGGATGCGTCGCACGACGCGGTCATTGAAGTCATCAACGAAGAAGCCTTTGGTCCCGGCCGGCACACACGTGCTGCCGCGCGCATTCGCGAGCAGGGGCCGCATGACCGGTCGCTCTCCTTCATCTGTGCCGACAATGGCGAGACGATTGCTTCCGTGCGCATGACGCCGGTGCTCGCCGGTGGTGTGAAGGGACATCTGCTCGGACCGCTTGCGGTGCGGCCTTCCCACAAGAACCGGGGCATTGGCCGCGAACTCGTGCGGATCGCCATTGACGCGGCGCGGCGCAAGGGCTCAGAAGGCGTCATCCTGATCGGCGACCCGCCCTATTACATGCCGCTCGGTTTCGAGAAGGTCGTCTATAAGGCGCTGGAGTTTCCGGGGCCGGTCGATCCGAACCGGGTACTGGTTGTGCCCTTGGCGCACGATGTGCATGCGCGGCTGAAGGGCGTGATCGCGTGGCATGATCCTGAAGCGTGTCAGGCGGAAGCCCTGAGCACCTTCACATCCGCCAAGGCCTACGCGGCAGGCTGATCCTCCACCTTCCCCGGCGTTCAGGTGCCCTGAGTGGAACCAAGGCTGAACTGAGCTGTTCCCCCTGTCTTGTCCCCGCAGATATCGGCCGCTTGCCGGTCGATCATGCGCTGAACCAGAGAGGAGACGCTGACATGCTTAAGTTCATCGGTGGAACAGTCGGAGCCATCTTTCTCATCGGGCTGATCGTGGTGATCCTGTTCCTGATGCTGATTTTTTAAGATCTGATGTCGAGGAGCTTAGGCGGGCGGCTTTGCCGCTCGTCTCCGGCTTCGTATTCGCCGAAGCCTCCCTGATGATTTCCGACGACGGACGCTCCCGTTCCAGCCATGCCCCGACATAGACGCGGTCGATCAGCTGCATTCCAAGCGCCGTGAGCGGGGTTGCCATTGCAAGGCCGATCAGCCCGAAGAGCGTTCCGAAAATCAGCTGCGAAGAGATGACCAGGACGGGCGGCAGCGAGACCTTCTCCTTCTGTACAAGAGGTGTGACCACGTAACTCTCCAGCGTCTGCACCGAGAGATAGACCGCGAGCACCATCAGCACAGCATTCGTGCCGTCGGGAACGGCGAGCAAGAGGCCGGGTATTGCAGCCAGGATCGGCCCGACATTCGGGATGAAGGCGAGCAGGCCGGCGATCAGTCCCAGCACCAGAGCAAGCGGAATGCCGATGAGCCACAGGCCCAGGCCGGTGAGGATCCCCACAACCGACATCGAGATCAGCTGTGCGGAGAGCCAGCTTTGCAGCGTCGCAACACTTTCGTTCAGTACCTTGCTTGCTTCGGGGCGCAGCGAGGGCGCGAAGAGCTTGATGAAGCCGCGGCGATAGGTGCCCGGGTCGAAGGCGCCGTAAAGGGCGATGAACAGCAAAAGCACGGTGTTGCCGAGATAGCCGAAGGCGGAGCCGAGCGCCTGGGTTGCTGCCCCGCCGAAGGCACCCGACCAGATGTCAGCTTCGCCCATGCGATCGAGAATTTCGCGACCCCAGGCATATTGCTCGAGGCGGGAGGTGAGGCTCTCGGCCGCGTCCGGGATCTGGCGCCACAGTTCATCGAACTGCGTCGAGATGGCCGGGGCGGCCGCGGTGCCGGCGAGCGCGAGGCCGAGCAGGATCGCCAGCAGGAACAGCGCAACACCCCAGACCGGGCGCAGCGAAAGGTGACGGGCGAGCCAAACGCCGCCGGCGCGGAAGAAGACCGCGAGCAGCATGCCGGCAAAGATCATCAGCACGGTTCCCGGCAGCAGGACGAGGAACAGGAT
Organism: Allorhizobium sp. CTOTU50464; assembly: GCA_032102365.1. Lineage (GTDB taxonomy): Bacteria > Pseudomonadota > Alphaproteobacteria > Rhizobiales > Rhizobiaceae > Allorhizobium. The sequence continues at coordinate 96,655 of DAMDHD010000002.1, read as the reverse complement.
CAACGCCGCTGCCAGCACCACAAGCGAGATCGAAGGTCTCGACCAGCCTCTTTCCCGCTCCACACGCTGGTGCGGTGCCATATCCTGTCGTGTCATTTGATCGCCCCTTGTTCGCGTCGATGGCCGGCGGCCGGCCGCCGTGACCGCACAAGTGGAACAACTGCGCTGGCGTGATGTTCCGCGATCGGATGATTTGGCTTTGCAGCGAAGGCGGAGCAACGGAGATGCGAGGCTGCGCGAGAAAAACCTCAGAACCACTTGAGCAGCCAGCAGATATCGTGGCCCTGCGCAAAATTCTCGATGCGGCCGAAGACGCTGTATCCGGCGCGTTCGTATGCGCGGCACGCCACGGGATTGATCGTGTCGATATTGGCACCGATGCAGCCGCGCGCCCGTGCTTCCTTTTCGGCCAATGCCAGAAGTTTTCCGGCCATGCCTTGTCCGCGCAGACGTTCGGGGACGAAGAGCAGTTCTACGTATAGCCAACCTCGGCCGGTATAGCCGATCAGGCCACCATCGACGCTCCCGTTCTCCGCCGTGATCGGGATGAAGAGCTCCCTGCGGTCTGTCGGGCCGAGCAGGGTGTCGTTGTAAGCGCGGATGCCGGCGAGGATCTTCTCGCGGGCGTCGTCAGGCACAGTGTCTGTCAGGGTGAGGGGTGTCGTCATGCCTGCAGTTTCGCTGCTCCGCACGGCGCTGTCGAGAGTGGCTCTCAAACTTTGTCGGAACCGTTCGGCGCAGTTCTTGTTGGGCAGGCATCAACCTGAACAGCGAAGACAGCGAGGAGACCCGGATGCGCGCATTGGTATGGCACGGCAAGGAGGATATTCGATGTGATCGGGTATCGGATCCGGAGATCGAGGATCCGCGGGATGCGATCATCAAGGTGACAAGCTGCGCGATCTGCGGCTCGGACCTGCATCTCTTCCACAATTTCGTCCCGGCCATGATGCCGGGCGACATCATGGGCCACGAAACCATGGGCGAGGTCGTCGAGACCGGTTCCGGTCTGAACGGCACGCTGAAAAAGGGTGACCGGGTCGTCATTCCCTTCACCATCACCTGCGGTGAATGCGAGCAGTGCCGCCGCGGCAACTACTCCGTCTGCGAAACGACCAACCGCAAGAAGGAACTGTCCGAGAAGGTCTTCGGCCATACGACCGGTGGTCTCTTCGGCTACACCCACCTGACCGGCGGCTATCCGGGCGGGCAGGCGGAGTATCTGCGGGTGCCCTATGCCGACAGCACGCATATCAAGGTGCCTGACAGCATGAGCGATGAGCAGGCGCTGTTCTTGAGCGATATCCTGCCGACAGGCTGGCAGGCGGCAGTCCAGTGCGAGATCGAGCCGAGCGACACCGTCGTCGTCTGGGGCTGCGGTCCCGTCGGGCAGATGGCGATCCGCAGCGCCGTGCTGCTCGGTGCTGCGCAGGTCGTGGCGATCGATTATCTTCCAGAGCGTCTCTCCATGGCCGAGGCCGGCGGCGCAATCACCATCAACTTCAAGGAAGAGAGCGTCATCGGGCGGCTCGATGAGCTGACCAAGGGCAAGGGTCCGGAGAAGTGCATCGATGCCGTCGGCATGGAAAGCCATGTCTCGATGAGCCATCCCGACACGCTGATGGACCGCGCCAAGCAGATGATGCTGATGGAAAACGATCGGCCGCATGTGCTGCGCGAGATGATCTATGTCTGCCGGCCGGGCGGCATCATCTCCATTCCGGGCGTCTATAGCGGCCTCATCGACAAGGTGCCGATGGGCATGGCGATGAACAAGGGGCTGACCTTCCGCATGGGGCAGACGCATGTGAAGCGCTGGACGGACGATCTGGTGCGCCGGATCGAGGAGGGGCAGATCGACCCATCCTTCGTCATCACCCACACCGTCGGCCTCGATGAGGGGCCCGAAATGTACAAGGTGTTCCGCGACAAGCAGGACAGCTGCATCAAAGTCGTCCTGAAGCCGTAACCGGAGGTATCGCCATGAATTTGCTCAGCACACTCAAACGTTCCAAGAGCGATCCGAAGGTTCTGGAGAAGGGGCCGAGCTCCTTTTCCTCTTCGGACCGGCTTGTCCGCAATCTCGGCTGGTTCAGCATCGGGCTCGGCCTCGTCGAACTTTTCGGCGCGCACCGCATCACCCGCGCGCTCGGCATGGAGGGGCAGGAGGTCATGGTCCGGTCCTATGGGCTTCGCGAGATCGGCTCGGGCATGATGACGCTTTCGGTCGACAAGGAAGTGGGGCTCGCGAGCCGCATCGCCGGCGACGGTCTCGACATCGTCGCGCTGGGATCGGCCATGCATCCCGACAATCCGAAGCAGGACAATGTGGCGATCGCGCTTGTCATGGTGGCGGGCGTGACGCTGCTCGACTTCATCGCCGCGGGTGCTGCCACCGGGCGACACATGCGCCGCGGCGAGGTCAAGGACTTCGGCGACAGGAGCGGCTTTCCGAAGAGGGTATCGGCCTCTCGTGGGCTGGCGAAGGAAAAGGCGAAGGCATTGATGGGGTGATTGCACTGCGGCTTGAGGCGCATCCGCCTCAGGCCGTGCCGAAGAGGTGGCGGTACTCCTCCTCGGGCTTGCCGTAAGCGTCGCGGGCGAATTCCTCGAGCGCCTTGCGGTTGCGGATGGTGATCACGCCGCGCTCGGAATGGATGAACCGGTTGCCTTCGAGGATGTGCAGCGCGGTCGTCACGCTGGGGCGGCGCACGGCCAGCATCAGGGAAATGTATTCATGGGTGATGGTGAGTTCGTCTGCATGCACCCGGTCATGGGCCATCAACAGCCATCGGGCCAGGCGCTCGTCGACCTGGTGTACCGCGTTGGAGAGCGCCGTGTAGGAAACCTGCGTTGCGAGATTGTGTGAAGCGCGTGCCATCAGGCTGATCAGCGTCGGGCATGATTGCATAAGGCCCCAGAGCGCGGGCACCTCAATGCGATGACCGCTGCCGGCCGACTGGATGATGACCTCGTGCAGGCTGCGGCGCGAGAGGACGGCCGGAGGCACCGGAGCAAAGCCCTCGCTGCCGAACATGCCGGCTTCGGCGCGATTGCCTTCCGGCGAAACGACGACCATGGAACCGATGCCTTCGTCGAGAAAGTAGACATGGCTGATGTCGCAATCGGCGGCCGCGAGGCAGAAGTCCTTTTCCAGAACCAGGCTCTCCAGATGGGGTTCAGCCGCGACCCGCTCGCCTTGCGGCAGCAGAGCGAGGAGCCTGTTGCGGATGAGCAGTTCCTGCGCCATCGAGCTTCTCCATTTTTAGGTTGCAAAAAAATTCGAACCAGCCCTTGCGCCGATTGTTCCGTCCGCAGAGAGGTGCCCGCGTTTGCGTTCGCTGTCGTACGCAACCGGACCGAGCGGAAAAGCCTGCTAAACTTTGGTCTAAGGTTTTGGAGGGACGCTCATGGGATACCAATCCATCATTCTCGTGCTGGAAGACCAGCCGCTGATCTCGATGGAACTCGAATCCTTGATCGGCGATGCGCAGCTCGGCGTCGTCGTTACCATGACCCGGTGTGAAGAAGCGATACGCTGGTTGGAGGAGAACACGCCCGAAACTGCGGTTCTGGATGTCGGGCTGCGGGACGGGGATTCCAGGGCCGTGGCGGAGATCCTTGTCGAGCGCGGCGTGCCTTTCGTCGTGCATACCGCACGCGAGCGGGAGGGTGATCCGAACTGCTGCGTTTTCGAACGCGGCACCTGGATCCCCAAGCTCTCCAAGCCCGACGATCTCGTCGCGGCAATTGCGAGCGCACTCGCGTCTGCCAGCCGGAACCCGCAGCCCTGGACAAGCCCGAACTGTCCGCAGATGCAGCCCTCTCACAGGGCATGAGGCCTGCGTCCGCCAGCGTACGGCAACGCGGCGCTGCCTCTCGTCGTTGTCGTCCATACGACCGGCTTGGTGGACTGTGACATGGGCAAAGCGCGGAAAGGAGCATGAAGATGCATATCATTGCTGCGTGGAAGGAATGGTGGGAGGGGCTCGGACATGTTGCCCGCTGCAATCGGGACCCGGGCCGGACGCGCGAAGCCTTCGAGGCGGGTTATCTCGCAGCCCTGGCGGAATATTCGGCCGAGCAGCGACAGGCCGCCTCCTTCTCGCGGGACATGACGCAGGAGAAGGGACGGGCAGACGGCCTCGGAAGGCAATGAGAGGCGTTCGCGTCCGGTACACGCTCCGCCCGTCACATCCATTCTAGCCGGCGATAGACATGCCGCGCCAAGGCATGTCATGGGAAGGCCAACTGTTCTGCCGTTGCCGTCTGCGTGCGCAGGAACAGCGATGCCGATCCGCGATGAGAGCTGCGCATGTTTTCCGTTCCGACCCTGACCACTGCACGTCTCACCCTGCGTCCCATGCGCTCCGATGATTGGACAGCCTATCGCCGGCTGATGGGTTCGGAGCGCGCCCAGTACATGGGTGGTCCATTTTCCGATACCGCTGCCTGGGGCATGTTCTGCAGCGACCATGCGCAGTGGGACCTGTTCGGCTGCGGCGCGGTGATGATCGACGAGACGTTGACGGGCGCCTGTGTGGGGCAGGTGGGGATCAATGCGGGGCCGCTCTTTCCCGAGTTCGAACTGGGCTGGTTCGTCTATCCGGACTTCGAGGGCAGAGGCTATGCCCGTGAGGCGGCGGAAGCCATGCTCCGCTGGGCGAAAGAGGTTCGGCAATTGCCGAGCCTTGTCAGCTATGTCGATCCCGCCAACGCGCGATCGGCGGGGCTTGCCTTGCGGCTTGGGGCCGAGCCGGACCCAGAGGCAGAGCGGCCGTCACCGGGTGATCTGGTTTACCGTCACTATTGAGCAACCGGGCTGTTGATCGGCGCAATGGCGAAGCGAGGGCGTGGCTTCAGCGTCCCTCGCGCCACCACATGGCCGAGACGGCCAACAGGAGGATCCCAAGTCCCGCAAAACCGGCGAAGAGCGGCAGGGTGTTGACCCCCTTCAGCACCGTCTCGTCGGTGAGGCGGATCAGCATTCGGCGGTCGTCAGCGACACGGACTTCGCCGCGCACCGGCAGGATGTCGGGGATGCGGACGGAGGCGTCGCCATCGTCGAGCCGGGCGGTGAGGCCTCGGGTTTCCTCGCTAATCGGCGACAGCGTGTCCGTCGTCGATATCATTGCGCGGAATTCCGGGGCGTCGACCGCGCCGACATGGACGAGGGTCGAAAAGTCGCCATTGGTCACGGTGAAGAGGCCGGTTTCGGTCATGCGGCGTTCGCCGCGATAGAGGCCGGGCTGGATCTCGTTGAGGTTCAGCGCAATCGTTTCGCCCGAGGGCGTCGTAATCGTCGCCGGGCCGGGCGCGTCACCGATCGTTTGGCGGGTCACTTCTAGCGTGCGGCCGGTGGCGCGGGCCTTCAGCGCCTCTTCCTCGAGTTCCGGCTCCTTCATCAGCCAGTGGGCGATGCGGCGATAGAGCGACACATGCGGGCCGCCGCCTTCGAAGCCGCGGGCCCAGAGCCAGCCCTGATCGGAGAGCAGCATGGCGACGCGGCCTTCATTGGCGCGGTTCAAGACGAGCAGCGGGCGGTCGCCGTCGGCGGTCATGACGGTTTCGCCATCGGTGCGGCCGACATCGACGCTGCGGAACCAGCGACCCCATTGCGGCGGCTCGACGGCCGAGCCATCGAGGCCACGGGTGACCGGGTGGCGTTTGCCCTGGTCCGAGAGGCGCGGATAGAAGCCTGCCTGGTGCACGTCACCGGTGGGCGTTGCCGGCAGAACGGAGGAGAGCGGGGTGAGCGCGATCGAATCCTGGCCGGCATGTTCGGGGCCGGCGGCGATCAGCAGCGCGCCGCCATTCCTCACATACTCCGCGATGTAGTCGTAATAGAGGATCGGCAGCACGCCGCGATGCTGGTAGCGGTCGAAGATGATCAGGTCGAAATCGTTGATCTTCTCGACGAACAACTCGCGGGTGGGGAAGGCGATCAGCGACAGCTCGTTGATGGGCGTGCCGTCCTGCTTTTCCGGCGGCCGCAGGATGGTGAAGTGGACGAGGTCGACAGAGGCGTCCGATTTCAAGAGGTTGCGCCAGGCGCGCTCGCCGGCATGGGGTTCGCCGGAGACGAGCAGCACGCGCAGGTTCTGGCGGATGCCCTCGATCAGGTGAATGGCGCGGTTGTTGACGTCGGTCACTTCGCCCGGTGTGGCGGCGACGGAGAATTCGAGCACATTGTTGCCGCCACGGGGCACGCGGAAGGCGAAGGAGGTCTCGGCGCCGGGCACGGCCGGGACGATGCCGAGGTCTTCGCCGTTCATCTTCACGGAGACGTCGGCCGGCTGGTTGGAGGCCTCGCCGTCGTCAAAGACGCGGAAGGTCAGTTCCTGTTCCTCGTCAACGATGCCGAAACGCGGGGCGCGCAGGATCTCGATGCGGCGATCGAATTCGTCCGCCTTGCCGGTGATCAGCGAATGCACCGGGGCGTCGAAGGCGAGCGGCTGGTTCTCACCCGGAATGTCATGCACCTGGCCGTCGGTGACGAAGATCGCACCGCCTACGCGGGCCGGGGGCACACCGGTCGTTGCTGCGGCCAGGGCTTCGAAAAGCTTGGTGGAGGGGGCGTCGCTGTCGCCGGGGTCGGTGACCTCAACGATGCGCGGCTCGATATTGGCGAAGCGGCCGAGGCGGTCGCGGATGCCCTGCAGCGCCTGATCGGTTTCGTCGGCGCGACCGGCGATCTGCTGGCTCTGGCTGCGGTCGACGATCACGGGCACGACGGTGGTCAGTGGATCGCGCTCTTCCTGCAGCAGCAGCGGATTGGCGAGTGCCGCGAGCACGGCGATGGAGGCGGCGAGACGGATGGCCGTGCCGCGCACGCCGCGCAGGAAGCCGAGGACGGAGAGGACGACGGCCAGCACGGCCAGCAGTCCGATCGCGATCCAGGGAATGAAGGGGGCGAATTCGAGCGTCATGGTCTCATTGCCCCAGTCTTTCGAGCAAAGCCGGCACGTGAACCTGGTCTGCCTTGTAGTTGCCGGTCAGCATATACATCATGATGTTGACGCCGGAGCGGAAGGACATTTCGCGCTGCATTTCGTCGGCAGGGACCACGGGCAGCACGCTTGCGCCATTCGCATCGATCGCCCAAGCGCCCATCAAGTCGTTGCCGGTGATCATGATCGGCGTGACACCATCGCCGGATGAGGCGACCGCGCTGTTGCTCGACTGGGCCTCCTGGCGGGATTCGACCCAGAGGGGGCTTCCGCTGTAGCGGCCGGGAAAACCCTGCAGCAGATAGAAGGCCCGGGTCAGCACGTGATCGGAAGGGACGGGTTCCAGCGGCGGGATGTCGATATTGGCGAGGATCGCCTGCAGGCGCTCGCCGTTGGGCGAGGTTCCCGTGTCCGTTCCGAGCATCGAGCCCTGGTCGCGCGTATCAAACAGCACCGTGCCGCCGGCGCGCATATAGGCATCGATGCGGCTGATCGCAGCGGCCGAGGGCATGGGGGCGGAGGCGGATATCGGCCAGAAGATGATCGGGTAGAAGGAGAGCTCGTCCTTGGAGATGTCGACACCGACAGGCGGCGCGGGTTCGAGCGTCGTCCGGTAGGTGAGGAAATCGGTGAGGCCGGCTAGCCCCTGCTCGGACAGACGATCGACCTCGGCTTCGCCCGTTATGACATAGGCAAGATGGGTGTTGTCCAGCCGCTCGAGGATCTGTTCGTCGCCGGGCTTGGCATCGCTCGACTGGGCGAGCGCCTTGTCCGATGGGGCAACAGTCGCGAGCGCGACGGCGAGCGCCAGGAGGGATGCGGCCGCAGCCGGTGCGCGCTTCGGCATGCGCGAGAAGGCGCCGCCCATGAAGAGCACGATCAGGCTGTCGATCACCAGCAGCAGGAAGGCAAGGGTCAGCAGGCCGGGCTTCAGCGGCGTGGCGGCGGTGCCGGCCATCGGGTCGCGGGTGACGGTGAGGCCTGCCGGCGAGGGCAGTGGACGCAGCGTGGCATCCGCGGGCAAGAGGTTCAGCGCCGTGAAACCGTCTTCCGTGCCATAGAGGCCGGGCGGATTGTCGAAGGTGGCCGCGTTAGGACGCTCGGGCCCAAGGGATAGCGGCTTGGCCGCGCCGGCTTCGGCAGTGAGGGCGCCGCGCTCCGTCAACAGGCGGAAGGGCGGCAGCGACGGTGCCGTCGCCTGGCCGGCCTGGGCTTCGGCGGCACCGACGCGGGTCAGTTGCACGATGCGGCGGAGCATTTCGACAAAGGTGCCGGAGATCGGCAGGTCCGACCAGGTTGCCTCGGCGCTGACATGGAACAGCACGATGCGGCCGGCGCCGGTTTCCTCGACGGTGACCAGTGGCGTGCCGTCGGCCAGGCTCGCCCAGGTGCGGGCGGCCAGATCCGGCGTCGGCTCGGCGAGCACCTGGCGTTTGACGAGAATACCTTCGGGGCGGGGCATGCCGGCAAAGGGGCCGATGGTCGGGAAGTCGGCGAGCGGCTGCGGCTCGGCCCAGGACAGCGCACCGCCGAGTGCACGTTCGCCCTGGCGCAGGATGACGGGGACCAGCGGATCATCGGCCGGGGCAGCCGCTAGGCGCGGGCCGGCAAAACGGATCAGCGTGCCGCCGCGGTTGATCCAGGCCTGCAGCGGATCATAGACGTCGGCTGGCAGGCGACCGACATCGGCCAAGACCAGCGCGGACGGGTTCTGATTGAGGATCTCGGGGATCGCAACCGTGAGATCCGTCTGGCCGGGCTTGACCACATCGGCATAGGGGCCGAGCGCGCGTTCGATGTAATAGAGCGGCGAAAGCAGCGGCTGGAAGCCGTCTCCGCTGTCGCCGGAGATCAGCGCGACCTTGCGGCGGCGGAAGCCATCGTCGAGCAGATGGGTTGCCCCGGCCGACGCGATGCCGGCGACCGACAGGCGGGCGAAATCGTTGCGCAGTTCGAAGGGGGCGGCGATCTCGCCCGAGGCTTCCGTGCTGCCGGCGGCAAAATCCACCTGGCCGGAGGCGATGACGCGGCCCTGGCGATCCTGGGCGTCAACGATCAGGCTGCGGGGTTCGGAGGCATTGAGACGCGAGAGCGTGACCGTCAGCGCATCCGAGCCGTTGTTCGCACCGGTAATCGCGACGCTCGCTGCGCCATCCCCTTCAACGATGCGGAATTCGGCGGGCGACAGGCTCGCAAGGTCGGACAGGAAGGGGTCGTCAGCGTCGCGGGCGATGCCATCGGAGACATAGGCGAGCGTGCCCGGTGTCTCGGCGGAGAACGTGGTGCGCAGGGCCTCGATGGTTCTGGCGCGATCCGGGCGCTGGGGCTGCGGGCTGGCCGCGGCAAGCTTTTCCAGCGCAACGGCTGGCGTGCCGGGGATCGCGTCATGGGTCGGATCTGCGGTGAAGACGATCGAGACGGGCAGGCTGCGATCGGCGGCATCGCCGATGAAGGCGGTCGCGGTCTCGACGCGGCGATCCCAGTCGCCGACCGTTGCCCAGCCGTTGTCGACGACGAGCAGCAGTGGACCATCGCCGGAGAGGGTGGCGTTGCGCGGGTTCATTACGGGGTCGGCGAGCGCGAAGATGACGATCGCGGCCATCAGCATGCGCAGAAGCGTCAGCCACCAGGGGCTTTTCGAAGGCGTTTCCTCACGCTTCAACACGCCTGCCAGGATCTTCAGCGGCGGGAAGACTTCGGCCTTTGGGCGCGGCGGGGTGAGCTTCAGCAGCCACCAGATCAGCGGCAGAGCGAGGAGTGCACCGAGGATCGCGGGAGCGCCGAAGGCCAGCGGAATACCAAACATCAGCCCGCACTCCTGATGGCAGCGGGCGGCATGCCCGACAGGTGCATGTGGACGGCGACAAGGGCCTCGGAGGCCAGTCTGTCGGTGCGGTTATGAGTGAAGCTCCAGCCCATGCGGCGGAGTTGATCGGACATGGTTCCGCGGCGGGCGAGATAGGCCTGCTGGTAGTCCTCGCGCAGGGTCTCGGCGCGGCCGGATGTCAGCTTTTCGCCGGTTTCCGGATCGGTGAATTCGGTGCGGCCGGTATAGGGGAAGGTTTCTTCCGCGGGATCGGCCACCTCAACGACATGGCCGCGCAGGCCGCGGCGGGCAAGTGGCGTGATGCGCTGCATGACGCGGTCGGCATCATCGAGGAAATCGCCGATCAGCACGATGTCGCTCGCACCGCGGATCATGCGGGTATCGGGCAGGCCTTCGGTCAGCGGTGCATGCATGATGGCGGCTGCCAGACGTTCAGCGGCGTTGCGGGCGGCGACCGGTTCCATGATGCCGGGGCAACCGATGCGTTCGCCGGAACGGGCGAGGATTTCGGCGAGCGCCAGCATTAGGACGAGAGCGCGGCTTTCCTTCGAGACCGAGGCGAGCGTCGATTTGTACATCATCGACGGCGACATGTCGGCCCAGAGCCAGACGGTGTGGGCGGCTTCCCATTCGCGGTCGCGGATATACATGTGGTCGTCGCGGGCGGAGCGGCGCCAGTCGATGCGCGAGAAGCTTTCGCCATCGGCATAGGGGCGGAACTGCCAGAAGTTTTCGCCGATGCCACGCTTGCGGCGGCCATGCCAGCCGGCGATCACGGTGTTGGCGATGCGCTTTGCCTCGACCATGCAGTCAGGCACCAGCACGGCGCGCTGGCGGGCGCGCTTGAGCACCTCGCTTCCGGCTGTCTGCTCGACGATCTGGCCGATCGATGCCACGCGGATACGGCCTCCCTTACTTGCGCAGGTCGGAAACGAGACCCGCGATGACGTCGCGGACGGTCATGCCCTCGGCGCGTGCCGCAAAGGTCAGCGCCATGCGGTGCTCGAGCACCGGTTCGGCGAGCGCGTGCACGTCATCGATCGAGGGGGCGAGGCGGCCTTCATAGAGGGCGCGGGCACGGGCGCAGAGCATCAGGGCCTGGCCGGCGCGCGGGCCCGGGCCCCAGGCGACGTTCTTGTCGGTCGTGTCGCTGCCATGGCCGGGGCGGGCGGAGCGGACGAGCGAGAGGATCGCGTCCACCACGGTGTCGGAGACCGGCATTTGGCGGATCAGTTTCTGGATTTCCATCAGGCGGTCCGCGCCGATCACGGCATTGGCGCGCTTGTCACCGACGCCGGTGGTTTCGAGCAGGATCTGCCGCTCGGCAGCCAGTTCCGGATAGAGCACGTCGACCTGCAGCAGGAAGCGGTCGAGCTGGGCTTCGGGCAGCGGATAGGTGCCTTCCTGCTCCAGCGGGTTCTGGGTCGCGAGCACGTGGAAGGGGGCGGGCAGCTGGTAGGGCTGGCCGGCGATGGTGACGTGATATTCCTGCATCGACTGCAGGAGGGCCGACTGGGTACGCGGGCTTGCGCGGTTGATTTCGTCGGCCATCAGGAGCTGGGCGAAGACCGGACCCTTGACGAAGCGGAAGGAGCGGCGGCCGGTGTCGTCCTGGTCCATGACTTCCGTGCCGAGGATGTCCGAGGGCATCAGGTCGGGGGTAAACTGGATGCGGTTGGCGTCGAGGCCGAGAACCGTGCCAAGGGTTGTGACGAGCTTGGTCTTGGCGAGGCCGGGCACACCGACGAGCAGGGCATGGCCGCCGGAGAGGATGGCGAGAAGCGTGTTTTCGACGACCTTTTCCTGGCCGAAGATCACCTTGGCGACTTCCTGCCGGATATTCGCGATATCGGCCAGCGCCTTTTCGGCCTCGGCGATGATCGCCTTTTCATCCAATGCGGCATCGGGATTTGGCATCATGCCCATGGTCTGCTCCAATTGGTTCTGGCCGTGTCCTGCGAATCGAGCGGACGCGTAAGGTGCATGTTACTGAAACTAACTTATTGGCCAGAGGACGGCTGACAAGGACGTTTCGAATGACTATCTCGTGACTGTTATAGGCTAAAGACAAAACCGGGACGCAAAGATGGCAGGTGAGACGCTGAAGGCGACAACAGATGCGGCGGGGCTTGCCGCGCTGATTTCGCGCGCGTCAGCGCAAACATCGGGCGGAAAGGCATCACTGCCGCCGGTGGACCGCTGGGAACCACCCTTTTGCGGCGATCTCGACATGGAAATCCGGGCCGACGGCACCTGGTTCTATATGGGGACACCCATCGGTCGGGAGCCGCTTGTCAGGCTCTTTTCGACCGTTCTGCGCAAGGATGAGGACGGAAAAACCTATCTCGTCACGCCTGTGGAAAAGGTCGGGATCCGTGTCCAGGATGCGCATTTCGTCGCCGTGGAGATGAGCGTGACGGGGGAGGCGGGTGAGTCGGTGCTGACGTTCCGCACCAATGTCGGCGACGTCGTCGAGGCGGGGCCGGACCATCCGCTGCGGTTCGAGATCGTCGGCGAGAACCATGAGCTCAAGCCCTATCTGGCCGTGCGCGGCCGGCTTGAGGCGCTGGTGTCACGGGCGGTGATGTATGATCTGGTCGAGCGGGGGGAGATCGTCGAGATCGATGGCAAGGCAATGTTTGCCGTGCGCTCGCGCGGCGTCGTCTTTCCCGTGATGCCTGCCGACGAACTCGATCGCCTGTCCCGATGAGCCTCAAGACCTTCACTGCCGATGATTTCCGTCGCCGGGCGCTGGAGCAGCTGGGTGCGCCGCTCGAGCATGCCTGGCGCGACCACGGCGACCATGTGCTGAACCGCGATACCATCATCCAGTACGAGCAGCTCAAGCTGAAGGACGCCGCCGTGCTGATCGGCGTCATCGACGACTGTGACGATGCTCGCATCATTCTGACCCAGCGAACGAGCAAGCTTCGCAAACATGCCGGCCAGATCGCCTTTCCAGGTGGCGGGATCGATGCGACTGATGCCTCGCCGGAAGAGGCAGCGCTGCGCGAGGCGGAGGAGGAGATCGGTCTCGACCGCCGCTTCGTCGAGACGGTGGGGCGCTTGCCGCAATATCTGTCGGGAACCGGCTTTCGCATCCAGCCGGTGCTTTCGATCGTTCAGCCTGGGTTTTCGCTGACGCTCAACCCGCATGAGGTGGACAGCGTCTTCGAGGTGCCGCTTTCCTTCCTGATGGACCCGGCCAATCATCGGCAGGACAGCCGGATGTGGCAGGGGGCGGTGCGACACTTCTATGTGATGCCCTATCGGGAACGGCATATCTGGGGCATCACTGCCGGCATCATCCGGACGCTCTATGAAAGGCTCTATGCATGACCAATCTGGCAGACCGCGACTGGTTCCAGGATCCGGGACTGAAGACGCTGATGGCGCTGCTCAACAGCGGCGGCGCGGAGACGCGCGTGGTCGGCGGTGCGGTGCGCAATAGTCTGATGGGGCTGCCGGTCGGCGATATCGATCTGGCGACCACGCTTCTGCCGGAAGAGGTGAGCGGCCGGGCTGCGGCCAAGGGGATCAAGGCGGTGCCGACCGGGATCGAGCATGGGACGGTGACGCTGGTCATCGACGGCAAGGGTTATGAGGTGACGACGCTTCGCCGGGATGTCGAGACCAATGGCCGGCATGCCCAGGTCGCCTTCGGGGCGACGTGGCAGGAGGATGCCGACCGGCGCGACCTGACGATGAACGCGCTTTATGTCGGCGTCGACGGCGAGGTGGTCGATCTCGTCGGGGGCTTGGCCGATATCGAGACGAAGACGGTGCGCTTCATCGGCAATGCCGAACAGCGGATCGCGGAGGATTATCTGCGGGTGCTGCGTTTCTTCCGCTTCTTTGCCCATTACGGCAGTGGCCGGCCCGATGCGGAAGGCCTCAAAGCCTCTGCCCGGGCCAGGGCGCAGCTCAAGACGCTTTCTGCCGAACGGGTTTGGGCGGAGATGAAGAAGCTCTTGTCGGCGCGCGATCCGGGCCGGGCGCTTTTGTGGATGCGGCAGTCGGGCGTGCTCACCGAGGTCCTGCCGGAGACGGAAAAATGGGGGATCGATGCGATCCCCGGGCTGATTGCCGCCGAACAGGCGCTGGGCTGGGCGCCGGATCCGCTGCTGCGTCTTTGCGCCATCGTGCCGAAGGATGCGGCCCGGCTGGTGACGCTTTCGGAGCGGCTGAGGCTTTCCAATGCCGAAGCGCTGGCGCTCGACCGGTTCGCCCGGGCGTCGAAGCCGCAGGAGACGGTGACCGACGTTGCCTTCGACCGCGATCTCTATCGCTTCGGCAAGGACGGGATGATCTCGATGCTGAAGCTCGAACTCGCCTCGGCCCGCGTCAATGCCGAGCATGACCAGAAGGCCATGGCGCGCAGCGCGCGGCTGTTTGCCCTGCTCAAACGGGCTGAGGGTTTCGTGCGGCCGGTGCTGCCGATCAAGGGCAGCGATGTACTGGCGGCCGGGATCGCCGCGGGTCCCAAGGTGGGCGAGATCCTCGGCAAGCTCGAAGAGGGCTGGATCGCGTCGCAGTTCAATCTGACGCGTGAGGATCTTCTGGCGCGGCTGGAGACCCTGGCTAACTCGTGAATTTCATCAAAACAAGATGAGCCAATACGTGGTCAGTTGGGTTTGGATCTTGAGTCCCAGCTCAACAAAGAGTGTCCCTACTAACGCAATCTGAGGTGCGTCTCTCGCCCGTATCCCTGTCGGCTTCAGATGATCGACATGATGTCGGTCTGGCCTTTCAGAGGAGGGACTTCCATGAAACGCATCGCATTTGCATTTCTTGCCGCCGGCATGACGGTCGCCGCTTCCTCGGCGTCTGCCAACAATATTGTCGAGACCGCCCAGCAGGCCGGCAGCTTCAAGACGCTGCTTGCTGCCGCTGATGCGGCCGGTCTCGTCGCCGCGCTGTCGGGCGGTGGACCGCTCACGGTCTTTGCGCCCACCGACGAAGCATTTTCAGCGCTGCCGGCCGGCACCGTCGAGAACCTGCTTAAGCCGGAAAACAAGGACCAGCTGGCGGCAATCCTCAGCTACCACATGGTGGGTCGCGAGCTGACATCGACCATGCTGCCGGGCCGGACGATCCATGTCCGCACCATCAAGAGCGGCGGTGACCGGACGCTTGCGGTTACGAAATCCGGCGCCGGTGTCACGGTCGACGGCGCAAACGTCGTGACCGCCGATATCCGCACGGATAACGGCGTCATTCATGTGATCGACAAGGTCATGCTGCCGAGCAGCTAACCTGCAAAGCGTGCGGAGCCTGTCGCTCAGGCTCCGCTTCCGGCTCGTCAGGCCGTCGTCTTGTTGTCGTCGCGGATGCGTTCCTTGATGTGGTCGACCATCGAGGGCCGGATAATCTCCTCGCCATGGGTGACGCGCAGATGCTCAACCGCGCGCCTGACGACTTCGGCCTCCTCGTCGGCACGCGTGTGCCAATCGCAACCGGGGACCAGGGTTCCACATTCGAAGCGCTTCATGATCGTCTCCTCCCGTGTGATGAACGTCTAAGCAAACACCGGCTTCCCGGCTTTTGTTCGGCCAGAGATGCAAAAAAAATGCCCGCACCGAAGTGCGGGCAAGGGACAACCGACGCGGTGGATTGGAGAAACTAGTCAGGCATGGCCCAGGCATGGAAGACGGAGCGGGCGGGCTGGCGTTTGCCGCGATGCGCGCCGGTCTCGATATCATTGGCGGCAAGCCGGTCGGCGAGATCCTTGCCGGCCAGACCGAGGCGCACCTGCTCGACGAAATAGGAATGGGGCAGGTCGACGTCGCTCGACTGACGCATCTGCTCGGCCAGGCGGTCGATGAGGGCAGGTGCTTCGAGCGCGCGGTCGGCCGGTTCTTTGACGCGGGACACGGATACTGAGCTGGATGGGGTCATCGCAATCTCCTCCTCGATACTGCGTGAGGCCGCAGAATGGGACGTGTCAGCCCGGAGCGCAATGCAAACTGTCAAGTTCACGACACACAATGTCGTAAGCGGCGGGAATCACCGATCATTCTTTTTCGTGAACGAAAAAGGTTATCCACATGTCAGCGGTAACGCCCTGTGGATTACGGATAACGCACGAGCGGGGGCAGCGAAGACAGGATTGATTCGACATTGCCGCCGGTCTTCAGGCCGAAGATCGTGCCGCGGTCGTAGAGCAGGTTGAACTCGACATAACGGCCGCGACGGACGAGCTGTTCTTCCCGGTCCTGATCCGTCCAGGCCGTGTTGAAATTGGACCGGACGATCTTCGGATAGACGAGATTGAAGGCGCGGCCGACATCCTGGACGAAGGCGAAATTGGCGTCCCAGCCGCCCTTGTCTTCGTCGATGGTCAGCCAGTCGAAGAAGATGCCGCCGATGCCGCGCGCCTCGTTGCGGTGGGGCAGGTAGAAGTATTCATCGCACCATTTCTTGTAGGCGGCGTAATCGGCGACCGTGGGATGGCGCTCGCAGGTAACTTCCATGGCGCGATGGAAGAGGCGCGTGTCGGGATCGTCCTGCGTGCGGCGGCGATCGAGCACCGGGGTGAGGTCTGCGCCGCCGCCAAACCACTGGCTGGAGGTGACGACCATGCGGGTGTTCATGTGCACCGTCGGCACATGGGGGTTCACCGGATGGGCGATCAGCGAGATGCCGGAAGCCCAGAAGCGCGGATCTTCCTCGGCGCCGGGCATCTGCTTTCTGAATTCGGGAGAGAATTCGCCATGGACCGTCGACGTATGCACGCCGACCTTTTCGAAGACACGGCCATACATCATCGACATGCGGCCGCCGCCGCCCTGGCCCTCTTCGCGCAGCCAGTCCTTGGCGGTGAAGCGACCCGGTTCGCGATCGGCCATGGGACCCGTGACCTCGTCCTCCAAGGTCTCGAAGGAGGCGCAGATCGTGTCGCGCAGGCTTTCAAACCAGGCGCGGGCGGCCGCCTTCTTGTCCTCGATGTCCTCGGGCAGGCCTTTCGGCAGTAGCGGTCGCTCCATCTCGTCCCCCTCAACGTCGTCAGGCAACTCTTTCAGAGCAAACGAATATCAGGTGAAACCGCGGGCGGCCATATCAGGGCGGAGGTGTCCCCGGAAATTCGACTCGCCTTCCGGTTTTGCCTGGATTAATCTTGGGCCATGCGAGGGATTTCATGACGAAGATACCTGGCCCACCGTCGTTCAACGGCCTGAAGAAGCGCATTGCCGACCATCGTGCCGGGACTGCCGGGCGCATGGGCGGGCAATTCGTGCGCGAGACCTATTGCCTGACGCGGGAAGAAGCGCGCGCCAAGGCGCGGGAGTGGTTCGACGCCTTCCCGAAGGCTGCCTATTGGACAGAGGTTGAAAGCTGGCGCCAGCTCGACGGCGACCAGATCGAATTCACCATGCGGCGGTTGCCTTCTGCAGACTGATCCGGCTGTGGCCGCAACCGATCAGCGGGTGAAAGCGTCAACCCGCTAAAATTCTAACATTCGCAGAAAGCCAAAAACAAAACCTCGCAGCTAGTGTTGGCAAACACCGCCGGAATGATGCCGGCTTCCGATCGACATGATAGGCGACACAAGGTTTTCTCATGAGTTCAGTCTGGCTCAACCCGTCTCTGGCCAATGCGGCTTCGATGGCGAGCGCGTCTGCGCTCGAACGGGTGGCAAAGCCATCTGCCAAGGCGCCGGTCGCCGAAACGCCGGCCGATGCTTTCAGTTACTGGTCCATCTCGACCACGATGCGGCCGGGCAGTCTCTCTGCCGGCAGCGTGCAGGAGGCAAACGAGATCGCGGCCGCGGTCACGGACACGGCCGCACTCGGTCTCGAGCAGGCGACCGACATCGTCGCGCGCATCCAGCAGAAGCTGGTGCTGGCGAAGGCCGTGGGCGCCGATCGCGAGGCGATCAATGCCGATATCCAGGCGATGAAGACCGACCTCGGCTCTGTCGTCTCCGAGAGCAGCTTCAATGGCGACAACTGGCTTGCCGTCGAGGCAGGCGGTCGGCCGAAGGTCGCCTCCCTGCTTGCCTCGGTGACGACGGGCGAGGATGGTGGCCTATCGATCAACATGGTGGATTTCGACACGGCCAAATCGACGCTCATTTCCCGCCAGGAGGCGAAGGACGGGATGCTGACGCGGGCCTATGCCGGCACGACGCTCGGCGGCGTTCCCTATAACTACTACCTGATGGAAGCCGGGGCCCGCGAGCCGAACGAAGGCGGTGCGCGCGAGATCAGGATCGGCAGCAGCACAAGCGGTGACGAGATCGACGGCATGATCTCGTCGTTGAACCGCGTGCTCATCGACATGGTGGGCGCGAGCGCGGAGGTGAGCGCGACACGCAATCAGGTGACCAGCGGCGACGTGCTGGTGCAGGGCCTGCGCGGCGCTACCGAGCTTGGCGTCAGCCGGCTTGTCGATACCGAACTCAACGAGCAGAGCGTGCGGCTGACGGCGGAGAAGGTGCAGGATCAGTTGCAGTCGTCTTCGCTGAACCTCGCCAATGTCTCGATGACCTCCTGGTTGAAGCTCTAGGCGCAACACGCTGAACCAGAATCAAAAAAGGCCCGCAGCGCGCGGGCCTTTTTTTGTCGTCTGGGGCTGCTATCTCTTCGCCCTTGGGCGCTTCGCCTTGCCGCGGGCCAGCGGGACCATGATCGGTGTCGACGCCTTCGGTTCCGGCTCGGCCTTCGTCGCAGGAGGTGGTGTCTTTGCGGCAGCTGCGGACGTTACGGTGGGAGGCTTCGCTTCGGGAACAGGTGCTATTTCGGGTTCGGCGGGCGGTGATGGTTCGGCCTCCGGCTCGGCTTCGACGAGTGCCGGCAGGGGCGCGGCTTCAACGATCATGGGTAGCGCCAACGGTTCGCTCGGTTCCGGTTCCGGCTTGGCCGTTTCTGCCACAGCCTCGGTCATAGGAGCCGGCGTCTTTGCTTCTGTGGCAACGTTCGCTGTGAAGCTTTCAGCGGGCGCCGCCGTGCCGTGCAGGATTTCGCCGAGGATCCTGGTGACCTGGAGCGAGGCCGGCAGGTCGGTGTTGGTCGAATGGCCGCAGAAGGGGACCTTGATGTCGGTCGGGATTTGCGGACGGGAGTTCAATTCGCCGAACCAGTCAAGTTCACCGACGACGTCTATGACCTCGGTGAAAGCCTCCGGCATCTTGATGCGACCGCCGAAGGTGACCACGCGGGCGGTGTTGGCAAGTGTTTCCAGCCGTCCGGGATCCGAGGCCTTCAGGGCGTAAAGCGCATCGGCGATGACACGGTTGCCGCGTGAATGACCGGCGATCAAGGTGAAGGAGAGCGTCGGGTCGGAGAGAAGGGTCGAGACGGTGTCCGCGTCGAGGCCGGTCTTGCGCTCGCTGTCGGTCTCCTGGTCGCGCTTGCCATAGGCGCCGAGCTTGGGGCGGCCGACGACATCGTCGATCACTTCGAGATTGTTTCTGATATGGCCGAGCCAGCCGAACAGGAAGGCGCCGCCGATCGCCTCGTTGACGATGTCGCCGAGGCCGTAACCGGAGACGACGGCGGCCACCGGTGCGTCGATCGCATCCGCGACATTGCGGGCGAAGGCGGCCGCGCCGATGGCCGAACCACCGATGCCGGCAACGGCCATGGCGCGCACGTTGCGGCCACCGCGCAAACGGAATTCCTCGACGCTGTCGCACAGCGTGAGCATGCCACCGCCGGTGGGTGGCACGATCATGATTAGGCCTTGCGAGGCGATGCAGTCGCTGATGTAGAATGTCTCGTCTGCCGTCAGCGCCTTGACGTCATAATAGAGCGCATCGATGCCGGTGTTGCGGAGCCGCCAGGGCTCGAGAGCGGCATTGCGCATCGTGCGATGCCTCACGCGCTCGGGGAAGCTCAAGGATCGGGCGAACTGGGTGAGGCCCAGGGCGAATGCTGTCTCGAACATGACTTCATCTCCCATTTTGCTGCAATGCAGCATATCGCGTTCCGGATGAATTAGCAATTGCCGTTGGAGTAAGGCGCGCCAAGCGGTGCCGGCATCCTAGAACAGGAGCGGACCGATTGCCTTGACGTCTGTCTGTTGTAGAGCCGACTTTAGAAGCCGGTCTGGCGGAGCGCTTCGCCCGTAATCATGGCGGCGGACATCGCGACATTGATCGAGCGCTGACCTTCAACCATGGGAATGATCACCCGGTGATCGGCGCGGTCATGGACGTGATCGGGGACGCCTGCACTCTCTCGGCCGAAGAGCAGGATGTCGTTTCCTGCGTAATCGAAGGTGGTGTAGGGCAGGGCGGCCTTGGTGGAGGCGAGCACCAAGCGGCGACCTTCCGACAGGCGCCACGCGTCGAAGCGCTCCCAGTTGACATGGCGGGTCATGGCGACACTTGCGAGATAGTCCATGCCGGCCCGCTTCAGGTTCTTGTCGGAGAGCACGAAGCCTGCGGGTTCGATGATGTCGACCTTCAGCCCGAGGCAGGCGGCAAGCCTCAGGATGGTGCCGGTATTGCCGGGAATATCGGGCTGATAAAGGGCGATGCGCAGGTCGGACATGCGAGCCTCTTAGGCGATCCGTTGAAAGGGCTCAAGACGAGCTCTGGCCGGAGGATCGCTCTGTGGTCGGTCTGCAACAGTTGCGGCACAATGTCTCATCGCCCGCGAAAGCCGGCTGGAAAATTCGACAGGCGACCGTTAGAACGAGGCTCTTCTTCAACACGCAGACGGGAGGGCCATCGATGGATCTATTCGGTATTTCGCGCCAGTCCCGATTTATGGCTGTTGCCGCCTGAGCGCGTCACCTCCGCGTCTTTTTCCAAACTGATTCATCCTGCGGCCACAAGTGGCCTCAATCATTGAATATTCGCGTGCTGGCGCCACCTTTGTCCGGTGCCGTTCCCGCGCCATTTCTGGAGACTATCCATGTTCTCGTGGTTCGAAAGCCGCCTGAATCCCTATCCGGCCGGTGAGCCGACCCTGCCGCCGAAAGGCCTGGTCGCCTTCTGCTGGCATTACACGAAACCTGCGGGCTGGTGGCTGGTGCTGCTCGGCCTCTGCTCGGGTCTGATCGCGATCGCCGAAGTCTTTCTCTATCAGTTCCTCGGCAATATCGTGGACTGGCTGTCGACCGCCGATCGCACGACCTTCCTGCAGACGGAGGGCGGCACGCTCGCCTGGATGGCAGGCCTGCTGCTGATCGGTCTGCCTGTGCTCGGCGTGATGCATACGATCACCATGCATCAGGTGCTGGCCGGCAATTTCCCGATGATTGCGCGCTGGCAGATGCACCGCTTCCTGCTCCGGCACTCGATGACCTTCTTCGCCAACGAGTTTGCCGGTCGCGTCTCGACCAAGGTGATGCAGACGGCGCTGTCCATCCGCGAAAGCGTGATGAAGATCATCGACGTCTTCATCTATGCCGTGACCTTCTTCGTCTCGATGCTGGCGCTGGTCGCCTCCGTCGACTGGCGGCTCGGCGTTCCGCTGGTGCTGTGGCTGCTCATCTATGCGCTGATCCTGCGCTACTTCATCCCGAAGCTGCGCAAGTCGTCGAGCGAACAGGCGGATGCCCGCTCGCTGATGACGGGCCGGATCGTCGACAGCTACACCAATATCGCGACGGTGAAGCTGTTCTCCCACGCGGGCCGCGAAGAGGTCTATGCGCGGGAGGGAATGGATGCCTTCCTCGGCACCGTGCACCGGCAGATGCGGCAGATTTCGCTCCTCAACATCTGCGTCGACATCAACAATGCGATCGTCCAGTTCTTCGTTGCCGCCCTCGGCATCTGGTTCTGGCTGAACGGCACGGTGACCGTCGGCGCGATTGCGGTGGCGATCGGTCTGTCCATGCGCATCAACGGCATGTCGCAGTGGATTATGTGGGAAGTGGCAGCGCTCTTCGAAAACATCGGCACTGTCTACGACGGCATGGGCATGATGACGAAGACGCATGACATCGTCGATAAGCCAGAAGCGAAGGTGCTTGCCGCGCCGAAGGGAGAGATCGTCTATGACGGCGTGCGCTTCCACTATGGCAAGCAGAAGGGCGTCATCGAGGACTTCTCGCTCACCATCAAGGCCGGCGAAAAGGTCGGTCTCGTCGGTCGCTCGGGTGCGGGCAAGACGACGCTGATGAACCTGCTCCTGCGCTTCTACGATCTGGAGAAGGGCAAGATCCTGGTCGACGGTCAGGATATCTCCCAGGTCAGCCAGGACAGTCTTCGCGCGCTTGTCGGTGTGGTCACCCAGGACACGTCGCTGCTGCACCGGTCGATCCGCGAGAACATCGCCTATGGTCGGCCGGACGCCACCGATGCCGATGTGATCGAGGCAGCGAAGCGAGCGAATGCTTGGGAATTCATCCAGGGGCTCTCCGACATGCAGGGCCGGGTGGGGCTCGACGCT
>DAMDHD010000002.1:44117-74524 GCA_032102365.1 Allorhizobium sp. CTOTU50464 | reverse complement strand
CATGTCGGCGAGCGCGGCGTCAAGCTCTCGGGCGGCCAGCGGCAGCGCATCGCAATCGCGCGCGTCTTCCTGAAGGACGCACCGATCCTGATCCTCGACGAGGCGACCTCGGCGCTCGATTCGGAAGTCGAGGCGGCGATCCAGGAAAGCCTGTTCAAGCTGATCGAGGACAAGACGGTGATTGCGATTGCCCACCGGCTCTCGACGCTGACCCAGATGGACCGGCTGATCGTGCTCGACAAGGGCCGGATCGTGGAAGAGGGGACGCATCAGGAACTGGTGCAGACCGGCGGCATCTATGCCGATCTGTGGAACCGCCAGTCCGGCGGTTTCCTGCCGGACCAGACGGATCCCGAGCAGGAACAGGAAAAGAAGCGCCGCGCCGAGGAAGAGGCCAAGGCGCTGGAAGAGTCGACAGAGGAGGCGGCGGAGTAATCCGCCGCCGACTAATTCTTGGCCTCATCACTCACGTCGGTTCACGAATGCGTGTGCGATCTTGAGTTGTGGCTTATTTAAGTGATCTGTTCATTTTTAATAACTTACAACGGTTTCATCCCGACCTTTCCGGACGATGAACATGTCCTTCTGCCTGGCGACCTCTTGCGCCCGGTTGGGAATGCTTTTTTCCTCTCCGGAGCTCATTCATGTCCAAACTCAAGATCAAGGTCGTCTTGCCGCTGCTGTTCGCAGTGGTGCTCGCATTCGGTATCGGTTAGGGAATCCTGGCGATTTACTTCATTGAGAACGTCAAGGAACAGGTCGACGTGATCGGTCGCGAACGCTTGCCGAGAACGCTGGCGGTTGCACGGATGAATTCGACGTTCGCAGAAGTTCGTCGGGATTACGCGATGCTGTTGAATGCCGATCCTGGCGAACTGGACGCCGTCTATGCGGCAACCAAGACGGCGCTTGCCGATCGCGATGCGGCGTTTGCCGCTTACGAGCCCATGATCACCCGGCCCGATACGCGTGCCCGCTTCGACGGCATGAAGACGGCACTTGCCGAATATGACCGTCTGGCCGAGCAAATGGTCGGGTTCAAGCGCGCGGGCGACGAGGTGGCTGCAAAGGCACTTTTCACCGGTGCGATGGCCGAGAATGCTCGCACGCTCGTTGAGATCATGAACGAGACGATACAGGCAAATACGGCACTCAGTGATGCTGCGATTGCCACCGCCGAAGAGGTTTCTGGCTCTGCCATCAACACAACCATTCTCTCCGTTGTCATCAGTGGCCTGATTGCCGCGGGTGCCGCCTTCTTCAGCTTTGCTCGAATTGTCCGTCCAATCTCGGCGATCACAGGCTCCATGCGTGGTCTGGCTGCCGGCGACACGCAGACGGAAATCCCGTTTGCCGGTCGTCAGGACGAAATCGGTGAAATGGCGGCGGCCGTTTCTGTCTTCCGCGACAACGCCATCGAGCGTGCTGCACTGGAGCGTCAGGCCGAGGAGACCCGGTCGCTCAGCGAAACCGAGCGTCAGGCCCGCGAAGCGCAGAAGGCGCGTGAAGCGGCCGAAGTTCAGTTTGCCGTCGACCAACTGGCTTCGGGTCTGCAGCGTCTGTCGGATGGTGATCTCGTGGTGCATATCAACGAGCGGTTTGCCGATCATCTTGATCCGCTGCGCGTCAACTTCAACCAGTCCGTCTCCCGCCTGAAGGAGGCCATGCGCGCCGTCAGCGAAAACGCCCGGTCGATCGATGCCGGTGCCAACGAGATGCTGGCTGCAGCCGACGATCTGTCGAAGCGGACAGAGCAGCAGGCGGCGTCCGTCGAGGAAACGGCTGCAGCGCTCGAGCAGGTAACGACCGCCGTCAAGGACAGCGCTGTTCGTGCCGATGAGGCGGGCCAGCTGGTCACCCGGACACGGGAAGGGGCCGAGCATTCGGGTGAAGTGGTGCGCCGGGCCGTGGCCGCGATGCAGCAGATCGAGAAATCTTCCTCCGAGATCTCGAACATCATCGGCGTGATCGACGAGATCGCCTTCCAGACCAACCTCCTGGCGCTGAATGCCGGCGTCGAAGCGGCGCGCGCCGGTGAAGCGGGTAAGGGCTTCGCGGTCGTTGCCCAAGAAGTGCGTGAATTGGCGCAGCGCTCGGCCAATGCAGCCAAGGAGATCAAGGCTCTGATCACCACGTCGGGCGAGCAGGTTCGCGATGGCGTCAACCTGGTCGACGAAACCGGCCGGGCCCTTGAGACGATCGTGCGCGAAGTGCAGGAGATCAACCAGAATGTTCTGGCGATCGTGACCTCCACCCGCGAACAGTCGACGGGCCTTCAGGAGATCAGCATGGCCGTCAACCAGATGGACCAAGGCACGCAAAAGAATGCGGCCATGGTCGAGCAGTCGACGGCGGCAAGTCATGGCCTGGCGCAGCAGGCTGGCCAGTTGATGCAGCTGATGGCACAGTTCAAGACTGATGAAGGCGGCCACCAGGCATCGCCTCGGGTGGCCCTGGCGGCGCCGGCCGCCCAGCCGCAGCCTTCGCCTGCCCGGGCGCTCGGTCGCAAGATCGCCAATGCCTTCAAGGGCAACACGGCGGTCGCAGCCGAGTGGTCGGAATTCTGACGCGGCGCACGGGAAGACCTGGGGAAGGGGGCAGCGATGCCCCCTTTTTCGATTGTGCAAGACCTTGCGCGCTGTGGACGAGGCGAGAAATGTCCTTCGGGGCGTAAGGCTTTGTTAGAATTCAGATTGGCATGGAGGACTGTCGGCATATTCCGGCAGTCCCGTCCCGTTTCAATCCTGGATTTCAGACGTGAAAAATCTCAAAATCAGAATACTTCTGCCGCTGCTTTTCGGTCTCATGGTCATCGTCTCGCTCGGTCAGGGCGCGATTGCGTTGCGCTCGGTCTCGGACATGACGGGGCAGTTGGAGGCCTTCGACGAGCGTCTCGATCGCTCGATGATGATTTCGAGCGTTGCCGCCGAGCTCGGTGAAGTGCGGCGGCTGAACCTGATGATCCTCAGTGCAGGGACGTCGGCGGAGAAGAAGGCACTGGCCGAACAGGTCACGGCCATGCGCGAGCGGCTGAACGCGTCGATCACAAGTTTCGACGGCCGGATCACACTGGCCGAGGTGCGTGAGCGTTTCGACGCCTTCAAGGCGGCCAACAGCGAATATCAGGCTCTGGGCCAGACCCTGGTCGAGCAGGCGCTTGCCTCGAAGATCTATCAGGCCAAGGACACGATCGCCCAGATGGCGCCGATCGGCGACACCATGGATGCGAGCCTGAACGATATCACCGACATCAACCGCCGCGTCGGGGACGCCGTCGGAGAAGAGGCGCGCGCCTCCTCGTCGCTTGCCATGCAGCTTTCGATTGCGGCCGTGATCATCGCTGCTCTTGTTGCGATCGGCGCGGCCTTCGTGTCGGTCACGCGCATTGCCCGTCCGATTTCGGCGATCACCGCTTCGATGCGCCGGCTTGCGGCGGGCGATACGGATGCGGCGATCCCCCATGCCGATCGTCACGACGAAGTCGGCGACATGGCCGCGGCCGTTTCCGTCTTCCGCGACAATGCGATCGAACGTGCCGCCCTGGAACGCCAGGCCGAGCAAAACCGGTCGCTCAGCGAAACGGAACGTCTGCAGCGCGAGGAGCAAAAGGCGCGCGAGGCGGCAGAGGTGCAGTTTGCCGTAGACCGGCTGGCTGGTGGCCTGCAGAGACTTTCCGATGGTGATCTCGCCGTTGAACTCGGTGAGCGTTTCGCCGAGCATCTCGATCCGCTGCGTGTCAACTTCAACCATTCCGTCGAGCGCCTGCGCGACGCGATGCAGGCGGTGGGCGAAAACGCCCGGGCAATCGATGCCGGTGCGAGCGAGCTGCTGGCAGCTGCAGACGATCTTTCGAAGCGCACCGAACAGCAGGCGGCCTCCGTCGAGGAAACCGCTGCTGCGCTCGAAGAGGTGACGACGGCCGTCAAGGATAGCGCCGTACGCGCCGAGGAGGCTGGAGCCCTGGTCTCCCGCACACGGGTCGGTGCCGAGCGGTCCGGCGAGGTCGTGCGCCGTGCGGTGGATGCCATGCATGCGATCGAGAAGTCGTCGAGCGAGATCTCCAATATCATCGGGGTCATCGACGAAATCGCCTTCCAGACCAACCTCCTGGCGCTCAATGCAGGCGTCGAGGCTGCGCGCGCCGGTGAAGCCGGCAAGGGTTTCGCCGTGGTCGCCCAGGAGGTTCGCGAGCTTGCCCAGCGCTCGGCAAGTGCTGCCAAGGAGATCAAGGGACTGATCAACACTTCGGGCGAGCAGGTGCGCAATGGCGTGGCGCTGGTCGGCGAGACCGGTCAGGCGCTCGAAGCCATCGTTCGGGAGGTCCAGGAGATCAACCAGAATGTGGCGGCGATCGTCACCTCGGCGCGCGAGCAGTCGACGGGGCTTGCGGAAATCAACATGGCCGTCAACCAGATGGACCAGGGCACGCAGAAGAACGCGGCCATGGTCGAGCAGTCGACGGCGGCAAGCCACGGGCTGGCGCAGCAGGCGTCTGAGCTCATGCAGCTGCTTGGCCAGTTCCGCCTGGGCACCGAGGTGCAGCGATCAGCTGCCCCGCGGGTGGCCCCGGCTCAGGCCGGCAGCCAGCCGCAGGCCTCTCCGGCGCGGGCGCTTGGCCGCAAGATCGCCAACGCCTTCAAGGGCAATGCCGCGGTGGCGCAGGAGTGGTCGGAGTTCTGATCTCCATCACCTCATTTGCAGGTTGATGAAACGGGGCAGGGATGCCCCGTTTTGCTTTCAATCGACGACCGGCATTCACAGCGCTGATCGGTTCATTCGCCGAATTGGCTTGTCGCCTTGATGGCGCGGCGGCTATGCGGTCGCTTTGAAAATCGCGGAGCCAGACCGGTTACGGTCCCGAGGCCCGCTCAGGAGTGCCATGCTGAAATATGTCGACTGGATCTGGGCGGTGCTTGCGGGCGCGCAGCTCGCTGTCATGGTGACCATCAACAGCGGACTGGCGGCACTGACGACACCCTTCACTGCTTCCTGGGTGGTGCATGGCGTGGGTGGTGTCGCAGCCTTCTTCCTCCTGATTGCGAACGGGGCGGTGGCCCGGCGGGCTGGACGTCTGCCGGCCAGCGGCAAGGCGCCGCTTTGGTCCTATCTCGGCGGCGCGCCGGGTGCCTTTGCGGTGGCGTTGAGCTCGATTGCGGTCAATTCCGAGCTGGCGCTCGCCGGCGGCCTGTCTCTTCTTCTCGTCGGGCAGATCCTGTTCGGTCTCGTCTCGGATCAGTTCGGCCTGTTCGGCACGCCGAAGCGAAGCCTGAACCGCTTCGATCTGCTGGCGACGCTTTGCGTGATCGGCGGCAGCGCGCTGCTGATCTTCTCGAAGGGGGCGTAAGATGCTGGGTGCCGTCTTTATCGCCCTGATCGGCGGGGCTGCCGTCGGCATGAGCCGCTCGATCAATGGGCGGCTCACCATGGATCGCGGGGCCTTCACGGCCTCGGCCTGGAACCACTGGATCGGTTTTCTGCTGCTGACGGTCTATGTGCTGCTCTTCCACCGGGTCGGTCTGCCCCTGCTTTCTGACGTGCCGTTCTTCTTTTTCGTCGGCGGGGTCATCGGGGCCTGCTTCGTGGTGATCAGCTCCTATGTCTTTCCGCGCATCGGAGCGGCCCGCTCGGGGCTTCTGATCATCGGCGGCCAGATGATCACCGGCCTGCTGATCGATCTGGCACGCGGGACGGCGCAGTTTCATCCCGGTCAGCTGGCGGGTGTGGCGCTGATCCTTACGGGCATCTACCTGACCCGCTATACGCGGTAGGGGACACGTTGTGGCGTGCGGGAGGTGACGCGGCTGCGGTTCGGCCGCGCGACCTGACCAAATTGTAATCCCGCGCGCCGCGTTTCAGGCTTTGCCGTCTGCGGTAATCGGCCTATATCGCTTGCCATGTTTCAAGCTGTCGCCCGCCTCTTCGAAAACTGGCTCGATCCCTTCGCCCGCACGGACAATCTGCGTCCGCCGCAGAAGACCTGGGCCTTCGTCTGGTTCTATGTCAGCCAGGCCAAGTTCGCCTTCTTCCTGATGGCCGTCTTCGGGGGAGCCGTGGCCATGCTCGAGGCGGGGCTCTTCTGGTTCGTCGGACGGCTGGTCGATCTTCTTGATACGGTGCCGAAGGAGGCCGGGTGGGACGGGCTGATCGCCGCCCATGGGCTCGAACTGCTTGCCATGGCGCTGATCGTGCTGATCGGGCGCTTCATCGTGGTGACGATCGGTGCGCTGGTCGAAGAACAAGTGATTGTTCTCAACTTCTTCAATCTCGTGCGCTGGCAGGCGCATGCGCATGTGGCGCGCCAGTCGCTCTCCTTCTTCCAGAACGACTTTGCGGGCCGCATCGTCACCAAGGTCTGGTCGGCCGGGCAATCGACCGGCGATCTCCTGACTTCGCTGCTGCAGGTCGTCTGGTTCATGGTGATCTACACCGTGTCGACCATGGCGCTGGTGGCCCAGCTCGACTGGCGGCTGGCCGCAATCATCGGCGCGTGGGTCGCAATCTTCCTGGTGCTCGCCCGCTATTTCGTGCCGAAGATCCGCCATCATGCGAAGGAGACGGCGGAGGCGGCTTCGATGCTGAATGGTCGTCTGGTCGACAGCTATTCCAATATCCAGACCTTGAAGCTCTTTGCCCGCGAGCGCCAGAACGATCACTACATCCGGGCCGGGTTCGATCGTTTCCAGGATACGCTTCGGCCTTTTGCGCGGCTCCTGACAGGCGTGCGCTCCTCGCTCGCCATCCTGTCTGGCTTCATGATCCTGATGGTGGCGCTGCTCTCGGTCGATCTGTGGTTCGCCGGTGCCGTGACGGCCGGTGGCGTGGCCTTCACGCTCGGCCTCGTCCTGCGCCTCAACATGCTGCTCGGGCGGATGATGACTCAGCTCAACGGCATCATGCGCAATATTGGCACGATCCAGAATTCGGCGGAGCTGGTGGCAAAGCCGATCGGGCTCACCGACAAACCTGACGCCGCCAAGCTGCAGGTGAAGTCGCCGGAGATCGGCTTCGATAACGTCACCTTCCACTATGGCCGCAAGAGCGGGGCGATCGACCATCTGTCGCTGACCGTCGAGCCGGGTGAGAAAGTCGGGATCGTCGGGCGTTCCGGAGCGGGCAAGTCGACGCTCGTCAACCTGATGCTCCGTTTCTACGATCTGGAAGGGGGCAAGATCCTGATCGACGGTCAGGACATCTCGACGGTGACGCAGGAAAGCCTGCGCTCGCAGATCGGCATGGTCACGCAGGACACGGCCCTTCTTCACCGGTCGATCCGTGACAACATTCTTTTTGGCCGCGAAGATGCGAGCGAGGACATGCTGCTAAAGGCTGCCGAACGTGCGGAAGCGCTCGACTTCATTCAGCGGCTCGAGGATCAGCGGGGCCGCAAGGGTTTCGATGCGCATGTCGGCGAGCGCGGCGTCAAGCTCTCCGGCGGCCAGCGGCAGCGCATCGCGATTGCCCGGGTGATGCTGAAGGATGCGCCCATCCTGGTGCTGGACGAGGCAACCTCGGCGCTCGACTCGGAAGTCGAGGCGGCAATCCAGTCCAATCTGGATCGCCTGATGCAGGGCAAGACGGTTCTGGCGATCGCGCACCGGCTCTCGACGATCGCTGCTCTCGACCGTCTCGTGGTCATGGACAAGGGCCGCATCATCGAGCAGGGCACGCATCAGGAGCTTGTCGATCTGGGCGGGCTCTATTCGGAACTCTGGGCCCGCCAGTCGGGCGGTTTCCTCGATACGAGAAGTGAACTCGCTCCGGCCTGAGGCGCGTGACAGAGACGCCACGACTTTTTAACTGGCTGCATTGCTTGATGAACTGCCTCTCACACTTGCGTTAAATCAAGCAATTGGGGATGGTATCCAGGAAATCCGCGACAACGTGGCTCGTTGCCTGCGGGAGACTGGACAGAATAGATTATCGGGCTTAGAACGCGCCAATCTGGCGGGGAATCTGTGGCTGGACAGTGGTCGAACTGTGATTCCCGCTGCGGGGGCAAATGCGGTATGTCGCAGGATTGCGAGAGGAAAAAGTGACCGTGAGCGAACACGAGACAACGACAGAACATGCGGCCGAGCCTACGCGCCGCGACTTTCTCTACATGGTGACCGGCATGGCCGGTGCGGTTGGTGCGGCTTCGTTCGCCTGGCCGTTCATCGACCAGATGCGTCCGGATGCATCGACGCTCGCGCTCGCTTCGATCGAAGTGGACGTCTCGGCGCTCGAGCCCGGCATGTCGCTCACCGTCAAGTGGCGCGGCAAGCCGGTGTTCATCCGTAACCGTACGGAGCAGGAAGTCGAAGAGGCCAAGGCTGTTCAGCTTTCCGATCTTAAGGATCCGATCGCGCGCAACGCCAATATCGATGCATCGGCCGAGGCTACGGACCTGGCGCGCTCTGCCGGCGAAGGCAAGGAAAACTGGATCGTCATGATCGGTTCCTGCACCCATCTCGGCTGCGTTCCGCTCGGTCAGGCCGGTGATTTCGGCGGCTGGTTCTGTCCCTGCCACGGCTCGCACTATGATACGGCGGGCCGTATCCGCAAGGGTCCCGCGCCTGCCAACCTGCCGGTGCCGACCTTCGCATTCACATCCGACACTGTCATCACGATCGGCTGAGGGGATTAAGACACAATGAGTGGCCATTCGAGTTACCAGCCGTCCACCGGCGTCGAGAAGTGGATCGATGCGCGCCTGCCGCTGCCGCGTCTGATGTATGACAGCTTTGTCGCCTATCCGGTTCCCCGCAACCTGAACTATGCCTACACCTTCGGTGGCATGCTGACCGTCATGCTGCTCGTGCAGATCCTGACCGGCGTCGTGCTGGCCATGCACTATGCCGCCGAAACGACCGTCGCCTTCAACTCGGTCGAAAAGATCATGCGCGACGTCAACAATGGTTGGCTTCTGCGTTACATGCATGCCAACGGCGCATCCTTCTTCTTCATCGCCGTCTACCTGCACATTGCCCGTGGTCTCTACTACGGTTCCTACAAGGCACCGCGCGAAATCCTCTGGATCCTCGGCGTTGTCATCTTCCTCCTGATGATGGCGACCGCCTTCATGGGCTACGTCCTGCCCTGGGGCCAGATGTCCTTCTGGGGTGCTACGGTTATCACCGGCTTCTTCACCGCCTTCCCGTTTGTCGGTGAGTGGATCCAGCAGTTCCTGCTCGGCGGCTTTGCGGTCGACAACCCGACGCTGAACCGCTTCTTCGCGCTGCACTACCTGCTGCCGTTCATGATCGCCGGCGTCGTCATCCTGCACGTCTGGGCGCTGCACGTCACCGGTCAGACCAATCCGACCGGCGTCGAAGTGAAGTCCAAGACCGACACCGTTCCCTTCACGCCCTATGCGACGCTGAAGGATGCACTCGGCCTCTCGGTCTTCCTCCTGGTCTTCGCCTACTTCATCTTCTACATGCCGAACTATCTCGGCCATCCGGACAACTACATCCCGGCTGACTCGCTGAAGACGCCTGCGCACATCGTTCCGGAATGGTACTTCCTGCCGTTCTACGCCATGCTGCGTGCGATCACCTTCAATGTCGGTCCGATCGACTCGAAGCTCGGCGGCGTTCTGGTGATGTTCGGCGCGATCATCGTCCTGTTCTTCCTGCCCTGGCTCGACACCTCTAAGGTTCGTTCGGCCGTCTACCGTCCGTGGTACAAGCTGTTCTTCTGGATCTTCGTTGCCAACTCGATCCTGCTTGGCTGGCTCGGCGCGATGCCGGCGGAAGGCATCTATGTTGTCCTGTCGCAGGCCGGTACCGCCTACTACTTCGGCTTCTTCCTCGTGATCATGCCGCTGCTCGGCCTGTTCGAGACGCCAAGGCGCATCCCGAACTCGATCACCGAAGCGGTTCTCGAAAAAAGCGGCAAGTCCGCTGCCGCACAAGCCTGAGCACGTGAGAGGACGATAACAATGAAAAAGCTTGTCACGAGCATCGCGCTGATCGCCGCCATGGCCGGATTTTCCGGCCAGGCGCTCGCAGCGGAAGGTGGCGATCTGGCCGAACTGACGCATCACGCCGCGCAGACCGGTCACTACCCGATCCTGAAGCCCGAGCAGATGGACTGGTCCTTTGCCGGTCCCTTCGGCAAGTATGACAAGGCCCAGCTTCAGCGTGGCCTCAAGGTCTTCACCGAAGTCTGCTCCGCCTGTCACTCGATGAGCCTTGTCGCCTTCCGCACGCTGGAAGACCTTGGCTATTCGGAAGCCCAGGTGAAGGCTTTTGCGGCTAATTACGAAGTGACCGATGGTCCGAATGCCGATGGTGAGATGTTCACCCGTACGGCTGTTGCATCCGACCATTTCCCGGCACCGTTCCCGAACAAGGAAGCGGCGGCTGCTGCGAACAACGGTGCGGCTCCGCCGGACTTCTCGCTGATCGCCAAGGCACGCGGCGTTACCCGCGGCTTCCCGACCTTCGTCTTCGACATCTTCACCCAGTACCAGCAAGGCGGCCCGGACTATATCCATGCGCTGCTGACTGGTTACCAGGATCCGCCGGAAGGCGTTGAAGTTGCCGAGGGCACCTACTTCAACCCGTATTTCATCGCCGGTCAGTCGCTTGCCATGGCACCGCCGATCTCGGACGGTCAGGTGACCTATGATGACGGTTCGCCGGAAACGCTGGAGCAGTATTCGCTCGACGTCTCCGCCTTCCTGATGTGGGCCGCCGAGCCGCATCTCGAAGACCGCAAGCGCATGGGCTTCATGGTCATGGTGTTCCTCGCGATCTTCACCGCGCTGATCTACCTGACGAAGAAGTCGGTCTACGCGAACAAGGAACACTGATCCGATCGAGGATCACGTTTCACGGAAAAGGCGGTCCTCGGGCCGCCTTTTTTGTTGGGGGGCAATACCATTCTTGGTAAGGTCCCGCGTAACTTCCTCCCGATCCAATCCGGATGCTTCATGACCAAGATTGCCCACGAACTCGCTACCGCCATTCGCTCCATTCCCGACTATCCGAAGCCCGGGATCATCTTTCGGGACATCACCACGCTGCTCGGCGATGCGCGGGCGTTTCGGCGGGCCGTCGATGAGCTGGTGCAGCCCTATGCGGGCCTCAAGGTCGACAAGATTGCCGGCATGGAAGCGCGCGGCTTCATTCTCGGGGGCGCTGTCGCGCATCAGTTGTCGGCCGGCTTCGTGCCGATCCGCAAGAAGGGCAAGTTGCCGCACGAGACCGTGCGGATCGCCTATAGCCTGGAATACGGCGTCGACGAGATGGAAATCCATATGGATGCGGTGAAGCCCGGCGAGAAGGTGATCCTGGTCGATGACCTGATCGCGACCGGCGGTACGGCTGTCGGTGCCGTGCAGTTGCTGCGCCAGATCGGCGCCGATGTCGTTTCGGCCTGTTTCGTCATTGATCTGCCGGAGCTCGGCGGGCGCAAGAAGCTCGAAGCGCTCGGCGTCGAAGTGCGTACGCTGGTGGAATTCGAGGGGCACTGAGCCCCTCGACGGACGGGCCACCCCTTGGCCGGTGCTCTCTGTGCTCGCCTAGCGTTGCGCCAGGGCCAGCTTTCCTGCCATCACGAGAAATCCGCCGGACAGAAGGCGGTTGACGACGCGCATCCTGCGGGGGCGTGTGGCGAGCCCCTGTCGCATGGCTGATGCTGCGACACCATAAAGCGCGAAGACGACGAAGGTCACGGCCATGAAGACGAGGCTCAGAAGGGCCATCGTGACGAGGGGTGCCGGATCCGCTGGCGTGACGAATTGCGGCAGGAAGGCGAGGAAGAACAGCGAGAGCTTGGGGTTCAGGAGGTTGATCAGCACCGCCTTGCGGATGATCCGCCAGGCCTCCTGGCGCGGCTCAGCGGCGGGATCGGCCGCAAGGCCGCTGCGCCACAGTCCGATCGCCATCCAGACGAGATAGGCGATGCCGGCATAGCGGATGGCCTCAAAGAGGCGGGGCTCGGCGGCAACTAGGGCGGCAAGGCCGAGGGCAGCGGCCAGCATATGCGGGATGATGCCGAGCGTGCAGCCAAAGGCAGCGATGATCGCGCTGCGGCGCCCGCCGCCGAGGGCTGCCGCCAGCGTGTAGAGCGCGCCTGTGCCCGGCGTCGCGACGATGACTAGGGTGGTCAGAAGGAAGTCGAGGGTCATGCAGTGTCTCCTGCGGTTTGCGGGAGAGACTGTGTGCTGCTCAGAGCTTGCGGTCTTGTACAGGATTGCAGCTCAGCCGAGCGCTGCGGTAGGCGCCGGGTGTGAGGCCGAAGCGACGGCGGAACTCGCGGTGCATGTGGCTCTGGTCGACATAGCCGCAGGCGGCCGCGACCTCTGCCGGGGCCATGCCTTCCGCCAGCAGGCGTCGGCTGAGGAGCGCGCGGCGC
The DNA here is from genome assembly GCA_032102365.1 of Allorhizobium sp. CTOTU50464. GTDB lineage: Bacteria > Pseudomonadota > Alphaproteobacteria > Rhizobiales > Rhizobiaceae > Allorhizobium. The sequence continues at coordinate 62,179 of DAMDHD010000002.1, read as the reverse complement.
TGCATGTGATAGGCATGCGGCGTCAGCCCCGTGTGGCGCAGGAAGGCGCGGATGAGCTGGAAGCGGCTGAGACCGGCTTCCCTCGCGAGCGTTTGAAGATCCGCTGCCTGGGCCGGTTCTTGGTCAAGACGCTGGCGGATCTGCTGCAGTGAGGCGGGCAGGGGGGCGGAGGGCTGCACCCGGCGGATCAGAGCCTTGCCGAGCAAAAGGACGAGCGCTTCCCGGAAGGCATCCGCGTCGGCTTGTCTGTCTGAGGTTCCAAGCTGCTCATGGAGCGTGGTGAGAAGGCCGCGGATCGCCGGATCCGCGAAAACCGGAAATTCGAATTCGAGATCGGAGCTTTTCGAGACGAGATCTCCAACGCTGTCGGCGACGAGATCGGGCGTCAGATAGAGCATTTGCCAGCTGCGGGCTGTCCTCCCGAGCGGTGCGCCGTCATGCACTTCGCCGGGATTGACCGTGATCAGCTGGCCCGCTTCCGCCTCGACCTGGCCGCGACCGGAGGCCGAGATCTGACCGCCAGCGGTCAAAAAGCCGATGCCATAGGTGTCGTGGGTGTGTTTGGAAAAGACATGGGCGCTCGTGGCCGAGACCGCTTCCAGGCCGGCAAGGGGTGTCGGATGGAAGCGGAAGTCGGCCATGGCGCTCAGCCGGAGAGGGCGGCGGTGATATCCGCCCCAAGGTCGGCGGGTGCCGTGCGTGGCGAATAGCGGGCGATCGGCTTGCCGTCGCGGCCGATGAGGAATTTCGCGAAATTCCAGCCGATCTCCTGGCCCTGTTCGGTACCTGGCGTCTCTGCCTTCAGGTAGGCGTAAAGCGGGTGTGTGCCGGATCCGTTGACCTCGATCTTCGAAAAGAGCGGGAAGGTGACGGCGAACTGGGTCTCGCAGAAGAGGGCGATCTCCTTCTCCGTGCCGGGCTCCTGGGCGCCGAATTGGTTGCAGGGGAAGCCGAGGACGACGAGATCCGGGTTCGCCTTGTACAGCGCTTCCAGGCCTTCATATTGCGGGGTCAGGCCGCAGGCGCTCGCGGTGTTGACGATGAGCAGCACCTTGCCGGCATAGTCGCTCAGGCTGCGTTCGGAGCCGTCGATGGTGGTCATGGTGAAGTCGTGGACGCTCATGCCTCTTGCTCCTTGTCGGGGAAGAATTCAATCAGATTGCTCTTGAAGCGCAAGACCGTCTCGCCGTTCTGGTTGACGCCCTCGGAGAGAGCGGAGTTCAGGATGTAGCGATGGCGACCCTGGACCGTGCGGCTGTCGATCGGCGTCATGAAGAAGGTGATCGTGTCGCCGGCATAGACCGGTTTCAGCCATTGCAGCTCGGCAAAGCCGGGGGAGGGGCCAAGCTTCGGCGGGGCGATGCCCTCGGCCTGCAGCCGCGTTATCTCGCGCGTGATTAAGCCGATGAAGCTTTTCATCCAGTTGGCGCAGGTGTGCCAGCCGGAGGCGCAGAGCGCGCCGAAGACATAGGCCTTCGCGGCCTCCGCGTCGATATGAAAGGGCTGGGGGTCGAATTTTTCGGCAAAGCGGACGATGTCGTCTGCGGTGAAGGTGACCGAGCCAAGTTCGAGCCGGGTGCCGGCAGGGTAGAGGTCCAGCAGTTTCATGCCGACACCTCCGCGGCTTCGCGGCGGCGGACCATGACAGCATTGCGGGCCTTCAGCACGGTTTCGCCGCGCTGGTTCTTCAATTCATGACCGAAGGTGACGATGCCGAGATGCGGTCGCGAGCGCATGACGCGGGTTTCCTCGACCACCGACTGGCCGGAGAGTGTGTCGCCTGCTAGCACGGGCTTGCGCCACTGCATGAATTCGATGCCTGGCGCGCCTTCGGAGGCGGCTTTCAGCACATAGGCGTCGATCATCAGCCGCATGAAGAGGCTGGAGGTATGCCAGCCGGAGGCGGAGAGACCGCCGAGGATGCTCGCCTTGCCGGCGTCCTCAGAGAGATGCATGGGCTGCGGGTCGAATTCTTGGGCGAATTCGATGATTTCTTCGGCGGTTACCACACGCGGCCCGAGCGCAAAGCTTCGGCCCTCGGTGAAGTCCTCGTAGTGAAGCCTGTCATCCTGCATGCAACATGTTCTCCAATGCACTGCCAGTCGCTATGGTCATAAGCGGGAATCGTGAGGTGGTCCATGGTGGGTTGGGCGGATCAGGCGAGCTTTCTCGCAGACATCGATGACGAGGCGCGACGGGCGCTCGAGGCGCTGAAGCCGATGCATGTCCCGGCGCGGGCCACGCTGTTTCGCCCGGGGGATGCGGCTCAAAGCTTCGTCATCCTGCTTTCCGGGCGCATTGGCGTTTATCTCACCGGGCGCAACGGCCGGGAGCTTCTTCTCTATTCCGTCACACCCGGCGAAACCTGCGTGCAGACCACGCTCGGCGTGCTGGGCGGGGCGCCCTATACGGGCGAGGCGGTGGCGGAAAGCGATCTCGTGGCGGTGATGGTGCCGCCTGCCATGTTCGAGCGGCTTATGGCCAGTTCGCCGGCCTTCCGCGCCTTCGTCTTCAAGGCATTTGCCGACCGGCTGGGCGACCTGATGTTCGTGCTCGAACAGGTGGCCTTCGTGAAGGTCGAGCAGCGGCTGGCGCATGCACTAATCGAGCGGGCAGACGACGAGGGCCGCGTGACGCTTACGCATCAGGAGCTCGCGGTCGTCATCGGTACGGCACGAGAGGTGGTGTCGCGGCGGCTCGAGGCGCTCGCCTCCAAGGGCGTGGTGGCAAGCGAGCGCGGGCAGATCCGGATCATAGAGAGAGGCGAGCTCGCCCGCATGGCCAGGGCCAGCGAACTTTGAGACTTGCCCAATTGCGTGACTTAGTCACCGACGCGTTCGAGGGGCGGCGCTAGTCTCATCCCATCGTCAATCGAACGGAGGGAAAAACCATGTTTGCCAAGAATGTCGGCGGTCTCGACCGCGTGCTGCGCATCGTTGTCGGGCTCGTGCTCTTGTCGCTCTTCTTCATCTATCCGGGCGCGTGGTGGCGTTATTACACGCTGATCGGCGTGGTGCCGCTCCTGACCGGCCTGATGTCGACCTGCCCGCTTTGTTCGATCATGGGTCTTTCGACCTGCCCGGTGAAGCGGGCCTGACGGTCGGCTTGCTGATTGAACAAAGAAGGCCGCGAGGGGATCGCGGCCTTTTGTCGTTCTGGTCGTTTCGCTTCAGGTGTTGAAGCGGAAGTGGATGACGTCGCCGTCTTGCACGACATATTCCTTGCCTTCGTCGCGGCCCTTGCCGGCTTCCTTGGCGCCGACTTCGCCCTTGTAGGCGATATAGTCGTCATAGGAGATGGTGAAGGCGCGGATGAAGCCGCGTTCGAAATCAGTGTGGATGACGCCGGCGGCCTGGGGTGCCTTGGTGCCGCGGACGATGGTCCAGGCGCGGCATTCCTTCGGGCCAACGGTGAAATAGGTGATCAGGTCCAGCAGGTGATAACCGGCGCGGATCAGGCGGTCGAGACCGGCTTCGTCGAGGCCGAGGGCCGAGAGGAACTCGGTGGCTTCCTCTTCCGGCAGCTGGGCGACTTCGGCTTCGATCGCAGCCGAGATCACGACGCATTCGGCACCCTGTTCGGCGGCCATCTTGGCGACGGCTTCGGTGTGCTTGTTACCGGTTGCAGCATCACCCTCGGCGACGTTGCAGACATAGAGGACCGGATGCGAGGTCAGGAGGTTCAGGCCCTTCAGGACTTCGATCTCGTCGGCGGCAAGCGTCTTCAGGAGAACGCGGGCCGGCTTGCCTTCGTTCAGAAGCTTGATGACGGCTTCCATGACCGGCAGCTGGGCGGCGGCTTCCTTGTCCTTGCCGGTGGCGCGCTTGCGGGCCTGTTCGACGCGGCGCTCCAGGCTTTCGAGGTCGGCGAGCATCAGCTCGGTCTCGATCGTGTCGGCATCGCCGACCGGGTCGATCTTGCCTTCGACATGAGTGATGTCATCATCTTCAAAGCAGCGCAGGACGTGGACGACGGCGTCGACTTCGCGGATGTTGGCGAGGAACTTGTTGCCGAGGCCTTCGCCCTTCGACGCGCCGCGCACGAGGCCGGCGATGTCGACGAAGGAGATGCGGGTCGGGATGATTTCCTTGGAGCCGGCGATGTCGGCCAGCTTCTTCATGCGCGGATCGGGAACGGCCACTTCACCGGTGTTCGGCTCGATCGTGCAGAAGGGATAGTTGGCTGCCTGGGCGGCTGCCGTCTTGGTCAGCGCGTTGAAAAGAGTGGACTTGCCGACATTCGGCAGCCCGACGATACCGCATTTGAAGCCCATGGCTCTATATACCTGCTCGGGATGGATTTTCGTTGACCACGCCTATGGGGTATAGGAGGGGCATGGTCAAGTGTTGCGGCCCTTTGCGGCCTCTAGATCCGGAAGGAACCCATGGCGAAGGATACGGTACTGACGCCGAAGACGGTGACCAAGCCGAAGGTCGAGAAGCCACGGCTCTACAAGGTGCTTCTGCACAATGACGATTATACGCCGCGCGAATTCGTCACGATCGTCCTGAAGGTCGTGTTCCGGATGAGCGAGGAGACGGGCTACCGGGTGATGATGACGGCGCACAAGTTCGGCTCGGCGGTGGTCGTGGTCTGTACGCGCGAGATTGCGGAGACGAAGGTGACGGAAGCCATGGACCTCGCCAAGGAAGCGGGCATGCCACTGCTCTTCACGGCGGAACCAGAGGAGTAAGGACGGGGGATCTTTTTCGCCTCTCGGTTTGACAGGCTTCATGTCGGAATCCCCCCCTCTGTCACTGCGTGGCATCTCCCCCACAAGGGGGGAGAGCGGGGCTCTCCGCACGACGCTTCCCTCACAGTGCCGTTGGCGCTTTGTCAGGTTGCCTGCGGAATGCGGGCGATGACCTTGATCTCGAAATCGAAACCGGCGAGCCAGTTCACGCCGATCGCGGTCCAGTTCGGATAGGGCGGGGCGGGGAAGACCTCTGCCTTGACCTTCATGATCGTCTCGAACTGGTTCTCGGGATCGGTGTGAAAGCTGGTGACATCGACCAGATCGGCAAAGCTGGCGCCGGCTGCGGCGAGGGTCGCTTCGAGATTGGCGAAAGCGCGGCGCACCTGGGCTTCGAAGTCCGGTTCGGGTGTGCCGTCCTCACGGCTGCCGACCTGACCGGAGACGAAGAGGAGGTCACCGCTGCGAATGGCGGCGGAATAGCCGTGTTGTTCGTAAAGCGCATGGCGGTTTACGGGGAAAACGGGTTCTGGCTTGGTCATGGTGGTCCTTTCGAGCAGGCGACATCGTTCCGCCCGGCTGACCGGATCGGCGAAATGCCGCTTGGCTGTGGTGCAAAGATTTCATATACGATGCGTATGTTGGTTTATCCGCATACGCGGCGTATGTCAAATTGATATACGTGTCGTATCTGAACATGGAGGCTCTCTTGAAACGGACGCGATCGGAAAGCATGGCGGAAAACCGCAGGAAGCTGATCGCGGCTGCGCGCAGGGCTTTTGCGGAGAAGGGCTATGCGGACGCGTCCATGGATGTGCTGACCGCCGAGGTCGGCCTGACGCGCGGTGCGCTTTACCACAATTTCGGCGACAAACGCGGGCTCTTCGCCGCTGTGGTCGACGAGATCGACACGGAGATGGCCGAGCGCGCCAAGGCGCGCGGTGCAGCAGCCGGTGCGGGTTGGGATGCACTGCTCGCCGAGGGGGCGGCCTATATCGAGATGGCGCTCGATCCGGAAGTGCAGCGCATCGTGCTGCTCGACGGTCCGGCGGTGCTGGGCGATCCCTCGCTATGGCCGAGCCAGAATTCCTGCCTGCAGGTGACCCGCGAGGCGATCCAAGGGCTGATGGGCGAGGGCGTGTTGAAGCCGGTGGATGCGGAGGCCGCGGCCCGGCTGATCAGCGGGGCAGCGCTCAATGCCGCCATGTGGATTGCAGCGAGTGCGGAGCCGGAGCGCGTGTTGCCGAAGGCGCAGGAGGCATTCCTGGTGCTGGTCGAGGGACTGCTCTCCAAGGCGCCCGCATAAACCGCCGCACTGGGCCGCAAACCAATTGCTTACCGCCACGCGCTAGTCTCGGCGCATGGTTCCGGATCCTCAAACCCTTCCAGAAGCGGCTACGTGGCACTATGTCGTCGCGCTCGTGGCTCTTGCCCTTATGGGCGCGCTCGGCCATGTCGTGCGCGCGGTCTTTAATATCCTGCCGGATCGCCTGTCGGATCGGCCCATGATGGATCTCATCATCAGCGACGGCTACAGCTGGCACGACATGATCTTCAAGACGGAATATGACGAGGCCGGCTACTACCGTCTCGATAGCCTGCACAATCTGCGGCTTGCCGTTGGCTGGACTGTGCTCAGCGGCTTTGTGGTCCTGATGGTCGGTCCTGACGTCTCGAAGCTCTGCGCTTACTTTATCGACAGCGCGATCGTCGCGCTCATCGATCTCTTCTGGTACCGCGTCGAGACCTTCGAGTGGTGAGGCTTGCGCCTCACTTGCCCTTCTTTGCCTTGACGCCCAGCGCTTCTGCCGTGATCCAGAAGACGGCGTCTTCCTCTTCCGTGGTTTCGACCCAGAGGAAGTCGAGGTCGGGGAATTCGGCTTCGAGGATGTCGCGGCCGCGGCCGATTTCGCAGAGCATGCCGCCGCCCGGGTTCAGGTGCTTCGGCGCTTCGGCCAGCAGCGTGCGCACGAGGTCGAGGCCGTCTTCGCCGCCGTCATGGGCCATGGCCGGCTCGGCGCGGTATTCCGCGGGGAAGGCGTCCATGGCTTCGTGTTCGACATAGGGCGGATTGGTGATGATGAGGTCGAACTTGCGGCCTGAGAGCGGCCCAAAGAGATCGCCCTGATGCAGCGTCAACTGGTCTTCGAGGCCATAGGCCTGACGGTTCTTTTCGGCGACTTCGAGCGCATCGGTGGAGAGATCGACGGCGTCGACGGCAGCCAGCGGGAAGAACTTGGCAGCCAGGATCGCCAGGCAGCCGGAGCCGGTGCAGATGTCGACGACGCTTTCGACCGCGAAGGGATCGGGTAGGAAGGTCGAGCCGAATTCGCCGCCATATTCGTTGAACAGGATCTCGCCGATATGCGAGCGGGGCACGATCACGCGCTCATCGACGAAGAAGCGCATGCCCTGGATATAGGAGCGGCCGGTGAGATAGGCCGAGGGTTTGCGGGTTGCGACGCGCGTTTCGATGCGCTCGGCGAGCAGATGGCGCTCGGACGGCAGCAGCTTGGCGTCGAGGAACGGGTCGAGCGTGTCGATCGGCAGGTCGAGGCTGTCGAGCACGAGGAAGGCTGCGTCGTCGACGGCGTTATGGGTGCCGTGGCCGTAGCTCAGTTCTGCGGCATTGAAGCGGGAGATGGCGTAACGCCAGTAGTCGCGCAGGGTGACGAGGTCGGTGGTGATATCGTGGCTCATGGTCGTCTTCCGGTCGTTTGCGCGGGATCGGTTTGCGGGCAGGGGAGTTGCTGCCTCCGGGGTGTCAGTCGCCCTTGGGGCCGAACATCTTTTTCAGCATCTCGGCCATGGGGCCGGTCTCTGGAAGCTTCTTCGGCTGGTTGAAGTTGCGGGCCTGGCGGATGTGTGATTGGCCTGATGGAGCGGCCTTTTGTGCCTTGGCGGGCTTTTCGTCCTCGGCCTTCGCCCCGGTTGCCAGCGCCAGCTTGTTCATCAGCTGCGAATCTTCTCCGCGTACCAGCATGTCGGCATTGTCTGCGAGCGCTTCCAGCAGCGGATCCAGCCATTCCGCGTCTGACTTGGCAAAATCGCCGAGCACGTGGTTGTGCACCTTGGACTTGTCGCCGGGATGGCCGATGCCGAGGCGGAGCCGCCGGTAGTTGAGGCCGCAATGGGCGTCGAGTGACTTGATGCCGTTGTGGCCGCCGTGACCGCCGCCGGTCTTGATGCGGGCCTTGCCTGGCATCAGGTCGAGCTCGTCATAGATGGCGACGATGTCCTCAGGGCCGAGCTTGTAGAAGCGCATGGCCTCGCCGACGCTCTCGCCCGAGAGGTTCATGAAGGTCTGCGGCTTGATCAACATGACCTTCTCGCCGGCCAGCGTGCCTTCCGAGATCTCGCCCTTGAACTTCTTCGTCCAGGGGGAGAAAGCGTGGCGGCGCTGGATCGCGTCGACGGCCATGAAGCCAATATTGTGCCGGTTCTTCTGATATTGCACACCGGGATTGCCGAGGCCGGCCAGGATGATCATTGCCCGAGATCCGTCTTGAGGTTCTTTGCCTTTCCCCACAGGGAAACGGCCCGAATGTCAAGACGGATGTCGGATCGTCACGGATTGGCGGCGACAAGACCGAAGTTCGAGTAGCGCAGATTGTAGGTCTCGAAGATCTCCGCCTGGGTGCCGTTCTCGATCAGCTTGTCGAGCGCGCCCTGCATGCGGGCGAGCAGTTCTTCCGGGAAATCGGCATTGCAGGCGATGGCGAATTTCTGCTCGGAGAAGACGAATTGCGCTTCGAGTTCCTCGCCCTTTTCCTGCAGCTCGATATAGTGCTGCTCGGAAATCGGCATCAGGTCGATGCGCTTGCTCTGCAGCTTCTTCAGCGTCAGCTTCAGGTCGGTCGCGAGATCGATCTTGGGGAAGCCCTCGTTCTCCAACAGCGTCTGGGTGTAGTCATTGCGCTGGGTACCAACGATGTGGTTCCTGGCTTCCTCGATATTGGCAACCTTGATGCCCGATCCCTTGTAGGCGACCATGAAGTTGCGGCCGACAGCCACGGGCTCGACCCATTTGAACTTCTTGTCGCGTTCCGGAATATGGGCGGTGGTGAAGACGCAGTGCATCTTCTCGGTTTCCGCCAGCGCGATGGCGCGCGCCCAGGGCATCATCTCGATGGTGTAGGGCACCTTGATGTCCTCCATCATCAGGAGAACCTGGTCATAACCTGCGCCGCGGATCTCGGATCCGACGCGGAAGTTATAGGGCGGATAGTCTTCCGTGGTGAAATGGACGATGTCTGCGGCGGCGACCGGGGCCGCCGCAAGTGAAAGCATGATGCCTAAAACTTTCATTGCGGTTCCCTCTCACAGTTGCGGTCAGCCGGCTGAGACCTTCGGCAGGCGGGCCGGCTGGCTGGTGGATTGCTCGATCAGTGCAGAAAGCGCCTGCGGATGGGCGAAGTGGTAGCCCTGGCCATAATCGACGCCGAACTCTTCCAGGATGCGCCGCTGTTCCTCGGTCTCGATGCCCTCGGCGACCACGGTGCATTCCATCTTGTGGGAAATCGCGGTGATGCCTTCGACGAGCATGCGGCTCTTGTGGCGCAGTTCGGGCTCGTCGGCGGTCAGCGAGCGGATGAAGGACTGGTCGATCTTGACGATGTCGACGGGGAAGCGGTTGAGGTAGCTCAGGGACGAATACCCGGTGCCGAAGTCGTCGAGGGCGAGGCGATAGCCATAGCGGTTGAACTCGTCGAGGATCGTGCGGATCTGCGGGTTGTCGTGCAGCAGGGTCGCCTCGGTGATTTCGATGACGATGCGCTGCGGAGCGATGTCGAAATGCGCGGTCAGAGCGGCAAGCCGGACCGGCAGCGACGGATCGAACTGCAGCGGCGAGAAGTTGATGGCGAGATAGGCGTCGTGATTGCCGGTGATGGCGCTGAGGCGGGCGAGATTGGCGAGCGCCCTTTCCAAGACCTGGCCGCCCAGCCGGCTGATCGCACCGGTCTCTTCGGCGACACAGATGAGTTCGGCCGGTGGAATGATGCCGCGCTCCGGATGCACAAGGCGCATCAGGGCCTCATAGCCGACGGTGCGGCCGGTCTCGACCTCCACGATCGGCTGGAAGAAGGCATCGAACCAGTCTTCCGACAGGCCTTCCTCAATGTCGTGCTCGATCTCGGCGCGGCGGCGGGTGTGATCCTGGATCTCGGAGTTGTAGAGGGCCGCGCCGTTCTTGCCGTCGCGCTTCTTGCTGTACATCGCCATGTCCGACTTCTGCAGAAGCTCGGCGGCATTGGCGGCGTGATTGGGGTAGAGGGCGATGCCGATGCTGGCGCTGAGGCGGACCGTCGAGCCTTCGATGTTCATCGGGTCGACGAAAATATCGCAAAGCGCGCGGCTGAGATCGGTCGCGACCGGCTCGATGGCCGGGCCGCGAAGCAGGACGGCAAACTCGTCACCGCCCAGACGCGCGGCAATTGCGCCACGGGGAAGGCGGTCGTTCATGCTCTCGACGAAGCGGCAGAGAACGAGGTCGCCGGCCTGGTGGCCGAGATTGTCGTTGATCCACTTGAAGCGGTCGAGGTCGACGAAAATGCAGGCGAGTTCTTCGCCGGCGGCGTCGGTTGCTGCGATCTCGCTGTCGAGAGCGGTTTCGAAGCCCTGGCGGTTGCGCAGACCGGTCAGGTGGTCGGTGATCGCCTGGCGGTGATTTCGCTCTTCCGACTGCTTCAGCGCGGTGACGTCGGTCATGACGGAGAGGGAGAGGTCTTCCTTGGCACCCTCGATCTTCCGACTTGCTTCGGCAATTAGCACATCCATGACGGTGCCATCGGCACAGACGAACTGCGTCGTGGCTTCCAGAACGTCGGCGATCGAGCGCGTCTTCTTGCGCTCCTGATAAGCGGCGCGGGCTTCTTGCGGAACGAGTTCGATGAACCGGCGGCCGACGACCTGGTGGCGCTGATAGCCGGTGGCGAGCAGCCAGTAGTCGCTGACGCTGGTGATGCGGTCTTCCTCGTCGAGCGAGAACAGCATGGCCGGCGTCGTGTTGTAGATATCCGTCGAGCGGCGATGGGCGAGGCGCAGCTCACCTTCTTCCTGCTCGAGCTTGATCTGCATGGCGTTGAAGCTGCGGGCCAGACGACCGATCTCGTCGTTCGACTGCCAGTCCACATGGTGGCGAGAGCCGAGCCGGCGGGTGGCTTCAATGGCGGCGGTGAGTTTCAGGAGCGGCTTCATGACCATCAGGCGGTTGCCGACGACGGCGGCGCCGACAACGCCGACGACCGCCAGCATGAAGATGCCGATCAGCATGACCTCGGCCTGGCGCAGCGAGGAGAAGATGTCGATCCGGCTATAGTAGATGGTGATGGTGCCGACGAGCTTGGGGCCTTCGACTGCGCGGTAGAAGATCTCGCGGGTGATCGATTCCAGGCCGTTCTTCGGCCATTTGGGTAGCGCTGGCATGGAGACCGAGATGCCGCCGGAGACGTCCTTGACGTTCACGCGGCTGACGGGCCCATTGGAGACGATCGTCGCGGTGATCTGTTCGACGCTTTCCTGGTCGAAGTCCCAAAGCGGCTTGGCAAGCGCCTGCGCATTGGCGGCGAGCAGGATGTCGAGGTTCTGCTGCAGTTCGTTTGCGGCGCGTTCCGTCGCCAGCGACAGGAATAGCGCGAAGAGCGGCACGACCAGAATGAAGATCGTGATCCCTACGATGGCGAGGAATCGGCTCTCGACCGAACGTGTCATCAGCGAACCGCCAGATGCGGCGCGGGATGATGCAACATGACCCTCAAAGCTCCCCTCACGCAATAATTGAGAGACGGAGGCTTTCACGAAATACTTTAAATCTGACTAAAGAGAAATAGTCGGAATCGAGAGTCTGCGAGCAGTGATTGTATTAAAAAAGCCCACCCCGCGAAGGGTGGGCTCGTCGATCTTAGAGATCAGAAAGATCAGGCTTCTGCCGAACCTTCTTCTTCTTCTTCCGTGACGCCAGCGGCCGGAGCAACGATCGTTGCGATCGTGAAGTCGCGGTCAGCGATGACTGGGGTCACGCCCTTCGGCAGCTTGACGGCCGAGATGTGGATCGCGTCGCCGACCTTGAGGCCTGCGAGGTCAACCGTGATGGCTTCCGGGATGTCCGATGCCGGGCAGTGCAGTTCAACTTCGTGACGAACGATGTTGAGAACGCCGCCGGTCTTGATGCCGGACTTCTCTTCGTTGATGAAGTGAACCGGAACCTGAACCGATACCTGGCTGTTGGCCGAGACGCGCAGGAAGTCGACATGCATCGTGAAGTCACGAACGCGGTCGAGCTGGTAGTCCTTCGGCAGAACGCGGATCTTCTCGCCATCGAGATCGATGACGGCAACGGTGGTCATGAAACCGCCGGAGTGGATGCGCTTGGTGATCTCGTTCGTGTTGATCGAGATCGAAATCGGGGCCTGCTTGTCACCATAGATGACAGCCGGGATGAAACCGTTGCGGCGAAGTTCGCGGGAGGACCCCTTACCTACCCGTTCGCGTGCTACGGCCTTGAGCTCGTAAGAAGCGTGGCTCATGGCTTTACCTTTCAAGTTACTGGAGAGCCCTGGCGACGCATTTTGGTCATGCCAGAACCGGAGACCGTTGCCGGTCCCATCCACATTGCCTCCAAGGGTGTCTGTGTGGATCGCGCGCCTATAGACCAGATGATGCTCAATAGCAAGGTGATCCCGGGCATTGCCGCGGATTACGCGTTTGTGATCAGCCGGAAGACGATAAAAGCTTCGATGTTGATTTGCTAACTATTTCGGTTGAGCAGTTCGAAATTGACGGGTGTTAAATCAGTCCGGTCTTAATCACCTGGTCCGTTTCCATGCTCGAAGTTCTCACCTGCATCGCTGTCGAACACGATCCCTTGTCCCTGATCGCTGCCGTCTCCGTCTGCCTTTTCGGATCGCTTCTGACGATGCGGCTCTTCGGTCGGGTGCGCAACACACGCGGCGTAACGCGCGCGAGCTGGATTTCGTTGACGAGTGTGATTGGCGGTGCCGGGATCTGGACGACCCATTTCGTCGCCATGATGGGTTATGAGGCCGATGTTCTGGCCGGCTACGAACCGACGGCGACCTTGACCTCGCTCGTGCTCGCCATTGCCACCACCGGCATCGGATTTGCCATTGCCGCAGCAACCCAGCGCAGCCTGCTGATCGAGGCGGGTGGTGCGCTGGTCGGCGGCGGGATCGCCGCGATGCATTATGTCGGCATGTCCGGCTATCAGGTCCAGGGTCATCTCGAGTGGAACCAAGCTTATGTCGTCGCTTCGCTGATTGCCGGTCCCGTGTTCGGCGCGCTCGCCACCAGCCGCGTCGCCCGGCCAGTCACCCGCTTTTGCCGCTACGGCGGCGGCGTGGCGCTGGTGCTGGCGATCGCATCGACGCATTTCATTGGCATGACGGCTGTCACGGTCGTGCCGGATGCCTCAGCGGCTTTACCTGCCAACATGCTGCCGGAAAGCGTTCTGACCGTCGTGCTGATGCTGGTGACGGTTCTGATCCTGTCGATTGGATCCATGACCTATGTGATCGATCGCCAGTCCACCAAATCCGCGGTCGAGCGGTATCGCCAGCTGTCCTTGCATGACGCGCTGACCGGGCTTCCGAACCGCAGCGCCTTCGTCGAGCGGCTCGGCCACATGATGGAGGCGCCGGCGGCCCGGGCGGATCGGATCTACATCCTGTCCTTCGACCTCGACCGTTTCAAGGAAATCAACGACGTCCATGGCCATGCGGCCGGCGATCATGTGCTGCGTGTCGCAGCCGAGCGACTGGGCCGCCGCCTTCGCGATGGCGAGTTCGTGGCGCGCATCGGGGGAGACGAGTTCATCGCGGTGACCTCGCGCCTCTTCACCCATGCGGAGGCCGAGCAGATGGCCGCGCGCATCATCCGCGATCTCTGCGAGCCGATTGGCTGGGAGGATATGACGCTTGCCATCGGGACCAGCATCGGCATCTCGGTCTTCCCGGACAATGCCGAAACGATCGACGACCTGCTTGCCCAGGCCGATACCGCGATGTATCGCGCCAAGTCGATCGGCTCCAACCAGATCTGTTTCTACGACAAGTCCATGGATCAGGCCGCGCGCGAACGCAGTGCGCTCGCCATGGACATGCGCGCCGGGCTCGAGCGCGGCGAGTTCATGCTTTACTTCCAGCAGCAGAACAACACGCAGACCGGTGAAGTCGTCGGTTTCGAGGTTCTCCTGCGCTGGCTGCATCCCAAGCGTGGGCTGGTGTCGCCGGTCGAGTTCATTCCGATCGCGGAGCGCACCGGTTTCATCATGGAGCTTGGGGACTGGGTGCTGCGCCGGTCGTGCCAGGAGGCGGTGAAGTGGGGCAATCCCCTGCGCATTGCCGTCAATGTCGCGCCCAAGCAGCTCGCCAACGCCAATTTTCCGCAGCATGTGCGGGACATTCTGAAGGAAACCGGTCTTGCGCCGGAGCGGCTCGAGCTTGAGATCACCGAATCCGGCATCATCGCCGACCAGCAGAATGCACTGTCGATCATCCGGCAGCTGAAGGCGATCGGCGTGAAGATCGCGATGGACGATTACGGTACCGGCTACTCCTCGCTCTCGACACTGCAGCTTTTCCCGTTCGACAAGATCAAGATCGATCGCGGCTTCATCGACAGCGTCGTGGAAAACCGACAGTCGGCGGCCATCGTCCGCTCGACCCTCATTCTTGCCCAGAGCCTCAATATTCCGGTTCTCGCCGAGGGTGTGGAGAATGCCGAACACCTGCGTTTCCTGCAGGATGAGGGATGCGAGCAGGTGCAGGGCTATCTCTACGGCAGGCCGCAGCCGCTCTCCGAACTCCAGGCGATCGTCAATCCGCCGGCTTCGGAGGAACAGCCAGCGCCAGACGCCGGAGAGACCGGCAAGTGCAGTCTCGCTGCCTGATCTTCATTTCGTGCTCGCGACTGTCGCAGAATTGCGCCAGTTTCTGGCGTGGAGCTTCAAGCGGTCATATGCCGCTGTGATGAGCGATTGCCTCTTCAGGCGGAAGGCGCATACTGTCGCCCGTGCTTTGGGAGGAGCCGATGCGCCAGGAAATCCGTCATTCCGATCTCGTCTACTCGACGGCGCAAAAAGCGTCGGCGGCCGTGACCTCGCCTGTTGCGGCGTCCTGGAGCCGTTGTCTCAACCTCTATCGTCTGCAGCCGGAAGAGGCGCGCAAGCCGATCCATGTCGACGAAGCGACCTTTCGCGAGGCACGTGAGCGCATGGAGCGCTTGATCGGCAGCTCGACTGACGAAGTCGATCGGCTCTATCAGATGGTCGGTCGGTCCGGCTGCTGCATCATCCTTGCCGACCAGAACGGGATCGTGGTCGACCGGCGCGGTGCACCGGGCGATGATGTCGAGTTTCGGTCTCTCGGGCTCTGGGAACAGACGCTGTGGAGCGAAGCGAGTGTCGGCACCAATGGCATCGGCACGGCGCTGGCCGATGAGAGGGCCGTGGTCATTCATCGCGACCAGCATTTCATGAGCGCCAATATCGGTCTCTCCTGCGCGACGGCACCGATCCGGGACCATCTCGGTCGGGTGACGGCCGCGCTCGACGTTTCCACCTGCCGCGACGACGTCTCGGATCTGACGCTTGCGGTTCTGTCCCAGGCGGTGCGGGATGCTGCGGCGCGCGTGGAAAGCAATCTTTTCCGCCAGGCCTTCGCCGGCGCCCGCATCGTCATGGTGCCGCAGGCAAATTCGATGTCGGCCCTGATCGCCGTCGACGGCGACGATCTCATCCTGGGCGCCACGAAAGCCGCGCGCATCGCCCTCAAGCTCGATGACGGCCTGATTGCACAAGGCCTGCCGGCCGCGGATGCGCTGAAGGAAACACGCGGCGAGGCGATCAGCGATCTCGACGATGCCGAGCGGGCGGCACTTCGCCGAGTGTTGTCGCGTGCGAATGGCAATGTCTCGCAGGCCGCCCAGATGCTCGGCATCAGCCGGGCCACGCTGCACCGGAAGATGAAGCGCTTCCAGCTCCACTGACATCTCCTTATGTGTCGCATTCCTGAAACACTGTGCGCTGCAGCACTGTTTCGCGACACTGTTCCTTGCACCGGATCGCGGCAATCATCCTGCCATCGGGACCCGAGGAGGGGTCCCTTCACAGGGAGGATGACAGATGAACATTCAGGTGCAGACCATTGCGGCTTCGCCGTTCAAGCTGAAATACGGCAACTTCATCGGCGGTGAATTCCGCGAGCCGGTGAATGGCCGCTACTTTGAAAACACGACCCCGGTCACCGGCGGCAAGCTCTGCGACATCGCCCGTTCGGATGAGGCGGACGTCAATCTGGCGCTCGACGCCGCACACGCCGCCAAGGACAAGTGGGGCCGCACCTCGACGACGGAGCGCGCCAATATCCTCAACAAGATCGCCGACCGCATGGAGGCCAATCTCGAGCTTCTGGCGCGCGCCGAAACCTGGGACAACGGCAAGCCGCTGCGCGAGACCATGGCGGCCGACATTCCCCTTGCGATCGACCACTTCCGTTACTTTGCAGCCTGCGTCCGTTCCCAGGAAGGCACGATCGGTGAAGTCGATCATGACACCATCGCCTATCACTTCCACGAGCCGCTCGGCGTCGTCGGCCAGATCATTCCGTGGAACTTCCCGATCCTGATGGCGGCATGGAAGGTGGCCCCGGCGCTGGCTGCCGGGAACTGCGTGGTGCTGAAGCCGGCCGAACAGACGCCGGCCTCGATCCTGGTGCTGGTGGAGCTGATCGCCGATCTCCTGCCGCCGGGCGTCTTGAACGTCGTCAACGGTTTTGGCCTCGAAGCCGGCAAGCCGCTTGCCACCAGCCCGCGGATTGCGAAAATTGCCTTTACCGGCGAGACCTCGACCGGCCGTCTGATCATGCAGTATGCCAGCCAGAACCTGATCCCGGTGACGCTGGAGCTCGGCGGCAAGTCGCCGAACATCTTCTTCGAAGACGTGATGCGCGAGGACGACGACTATCTCGACAAGGCGCTGGAAGGCTTTGCGATGTTCGCCCTCAATCAGGGTGAAGTCTGCACCTGCCCGAGCCGTGCGCTGGTGCATGAGAAGATCTATGACCGCTTCATGGAGAAGGCGATCAAGCGCGTCGAGGCCGTGATCCAGGGCGACCCGCTTGCCATGTCGACAATGATCGGCGCGCAGGCCTCTTCCGAACAGCTCGAGAAGATCCTGTCCTATATCGACATCGGCAAGCAGGAAGGTGCCGAAGTTCTGACCGGCGGCTATCGCAACGAATTGCCGGGCGAGTTGTCGGGCGGCTACTATGTCAAGCCGACGGTCTTCCGCGGGCACAACAAGATGCGCATCTTCCAGGAAGAGATCTTCGGACCCGTCGTCTCGGTCACCACCTTCAAGGACGAGGCAGAGGCGCTCGAAATCGCCAACGACACGCTCTACGGCCTCGGTGCCGGCGTGTGGAGCCGCGATGCGAACACCTGCTACCACTTCGGCCGCAACATCCAGGCCGGCCGCGTCTGGACCAATTGCTACCACGCCTATCCGGCCCATGCGGCTTTCGGCGGCTACAAGCAGTCGGGCATCGGTCGCGAGACGCACAAGATGATGCTCGATCACTACCAGCAGACGAAGAACATGCTGGTCTCCTACAGCCCGAAGGCTTTGGGTTTCTTCTGACGACTCTTCCTTCTCCCCGCCTGCGGGGAGAGGGGACCAGGTTGGAGCCAGCCATGACCATCGCAGACCAACCCCGCGTCATCGCAACAGATGCCGCGCTCGCATTCCTCGCCGAGATCCGCAGGGATCATCCCGATATCCTCTTTCACCAGTCCGGCGGCTGCTGTGACGGGTCGTCGCCGATGTGTTATCCGGCAAGCGAATACCGGGTCGGCGAGACGGATGTGAAGCTCGGGGAGATCGGCGGCGTGCCATTTTATATCAGCGGCAGCCAGTATGCCCTCTGGGCGCATACGCAGCTGATTATCGACGTGGTGCCGGGCAGGGGCGGGATGTTCTCCCTCGACAATGGTCGGGAACGTCGTTTCCTCACGCGCTCGCGGCTGTTCGACGGCGGCGAGGCCTGTCCGCTGCCTCCGGCTCGCGGATAAGCTCGCCCGTCAGCAGAGCCCGACGGCCTCGCAGGCGGCGTCGATCACGGCGAGCTTGACTGCCTGCGTCGTATGATACTCGTGCAGGAAGGCGCGCGAGACCCAGAGGGTGGAGCGCCCGCGACTGCCTTCCCAGCCGACACTGCCGATCGCTTCGGCTTCGCGCAGCTTGCGGGTCAGATGGGTCCTCGACAGGCGGAAGGTCTCGGCCAGCTCCGGAACGGAGCGCACGCGGGTCGGGACACGCTCCAGTTCGGCATCGGCCGGCTCGATGCCCAGCATC
>DAMDHD010000002.1:0-44107 GCA_032102365.1 Allorhizobium sp. CTOTU50464 | reverse complement strand
CAGCATCATCCAGTCCATGACGATCCCGCCATTGTTCAGCCAGGTGAAGAGGGACCAGGTCTGGGTCGGTGTGCGCAAGGGGGGCGAGGACATGGCCCGCGTGGCGATCTGCGGATGAAGGCGGGCGAGGTAACGGTCGTCGGTCTCCAGCAGTTCGCTGCGCCTGCCGCCATCCAGCCGGTCGAGCGTTGCAAGATGAATGAGGACCCAGCGACGTGTAGCGGCGATGGTTTGCGGGGCGGGCACGAAGGGGCGATTGCGCCGGTCGGAGGTCTGGCCGTTCAAGGCGATCCCGTAGACCCGCATTTCCTTGATGAAGGCATCGGCGGTGTTGACCGAGGATATGTCGAGGGTCTTCACCTGCTCGAGATAGCGGGCCATCAGGATGACGGGATCGGGATTGCCGCGCGCGACTTCGCTGAAATAGAGGCCCATGGCCAGATGGCCGAGCAGCCAGCGCTGCTGGGTGCCGAAAACGGCGGCGAGGCGCGGGGTTTCCTCATTGACTTGCAGCAGAGCTCGCGACTGGTCCCTGATCGCCTCGTGCAAATCCGGGTTGGCAAGCAGCTTTTCGACCGAGAGTGACATCATATCACGCAAGAAGGGGTGTAGTCTTGGCGCCCGTCCCGACGGGGAACAGTGCGCCGGAAGCTGTATGCAAAGCGTAGACGCAGCGCAAGTGGCTGTGACACCGCTGACACTGCATTCTATTCTACAGGGTTAACCCGCAAATCTTGGGTCAGATCAGTCGAAGAGGCTGGAGACCGACTCTTCCTGGCTGGTGCGGTTGATGGCTTCGCCAAGCAGCGTCGCGGTCGAGAGCACACGGATGTTCGGGGCCGACAGGACAGCCGTGGTCGGCTGGATCGAGTCGGTGATCACGAGTTCGCGCAGCTTCGACGAGGCGACGCGGGTGACGGCGCCGCCGGAGAGAACGCCATGCGTGATGTAAGCGGTGACACTGGTGGCACCGTTCTTCAAAAGCGCTTCGGCTGCATTGCAGAGCGTGCCGCCGGAATCGACGATGTCGTCGATGAGGATACAGTCCTTGCCGGTCACGTCACCGATGACGTTCATGACTTCAGACTCGCCCGGGCGATCACGACGCTTGTCGACGATCGCGAGCAGACAGTCGAGGCGCTTGGCGAGCGAGCGGGCGCGGACAACCCCGCCGACATCGGGCGAGACGACCATGACATTGTTGGTGTCATACTTGTCCTTGATGTCGCGCGCGAGAAGCGGCACGGCATAGAGGTTGTCGGTCGGAATGTCGAAGAAGCCCTGGATCTGGCCGGCATGCAGGTCCAGCGTCAAAACGCGGTCGGCACCGGCTTCGGTGATCAGATTGGCGACAAGCTTGGCCGAGATCGGCGTGCGCGGACCGGGTTTGCGGTCCTGGCGGGCATAGCCGAAATAGGGAAGGACGGCCGTGATGCGGCGTGCCGAGGATCGACGGAAGGCATCGATCATGATCAGCAGTTCCATCAGGTGGTCGTTTGTCGGGAAGGACGTCGACTGAACGACGAAAACGTCTTCACCACGCACATTTTCCTGGATCTCTACGAAGATTTCCTGGTCTGCGAAACGGCGGACGCTGGCCTTGCCGAGTGGTACATTGAGATAGGAGCAGATCGCTTCGGCCAGTTGCCGGTTCGAATTACCTGCGAAAACCTTCATCTTGGCCCGCCTGTTACCATGCTGAGATGCGCGCTTTTTAGCGCCCTTCGACTTGAATGCAAGAGGTTTGGACGGTCAGGCCCATATTTTCGGTTGATGCGCCAAATCGGGCGCAGGATTTGCAGTTTGCGTGGCCGATTTGCGTCGGGCCTCAGCCTGCGCGGCTGTTTCGCCATGAGACATATTCGGCCATGCTCTTGGTTGCGATCTGTTGCATGACAGAAGCCGGAACACCGGCCCAGGGGTCCTGTGCGCCGGACGGGACGATCTCCTGACCCTGGATGCGATGCAGGCGTCCGCCGCTGCCGTCCAGGATATCCCAGACATAGGTGATCGTGACATTGCCGCCGTCGGAGAAGGCCGAGAAATAGCCCTTGAGAATGTGCTCGCTCGAGGCGTCGCTCGCGCTCTTGATGGTGAGACCGCGGGCGCGGGCTTCAGCGCCGAGCTGACGCGAGAGCGGTGTGACGGCCTGGACCGGGGCGCCGATGATCGGCAGGAAACGGATGCTGCCCGTCGCCTGCGCCGCAGGTGGCAGCGAGGCCTGCTGCGCCGGCTGCGCGGCTTGCGCCGGCTGGCTAGGTGCTGTCTGCTGTTGCGGGGCGCTTGGGAACGCCTGGGAGACCTGCCCCTCCAGAGGGGCGGATGCCACCGGGTTGCGGCCGCCTTGCGCCAGAGCGGCTGCCTGGGCCTCAAGCGAGTTCTGCGGTCCGCGGACCGGCTCGGCATAGCCGGGCTGTCCGAGCGGTGCGCTCTGGACCGGCTGCGTGCCTGCTGCCGGTGCAGCCAGTTCCTGGGTGTAGGCGGGTGGCAGGCTGCCGTTGCCGACGTCCGCGGGCGGCGTCAGCACATCCGTGCTGTTGCAGCCGGCCAGAAGGATAAGCACGCCGATCGCGGCGGCCAGTCTCGTTGGCATTGTCCGGGAACATGTCACCGCGGCGGGTCCCTCCCAATCGCTTCCGTCACAATTAATGTGACTAGCATCCTCTGCCTGTCAATTCCCTGAACGAACAGGCAAAACCGCGTGATTGCCGCGGCGGTGCCCCAGTTTGCGCACTTACGCGCTGATCAGATCCAGCGGATGCCGTGACAGGGCGCGCGGTGCCGTCTCCGTCGTGAGATAGGTATGGCCGACCGTCATCGCCGTTTCCCGGTCGCTGTCCATGATGATCATGTGGACGAACAGCGTCATGTCAGCGGCGATTTCCTGCGGATTGCCGGCATGGAACATCTGGTGCTCCATCCATGAGGGCGCAAAGCGTGCGCCAACCGAGTAACCGCAGGTGTTGAAGCGTTGGCGGGTCAGGCCGCGATCATCCATCACCTTGGCATGCGCATCGAAGACTTCGCCGAAGGTGTGGCCCGGACGAAGCACATGTTCGATGGCGCGCATGCCTTCGAGCGCTGCCGCATAGAGTTCGCGATGCCGCGAGGTCGGCTCGCCGATCAGAACGGTGCGCAGCATCGGCGCGTGGTAGTGGCTGGAGACACCGGCCCATTCCAGCGTCAGCTGATCGGTCTCGGACAAGCGGCGTCGGCCGGACTTGTAGCGGCAGAGCAGGGCATCCGCAGCCGAGCCGATGACGAAAGGATTTGCCGGATAATCGCCGCCGCCGGCAAGCACGGCCGATTGCATCGCCGCCAGGATTTCAGCCTCGTCGGCATCTGCGCGGATGAGGGGCAAAGCTGCATCGAAGGCGAGGTCTGCGAGTTCTGCGGCTTCCGTGACCTTCGCGATTTCCGCGGCCGATTTGACGAGGCGCAGATTGCTGACGATGTAGGACGCGTCGATCGTTTCGCAGAAATTGTTGAGCTGGTTGTCGACAAGGCGCGCGGCACGGCCGGTCAGGCCATGGGTATCGTATTCGACACCGACGCGCATGCCGAGCAGGTCGAGATCGCTGAGCAGATTGCGCAGATCGACGGCCGGGTCGGCATTCATCCGGTCGACCCAGACGACGATGTTGTCGATGGTCGAGGTCTGTTTGGCCTGACGGAGGTCGGGCGTGCGCGTCAGAAGCGTCATCGTTCCATCGGCCTTGACGACCAGCGTCTGGAAGAAGCAGTAGCCGAAGGTGTCGTAGCCGGTCAGCCAATACATGCTTTCCTGAGCGAAGAGCAGCAGGGCGTCGAGCTTCTCCTCGGCCATGCGCGCCATCAGGCGGGCGCGGCGGGCGGAAAACTCGCTTTCCGAAAAGTGCAGGGCCATCTCAGTCCTCCTTGATCGCAATCGCCGAAATCTGCCTCCCGTAGTCGGGTTCACCCGCATGGGTGGTTCGGCGGTAGGAAAAGAACGCTTCAGGCGCGGCATAGGTGCAAAGGCCTATGCTGTCTGCCTTCACCCCGGCTTCTGTCAGCCGCATCACGGTCAGGCCCGGGAGGTCGAACATGGCATGACCGGGCTTGGCGGACGGGGTGAAGAAGGCCTCATACCTCTTGTCGGCGGCAAGGAAGCGGTCGACGAATTCCGGACCGACCTCGTAATTGGCCTGCGAGATCGACGGGCCAAGCGTCGCGTGGATGCGGTTGCGATCCGCGCCCAGCGCGACCATGGCATCAATGGTGTTTTCGAGAACACCGCCGAGTGCACCCTTCCAGCCGGCATGGGCTGCCCCAATGACACGGTTGTGCGGGTCGGCAAACAGGATCGGGCCGCAATCGGCCGTCAGGACGCCAAGGATGACGCCCGGCATGGCCGTGACCTGAGCGTCGGCCTGCGGGCGGCTGCCGTCATAGTCTGCGCCGACCACGACGACGTCTGGCGAATGGATCTGGTGCGCCGTTGCAAGCCGGTCGAGCGGCTGGCCGAACCAGGCGCTGACACGGCGGCGGTTTTCGCGCACCTTCTCGGGGTCATCATTGGAGCCGAGGCCGAGATTCAGTCCGCGATAGATGCCCTCGGACACGCCGCCGTCCCGGGTGAAAAAGCCGTGGCGGATGCCGGCTGCACCCATATTGTCCAGGCTTGCGGCCGTGACAGGGCGCGGTTGATCGGCTGTGCTCATGATTGTCTCTCCTGAGCCTGGCATTGCAAGGATACGGCGGTTTTCCTGAGAAGTTGTTGAATTCAATCGGCTTTCTTCGATTTTGAGCCGTTCGGTTCTGGCGCGATCGTGCAGATCGCACCCCGTCCTGTCAATGCTTGGACTTGAAAGGCAGCAATTGCACGGCGGGCGAGGAGACTGCCATGACCTTGAACAGTTCGCCCATGTAGCCACGTCCGGACCCTGCCAGGCGGTGCACTGCCTCGATGATCTCGCCTTGTGTCTTCTCGTCCTTGTCCCGGCCAAGCGATGCGGCGCGCTGCTCGATGCCGAGGCCGACAAGGAAGTCGCCCTGATGCATGCAGCCGTTCAGATGCACGCCGGCAGCAACGGCTGTCCGGGCGAGGTTTTCGAAGTCGACATGGCTGGTGAGATCGGCAAGACCCGGATGGGCAAGGGGCGGATCATATTCATGAGCGCGCACGGCTTGCAGCGTGTCGCCGAAGTTGCTGACCATGTGTCCGTAGTCGATGATCAGCGCCGTGCCGTGGCTTGCGATCAGGCGCTCGCAGATGGTCATCATCACCGACTGGCGGGCAGGGGCCACTTCGAAGATTTCGCCATCGGCAGGCGTGCTCAAACCCTGCGGCAGCATGGAAGGGTCGAGGGTCGCCACACCGAGGGTGAAGCAGAGCTCGTCCTGATCATCAAGACCGACCATGCGCTCACGGAATCCGTTCGGCGTCTTGACGAACTGGCGGATCGGAATGGCATCGAAGAGTTCATTGGCGGCAAGCAGGGTGAAGCCTTGCGGGACGCCATCGAAGCTTTCGTGCCAGGAGACCTTGTCGCCATGGGCCGATAGCGTTTCCATCTGGGTGAGCTTCAGAAGCGCGCTGGTCTCGACGAGATGGACTGTTGCGGTTTCATAGAGTTCCGGTGCCGCGCGCGAGATCACTCTCAGCATGTCGGACATCATGGTGCCGCGGCCGGGGCCGATTTCGACGAGGCGCACATCTCGCGGCTCGCCATGGCGCTGCCATGTGTTGATCATGAAGACGCCGAGCATTTCGCCGAAGAGCTGGCTGACTTCCGGGGCCGTGACGAAATCGCCGGCGCGCCCGAAGGGATGGCGGGTGCGGTAGTAACCGTGTTCGGGATCTGCGAGGCAGAGGGCGAAATAATCGGTGACGCTGATCGGGCCGTTGGCTGAGATCAGCGACTTGATCTTCTCGGCGAGCGGTGTGGCCATCGGCGCTCCTCAGCCTTGTGTCGCAGGGGCCGCGCGCCCCGATCGCACGAAAATCCAGATGCCGATCAGGACCATGGGCAGAGACAGCACCATGCCCATGGTCAGCCAGCCGCCGTATAGATAGCCGATCTGCACATCCGGCTCGCGGAAGAACTCGACGAAGATGCGGGCGGCGGCATAGCCGGCGACAAAGATGCCGGTGATCCGGCCGGGTGCGCGCAGGGCGCCGAAGAGGCGGGCGAGCACTTGCAGCACGATCAGCAGCACGAGGCCTTCGAGAGCCGCTTCATAAAGCTGGCTCGGATGGCGGGGGAAGGGGCCTCCGGTCGGGAAGGCCATGGCCCACGGCACGTCGGCCGGGCGGCCCCAGAGCTCACCATTGATGAAGTTTGCGATGCGGCCGAAGAACAGGCCGAGCGGAACGACGCTTGCGATGAGGTCGAACAGGCTCCACAGGCGGATCTGATGGCGGCGGGCGAAGAACACCATGGCGAGTGTCGCGCCAATAAAGCCACCATGGAAGGACATGCCGCCGTTCCAGACCTCGATGGCGCGCATCGGATTGGCCGCGACCGAGGCGAAATCATAAAAGAAGATGTAGCCGAGGCGTCCGCCGGCCACGACACCGATCGCGGCCCACAGGACGAAGTCGTCGATCTGCTGCAGGGTGGCGGGCGACTGGCCGTTCGGCCACAGATGCGGGCGCTTCAGGAGGTCACGGGCGATCAACCAGCCGAGGAGAATGCCGGCGACATAAGCAAGCCCATACCAATGGACCGCCAGCGGGCCGATCGAAAAGGCGACCGGGTCGATCGCGGGAAAGGAGACGGCGGCGAAAAGGTCCAGGACTGACAACAATGGAGTACTTTCGTTAATGCTGCTGGAAAATGGCGTTGCGAATTGGCACGGTCAAGATGGAATCGGGGCGGCTGCGGCACCGTCAACCACCTTTATCTGTGCTTGCCGTCTTGCGTGCCGGCCTGTCTGGTCCTACCTCATCTTCAAGGATCGTTTTTCCGTCCGCTGTCTGCTTGAGAGGAGTTATTCCATGTCGACCGGCCCCAACCGTATTTTCGATGATTTTGCCAAGTTGATGACGGACGCCGCAGGCGCCGCGCAGGGTGTGCGCAAAGAGGTGGAAACCGCCTTTCACGCGCAGGCCGAGCGCTGGCTGAACAGCATGGACCTCGTCAAGCGCGAAGAGTTCGATGTGGTGCGCGAGATGGCGCTGAAGGCGCTCGAGGAGAACGAGGCGCTGAAGACCCGTCTCGAGACCCTGGAAGCGCAGCTGTCGGCTCAGGCCAAGTAAGGTCGCCGGCCCGTTTCGGGACACCGTCCATCGCGATATCTGATTTATCGAAGACCCATTGCCTGTGGCTTTGGGTCTTTTTGCATTTTCAGCGCCTTGACGATGGTTGCGGAGGTTATGCGCGACGAAAAAATTGACGCTTGTGGACATCTCCCAAAAAGCCAATCGCCAGAGTCGCTTATGGGGTGATGCAAACGCGATTCTGAAAGCGCCATCCACAGGTCGCTGGCCCAAATATGACGAGGGGGGCTGGTGCTGGCTCGTCACGATTATACACTGATTTTCAACGATGATTCTGAGCGGGGGCCGCGTAAGTTTCGGACAGGGTGCGTGTTCTACCCTGGGGTCCTTCGGAATCGTTTTCAGTAGTTTCCGGTTCAGGTGTCCGAGTGGCCCGGCGGTTTGCCGGGCGCCCGTAATCATTCCGGTCAAGAAGGTGATGCATGAGCCTCATGGAAATCGAAGTCGAACGCCAATCCAACCCGGTCGACATGATCGAGTTCGTTGCGGCGACCAATGACTGGTCGTTCGAGCGTTCGGGTGAAGACGAAATCGCAATGACAGTCGAGGGCCGGTGGGCCGACTATCATGTGTCCTTCTCCTGGATGGAGGAGTTCGAGGCGCTGCATCTCGCTTCGGCCTTCGATCTCAAGATCCCCGAAAATCGCCTGAACGAAGTCATCAAGCTTCTCTCCTACGTGAACGGTCAGGTCCTGATGGGCCATTTCGATCTCTGGCGGAATGAGGATGTCGTGATCTTCCGTCAGTCGCTGCTGCTCGCCGGCGGTGCCGAGCCGACCAATCGCCAGGTCGAGGTCCTTCTTTCGTCTGCAGTCGATGCCTGCGAAGCCTATTACCAGGCCTTTCAGTTCGTCGTGTGGTCCGGCATGGACGCCAAGAGCGCCATGGATGCGGTCCTGTTCGAGACGGTCGGAGAAGCCTGAGCATGACGCATGCCGCATTCGGACAGATCGTCCTCGTCGGAGCCGGAAACATGGGCGGCGCGATGCTGGCCGGCTGGTTGAAGAGTGGCGTGCCGGGAGCTTCGGTCACGGTGCTCGATCCCGGACCCTCCGACAAGATGATGGCGGCCATCGCCGAGGCCGGCGCCCGCCATTCGGTCACGCCGCCGGAAAGCCTCGTTGCCGATATTCTCTTCCTCGCCTTGAAGCCGCAGGTCATGGACGCGGTGCTTCCTGGTTTGAAATCGCTCGTCGGTCCTCAAACAACCGTCGTTTCGGTCGCAGCCGGCAAGACCATCGCTTCGATGGAAGGGCATCTCGGTCAGGCCGCAATGGTGCGCGCCATGCCGAACACGCCTGCCATGGTTGGTCGTGGCGTCACCGGCGCATTTGCAAATTCTGCCGTTACCGACAGTCAACGTGAGATCGTTCACCGCTTGCTCCAGGTCTCCGGACCCGTCGAGTGGGTGGAGAGCGAAGCCGACATCAATGCCGTTACCGCCCTTTCGGGCAGTGGTCCGGCCTATGTGTTCTATCTCGTCGAGTGCATGGCAGAGGCAGGCCGCAAAGCGGGCCTGCCGGCGGACCTCGCCATGCGTCTCGCGCGGGAAACGGTCGCGGGGGCTGGTGAGTTGTTGCACCAGTCCCCCGACCCGGCATCCACCTTGCGCAAGAACGTGACCTCGCCGGGCGGGACCACGGCGGCCGCGCTGTCGGTGCTGATGGCCGACGATGCGATGCAGCCGCTCTTCGATCAGGCGATCGAGGCGGCGCGCAAGCGGGCCGAGGAACTGGCCCAGTGAGCGGCGGCGAAATCACCTTTGCCGATTTCGAGAAGGTCGACATCCGCGTTGGCACGATCGTCGAGGTCGAGACCTTTCCGGAAGCCCGCAAGCCGGCCTTCAAGCTGAAGATCGACTTCGGGCCCGGTATCGGGATCAAGAAATCCTCCGCCCAGATTACCGTCCATTACACGCCGGAGACGCTTGTCGGGCGGCAGGTCCTGGGCGTGGTGAACTTTCCGCCGCGCCAGATCGGGCCGTTTCGCTCAGAGGTGCTGACCCTCGGTTTCGAGGACGAGAACGGCGCGATCGTGCTTGCGGCGGTGGAGCAGCCGGTGCCGAACGGCAAGAAGCTGATGTGACCTGAGGGACCTTCGGGTCCCTTATTCTTTTCTAGGCTTGCGCTAGACCGGCACACGAATGGTCGCGCGCAGACCGCCCAGTGGGCTGTCTTCCAGGGTGACGTTTCCGCCGTGGCTGCGGGCAATGTCGCGCGCAATCGCAAGCCCTAAGCCGGTGCCGGATGCGTCGAGATTGCGGGCCTCGTCCAGCCGGTAGAAGGGCTTGAAGACGTCGGCGCGCGATTCCTTCGGGATGCCCGGGCCGTCGTCATCGAAGGTAATCACCAGCCATTTGGCGCCATGGCGCACATCGACGTCGAGGCGATGGGCATAGCGCCGCGCATTCGAGGCGAGGTTTGTCACCAGGCGCGTGAAGGCATTCGGCCGGACGGAGACGAGCGGATCCCCGTCGAGCGTCCAGTTGAGGGTGCGGTCATGCAGGGTGAAATCGACTTTGACCCGCTCCAGAAGGTCTGCGAGATCGAGCTTGCCGACATCTTCCTCGACCTCACCTTTGGCGAAGTCGAGATAGCCTTCCAGCATGCTCTGCATGTCGTCGACGTCCTGATTGAGGCTGTCGATCTCCGGTCCGTCACCGGCAAGGGCGAGCTGGAGCCGGAAGCGCGTCAGGATGGTGCGCAGGTCGTGGCTGACGCCCGCCAGCATCGCCGTTCTCTGCTCGATCTGGCGCTCGATGCGCTCGCGCATCAGAATGAAGGCGAGACCGGCGCGTCGGACTTCGTCGGCGCCGCGCGGTGAAAAGCCTTCCGGCGGACGCTGGCCCTTGCCGAAACTCTCTGCAGCATTGGCGAGAGCGAGGATCGGCCGGATCTGGCCGCGCAGGAAGAGGATCGAGATGACGATCAGGACGAGGGCGGTGGAGACCATCCAGACCAGGAAGATATGCGTGTTGGAAGCGTAGGCCGCGTTGCGGGGAGCAAAGATCCTGAGGGTCTGGTCACCGACCACGATCCGGACTTCGACGAGGCGGGATTCACCGACCGCATCGATCCAGAAGGGGCGACGGATCCGTGTGGCAATCTCGTCCGAGAGGATCTGGTCGAGGATGGAGAAGAAGGGACGGGGGCGGGGCCTCGGAAGTTCGGTGCCGGGTTCCAGCGAGACGATCAGGTTCAGCTGGTTGGCCGCGATGTCGACGATGTTGGCGAAGTCTTCCTCGGCCGGATAGCGCTCCAGGAGTTCGATGACCGCGGCAATGTCGCGGGTGACGGCTTCCGACAGGCGCTCGGTGACCAGCTGCCAGTGGCGCTCCATGAAGACGAAGGCGACGACCGTCTGCAGTATCAGCATCGGCAGGAGGATGATGAGCAGCGAGCGCGCGTAAAGACCCGTCGGCAGGCGATGGCGCAGCCAGCGCGACAACCCCTTCAGCCCGGTGGCCGGACTGGGGTCCTGATCCCGGCGGATCTGATCGAACAGCGTCATGTCATCTTCCTCGACGCATGCTGCGCCGTTGCCGAAGCTTTCAGTCCATACTCAGACGATAGCCGATGCCGCGCACGGTCTGAAGCCAGACGGGATTGGCCGGATCGTCCTCGATCTTGCGCCGCAAACGGTTGATCTGAACGTCGATGGTGCGTTCTCCGACCTCGGCGTCGTTGCCGACGAGTTCGTGACGCGGGATCGTATCGCCGGCGCGGGTGGCGAAGAGATACATGATGTCCTGTTCGCGGTCGGTGAGGCGGATCACTTCGGCGCCCTTGCGCAGCTCCTTGCGCAGGACGGAGAAGGTGTAGGGACCGAACATGACCTGCTCGATCTTCGGCGCGTCCGGGTTCATGTTGCGCTTCAGGATGTTGTTGATCCTGAGCACCAGTTCGCGCGGGTCGAAGGGTTTCGCGAGATAATCATCGGCGCCCGCTTCGAGGCCCGCGATACGGCTGTCGGCTTCCGAGCGTGCCGTCAGCAATATGATCGGCACCCGTTTCTCGTCGGAGAGGCTCTGGGTGAGCGACAGCCCGGACTCACCCGGCATCATCACATCGAGGACGAGGAGGTCGAAGCTCAGCCCTTCCAGCTTGCGGCGCGCTTCGGCAGCGTCGGCTGCGACCGTGACGCGGAAACCCTTTTCCGTGAGGAAGCGGTGCAGGAGGTCGCGGATGCGCGTGTCGTCATCGACCACGAGGAGGTGCGGGGCGTCATCGGTGAGTTCGATCTTCTTCGACACGTCAGTCCACTCCATCCGTCTCAAGGGGCTGCGCCACGCTCTGCTTCTGCATGCCTTCCAGGAAACGTCGCACCGTTGCGCGCTCGTCCGATGTCATGCCGTCCATGGCATGCGCGATGCGGCGGGACTGCGGTTCGGAGAGGGCGAGCGACAGCTCCCGGCCGGCGAGTGTCGGATAGAGGCGGCGCTGGCGGCGATCGGCGGGGCCGGCCATCTGCCGGATATAGCCGCTGTCGATCAATTCCTTCAAAACGCGGGCGAGGCTCTGCTTGGTGATCTGCAGGATCGAGAGGAGATCGGCGACCGTCATGCCGGGGCGTCGGCTGACAAAATGCACGACCCGATGATGGGCGCGGCCATAGCCGAGCTTGGCGAGGATGGCGTCGGGGTCGGATACGAAATCACGATAGGCGAAGAAGAGGCTTTCGATGGTTTCGAAATCGATCGACTTGTCATCGACCACCGGCAGGTCCGGCAATGTCTTCTTGGCAGTCTTCGTCGCAGACTGTCGGGCCACGCTCGTCATTCCTTTCCTCCGGCGCAAGCGAGCGTCTCATCTGCCGCCGCCGGTTCCTTCACTCATCGCTGAGGGCCAATGCTTCCCCCAAGGGCGGTCCGCTCTGCGGGCTGCCGTTGATCCTCGCCTCAGTGGCGGGACATGCCGGCAAAACTATGCGCAAGTGTAGCAAATTTCCAACAAATTTACGAAGATCGCACAGGTTAGGCGGTCATGAGGAAACCTCTTTCCGGGATCGTCGTTACCTCACCGATGATCAAACACAAGCCCCGGACAAGCCGCTTCGGTGAGGCTCGCCGAAGGAGAGAGGATTCGTGCCATGTCGGACCGCAATAGCGCCGCACAGATTTCTGAACCATCCAGCCTGCGCCCTGTCGCCATCCTGGTGTTTACCGCCAAGGTGATGGTCGCGAGCTTTCTCGTCGCCCAGGCGTCGCTGCTGCCGGCATCGCCGGTCTCGCAGGTCTACGGTCTCTCCCGCTGACATCTTCCAACGTCGGCCTTTGGCTTTCCTCTGCCAGCCGCGCCGTGGTAAGGCGCTGGTTGTGAACGACAGAAGGAAGTCAGCCGATGGGCCAGATACAAGCGGGCATCATTCCCGTTACCCCGTTCCAGCAGAATTGCACGATCCTGTTCGATGACGAGACGCGCGAAGGCGTGATTGTCGATCCGGGCGGCGATGTCGACGTCATCCTGCAGGTGATTGCGGAGAACAAGCTGACGCTGAAGGCGATCTGGCTGACCCATGGTCATCTCGATCATGCCGGTGGCGCGGCCGAGCTCAAGGAAAATACGGGTCTCACCATCATCGGGCCGCACAAGGACGATCTGCCACTTCTGCAACGGATCGAGACGCAGGCCGCAAGCTACGGCATCAGCGGTTTGCGCAGCGTCGAGCCCGACCAGTGGCTGGAAAACGGCGACAAGGTCAGTTTCGGTGACCACGTTTTCGAAGTCTATCACTGCCCGGGCCATGCGCCGGGTCACGTCATCTATTTCCATCGCGGGCAGAAGTTCGCCCATCTCGGCGACGTCCTGTTTGCCGGCTCGGTCGGACGCACCGACCTGCCGGGCGGCGATCATCAGACCCTGATGAATTCGATCCGCGACAAGGTGCTGCCGCTGGGGGATGATGTCGGCTTCATCTGCGGTCACGGCCCCGGCAGCCGGATCGGCGACGAGCGCCGGAGCAATCCCTTCATCCAGGGTCTTTGAACAGAAAAGCGCCGAGGAACCGGCGCTTTTTTTCATTGCGGTCTTAGCGTCGCGATCAGCCCGCGGTGCAGAAATGGGTGCGGCCGTCGTAACCGACGAAGGTGCCGGTGCGCGGGTTGAAGCTGCGATAGCGCTCAGCGCAGTAGTCGTACCAGGCGCCGGTCCAGGGCTCGATGCCGTAGGACTGAACCACGGGGCGGGGCTGCTGGTAGACCGGGCGCGGACGATAGGTGTGGCGCGGCGGTGGCGGCGGGTAGTCGTCCACGTAATAGCCGGGCTCGTCATAGACCGAAACCGGACGATCGACGTAGACGCGGCGCTGCGGCGGGCTCGCGAGTGCGGAACCGACGATGACGCCGGTCGCAAGCCCGATCACGCCGAGCGCCAGGGCGTCGTCACCACGGTGGTGATGGCGATAATAGCGGTCGCCGGCTTCAGCCTGCGTTGCTGCGGCCATCGGCGTCAGGGTGACTGCTGCCGCGAGAAGAGCGTGTTGCGCGAATTTCATCATGACGTCGTTCCTCGACCTTGCCGAATTCAGGAGCCGGTGCAGGCGGTTCGGGCCACCGGCGATGATGGCAATCTATGAGGCCGTGCCTGAACGCAGGCTGAACGAAAAAACCCGGCATGAATGCCGGGCCGCAATTCGTAGAAATCCGATTGATATCAGCCGGAGATCTGCAGGTTTACGGCCTTAGGGCCCTTGCCACGGCGATCGGGTTCGGTGTCGAAGCTGACCTTCTGGTTTTCGGTCAGACCCGACAGGCCCGATGCCTGAACGGCGGAGATGTGGACGAAGATGTCCGCGCCGCCATTGTCGGGCTTGATGAAGCCAAAGCCCTTGTCGGTATTGAAGAATTTTACAGTGCCAGTCTCGGCCATGCGTCAGGTCCTTTTCTCTCTGCCCGTATTCGGCGGGGCAGCATTGCAATGTACCCGCAAGCGGGTGAGCGACAGGCATTTGTCGAAATTGGAGGAAAGGGGCCCTGTTACCGCAGACTAACTCCAGACGATGTTACCATCCCCTCAAGTCTGACTGCCCGGGGTTGTTATAGCGTCCCCGGCGCGCACTACTTTATAGGTCTTCCCATGCTCGCAAAATTGCCCGAACACCGGAAGAGTGCTTGGTTTGTCGGAAATTGGCAAGCGAAAGTTTTAACACTCTCGGAGGCGAGAGTCCTTTGTTTTCAGTGCGAGCAGGCTGATTCGCACCCGGCGCAAGGTCTCTCGGCGCCATTTTGGCGAAAATTTGCATCGCTTGCGATGGAGATTGGGTCAATTGCCGCTGTCTACACGGAAAATTGCGGATGAAAATTTTTCGTGTTGGGCCGCGCGATTATCTGCGCGAAAGGCACCTGGCCGCGGTCTTTACCCCTCAAAAAGCGCAGGGTCCGCGTCACGTGCAGGCGTCGGGTCGGTGCTTCAGCTCTCGCCGCCCCGCGTGATGCGCAGCAACTGCCCGTCTTCCTCATCGGTCACGAGCAGGATCGATCCGTCAGGCGCGACCTTCACGTCGCGGATGCGGCCATACTCACCCTGCAGCATTCGCTCCTCGGTTCCGATGGTTCCGTCTTCGCCACGCTCGATACGCGCGACGAGTTGGTACTTCAGGGCAGCGACGAGGAAATCACCATCCCATTCGGGGAACATGGCGCCGCGGTAGATGGCAAGGGCTCCCGGTGCGATCGACGGATCCCAGTAGTGGAGGGGTTGTTCATAGCCATCGGCGGTCTGGCCGATGCCGATCTCGGCGCCGGAATAGTGCTTGCCATAGGAAATGACCGGCCAACCGTAATTGGCGCCGGCTTCGGGCGCGTTGATCTCGTCACCGCCGCGGGCACCGTGTTCGACCGTGAAGAGCTGGTTGTCGGCGGGGTCAATCGCGATGCCCTGGGGATTGCGGTGACCGCTCGACCAGACCTCCGGCAGTGGCTGCCCCAGAGGGTTTTTCGTTGACGGCGTGCCGTCGGTATTGATGCGCATGATCTTGCCCGCGTGATCGGCCGGGTCCTGCGCCCGGTCGCCATCACCCCGGTCGCCGATGCCGAAGAAGAGGCTGCCGTCGGCCGCGATCGCGATACGCGAACCGAAATGCTGACCGGCCGGCGTCAGCTTGTTCATGAGAAAGATCCGCTTGACGTCTTCCAGGCGTCGTTCGTTCTGGCTGAGGCGTGCGGAAAAGACAGCGGTGCCTTGTCCGCCTTGGCCGGGCACTGCTGCGGTGAAATAGAGCCGGCGCGTGTCTGTGAAATTGGGTGCGAGCGCGACGTCGAGCAGGCCGCCCTGGCCGACGGCTGCAATCCGGGGCAGGCCGCCCAAGGGGCGCCCGACCTCGCCATCGCGGATGATTCGCATGCGCCCGGGGCGCTCGGTGACGATATAGCCGCCATCGGGCAGGACCTCGACCGACCAGGGGTGTTCGAGACCCTCGGCAATGGTGGTGACATTCAGCGTGACATCACCGGCGCGATGTTCGTCCGTCTGTTGTGCAAAGACCGGCCAGGCGAGCGATAGCGCGAGGAGGGGTGTGGTGACCCAAGCAGTCTTGATCGACAGGTTCGGCATCGTCTTTCCTCGCTCCATCACGTTGTCCGCGCTCAAAAATGGGAGCGGATGCGTCGGCGGCAAGGCGAAGCGGGGCAAGACGGCGCTTCTTGACGAAATTTTGAAGAAGCGCCGTCGTTGTTCAGTTGTCGAAGCTGACCGCCTTCAGCTTGTCGATGCCGAGCGCCTGCAGGGCGAGCTTCTCGTAGAAGGGCTCGGACTTGCCGAGTTTGACCTTGTAGAGGAAGTATTTTTCGAAGCCGATCTTGGCGGCGTGAACCCATTTGCCCTGAGACGACCAGTTGACGTTGCGTGGCGGCAGCTGCGGCTGGGCCACGAAGGCGATCCCGCCATCGCCGAAGTCGGCGAGGCAGACCGCATTCCAGGTGCCCTGGGCATTGGCTTCTTCACCGGCGATCAGATTGGCGATGTTGTGAGCGGTGGCGGTCACCATGGATTCAATCATGAAACCCGTCTTGGGAACGCCGACGGGGACCGGCGTCTTGCCCATCGGCGGGATCGCGACGCAGACACCGACGGAGAAGATATTGTGGAATGTCGGGTTCTGCTGGTGCTTGTCGACGATCACGAAACCGCGCGGGTTGGTCAGGCCCTCGATCCCCTTGATGGCCTCGACGCCTCGAAAGGCGGGCAGCATCATCGTGTAGGCGGAGGGGATCTCGTGGCTTGTCTTGACGCTGCCGTCCTCGTTGATCTCTTCGGCGACGACCTTGTCTGCCTCGAAGCGGTTCACGCGGGCATTGGTCACCCATTTGATATGCTTGGAGCGCAGCGCACTTTCGAGCAGGCCCTTGGTGTCGCCGACACCGTCTAGTCCCAGATGGCCGATATAGGGTTCAGACGTGACGAAGGTCATAGGGACGCGGTCGCGGATCCTCGCGTCGCGGAGAGCCTTGTCGAGGATGAAGGCGAATTCATAAGCCGGGCCGAAGCAAGAGGCGCCCTGGACGGCACCGATCACCACCGGGCCAGGATTGGCGACGAGCCTGTCGAAGGCTTCCTTTGCCGCGAGCGCATGATCTATGTGGCAAACGAACTGGGTGTGGTGATGCGGGCCGAAACCTTCGATTTCGTCGAAGGCGAGATCGGGGCCCGTGGCGATGACGAGGTAGTCGTAGTCGAGGGAACTGCCATCGGTCATCTCGACCCGGTTTTCACCCGGATGCACGCGTGTGGCGCCCTGGCTGTGCAGGGTAACGTTTCGTTTGGCGCAGGCGGGTCTCAGATCGACCTCAATCTCTTCGCGTCCCCGCCAGCCGACGGCCACCCAGGGATTGGACGGCACGAAGGAGTAGGTTGCTCCCTTGCTCAGGAGATGGATCTCGACATCGCGGCCGAGGCGGTCTCTCAATTCATAGGCCATGATCGTGCCGCCAAGACCGGCACCCAGGACTGCAATGCGTTTCATAACGGTTCCTCCCATCATCTGGGAGGCATTATCTACGAAAATACGTAGATATCAACTATACTATTTTATAGGTCGTCATGCGGTCGTGCGCGCTGCACGACTTCCTGCCAATTCCGCCTCCACAGCGCGAGGCCGCCGATGGCCATGACCGTGAAGCAGACGAAGAGAAGGACGATCAAAAGGTGGCGTTCGCTCTGCGGCAGCGGGAAGTTATGCACCTGTGCGGCCGTTACGTCGACGATCCGCGCGGGGGAGGCAGGCACGATGCTTGAGGTCGTCAGCTGATCCGGCTGAGCCATTGGGGTGACCGTGCTGGCCGCTACGGTTTGCGGAGCAGAGGACGAGGCGGCACCGGGGCTCCCGAACATGAAGAGCGCCAAAGCGAGGCCGCTGACCGCGCCCACCCAAGCGAGCGAGCGGTTCCGACGGGAAGGAGGCGGAAAATCATCAAAATCATAATCCACTTGAGTCACCCAGGTCTCGTTGACTGCACCGCATGAAACCCTGTGATCGCGTCCGCAGAGCGACGAAAATGTGGCAGTGCCTGTATCGAATTGTGATTTCGACGGTAGGCCAGAATTATCCGCTTCTGCCGCATTGGTATGGTGACGCAAAACTCTCGAATGAACGGTGCTTTCTGCTTGAAAGGCGGGGCCTCTTTCGCCATAGAGCTTGGACCTGAGGCCCCCGGGAGCGGGGTCGATGTTCAATCAGCTCAGGACCTGCACAATGGCTTTCCTTGCCGACGCCCTTTCCCGCATCAAGCCTTCCGCGACCATTGCCGTCACGCAGATGGCCCGGGAGCTCAAAGCGCAGGGGAAAGACGTCATTTCGCTCTCCGTCGGCGAACCCGATTTCGACACGCCGCAGAATATCAAGGATGCAGCCGTCGCCGCGATTGCCCGTGGCGAGACGAAATACACGCCCGTTGCCGGCATTCCCGAGCTGCGCAAGGCGATCGCCGACAAGTTCAAGCGCGAGAACGGGCTCGACTACAAGCCAGAGCAGGTGATTGTCGGCACCGGCGGAAAGCAGATTCTTTTCAACGCCTTCATGGCGACGATCAATCCGGGAGATGAAGTCGTCATCCCGGCCCCGTTCTGGGTGTCCTATCCGGAAATGATCGCGCTCTGCGGTGGCACGCCGGTCTTCGTCGAGACGACGATCGAGAACAATTTCAAGCTGACGGCCGAGCAGCTGGACAAGGCGATCACGCCGAAGACCAAGTGGTTCATGTTCAACTCGCCGTCCAACCCGTCGGGTGCCGCCTACAGCAAGGAAGAGCTGAAGGCGCTGACCGACGTGCTCTTGAAGCATCCGCATGTTTGGGTGCTGACCGACGACATGTACGAGCATCTCGTCTTCGGCGACTTCGTCTATTACACGCCGGCCCAGGTCGAGCCGAAGCTCTATGATCGCACGCTGACCATGAACGGCGTCTCCAAGGCATATGCTATGACCGGCTGGCGTATCGGCTATGCCGCCGGCCCGCTGCCGCTGATCAAGGCCATGGACATGATCCAGGGCCAGCAGACCTCGGGCGCCTGCTCGGTTGCCCAGTGGGCGGCCGTCGAGGCGCTCAATGGTCCGCAGGACTTCATCACGGAATCGAAGAAGGCCTTCGAAGAGCGCCGTGACCTCGTGGTCTCGATGCTCAACCAGGCTTCCGGCATAGTCTGCCCGAAGCCGGAAGGTGCCTTCTACGTCTATCCGTCCTGCGCCGCACTGATCGGCAAGACCGCGCCGTCTGGCAAGGTGATCGAGACGGACGAAGACTTCGTCATGGAGCTGTTGGCCACCGAAGGTGTGGCGACCGTTCACGGCTCGTCCTTCGGCCTCGGCCCGAACTTCCGCGTGTCCTACGCGACCTCGAACGCCAAGCTCGAAGAGGCCTGCAGCCGTATCCAGCGCTTCTGCGCTTCGCTGAAGTAAGCGGAATACATCGCAATTTGGGGAAGGGCTCGCTGAAAGGCGGGCCCTTTTCGCATTTTGGGCTTTGTTGAGGGAGAGGAGACCCTGTGGTATTCTCGCCTTCATGAAGACGGTTAGCCTGCAGGAAGCCACACGTGATCTGGATGCCCTCGCCCGTGCGGTCGAGCAGGGTGAGGTCGTGACTGTGACGCGGGACGGCAAGCCCGTTCTGGATCTGGTGCCGCATGTCGGGGAACAGGCGGCCAAAACAGAGCCGAAGAAGGGTGGGATCGACTGGGAGGCTGGCGAGGCATATCTACGCTCGCGCGGCATCGTTCGCGGGCCGGGGTTCATCGCCGATGATTTCGATGAACCTCTTCCGGAGGACTTTCTTCTAAGGCCCTTGCCCTGAGATGCGCTTGCTGCTCGACACGCATTATGTGATCGCTGCGGCTGATGGTGCGGTCAATCCTAGGTTTTCTGAAATCAGGTCCATTTTGGACAACGCGCCAGGAAGCCACGTCTACAGTGTCGCAAGCCTGTGGGAGATTGCTATTAAGATGCGGCTTGGTAAGCTCAGCCCTCGGCTGCCCTTGCTCGACATCCCGCTGTTTCTTGAAGCGAGTGGTTTAGGCTTGCTAGGGATTAAAGTCTCCCACGTCTTACACACGCTCGATCCCGAGCCACCCACGCGCGACCCGTTCGACCGACTGCTGCTCGCGCAATGTCACGTGGAAGGGCTGAAGCTCGTTACGGTGGACCGTGCTCTGGTCGATCATCCCCTGGCATTCCGCCCCTGACTGAACGAGCCAGGGGCGGGATGTGGTGATCAAGCCTTGGTCAGCTTGATGATCGTCGAATTGCCGCCGCCGCGTTGTTCGGTGACGGCGTAAACTGCGCCATCGGGACCGACCTTCACGTCGCGGATGCGTGCATCGAGGTCGATGCGTTCCTCGAACTTGACGCGGTCGTTGTCCATGTGAAGGACGACGACGCCCTGGCTGACCAGACCGCCGACGAGGAAGGCACCCTGCCATTCAGGGATGGCATCGGCGTCGTAATAGGCCATGCCGGAGGGGGCGATCACGGGATCCCAGTAATAGACGGGCTGCTCCGTGTCCGCCATCTGGGTGATGCCGTCGCCGACTTCCTCACCGCTATATTCGACACCATAGGTGACTTCCGGCCAGCCGTAGTTCTTGCCCGCTTGCGGCAGGTTCAACTCGTCACCGCCCTTGGGGCCATGTTCGACCGTCCATAGACGGCCCTGGCCGTCTATGGTGGCGGACTGAAGATTGCGGTGGCCGAGCGACCAGATCTCCGGCTGGGCGCCGTCTTCCCCGGCAAACGGGTTGCCTTCCAGGGCTTCGCCCGTCTGGCTGATGCGGAAGATCTTGCCAAGGCCGCTTTGCAGGTCCTGTGCCTGAACGCGCGGTTCGGCGTCGGAGCGCTCGCCGACGGTCACGTAAAGCTCGCCTTCCGGGCCGAAGGCAAGGCGGGAACCGAAGTGCTTGTTGCCGTCATAGGTCGGCATCTGGCGAAAGATCACGCTGACGTCTTCGAGGGAGCCACCGCCCTGATCGTCGGTGACGAGGCGTGCGCTGGCAACGGATGTGCCGTTGCCGTCGTCACGCGGCTCGGCGAAGGAGAAGAAGATCCGGCCCGAGCTCTCGTAATCGGGCGCGAGCGCCACGTCGAGAAGACCACCCTGGCCGTTGCTGAAGACTTCGGGGACATTGGCAATCTCGGGGCCTGCTTCACCATCCGTGCCGATGATATGCATGGCGCCCTGCTTGGCCGTGACCAGCATGCGGCCATCGGGCAGGAACTCCATCGACCAGAGATGCGGCAGGCCTTCGGCCACGACCTCTGTCTTGATCTCCACGGGTTCGGCCGGCTGCGGCGCCCGGGTCTGGCCAGCAAAGGCTGGCTCCTGGTTTGGCGCATTCGGAGCCTGCGTCTCTACCGGGTTGCCAGCGTCCTGAGCGAAGGCGGGCAGGCCGGCGAGCGTGACGCTCAGGATGGTGCCGGCGAGAATGTGGGGCAAACGGTTCATCAATTCCTCCTGGTCTGATGGTGGGACCCGATCAACGCGTGATGTGGTTCAAAGCTCCCGCATCGGCAGTGTCTGCGCGATCAAGATTGCTTTATCCGTCAGTGAGGAGGGGGACGTTCTAAGCTGAAGAGCGGGCCAATAAGCCCGCTCCTCTTCGTTTATTCTCAAGCCGGTGACTTCACCCAGCTCCCCAGATAGGGCGTGTTGGCGAAGATCTTTTCGCGGTCGCGCCACAGAGCCGGCACTGCGAGCAGGCCTAGAGCGCCGATGGTGATGATGGTCTTGGTCAGCTGCGAAAGTTCCGGCGTGCGGGCGTCGAGATAATAGACCATGTAGACGATCAGCACGTGCCAGACATAGATCTGCAGCGAATGGCGGCCCAACAGCTGCAGGAAATTCAGCGTGAAGAGGCTGGTCAGCGTCGAGGCGATCTTCTGGATGACAGGGCTTTCATGCCGCGGACCGGCGATCAGGATCCAGGCGAGGCCATAGGCGACAGCTGCGAAGTTGATCAGGTAGACGGGGCCGAAATCGGCACGGACTTCCATCAGGCCGAATTTCTCCAGCACGAAGCCCGGCATGAAGCCATGGGCGGTTGCGACGCGCAGCGGCAGGAAGAAGAGGGTGATGGCAAGCGCCGTCCAGGCAAGCGTCGTGCGCTTCGGGTCGAAGACCTTCTGCCACTCGATCTTCTTCATCGAGGTCAACGTACCCGCAATGATGCCTGAGAAGAAGACGATCTGCCAGCCCATCAGATTGAAGGAGACGCGCAGGCCTTCCTGATCCGGAGCGCCGGCGAGCCAGGCATCGACGGGATAGGTGATGATGCGATGCAGGCCGAGCTGAGCTGCGAGCCAGATCAGCAGCGAGCCGATCGCAACCCCCAGCCATTGGCCGCGCAGGCAGAGCCAGATGACGACTGGCGCGAAGACCATGTAGGCGATGTATTGCGGCAGAATGTCCATGAAGGTCGGCTGGACAAGGAAGGTCGCGACAGGTGCAAGCGAGCTCGGATCGAGCAAGCTGACGTCACCCAGCCAGTTCTTCCAGCCGGCGACGGCGCCCGGTAGGATGAGCTGCAGCACCAAGACCACCAGAACAATGGCCATGGCATAGCGATAGAGTTCGAGCGCGCGCGACCAGATGCGGTCACGGCCAACGGTATAGCCGTCCTTCATCATCTTGCGGCTGTAGACCATGCCCGTCAGCAGGCCGGAAAGGAAGACGAAGCCTTGCGCGTCCTCGACGAAGGCGAGGTTGCGGTGGTTGATTTCAACGAGCCAAAGGCCCCCCGTGAACACCAGGTGGTTGATCAGCATGAAGACGAGGAAATAGCCTCGCATGCCGTCGATCACATCTAATCTCTTCACGTTCGACTCCCGAGTTGGCCCCCCGGTGACCCGCGGCGGCGATCATCATCCGCATCATGTTGAGAATGCGGCGGGAGGCCCAATGGGGGCCGATCCGTGCGGGAGGAACGGAGGTTTTCCTCAAAAGTTCCGCGACCCCATGCTCACGGCTGCGTGCGTCAATGTCGCAGGCGGCCGCGAATCGCGATCGCCTAGAGACCGAGAAAGGCGAGCATGATGAAGGTGGCGAAGAGCACGAAATGGGTCATGCCTTCGATGGCGTTGGTCTCGCCATCGTTCAGATTGATCGCGGCGGCGACCAGGGTAATGGCAACCATGGTCGTCTGGACCGGGGTCATGGCCATGACGAAGGGCTGGCCCGTATAGAGCGCGATCGCTTCCATGACCGGCACGGTCAGAATGACCGTCGAAAGCGATGCCCCCATGGCGATGTTGACCACGGCCTGCATGCGGTTTCTGAGCGCGGCCCGCAAGGCAGTCAGGATTTCCGGTGCCGCAGAAATGCTGGCGACCAGGATGGCGGTCAAGGCCACCGGGGCACCCGTTCCTTCAAGCCCTGCGTCCATCAGAACCGACATGACCTCGGCCAGCACGCCGATGAGTACGACGCCGAACAGAATGACGCCGATCGAGAAGAGCGTGGAATCGTTCCCCTGCTTTTCCGCCTTCGGCTGCGGCTCAGCCGTCGGCGCAGACTCCGATGCCGTCTGTGCGGGCTGGTCCGGCAGGCGGCTGGGATAGCTATAGGAGAAGAAGTAGCTGTGCGTGCCCACCTGCATGCGCAGGAAAAGGGCGTAAAGGGCGATCATCGCTCCGATCGTGAAGACCGAGTAATACTGCCACCGGTCGCGGGGGATGAATTCCGGCACGATCATCGAGATCCCCATGGCGGTCAGGATCATCACGCCATAGGTCTTGCCGCTGTCGTCGTTATAGGGCTGTTCGCCATGCTTCAGTCCGCCGAGCAGAGCAGCAAGACCGAGGATGCCGTTGATGTCGAGCATGACGGCTGAATAGATCGTGTCCCGCACCAGGGTGGGTGAAGCGCCATTGTTCATCATGATCGCCAGGATCAGCACCTCGACCGCAACTGCCGATAGGGTCAGGATCATGGTGCCGTAGGGATCGCCGACCTTGTGGGCGAGGATTTCGGCGTGATGGGCAACGCGCATAGAGCCGACGACAATGGCCGCGATCAGGCCGGCGGCCCCGATCAGCGAGGCGATCTGTCCAGCCTCCAGGACCATGTGTTCCAGACCGAGGGCCAGGATGGCTGCAATGATCGGAATGAGAAGAAGTCTCTCCTGCCTGATGCGCAACACCTGCTTCTCCTTGTTCTGACCGGATTTTCCTAACGGGAGGGAGGGCAATGCTGTTCCATCGCCAACCTTGCAGGTTTGCACCCCGCCGCTTTTGATGGAATACTCGCAGCAGCCTAGGAGGAGAAGGCCATGGTGAAGATCATCTACGAGATTGTTCCTCATGATGGCGGTTGGGCCTATCGGCTCGGCGGCGTCTATTCGGAGGCGTTCCCGACCCATGACCAGGCCCTAGAAGCCGCGCGTATCGTGATGCAGGAGCAGCAGGTCGGCGACGAGCCGGTGACCATCAGCTATCAGGACGAAAGCGGCCGCTGGCGCGAGGAGTATAGCGACGGCGGCGATCGGCCGGAGGTCGAGATCATCGACAGCTTCGCGGATGATGACAGGCCTCAGGCCTGAGGCTGTCGGAAAACTCAATCCGCAGAGTCGGTTGCCGGCGCATCTTCAGATTCTGATTCCAGCGTGTCGCGCTGCGGTCTCGTCGCCGAGGGAAGCCGCACCCATTCGCTCAGGCCAGTCACCAGGGCATCAAAGGTTGCGCGAAAGCGGGGGACGGTTTTCAAGGTCTCGTGGAAGACGACGAAGGTCTCGAGCGCG
The DNA here is from genome assembly GCA_032102365.1 of Allorhizobium sp. CTOTU50464. Taxonomy (GTDB): domain Bacteria; phylum Pseudomonadota; class Alphaproteobacteria; order Rhizobiales; family Rhizobiaceae; genus Allorhizobium. The sequence goes on along the minus strand of DAMDHD010000002.1, from coordinate 19,651 downwards.
ATATCCAGCGAGCCGGGAAGGACTTCGATCAGATCCGGATCGCGTGCTGCGAAGGCATGCTGACACATTCCGATGCCGAGGCCAGAGCGGATGGCGGCGAGCTGCACCAGATTGCTTTCGGCGCGGAAATCAAAGCCAATACCTTTGAGATCGGGCCGGCGTTTCAAGATCTCCCTGATATAGGCGAGCTGCCGGTCAAAGCCGATCAGCCGGTGGTCGGCCAATTCCCCCAGGGAGCCAGGCGTGCCATGGCGGGCGAGGTAGCTGCGATGGGCGTGGAAGCCTAGGGTGATTTTCCCAATGCGTCGGCTGACCAGCGCAGACTGGCTCGGCGCCACCATGCGGATCGCGATATCGGCCTCCTGCTGGAGGAGGTCTTCGATGGCGTCCGAGGCGGAGAGTTCGATCTCAAGCCTCGGATGCTCCTCCTGCAGCGCCGCCAGGATGGGCGGCAGGACCTCGACCGCAATCACCTCACTGGCGCTGATCCGCACGGTGCCACGCACATCTTCCATGTCGCCCGAGGCAATGCGTTCAAGCGCTGCCGACATCGCGGACATGCTCCGCGCATGTCCTTTCATCGCGAGTGCCTTCTCGGTTGGAAGCAGCCCCTGTGGCGTGCGCAGGAAAAGCGGTGCGCCAAAGGCCCGCTCCAGTGCTTCCACATGCCGGCCGGCCGTCGGCTGCGTCAGGCCGAGGTCGCGAGCCGCTGCGGAAAGGGAGCCCGTTTCGAGGACGGCAAGAAAGGTTCTGTAGTGGTCCCAGCTGATCTGATCGATGGTCATACATTTATGTATATCAATTCTGCACCTTCTGGCAATTCCGCATGTCGGAGGTTCGTGGGAAGCTGTTTCCAGTTCAAAGATTGGAGACGAGCATGACAGACATTTCGCAGACCTCGTTACAACCACCCCTTGCGCTGGTTCTGGGTGCCACCGGCGGCGTGGGCGGCGCGCTTGCCAAGGCTTTGCTCAAGCGCGGCTACCGCGTGCGGGCCATGCACCGCCGCCCTAAGCAGCAGTCATCCGCGCATCCCGTGTATGAATGGGTGGGTGGTGATGCCATGTGCGCCGCGGACGTTCTTGCTGCTGCTCAAGGCGCAAGTGTCATCGTGCATGGCGTCAATCCGCCCGGCTACCAGAACTGGGGTGAGCTCGTGCTGCCGATGATCGACAACACGATCGCGGCTGCAAGAGTCGTCGGTGCGCGCATCTTGATGCCGGGCACGATCTACAATTTCGGCCCTGAGACCTTCCCGCTGCTTTCGGAGGACAGCCCGCAGCGGCCGCAGACGGTCAAGGGGCGGATCCGCGTCGAACTCGAGCACCGGCTGGAGCAGGCAGCCGACGAGGGTGTGCCCGTCATTATCCTGAGGGCAGGGGACTTTTTCGGGCCCGATGCCGGCAACAACTGGTTCGCCCAGGCCATGGTGCAACCCGGCAAGCCTGTGCGTTTTGTCCTCAATCCCGGGCGACGGGGCGTCGGTCATGCCTGGGCCTATCTACCCGATGTGGCCGAGACCTTCATGCGTCTGCTCGACACTGCGCACGCCTTGCCACGCTTTGCGCGCTTTCACATGAACGGCTTCTTCGACCATGATGGCGTCCGGATGGCTGAGGCCATCGGCCGGGCAGTCGGACGCCCTGAGATCTTTACGCTCGGCTTTCCCTGGACGCTTGCCGGTCTTGCGCGCCCCTTCGTGCCGTTTCTCAAGGAGTTGCATGAGATGCGCTATCTGTGGCGGGAGACAATCCGGCTCGACAATAGCCGCCTCGTGGCGTTTCTCGGGGAGGAACCGCATACCCCAATCGATATTGCGGTACAGACGACACTGAGAAGCCTTGGTTGCCTGTCGGGCCATTCGGCTGCCGCTGCGGAGCCCGTCCCGCTTTCGCAAGGAGTCAGCCGATGAACAATACTGTGGTTGCCACAAGAGGCTGGCTGGTCCTGTTCAGGGGACTGGTGTGGCTCATCATCAGCGGTATCGCGCTGCAGTTCTTCCTGGCGGGCCTGACCGTTTTCGGCGGGGGTGCGGGCTGGGAGGCACATGTGGCCACCGGCGGAGCGCTTGCGCTGCCGATCCTGCTCGCCTTCGCCATCTCATTCCGGGGCCCGCTTCTGCCGTATCGCCGGCTCGCTTCGCTGTTGCTGGCGGGCTATCTGCTGCAGGTGATGCTGGCTGCTTCTGGAAATGGGCTGCCCTTGCTCGGGGCTCTGCATCCGGTCAACGGCCTTGCCATGGCTACCGTGGCGTTCCTGCTCGCCAGCCGGCTTGCTCGCGCCTGGGGGTGAGTTGCGAGGCGGACGAAGGAAAGGGCCCCCGTTTCCGGGAGCCCTTGATGGTCTCAGGATGTATCAGGCCAGGGCCGGATAGGTCGTGTAGCCTTCCGCATCGCCGCCATAAAGCGTGGCCTGGTCGAGCGGATTGAGGGCCGCATCTTCCTTCAAGCGACGGACGAGGTCGGGGTTGGCGATGAAGGGGCGGCCGAAGGCGACGAGATCGGCATAGCCGCTTTCGACAGCCTCGATCGCGGATGCGCGGTCGTAGCCGTTATTCGCAATCCAAGCACCCTTGCCGCCGGCATCGCGGTAGGCCGCCTTCAGCGCCTTCCAGTCGAAGGGCAGGACGTCACGCGGGCCGCCGGTTGCGCCTTCGATGACGTGCACGAAGGCCAGGTCGTATTTCGCCAGCGCTCCGACGAGAGCGGTATAGACGGCTTTCGGATCCGGATCGGAGACATCGTTTGCTGGCGTAGTCGGGGAGATGCGGATACCGGTCTTCTCGGCGCCGATTTCCTTGGTGACGGCCTCGACGACTTCCAGCGTCAGGCGGATGCGGTTTTCGATCGAACCGCCATACTCATCCGTGCGCTGGTTGCTGTTCGAGCGCATGAACTGCTCGAGCAGATAGCCATTGGCCGCGTGGATCTCGACGCCGTCGAAACCGGCATCCACCGCGGCACGGGCCGCCTTGCGATAGTCTTCCAGCAAAGCGGGAATTTCTGCGGTCTCGAGGGCGCGCGGTTCCGACGTCTCGACGAAGCCGCCGGAGCCGTCAGCATTCAGCACATAAGTCTTGGACTTCGCCGCGATTGCGGAGGGAGCGACGGGTGCGCCACCGTCAGGCTGCAGGCTCGTATGCGAGATGCGGCCGACATGCCAGAGCTGAGTGACGATCTTGCCGCCCGAAGCGTGGACGGCATCCGTGACCTTCTTCCAGCCGTCGATGGCTTCGGATTTGTAGAGACCGGGAACATCGGCATAACCCTGCGCCTGATGCGTGATGGCCGTGCCTTCGCTGATGATCAGGCCGGCCGTCGCGCGCTGGCGGTAGTACTCGACATTGAGATCGTTCGGCACGGCGCCCGGCGAGCGGTTGCGCGTCAGGGGCGCCATGGCGATACGGTTGGAAAGGGAGATGCTGCCGACGGATGTCGGTTCAAAAAGCTTGGACATGAAACCTCTCGGGAGTTTCCAATGATGGGAAGGTTCATTGGGAACTCCGATGTGGGGCTTCAGAGTGTTCCGTTCAAGGTCTTCACGAACTCTGCAATGGCATCTTCGTTGCGGCGATAGAGCACACGCTGGCCGACGCGCTTGGAGCTGATGAGGCCGGCGCGCTGCAGGGTGGCGAGATGGGCGGAGACGGCAGACTGGGACAGACCGGAGCGCTCGAACTGACCCGCACTGATGCCTTCGACTGCCTCTTCCTTCGGGACCCCGAAGAACTCCATGGGGTTTTTGAGCCAGATCAGCATTTCCATGCGTGCCGGGTGTGCCAGCGCCTTCATCACGTCCTCCAGGAACATGTCCCCTCCAATATGAACTGCGAATCCAAATAAGCGGATCGATCTCTGTCACCCTGCGCGTGAGCGCGCGGCTTCAGTTCCGCCAGCCACTGGAACGCCGGGCGGGAGGTATTGTTCCAACGAAATAACAAAAAAAGAGGGCCACCGGAAAACCAGGGCCCTTTGAATTGTGAAGGTCAAAAACCTCCAGAGGGGAACAGCTGCTGCGGTGGAACTGGGAGGAAAAAGCCACCATGTGCATCAGCTGTGTGCGATATGGTGGTTTTTTGTGCAGTGAACAATGCTTTTTTATGCATGTCAGGCATGCGCAGACCGCAGGTCTGTGTGCGGCACAGACAAAAAAGGCAGCGCGAGGCTGCCTTCAGAAATTCCAGTTGCGGGCCTTGGCGACGATGAAGTCCCTGAATGCCTTCAGTTTTGCGGCGTTCTTGATCTCGTCGGGATAGCAGAAATAGGTGTCGAAGGAGGGGACGTCGGCGCTGGTGACGAGTTGCAGCAGGCCGGGATCGCGGCCGACGATATAATCGGGCAGCATGGCGATGCCGATGCCGAGGAGGCAGGCCCGCTTGATCGAGGTCAGGCTGTTGATCTGCAGGTGCGGGACGCGCGGATTGTCCGAGGAGCGACCCGCGACTTCCAGCCAGTTCACATCTAGCAGGTAGTTGGGTGCCGGCTCGCCGAAGGTGATGATCTTGTGGTTGTCGAGATCTTCGATCGACTGGGGTTCGCCATAGCGGTTGATGTAGGACGGTGCCGCATAGACATGCATATGCACCGTGAACAGCTTGCGCTGGATCAGGTCCGACTGCTGCGGCTGGCGCAGGCGGATGGCGCAGTCGGCATGGCGCATGTTCACGTCCAGCTCCTCGTTGTCGAGGATCAGCTGGATCGACATGTCGGGATAGAGCTGCAGGAATTCCTGCACCTTGTCGGTGAGCCAGCCCTGACCAAGGCCGACGGTCGTGGTGACGCGCAGCTTGCCGGAAGGCTTTTCCGTCGTTTCCGTCAGCTGCATCTTGACGGTCTGCAACTTCAGAAGAACGTCGTGGGCGGTGCGATAGAGCAGTTCGCCCTGTTCGGTCAGGATCAGGCCGCGGGCATGGCGGTGGAAGAGTTTGACGCCGATGTCCTGCTCCAGCGAGGAGACCTGGCGGCTGATGGCCGACTGGGACAGGTGCAGCTTGTCGGCGGCATGGGTAAAGGACCCAGCTTCTGCAGCCGCATGAAAAATGCGCAGTTTGTCCCAGTCCAGCGGCATGCCGGCCCCCCTCATGGCGCTTACTCCGCGGCTTGCTGTGTCTCGACGGGCAGGGCGGACAGGAAGCGCTCGGCCTCGAGTGCTGCCATGCAGCCCATGCCGGCAGCGGTGATCGCCTGGCGATAGACATCGTCGGTGACGTCACCGGCCGCGAAGATGCCGGGCACGTCCGTGGCGGTGGAATCCGGCGCAGTCCAGAGATAGCCGTTGGACTTCAGCTTCAGCTTGTCCTTAAAGAGCTCGACGGCCGGCGCGTGGCCGATCGCGACGAACACGCCATCGATCGGCATCTCCGTGACGGCGCCCGTCAGTGCGTCCTTCAGCTTCACGCCCGAGACCGATGGTGGCATCGGCGGCTTCGCGGGCGTGCCGGTGATTTCCTCGACCGTGGTGTTCCAGAGAACGCGGATGTTCTCCTTGGCGAAGAGGCGTTCCTGCAGGATCTTTTCCGAGCGGAAGCTGTCACGGCGGTGAACGACGGTGACGGACTTGCAGATATGCGAGAGATAGAGCGCTTCCTCGACGGCGGAATTGCCGCCGCCGACAACGATGACATCCTTGTTGCGATAGAAGAATCCATCGCAGGTCGCGCAGGCAGAGACGCCGAAGCCCTGGAAATGCTGCTCGCTTTCGATGCCGAGCCATTTCGCCTTGGCGCCGGTGCAGATGATCATCGTGTCCGCCGTCCAGACCTGGCCGCTGTCGGTCTTCACCGTGAAGGGGCGATGGCTGGTGTCGACTTCCGTCACGAGATCGCTGACGATCTCCGTGCCAACATGGATGGCCTGGTTCAGCATCTGCTCCATCAGCCAGGGGCCCTGGATCGGATCGGCGAAGCCCGGATAGTTCTCCACATCCGTGGTGATCATCAGCTGGCCGCCCTGTTCCATGCCGGCGATCAGGACCGGCTTCAGCATGGCGCGGGCGGCATAGATGGCAGCGGTGTAACCGGCGGGGCCGGAGCCGATGATCAATACCTTCGTGTGGCGGGCAGTCATGACGCTTCCTTTCAACGCGCGGTCCTTGTCTTCGACCGGGGCCTCGATATGGGGCTCACCCTGTGGTCGCGCAACTGGCGACCATTTAGGATCGAAGCGGAGCCCAGATCAAGGCATGGGCCTGCATTAGCAACAGAGCTTTGCTTCAACGCGCAATAATTGTGCGTGATCACGGAGGATTCTTGCCAATTTTATCCGTTGGAGTAGAAAACGGACACATCTTCAAAAGGAGCGACCGTGCTCAAGCTAGAACTCGACGCCATCGACCTGCGCATTCTCAAGGAATTGCAGCGGGACGGGCGGATGACCAATGTGGAACTCTCCGAACGCGTCGGCATTTCCGCGCCGCCCTGCCTGCGGCGCGTCCGCAAGCTGGAAGAGGCCGGCGTGATCGAAAGCTATCACGCCGTCCTCAATGCCAGCCGCCTCGGCTACGACCTCGTCGCCTTCTGCATGGTCGGCCTCAAGCACCAGTCGGAGGCCAACCTCAAAGCCTTCGCCGCTGCCACCGACAGCTGGCCCATCGTGCGCCAGGCCTGGATGGTCAACGGCGACAGCGACTTTCTGCTGCATTGCGTGGCCGAGAACCTCACCCGCTTTCAGGACTTCGTCATCGAAGTGCTGACGGCGAACGAGCATGTCGATACCGTCAGGACCATGCTGACGATCCGGCAGGTGAAGAAGGTGGGGTTGGTGGAGATATGAGGTGGACCAGACCGCGGCCGATCACTTGACCCGCGCAACCCGATTGATGTTGCAGTAAAGCATTATCATTCTCTTGAAGTTTGGCTTCATCAGACGAAACCCGTGGTCTACCAGGAACGTATTTGTCGCCGCAAACGTGTCAGCCCGTTCCTTGCCTCGTTCGAAGCCGCAGTCTATAGTTACATAATCCACGTGCGCCAAAACCCCCGCGGCCCCTTCCAATACCTCGGGTTCGGCGCCTTCAGCCTCGATCTTTAAAACCACGCGGCGGCTGCTGGCCATATCAATGTCCAAACGATCCAGACGCTTCGCAGGTATCTCCAACACTTCTTCGTATTCGTTAAACTCGATCAACGAGCCATCAGCAGTGCCCGGCTTACGGAAAAATTTGAGGGTCGTATCTTCGTTCCAAAGAGCATGGCGGCGTGTCTGCGCTGCTCCCCCGAAAGCGTTGAGATCCACGCAGCGCGCTTCGAGTGCCTCAGGCTCGAACGCTTCATAACGGATGCCATGTTCACGAGCCCAGGCCCCAAGTTCTCCAACATTTGCGCCGCAGTCTATCAGGAAGTCACCCGGCCCCAAATTCAGAAGATCCAGATGGTAGTGTCCGGCTAACTCCTCTGTGCCTGCAACGACACCCCGCTTGGAGCGGTTGTGCCGATTGCGCCTGCAGATGAAAAGTTGATTTTTGCCATCCGAAACGCGGTAGATGCCGTCTTGCTCGGTAACAAACAATCGGTGTTTTTTTCCGCGAAGTCTGTTCCTTACATTTATCAGCGTGCAGAAAACATGTGCGGGCAGGCGCTCTGAGAGGTTCAGCATATCTCATTCCTTAGCTAGATGTGCTGTCGGTACCATGGCGCGTGGGCGACTGCCAGACTTGCGGCAGGGCGTCCCCGCGTATTGTTACCGGTTGAATTTCTCCATGTATCCTCATTGAGATCGGCCAAATCTGCTTTGGCCTATCGACGTGCGATGCTGGGCACTGTATCGGAAGCAATCACAGATAACGCTCCAGACGATCGACGCAAACTCATGGCGCCAATATCGCTTTCCGCCTTCATAATCTGCCTGAACGAGCAGGACTATCTCGGCAACTGCATCGAGAGCCTAGATGGTTTTGCTGAAATCGTCATCGTTGATTCTGGATCGACAGATGGTACTGCGTCGCTTGTGAAGTCCTACATCGAACGCGGCTTTCCCATTCGCTTTATCTATGAGCCCTGGCGTGGGTATGCAGGACAGAAGCAGTTCGCGCTGGAGCACTGCTCCCATGCCTGGTGTTTCAACATCGATGCGGATGAGCGGCTGGACGCGGCCTTGCGGGCGCAGCTTCCGAAGTTGATTGCCGCGCCGCCTGATGTGATTGGTTGGCGGGTCGCGCGGCGGCCCTATCTGATCGGCTACGGCTATACACCCGCGCATGTGCGAGAGCGCAAGAACCTGCGATTGATCCGGCGAGGAGCGGGACGATACGACCTTTCACAGAGGGTTCATGAGGGGCTGGTTGCCGAGGGGCGGGTGGAAAGCTCCGAGGTCGGCAGTCTTTTGCACTACCGGCCACTAATCATCGACGAACAGATCCTCAAGGAAAACAAATATTCGACACTGAAGGCGGACCAACAGGTCGCTGAAGGCCGGCAGGCGAAGATTTCGAAGCTGCTGTTCTCGCCAGTGCTCTATTTCCTCCGGCTCTATCTCCGCAATGGTCTGTGGCGCTGCGGCGCGCCTGGCTTCATCGAGGCGATGACGGGTGCAGTCTATGCCTTCCTGACGCAGGCGAAAATCTATCAACGACATGCGCTCAAGAGACGTCCTAACGTGGATGACTTAGAGCTTGGGAGCGAAGAATGAAGGTCTTCCACTATCACTTTGGTAAGGACGGCGGTGCTGAGCGCTTTTTTGTCCATCTGGTAAATGCTTTGGCCAGACGGGGGGTGGAGCAGACGGCGGTCATTCGTCCAGATCGGCTCTGGCGCAAGGACATTGAGCAAGTCTGCGGCATAATCGAGAGCAATTTTCGCAATTTGTCCCCCGACCGTTTGCTGCTTCCCATTCGCGTCCGCATGATGGCGGAGCGGGAAAAGCCGGACGGACTCATGTCGTGGGCGACGCGGGCCAGCCGGTTAATACCAGCATACAAGGGCTGTGTGAAGATCTCGCGGCTCGGCGACTTTCCCACGAACCTTTCCTATTTCAAGAATACCGACATTCTGGTGTGCAACACGCCTGCGATCGGCGAGCATGTGCGGCAGCTCGGCTGGACGCGTGGGGTTGAGGTGATCTCGAACTTTACCAATACGGATCCGGTTGCTCCTATCGACCGGTCAAAGGTCTCGACGCCCGAGGGCGTGCCGGTCGTCATGAGCATGGGGCGTTTCGTCCGCCGCAAGGGATTCCATACACTGATTGAGGCCGTATCGCGGCTTCCGCCTGACGTTCACTTGTGGTTGGCAGGAGATGGCGAAGAGGCTGAAAGTTTGAGAGGGCTGGCGGCGGATCTGGGCATGAGCGCACGTATCCGCTTTCTCGGCTGGCAGAAGGATACGCGCCCCTATGTGGCGGCCTCTGACGTGTTTGTGATGCCCTCCAGTCACGAACCGCTCGGAAATGTAATTCTTGAAGCCTGGGCGCAGCGAAAGCCGGTCGTGTCTTCGCGATCAGAGGGCCCAAGCTGGTTCATGCGTGACGCCGAAAACGGGCTTCTCGTCGAGATCGGTCGTGTTGAAGGCTTCTCGTCTGCAATCCAAGCCTTACTAGACAATTCGGATGTGGCTGCAAAATTGGGCGTAGCTGGCCACGAGACCTTGATGCGACAGTTCTCGGAAGAGGCTGTCGCATCCGCTTATATCGGGCTATTTGAAAGAGGGCTAATGGCGCGAGCGTAAATACAGGGGACAGCCAATCTTGGAGCGCACGCTAAGCTCAATGCAAAGCACTTTAGTTCGGGCGCGCGTATAGTGCGCCCAATCGGGAAGCTTCGGTTTCGATGCGGAAGTTCTCGAAGACGTGGCTACGGCAGGCTGCTGCGATCAGGGGGCCGGTTGCACTCGTCACCATATCAGCCGTTGCTCTCAGCATTGCGGGCAGGTCGTTCCTCGCAATGACGCGACCCGTCTGGCGTTGGCCCGCCGCCAACAACTCCTTGAACGCCCCCACGTCTGTTGCCACCACTGGCACACCGGTTGCCATGGCTTCAAGCGGCGTCAGGCCGAAGCCTTCCCACCGCTGTGGGGCGACGAAGAGGTCGAGGGTGCGGTACCAGTCGGCGATGTTCGTATGTTCGCCGACGAAGAGAATGCGGTCGGCGAGACCGAATTCTTTGACCTTCGCCTTGAGGTCATCTTCGAACTCGAGATGCTTGGCAGTCGCGCGGCCGGCGATGATGGCGGCCCAGCCCGGGTGGGACGGCAGGAGCTCGATCATCGCGTCGACAAAGAGGTCTGTGCCCTTCTGATGACGGATGCGGCCGAAGCACCCGATATAGCGCAGCTTAGAGTCCAGCCCGCAGGCGCGCTTGGCTTCAGCCTTGTCTAAGGCGGGTTTAAACTTGTCGCAGTCAATTCCGTGCATGATTACGGTATTGGGTACTTCGAGATAGGCAGCGGTCTTGGCGCTGGTAGCGATTACCGCATCCATCTGGCGGATCAAGAACTTCGTCCAGGCCGAATGCTTGCGCTGCGAGGCGGAGGTGAAGACGAGCTTCAGCGGCATGCGCAGGATGTCGCGCAGGATCATGCCCGGCAGCATCTCGATGTTGCGGCGGGCGTGCCAGACACGGTTTTTCCGGCCTTCCGGCGGACGCCATAGTTTCCACAGGTCACGGAAACGCAGGTGCGGCAGATCGGGAGGGAGGCCCGGACCCAAGACGGCAACCTTCTGACCCAGGCGGTTTTGAACCGGGACAAGCTGGATGATCGTCGAGGTGACGCCGGAAAGACGCTGCTTGAAGTTTGGTGCGATCACGTGGACCCCATCGGGATCCACGTAAGTCTTCGGCTTGGCCATCAACGCGACCTGTCCATCAGCCCCACTTGACCGCGAGGATCTCGTAGGCCTTGGAGCCGCCGGGGGCGACGACTTCGATGTTGTCTCCGACTTCCTTGCCGATCAGGGCGCGGGCGATCGGAGAGGAGATCGAGATGCGGCCCGCCTTCACATCGGCTTCCTGGTCGCCGACGATCTGGTAGGTCTTCTCTTCGTCGGTGTCTTCGTCGACCAGCTTGACGGTGGCGCCGAACTTGATCTTGGAGCCGGACATCTTGGAGAGGTCGATGACCTCTGCGCGCGCGATCAGATCCTCGAGTTCGCCGACGCGACCCTCGTTGTGGCTCTGGGCTTCCTTGGCGGCGTGATATTCCGCATTTTCGGAAAGGTCGCCATGGGCGCGCGCTTCGGCGATCGCCTCGATGATGCGCGGACGCTCTTCCTGTTGACGCCAGCGCAACTCTTCGTTGAGCTTGTCAAAACCGTTCTGCGTCATCGGTACCTTGTCTACCATTTCCTCTTCCTTCGTCTTCATGGCCGCGAGCGCGGACACAAAAGAAAACAGGTTCCGGAGCAAAGCTTCGGAACCGTGTCACAAATCAGGTTGACGAGGACTATAGCAGAATGCCGCGCGACATTTCCAGAGTTTTCGACAGGGGATGCCGAGGCGCACGTCTCGCACGGAATAGTCGAGCGAAATCAAACGCTGACGCTGTGCATAGACGGTATGTCGCAGCCTTGTTTCTTGACGATCGTCACGAGAACGTATAGAGAACATTCTTATGAAGAAGTCGCTCAAAGAACGTCTCGCCATTCTCTCCGACGCTGCCAAATATGATGCATCCTGCGCTTCAAGCGGGACGACGAAACGCGACTCCGCGGCCTCCGGCGGGCTCGGTTCGACGGAGGGATCGGGCATCTGTCATGCTTATGCACCCGACGGCCGCTGCATCTCGCTGTTGAAGATCCTGCTCACCAATTTCTGCATCTATGACTGCGCCTATTGCATCAATCGCTCCTCGAGCAATGTCGAGCGCGCCCGCTTCACGCCCGACGAGGTGGTGTGGCTGACGATCGAATTCTATCGCCGCAACTACATCGAGGGCCTGTTTCTGTCCTCAGGTATCATCCGCTCCTCGGACGACACGATGGCGGAGATGGTGAAGGTCGCCCGCGATCTGAGGACCAAGCACGACTTCCGCGGCTATATCCACCTGAAGACGATCCCCGAGGCCTCCGCGCATCTCGTCGAGGAGGCGGGGCTTTATGCCGACCGTCTGTCGATCAACATCGAGCTGCCGACCGACTACGGGCTTGAGCGCTATGCGCCGGAAAAGCGGCCGGTCAACATCCGCCGCTCCATGGCGGACTTGAGGCTCAAGATCGACGAGGCGCGCGAGCCGACGCTTTCCGGCCGGCGGAAGAAGTTTGTGCCGGGCGGGCAGAGCACGCAGATGATCGTCGGGGCCGATGGGGCCAATGACGCGACGATCATCGGATCGAGCGCGCGGCTCTACAGTTCCTATGGCCTGAAGCGCGTCTATTACTCGGCCTTCAGCCCGATCCCCGACAGTTCCCAGAACCTGCCGCTGATCAAGCCGCCCTTGATGCGGGAGCATCGGCTTTACCAGGCGGACTGGCTCTATCGCTTCTACGGTTTCTCCGTCGATGAGATTGCGTCGATTGGGCAGGACGGCATGCTCGATCTGGAGCTGGATCCGAAGCTTGCCTGGGCGCTTGCCAATCGCGATCGGTTTCCGGTCGATGTGAATACCGCCGATCGCGAGACGCTGTTGCGCGTGCCCGGTTTCGGCACCAAGACGGTCAAGGGGCTTTTGTCTGCCCGTCGCCATCGGCGGGTGCGTCTGGAGGACCTGGCACGGCTCGGTGTCTCCTTGAAGAAGGTGCGCTCTTTCATCGTGGCCGAGGGCTGGTCGCCGCATCGCAGTCTGGACCGCTCGGATCTCAGGGCCGTCTTTGCGCCGCCGGCCGAACAGTTGTCACTGTTTTGATGCGGACGGTCACGCTCGAGGGGCGAGGCGAGTTCGCCGAATGGCGGGAGGCCGCGCGCGGTCTGCTGCTGGACCGGGTGGAGCCGGCGTCCGTGCGCTGGCAGCTTGCCGGTGACGGAGCGGACCTGTTCGGCGGCGTCGCCGGTCGAGACACCGGGCCCAACGAGGCGCGTGACGTCGTCGTACCTAAGAGTTTCATGGAAACGGCAGAGGCGGCGATCTGCCATTCCGATCCCGATCGTTTCTCGCTGCTCTACCGGATCCTCTGGAGGATGCAGGCGGAGCGCAATCTGTTGCAGGTGGCGTCCGATGACGACGTGGCGCAGCTGGTTCGCCTGGTGAAGAACGTCCGGCGCGACAGCCACAAGATGAAGGCATTCGTGCGGTTTCGCGAGGTCGAGGCCGTGCAGGCCGGGCGGCGGCGCTTCGTCGCCTGGTTCGAGCCGGAGCATTTCATCGTGGCGCGCACCGCGGGCTTCTTTCAGCGCCGTTTCACCGACATGGATTGGCTGATCGCCACGCCGAAGGGCTCGGCCGCCTGGAACGGCGACGAACTCAGGACCTCGCGGGAGCCTGCCTTGCGGCCGGAAGCGGAGGATGAGACCGACGAGCTATGGCGGACCTATTTCGCCAATATCTTCAACCCGGCACGGGTGAAGATCCGGGCCATGCAGTCGGAGATGCCGAAGAAATACTGGAAGAACATGCCGGAGGCTTCGCTCATTCCGGACCTGATTGCCGGGGCTGAGCGGCGGGTGCAGGAGATGGCGGCACGCGAAGCGAGCCAGCCGCCAGCCTTTCACGAGCGGCTGCAGGCGCAGTGGCGCGGCAAGGAAGAAGAGGGTGCCTTGTCGGATCTGCCGCCGCTCAAGCGATTGCACGAGGAGGCCGCTCGCTGCACACGCTGTCCGCTGCATTGCCACGCTACGCAGACGGTGTTTGGCGAGGGACCGGCGGACTCTCAAATCATGTTCGTCGGGGAACAGCCGGGCGATGTGGAGGATCTGGCGGGACGGCCTTTCATCGGGCCTGCGGGCAAGGTGTTCGACGAGGCTGCGGCTGCAGCCGGGATCGACCGGCGGCAGATCTATGTCACCAATGCGGTCAAGCATTTCAAATACGAGCGGCGTGGCAAGCGGCGGATCCACATGCGCCCGGATGCCGGTGAGGTTGCGCATTGCCGCTGGTGGGTTGCCAAGGAAATCGAGATCATCCGCCCGCGCATCGTGGTGGCGCTGGGCGCGACGGCCTACCTGTCGCTGACCGGTGAGAGCCGCCCCATCGCCGAGGTGCGGGGCATGCCGATCCCGATGCAGGAGGACCGGATGCTGCTCGTGACCACGCATCCGGCGGCCATCTTGAGAATGCCCAACGAGGATCTGAAGGTGCGCAGCCTCGAGGCCTTCCGCTCGGACATGGCAGGTGTCCGGCGGCTCTTCGATACGCTGTCGGCAGGCTGACCTTGCTGGTCAGTGGCCGCCGATCCGGCTTTCATCGAGCTCGGTGCGGGCATAGACCTGCGATGCGATCGCGGCGAGCAGCAGCAGGGTGACGGTTGCCAGCGCGCAGCAGAGCGCAAAGCCGCCAGCATAACTTGCCTTCGCCATTTCTATCCAGGGCGCGGCTTCATTGCCGGTGGAACGGGCGACTTCGAGCGCCGTGCCCAAGGCTGCGGTGACGGAATCCCGGTCGCTGGCCGAGAGTGTGGCAAGATCTGCGTTCTGCATGCCGAAGCGGTAAAACAGCGTGCCGATACTGCCGAGGATGGCGACGCCGAGCGCGCCACCGAATTCCGCACTCGTTTCGGAAATGGCAGAAGCGGAGCCCGCGCGCTCCGGCGGGGCGGTGCCGACGATCAGACCTGTCGTGGTCAGGATGACGGGCACGAAGCCAAGGCCCATGATCATGCTCGCGCCAAGCACGCCGATCAGGCTTGAATGCCAAGCGGCAATTGCCATCAGGCCGGTGCCAAGCGCGTTGACGACAAGGCCGAGAAGGACGGTTCTGACCGGGCCGAGCCGGTTGGTCACGCGCCAGGCCTGGAAGGACATGACCGTGAAGACGAGCGAAGAGGGGACGGACCAGAGGGCAGCCTTCAGCGGTGTCAGTCCGATGACCAGCTGCAGGAAGAGGTTCTGGAACAGGAAGATGCCGAAGATGAAGAAGACGCCTGCGAGATTGACCATCAGCGAGGCGGTGAAAGCCGGGATCCTGAACAGGGCGAGATCGATCATCGGGTGCTCCAGCTGCTTCTGGCGCTTGACGAAGATCACGCCCACGACGAGGCCGAAGAGGATCGGTGCGAGCTGGATCGGTTCGAAGCCTTCGGCGGCCATCTTCTTGAAGCCGTAGACAATGGGCAGCACGGTGAGCAGGGAGAGCCCAACGCTTACGAGATCAAGGCGACCGGCATTCTCGTCCTTGTATTCCGGCAGGAGGAATGGGGCGCTGGCAAGCAGGGCTGCCATGATCGGCACGTTGATCAGGAAGACCGAGCCCCAGTGGAAATACTGCAATAGCAGCCCCCCGATCAGCGGGCCGATCAGGCCGCCGAGCGCGAAGGCCGTGCCCCAGATGCTGATCGCGCGGTTGCGTTCGCCTTCGTCGCGGAAAAGGTTGACGACGAGCGAGAGCGTGGAAGGCGCGATGGTCGCGCCGGCGATGCCGAGCAGGGCGCGCGCGACGATCAGCATCGAGGCAGTGCTGGCGAAGGCGGCGAAGACGGAAGCCGCACCAAAGAAGAAGGCGCCGATCAGGAGCACCTTGCGGCGGCCGATCCGGTCGCCGAGCGTGCCCATGGTGACGAGGAAGCCCGCGACCATGAAGCCATAGATGTCGTTGATCCACAAAAGCTGGGTGGCCGAGGGATCGAGGTCGGCGACGATGGCGGGCATCGCGAGGAACAGGACCGAGAGGTCCATCGAATAAATCAGACAGGCAATCGACAGGATCAGGAGGCCGATCCACTCGCGGCGGGTGGCCTTGCCGGCAACAGCGTCAACAGTCACGGACATGGGAAAATCTCACACTTCAAAACGGGTGCAGAGTGCCGCAGGGCCGTGCATTCGACAAACGTCAAATTTTGATGGAATGCGTCGCGGAAACTGATCGATCGAATAGGCTGGGTGCTGGCCCGGGTTTGCGGAAGGCTCGACCGACGGGCTTGTATCTCGCCGGCTTGTACAGGCAGGTCTGCTCGCGCTATCACGGGTCGGATCCTGCAGAAGAAAAGATAATGGCGGGATCTCTGGGGGGAGATGCCGTTTTGCAATCGACGATCTTTTTGACCGCAGTCGCCATGCTCGCTTTTGCGGCGAACTCGCTTCTCGCCCGCGAGGCGCTGGGTACGCTATCGATCGAAGCTGCCGGCTATACGGCCGTCCGGATCATGTCTGGAGCCTTGGTGCTATACGGGATGATGCGCAGGCAAGGCGTCTCCCAAAGGGCGGGACCGTCCTTGCCGGGGGACTGGCCGGCTGCTGCAGCTCTCTTCGTCTACGCCATCGCGTTTTCGGCGGCCTATCTCTCGCTTGGTGCCGCAACGGGTGCCTTGATCCTGTTTTCTTCCGTGCAGGCGAGCATGGTCACCTTCGGTCTGGTCAAGGGCGACCGCCCCAGCCTGCAGGAGGTCGTGGGCTTTGCGATCGCCTTTTCCGCTTTTGTCTATCTCATTCTGCCCGGTGTCGGGCGTCCCGATCCGGTCGGCTGCGTCCTGATGATCGCCTCGGGAATTGCCTGGGCGGTCTATACGCTGCGCGGCCGCGGATCGCAGGATCCGATCGGTCAGACGGCGGGCAATTTCGTCCGGGCCTCGGTTTTCTGCCTGCCGCTTGCCGTCTTCGCCGTGATCTATGAGACGACGTCGACCTCTGGCGTTCTGCTTGCGCTTGCATCCGGCATCGTCGCATCCGGTCTCGGCTATGCGATCTGGTATACGGCGCTGCGGGGTCTTACGACCTTTCGCGCCGCGCTGATCCAGCTCTCGGTGCCGGTCATTGCGGCTCTTGGCGCGATCGTGCTTCTCAATGAGCGGTTGACGCTGCATTTCGTCATTGCCGCTTCCTGCGTCATCGGCGGGATCGCGCTGGCCATCCTTGCCAAGCAGAAGCGACAGGCCTGATCTGGTGGTTCTGCTTCCGGCCTCAGCCTGAGGCGTGGAGCGCACTGACATAGGCGTCCAGCCGTGCCAGCGTCTGTTTGCCCCCTTCGACTGCGCCGAATTTGAAGGTTGCGTCCCGTGCTTGTTGCGTCGGGAATATCAGGATCATAGTGATGCGGGTCTGATCTCCTGCACTTCCGAAGGTGATGATGCCGTCGAAATGCGCGGGCTCTCCCATCTCGCCGCCATGCTCATAGGAGATGCGGGTCGGCGGGCTGATCTCCCGGTAGCGGATCCAGTTCGGCCAATCCTTGCCGTCGGGGCCATGCATCGTGTAGCGCCACAGACCACCGACGGAAAAGTCCATCTCATGGGTTTCGTTCTGAAAACCGTCCGGACCCCACCAGGCATCGAGGTGGCGGGCGTCGGAGAACATTTCGAAGACGAGACTGATCGGAGCGCGGACAAGGCGGTCGACTTTCAGGATGCGGGCTGGGTCCAGTTCGGCTGTCATGTCAGATGGCTCCCGTGGCGAGGACCTGCTCGAGGCGGTCGAAATTCTGTTCGTTGGCCGCGCGAATGAATTTCTGCAGTTCGCGGTTTTCGTCTGTCGGTTCGAACAACATTCGCCAGGTCAGGCGCGTGCCCGATGCGTCCTCCTCGAGGGTCATCTCCAGCGTGAAGACATGCATGGGCTCATGGTGAAGGGCGACGATGCGCCTTGCCGGTTCGATCTCTTGGAAGGTCCAGCGGTTGGCGAAGTCGGTGCCGTCGGATGAGGTCATGGTGACGCGCCAGTCTCCGCCGACGCGAAAGTCGAATTCGTCGATACGATTGGTGAAGCCGTGCGGTCCCCACCATGTCGCTACCTTGGCCGGATCGGCGAAGGCATCGAAGACTGCGGCTCTGGGTGCTGCAAAGATCCGCTCGTTCAGGATTTCCAGTTTGTCTGTCATGTCTGATGGTCCTTCCTGCCTTCGGGGTCTTTTTGAATGGCGGCGAGATAGTCTTCCAGGCGATCCAGCCGGTGCTCCCAGAGCTTGCGATAATCGGCGAGCCAGCCATCGACGGCTTGCAAGGGTTCGGCTTCGAGCCGACAGGGACGCCACTGCGCGCTGCGCCCGCGCGAGATGAGCTTTGCGCGCTCCAAGACCTTCAGATGCTTGGAGACGGCCGGGAGGCTGATGTCGAAGGGCTCGGCCAGTTCGTTGACCGTCGCCTCGCCCATGGCCAACCGGGCCAGAATGGCCCGACGCGTCGGGTCGGCCAAAGCCGCCAAAGTCAGAGAAAGTGGATCGCTGCTCATGATTAGCCGATCGGTTAATTAACTTGTAGGTTAATTAAAGGCGATGAGAGAGCGTGTCAAGTTGAGGTATCGAGAAGCAGCAACTCGCACCGAGCGAAAGGAGTGAGCTTCATCAGCCAAAGAGTTCGATCAGCCCCGAGATGACCGTCGCACCGCCGATCGGCGCGATGAAGAGCAGGACGATGTTCAAGCCGGCGATCCAGGCGAGTGCCTTTTGCTGGCGCGGCGTCAGGGAAGGGCGGTCCGGTCCGGCCGGCGGCTCTGGCGGTGGCGTGAAATTGTTGAGATCGAGAAACATTGCGTGACCTGTCTCGTCTGCCGTTCGGGAGTGCTCTCGCCCCTAACATAGGCATGATGCACAGAGTTCCAGTGCGTCATGGTAACGAGCGCCTCGCCGCCCATAAAACAAGATCGCCGCACCCGAGGATGCGGCGATCGTGTCGTGTTCATGATGTATCAGACGGCCCGCAAGCCAGCTGAAGCGTGCCGCCTCAGAAGTAGCTCTGCAGCGGGCGAACCTCGAGCTGGCCGCCCTTCAGCGCCCGGATGGCTTCGGCAGCAGCGAGCGCGCCGGCCATGGTCGTGTAATAGGGCACCTTCTGCATCAGGGCGGCCCGGCGCAGCGACTTCGAGTCCGAGATCGCCTTGTTGCCGTCTGTCGTGTTGATGACCAGCTGGACCTGACGGTTGCGGATGGCGTCCTCGATATGCGGACGGCCTTCCAGAACCTTGTTGATCTTCACGGCCGGAATGTCGTTTTCGGCGAGGAAGCGCTGGGTGCCGCCGGTCGCCAGAACCTTGAAGCCGATCTGGGTGAGGATCAGGATGGCCGGCAAAACGCGGGCCTTGTCCTCGTCGCGGACGGAGACGAAGACCGTTCCCTCACGCGGCAGTTCGACGCCGGCGCCGAGCTGGCTCTTGGCAAAGGCCAGCGCAAAGTCGGTGTCGAGGCCGATGACTTCGCCGGTCGAACGCATTTCCGGACCGAGCAGAGTGTCGACGCCGGGGAAGCGGGCAAACGGGAAGACGGCTTCCTTGACCGCGATGTGGTTCAGGTTGCGCGGGTCGGGCTTCTTGCCATAGGCGGAAATGGCCTGATCGAGCTTTTCGCCGGTCATGACGCGGGCTGCGATCTTGGCGATGGGGGCGCCGATGGTCTTTGCCACGAAGGGCACCGTGCGCGAGGCGCGCGGGTTGACTTCGAGCACGTAGATTACGTCGTCCTTGATGGCATACTGAACGTTCATCAGGCCGCCGACATTGAGCGCCTTGGCAAGCGCCGTCGTCTGGCGTTCCAGTTCGTCGACGATATCCTTGGAGAGCGAACGGGTCGGCAGCGAGCAGGCCGAGTCGCCCGAATGGATGCCGGCTTCTTCGATATGCTCCATGATGCCGGAGACGAAGACGTTTTCGCCGTCGCAGAGTGCGTCGACATCGACTTCGATGGCATTGGTCAGGTAGCTGTCGAAGAGCAGCG
>DAMDHD010000001.1:464154-537860 GCA_032102365.1 Allorhizobium sp. CTOTU50464 | reverse complement strand
CTTCGGCGGCGGCAACACGGCCGCTGCAGCCTCGCAGGACAACTGGGAAGAGTTCTGATCCCAGGAGCGCAAAAA
This sequence comes from Allorhizobium sp. CTOTU50464, assembly GCA_032102365.1. Taxonomy (GTDB): domain Bacteria; phylum Pseudomonadota; class Alphaproteobacteria; order Rhizobiales; family Rhizobiaceae; genus Allorhizobium. The sequence goes on along the minus strand of DAMDHD010000001.1, from coordinate 537,785 downwards.
CAAGAAAAGCCGTCGCGAGCGATCGCGGCGGCTTTTTGCATGTCATCTCTTGAAGAGTGAGGTGCGATCCACGGCAACCGATGGAGATTTACGATCCTGGGTGCCTACAAACGTAGGTGGGCGCCATATGTCCGAGCCCACGGGCCCGGTCAGGGACAGCTCCCTTTGGATCGAGTATGGCCCCAGGGATTGTGGTTCCTGTCGTGAGGCGCAGATCGCAATTCAGATATAGGCGCTTCGCCCTGACTGCGCCAGTGGGCTCAGCAAATAGTCCTCAAGCCTGAGGCTGGGGCACGGGACGCTGGGTGAGCTTGCGGGTGATGCCGTTCAGCCGCTCGGCGAGATCGGCAATCGCATGCGCCACGGCTTCTTCGCGCTGATGGACGCCTGAGAGGACCGTGTCGCGTCCCTCGCGGAAGCCCTTGAGTTCGGCTTCGGCGGCGGCGAGGCGGCGATTGATCTCGGCCATCTCGTCCATGACCATGATGCCGGCCATGACCGTGATCCTCAGATCACCGATTTCGCCGAATTGTCCCTTGAGATGGCCGACATATCGATCGAACTGGCTCGCAAGCTCAGTCAGATGGGCCTCCTGCCCCTCCTCGCAAGCCATGCGATAGGCTTTTCCGTCGATCGTGACTGTCACCTGCGACATCGGCCATCCAACTCTTTCTTACGCACGACGCCATCGCGCCGGAAGCACACAAACGCCTTTAGCCGACCGTTCAGCGGTCGAGAACCGCCCGGATCGTCTCCATCGCGGTCACCAGTCGGCGCGAAACCTCGCGATTGACCTCTTCAAGCCGGTTGGCCCGAAACTCCGACTGATCCAGTTCCTGGGCGAGGCGCGCACGATCTGCATGGACGCGGCGAACTTCGCCATCGATCTCCGTGCTCTCCCGTTCCGCCTCGAAGCGCATGTCGACGGCGTTCTCGAGCCCGGCGACAGCCTGCCGTAGCGCTGCGAGCGCGGCATCAACCGAATTTTCCGCCGGCATTATTTCGCCCCTGCCTCAGTGATGTCTGTTCGCTACACGAATCGTTCTGGCCGCCCCGATCCTGTGTGCCGGGACAGTAAGCCCCGGTCTTGCCGCGCGTCAATAAAGCGCGGCCCCTTGGAAGAAGCCAATTCTGTGGAAGACTGCCGCTTATTGCCGCTGCGGAAGTCATCCGGACAAGTCGCACAGGAAAGAGGCAAAGAGATGTTTTATTGGCTCAGGAAACGCCCCGGGCCGGCCCTTTTGTTGACTTGCGCGATGCACCTGATAAGGATCAGCCCCGTTCAGGCGGCCCGTCCCGGCGGGCCGTATCTCGAAGCCCCGGAACAAGCGGATAAGCCATGATTTCTCCCGAAAAACATCAGCGGATGGCGAATGCGATCCGTTTCCTCGCCATGGATGCAGTGGAAAAGGCCAATTCCGGCCACCCCGGCATGCCCATGGGCTGCGCCGATGTCGCGACCGTTCTCTTCACCCGCTACCTGAGCTTCGACCCGAAGAACCCGCTCTGGCCTGACCGCGACCGTTTCGTGCTGTCGGCCGGCCACGGCTCCATGCTGATCTACTCGCTCCTCTATCTCACCGGATATGAGGACATGACGATCGAAGACATCAAGTCCTTCCGCCAGCTCGGCGCCAAGACCGCAGGCCACCCGGAATATGGTCATGCCTCCGGCATCGAAACCACCACCGGCCCGCTCGGCCAGGGCATTGCCACGGCTGTCGGCATGGCACTCGCCGAAAAGAAGCTGTCGAACGAGTTCGGCTCGGACCTGCAGGACCACTACACCTATGTGCTCGCAGGCGACGGCTGCCTCATGGAAGGCATCAGCCAGGAAGCGATCACGCTGGCCGGCCACCTCAAGCTCAACAAGCTGATCGTCTTCTGGGACGACAACGGCATCTCGATCGACGGCGCGATCTCGCTCGCCGACTCGACCGACCAGCATGCCCGCTTCCGCTCGGCCGGCTGGAACACCATCGCCATCGACGGCCATGATCCGGAAGCAATCGCGGCTGCGATCGAAACCGCCAAGGCATCCGACAAGCCGACCATGATCGCCGCCAAGACCGTCATCGGCTTTGGCGCCCCGAACAAGGCCGGCACCCACAAGGTTCACGGCTCGCCGCTCGGCGCCGACGAAATCGCCGCCACCCGCAAGGCGCTTGGCTGGGAAGAAGAAGCCTTCTCGATCCCGGCAGACGTACTGGACGCCTGGCGTCTGGCTGGCCTGCGCTCGACCAAGACCCGCAAGGAATGGGAAGCCCGCCTCGCTGCTGCAGACGCTGAGAAGCGCGCTGAATTCAACCGCCGCTTCGCAGGCGAACTGCCTGGCACGCTCGCCGGCGCCGTCGACGCCTATAAGAAGAAGCTCGCCGAGACCAAGCCGACCGTCGCCACCCGCAAGGCTTCTGAAGACGCACTCGAAGTCATCAACGGCGTCGTCACCGAAACGCTCGGCGGCTCTGCCGACCTGACCGGCTCGAACAACACCAAGACCAGCCAGACCAAGTCGATCACCCCGACCGACTTCTCCGGCCGCTACATCCACTACGGCATCCGCGAGCACGGCATGGCAGCCGCCATGAACGGCATCGCCCTGCATGGCGGTCTGATCCCCTATTCCGGCGGCTTCCTGATCTTCTCGGACTACTGCCGTCCGTCGATCCGCCTCGCTGCTCTCATGGGCATCCGCGTCATCCACGTCCTGACCCATGATTCCATCGGTCTCGGCGAAGACGGCCCGACCCACCAGCCGGTCGAGCATATGGCCGCCTTGCGCGCCATCCCGAACCTCCTGATGTTCCGCCCGGCAGACGCCACGGAAACCGTGGAATGCTGGCAGGTGGCGCTGGAGCACAAGGACCGTCCGTCCGGTCTGGCGCTGACCCGTCAGAACCTCATCCCGGCACGCACGGAATATGAAGAACGCAACCTCTGCGCCCAGGGCGCCTATGAGCTGATCTCGGCCAGCGACGCGCAGGTCTCGATCTTTGCCTCCGGTTCGGAAGTCGAGATCGCGATCAAGGCGCAGCAGCAGCTGGAAGCCAAGGGCATCTCCGCCCGCGTCGTCTCGGTCCCCTGCTTCGAGCTCTTCTTCGAACAGGACGCCGCCTACCAGGAAGCGATCATCGGCCATGCGCCGGTGAAGATCGCCGTCGAAGCCGGCATTCGCCAGGGCTGGGACGCGATCATCGGGTCCACCGGCACCTTCATCGGCATGAAGTCCTTCGGCGCCTCCGGCCCGGCCAAGGAACTCTACAAGCATTTCGGCGTCACGGCTGACGCAGTTGTCGCCGCGGCTGAAGAGAGGCTTGCCTGACACCATCCCGCCAGGGCGCGCGTGCTGCGCCCTGACATTGCCCAAGAGCTCAATATTCAATCGGGAGTGCACCAATGACTGTGAAAGTTGCCATCAACGGCTTCGGCCGTATCGGACGTAACGTTCTCCGCGCCATCGTCGAATCCGGCCGCACCGACATCGAAGTCGTCGCCATCAACGATCTGGGCCCGGTCGAGACCAATGCCCACCTGCTGCGCTATGACTCGATCCACGGCAAGTTCCCGGCCGACGTGAAGATCGAAGGCGACACCATCATCGTTGGCGGCGGCAAGCCGATCAAGGTTACCGCGATCAAGGATCCGGCCACCCTGCCGCACAAGGAACTCGGCGTCGACATCGCCATGGAATGCACCGGCATCTTCACCTCGCGTGAAAAGGCCGCCCTGCACCTGCAAGCTGGCGCCAAGCGCGTCATCGTTTCGGCTCCGGCCGATGGCGCCGACCTGACGGTCGTCTTCGGCGTCAACCACGACAAGCTGACCAAGGACCACCTGGTCATCTCGAACGCCTCCTGCACGACCAACTGCCTGGTTCCGGTCGTCAAGACGCTCGACGACGCCGTTGGCATCGACCACGGCTTCATGACCACGATCCACTCCTACACCGGTGACCAGCCGACGCTCGACACCATGCACAAGGATCTCTACCGCGCCCGCGCGGCAGCGCTCTCCATGATCCCGACCTCGACGGGCGCTGCCAAGGCCGTTGGTCTGGTTCTGCCGCACCTGAAGGGCAAGCTGGACGGCACTTCGATCCGCGTCCCGACCCCGAACGTGTCGGTCGTCGATTTCAAGTTCGTCGCCAAGAAGGACACGACCAAGGAAGAGATCAACGAAGCCATCATCGCAGCCTCCAACGGCGCGCTGAAGGGCATCCTCGGCTACACCGACGAGCCGCTGGTTTCGCGCGATTTCAACCATGACAGCCATTCGTCGATCTTCGCACTCGATCAGACCAAGGTTCTCGAAGGCAACTTCGTGCGCATCCTGACCTGGTACGACAACGAGTGGGGCTTCTCCAACCGCATGTCGGACACGGCAGTGGCGATGGCAAAGCTCATCTGATCCATTAAGATCAGTCTCGCATGAAGGCGGGTCAGCAATGGCCCGCCTTTTTCGTTTTCGAAGATGCCGGCATCGCCTGATGAAAAAATTGGTTCCGACGATGGAACAATCAGGCGGCCCACTAGTTGCCTCTTCGAATTGTGGCGTAAATGCGGCTTCTCTGGCCAGCCCGCGCCACGACGATGGCGCCCCTGCGCGCCGATCTGAGGCTTGATGCCTCGACCTCACATTGAAAGGATACCGGAACATTGGCTCTCACAACGACCGATCCCCATGAAGCTGTCGCGGAAGATGCGATCCCGGCGCCAGAGGGGCGGACCGAGATCATCGATACCAGCTATGAGATCGGTCAGGACAACATCAACTTCCGCCGCCGTTTCGTCTTCGAACTCGACATTCACAATGTCGTCTTCAGCGTCTCGGCTTTGTCGATCGTACTTTTCACCTTCCTGACGCTGGCGTTTCAGACCACGCTCGAGCCGGCCTTCACAGGCCTCAGGAACTTCCTGACCAGCAATCTGGACTGGTTCTTCCTGCTGGCCGGCAATGTCTTCGTCCTCGTCTGCATCGGCTTGATCCTCTCGCCGCTCGGGCGCATCCGCCTCGGCGGCCCCGACGCCCGTCCCGACTATGGCAACCTCGCCTGGTTCGCGATGCTGTTTGCCGCCGGCATGGGCATCGGCCTGATGTTCTATGGCGTATCCGAACCCATGGGTCACTTCACGGCCGCACTCGGCGGTCCCGTTGTCGAAGACGGCGTCCGCACGGACTGGGCACCGCTCAACGGCGCGGTCGGCGACCCCGAAGCAGCCCGGCGCCTCGCCATGGCGGCAACCATCTTCCACTGGGGTCTGCATCCCTGGGCGATCTATGCCGTCGTTGCCCTCGCTCTGGCCCTCTTCTCCTTCAACAAGGGCCTGCCGCTGACATTGCGTTCGATCTTCTACCCGATCTTCGGTGAGCGCGTCTGGGGCTGGCCGGGTCACGTCATCGACATTCTGGCGGTCTTTGCGACCATCTTCGGTCTCTCGACCTCGCTCGGCATTGGTGCCCAGCAGGCTAGCGCCGGTCTGGAATTCCTCTTCGGCATTCCCGCAACCGAAACCACGATGATCCTGCTCGTGCTGGCCATCACCTGCATCGCCATCGCCTCGGTCGTCGCCGGTATGGACAAGGGTGTAAAGCTTCTGTCGGAGGTCAATCTCGGCTTGGCAGCCCTGCTGCTCGTCTTCATCATCGCGGTGGGACCGACCATGCAGATCGTCCAGGGCTTCTTCCTGAACCTCAAGGCCTACGCGACCTATCTGCCGGCACTCGCCAATCCCTTCGGTCGTGAAGACACCAACTTCTCCCAGGGTTGGACGGCCTTCTACTGGGCCTGGTGGATCAGCTGGTCGCCCTTCGTCGGCATGTTCATCGCCCGCGTCAGCCGCGGCCGTAGCGTGCGCGAACTGCTGACGGCCGTTCTGCTGATCCCGTCGCTCGTCTCGGTCCTCTGGATGACGGCTCTTGGCGGCACCGCGATCAGCCAGCTCGTCAATGACGGTCTGACCAGCGTGCAGGATGCGGCTTTGGAACTGCAGCTCTTCGAGATGCTGGCCCATCTGCCGATCACCGCGGTGACCTCCTTCATCGGGATCATCCTAGTCGTGGTCTTCTTCGTGACCTCTTCCGACTCCGGTTCGCTGGTCATCGACACGATCTCGGCAGGCGGCAAGGTCAATGCACCGGTCCCGCAGCGTGTCTTCTGGGCAAGCTTCGAGGGTCTGGTTGCAGTCGCCCTGCTTCTCGGCGGCGGTCTCGTGGCACTCCAGGCCATGGCCGTGTCCACCGGCTTGCCCTTCGCGGTCGTCCTCCTCGGTGCGTGTTATGCGCTCATCCGAGGGTTGATGTCCGAGCCGAGATAAAAAATGACGTGGGGCGGATTAAAATATTTAAATCCGCCCCATAATCATCATGATCTTGCTGCAGCTTGCTGAAGCCGTTCGGCAAGCCATTGAACTTCCGCCTTGCAAGAAGTGCCCGTCATGACGACGGGAAGCGACCACGTTTCGGTTTGACAGCCGGATCGCGGAAACGGACAGTGGTGGGTGCGACCGGTCGACAGGTGATGGGAAAGGGGAAGAGGATTGAGTGAGTTCTACGCGGTCACGCTGGTTGCAACGGCGCTCGTCTTCCTGGCCGCCTTTTCGAGCCTCATCGCCTTCCGCTTCGGTGCGCCCCTCCTTCTTCTTTTTCTGACGATCGGCCTGGGCGCCGGCGTCGATGGTCTCGGCATCGACTTCTCCAATTTCGGACTGGCTTACGTGGTCGGTTCGCTGGCGCTAGCGGTCGTCCTTTTCGATTCCGGTTTCGGCACCTCCCTGCAGTCCTTCAGGCTGTCCGCAGCCCCGGCGCTCACGCTCGCGACGGCGGGCGTCCTGCTCACCACCCTGCTTCTTGGCTTTGCCGCCCATTTCCTCTTTGGCTTCAGCTATCTCGAAGGCATGCTGCTCGGCGCGATCCTCGCTTCCACGGACGCGGCGGCCGTCTTCTTCCTGCTGCGCATCGGCGGCATCAATATTCGTGACCGGGTTCGCTCGGCGCTCGAAGTCGAATCCGGCACCAACGACCCCATGGCGATCTTCCTCGCCATCGCGCTGGTCGAATTGATCTCGAACGGCAGCGGCGCGGACGCTCTCTCTTTCGATCTGCTGAGGCTCTTCGTCGAGCAGATGGGGATCGGCCTCATCCTCGGTCTCATCGGCGGGGCGTCGATCGCCTTCATCCTGCGCAGGCTGCAGATTGAGCAGGGTCTGGCACCGATCTTCATGCTGGCCATGGCCCTGATGATCTTCGCCTTCACCGGCCTGATCGGCGGCAGCGGCTTCCTTGCCGTCTATGTCGCCGGCATCTATGCCGGCTCGCGCAAGCTGCCCTCGACCGTGTCGATCAAGCGTTTCCAGGACGGGATGACCTGGCTCTCCCAGATCATCATGTTCCTCGTGCTCGGTCTTCTCGCGACCCCGTCCGAGTTTCCGCAGATCCTGCTGCCGGCCGTCCTGCTTGCCCTCTTCCTCGTCTTCATTGCGCGCCCCCTCGCCGTCTGGCTCTGCCTGCTGCCCTTCGATTTCACCCAGCGTGAAACGGGCTTCATCGCCTGGGTCGGCCTGCGTGGCGCCGTCTCCATCCTGCTCGGGATCGTGCCGGTCATCGGCAACATGGACAACGGCCAGCTCTTCTTCAACACGGCCTTCATCGTCGTGATGATCTCGCTGGTGCTGCAGGGCTGGACCATCAAGCCGCTCGCAAAGCGCCTAGGCCTGATCATTCCACCGCGCATCGGCGCCATCGACAAGGTCGAGCTCGATCTGCCGGGCTCGGCCAATCACGAACTCCTCGCCTACCGCGTCGTTGCCGGCAGCCCGGTTCTTCGCGGCGAGCGTATCCCGCGCTGGGCCATGCCCTCCCTGGTCATCCGCGACGGCAAGTCGATGCGTTACCAGTATGCCGGCCGCCTGCGGGAAAACGACCAGGTCTACCTCTTCATCGCACCGAGCTATTCCAAGCTGCTCGACCGCCTCTTCGCCACCGAAGCGCCGGTGGAAGAGGACGACGGCGAATTCTTCGGCACCTTCGCGATCTCGCCCGCAACCCATGTGCGCGACCTCGACGAAGCCTATGGCCCCCTCTCGATCACCGACAGCGAGCGCGGCAAGACCGTCGCCGAGATGATCACCCAACGCCTCGGCGGTCGCGGCGATTATGCCGACCGGGTCCGTCTCGGCGCCATTGTGCTGATCGTCCGCGACATCGACGAACACGGTCATATCGCGTCCGTCGGCGTGTCCATGGAACCGGTCGAGCCCGCCACCACCTGGCCGATCTTCCTCAATATCCGCGAACTTGTTCTGGCGACCCGCGATTATCTGCGTCGCAAACGCGGCGAGACGAGGCTGGATCAAACCGGCGAAAAATGAAACCTCGCGCCTTGCGCCGTCATCTGAGCGGTGTAAGGTCCGGCCCGTCAGCCCAGTTCAACAGCATTCAAGACGGGTAGTTTCATGCCGGCTTTCAAGACACTCGACGATCTCACCGATATCGCAGGCAAGCGTGTGCTTGTCCGCGTCGATCTCAACGTTCCCGTCACGGACGGCAAGGTTTCCGACACGACGCGCATCGAGCGCGTGGCGCCGACGATCCATGAGCTGTCGGAAAAGGGTGCCAAGGTCATTCTGCTTGCCCATTTCGGCCGCCCGAAAGGTGAGCCGGTCGCCGACCAGTCGCTCTCGCTGATCGCACCGGCCGTCGAGGAAGTGCTCGACCAGAGCGTCGCCTTCGCCTCGGACTGCATCGGAGCACCGGCCGCCGACGCCATCGCCAAGATGGAAAACGGCGATATCCTGCTTCTCGAAAACACCCGCTTCCACAAGGGCGAAGAGAAGAACACACCGGAATTCACCGCAGAACTTGCCAAGAACGGCGACATCTACGTCAACGACGCTTTCTCCGCCGCCCACCGCGCCCATGCCTCGACCGAGGGCCTTGCCCATCACCTGCCCGCCTATGCCGGTCGCACCATGCAGGCCGAGCTGGAAGCGCTGGAAAAAGGCCTCGGCCAGCCGACCCGCCCGGTCGTTGCCATCGTTGGCGGCGCCAAGGTCTCGACCAAGATCGACCTGCTCTCCAACCTCGTGACCAAGGTTGACGCCCTCGTCATCGGCGGTGGCATGGCGAACACCTTCATCGCCGCCCAAGGCATCAATGTCGGCAAGTCGCTGTGCGAGCATGATCTGGCCGACACCGCCCGCTCGATCATGGGAACGGCCAAGAAGGCCGGCTGCTCGATCGTGCTGCCGGTCGACGGCGTGGTTGCCCGCGAGTTCAAGGCCAACGCCGAAAACGAAACGGTCGACATCAATGCCATCCCCGCAGACGCGATGATGCTCGACGTCGGTCCGAAGTCGGTCGAGCTGATCAACGGCTGGATCGAAAAGGCTGCGACCCTCGTCTGGAACGGTCCGCTCGGCGCCTTCGAGATCGCCCCCTTCGACAAGGCAACCGTCTCCGCAGCCGAGCATGCGGCCGAGCAGACCAAGGCCGGCAAGCTCGTCTCCGTCGCCGGTGGCGGCGACACCGTATCGGCGCTGAACCATGCCGAAGTCGCCGATGACTTTTCCTATGTCTCGACGGCCGGCGGCGCCTTCCTCGAATGGATGGAAGGCAAGGAATTGCCGGGCGTCGCGGTCCTCACCAAGGGCTGAGCTCTCCTTATCAAAACCGAAAACCGATCGACCGCGCGCCCCTCCGGCGCGCGGTCTTTTTGTTGTCGACAGTCATTTGGCCGTCTCGGTCTTTGCGCTACCATGAGCCAGCGGGAACCTCGGTCGGTGGCATGCGTTGTTTTGCCCCGCCCAAATTCCCTGCACCTTGACTGCGACAAGCGCAATTTCCATGCCGTTTGAAACGCATTTAAAAATCTTTGAATTTTCAAACGATTGAAATGATTTCAATCGTTTCAATAGCTTAGCGGACCATTTTCCCTTCGCGGAAGTTCTGTTATCGCCGAAGACAGACCGGTCCCGCAGGACCGAGACGGTCCGGGAGTGACCGGCACAGCCCAGGCGGCCCGGTGCCACAGCAGGAATTCAGTCGGGCGCGTTGCGCGCCATGTTCAGGGATAGGAGTGAGAGATGGTGGACGCGAAGATGTTGGACAAAATGACCTCGGCACCCGGCTTCATCGCCGCGCTGGACCAGAGTGGCGGTTCGACACCGGGCGCCCTGCGTCTCTACGGCGTCTCCGAGAGCGACTATCAGGGCGACGACGAGATGTATCGCCTGATCCACGCCATGCGCGCACGCATCATGAAGGCCCCCGCCTTTACCGGCGACAAGGTAATCGGCGCCATCCTCTTTGAACGCACCATGGACGGCGATGTCGACGGCGAGCCGGTTCCAACATTTCTCTGGGAAAAGCGCGGCGTTGTCCCTTTCCTGAAGATCGACAAGGGCCTGCTGGAGGAAGAGAATGGCGTGCAGCTGATGAAGCCGATGCCGGACCTCAACGCGCTGCTCGTCCGCGGCCGGGATAAAGGCATCTTCGGCACCAAGATGCGCTCCGTGATCGCCCATGCCGACAAGGGTGGCATCGCTGCGGTCGTCAAGCAGCAGTTCGAGGTGGCGCGCCAGATCATCGCCCAGGGGCTTGTTCCGATCGTCGAGCCGGAAGTCTCCATCAAGAGCCCCACGAAGCGGGAAGCCGAAGCCATTCTGCGTGACGAGATTGCCGCCGAACTCGACCGGCTGCCGGCAGGTGACAAGGTCATGCTGAAACTGACCATTCCGACGGTCGACGATTTCTACGCACCGCTCGTCTCCCACCCGTCGGTTATCCGGGTTGTGGCCCTGTCTGGCGGCTACAGCACGGTCGATGCCTGCGAGAAGCTCAGCCACAACCACGGCATGATCGCGAGCTTCTCCCGCGCGCTGGCAGAGAAGCTGCGGGTGTCTATGAGCGATGCCGAGTTCAACGCCAGCATCGCGGAGACGATCGACCAGATCTACGCCGCCAGCGTCAACAAGGCCGGCGCGATGGCCGCCGAATAAGCGCTGCGACTGACCACAGTTCGGCAAACTTGTCATGAGGACACGAAAGCCCGGCCACGCGCCGGGCTTCTTGCGTTATCAGGGGACCAGGGACAGCCTCTGGAGCGATCATGCCGAACTCATCTCGTACCATCCCCTTCGTCACCGTCGATGTCTTCACCGAAACGCGCTTTGCCGGCAATCCGCTGGCCGTGATCACCGATGCGCGGGGCCTGAGCGACTGGGATATGCAGCAGATCGCAGGTGAATTCGGCTATTCGGAAACGACTTTTGTCCTGCCGCCCAAGGATCCTGGCAACACCGCCGAGGTGCGGATCTTCACCCCCGTGACGGAGGTGCCCTTCGCCGGTCACCCGAATGTCGGCACCGCCTATGTGCTCGCAAGCCAACGAACGATCTTCGGCAACCCCGTGAGCGACCGGATCCTTTTTGAGGAAAAGGCTGGGCTGGTTGAGGTCTCGGTTTCCCGCAATAACACAGGCGACGTCAGCGCAACGACGATCCGGGCGCCCGGCCCGCTGACGATCGGCGCCTCGATCCCGCCGGAGGTGATGGCCCCCTGCGTGGCGCTCTCGTCCGGGGACATCGTGACCAGTCGGCACCACCCAACCTTTGCGTCCGTCGGATTGAAGTTCATCCTGATCGAAGTGAAGGACCTCGACACACTGGCCCGCGCCGCCTCTCGTCTGGAACCATTGGCGGCCCTCAGACAGGAATACGCCGCTGAAAACTGCGATTGCGCGACCTTCCTCTACACCTGGGTCGGTCAGGATCATCTGCGCGCCCGCATGTTCGCCCCCTTCGACAATGTCACCGAGGATCCGGCAACGGGCAGCGCATCCGCAGCACTTGGCGCGTTCCTGACGACGCTCGATACGCCACCCGACGAGCGCCACCTCCTCATCGAGCAAGGCGTCGAGATGGGCCGGCGAAGCCTGATCCGGCTGACCATCCGAACAAGGAACGTAGCCTTCGACTCGGTCGAGATCAGCGGAAGCTCTGTTCTGGTCTCGCGCGGCGAACTGCTGATCTGAACGAAAACCCTCTCGCTCAATCCTTGCGCAAATGCCGAAAACTTCAGCAAGACCGTCTTGCCGCAGCGGGCTTGGCTGACTATATCCGCGGGTGAGGACGACCTCCCCATATAGGGTATGATGATCACTGCGGGACGACCCGCCTGTTTTCCCGGAGGGAAGAACATGCGCACCGCCGCAGACCGTATTCGCCACGCCATCAGCTTTGAATTGATCGGCCTTGCCCTGATCATACCGATCGGCAGCTGGGTGTTCTCAGTCCCGCCCACCGACATCGGCATTGTCGGCATCGTCAGCGCGACGCTCGCAACCGGCTGGAACTATCTCTACAATCTCGGCTTCGACCACATGTTGCGCCGCTACACCGGAACGACGCTGAAGACCGTGCCCATGCGCATCATTCACGCCATCCTCTTCGAGGTCGGCCTGCTCATAGTGCTCATGCCGTTCATCGCCTGGTATCTCGGGATCAGCCTCTGGCAGGCCTTCGTCATGGACGTTGCCTTCGCCCTGTTCTACCTGGTCTATGCCTTCGTCTTCAACTGGGCCTATGACAGGCTTTTCCCCCTGCCCGAATGGCAGACGGAGAAGGCTGCGGCCGCCAAGTGAGGCGCCGGCCGATCACGGCCGTATCAGGAGCGTGATCGACCAGGTGACGAAGGCGACCACGGCGAGTTTCCAGAAATCGCTGCGGCGCCTCAGTCCCGGCAGGCCGAGGGGCTTGATCAGCTGGACGATCATCGCGAGGATTAGAAAGGCGGAGATGGCCTTGGTCATTCGTATTCCCTGTGGAGCGTGCGCGCGTGAACGCGCAGAAGCTTTGATAGCGGCGACGCAGCCACACGACTGTCACTTTTGCCCGCCAGAAGAGAATCCTGCAAGCTCCAAGGTCGCATTCAGACAACAGTAGGAAGATCGGTCTACTGTGCCTGAATAGCGTCGCCCGTCCGCGGGTGTCCTCAAAACACCAATCGACAAGAATGCCATGAGACGTAATCTTCTGCCGGTAATGGCCCTGCTGCTGGGCACGCTCTTCCTATTCCTCGGAAACGGCCTGCACGGCCTCCTGCTGCCGGTTCGAGGTGCCGCAGAGGGTTATTCCAACGAGGTGCTCGGTCTGCTCGGCACGACCTGGGCGGCGGGCTTCGTGCTTGGCTGCTTCGTGGCGCCGAAACTCGTCATGAGGGTCGGCCATGTCCGCGCCTTCTCCACCTTTGTCTCTCTGATCTCGGTCAACGCCCTGCTCACCGGCATCATCGTCGATGCCACCTGGTGGGTCGCCTTGCGCGTCATCACCGGCTTCTGCACAGCCGGCACCTCGATGATCATCGAAAGCTGGCTGAACGAGCGGGCGACGAACGAGAGCCGCGGCATGATCTTCTCGTTCTACATTTCGATCACGCTGATCGGCGTCGTCGGCGGCCAGATGCTGGTGGGCGTCTTCGATCCGGCAACGACCATCCTCTTCATGATCTGCGGGATCGTCTACGGCTTTGCCGTGCTGCCGACACTGATGTCGACGGCCGCCTCGCCGCAGCCGCTTCGCTCGATCAAGCTCGATCTGCCCCTGCTCTATCGTAACTCGCCCGTTTCCTTCGTCGGCATTCTGCTGATCGGCATCGCGAACGGCGCCTATGGCACGCTCGTCGCCGTCTTCGGCTCCCGTGCCGGCCTCGACGCCACCACGATCGCGATCCTCCTGTCGGTGACGATTTTCCTCGGTGCGGTGATGCAGTTCCCCGCCGGCAAGCTCTCCGACCGCATCGACCGCCGCTACGTACTGGCAGCGCTTTCCAGCCTGGCTGCCTTCGCCGCACTTGGGCTCCTGTTCTTCACGCCCAGCGATCCGCTCTGGATCTTCGTGCTGGTCGGCACCTATGGCGCCGCCGCCAATGCGCTCTATCCGATCGCCGTCGCCCATGCCAACGACTTCGCGAAGGCCGATGAGTTCGTCAAAGTCTCCGGCGGCCTGTTGCTCCTCTTCGGCATCGGCACGATCATCGGCCCGACGCTGGGCGGCCCGGTCATGACCGCAGCCGGACCTTATGCGCTCTTTGCCGTCACCGCGGTCTCGCACCTTCTGATATCGGCCTATGCCATCTATCGCAGTCGTACCCGTGCCGCGATCCCGGCAGCCGATCGCGAAAACCTGCCGAACCTGCCCATCACCGCCTCGCCGATCAGCAGCACACCGGAGGGCTTGAGCCTCGACCCGCGTGCTGCCCCCTTGCCTGATCAGGAAGAGATCGACGAGAATGAGCCGATGGAGGCACGCGCATGATCATCGATGAAGACCCTCGCAAACGCAGCACCAGCCACGAGCTGGGCTGTGATCTGTCCAGCATCTCCGCCGACGAGTTGCGGCATCGAATCACGCTTCTGCAAGACGAGATCGCGCGACTGAGTCGCGAGATCGACCTCAAGGAGGCGGGCCGGAAGGCGGCAGACAGCCTGTTCAGCCCCAAAGTATAGAGGGTGAATTCTACAGAAGCGCTCCCGAAAGAACCATCTTTCAATTTTCCGTTTACTTGCCGTTAAGCATTTTAGCCTAATCTGCCCTCATCCAGAGCTCCTGGATTCAGGCGATTTCCTCTTTGGGCGTGGTCTGATTTTTCTCCCTGTTTTATCTTGAGAGCCGCATTTGCGGCTCTTTTTTTGTCCAAACGGCCAAAGGTTTCACGAAATTGTGGGAATTAACCCTTCCTTAAGTTTCGCCTTGCGGATTTGGGCTATTGGTAGCATCGTAGCCTCACAAAATGCGGCAGGAACAAGTTCGTAGCGCTGTCGTTACATGCCTAAGTGATGCGTTTACAGGGAAACATCCATGTCTGAACTCGGTGTGAATACGGTTAGCTTTGCCGGTCGTGTGGCAGCGTCCAGCCAGTTCAAGTCGACCTATGCTGAAGGCATGGGACTGGTTGAAGAAACTGCCGCTTACCTCGACGGCCCCGGCCGCGCAGCCGCCAAGGTTCTGCCGCGCCAGGCCTCTGTGCTTTATGCTGCCGAGTCGATGCGCCTGACGACCCGCCTGATGCAGATGGCCTCCTGGCTTCTCCTGCAGCGCGCCGTCAACAACGGCGAGATGAGCCGTGATCAGGTGATCTCCGAAAAGAGCAAGGTCCGCCTCGACGGCTTCAACGTCGACCGTGCAGCCCCGGGCTGGAACGACCTGCCTGAAGCCTTCCGCGATCTCGTCGAGCGTTCGCTCCGCCTGCAGAACCGCATCGCCCTGCTCGACCGTGAAATCTACCGCCCGTCCGAGGAAGAGTTCGAGCCGGACAACGAGAACAGCGTCCAGGCACAGCTCAACCTGCTGCGCACAGCCTTCAACGCAGGCTGATTGATCGACGAAAGCACCACTTCAGCCCGGCCAGCGAAAGCTGAGCCGGGTTTTTCATGTGCGCTATCAACTGGTTGCACAAAGAGGATTTACAACCTTTAATAATATGCGACAATTCCCTTAAAATGGGGAGTTGAGCATGACACGGTTCATTCTTTCGATTGACGGTGGCGGGATCAGAGGCACCATCCCGGCAGCCATACTGACGGTGCTGAAAAGCAAACTTGAAAAACGCGACAAGCGACTGCCACTGCATCGCTACTTCCACATGATCGCGGGCACATCGACCGGTGCGATCATCGCCGCGGGTTTGACCTGTCCGAAGCCAGGGAAACCAGACGAGCCGGCCGCCGACCCGACGACACTGCTCGACCTCTACAAGCGCAAGGGCGCCGACATCTTCAACATCGGCCTTTTCCGCAAACTCGCGAACTTCGGCGGGCTGTTCGAAGAGCGCTATGACGCAGCACCGCTGGAGAAGATCCTGCGGCAGATGCTGGGTGAAAAGAGCGAGATCAAGGATGCGCTCACCAAGGTGCTGATCACGGCCTACGACATCCAGGCGCGCCGGGCGGTCTTCATGACCAATGCCGACAAGGATCACGAACGCTTCCGCTTCTGGCAGGCGGTGCGCGGCTCCTCGGCAGCGCCTACCTACTTCGAACCCGCACTGGTCGAGAACCTCGCCAAGGAAAGCCATGGACAGATCCCGGCGCTGCCGCTGATCGATGGCGGCGTGTTCGCCAATGATCCGGCGATGGCGGCCTATGTGGAGGGCTGCAAGCTCGGCTGGCTCGACAAGGGCAACGAGATCGTCATCCTCTCGCTCGGCACCGGCTCGGCGAACCGCCCGATCCCCTATCAGCAGGCCAAGGGCTGGGGCGCCGGCGGCTGGATCAGTCCGGCAAACGACACACCGCTTATCTCCGTCCTGATGCAGGGACAGTCCAGCACGACATCCTACCAGTTGAACAAGCTGCTCAACGCCGACCCGCCCAGTTTTGCCGACGGGGCGACAGTGGTGACGACGGGCAATCGCAAAAGGCTGAACTATGTCCGCCTGGATGCGCCGCTGGTCGGCGTCAATGACGCCCTGGACGACGCGACGCCGGAGAACATCGCCAAACTCGAGCGCTTCGGTCTCACGCTGGCTGAGAAGCACGATCTGGCACTGGAGGAGATCGCCGACCGGCTGGGCGCTATTTGAGACGCTTCATTCCCCAAGCCTCAACGCAAAAAGCCCGGCACAAAGCCGGGCTTTTCGTATGCGAAACATCCGAAGCGATCAGAGGCCGAGGCCACCGAAGCGCTTGTTGAACTTGGAAACGCGACCACCGCGGTCCAGCAGCTGCTGGTTACCACCGGTCCAGGCCGGATGCGACTTCGGGTCGATTTCGAGGTTCATCACTGCGCCCTCGGAACCCCAGGTCGAACGGGTTTCGTATTCGGTGCCATCGGTCATGACGACCTTGATGACGTGGTAGTCGGGATGGATGTCAGCCTTCATCGCTCTATTCCTGCTGTGCCGTGGGGTCCATATGCCGCAATTGCCTCGGCAGAACCTATTCAATAGATGAAGCCGCAGTCCTTATGGGCTACGGCTTCCCAATTCGATGCCGTGCCTATACATGAAGGGCGCAGGGATAACAAGTGCCATGGCGTGAAAGCCGGTATGCGTTGAAGGAGCATGACAGAGTGACCTCGGAAGCTGAAAAAACAGACAAGAAACGCCGCTCTCTGAAGCCTCTGACCAGCCTCTTTCCCTATCTGAAGCGCTATCGAGGCCTCGTCGCCGGTGCGCTGATCTTCCTTGGCCTTGCCGCCGCCACCACGCTGGCCCTGCCGATTGCCATCCGTCGCATGCTGGACCACGGTTTCCAGGCTTCCGACAGCGAATTCATCAACAAATACTTCGCCATGATGATCGTCATGGCGCTCGTCCTCGCGATCGCCAGCGCCCTTCGCTACTACTACGTCATCACCATCGGCGAGCGCGTCGTCGCCGACCTGCGCCGTGACGTCTTCGCCCATGTCACGAAGCTCTCCCCCTCCTTCTTCGACATCAACCAGTCGGGCGAGATCGTCTCGCGGCTGACCGCTGACACGACTCAGCTGAAGTCGGCCGTCGGCGCGACAGCGTCGCTTGCGCTGCGCAACACGATCCTCTGTCTCGGTGCCGTCGTCATGATGATCGCGACGAGCCCGAAACTGTCAATCATGGTGCTGGCCGCCATTCCGGTCATCGTCTTCCCGCTCGTCGGCTTCGGCCGCTCGGTGCGTCAGCGCTCCCGCGCCGCCCAGGACACGCTGGCCGAAGCCTCGTCGTATGCCGGCGAAGTCATCGGTGCCGCCCGCACGCTTCAGGCCTTCAATGCCGAAGAGGCCGCGCGCGGCCGTTACTTCGGTTCCGTGGAAAGCGCCTATGAAGCCGCCCGCTCTGCCATCCGCTCCCGCGCGCTTTTGACCGGGGTTGCGATTGCGCTCGTCTTCGGCAGCGTTGTCGGCGTCCTCTGGTACGGTGCCCAGAGTGTCCTCGCCGGCACCATGAGCGGCGGCACGCTTGGCCAATTCCTCCTTTATTCCCTGATCGCCGCCGGCTCGCTTGGCACACTGTCGGAAGTCTGGGGCGAACTCTCCCAGGCCGCCGGCGCCGCAGAGCGTCTGCATGAGCTGCTCGCCGAGCATCCGGCAATCGCCGCCCCCGCCAATCCCAAGGCCTTGCCGGACCCGGCTCAGGGCAGCATTGCCTTTCAGGACGTACACTTCTCCTACCCCTCGGCGAAGACCAAGTCGGCGCTCAATGGTCTCTCCTTCACCGTTGCCCATGGCGAAACCGTCGCCATCGTCGGCCCCTCCGGGGCGGGCAAGAGCACCATCTTCTCGCTGATCCTGCGCTTCTACGATCCGGCCTCCGGTACGATCCGCCTCGACGGCGTCGATATCCGCGAGGCAGATCCCCACGCCGTTCGGCAGCGGATTGCCATCGTGCCCCAGGATACGACGATCTTCGCCTCCTCGATTCATGACAACATCGCCTTCGGCACACCGGACGCCTGCCGCGGCATGGTGGAGGCGGCAGCGGAAGCCGCCCAGGCCAGCGAGTTCGTCAGTCGATTGGAGAACGACTTCGACACCATCGTCGGCGAACGCGGCGTCACGCTCTCGGGCGGGCAGCGTCAGCGCATTGCGATTGCCCGCGCCTTGCTGCGCGATGCACCGCTTCTGCTGCTCGACGAGGCGACTTCGGCGCTCGACGCCGAAAGCGAAACCCTTGTCCAGAGGGCACTCGATGGCCTGATGCGCGACCGCACCACCATCGTCATCGCCCACCGCCTGGCGACCGTATTGAAGGCGGACCGGATCCTCGTGCTTGATGATGGCCGCATCGTCGAAGAGGGCACGCATCAGAGCCTGATCCAGCAGGGTGGCCTCTATGCCAAGCTCGCCCGCCTGCAGTTCGAGACCGGCGGCCGCGACTTTACCGCCGCTGCACAGTAAGCTTCGTCGGGCTTACCGCCCGACGCTACGCCCCGCCACGCGACCGGAGAACAGACAACCGCCGAGGAAGGTGCCCTCGAGCGCGTTGTAACCATGCATGCCGCCACCGCCGAAGCCGGAAACTTCGCCGGCCGCGTAAAGTCCGGGCACCGGCTTGTTTTCCCGGTTCAAGACGCGCCCTTCGAGATCCGTGTGTAGCCCACCCAATGTCTTTCGCGTCAGGATATGCAGCCTGACGCCGATCAGCGGACCCGCGGCCGGATCGAGCAGCCGATGTGGCTTGGCCGTGCGCATCAGCTTGTCGCCGAGATAGTTGCGCGCGCCGCGGATCGCCACGACCTGCGCGTCCTTGGAGAAGCTGTTTTCCATCTCCCGGTCACGCGCCTCGATCTGCGCGCGGACATGATGCACGCCGAGGCGATGCTCGCCGGTCAGCTCGTTCATGCCGGCAACAAGATCCTCCAGATTGTCCCTGACGACAAAGTCCTCGCCCTTGTCCATGAAGGCCTGGACGGGCCCCGGCGGGTTCTTGCCGAGCCGTTTCAGGAGCAACGGAATGTTCTTGTCGGTCAGATCCGGGTTCTGCTCAGATCCCGAGAGGGCGAACTCCTTCTTGATGATCGCCTTGTTGAGGATGAACCAGGAATAGTCGTGCCCGCGGGCGCGAATGGCCTTCAATGTGCCAAGCGTGTCGAAGCCCGGCATCGCCGGCGCGGGGAAGCGATGGCCGTCGGCATCGCACCAGAAGGACGAAGGTCCCGGCAGAATGCGGATGCCATGGTTCGGCCAGATCGGGTCCCAGTTCTTGAGCCCCTCGGTATAGTGCCACATCCGGTCACCATTGATGACCTCGCCACCGGCCGCCTGGGTGATCGACAGCATGCGGCCATCGACATGGGCCGGCACGCCAGCGACCATCTGCTTGGGCGCCGGTCCGAGGCGATCGGTGGGCCAGCTCTTGCGGACGAGGTCGTGATTTCCGCCGATACCGCCGGAAGCCACGATGACGGCCCCTGCCTTCACCTCGAACTCGCCGACGACATTGCGCGAGCTGGTGGCACCGCGGGGCGTGGCGTCACCGGCAAGTAGCTGACCGGAAGCGCCCGTGATTGCGCCATTGGTCGCGATCAGCCGATCCACCTGGTGACGGAAGAGGAAGGTCAGCTTGCCGGCCTCGGCAGCAGCCTGGGCACGCCGGACGAAGGGCGCGAGAACCCCAGGACCAGTGCCCCAGGTCACATGAAAACGCGGCACGGAGTTGCCATGACCGTCGGCATGCCCACCGCCGCGTTCGGCCCAACCGACGACGGGAAACCAGCCGACACCCTGGCTTTTCAGCCAGCTGCGCTTTTCCCCCGCTGCAAACTGCAAATAGGCTTCGGCCCATTGGCGCGGCCAGAAATCCTCCGTGCGATCGAAAGCGGCCGAGCCCAACCAATCCTGCCGGGCAAGCTCCAGGCTGTCGCGAATGCCCATCCGGCGCTGCTCGGGACTATCGACGAAGAAGAGCCCGCCAAGGGACCAGAAAGCCTGACCACCCAAGTTCTGCTCGCCCTCCTGATCGATCAGCCCGACGCTCAGGCCACGATCGACAGCCTCCGTAGCGGCGACGAGACCGGCAAGGCCACCTCCGATGACGATGACGTCGAATTCCTGCATGCCATCCTCCCCATGCGCATGTTCTTACTTTTACGCACACGTAATACAGCACGCAAGTTGTCGGGAAGGCAAACAGTTATGCCCGTGTCAGCGCTCGGTGAGCTTGAGCTCGATGCGGCGGTTCTGGGAAAGCACTTCCGGCGTCTCGCCTTCGGCAATCGGCTGGAACTCGCCGAAGCCTGCAGCGACCAGCCGGTTTGCCGGCACACCCCGGGAGATCAGATATTTGACCACCGAGGTGGCGCGGGCGGACGAGAGCTCCCAGTTGTCCCGGTAGCGACCCGTACCGGTCAGCGGCGAGGCGTCCGTGTGACCGTCGACCCGGAGCACCCAGTTGATCTCGGACGGGATCTCCTCCGCCAGCTCGAGAACCGCAGCGGCGAGCTTGTCCATCTCCGCCTGACCTGCCGCGTCGAGATCGGCACCACCAACGGGAAACAGCACTTCCGACTGGAAGACGAAACGGTCACCGACGATGCGAATGTTTTCACGATCAGAGAGGATCTCGCGAAGTCGCCCGAAGAAGTCGGAGCGATAGCGATTGAGCTCCTGGACGCGCTGCGCCAGTGCCACATTGAGGCGACGACCGAGGTCGGCGATCCGTGTCTGCGAGGCCTGATCCTTCGCTTCGGAGGCCTGCAGGGCTTCCTCGACCGCCGCGATCTGCGCCCTGAGTGCGGCGATCTGCTGGTTGAGCAGCTCGATCTGGCTCATCGCCCGGGCGCTGACCTGCTTTTCAGCGTCGAGTTCTTCCGTGAGACGACCGACCTTGGCATTGGCGGCATCCGCGGTCCCTGCTCCACTGTCGAGCAGTTCCTGCAGGCGTGACCGCTCGCTCTCCGACGACGCGAGCGAGGATTGCAGCGCTGCAAGCGTATCCTCGAGATCCTGCTTGCCGCTTTTCTCGAGTGCGAGCAGCTGCGTCAGTTCAGCAATCTGGCTGTTAAGCCGGTTCAGCACCTCATCCTTGCCGGAGATCTCGCGGCCCAGGATGAACTGCGCCACGACGAAGACCGTGAGCAGGAACATGATGGCGAGCAAAAGCGTGGACAGGGCATCGACAAAGCCCGGCCAGTAGTCGACGCCGCGCTCGCGGCGGCGGTTGCGCCCCAGCGCCATTTACTTGTTGCTCCCGCTGATCTTGTCGTTCAGCCGGTCGAGCGTCTTGCGCATGGCGCGAGCATCCTCCTGCTGCGCTTCGATCCAGTCACGCAGCATCTGCTGCTCGTTGCGCATGTTTTTGACCAGCCCCTGAATGCCTTCCGCAAGCCCCGCAATCGCCGCCACCGAGCGGTCATTGCCCTCGCGATTGGCAAGCTTCTGGATCTCCTCCACCAGCAAGCGCACGTCATCGCTGGCAACGGCGGCACTGCCTTCCGAGACCACCGGTCGCTCCGAATCGAGATCCGTGACGGAGGAAAGCCAGTTCTCCAGCTCGGTATAGAAGCGGTTCTGCGCACGGCCCGCCTGCAGGTCGAGGAAACCGAGGATCAGCGAGCCGGAAAGACCGAGCAGCGAGGACGAAAAAGCCGTGCCCATGCCGGAAAGCGGCGCCGTCAGACCCGACTTGAGCGACTGGAGAATGTCGTTGCTGTCGCCCGAAGCCGGGTCGAGCGAACCGATAACCTCGTTGATCGAGCCGATGGTGCCGAGCAGACCCCAGAAGGTGCCGAGCAGGCCGAGAAAGACGAGAAGGCCGATCAGATACCGGCTGGTGTCGCGCGATTCGTCGAGGCGCGTGCCGATCGAATCGAGGATCGACCGCAGTGCCGTCGTCGAGATCGCCATCGAACGGCGGCCGCCGATCAGCGCGCGCATGGGCGCAAGCAGCTTGGGATCACGGCCAACAAGCGTCGCATTGTCGCCAGCGGCGCGGAAGGAATTGAACCAGCGCACTTCCGGACGAAGGGCCAGCACCTGGGCAAAGACAAGAATGATGCCGACCGCGAGAACGCCGAGGATCAGCCCGTTCAGCCCGGGATTGGTGACGAAGGCCGCATGCGCCTGGCGGTAGAGGATCGCCGCGATGAAACACACGATGATCAGGAAGATCACCATGGTTGTGAAGAAGGGCATCGGGCTGGAGAGCTTCTGGCCGTATACGCCCGGACGGGTCTCGCCCACCTCGAGATCCTCCAACTTCACTTTCGCCATGGTATGCTCGACCTCCGGGGAATCTTGGACCCGGAGGCTAGTGCAAAAATGAGACGAATTGAAGCCGCGGACTTTGGGAAAATTTTCCCGAAGGCAAAAATCAGGCCTGCGGCACCGGACGGTTGACGACCTCTTCGAGCGCCTTGCGGATATATTCGTTGCCGGCCAGCACCGTGCCGTTCTCGAACATTTCCTGGCCGCCCTTCATGTCGGAAACGAAGCCACCGGCCTCCTTGATGAGGAGAATGCCGGCTGCGATGTCCCAGGCATTGAGCTGGGCTTCCCAGAAGCCGTCGAGACGACCGGCCGCGACATAGGCGAGGTCAAGGGCTGCAGCGCCCATGCGGCGAACGCCGGAAACTTCGCCCATCACATGGCGCAGCTCGATGAGGAACTTGCCGTGCTGGCCACGACCGAGATGCGGCACGCCGCAACCGATGACGCAGTCCGACAGCACCTTGCGAGCGCCAACGCGGATGCGGCGATCGTTGAGGAAGGCGCCGCCGCCCTTTTCCGTCGTGTAGAGTTCGTCGGTTGCCGGGTTGAAGATGACGCCGGCGACGATTTCGCCATTGCGCTCCAGCGCGATCGAGACGGCAAACTGCGGAATGCCGTGCAGGAAGTTGGTCGTGCCATCGAGCGGGTCGACGATCCAGCGATGCGCGCCGTCGGTGCCCTTGATCTCCTCGCCTTCCTCGCCGAGGAAGCCATAGGTCGGACGGGCCTTGAGCAGTTCCTCGCGCACGATCTTCTCGGCGCGGAAGTCGGCCTGCGAGACGAAGTCACCGGGGCCTTTCACGGAAACCTGCAGGTTCTGTACCTCACCGAAATCGCGCGAGAGCGACTTGCCGGCCTTGAGTGCTGCCTGAACCATGACATTGAGAAGGGCTGAGCGGGCCATGTATCGAATTCCTTGAAACTGGGAGGCGCCGGAAGGCGGCAACGGACGAGCGCGCGACGGCGGCGATGTTTGGCCGGTTCAAGACCACAAATGCCGCCGGAATTCAAGGGGTATGGCGGTTCCGGCCCATGCGCGGGTGTCAGACGTGCCCTGCAGCAAAGGTGACGATCAGGCCTGCCGCAACGGCAATCAGGGAGGCTGCACCCAGTCGAAGCGCAAAGCCCGCGCTTCCTGCGACACCTGCATAGACGACCTTGGCCGCCATATTGGCGGTCACGGCGATACCGACGGCAATCGTCGCCACATCGAGCGACAGGGCCGGCAGCATTCCGGCAACCGTCACGCTGACCGCATCGACATCGGCCAGCGCGGTCAGAACCGACACGACATAGAGCCCGCCATCGCCGAAGATCTGGCTGGCCGCCCGCGCGATGAAGGCGACGACGGTGATCAGCAGCGCCATCTTCACCACCTGCGCCAGTTCGAACGGATTGCCGGGCAGCTCCGCCTCTGCCGCCACGACCCCACGGGCAATCAGCGAAAAGGCGATCGCCAGCATCAGGGCACCGGCGACGAGCAGTCCCGGCAACAACCGCTCTCCAAGCGATGGCGCAAGCGCCAGCATGAGCAGCGCCGTGCGGATCAGCGACACGCTGCCAGCTGCAATCGCGCCGGCAGCGGGGCCGGCAGCATTGGCTGAAGTCAGGCTGTGGCGCGCCATCGCAAGCGTTGTCGCCGTTGACGACACCAGCCCGCCCACGGCGCCGGCCACCAGATCACCGCGCCCGCCGCCGATCAAGCGCACGGCGACATAGCCGACATAGGAGATGGAGGCGAGCAGGATCACCAGGATCACGAGGCTTCGAGGAGAAACGCCGCCAAAGGGACCATAGGGATCGGCAGGAAGAAGCGGCAGGATGACGAAGCCCATGGCCAGCAGCACGACCGCCGAACGCAACTCGACCCAGGTCAGCCGCCGGATCGCGGCATGCAGAAATTCCCGACTTGCCAGCAGCGTCACCATCGCAGCCCCGGTGGCAGACGCCACTGCCATGTCTCCCATCACCGCGAGAGCCCCGAGCCCGAACGTCGTGATGCCGGCAATGACCGTGGTGGCGCTGAAAGACCCCTCGGCGCGCGCTTCCATCAGACCGAAACGCAGAAGAACGACCGCAATCGCCAGCAGGAAACTCGCGACGATCAGCCCGGAGACACCGCCCGACGTCAGGACGCCGTCCAGAAGCCCGGCGATGCCGCCGGTCATGCTGATCAGGGTAAAGGTCCGGATGCCGGCAATGCGGGCACCTTCCGGCTCGTCGCGTTCCCGCCAATGGCGCTCGACGCCCACCGCAGCACCGATGGCGCACGCAAGCCCGAGACGCTGGAAAATGTCGATGAGATCCATGACCGCCGCCCTCCCCCGAAGCGGCAGGCGGCTAACTTACGTGCGTCTGAACCGGTTGGCGAGATCGATGGCCTGCTTCTGCTGCTCTTCGTTGAGGCCGAGATAGAAGTCCTCAAGCCCCGGATCCTTGAGCCCCGCGCGTCGCGACAGCACATACCACTTGGCCGCCTCGACCGGATCCGGCTTCGTACCCAGAGCATTGATGTAGAGATGCGCCAACCGGTTTTGCGCCACCACATTGCCGCGAGCCGCAGCGATGCTGAGCCAGCGGTAACCGGCCTCATAATCCCGTGGGCCGTTATAGCCGTTCACCAGCCAGAGCCCCATGTCGAGCTGGGCGGTATCGAAGCCCGCTCTGGCGGCGCGCAGCATCCATTCCCGCGCGCGCGCCTTCTTCTCCGGCGGAACATCCTTCAGTGCCGAATAGACCTGCGCCAGCGCATATTGCGCATCGGCAATGCCCTGCTCGGCCGCCTTCTCGTAAAACGGCATCGCCATGGTGAGACCACGCACGCCCGGATTGGCAGAGACAAGGATCTGCGCCCAGTTGAACTGCGCCGAGGCGTTTCCGGCCTCCGCAGCGCGGCGCATGTAGTCGTCCGCCTTCGCCTTGTCCTGGGGGACCTCGCGGCCTTCCATCAGGAGGAGCGCGTATTTGAACATCGCAGCCGGATCGCCACCCTGGGCGGCCTGGCCATACCAGAAGGCAGCCCCCTTCGGATCGCGCTTCACCCCGAGACCGCGAGACATGATTTCGGCAAGCAGGGTCTGGGCTGCGGGATCTCCCAGTTGCGCCCGGGGCAGCGCCTTGTCGACGGCCGTCAGGAAGAGGCCGCGCTGGAAAGCGCCGTAAGCTTCGTCCGGCTTGCCCTCATAGGGCTTTTCCGGCGGCAGATCCGGCAGGGGCGTGCCCATGCGCAGATAGATGTTGATGCCTTGCAACTCGTCCGGCGTGTCACCCGTGGTCGGCTTGGCGCCCTTCGTGGCAGGCGGTGCGCTGTCCCGCTCGCCGCGATCCAATGTGCTCGCATCCCCGGTCGAACTGCTCGGCCGTGCGCCGCGCTCGATTTCGCCGGCATCGTTGGGATTGGCCGGCAGGATCGCCGGCTGGTCACCGATCTCAATCCCGTCCTCGCTCTCCTGCGCCACCGTCGGCATGGCGATCAGAAGGCCTGCACCGGTCAGTGCGGCAAGAATCAGACGGTGAAGAGACGGGTTTGAACGCATGAGGCGGTTCAAGCCTCAAACCGTGGCGCTTTTTCGTCAAGCTCGGCATTCACCCGGGTCACGATTGCGGCAGCCTGTGCCGGATCGGAAAACACGGCCTTGCCGAGGGCCACGAATTCGACGCCGCTTTCGGCCACGACGAGCGCCGAGGCCGGATCCGTGCCGCCCATGACGATGGCCGGGATTTCGATCATCGCCGACCACCATTCGCCAAGGGCAACATTCTTGGAATGCGCCTCCGGCTTGATGTCGCCATCGATCTTGCCGAAGAAGATGTAATCGGGCTGGATCTCGCCCATTTCCAGTGCATGGTGCCGGTCCATGGCGTTGCCGCCGCCGACGATAAGCTTCGGCACATGCTTTTCCACCGCTTCAGCCAGCGCCTCGGCATTGCCGGAGATATGCAGACCGTCAGCCTTCACCCGGCCGGCAACCCGGCTGTTGTCGACGACAAGCGCGGCCGCCCCCGCCTTCTGGATGACGGGAACGATTGCCTCTGCATGCTTCTGGAAGGCGGTATCGTCGAGGCCGTATTGTGGCACGATCACCGATGCAACATCACCGCCACGCAGAGCGTTTCCGACGACTTCGGCGCATTGCGCCGTGTCCGGCATATCCGGAACGATGAGGACGAGGCGGCAGCGATCTTCGGTCATGCGCGGTGTTTCCGTGTGCGGGACGGGTCCGTTTCTCAGGATTTCGTCCTCGTTTTCTCTGGACAAATCCGATAGACCGCTCTTCCGAAAGGATCAACCGCGCAATGCTGACTGACCCGAACTTCTATGCCGTCGCCATTCCCGCCGTTGCCCTTGTCGGCCTCTCCAAAGGAGGTCTCGGTGGTGCTTTCGCGCTGATCGGCGTGCCTCTTCTGGCCTTCGCCGTGCCGCCCATGCAGGCCGCCGCGATCTTTCTCCCGATCCTTCTGGTGATGGACGCCGTCGCACTCTGGGCCTGGCGCCGCCACAACGACCGCGCCACCCTGATCGCCATGCTGCCGGGCGCCATCATCGGCATCGGTCTCGGCTGGGCCACCTCGACCTATGTGTCGGCCGACGCCATGCGGCTCGTCCTCGGCGGCATCTCGATCGTCTTTTCACTGAAGTATTTCGTGGAAAGCTGGGCAGCCTATAACGGGCGGGAGACGGCACCTGCCGGACAGCGCCCGGTCGCCGGTTCCTTCTGGGGATCGCTCGCCGGATATGCGAGCTTCGTCGCCCATGCCGGCGGCCCGCCCTTCCAGATCTACGTTCTGCCGCTGAAGCTCGATCCGCTCACCTATACCGGAGCGTCCACACGCTTCTTCGCGATCCTGAACGCGATCAAGGTCATCCCCTATTTTGCTCTCGGCGAACTGGATGCGACCAATCTGAGCCTGTCTGCCGCCCTGCTGCCGATCGCCCTGGTTTCGACGCTTGCCGGCGCCCGTCTCGTGCACTTCCTGAAGCCCGCGGTCTTCTACCCGCTGATGTATGGGATGGTGCTGATCGCAGGCAGCAAATTGCTCTGGGACGGCACCCGCGGATTGACCGGCCTCTAACGCGCGTACTTCTGTTCGCCAGGCCTTGCTGCAGCGCACATCTGCGCTTGCCGTAAAGGGGCCTTTGACATAACGTTCCATCCATGACGAACGCAGACCCGTTCATGGCGATCGCAGATCCGAACCGACGGCATATCCTCGAGGATCTGCGTCGGGGGGAAAAGACCGTCAACGAACTGGCGGGCCAGTTGCCGATCAGCCGCCCGGCTGTGTCGCAACATCTGAAGGCCCTGCTCGACAGCGGACTTGTGGATGTCCGCTCGGAAGGCACCCGGCGCATCTATTTCATCCATCGACCCGGCTTCGACCGGATGAACATGTGGCTGGACCAGTTCTGGTCCTGACCACTCCCCTATCCTGAAAGTGCGCAAACAAAAGCCCCGAAGTCGTGTGAACTCCGGGGCCAAGGGTGTTGTATTGGCTGCTTCATGAATACATCGGGATCGGTCTTTGGGTCCGCCAGATCCCGGCGCAGCCGGAAGGGTGGTATCAGTGGCGGGTGGAAGCCCTCAGGCGTTCCATTTCATCCTTGAGGCGCAGTTTGAGGCGCTTCAGTTCGGCAATGTGCCGATCATCGACGGAGGGAGATGCAAGCGCGTCATGGAGTTGATCCTCGAGGGCTCCATGCTTCTTCTGCAGCGATTCAAGATGAGCCTGTATGGTCATTTGATGCGTCCTTCCTTATCGCCTACCTCCAGCCCTCATCCGCTGGAGTTTCAGGCTTTGCGAAGATAATGTGACACGAGAAATGCGGTTTGTCGAAGGCGAACTGGGCAAAAAGGCCTATCAAAATGGAAGACAGGGATAACTTCCCGTTACCGGTATTTGGTGATAGGAGCTTGCGCGAATCTTCCGGGCATCCTTTAAGGATGGGCCACACGGCGACAATGGGGAATGAGCATGGCCGATCAGGAACAAGCCGACATCAGGCTCTCGTTGGCACGGCTTCGCCAGGAGCATGAAGACTATGATGCGGCCATCAATGCCATGATCACGGTCGGCTGCGACGCCCTTCGCATCCAGCGCATGAAGAAGAAGAAATTGTCCATCAAAGACAAGATCACAGCGCTGGAAGACCAGATCATTCCCGACATCATCGCCTGACCGCGCAACATGACGGCATAAGGATATGAGATGACAGCTGAGTGCCCGCCCGTCGCCATCATCATGGGAAGCCAGTCCGACTGGGAAACCATGAAGAATGCCGCCGACACGCTCGACGCACTCGGCGTCTCCTATGAAGCCCGCATCGTTTCGGCACATCGCACACCTGACCGCATGTATGCCTTCGCCAAGGGCGCCCGCGACGAGGGCTTCAAGGTGGTCGTTGCCGGCGCCGGCGGTGCCGCCCACCTGCCCGGCATGGTCGCATCGCTGACCACGCTTCCCGTCTTCGGCGTTCCCGTTCAGTCCAAGACGATGTCCGGCCTCGACAGCCTTTATTCCATCGTCCAGATGCCGGCCGGCATTCCCGTCGGCACGCTTGCCATTGGCCGCGCCGGTGCGGTCAACGCCGCCCTGCTTGCCGCTCGCGTGCTGGCAGCCTTCGATGACGAGCTTTCCGAGCGCCTTGAGGAATGGGTCGAGCGCCAGACAGCCTCCGTTGCCGAATATCCCGTGGACGAGGCCCCATGACCATCCGCACGATCGGCATCATCGGTGGCGGCCAGCTCGGCCGCATGCTGGCCATGGCCGCAGCCCGCCTGAACTTCCGCACGGTGATCCTCGAGCCGCAGGCTGACAGTCCCGCCGCCCAGGTGGCCAACCACCAGATCACGGCCGCCTATGACGATCCGGCCGCACTCGCCGAACTCGCCCGTCTCTGCGATGTCGTGACCTACGAATTCGAAAACGTGCCAGTGACCGCGGCAGAGACGCTGGCCAAGAGTGTACCCGTCTATCCGCCGCCGAAGGCGCTGGAAGTGGCCCAAGACCGGGTGACGGAAAAGCGTTTCCTCAACGCCTCCGGCATCGAGACGGCCCGCTTCCACGCCGTCGACAGCCAGGCCGATCTCGAACGAGCACTGGCCGACTTCGGTGGTGAAGGCGTGCTCAAGACCCGCCGCCTCGGCTATGACGGCAAGGGCCAGAAGGTCTATCGCAAGGGCGACAGCGCAGAAGGCGGTTATGAAACCCTCGGCTCCGTCCCGCTGATTCTTGAAAGCTTCGTGCCCTTCGTCCGTGAAGTCTCGATCATCGCCGCCCGTGGCGCTGACGGCGAGGTCCGCTGCTACGACCCGACGGAGAACGTGCACCGCAACGGCATCCTGCACACCTCGACGCAGCCGGCCGCCATCACGCCTGAGACCGCCAGGGCTGCTCGCGAAGCCGCGACCAAACTGCTCGAAGGCCTCGCTTACGTCGGCGTCGTCGGCATGGAGTTCTTTGTGCTCGAAGATGGCAGCCTCATCGCCAACGAGATCGCACCGCGCGTGCACAATTCAGGTCACTGGACGGAAGCCGCCTGCATCGTCTCGCAGTTCGAGCAGCACATCCGCGCGGTCGCCTCTCTGCCGCTTGGCGACACCGTGCGCCACTCCGATTGCGTGATGACGAATCTGATCGGCGACGACATCGATTCTGTCCCGACATGGCTCGCCAAGCCCAACGTGCTCGTTCATCTCTACGGCAAGACGGAAGCCCGCCCCGGCCGAAAGATGGGTCACGTCACCGAAATCCTGCCGTTTCGCGACTGATTTTCCCGGTTTTTTAGCCTGATGTGTCCGGCATTTTCCGCTGAGCATGTTGACATCCGGGCCTCCCTCGGGCTAATTGCCGCCAACTCTTCAAGGGCGCGCCCAGTGGCGCGCTTTTGATTGTTTGAACACAGTGGGTGAATGACACATTCCCCGACAATCGTTGTGGACCAGAAAAATGAAGATCAAGAACTCGCTGAAAGCGCTGAAGGCCCGTCATCGCGACAACCGTCTGGTTCGCCGCAAGGGTCGTATCTACATCATCAACAAGCAGAACCCGCGCTTCAAGGCTCGCCAGGGCTGATGCCCCGGGATCTCCGGATCCCATGAGCCAGACGGACTGC
This sequence comes from Allorhizobium sp. CTOTU50464, assembly GCA_032102365.1. Lineage (GTDB taxonomy): Bacteria > Pseudomonadota > Alphaproteobacteria > Rhizobiales > Rhizobiaceae > Allorhizobium. The sequence continues at coordinate 506,996 of DAMDHD010000001.1, read as the reverse complement.
CCGCCGCCATTGCGGCGTGTTGATATCGGAAATTTGAGTTTGAAAGACGGCGCTGAGGGACTACCTTCCCTGCATGCGCCGTTTTTCTTTGCGACTCGCCCCAAGTCTCGCCCTCCTGTCCACCCTGCTTTTCGCCGGCGCCGTTGCCGCGCAGGCACCTGAAGAGGGCGGTGGCGCGACCACCAATGAAACGCCCGTCGAGCGCATTCCCATGAATACGCCGGTAAAGCCGAAGACGGTCGACGACCTCTTGGCGGAGCTCAAACGGGAACGCAATCCGCAGGCTGCCCGCCAGATCGCGAATGCGGCCATGGCCACCTGGAGCGAGTCGTCGAGCCCGACGATCAATCTCCTGATGCAGTGGTCGGCAAAGGCGGCGGCCGAGAAGCGCAATGCCGCCGCCCTCGACTTCATCGACCAGGCGATCATCCTGAAGCCGGACTTCGTCGGCGCCTGGAACCAGCGCGCCACGCTGCACTTCACCATGGGCAACTATCAGAAATCCGTGTCCGACATTGAAAAGGTGCTCGATCTCGAACCCCGCCATTTCGGAGCCATTGCCGGCCTCGCCGGCATCCTCACCGAACGCGGCAGCAAGGACGCTGCCCTGAAGGCCTGGGAACGGTATCTCGAGGTCTTCCCCGCCGATCGCGAGGCCCAGGAGATCGTCGCCAAGCTTTCGGAAGAACTGGCCGGCCAGCGGACTTGATCAGAGGCTTCAGCGGTGGTTGCTAGGCAACCACCTTCGCGACGAGGTCAGGGTGTTCGCGGATGACGCGCACATAAGCGATCGCGAAATCCGGCGGCGTTGCCCTCGCCTGCTCCCAGTCGCGAAGCGTACCCACTGGCACGCGGAATCGAGACGCAAACTCCGTCTGTGACAGCCCGAGAGCCGTGCGCGTCCTGCGGATCAGCCTCGAACGCTGGGCACGATCGAGCGCTTCGACGGAAACGTCGAAGTCCTCATGGTCCCCTGGATCAGCCGTTATCTCGATAGGCACGTTCTTCTCCACGATTGCTCCTCCGAACGGAAATGAAGCGCGGTTGATCCGCTCGCCACACGAAGACGCCGGTAAACAGCTTCTGCTCCACGAGACCGATAACCTTGTACCTCTCCTCACCATCCTGTTCGCGGAGGGAGGGAACGATGAGATGGTCCAGGTCCTCGAAAATCCGATCGCCGAACACAAGCGAAACGCCGTGTTTTGATTGGTTGATCTGATCTTTGTCCGGATCGAACCGTTCGGCCATGAGGCAGTATACGGAAATCCAGTATATCGATCAATTCCAAAAGAGCGACCGGGCTTCGCGCACCGACTGAACCTTGACGAATGGCGCGGCAGCACGATCTTGTTGCCTGTATCGCCTCGCCGAAAGCTCTGCTCTTGCTCATCCTCTCTCGCATCGGTCTTCTCTTGCTCGTCATTCTCCTCCTTCTCGTCGCCGTGCTCGTGGCGCTCGCCATTGCCACCGAAATCCGGGCCCGGGGCATCGAGGCGCGGACCCCAAATATCGGTGAGCGCACCGATGTCGGCGACTACAGCCTGAATGCGCTCCACGTGCCTGCAGGCCGGAACGCAGACCTGCCGCCGATCGTTTTCATCCATGGCGCCTCCGGGAACCTTCAGGACCAGACGGGCGCTTTCCTGGAGCCTCTGCGCGGTCGTGCCGAGCTCCTCTTCGTCGATCGGCCCGGACACGGATATTCCGAGCGCGGCGGACCGGAAAACGACACGCCGGACGGCCAGGCCAATGCCATCGCGCGCCTGATGGAGAAGAAGGGGATCGATCGCGCCATCATCGTTGGCCACTCCTTCGGCGGCGCGATCACCGCGAGCTTCGGCGTGCTGCATCCCGACAAGGTCGAAGGCCTCGTCTTCCTGTCGGCCGCCACCCATCCCTGGCCCGGCGGCGTGGACTGGTATTATCACCTCGCCTCCGCGCCGGTGATCGGCCCGATTTTCTGTCAAACCCTGGCGCTGCATGCCGGGATGATGCGGATCGACGCCGCGACCGAGCATGTCTTTGCTCCCAATCCGCGTCCGGCAGATTATGTCGAGAAAACGGGTCCTCAGCTTGTCCTGCGTCCGTCCGCCTTCCGGTCGAACGCGAAGGACGTCGCAGGCCTCCACGCCTATGTGACCGATTTTGCGCCACGTTACCGCGAGATCGCCAAGCCGACGGTGGTGATCACCGGTGACGCGGACAAGATCGTGCTGGAGGAAATCCACTCCAAGGGCCTCGCCCGCGATATCGAGGGCTCCGAACTCGTCTGGATCAAGGGCCTCGGCCACAAGCCGGACTACATCGTGACCGACATCGTCATTGCCGCCCTGGAGAAGATCGCGGGCAAGGAGCGCGATCTCCAATCCATGGCGCGGGCTGTCGAGCCGCGTCTTGCGGCAACCAGCGTCGATCCGGGAGGCTCGGCCCCGTCGCTTCAGGCAGGCCAGTAAAGCCATCAAAAAAGCCGCCCGAGGGCGGCCTCTTCATGGTCAAGGCGCTGGGATCAGATCCCCGTCTGGCCGTCCGAACCGATATAGGCGATGCGCAGCATATTGGTCGAACCCGGAGTGCCGAGCGGAACACCGGCCGACATGATGATGCGGTCGCCGGGCTTGCCGAATCCTTCTTCCACGACGATTCGGCAGGCGCGGTTGACCATATCGTCGAGATCGGTCGGTTCCGACGAGACGACACAGTGTAGGCCCCAGACGACCGAGAGGCGACGTGCGGTCTGGATGACCGGCGAGAGCGCGATGATCGGCACTTCCGGACGCTCGCGCGAGGCGCGCAGACCCGTATTGCCCGACGACGTGTAGCAGACGATCGCCTGCAGGCGCAGCGTCTCGGCGATCTGGCGGGCAGCGAGCGAGATAGCGTCCGCACCGGTCGCTTCGGGCTGCGCGCGCTGGGCGTAGATGATGCCGGGGTAATGCGGCTCGCGCTCGACGGTTTCGGCGATCGAAGCCATGGTCGCAACCGCTTCGACCGGATACTGGCCGGAAGCCGATTCTGCCGAGAGCATGATGGCGTCGGCGCCTTCGAATACGGCGGTCGCGACGTCGGAGACTTCCGCACGGGTCGGCACCGGCGCCGTGATCATCGATTCCAGCATCTGGGTCGCGACCACAACCGGCTTGCCTTCGCGGCGGCAGGCGCGGATCAGCTGCTTCTGGATGCCCGGAACGCGCTCGAGCGGCATTTCAACGCCGAGGTCACCACGAGCGACCATAAGTGCGTCGGAGAGTTCGATGATTTCGTCGATGCGCTCGATGGCCTGCGGCTTCTCGATCTTGGACATGAGGCCAACGCGGCCCTTGGCGATCTTGCGGACTTCCGCCAGATCTTCCGGGCGCTGGATGAAGGAAAGCGCCACCCAGTCGACGTCGTTGACGGCAAGCACCGCATCGAGGTCGGCGCGGTCCTTGTCGGTCAACACGCCGGTTGCGAGAATGGTGTCGGGCAGGCTGACGCCCTTGCGGTCAGAGATCTTCGTGCCCGAGACAACTTCGGTGACGATGCTCTTGCCGTCGCATTTGACGGCCTTCAGATGCAGCTTGCCGTCGTCGATCAGAAGACGGTCGCCCGGCTTCACCGATTCCAGAATTTCTGGATGCGGCAGGTGAACGCGCGTCGCGTCGCCCGGCTCCTGGCTGTTGTCGAGCGTGAAGGTCTGACCCGGCTGCAGCTCAACGGTGGTGTTGGCGAATTTGCCGACGCGAAGCTTCGGGCCCTGGAGGTCGGCGAGGATGCCGATCGGGCGGCCACAGGCAGCTTCGACATTGCGGATGCGTTGAACCAGCGTACGCATCAGGTCATGGCTGGCATGGCTCATGTTGATGCGGAAAAGATCGGCCCCGGCTTCGTGAAGCTTCCGGATCATCGCCTCTTCGGAAGAGGCGGGACCAAGCGTGGCGAGGATCTTTACTTTGCGGTTTCGCTTCATCAGTTCTGGCTTTCCTGGGTGCCCGACGTATCGGACAGCTGGACCATCCAGCTCCCCTGCCTGCCGGTGTCGTATTCCTTGAATCCCATCTGCTGATAGCCGCGTGCGAAGCAGTCCTTCACGCCCACGATCTTGAACTCGTTTTCGGCGACACACATGTTGATGTCACCGGTCCAGCGACCACCGCGAGCGGCATCCTCAGCATAGAGATAATAATAACGCGATTGGAGTTCGCCCTCGATCAGCGTGGCGCAGGTGCCGGCAGGAACCTGCCACCAGCCTTCCGTGATCCAGCCTTCTTCTGCCCGGTAGCCGACGGCGACGCCGACGAGGTTCTGGGTGCCGTTGCAGACACGGAACTCGGCATGGGCGGCAGAGGCTGCCAGCATGGGCGAAAACAGCGCACCCGCGATCAGGAGGGGCTTCAGATAACGTGCCTTCGCACGGTCGAAAGTCTGTCTGATCAGGTGATGCACGATTGCCGCCGGAACTCCAAAAATGCGCATGGGATGCCTTCTTGCGATGCTGACCAGAGAATGTCAACGCAACTCTAATCGATTATATTTTCTGTCTTTGGCCAGTCTCAAAACCTATATGTCCGATCTTGGCACAAACGTGACAGCCATGAAAGCTTGCGCTCCCCCATTCCCCATGCGATCAAGCGCTTGTAGCAGCTGATGGCTTCAAACTGATGAATGTTTCCCCTGTTTTCGAGATTTTGGACGGCCGTTTCGACGCCGGGCTCGTGATCCTTGCCGACCACGCCACGAATATCGTGCCGGAACCTTATGGAAAGCTCGGCCTGCCCGACAGCGCCTTCGGTCGGCACATCGCGTATGACATCGGCATCGAACCGCTGACGCGCCTGCTGGCAGCGCGGCTCGGCGTTCCCGCCGTCATGTCGCGCTTCTCCCGCCTGCTGATCGATCCGAATCGCGGCGAGGACGACCCGACCATCATCATGCGCATCTCCGACGGCGCGATAATTCCCGGCAATCATCCGATTACACCGGAGGAATGGCAGCATCGCATCGAGACCTATCACCGCCCTTACCACCGGGCAGTGTCCGAGGTGATCGCCAAGGTCGCCGAAGCCTCAGGCAAAGCGCCGCTGGTGCTTTCGCTCCATTCCTATACGCCGGCCTGGAAGGGCGTGCCCCGCCCCTGGCACGCGGCAGTCCTCTGGGACACCGATGCGCGCGCCGTTCGCCCGCTGATCGAAGAGCTGGAGGCCCCGGGTGACATCCTCGTCGGCGACAACGAACCCTATGACGGGGCGCTCAAGGGCGACACCATGTATCGCCACTGCATGATGGCGGGCGTTCCACACGCGCTTCTGGAAGTCCGCCAGGACCTGATTGCCGATGAAGCCGGTGTCGCTGCCTGGGCGGACCGCCTGGCGCCGATCTTCGAGCGCCTCAATGCCGACCCGAAGCTGCACGAGTATGAGCTCCATGCCTCGCGCACAGGGCCCTACCCTGGCGACGCCATCATACCCTGAAGGAGAGAACCATGACGCTCCCGAGCAAGGACCAGCAGACCGAACTCGAAGCCGCCGCCTTCCGCCGGCTGGTATCCCACCTGCGCAACTGCACCGATGTGCAGAACATCGATCTGATGAACCTGGCCGGCTTCTGCCGCAACTGCCTGTCCAACTGGTATCTCGACGCCGCCAAGGAAGCCGGGCTCGACCTTACCAAGGATGAAAGCCGCGAGATCGTCTACGGCATGCCCTATGACGAGTGGAAGGCACTGCACCAGCGGGAGGCGAGTGCCGACCAGCAGCAGGCCTTCGCACAGAACCGCCCGAAGGAATGACGCGCATCTCAAGCTTTGGGGCTTGACGCGGAGGCCGCTTCGCGGCACGTGGTCGCCACGAAAATCCATCCCGAGAATGCCATCCCCGCAATGAAGGAGATTGCCCATGTCTGATGCCGCCCACGGCGTCGCCCGCGACCAGCTCCGCGCTTTTGTTGAACGCATCGAGCGCCTGGAAGAAGAAAAGAAGACCATCGCCGACGACATCAAGGACGTCTACGGCGAAGCCAAGGCCATGGGCTTCGACACCAAGATCCTCAAGAAGGTCATCGCGCTTCGCAAGAAGGACGACCAGGAGCGCATGGAAGAGGACCTGATCCTCGACACCTATCTGCACGCGCTCGGCATGATCGAGAGCCCGCCGGAAGGCTGAGGCACACACTTCTGGCCAACAAAAAACCCGCCGATCCGGCGGGTTTCTTTTTGTCTGCAATCGCAAAGGTCTGAGATCAGGGAGCGCCGAAGCGGCTCGGATCGACCGTCGTGGCATCGAGGCGGAAGCCATCCGGCACGGCAGTGGCCGGCGCGACCAGCGAGCGCGATACGACGCGCGGTGCCTTGACCGGCTTGGCGACGGATTCGAACTTGCCCTGGTTCAGCGCCCACTGCTCGATCATGTTCTTGGTGAGCTTGGTACCGCCATACATGGCCATGTGCGCACGCTCTGCATCTTCCTGACCCGGACGGCCACCCTTCTTTGGCAGAGCCGCGTCGGCATTCGCAACCGGATCGGACGGCGCGTCGAACATGTCGCCGAACTGCGTGGTGCTCTCGACCGCAGGCGTCTCCTGCGGGATGGAGGCAACCTCGACCGGCTTCTCGACAGGAGCAGGTTCGGGTGTTGCGCGAAGTTCGGCCTGAGCCGGCGCACTCGACGGGATCGGTGCTGCCATTTCCGGCATGGTGCTGTCTTCGAGCGCGGCTGCCGCTTCCGGCGACAGGATCGCCTGCTCGACCTCGTCGACTTCGGCCTCGGCTTCTGCCTGGGCGGACGCCAGCAGCGCTTCGGCGACCTGCGGACGAGCCGCAGGAACCGGAACGGCCATGCCTTCGGCAAGCAGCATCGCTTCAGAATTCGGATCGATCGACGCCGTCATCACGCCTTCCGTCGGTCCAGCACCGGGACGCGCGTTAAGGAGCGTCGGCACGGGCACATTGAGCGAGGCAAGATCGGCAAAATCATCGGCTGGCGCGTTGGCTGGAACAGGCACGCCACTCGCCACCTGCTGCAGCGCGTCTTCTGCCGCATTGCGTGGCGGCTGGTAGAGGGCAACGGCGAGGCTGTTGTCAGCCGGACGAAGCGACGGGCGAGCCTGAGGGACAGGCGCATCGGCGGCATCGACACCCGGCAGCGCATTGGCAACCATCACCGGCTCTTGTGCAGCGCCAACGGGTTGCTGGCGCGGTGCGGCGGGAGCCGGCTGCGGCTGAGCAACGGCAGGACGTACTGCGGGTTCCGGAATATCCTCGACCTCGTCTTCATCACCGCCGCCGAAGAGCATGGCGAGGAAGTTGCGCGGACGCGACGAGGACTTCTCCTCGGCGATCATAACCGTATTTCCGGAAGCCACGCGGCGCTTGTATTCGGCAAGCGCCTGCTGATAGCCCGGCAGCGGCTTGCCGTCGGACGGGATGTGAACGGTCTTGCCATCCGGGAAGAGCCGGACGAGATCCTGGCGGTTCATGCGCGGCCAGGCGCGCACACCGGCCACGTCCATATGCACGAAGGGCGAACCGGAATTGGGATAATAGCCGACACCGCCGGCCTGCATCTTTACGCCGATTTCACGCAGGGTCTTGAGCGGCACACCCGGGATATAAAAGTCCATCGCCGTGCCGCGCATATGCTGGCTTTCCTTGGCGACACCCTTGGAGCGCGAACGCAGCATGGCGTTGGTGGCAGGAGAACGATAGGCGGAAACGACCTTGATATAGCCCTTGGCGCGGGACTGGCGATAGACTTCCCAGACGAGATCGAAGAGGCGCGGGTCCATCTTCGTCGGCTCGTTGCGGCGCCAGTCGCGCAGAATGTAGTTGAGCTGTTTCAGACCCTTGGGGTCATAGCGGCCATTGCGCTTGAAGGTGATCGAGGCCCGCTCGCCGGTATGGACGAATTCGATATTAAGCGTACGGCTTTCGGCATGCGCTGCGCCGGGATTGGCCAGCAGACCTCCCAGCCCCATCAGCACAACGGCGAAGAGAGAAAAGAGCAGCTTCGCTGCCAACTGCGCAGACGCAAGCCGGGTTTTGCGCCCGCTTTGCGTATGGAGCGCGCTGATGTCCTGCGATGCCTGCAATGCAATCCCCGTCCGAAAGACTACGTCCCACGCCAACTCGAATGAACGTCAAATGCGGTCATACCATGGCAAATTTGCCACATCCGCACAAGCTGTCCCTTTATAGTGAACGCTTGCCTAACAAATGCTTAGCTCTTGGTAGGCGATTAAGCTTACCCCAGAGTTAACACCGGACGGTTGAGACAAATCAAGCAGCGTCCTTCTGCGGGTCGTCGGGATCGATTCCGTAGTCCTTGAGCTTGCGATACAGGGTCGAACGACCAATGCCGAGCTTGCGCGCCACCTGGCTCATCTGGCCGCGATAGAACTTCAGCGCGAAGCGGATCAGCTCCTCCTCAATCTCGGCGAGCTTGCGCACATTGCCGGCTTCGTCGGTGCTGACGATGACATTGGCCGATTGGGTCGAGCCGAAACCTGTGGATGGAGCAGATTGCCCCCCGGCAAAGGCTGCAGCGCGCTCGGCAAGGCTGGCCTGCACCCTGGCAATCGGGCTCTGCTCCTGCACGGCAGCCTGAGAATCGGCAGTGGATGCGCCGCGATGACCGCTCATCTGCGCGGCGATCTGCGGGAAATCGGCCTCCCGAAGGCTTGTCCCTTCGGCCAGAACCACGGCACGGAAGATGGCATTTTCCAGCTGACGGGTGTTGCCCGGCCAATCGAAGGATGTGAGCAAGGCAAGTGCCGAGGGCTCGACATGCAGGCTTCGTGGCAGGCGCTGCTCGAGCGAGAAGCGTTCGACAAATGCGCGGATCAGATGCGGGATGTCTTCCTTGCGGCGGCGCAGCGACGCGATGGTGATCGGGAAGACATTGAGACGGTAGTAGAGATCTTCGCGGAACCGCCCGGACTTGACCTCTTCGATCAGATCCTTGTTGGTCGCGAGGATCAGGCGGACATTGGCCTTCAGCGGACGCTGCAGCCCCGCAAGATGCACCTCGCCAGACTGAACAAGCTCAAGAAGCCGCATCTGCCCGGCGGGCGGCAACTCACTGATTTCCTCGATGAAAAGCGTGCCGCCTTCGGCCTCCGACAGCTTGCCGGTCAGCCCATCGCTGCCGAACAGGACCTCTTCGATCTGGGCCGGCGAGATGGCGTTGCAGTTCACGCCGACGAAGGGCCGGGACGAGCGATCGCTGGTGACGTGGATCGCCCGTGCAATGAGCTCCTTGCCAACACCCGCCTCCCCTTCCAGCATCACCGGAATGGTCGACTGCGCCGCCCGGCGACCGAGCTCGACGACGCGCGACATGGCAGCACTGGCAGCCGTCACATCGGAGAAACTGACCGAACCGCTACGGGCGCGACGCGGCGTGCGGCCCTGCAAGCTGGTGCGATGGATCTTCAGGGCAGACTCGATCGCGCCGATCAACCGCTCCTGCGCGATCGGCTTGACGAGAAAATCGAACGCCCCGGCACGCATGGCATTGACCGCCGTCTCCGTTGCGCCTTCGGCAATGCCGACAATGACGGGCACGGCCGGATTGATCTCCGTCAGCATGGGAATGATGCTGGGATCGAGCCCTTCACCGGATGCCGCATCAACCAGCACGACGCTGATGGCGTCGCGATGACGGCGAAAGGCTTCAAGACCTGCATGCGCCGTATCGGCGACGTGAACGGCATGACCGTGCGCTTCGATTGCAGCCTTCATGCTGCGGCGCTCGGCGGCATCTTCATCGATGAGTAGAATCTGTGCGGTCAACTTGCGCTCCCCGGGGCTGTTTCGGCGCCTTCGCGCTCCTGGGTTATCGCGGCGACACTGCCAGAAAGGCCTGAAGATGTTCTTGGGAGAAAGCCTAGCATTTTAACGTTCCTTAACCGTTTCTGGCACAATCCACAGACGTGCCCGCCAAACCGCAGCATGGTGCCTCGCCCCGCCGTGAGACAGGCTGCAGCTTGCCGATCCGCTGCCGACTGACTACATCTCCCGGACAAAAGAGAGAAAGGACATCACCATGAGGATCGACCGTCGCCCTGCTTTCAGCCCCGCCACCGAGGCATCCGCGAGCCGGGATCAGAACCTCGGTGAATTGCCCGTCTGGAAGCTCGAAGACCTTTACCCCGGACAGACCTCGCCGGAATTCCTCGCAGCTGTCGAAAAAGCCGGCACCGATGCCCTGGCCTTCGAGACCAAGTGGAAGGGTAAACTGGCGGCCGCCCTTGAGACCGTCGGCGACGGCTCGCTTGCCGAGGCGCTGCGCGAAATGGACGCTTTAGAAGACCTGCTTGGCCGGATCGCGTCCTTTGCCGGCCTCACCTACTACTCCGACATGACCAATCCGGCGCACGGCAAGTTCTTCGGCGATATCCAGGCAAAGCTGACGGACATGTCCGCCCGCCTCCTCTTCTTCCCGCTCGAACTCAACCGCCTGCCCGACGACGCCGTCGACGCCGCCATGGACCGCGATCCGGCGCTCGGCCATTTCCGCCCCTGGATCGTCGACCTGCGCAAGGACAAGCCTTTCCAATTGGACGACCGGATCGAGCAGCTTTTCCTCGAGAAGTCGCAGACGGGAGCCGCCGCCTTCAACCGCCTGTTCGACGAGACGCTCGCGGCCCTCCGCTTCAAGGTCGGCGATGACGAGATGCCGCTCGAGCCGACGCTGACACTTCTGCAGGATGCTGATCCGGCCAAGCGCAAGCTCGCCGCCGAAGCCCTGTCGCAGACCTTCAAGGAAAATATCCGCATCTTCACGCTGGTGACCAACACGCTCGCCAAGGACAAGGATATCTCCGACCGCTGGCGCGGCTTCGAAGACATCGCCGACAGCCGCCATCTCGCCAACCGTGTCGAACGCGAGGTGGTCGATGCGCTGGCCGAAGCCGTGCGCGAAGCCTATCCGCGCCTGTCGCACCGCTATTACAGGATGAAGGCGAAGTGGCTCGGGATGGACCAGATGAATTTCTGGGACCGCAATGCCCCGCTCGCCGAAACACCGGATCGGCTCATCTCCTGGGACGAAGCCAAGGACATGGTTCTCTCGGCCTATGGCGGCTTCGCGCCTGAAATGGCCGAGATCGCCGGCCGTTTCTTCGACGGCGGCTGGATCGATGCCCCGGCCCGCCCCGGCAAGGCACCCGGCGCCTTTGCCCATCCGACCGTTCCCTCGGCGCACCCTTATGTATTGGTCAACTATCTCGGCAAGCCGCGCGACGTCATGACGCTCGCCCATGAACTCGGCCATGGCGTGCACCAGGTGCTGGCCGGCGGCCAGGGTGCCTTGATGTGCCAGACCCCGCTGACGCTCGCAGAAACCGCCTCCGTCTTCGGCGAGATGCTGACCTTCCGCGCCCTGCTCGACAAGACGACCGACAAGCGCGAACGCAAGGCCATGCTCGCCCAGAAGGTCGAGGACATGATCAACACGGTCGTGCGTCAGATCGCTTTCTACCAGTTCGAGCGCAAGATCCACACCGCCCGCAAGGAAGGCGAGCTGACCGCAGAGCAGATCGGCGAACTCTGGCTCTCGGTCCAGGCGGAAAGCCTCGGACCGGCGATCAAGATCTCCGAGGGCTACGAGACCTGGTGGGCCTATATTCCCCACTTCATCCACTCGCCCTTCTACGTTTACGCCTATGCCTTCGGCGACTGCCTGGTGAACTCGCTCTATGCCGTCTACCAGAACGCCGATCAGGGCTTCCAGGACAAGTATTTCGAGCTCTTGAAGGCCGGCGGCACCAAGCATCATTCGGAGCTTCTCGCTCCGTTCGGCCTCGATGCCACCGATCCGTCGTTCTGGGCCAAGGGTCTGTCGATGATCGAGGGGCTGATCGATGAGCTGGAAGCGCTAGATAAGGCAGCCTGAACCGGAGCAGCCGACAGTCCATGCGTGACCACGCGCCCTATGCGCTCTTCCGCGACGACCGCGCGGGGACAAGCCTTGTTTTTGCCGAACCGGAGACGCTTGTCGTCGCCCGGACGGCAGACGAGGTGGAGCCCGCGCTTGCGCAGCTGGAAGCGCACCGGAACGCCGGCAAGTGGCTGGCCGGCTATCTGTCCTATGAAGCCGGTTTCGTTTTCGAGCCGAAGCTTCGGCCGTTGATCGAGGACGGGCGCGAGACACCGATCATCGCCATGGGTGTTTTCTCCGCTCCGGCAGCGGACCATCACCCGCTGGCGGAAGCGCCGTCCAACATTCCAAATGCGCCGCTGCTGAGCGCCCCCCGCGCCGCCTGGAACTTCGACACCTATCGCAATCGTTTCGACCGACTGCACCACCATCTGCGCAAGGGCGACTGCTATCAGGCCAATCTCACGATGCCCATCGAGGCAAAATGGGAGGGCGATCCGCGCGCGGCCTTCTGGTCGCTCGTCGGCCGCCAGCCCGTGCACTATGGCGCCCTGATCGACTACGGCACCGGCCCTGTCATCCTGTCGCGCTCGCCCGAACTCTTCTTCTCCGTCGATGAAGAGGGGTGGATTGAGACCCGTCCGATGAAGGGCACGGCACCGCGGAGCGCGTCACCGGAAGAGGACGAAGCGATTATCGAGGCGATGCTGGGTGACGAAAAAACCCAGGCCGAAAACCGCATGATCGTCGACCTTCTGCGCAACGACGTCTCCGTCATATCGGAGGTCGGCACGCTTTCGGTCCCGAAACTCTTCGCCATCGAGACCTATCCGACCGTTCATCAGATGGTGAGCTATGTGCGGGCCAGGCTCCTGCCCGACATCGGCCTCCCCGAAATCATGGCCGCCCTCTTCCCCTGCGGATCCGTGACCGGTGCGCCAAAGATGTGGGCGATGCGCATCCTACACGAGCTGGAGGCCGAACCACGCGACGTCTATTGTGGCGCGATCGGCTGGTGTGACCCCGCCGGGCCGATGCGATTTTCGGTGGCAATTCGAACCATCTCCCTTTTCAACGGTGGGCGCGCCGTTTTCAATGTCGGCGGCGGCATCGTCTTCGATTCGAAGGCAGAGGCCGAATACGAGGAATGCCTGCTGAAGGCGCGCTTTGCCGTGGGTGACGAATGGATTTCTCGCTGATCGAGACCTTGCGGTGGCAGCCGGACGCAGGTTTTCTGCGGCTCGACCAGCATTTGCGCCGCCTTTCCCGATCCGCCGATGCGCTCGGCTTTCGCCAGCCGCAGGACGCAAAAGGCAAACTGGAAAAGGAAGTCTCGGGCGACGTGCCGCTGCGCGTCCGCCTCGTCATGACATACCGCGGCAAGATGGAAGTGACCGCCACCCCCTTCGAGCCCGTGCCGGAGGAAACCGTCTGGCGGCTCAAGGTCGCAAAGACGAAACTGCAATCCGAAGACAGCCTCTTCCGCCACAAGACGACACGCCGCGAACCCTATGAGGCAGCCCGCGCCGAATTCTCGAAGGATGTGGCGGACGAAGTGATCCTGCTCAACGAGCGGGACGAGGTCTGCGAGGGCACGATCACCAACATTTTCGCCGAAGCCGCCGATGGCATGCTGCTGACACCGCCACTCACCAGCGGCCTCCTGCCGGGCGTCTTGCGCGCCGAACTGATCCGCGAACGCCGCGCCCGCGGCGAGGTGCTGAAACTCGATGACCTGCGCCACCGCAAGCTCTTCGTCGGCAACTCCCTGCGCGGGCTGATCCGCGCCGAACTGGTGGAATAGGACAGCCCATGTTCATCCTCTCCCTCACCTATGTGAAGCCGACGGAAGAAGCCGATCGCCTGATGCAGCCGCATATGGACTGGGTGAATGAAGGTTATGACCGCGGCATGTTCCTGGCGTCGGGCCGCAAGAACCCGCGCACCGGCGGTGTGATCCTCGCCAGGGGCGAGCGGGCCGAGGTCGAGGCCTACATCGCGGCCGATCCTTTCACGGTCGAGGGCGTGGTTCTCTACGAGGTCACGGAAGTCGCGGTGACCCGCACCGCAGCTGGGCTCGATGCGTTGAAAGAATAGCCATATCCGCCTCGTTGAAACCGAGTTATGATGCGCATATATTGGCGCACGGACACCGGTATGGAGAAGGATTCACGCAAGATTATCCAGCGCCTCAAGGTCGAGCGATATCAGTTGGTGTCTGTATCCGGCTCGCATCACAAGTTCCGGAAAGATGGCAAGACGGTCATCGTGCCACATCCGAAGAAGGATCTTCCGCTTGGCACCGCTCGGGCCATCGCTAAGCAGGCCGGGTGGATCTGATGAGCAAGAGAATTGGGCATATGCGATACTACGTGGCACTGGTTCACAAGGACCCCGAAAGCGCTTATGGGGTCAGCTTTCCCGACTTGCCCTCCGTGTTTTCTGCGGCGGACAGCGACGAAGATATTGTCAGCAATGCCATCGAAGCTCTGAGGCTCTGGGCCGAGGATGGGGAACTCCCCGCACCTGCTTCCCACCAGGAGATCGTCGAAAGGCCAGAAGTCCGCGCGGAGTTGGCGACCGGCGCGTTTCTGATCCGCGTGCCTTTCATAGAAGATGACACGCGCACCGTCAGAGCCAACATCACGATGGAGGCCGGGACACTGGCTGCGATCGACCATGCGGCAAAACAGCGAGGTCTCACGCGTTCAGCCTTCTTGGCCAGTTGCGCACGCAAAGAGATCGAGCGCTCGGCGTGACCGATTTGAAGCTCGCTCGTTCTGGTTTCACCCACACCCCCTATGCCGGCCCGACCCGGCCCTTCACCATCGGCCTCTCGGCGCTTGATCCTGGCCGCTGGATAGAACCGGACGACGACCTGGCACGCTACCTTGGCGAAAAGCGAGCGCTGGCGGCCACCCGTCTGACCGACGTTTTCCGCGCGACCGAGGACAGCCTCCCCGCCCAGGAGGAATGTCTTGCAGCGCTTGTCGCACATGTGAAGGCTCGCCATCCGCAGCTTCTTGATGAAGCAATCCCGACCGATCCGGGCCTCCCCCCGCTTCTGCGCGCCGGAATGCTGGTCCAGGACGATCTCGTCATCATGATGAAACGTGATGCGGGCTGGTGCATCGCCGCCGCCCATCTCTCGTTCCCGTCCTCCTGGTCCCTTGCGGAGAAGTTCGACCGGCCAATGGAAGAGGTCCATGAACATGTGCCGGGCTTTGAAGGCGGCACGCGCAATGCCGCGATGATCAACCGCATCTTCGACAATCTCGCACCCGGCCTGCCGGCGGAGCGCTTCAACTGGTCGATCAACTGGCAGGAAAAGCTCTTCCACCCGGAGACCGGCCGCAACGACGACGCGGAGCCGGAGCAAGCGGTCGTGCGGGTGGAGCGCCAGACCCTGAGCAAACTGCCGGAAACCGGCGCGATCGTCTTCACCATCCGCATCTATCTCGACCCGGTGACCCTCTTCGAACCGCATCCGGACGGCAGACGCCTTGCCCTGGCTCTTGCCGAGCAATTGGAGGGGCTGACCGAGCCTCAGCTCCGCTACAAGGGGCTCGATCGTCAGCGCAGCCGGCTCGTGGCACGGCTGCGGCAAGATGCAGCGTCGGAAAATCATGATTAGCCACCCTCTGCCCCTGCTCCCCCACCTTTATTGTGTCAGAGTTTTGTGATCTAGAACCGCCAGTATCGCTCTGGCCACAGCACACTGGCCGGAAACACGGCCCGGGCAAGAGACCCGCGCCTCCAAGGAGACAAGAATGAGCGAAAAGACCTACCCGGTTTATGGCGAGATCACCGGCCCGATCGTGATGATCGGCTTCGGATCGATCGGCCGCGGCACCCTGCCGCTGATCGAACGCCACTTCAAGTTCGACAAGAGCCGGATGGTCGTCATCGATCCCCGCAACGAAGAAGCGGACCTGCTCGCCAAGCACGGCATCAAGCACATCCAGGCGCATGTCACCAAGGACAACTACAAGAAGCTCCTGAAGCCACTTCTGACCGAAGGCGAAGGCCAGGGCTTCTGCGTCAACCTCTCGGTCGACACCGGCTCGCTCGACCTGATGAAGCTCTGCCGCAAGCTCGACGTGCTCTACATTGATACCGTCGTCGAGCCCTGGCTCGGCTTCTACTTCGACAAGAACATGAAGAACTCCGAGCGCACCAACTATGCGCTGCGCGAAACCGTGCGCCAGGAAAAGGCGAAGAATCCAGGCGGCACGACGGCTGTCTCCACCTGCGGCGCAAATCCGGGCATGGTCTCCTGGTTCGTCAAGCAGGGTCTCGTCAACATCGCCAACGAACTCGGCATCAAGTTCGACGAGCCGGACCAGAATGACCGCGAAGGCTGGGCCAAGCTGATGAAGAAGGTCGGCGTCAAGGGCGTGCACATCGCCGAGCGCGACACCCAGCGCACCAAGAATCCGAAGCCGCTCAACGTCTTCTGGAACACCTGGTCGGTCGAAGGCTTCATCTCGGAAGGTCTGCAGCCGGCCGAACTCGGCTGGGGCACGCATGAAAACTGGATGCCGAAGAACGCCAAGAAGCACAAGAAGGGCTGCAAGGCGGCGATCTATCTGGAGCAGCCGGGCGCCAACACCCGCGTTCGCACCTGGTGCCCGACACCCGGCCCGCAATATGGCTTCCTCGTCACCCACAACGAGTCGATCTCGATCGCCGACTATTTCACCGTCGAGAAGGACGGCGAGGTCGTGTATCGCCCGACCTGCCACTACGCCTACCATCCGGCCAATGACGCCGTTCTCTCCCTGCACGAAATGTTCGGCAATGGCGGCACGCCGCAGCCGGTCCTGCACGTTCTGAACGAAGACGAGCTGGTGGACGGCGTCGATGAACTCGGCGTACTGCTCTACGGCCACGAGAAGAACGCCTACTGGTACGGCTCGCGCCTCTCGCTGGAAGAGACCCGCGAGATCGCCCCTTACCAGAACGCCACAGGCCTGCAGGTCACCTCGGCCGTGCTGGCCGGCATGGTCTGGGCACTCGAGAACCCGAAGGCCGGCATCGTCGAAGCCGACGAGATGGACTACAAGCGCTGCCTCGAAGTGCAGTCGCCCTATCTCGGCCCGGTAGAAGGCCACTATACCGACTGGACCCCGCTCGACGGCCGCCCGGGCCTCTTCCCGGAAGACCTGGACGAAAAGGATCCGTGGCAGTTCCGGAACATCCTGGTCCGCTGAACGGTTTAGCCATCCAGTTGAGGTCCGTCGCTCGCGGCGGGCCTCTTTCCATGCAGAGCAAGCCGGGATAACCCTGAGGAAGCAAGGCTATCTCCTTGCTTTGACCGAGGCTTCGCGGCATGGTTCGATGACATTGCAGAAGGCGGACGGCTGAGCCAAACCGCCGAGTTGGTGGGAGACAAGAATGAAAACCAAGTCCCTGGTCGCCGTCGCCGCAGCGAGCCTCGCCCTTTCGTCCTGCTATTCGAGCCCGCCCCGTCAGTTGCCGGCGGTCCAGCAGGGTCCCTCGATCGAGGGCGCCTGGGTCGACCCGAACGGCATCCAGTCCACGTTCCAGGGCGGCACATTCACCACGCGCACGACCGACACCAACCAGATCCTCGCATCCGGCACCTATATGCTGGTCAACGACCGCCTCGTCGAGATCAACATGACGTCGCTGGTCCGCAACACCCGCCAGAAGGTCAACTGCGCGCTCGTCACGCCGACGCAGCTCAACTGCACCTCCGACAGCGGCGCCCAGTTCTCGCTCGCCCGCAGCAGCGTCTGACGAAACAGCTTCGGATCAAGTTCAAGGAAGCGGCCCCAGCGGCCGCTTCTGTCGTTTTGGGCGTCGCTAACATGCGGACATCAAGCGATTTTTGCTTGCCCTGCCCCAATCGAGATGAAAACATCCGCCATCCGAATTCTGGCGCGCGGCTGTCATCAATCCGTGCCAGAGTGCTGGCGATGGATTGCAACAGGAGACATAAGATGTTCAGACATTTGAAGATTGGCTTGTTCAGCGCCTCGGTGCTGGCCCTCACGGCCGGGACCGCCCTAGCCGATTTCGAACTCAACATCCTCCATATCAACGACCTGCATTCGCGCATCGAGGCGATCAGCAAGTCCGACTCCACCTGCTCGGCAGAAGATGCGGCAGCCAATGAGTGCTTCGGCGGCATCGCCCGCGTGAAGTCCGCCATCGATAGCCGTCGCGCGGAACTTGAAGGCAAGAATGTTCTGACGCTCGACGCCGGAGACCAGTTCCAGGGCTCGCTCTTCTACACGACCTACAAGAGCGCTCCGATCGCCGACTTCATGAACGCCATCGGCTTTGACGCCATGGCGATCGGCAATCACGAATTCGACGACGGCCCGGAAGAGCTGGCAAAGTTCATCGACGCCCTGCAATTCCCGATGATCTCCGGCAACACGCTGGCGGGTCTGGATTCGCCGGTGGCCGACAAGTTCAAGCCCTATATCGTCAAGGAATTCGGTGACGAGAAGGTGGCGGTTGTCTCTGTCCTCGCCACCGATACCGACGAAACATCCTCCCCTGGTGACAGCATCCTCTTTGCCGACGAGATCGGCTACCTGAAGGAAGCGGTGAAGGAAATCGAGGCCGAGGGCATCGACAAGATCGTGCTGCTCTCCCATGTCGGCTACGCCAAGGACAAGGAAATCGCAGCAGCCGTTGATGGCATCGACGTGATCGTCGGTGGTCATAGCCACACGCTGCTCTCCAACACCGACGAGAAGGCTGCCGGCCCCTACCCGACCATGGTGAAGAACCCGGCCGGCACCGATGTGCCGATCGTGCAGGCCTATGCCTATTCCAAGTATCTCGGCGATCTGACGGTTGTTTTCGATGATTCCGGCGTCGTGAAGAGCGCGACCGGCGAGCCAAAGCTGCTCGACGCGTCCGTCACCCCGGACGAGGGCTTCGTTGCCAAGGTGTCCGAGCTGGCAGGTCCGATCGAGGAACTGAAGCAGAAGGAAATCGGCGAAACCGCAGAAGCTATCGATGGTTCGCGTGAAGTCTGCCGCGCCACCGAATGCACCATGGGCAACCTCGTCGCCGACGCTATGGTCGACCGCCTGAGCGACCAGGGCATCACCATCGCCATCCAGAACGGCGGTGGCCTGCGCGCCTCGATCGATGCCGGTACGGTGACCATGGGCGAAGTCCTGACGGTCCTGCCGTTCCAGAACACACTCGCCTCGTTCCAGCTCAAGGGCTCCGACATCGTGGCCGCCCTTGAAAACGGCGTTGGCCAGGTGGAAGAAGGCGCCGGTCGTTTCCCACAGGTCTCGGGTCTCAAGTACACGGCCGATCTCAACAAGCCGGCTGGCAGCCGCATCACCTCTGTCGAAGTTAAGGAAGGTGACGGCTTCGTCGCCATCGACCCGAACAAGGTCTACGGTGTCGCCACAAACAACTACATGCGCTCCGGCGGTGACGGCTACAGCGTCTTCGCAAGCGGTGGCCAGAACGCCTATGACTTCGGTCCTGGCCTCGAAACCGTGGTCGCCGACTACATCGCCAAGAACAGCCCCTACAAGCCTTATACGGATGGCCGCATCACGGTGATCTCCGCAGCAGCGGAACCGGCCGCAGCTGAGCCGGCGGCCACCACCGCCGATGCTCCGGCCGCACCGGCAACCACCGAAGCGCCAGCTGCCGCAGCCACGGCGCCTGAGACCACAGCGCCCGAAGCGCCGGCGGCAACCGCCACGGAGACGGCTGCAGCGGTCGCAGAGACCATCTACAAGGTAGTTGCAGGTGACAGCCTCTGGAAGATCGCCGAAGCCACCTATGGCGACGGCACGATGTGGGTGAAGATTGCCGAAGCGAATGCGCTGCGCAATCCGAACGTGATCGCCATTGGCCGCGAATTGCAGCTTCCGGCACAGTAAGACCTTGTGACGCACACCAAGAGCCGGTCCGGGCTTCCCCGGGCCGGCTTTTGCTTTTATCAGATGATCCCAACACGCCTTCATGACGTAACGGTCGAGTTCTCATCACCAGGATATCAAGATGAATGCACTTCCCGCCCATTGGCCCTCCGACCATCCGCCCGTCAACTTCGGCAAGGTCGGCGTGCTGCTCGTCAACCTCGGCACACCTGATGGCACGGACTACAAGTCCATGCGCCGGTATCTCGAGGAGTTCCTGACGGACAGGCGCGTTATCGAGTGGTCACGGTGGTTCTGGTATCCGATCCTTTACGGCATCGTCTTGAACAAGCGCCCGCAGAAGGTCGGCAAGGCCTATGAGGAAATCTGGAACAAGGATCTCGATGAGAGCTATCTGCGCACCTATACCCGCAGCCAGGCCGAAAAACTCGCCGTGGCCCTCAAGGACCTGCCGAACGTGCATGTCGACTGGGCCATGCGTTACGGCCAGCCGGCGATCCAGGCGAAGATGAACGAGATGCAGAAGGCCGGATGCGAACGCATTCTGGTCTATCCGCTCTATCCGCAATATGCGGCCGCCACCACGGCCACGGTGAATGACGAGGCCTTCAAGGCCTTGCTCAAGATGCGCTGGCAGCCGGCACTGCGCACCGTGCCGCAATATGCCGACGATCCCGTCTACATCGAGGCGCTGGCCAATTCGATCAACAACCATCTCGCCTCCCTCGACTGGGAGCCGGAACTGGTGATTACCTCTTACCACGGCATCCCCAAGTCCTACTTCATGAAGGGCGACCCCTATCACTGCCAGTGCTACAAGACGACGCGCCTGCTGCGCGAGCATCTGGGCTGGGAGAAGGAAAAGCTGATGGTCACCTTCCAGTCCCGTTTCGGGCCGGAAGAATGGCTGCAGCCCTATACGGACAAGACCGTCGAGAAACTGGCCAAAGAGGGCGTGAAGCGCATCGCGATCATGAATCCGGGCTTCGTTTCCGACTGCCTCGAAACTCTGGAAGAAATCGCCGGAGAAGCCGGAGAAGACTTCCTCCACAATGGCGGCGAGAAGTTCACCCATATTCCATGTCTGAACGACAGCGAGGATGGCATGCGTGTGATCGAGAACGTCGTGCGCCGCGAGTTGCAGGGCTGGGCATAGAACCGCCTGCCAGAACTTTTTTAGACGGTCGCCCTCGGGCGGCCGTTTTCATTTTGGGCCACTCCAATCGATACCACCATGCCGCGTGCCGGGTTGCAGATCGACCGATCCGAAATCGGCGCAAAGAAAGTATGCAACCATAACGTTTTTTAGTCACATCAACTTGAATAAGACGGCTCCCGACGCTCGCGACACATTGAAGATTAGCAATGTAATTTCATTTGCTTAAGCGGGTCGTGAAGACACTGCGCCTCTTGTGGCGGCAACCGCGGCGTGATTGTGCAGCTGCGCCCACCTGTTCTCTTTTGAACTAAATTATTGGATTTAAATACAATTTTAGAGGAGCGATTTCTTATATTAACGTTGCATTTAATAATGATGCCTAGAATTAGGGCATAAAAGGAGATCACTCATGCATCGTTTCCGTTTGCCCCTGGCCTCTGCGCTTTTTGCGGTTTCCATTCTTCCGGCACAGGCCGAACCGCCACAGCCGGATGTCAACAAGCTCGTATCGCCCGCTCTCATCGAGGAGATGCGCGCGTTCATCGACACTGAAATCGTGCGGGTTTCGGTCGACGCCCAGAACAAGCGTCTCACCGACCTGTCACAGGAAAAGATCGATGAGCTCGACAATCAATGGAAGGCCGAGCGCGAAGCCGCCGACAAGCCGCTGATCGCAGCGACACTGTCCAGCCCGCTCTCGGTTTACCTCGCCCGCATCCAGGGCAAGTCGCTCGGTCTCTACGCCGAGATCTTCGTCATGGACCAGAACGGCCTGAACGTCGGACAGAGCTCTGTCACCAGCGACTTCTGGCAGGGTGACGAAGACAAGTTCCAGAAGACCTTCGACGTTGCAGACGACGCCATGTTCGTAGACGCCCCCGAATGGGATGACGAAGCGAAGATCTGGCGCAACCAGGTGAGCTTCACCCTTCTCGACGCATCGAAGAAGAAGATCGGCGCCGTGACCGTCGAGCTCAACCTGACCGAACTCGAAAGACGACTGCTGGCCGCATCCTGATCGGCCTGACGCGGAGCCATGACGGCGTTCGCCTAGACATTTTGTACTGAGACCTTCAAACGTTGAGGCTGCCGAACGCCATGCTGAACAACATTTCCGTCACCACGAAAGGCTTGATCGCTTTCAGCCTGCTGGCGGCGATTGCCATCGCAAGTTCCGTATTCATTTACAATCGCACGATTGTTGCCAATGAGCTTGTCGAAGAAAGCGACAAAATCAAAGCACTGGCAGATGCGGTTACTGAATTCAGCGACGACGTCTATGTCGCCGACCTCAAGCTGAAAACCTATCTGCTGACGGGCAACCGCGACTTCGCCGAAACGACACAATCCCTTCTCGGCGAGATGGCTCAGGACGTGACCGACCTCACCAAGCTTTTCAGTGAGCAGGCACCGGCGGAATTGCCTGCATTGCAGTCAAGCTTCGCGACTCTGGCACAGTGGCAGACGGAAATCGTGCAGCGCCAGATGGACCTGATGCGCTCGCCGGATACGGTCGAACTCGCCCGTGCGATCGAAGTCGGCGGTGCCGGCGAAGCTCTGGTTGAGCAAGCCCAACAGAGCCTTCAGCTTGTCACCCAGCAGTTTGCAACCCGCAGCACTGCAGCGAAAGAGCAGCAAGGCGCCGCGCTGTTGATGGTTGAACGGATAGCTTTGGGCGCGGCGATCGCCGTCGCAATCGTTGCGGCACTCATGGGCTTCTTGAACTATCGCCTCGTCTCCCGTCCGCTTTCCAGACTGGCAACTGCAACTGACCGACTTGCAAATGGCGACCTCGACATCTCGATTGTCTCTGGCGGCAAGGACGAAATCGGCCAGATGGCGGCATCGATGCAGATCTTCCGTGAAGCTGCCATCGCCAACAAGCGGCTCGAAGCCGAAGCTGAAGGCAACCGCCAGCGGGCCGAAGCTGAACGCATCGCCGCCCAGCAGCGCGCCGAAGCCGATGCGGCCGCCCGCCTGCAGGCTGCCACCTCAGGTCTTGCGGCCGGCCTGAAGCGCCTCGCCTCCGGCGACCTCGCCTTCCAGATCAACGAAGCCTTTGCTCCGGATTTCGAGGCCCTGCGCCACGACTTCAACCAGTCCATCCGCCAGCTGAACCAGACCATGGCCGCGATCACCAACAGCGTCGCCACCATGGAAACCGGCACCCGCGAGATTGCGTCGGGCACCGACCATCTGTCGAAGCGCACGGAACAGCAGGCTGCGGCCCTCGAAGAAACGGCAGCAGCGGTGGAGGAAATCACCGCCAACGTCGTCAACTCCACCAAGCGCACCGAAGAAGCGCGCTCGGTCGCGGCTCAGGCCAACACCTCGGCAAACCAGTCGTCGGAAGTCGTGTCCCGCGCCGAAGACGCCATGCGTCGCATCGAGGGAGCCTCGCAGCAGATTTCCAACATCATCGGCGTGATCGACGAGATCGCCTTCCAGACCAACCTGCTGGCGCTCAACGCAGGCGTCGAGGCGGCACGCGCCGGTGAAGCCGGCAAGGGCTTCGCCGTCGTGGCCCAGGAAGTCCGCGAACTCGCCCAGCGTTCGGCCAATGCGGCGAAGGAAATCAAGGCGCTTATCCAGAACTCCTCGACGGAAGTTGCGGGCGGTGTGGATCTGGTTCGCAAGACCGGCGAAGCGCTGCGCACCATCGGCGGTTTCATCACCGAGATGAACACCCACATGGATGCAATTGCTCTGTCGGCCAAGGAACAGGCGACCGGTCTCTCGGAAGTCAACCACGCCGTCAACGCGATGGACCAGACGACCCAGCAGAACGCCGCGATGGTGGAAGAATCGAACGCTGCCTCGGGCGCTCTGGCAACCGAAGCCGCCAAGCTCCGCGAACTCATCGCCCACTTCACCATCGATGGGGTCCAGCAGGCCCAGGCCTCGGCGCTTCGCGAAACCGCGCGCACCATGGCCCAGCCTGCAGCAGCCCGCGCTCCGGCCCCGCGTGCAGCCGAACCGGCCCGCCACGCCGCCCCTGCTCCGCGCAGCCATGGCAACGCGGCAGTCGCTCAGGACAACTGGGAAGAGTTCTAAGAACTCTACTTTAAGGCAAGACCAAAGGCGGTGGGAGCAATCTCGCCGCCTTTCTGTTTTCCGACGCCACCGTGACGGTTGGCGCCAGCTGGCTGTGATCCCCGACCCTTGCAATTCCCCTGTCACCCCACGATGTTAGTGCATGGGGGTGCGGCGTAGGCCGCGCCAGAGCTGGAGGAAGTCATGCCCATCACCGGTCCTGATATCGTCGTCATTGTCCTCGTCGCGCTCGTCATTCTCGTCCTCTTCGCCGGGATCAAGACGGTGCCGCAGGGCTATCGCTACACCATCGAGCGCTTTGGCCGCTACACCCGCACGCTGGAACCGGGCCTCAACCTGATCATCCCCTTTTTCGAGCAGATCGGCGCCAAGATGAATGTCATGGAGCAGGTGCTCGACGTGCCGACCCAGGAGGTGATCACCAAGGACAACGCGTCGGTTTCGGCCGATGCCGTGGCATTCTACCAGATCCTGAACGCAGCAGAGGCTGCCTATCAGGTCGCCAATCTCGAAAACGCGATCCTCAACCTCACCATGACCAACATCCGCTCGGTCATGGGCTCGATGGATCTCGACGAACTGCTGTCGAACCGCGAGGTCATCAATGACCGCCTGCTGCGGGTGGTGGATGAAGCCGTGCGTCCCTGGGGCATCAAGGTGACCCGCGTGGAAATCAAGGACATCCAGCCCCCGGCAGATCTCGTCGACGCCATGGGTCGCCAGATGAAGGCCGAGCGCGAAAAGCGAGCCCAGGTGCTGGAAGCGGAAGGCTTCCGCAATGCCCAGATCCTGCGCGCCGAAGGGGCCAAGCAGTCGGCGATCCTTGAGGCGGAGGGCCAGCGCGAAGCAGCCTATCGCGAAGCGGAAGCCCGCGAACGTCTGGCCGAAGCCGAAGCCAAGGCCACCCGCCTCGTTTCGGAAGCGATCGCCGCCGGTGACGTCAACGCCATCAACTACTTCGTCGCACAGAAATACACCGAAGCCATGGCCTCGATCGGCACCTCCAGCAGTTCCAAGGTCGTGCTGATGCCCATGGAAGCCACCTCGCTCATCGGCTCGCTCGGTGGCATCGGGGCCATTGCCCGCGAAGTCTTCGGTGAGGACAAGCGCCCGAACCCGCCGCGCCCGGCAACCCCGCCCCGCACCACCCCGCCGATCTCCTCCTTCAATCCGAACGGCGAGTGAGCGGCATGATCGGTCGGATCATTGCCGAACTCGGCCCCTGGAGCTGGTGGGTGCTCGGCATGCTGCTTCTCGCGGCCGAACTCGTCATGCCCGGTGTCTTCCTGGTCTGGATCGGGCTCGGGGCAATCCTGACCGGGGCAATCTCGCTCCTGCTGTGGGAGACAGGGTTCTGGACTTGGCAGCTGCAGGCGCTGGTCTTTGCCGCAAGCGCCATCGTCTTCACCCTGGCCGGCCGTCGCTATTTCTCGCGCCTGGAAACCGAGAGCGACCAGCCGCTCCTCAACCAGCGAGGCGCAAGTCTCGTCGGCCGCACGGCGGTGCTGGCAGAGCCCATCCGCGAAGGGCGCGGCCGGATCCGTCTGGACGACACCTTCTGGCTGGTTTCGGGCCCAGACCTGCCCGGCGGCGCGCGAGTCCGGATCGTCTCCGCAAACGGCCAGGACCTCAGGGTGGAAGAGGCGTAGGCCGGCCGTGCTTGAAACCGTATCAAACAGTGGCATAGTGGGGCCATGACAATGGAACTCGACATCACGCCAGACTTGGCTGCGCGGATTGATGCTTTGGCGGCACGATCCGGTGGATCACGGTCGCAAATCGTCCGCGATGCGCTGGAGAAGGGCCATTCCATCGAGTGGCAAGAGAAATTCGTCCAGAAGGTCCAGTCTGCGATCGAAGCGGCCGACCGTGGCGAGTTCGCCTCGAGATCGGACATCGAGAGGATCCTTAGCAAACACCGACCCGACTGATGAAAGTCTCCTGGTCTCTTCCCGCGATCCGTGATCTGGAAGAGATACAGGACTATATTGCCGAGCGGCGTCCGGCATCAGCGCATCGCTTGATCTCCAGGATCTTTGGTCAAACCGAAAGGCTGCTGTCGGAACGGCCAGAGATCGGGCGCGTCGGGCGCGTGGCGACGACCAGAGAGCTCGTCATCACGCGCACCCCCTACATCGTGGTCTATCGCCTGAGAACCGATATAGAAGTTCTCGCCGTCATACACGGCGCAAGGGATTGGCCGGAAAGCTTTTCCTAGTGCCTCACGCCACGCCGATGCGAAGCAGGTCGTGGAAGTGGATCAGGCCGATTGGCGTATTCTCGTCGTCCACCACGATCAGCGCCCCGATGCCATGCTTGTTGATCATGGCGGCTGCGGTGGTGGCAAGCGCGTCACCCTTGATGACCTTGGGGTTGCGGGTCATCACGTCCTCGACGTTGAGGATCGACAGGTCGCGGGCGAGATTGCGGGCCATATCGCCTTCGGTGACGATGCCGCAGAGCTTGCCGGCCTCGTCCGTGATGCCAACGCAACCGAAATGCTTGTGCGACAGGGTCTTCACCGCCTCCGGCATCGACGTGCCCACCGCGACCAGCGGAAGACGGTCGCCGGTATGCATGATGTCGCGCACATGCGTCAGGGCAGCACCCAGCTTGCCGCCGGGGTGGAAGGTCCGGAAATCGGATGGCGAAAAGCCGCGGGCTTCGAGAAGCGCAATCGCGATGGCATCGCCGATCGCGAGCTGCAGCACGGCGGACGTCGTCGGTGCGAGCCCGTGCGGGCAGGCCTCCTGGACCTTCGGCATCAGCAGAACCACGTCGGCATTGCGCGCAAGCGTCGAATTCGCGCCCGCCGTGATCGCAATCAGCGGGATCGAGAAGCGGCGGGAAAAGGCGAGAATGCCCTGCAGTTCCGCGGTTTCACCACCCCAGGAGATCGCGAGGATCGCGTCATCCTGTGCGATCATGCCGAGATCGCCGTGATTGGCTTCTGCCGGATGCACGAAGAATGCCGGCGTGCCGGTGGAGGCGAATGTCGCCGCAATCTTCGAGCCGATATGGCCGCTCTTGCCGACGCCAGTCACGATGACGCGCCCGCCGATATCGCCGATCATCTTGACGGCATTGCAGAAGGGAGCCGCCAGCGGCCCGGCCAGCGCTTCTTCCAGGACGCGAAGTCCCTCCCGCTCGGTCGAGATGACCTTCAGAGCGGATTCCGTGGCACTGGCTTCGACGAGGTTCACTGCGCGCTTGATCATGCCGTCCCATACTGCGTTTGCCGATCGCTGTAAATTCTCCTTTGCCCCCGGGCAGACGGGAACGCTGCCCTTCTCAAGGAGAGTGATGACAACCAAACATTAACCATCAGGCTTTACGTTTGGGTAAGCATTGCAGTTTGCCGGGCGCAGGAATGAGTTCAGTCGAAAATCGGGATATGCGCGGCACGGGCCGCCTCGGGCTGCGCGCCTTTGCAGGCGCCCTGGCGCTCTCCATCTGTGCCCACCCTGCCCTTGTGGCGGCTCAGCAGACAACGCCGCTACAGCCGAGCCAGTCGAGCTCGAACGGCACGCAAACGGTTGGAACGAGCCAGCCGGCCTCTTCGACCTCGGGCACCCTGGATCCCAACTTAACGACGACCACGACGACGCCCGACCCGACCGTGACCGGTACGATCGATCCGAACCAGCCTCTTGAACCTTTGGCGGATCCTGATGCACTGCCCCTGGACGAAGACATGGGACGGCAGAACCTGCGGGAAAGCCGCCTCGACAACCCGACGGCGGAGCGGATCAACCGCGAGCTCGATGCGGAAGACGACAGCGGCATCCGTCTCGGCACGCTGATCCTGCGTCCCTCGATCAGCCAGAAGCTCGGCAGCGAGACCGAGAAGACCGGTAACGTCAAGGAAGACAGGATCTTCTCCGAAAGCGGCCTGAAGGGCACGATCACCTCGGACTGGTCCCGCCATGAACTGACCGTCGGCGCCGAGGGTGCCTGGCAGGAGACGCTGTCGGGCGACGCGACAGACAAGCCGCGCGCCGACATCGACGCACGCCTGCGCCTCGATCTCTCCGACGACACCACGGCGACGCTCTCCGGCTCTTACAATTTCAGCCGCGAAGACTCGGATGACCCGAATGCGATCTCGGGCGCCAAGGTTCAATCAGGCGTGCATGAATATGGCGCCGGTGCTGCAATCGAGCGCGACTTCGGGCTGATCAGAGGCTCCCTCGCCGCCGACATTACCCGCTCGCAATACTCCGACGCGGAACTCTCGGACGGGTCGACGCTCGAACGCAGCGACCGAAACCGCAACCGCTACACGCTGACCAGCCGTCTCGGCTATGAGCTGTCTCCGGCCCTGATCCCCTTCATTGAGGGCACCATCGGCAAGGTCGATTACGACGATGCCGTCGATTCCGCCGGTTATCGCCGCTCGGCCGATCTCTATGGCGCGAGAACCGGCGTGGCTTTGGAACTCGGCGAAAAGCTGCGCGGCGAAATCGCTGTCGGCTACGAACATCAGAAATACGAGGATCCTCGCCTGAAGGAACTCTCGGCGCTGACCGTGGACGGCAGCATCTTCTGGTCGCCCCGCGAAGGCACGACCATCGATCTGACGCTTGACACCAGCATCGACCCGTCGACCACAGCCGGCATCAGCGGCGCGACGATCCATCGGGTCAGCGCCCAACTGGCACACGACCTGCGGTCCAACCTCGTCGCCCGCCTGACCGGTGGCACGAGCTTCACGAACTATGATGGGGATGCGAGCGCCAGCGATTCCACGTCCTATCTCGCGGGCGCCGGTGTGACGTGGAAGGTGAACCGCTACCTCGATGCCACGGCCGATCTGACCTATGAGCGGACGAACTACAAGACCGGCACGGACAACGACAGCGTGACGGCCCTGGTGGGCCTGACCGCCAAGCGTTGAGCCGGCGGCCAGGATTTTCTCGATTATTTCAGCGCGGCGAGCAGAGCCTTGAGCTGATCTTCGATCGCCGGACGGATATCCGCACGCTCAATGGCGAACGCCACGTTTGCCAGGATGAAGCCATCCTTGGCACCGCAGTCGAAGGTCTGGCCCTTGAAGTGATATCCGGCGAAGTCCTGGGCCTGGGCAAGCTTCAGCATGCCGTCGGTCAACTGGATTTCATTGCCGGCACCGCGTTCCTGCGTCGAGAGGATCTCGAAGATCTCCGGCTGCAGGATGTAACGGCCGTTGATGAAGAAGTTGGAAGGGGCAGTCCCCTTGGCCGGCTTTTCCACCATCTGGGTGATCTTGAAGCCACCCTCGAGCGTCTCCCCGACGCCGACAATGCCGTATTTGTGCGCCTGCTCGGGTGCGCATTCCTCGACCGCCACGATATTGCCACCGGTCTTCTCATAAAGTTCGACCATGCCCTTGAGGCAAGCCTTCTCCCCGCGCATAATCATGTCCGGCAGGAGAAGAGCGAAGGGTTCGTGGCCGACGATGTCGCGGGCGCACCAGACCGCGTGGCCAAGACCGAGCGGCTCCTGCTGGCGGGTGAAGCTGGTCTGTCCGGCCGTCGGCTGCAGCTCGTCGAGAAGCGAGAGTTCGGCGTTCTTGTTGCGGGCCTTCAAGGTCTGCTCGAGCTCGAACTGAATGTCGAAATAGTCCTCGATGACGGCCTTGCCGCGGCCGGTGACGAAGACGAAATGCTCGATGCCAGCCTCGATGGCCTCGTCGACCACATATTGGATGACCGGCTTGTCGACGACCGTCAGCATCTCTTTCGGCACTGCCTTGGTGGCGGGCAGAAATCGGGTGCCGAGACCGGCGACGGGAAATACGGCTTTCCGGAGCTTTTTAGACTGAACCACTCATCCCTCCTGGAGGATCTAATCGATTAACGCCTTCATAACGCGGTCACGGCCAGTAACATACAATTGCTTCAAAATGGCAAAGACTAAGCTTGGGCGGACAACGTGGTAAACGGTTTGTTGACTGAACAGCATTAACCTGTGGTGAACAGCCTTGTTCCGGCTGCCAACACGAGAATGCACGGGAGATGCCCATGAAAAGACACCGCCCCAGCCTGCTCGGCGCCATTGCCCTGGCCCTGTCGACGTCGCTGATGCCCATGGAAGCGCTGGCGGATGCCGGTTTCCAGAAATGGATCCGCGACTTCTATTCCGTTGCCGTGAAATCCGGCATCACCGAGCGCACCTATAGGGAAGCCTTCAAAGGTGTCACCGAGCCTGACCAGTTTGTGCTGGAAAAGGCAGCCTACCAGCCCGAATTCAAGTCGGAGATCTGGGACTATCTCGACAGCCGCGTGAACCCCTACACCGTCAAAGTCGGGCGGGAGATGCTCGCCAAGCATGGCGGGCTGCTGAAGGCGCTCGAAAACCATTTCGGCGTCGACAAGCATGTGCTGCTGGCGATCTGGTCGATGGAATCTAATTACGGCGCGGCGCTCGAACGGCCCGACCGGCTGCACAACGTGCCGCGCTCGCTGGCGACGCTCGCCTATGCGGATCGCAAGCGGGCAAAATATGCGCGTACCCAGCTGGTTGCGGCCTTGAAGATGCTGCAGAACGGCGATGTCACCAACAAGAACCTCATGGGTTCCTGGGCGGGTGCCATGGGCCATACGCAGTTCATCCCCTCGAGCTACCTGCTCTACGGCATCGACGCCGATGGCAACGGCAGCAAGGACATCTGGCACTCGATCCCGGATGCGCTGGCCACTGCGGCCAATCTGCTCGCCAAGAACGATTGGCAGACCGGTCGCACCTGGGGCTATGAGATCGCCGTGCCGAGAGGCGGCCACAAATATACCGGCCAGACCAAGACGGTTGCGCAGTGGCAGGCCCTCGGCTTCGCCCGTCCCTCCGGCAAAGGCTTCCGGAACGGCAGCGAACGGGCCGAACTCAAGATGCTCGGCGGACCGAACGGCCCCGGCTTCCTGATGACCAAGAACTTCTTCGTCATCAAGCGCTACAACGCGGCCGACAGCTACGCCCTCGGCGTTGGCCTGCTGGCCGACGAGATCGCCGGCTATGGCGGCATGCAGCAGCGCTGGCCGCGCCCGAACGGTTCGCTCGACATCAAGGAGAAGTTCGAGCTGCAGACCCGCCTGCAGGCCTTGGGCTACTATGACGGCAAGATCGACGGCAATTTCGGCTCCGGCTCGAAGGCAGCGATCACGGCCATCCAGCAGCGCCTCGGCATGTCGGTCGACGGCCAGCCCTCACGCGTGCTGCTCGACGCACTGCGCAACTGATCACGGCATGGCCGTGCATCGCAAAGGTTGACTTGCCCTCCGCCGCGATCCAGAAACATCGGATCGCGGCGGACTGCTTTTGTCAAGGCTGCCGCAGCGACGGCGAAGGAGTGTCACTTGAAGAGCCCGCGCGGATCCCTTGCCCGATTGCTCTGCCTCGGCCTGGCGTTGATGCTGGGCGTGACGGCCTTTTTGACATCGGCAGCAGAGGCCCAGCAGCCGGAACGCCGCCGTAACCTGCTCGACATGCTCTTCGGATCAAGGCAGCCGGTCTATGTCCCGCCGCAGGACGCCCAGCGTCCGCGGGAGGGCAAGACCCGCAAGAAGACGAACGGCAGCGTCACCACGATCAAGACCCGCCAGCCATCGACGCGCGCCGCAGCGGCCCCACCACCGCCGCCGCCGAAACTCGACAACGCCAAGAAGGTGCTCGTCGTCGGTGACTTCGTGGCTGCGGCACTCGCGGATGGTCTGGAAACAGCGTTCGAGGATGCACCAGGGGTGCAGGTCCAGACCCGCGCCAACGGCTCCTCGGGCCTTGTACGCGACGATTTCTACGATTGGCCCACACAACTGCCGGCGCTGGTCGAAGAGATCAAGCCCAGCGTCATCGTGATCCAGATCGGCGCCAATGACCGCCAACAACTGGCTACCGCAACCGGGCGACTGGACTTCCGCACGGACGAGTGGTTCGCCGCTTACGGCGAGCGCGTTGCCAATCTCGCGACCCTTGCGGCTGCGTCGCAAGTGCCCGTGGTCTGGGTTGGCCTCCCGGCGTTCCGGCCGCAGAACATGACGGCGGATGCGCTGCGCCTCAACACCATCTATCGCTCCAGCATCGAAAAGGTGAACGGCGAATTCGTCGATGTCTGGGAAGGCTTCGTAGATCAGGAAGGCCGCTTCATCGTAACCGGATCGGACATCAACGGCCAGCCCGTGCGCCTGCGTGGCAATGACGGTATCGGCTTTACCGGCCCCGGCAAACGCAAGCTCGCCTTCTATGTCGAAAAATCCGTGCGTCGCTATCTCGGCGACATGACGAGCCCGGATCTCGTGCGCCTCGACGCCAGCAATCTGCCAGACCTGGTGAGCCTGCCGCCCTCGGAGAACCGGGGCATCACCACCACCCCGCCGATCGACCTCTTCGACCCTGAACTCGACGGCGCGGACGAACTGTTAGGCGGCACACTGCCGCCCTCCTCCAGCTTCCCCACGCCCCGCGACCAGCTCGTTCAGAATGGCCGCATGCCGGATCCGCCGGTCGGCCGGGTGGATTACGTGAAGCGGCCGGCGGCCGCAGCAACGACGACAACGCCGGCAACAGCCACGCCTTAAGCTCACAAAAACATCATCCCAGATCGAAAAAAGGGGCCGCTCGAAAGCAGCCCCTTTGTCATTCGTAGATGTGCGTCGCCTCAACGCGGCAGGACGCTCTCGCCCATCAGGGCCTCGTCGATAGCGCGGGCGGCCTGACGTCCCTCGCGGATCGCCCAGACGACCAGCGACTGGCCGCGACGCGCGTCGCCGGCAACCCAGAGCTTGTCGACCGAGGAGCGATAGTCCTTGTCGTTGGCAACGACATTGGTCGAACCGCGGCGGTCGGTGTTGAGTTCGAGCTTCCCGTTCAGTTCCTTCAGAACGCTGTCGGTAAACGGACCGGAGAAGCCGATCGCGATAAAGGCGAGATCGGCCTTGATGATGAACTCCGTGCCGGCGATCGGCTTGCGGCGCTCGTCCACCTGGCAGCACTTCACGCCGGTCAGCACGCCGTCTTCGCCGACGAATTCGAGCGTTGCCACCTGGAACTCGCGCACGGCACCTTCGGCTTGCGAGGAAGAGGTGCGCATCTTGGTGGCCCAGAAGGGCCAGACGGCGAGCTTGTCTTCCGTCTGCGGCGGACGGGGGCGGATGTCGAGCTGGGTGACCTTGACGGCGCCCTGGCGGAAGGCTGTGCCGACGCAGTCGGATGCCGTGTCGCCACCACCGACGACCACGACATGCTTGCCGCCGGCGAGGATCGGATCGGCCGGCCAGCCATTGCTGTCGATGTTTTCGCGGCCGACGCGACGGTTCTGCTGCACCAGATAAGGCATGGCATCATGCACGCCATGGAACTCGACACCGGGGATGCCGGCCTCGCGCGGGGTTTCTGAACCACCGCAATAGAGCACGGCATCATAGTCCGCACGCAGCTTCTCGACGGTGACGTCGACGCCGACATTGACGCCGCAATGGAAGGTGACGTTTTCGCCCTTCATCTGCTCGACGCGGCGATCGATGAAGTTCTTCTCCATCTTGAAGTCCGGGATGCCGTAGCGCAGCAGGCCACCGGGCTTGGTTTCGCGCTCGTAGACATGCACTTCATGGCCGGCGCGACCGAGCTGCTGGGCAGCGGCAAGACCTGACGGGCCGGAGCCGATGATCGCGACCTTCTTGCCGGTATGGATGGTCGCCGGCTGCGGCACGATGAAGCCAAGCTCATAGGCCTTGTCGGCAATCGCCTGCTCGACGGTCTTGATCGCCACTGGCATGTCTTCGAGGTTCAGCGTGCAGGCTTCCTCGCAAGGCGCCGGGCAGACTCGACCGGTGAATTCCGGAAAATTGTTCGTCGAGTGGAGGTTGCGGATCGCCTCCTCCCACTTGTTGTTATAGACGAGATCGTTCCAGTCCGGGATCTGGTTATGCACCGGACAGCCGGTCGGACCGTGGCAGTAGGGAATGCCGCAGTCCATGCAGCGCGCCGCCTGCTTGGTGACTTCTGCATCCGACATGGGGATGGTGAATTCGCGGAAATGGCGGATGCGGTCGGAGGCCGGCTGATACTTCGCCACCTGCCGGTCGATTTCCATGAAACCTGTAACCTTGCCCATGTCTAATTCCCTCAATCTCCGCCGCTATCGCAGCTCGTTACTCGAAAGGCGGCACCGTCTCCGGCCAGGTTCCATTTTCCCATTCAACAAATGGATTGAACCTGACTGCCATCGCATCCCGTGCATCGCGTTCGGCAGGATGGACTGTAATCGTGCCATCCCTTTCCTGGCGGATGATGATCTTGTCCCCTTCAAGGAAGAAGTCATCGGGAATAGCAACGAGACGACGGTTGTCCTTTCTGATGATTTGGCCTTCGTGTTCTTTCGATACTGGACCCATCGGCGCCTCCATTCTGAGCTGAATACTCATAACAGAAGGCGCCGATAGTTAAATCACTCCGCAGCCACGCCCATGCGCATGCGTTCCATTTCCTCAAGCGCACGGCGGTATTCCACCGGCATAACCTTGCGGAACTTCGGACGATACTCGGCCCAGCTGTCGAGGATCTGCTTGGCGCGGTTCGAGCCCGTGTAATGCAGATGGTTCGAGATCAGCTGATAGAGGCGCTCCTCGTCGTGGCGGGTCATGTCGCCTGATACGTCGACCAGGCCCTTGTGCATGAGGTCGCCGCCGTGATGATGCAGCTTCTCCAGCATGTCGTCCTCTTCCGGAACCGGCTCGAGTTCGACCATGGCCATGTTGCAGCGCTTGGCGAAATCGCCGCTCTCGTCGAGCACGTAAGCCACACCGCCCGACATGCCAGCTGCAAAGTTGCGGCCCGTTTCGCCGAGCACGACGACCACGCCGCCCGTCATGTATTCGCAGCCGTGGTCACCCACGCCTTCGACGACGGCGATCGCACCCGAGTTGCGGACGGCAAACCGCTCGCCGGCCACGCCGCGGAAATAGCATTCGCCGGAGATCGCACCGTAAAGCACGGTATTGCCGACGATAATCGAGTTCTCCGCAACGATGCGGGCATTTTCCGGCGGACGCACGATGATGCGGCCACCCGAAAGGCCCTTGCCGACATAGTCATTGCCATCGCCCACGAGGTCGAAGGTGATGCCACGCGCCAGGAAGGCGCCGAAGGACTGGCCGGCGGTGCCGTTCAGCGTGACATGGATCGTATCATCCTTCAGGCCCTTGTGGCCGTAGCGCTTGGCAACTTCACCCGACAGCATCGCACCGGCCGAACGGTCGACGTTCTTGATGTCCACGTCGAACACGACAGGCTGCTTGCTTTCGAGCGACGGCATCGCCTTCTCGATCAGCTTGCGGTCGAGAATGTCGTCGATCGGGTGCTTCTGGCGTTCGGTCCAGTAGGTCGCTTCTTTAGGCGCTTCCACCTTGTGGAAGATCTTCGAGAAGTCGAGGCCCTTGGCCTTCCAGTGAGCGAGCATCTCGTCCTTTTCGAGCAGTTCGGAAGCGCCGATGATCTCATCGAGCTTGCGAACGCCGAGCGAGGCGAGGATTTCGCGTACTTCCTCGGCGACGAAGAAGAAGTAGTTGATGACATGCTCGGGCGTGCCCTTGAAGCGCTTGCGCAGCACCGGATCCTGAGTGGCAACGCCAACCGGGCAGGTGTTCAGATGGCACTTGCGCATCATGATGCAGCCGGCGGCAATCAGCGGAGCCGTGGCAAAGCCGAATTCGTCGGCACCGAGCAGCGCACCGATGATCACGTCACGCCCGGTCTTCAGACCACCGTCGACCTGCAGCGCGATGCGCGAGCGCAGACCGTTCAGCACCAGCGTCTGCTGCGTCTCGGCAAGACCGATTTCCCAAGGGCTACCCGCATGCTTCAGCGAGGTGAGCGGCGAGGCACCCGTGCCGCCGTCGAAGCCGGAGACGGTGATATGGTCGGCACGCGCCTTGGCGACACCGGCGGCCACCGTGCCGACGCCGACTTCCGAGACGAGCTTGACCGAGACATCGGCTTCCGGGTTCACGTTCTTCAGGTCGTAGATCAGCTGCGCCAGATCTTCGATCGAATAGATGTCGTGATGCGGCGGCGGCGAGATCAGGCCCACGCCCGGCGTCGAGTGACGGGTTTTGGCGACCGTCGCATCGACCTTGTGGCCGGGCAGCTGACCACCCTCACCGGGCTTTGCACCCTGCGCGACCTTGATCTGCAGCACGTCGGCATTGACCAGATATTCGGTGGTGACACCGAAACGGCCGGAAGCGATCTGTTTGATCGCAGACCTTTCCGGATTGGTCGTACCATCCGGCAGCGGAAGGTAGCGGTCGCTCTCTTCGCCACCCTCGCCCGTGTTCGACTTGCCGCCGATCTTGTTCATAGCGATTGCAAGCGTCGTATGCGCCTCGCGGCTGATCGAGCCGAAGGACATGGCGCCGGTCGAGAAGCGCTTGACGATATCGACGGCCGGTTCGACCTCGTCGATCGAGATCGGCTTGCGGCCCAGATCTTCGGCAGTCTTGATCTTGAACAGACCACGGATGGTGTTCATCCGCAGATTGCTGTCATTCACCATCTCGGCGAATTCGCGGTAGCGATCCTGGCTGTTGCCGCGCACGGCATGCTGCAGCGAGGCGATCGAGTCGGGGCTCCAAGCATGGTTTTCACCACGCATGCGGTAGGCATATTCGCCGCCGACATCGAGCGTGCTGGCAAGGACCGGATCCTTGCCGAAGGCCGACAGATGACGCGCCACGGTTTCCTCGGCGATCTCGGCAAGGCCGATGCCCTCGATCGTCGTCGCCGTGCCGAAGAAATACTTGTCGACCAGTTCGGACGAGAGACCGACCGCGTCGAAGATCTGCGCGCCGCAATAGGACTGGTAGGTCGAGATGCCCATCTTGGACATGACCTTCAGGATACCCTTACCGACAGCCTTGATGTAGCGATAGACGACTTCGTCTTCCGACACTTCCTTGGGGAATTCGCCATGCTTGTGCATGTCGAGCAGCGTGTCGAAGGCGAGATAGGGGTTGATCGCCTCGGCGCCGAAGCCCGCGAGACAGCAGAAGTGATGCACTTCGCGCGGCTCGCCCGACTCGACAACGAGACCGACCGAGGTGCGAAGCCCCTTGCGGATCAGGTGATGGTGTACGGCAGCGGTCGCGAGCAGCGCCGGGATCGCGATACGATCCGGGCCGATCTGACGGTCCGACAGTACGATGATGTTGTAGCCGCCGCGCACGGCCGCTTCCGCCCGTTCGCAGAGGCGATCGAGCATTTCCGGCATGCCTTCCGCACCGCGGCTGACATCATAGGTGAAGTCGAGCGTCTTGGTGTCGAAATGGTCTTCGACATGCCCGATCGACCGAATCTTTTCGAGGTCGCCATTGGTGAGGATCGGCTGGCGCACTTCCATGCGCTTGGCCTTCGCCATGCCCTCATGGTCGAGAATGTTCGGACGCGGACCGATGAAGGACACGAGGCTCATCACGAGCTCTTCGCGGATCGGGTCGATCGGCGGGTTGGTGACCTGGGCGAAGTTCTGCTTGAAATAGGTGTAGAGCAGCTTCGACTTCACCGACATCGCAGAGATCGGCGTATCGGTGCCCATCGAGCCGATCGCTTCCTGACCGGTCGTCGCCATCGGCGACATCAGGATCTTGGTGTCTTCGGTGGTGTAGCCGAAGGCCTGCTGGCGATCGAGCAGCGACACGTCGCGGCGCAGCGCACGCGGCTCCACCGGCTTCAGGTCTTCGAGGATCAGCTGGGTACGATCGAGCCATTCGCGGTAAGGATGGCTCTGAGCGAGCGAGGACTTCACCTCCTCGTCGGAGATGATGCGACCTTCCTGCATGTCGATGAGCAGCATCTTGCCCGGCTGCAGGCGCCACTTCTTGATGATCTTCTCTTCCGGCACAGGCAGCGTGCCGGCTTCGGAGGCCAGGATAACGCGGTCGTCGTCGGTGACGAGATAACGGGCCGGGCGCAGACCGTTACGGTCGAGCGTCGCGCCGATTTGGCGGCCATCGGTGAAGCAGACGGCGGCCGGACCATCCCACGGTTCCATCATCGCTGCGTGGTATTCGTAGAAGGCCTTGCGCTCGGGCGACATCAGCTGGTTGCCGGCCCAGGCTTCCGGGATCAGCATCATCACGGCATGCGCCAGCGAATAGCCACCGCGCTGCAGGAATTCGAGCGCGTTGTCGAAGCAGGCCGTGTCAGACTGACCTTCATAGGAGATCGGCCAGAGCTTGGAGATATCGTCACCGAAGAGCGGCGAGGACACGGATGCCTGGCGCGCCGCCATCCAGTTGACGTTGCCGCGCAGCGTGTTGATTTCCCCGTTATGGGCGACCATGCGGTAGGGATGCGCAAGCTTCCAGGACGGGAAGGTGTTGGTCGAGAAGCGCTGATGCACGAGGGCGACAGCCGACTCGAAGCGCGGATCGGCGAGGTCCTTGTAATAGGCACCGACCTGATAGGCCAGGAACATGCCCTTGTAGACGATCGTCGAGGACGACAGCGACACCGGATAGAAGCCGGTCTCCTGACCGCCATACTGATCGTAGATGCGGTTGGAAATGACCTTGCGCAGCAGGAACAGGCGACGCTCGAACTGCTCCTGGGTCGCCGCGTCACGACCGGCACCGATGAAGACCTGGATCTGGCGCGGTTCGGTCGCCGCAATCTCGGGCGCCTTGGACAGCGAGGAGTTGTCGACCGGCACGTCACGATAGCCGAGCAGATGCTGGCCTTCGGACTGACAGACCTCTGCGATCACCTGCTTGAAGTGCGCGATCTGCTGCTCGTCCTGCGGGAAGAAGAAATGACCGACGGCGTATTCACCCGCCTTCGGCAGCGTCACGCCCCGAGCCGCCATTTCTTCCCTGAAGAAGCGGTCGGGGATCTGGACGAGAATGCCGGCACCGTCACCCATCAACGGGTCGGCACCAACTGCACCGCGATGGGTGAGGTTCTCCAGGATGAAGAGGCCGTCCTTGACGATCTGGTGCGACTTCTGCCCCTTCATATGGGCGATGAAGCCGACGCCGCAGGCATCGTGCTCGTTGCGGGGATCATAGAGGCCCTGCTTCGGAGGAAGACCGGCGCGCACGACAGCCGTTTTGGCTGTCGCTTCCGCACTGGCGGACCGGATGATCGCTTCGGATGACGTTACCTTCGTCATGACCTTTACCTCCTTGAAGCCGGACGGACCGGGCTGTTGGGAACTCTCTCGGGCACCGACAGGCGCCAGCGGCAGCCCCACCATCCTGCACGGATCGTTTGACCACCCCATGACGCCCGAAAACCAACTGCCTTCGAAACTGGAATTAGGTCAACTAATCTGACCTAATTTCTGCTGTTCCTATGACAGAAAGTAAGCGCTCATGCAAGACTTGACCCGGAAAATTAACGCATGGAAGGACGTGAAATTACAGGAGAGCCACGAAGCGCGAAATTTAATTACGCGCAGCGGCCTACATAGAGCCGCCTTGTTGCGGAATGAGCTTTAACGGCCTGCTTTCGGGACGGGCCGGATTGATACCGATACGGAAATGCCTACAGTCCCTGCAGCATCCCATCCGCAGGAATTATCCCATGCATTTTGCTTCCGACAACTGGGCCGGCACCCATCCCAGGATCGCCGACAATCTCACCCGTCATGCCCAGGGCTTTGCCTCGGCCTATGGCACGAGCGAGCTCGACAAGGCGGTCGAAGACAGGTTCAGCGCCATCTTCGAGCGTGAGGTCGCCGTCTTCTTCGTGGCCACCGGCACCGCCGCAAATTCGCTGGCCTTGGCAAGCGTGGCAAAGGCCGGCGGGGTGAGTTTCTGCCATGCCGACGCACACGTCAACGCGGACGAAGGCGGCGCGCCGGAGTTCTTGACCGGCGCCACCCGGCTTTTCGGTGTCGAAGGCGCAGAGGGCAAGATCGACCCGAAGGCCCTCGACAAAGCCATCGCCCGTTTCGAGCCGGCCTCCCCGCATCACGGCCGCGCCATGGCGGTTACAGTGACCCAGGCAACCGAAGTCGGTACCGTCTATTCTCTCGACGAGCTGGACCGCCTGGCGGCCATCGCCAAGTCCCGCGACCTGCCGCTCCATATGGATGGCGCCCGTTTCGCCAATGCACTCGTTGCGCTCGACGCGACACCCGCAGAGATGACCTGGAAGCGCGGCGTCGACATCCTCTCCTTCGGCGGCACGAAGAATGGCTGCTGGTGTGCGGAAGCCATCGTCTTCTTCAATCCCGAAATGGCTGCCGATCTTCCCTGCATCCGCAAGCGTTCGGCTCAGCTCTTCTCCAAGAGCCGGTTCATCTCGGCCCAGCTTGAAGCCTATCTCGAAGATGATCTCTGGCTGGACCTTGCCCGTCATGCCAATTCGATGGCCGATCGCCTGCGCGAAGGTCTCGCCGCCAAGAATACCGCGCGCCTTGCCTGGGAAACGACGGCAAACGAAGTCTTTGCGGTAATCGAGAAGTCGTCTGCCGATCGCGCACGGGAAAAAGGGGCGAAATTCTACGACTGGCAGCCGCCCCACGGCTGGTTGCCCTTGCCGAAT
Organism: Allorhizobium sp. CTOTU50464; assembly: GCA_032102365.1. GTDB lineage: Bacteria > Pseudomonadota > Alphaproteobacteria > Rhizobiales > Rhizobiaceae > Allorhizobium. Next base: position 466,521 of record DAMDHD010000001.1, on the reverse strand, counting down.
GAAAACGAGACCCTAGTTCGACTGGTAACAAGCTTCGCCACCAGTGAAGATGAAGTCGATCAATTCATAGAAGTCGTTTGAGCGAGACGTTTCTTACAGTCTAGTTTCGCACGCTTCCTACAAAAAACCTTGATTTTTCAAAGGCACTTCTCCTCGACATGATGCATTTGCCAGCCCCGACGAGGGCTGGACCAACAACGCGCTTCACGATCCGAGGAGAAGTTTCATGTCCAAGACCACCATCAACACCGCCGCCCTCGCAGCCGCCGTCACCATGGCCATCGGCAGCGCCGCCCTCCTGTCGGGTCCGGCCGTCGCCCAGGAAAAGGAAAAGTGCTTCGGCGTCGCCATGGCGGGCAAGAATGATTGCGCCGCCGGCCCTGGCACCACCTGCGCCGGCACCTCCAAGGTCGACTTCCAGGGCAATGCCTGGACCTATGTTGCCAAGGGCACCTGCACAGCCATGGCTCTTCCCGACGGCCGCATGGGTTCGCTTGAAGCCCTCGACCGCGACCTGCCCAAGGCCTGAGCCGATACGGCACCTGCGGGCGACCCGCAGGTGCCGTCACCTTGTTCTCGAAACTGCAGGAGCCGGTCATGTCAGCGGCAGATGCCCCAAAGGCAACCACGCGCGTGTCGAACCAGACACCACGCGATCTCGGCCTGCCGGCCCGCGCAGGCGCCGGCTTCAAGCCGCAACACGCAGACGCCATTCTGGCCGATGACTTTCGCATCGGCTTTCTCGAAGTCCATGCCGAAAACTACATGGGCGCTGGCGGCCAGCCGCACCGCATTCTCACCCGCATGCGCAAAGACTTTCCGCTCTCGATCCACGGCGTCGGCCTTTCCATCGGCAGCCCGACCGGTCTCGACCCGGCACATCTCGCTCGCCTGAAAACGGTTGTTGATCGCTACCAGCCGGAGCAGGTCTCGGAACACCTCGCCTGGTCGACCCATGACAGCCATTTCCTGAACGACCTCCTGCCGGTCCCCTATGATGAGGCAACACTTTCGTGTGTCTGCGCCCACATCGATGAGGTCCAGGACACCCTTGGCCGCAAGATCCTGCTCGAAAACCCCTCGACCTATCTCGGCTTCGAGACCTCGACGATGAGCGAGACAGACTTCATTCGCGAGATCGCCCGCCGCACCGGCTGCGGACTGCTGCTCGACATCAACAATGTGCATGTATCCTCCACCAATCATGGCTATGGCGCCCGCGACTATCTCGCCGATTTTCCGCTGGAATTCGTCGAGGAGATCCATCTGGCGGGCCATGCCGAGGACATTGATGATGCTGGTTTCCCGCTCCTGATCGACAGCCACGACCGCCCTGTCGATGATCTGGTCTGGGATCTCTATGTCCACATCATCGGCCAGCTAGGCCCTCTGCCGACCCTGATCGAATGGGACAACGACGTGCCGGACTGGCCGGTCCTGAAACGGGAAGCCATGCTTGCGGAGGCGATCCTTCACCGACACCCGGCAATGCGTGGCGGGCTGCGCCATGCGTCCTGATCCCGTCTCGAGCGGCGCTTTCGCTGCGGCCCTTTTCGCCCCGGATCTGCCGCCGCCGGAAGGCCTGACGGGCCGGCAGCAATTCCCCCCGCAGCGCCGTTTCGCCGTCTATCGCAACAATGTCACTGTGTCGCTCGTCGATGCGCTGGCCTCGATCTTCCCGACGGTCAAGAACCTCGTCGGCGAGGATTTCTTCCGCGCGATGGCCCGTCTCTACGTGACCGCCCATCCGCCCACATCGCCGCTGCTCTTCACCTATGGCGAAAGCTTTCCGACCTTCCTGGAAAACTTCCCTCCGGCAGCGGACCTGCCCTTCCTCGCAGACGTGGCCCGCGTCGAGCGGCTCTGGCTCGACGCCTATCACGCGGCCGATGCGGAACCGCTTGATCCGGCAGCCCTGGCACAAATGCCCGCCGACGACCTTCCCGCGATCCTGTTCCGGCCGCATCCGGCCACGCGGATCAGCCGCCTCACGTATGCCGCCGGCACGATTTGCCTCAGGGACCGCACCGGCCAGTCGCTCGATGGCGTCAATCCGATGGCACCGGAAGCCGTTCTGATCACAAGACCGAATTTCGAGGTGGCGATCGCGGCCCTGCCATCAGGCGGCGCCACCTTCTTTGAAGCGCTCCTGGCGGGCCAAACACTCGGCGAGGCTTGCCTTGCCGCCAGCGCGAAAGACGCCGACATTCCCGCCCTGATCGGCCTATCGCTCACCTCCGGCGCCTTCTCGAAAATCGACCTAACGCAGGAAAGCGACAGATCATGACTGCAGCCGTCTCGCTCATCGAATTCTACCGGCGCACCGTCCGACAGCTGGATGCCATGCTTGACGGCTGGTTCCTCGGG
>DAMDHD010000001.1:140887-464144 GCA_032102365.1 Allorhizobium sp. CTOTU50464 | reverse complement strand
CCCGCCTGGTCTTTCTCGCCGTGCTCGTGCCCTATTACCTCAACTCGGCGCTCACCAAGTTCGACGGGCCCTTCTCGATTGCAGACAGCGCCTATTACCAGATTGCCCTGCCCGCCGTGGATGCTGCCGGCGGTGATGTCTCGGCCGTCTCCTTCTTCCCCTGGGGGTTGATGGTGTTTCTCGGCTCCTATGGTGAGATCATCTTCCCGCTGCTGCTCGTCGCGGGTCTCTTCACGCGTATCGCAGCCCTCGGCATGATCGGCTTCATCATCGTGCAAAGCCTGACCGACATCCTGGTGCACAATGTCGACGCGACGACCATCGGCGCGCTGTTCGACCGCTTCCCCGACAGCGTCATTCTCGACCAGCGCCTGCTCTGGATCTTCCCGCTCACCTATCTTGCCGTGAAGGGTGCGGGCCTGTTGTCGTTGGACAAATTGCTCTGCACCATCTGGACACGCCGTTACAGCGCGCATGAAAAAAGCGGCCGGCTTTCGCCGACCGCCTGACTGGGAGCCCGTGGAGCGCGACCGCGCTTAGTTCACATGCGCCTCGATTGCCTTCGGTGCGGTGCCGACGGGTTCGGCGGCAATGGCAATCCGGCGCGGCTTCATGGCTTCGGGAATGTTGCGCAAGAGGTCGATGTGCAACAGGCCGTTCTTCAGCGATGCGGCGGTGACTTCCACATGATCGGCAAGCTGGAAGCGGCGCTCGAAGGCGCGCTTGGCAATGCCGCGATAGAGGAACTCGCTCTGCTCGGTCTTCTCGTCTTCGGCCTTCTCACCCTTGACGGTCAGCACATGGGCATGCGCCTCGATCGAAAGCTCGGTTTCGTCGAAGCCGGCAACGGCCATGGTGATCCGGTAAAGGTTCTCGCCGGTGCGTTCGATATTGTACGGCGGATAGCTCTGGGCCTGTTCCGGCTGACCGAGGCTGTCCAGCATGGTGAACAGGCGATCGAAACCGACGGTGGAACGGTAGAGCGGGGAAAAATCGACGTGACGCATGGTGTCCTCCTTGAAGCGACTTTGGCGTTCTCTCTGGACCGCTGGCATCCCGCTTGGGGCGATGCTGGCGGCGGTTCACGGACCCTTATGGCGTCCGCAGGCACGATGTGGGAAATGCCGAGATTGAATTCAAGATCCTCTGTTCCGGGCCGGATTATCCCGGGATGAACTTCGGGTGAACGGGCGGTTCAAGCCGGGTTCAAATGCCCTCCTCTAGATTGGCATCATCGGTTGTCTCGACCGACCGGGCCGGAGATATCGTCCCTTCCACTTCGGCCGGACTTCGCCGGGATCGCAGCCCTCCGTCTGCGGTCCCGGCTTTTTTCTTTGACTTGAGCCACGGCTCGGGCCTATCCCGGAAGAGACGAGACGCGCTTCAACCGACAGGCAGTTGCAGGCATGGATGCCATTCTTCACGCGACCCCCGGCAACCCCATCCCCGGAACGCCACTGGTCGGTTTCTTCGAAGGTCATCGCGGCGTAAAGCTGCGCTACGCGGTCTTCCGTTCGAGCATAGCGAAAACCAAGGGCACCATCGTCCTCGTCCACGGGCGCAACGAGACCATCGAGAAATACTTCGAGACGATACGGGATCTGACGGAGCGCGGCTTCTGGGTGGCGACCTATGACTTCCGCGGCCAGGGCGGTTCCGAACGTCTGCTGAAGGATCCACGCAAGGGCCATGTCGGCCGCTTCGATCACTATGTCCGCGATCTCGAGATCTTCCTCGAGCAGATCGTCCTGCCCGACACCCGCCTGCCCTTCTTCCTGCTCGCCCACTCGACCGGGGGGCTGATCGCGCTGAAGGCTGCACCGCGACTTTCCAACCGCATCGAGCGCATGGTGCTGACAGCGCCTTTCGTCGGGCTCGGAGGCCAGAAGGCCTCGCCGGAAAACATTAGGCGGCTGGCGACGCTCGCCTCCTTCACCGGCTTTGGCAAGATCAACCTCAACAAGGACGAACCGCTGAAGCCTTTCGAGGGCAATCCGCTGACGACGGACGAGTTTCGCTTCGCCCGCAATCAGAAGATCCTTGTCGAACATCCGGAGCTCGCGCTCGGCCCGCCCACGGCCCGCTGGCTTTACGAGAGCCAGAAGGCGATCGACGACGTAAGGCGTCCAGGCCATCTCGCCTCGATCACCGTGCCGACGGTGATCGTCGCGCCGGGCAATGACCCGATCGTGCCCTATCATTATCAGGAGTCGCTGGCGCAGTATTTCCGCGCCGGACAACTGGTGCCGGTGCCTGGCGCGCGGCATGAGATCCTGCAGGAGCAGGACCGCTACCGGAACCAGGCGCTCGCCGCCCTCTTCGCCTTCATGCCGGGCGGAGAACCGGACGAGGCAGATCCGGTCGGCGAACTGACCGACACCGCGCTCGAAGCTTGAAGCCCTGGGTCAGCGGCGCTTCAGCATCTCCATAGCCTCAGCATGCACGGCCTTCGATCCTGCCGCGATGATGGAGCCGCCCGCTTCCGGCCGCCCGCCATCCCAGGTCGTGATGATCCCGCCCGCCTGCTCGATGATCGGGATCAGCGCGCCGATGTCGTAAGGCTTTAGCACGGTCTCGATGACCAGATCGACATGGCCGGCGGCGAGCAGGCAATAGGCATAGCAGTCGACGCCGTAGCGAAAGAGTTTGACCTTGTCCTGCACAGCCTCGAAGCGCTCGACCTCCCAGTTCTTGAAGAGATGCGGCGAGGTGGTGAACAGGATCGCGTTTTCGAGGCTGCCGCAGTCGCGCACCTGGTTCTGCCGCTCGCCGTCGGGACCGGAATACCACGAGCGCTCGCCATCGGCATAATAGCGCTCACCCGTGAAGGGTTGCTCCATCAGGCCCATGACCGCGCGGCCCTTTTCCTGGAAGCCGATCAGCGTGCCCCAGACGGGCACGCCTGAGATGAAGGCCCGCGTCCCGTCGATCGGATCGATGACCCAGACATGATCGCTGTCCATGCGGATATTCTCGTGCTCCTCGCCAAGAATGCCATGGGTCGGAAACTCGGCCTCGATCAGCTTTCGGATCGCGATCTCCGCCGCCTGGTCGCCCTCGGTCACCGGGTCGAAACCCGCCTTCTCCTTGTTGACGACAGAGAGCCCGGAGCGAAAGCGCGGAAGGGTCTCGGCCTTGGCAGCATCGGCAAGGCGGAAGAAGAAGTCACGGTCAGGGCGCATGAAGATATCCGTCGTCTGGAGGGAGCACCCGTCTTACTGCCAGATGCGGCGAAAGAAAACCTCCGGCAACCCCGCGCGGGTGCGTGCGATGGGACCGCGACTACCAAAATGCGTAAATTTTGGCCTTGCTCAAAAATGCACCAACAATAGACTTGACAATGGTGCACCGCAACATCTAACGTGTCACTTACAGTCTTCTGACTGTAAATACCCTCCTTGGGTGTTTCCTCCCTAGACTTAACCGCGCCACGAGCGCGGTTTTTTTTGCCCGACGCGAGGCATCGGGGACTTTCTTCGGAGATGTAGTGGAAGTTGTTACTCGGCGGCGAGCGCCCGGTCGCCGGCATAATCGGCGACGAATTCTGCCATCTGCTCCATGAAGACAGCCAGAGAACCGGCCAGAACATCGAAATCGGAGCGTTTTTCGAGCGTCGTCTCGTCGATATAGATCGAGCGGTTGACCTCGATCTGCAGCGCGTGAAGCCCACGCGCCGGGCGACCGTAATGCTCGGTGATGAAACCGCCCGCATAGGGTTTGTTGCGCACGGCCGTGAAGCCGAGATCCTCCAGGAACTGCAGCGCAGCCTGGCTGAGTTCGGCCGAGGCGCTGGTGCCATATCGGTCACCGACGATGAAATCGGGTTTCAGACCGCTGCCGGCGACGCGGATATTGCCCGGCATGGAATGGCAGTCGATCAGAACGCCAAAGCCGAACATTGCATGGGTCCGGGCAATCAGTCTGCGCAGGCAGGCGTGATACGGCTTGTAGCAGCTCTCGATCCGCTCCATCGCGACGGTGAGGGGCATACGCCGCTCGTAGATCTCCATGTTCTCGGCGACGATACGCGGGATGGTACCGAGCCCACCGGCGACCCGGGCCGAATTGCTGTTGGCATAAGGCGGCAGCGGATCGGAGAACATCCGCGGGTCGAGCTCGTAGGGCTCCCGGTTCACATCGACATAGGCGCGCGGGAAATGCGCAACAAGCAGAGGCGCGCCGAAACGAGGCGCCGCCGAGAACAACTCGTCGACATAGTGATCTTCCGAACGGCGAATCGAAATCTCGTCGAGTCGAGACTCATCGAGGAAGGTCGAGGGATAACGACGACCGCTATGCGGGGAATTATAGACGAATGGAATGGTCTGGATCGCGGGCTCTCGAACCTCGAACAGCTCGATTTCGTTGGTCATCCGCTTCCCAGGGCCTCTTCTTTACCAAGTCACAAACTTGTTGTGTTCGCCATGTTGCCAGTCGACCGCTGCAAAGTCCATACTCCCGGAAATGGCGGAGCAGGCTCACTTTTTCGTTGTTCACCGGTTCTTTACTGAGCCAACCCTAAAGTGAGCGGCTGCGAGCCTCCCTATGCAATCGAGTACAGCGGTCCCTAAATGACTCAGAAAATCCTTCTCGCCGAAGATGACAACGACATGCGCCGGTTCCTGGTGAAGGCGCTGGAAAAGGCGGGGTACAAAGTCTCCTCCTTCGACAACGGCGCCTCAGCCTATGACCGCCTGCGGGAAGAGCCCTTCTCCCTTCTCCTGACCGACATCGTGATGCCCGAGATGGACGGCATCGAGCTGGCGCGCCGCGCCACCGAACTCGATCCGGACCTGAAGGTCATGTTCATCACCGGTTTTGCCGCCGTCGCCCTGAACGCCGATTCGAAGGCTCCGAAGGATGCCAAGGTCCTCTCCAAGCCTTTCCACCTTCGCGATCTCGTCGACGAAGTGAACAAACTCCTTGCGGCATAAGGGCTTCCGAGGAGATCGAAAAAATCTCTTCATAAAACTGCAAAATGCCTATTGACGGGCGAAGCGGTTTTGTGGTCTTAAGCCGCCATCGGATGGGCGTGTAGCTCAGCGGGAGAGCACTACGTTGACATCGTAGGGGTCACAAGTTCGATCCTTGTCACGCCCACCATTCGAATTCTTTCAAGGGCTTGCCGGAAACGGCGAGCCCTTTTGAGTTTCTAGGATTTCAACCTGAAAAAATGGCGAATCAGGAAGGGTCTCTACCCCTTCACCACCGCCACATCCTCCCCCGCATAGACCACCACATAACCGCCGGCCGGCTCCAGAGACCGGGCCTTTTGCTCGAGCCAGTCACGATAGGGTGACTCGCGCCAGATCGTAGCCGCCTCCGGCTCGACCAGCACCGTGAGCTGCGGCCCTTGCGTGTAGAGCATCATCCGGGTCACCCGCGGATCCCATTCCTCCCCGAGCGCCGGGTCCGTCCGCCAGAGGCAGAAGAAGTCGCGACAGGTGGCCGGCCTCACATCATAGGCGTCGCAGCCGCCACCGGGCTGGCAGTGGCTACAGGGCTGGTTCGCCGGTTTATCGAATTCCGCGATGTCGGGAAGGATGCAGCAGAGCGAACAGCTGTCGCGGCCCGGCACCAGCGCCGGGCCCTCGACCATATCCGGGCCCGTGAAGGCCATCTCAGCCCGCCGGGCCGATCGTGACGGTGATCGGGGAAAGGCCGTCCACGGCCCCGACAAGCCGATCGCCTGGCTGCAACGCGCCGACGCCGGAGGGCGTGCCGGTATAGATGAGATCGCCCGGCGTGAGGTGATAATAGCGTGAGAGATGGCTGATCATCTCGGGCACCGACCAGACCATTTCGTTGAGATGCCCTTCCTGGCGCAGGGCGTCATTGACCCTGAGCGAAATGCGCTGCTCGGCAGGAGCAAAATCGGCGGCAGGCGTGATCGGTCCGATCACGGCCGACTCCTCGAAAGCCTTGGCGATATCCCAGGGCCGCTGCTTCTCCTTCATCGCGTTCTGCAGGTCGCGCCGCGTCATGTCGAGCCCCACGGCATAACCGAACACGGCCTTCATCGCGTCCTCTGCTGACGCCTTGAAGGCGGGCGCACCAATGGCGATCACGAGTTCGATCTCATGGTGATAATCCTCCGTACCCGGCGGATAGGCGATCGAGCCGCCGTCGAGCACGAGGCCGGTCGGCGGCTTCGTGAAGTAGAACGGCGCGACCCGGTCAACGGTGTTGCCGAGTTCGGCCGCATGCGCCGCATAATTGCGGCCGACACAGAAGATGCGATGGATCGGAAAGCCTTCCTCAACACCCACGATGGGAATGAGCGGGGCGGAAGGAACGGAAAACAGCGGACGGGATGCGGGCAAGGCACACTCTCTTTGAATGGACAGCGAACAACGCAGCCGGTTGCTGCGACTGTGGCACCATAACCGTCGCGGGAGCGTTATGCATCCTCTCTGATTATAATGACCGACACGCCGAGCGGGGTTGGAACATCGCCCCAAACATGTAACAAAACCGCCGCACCTGCGTTCAATTGCGCATGCGACACGTCTGTCGCTCCGACATCAGCCGGGACGGAAACGCCCCGGCAAGACATCGAAAGGCAAGAAAACATGAGCATCAAGATCGTGCCGGTCATCATGGCCGGCGGCAAGGGAACAAGGCTCTGGCCGCTGTCGCGCGCCGCCGCTGCCAAGCAGTTCATCCGCTTCCTCGGCGAGGAAACGCTGCTGCAGAAGACTTTGGCCCGCGTCTCCGACGAAGTGCTCTACGATGCTCCAGTTGTCGTGACCAATGAAGATTTCCGCTTCCTTGTGGCCGAACAGGCCCGGGAATTGGGCGTGGCCCTCGATGGCATCGTGCTGGAGCCAGAAGCGCGCAACACGGCCGCCGCCGTCGCCGCCGCAGCCCTCCTCGTCGCAGAGCGCCATGGCCGCGACACCCTGATCCAGATCCTGCCTTCCGATCATGAGATCACCGTGGATGCGACCTACCGTTCCTGCGTGGAAAAGGCCGCGAAGGCCGCCCAGGACGGCAAGATCGTCACCTTCGGCATCACGCCGACCGAGCCTGCGACGGGCTATGGCTATATCGAGATCGGCAAGGAGCTTGTCGACGGCGTGCATCAGGTGTCGCGCTTCGTCGAAAAGCCCAATGCGGACGTTGCCGAAGAGATGCTGGCGAAAGGCAATTACGCCTGGAACTCCGGCATGTTCGTCTTCTCCGCCGGGCAGATGATCGCGGAGTTGGAAGCCCTTGCGCCAGAGGTGCTGGCAGCCGTCGAAAAATCCATCGAGAACGCCAAGACCGACCTCGACTTCACCCGCCTCGATGCCGAGAGTTTCGCAGAAAGCCCGAGCATTTCGATCGACTATGCCGTGATGGAAAAGACGGAGAATGCCGCGGTCGTCCCCGCTTCCATCACCTGGTCGGACCTTGGCAGCTGGGATGCGATCTGGAAGCTCGCCGGTGGCGATGAGAACGGCAATGTCGTCAACGGCAATGCCACCGTCTCCGACACCACCAATTCGCTGGTCATGTCGCGCAACGCCCATCTCGCCGTTCAGGGCATGGAAGGCGTCGCAGTCGTCGCCTCGGAAGATGCCGTCTATGTCGGCCGCCTCGACCGCAGCCAGGATGTCGGCAATCTCGTCAAGATTCTGGCGGCCGACAAGAAGACCAGCCACCTCACCGAAAACCATCCCACGGCGCTGCGTCCCTGGGGCGGCTACACTTCGATCCTCAACGGCGATCGCTTCCAGGTGAAGCGCCTCTTCGTCCATCCGGAAAAGAAGCTCTCCCTGCAGAAGCATCACCACCGCGCCGAGCACTGGGTCTGTGTCAAGGGAACGGCCGAGGTCACGATCGACGACAAGGTGACCGTTCTGCACGAAAACCAGTCGATCTACATCCCGCAGGGCTCGGTCCATCGTCTCGCCAACCCCGGCAAGATCCGCCTCGAGGTGATCGAGGTGCAGACCGGCTCCTATCTCGGCGAAGACGACATCATCCGCTTGGTCGACGAATTCGGCCGTAGCTGAGACGTCTCATCCACCGCATGTTCCTCGGCCCGGCGGCTTCCACCGTCCGGGCCGCTTGCTTTATGGCGCTGCATTGCACAAGATCGATGCAAGCCGGAAAAAACGGCAGGGGCGAACAGCGAAGCGGTAACGAATGTCGATCAAGGCAAGCATCTATCACCTCACGCATTACAAATACGACAACCCGGTCCGCCTCGGGCCCCAGATCATCCGGCTGAAGCCCGCTCCCCACTCGCGCACGAAGGTGATCTCGCACTCGCTGAAGGTCACGCCCGAGAACCATTTCGTCAATCTGCAGCAGGACCCTTACGGCAACTATCTTGCCCGCTTTGTGTTTCCCGACCCGGTTAGCGAATTCAAGATCGAGGTCGATCTCGTCGCCGACATGACCGTCTACAACCCCTTCGACTTCTTCACCGAAGAGGAGGCGGTCAAATGGCCCTTCGACTATCCGGCCGATATCCGCGAAGACCTGAAGATCTACATGACGCCCGAGCCGGCTGATCCGGCGCTTGAAGCCTTCGTCAAGACGATCGACAAGACACCCGGCCAGGGCACGGTCGACATGGTCGTCGGCCTCAACGCCCGCCTGCAGCAGGAGATCGGCTACGTCATCCGCATGGAGCCCGGTGTGCAGACGCCGCAGGAGACGCTGACGTCGGCCCGTGGCTCCTGCCGCGATTCGAGCTGGCTGCTCGTCCAGATCCTGCGTCACCTGGGCTTTGCCGCCCGCTTCGTCTCGGGTTACCTGATCCAGCTCACCCCGGACCTGAAGGCACTCGACGGCCCCTCCGGCACCGAAGTCGACTTCACCGACCTGCATGCCTGGGCGGAAGTCTATATCCCCGGCGCCGGCTGGATCGGCCTTGATCCCACCTCCGGTCTGCTGACAGGCGAAAGCCACATCCCGCTGGCCGCAACCCCGCATTACCGGAATGCCGCGCCGATCTCCGGTGGTTACTTCGGAGAAGCCAATACCGAATTCGCCTTCGACATGCAGGTAAAGCGCGTTGCCGAGCACCCGCGCATCACCAAGCCCTTTTCTGATGACAGCTGGGATGAGCTGAACCGCCTCGGCCACAAGGTCGATGCCGAGCTGCAGGCCCGCGACATCAGGTTGACCATGGGCGGCGAGCCGACCTTCGTCTCCATCGATGACTTCCAGTCCGACGAGTGGAACACGGCAGCCGTCGGCCCGACCAAACGCGACAAGGCCGATCAGCTGATCCGTCGTCTGCGGGAGCGCTTTGCCCCCGGCGGCTTCCTGCATTACGGCCAGGGCAAGTGGTATCCCGGCGAAAGCCTGCCCCGCTGGACCTTCTCGCTCTACTGGCGCCGCGACAACAAGCCGGTGTGGAACAATCCGGATCTAATCGCGGTGGAAAGCCGCGACCACAAAGTCAGCCATGAGGACGCCGCGCGCCTCCTGCAGGCGATCGCGACCGAGCTCGACATTGCCACCGAAAACGTCATGCCGGCCTATGAGGATCCCGCCGAATGGATCGTCAAGGAAGCGAACCTGCCGGAGAACGTCGATCCCTCGAACTCGAAGCTCAAGGACCCGGAAGAGCGCAGCCGCATCGCCAAGGTCTTCTCAAACGGGCTGACCACCCCGGCCGGCTATGTCCTGCCCGTGCAGGCCTGGCAGTCCCGTGTGTCGGGCCGCACCTGGGTGTCGGAACGCTGGAGCACGCGGCGCGGCCGGCTCTATCTCGTGCCTGGCGACAGCCCCGTCGGCTTCCGTCTGCCCTTGAATTCCCTGCCCTACATCGCCCCGTCCTGGTACCCCTATATCAACTCGGTCGACCCGACGGTGGAAAAGCCCCCGCTGCCCGACTTCACCACGGAGAAGGGCCGGGTCATGCCGGAGCACTCCTTCCAGGCGGACATCGCCCAGCAGCAGCTGCTCGGCCAGTCCTATGAGGAGATCGGCGGGCGCGTCCGCACCGCGATTTCGGTCGAGGTCCGCGACGGCCGGCTCTGCATCTTCATGCCGCCGACGGCGGCACTCGAAGACTATCTGGACCTGATCGCCTCGGCCGAACGCGCGGCTGCCGCGCTCAATCTGCCGGTCCATATTGAAGGCTACACACCGCCGCATGACGAGCGGCTGAATGTCATCCGCGTCGCACCGGACCCGGGCGTCATCGAGGTCAACATCCACCCAGCCTATGACTGGGAGGATTGTGTTGCCACCACCACGGCGATCTACGAAGAAGCCCGCCTCTGCCGCCTCGGCGCCGACAAGTTCATGATCGACGGCCGCCATTGCGGCACCGGTGGCGGCAATCATGTCGTCGTCGGCGGCGCGACCCCGAACGACAGCCCTTTCCTGCGTCGGCCCGATCTCCTGAAGAGCCTGGTCCTGCACTGGCAGCGCCACCCGTCGCTCTCCTACCTCTTCTCCGGCCTGTTCATCGGCCCGACCAGCCAGGCACCCCGCATTGATGAAGCGCGCCACGATTCGCTCTACGAGCTCGAAATCGCGCTCGCCCAGATCCCCCTGCCGAACCAGGGCTTGGCTCCGCCCCTGCCCTGGCTCGTCGACCGCCTGTTCCGCAACCTGCTCGTCGACGTCACCGGCAACACCCATCGCTCGGAAATCTGCATCGACAAGCTCTTCTCACCCGACGGTCCGACGGGGCGACTTGGCCTCGTTGAATTCCGCGGGTTCGAGATGCCGCCAAATGCGCGCATGTCGCTCGCCCAACAGCTCCTGATCCGCGCGCTCATCGCCCGTTTCTGGAAGAACCCGATCGGCGGCAATTTCGTCCGCTGGGGCACGAGCCTTCATGACCGGTTCATGCTGCCGCATTACATCTGGCAGGACTTTCTCGAAGTGCTGGCGGATCTCCGCCAGAACGGCTTCGACTTCAAACCGGAATGGTTCGCGGCCCAGCTCGAATTCCGCTTCCCCTTTTTCGGCGAGGTGGACTACGAGGCATCCAGGCTCGAACTGCGCGGTGCCTTGGAGCCGTGGCATGTCATGGGTGAGCAAGGGGCGATCGGCGGCACGGTGCGGTATGTCGATTCCTCCGTCGAACGCCTGCAGGTGAAGCTGGAGACGGCCAATCCGGAGCGCTTCACGGTCGCCTGCAACGGACGCGCCGTACCGCTGCGCAAGACCGATGTAAATGGCGTGGCTGTCGCCGGCGTCCGCTACAAGGCCTGGCAGCCCGCATCGGGCCTGCATCCGGTGCTGCCTGTCAACACACCGCTAACATTCGACATCTATGATACATGGTCTGGCCGATCGATCGGGGGCTGCGTCTATCACGTCGCCCATCCCGGCGGCCGCAACTACGATACTTTCCCTGTGAATGGGAATGAAGCGGAAGCCCGTCGGCTTGCACGTTTCGAGCCTTGGGGCCATACAGCCGGCTCCTATCCTCTTTGGCCCGAGACCGTGTCGCCGGAGTTCCCGCACACTTTGGACCTGAGACGACCGCAAGGTATCTGATTGATGGCACAGAAGACGGCAGCGGAACTTTCCCCGCCAGACGCGCCGATAAGCGAGGCCCGCACGGCCGGCTATCGCGCCTTGGCGGGCGCTGCCGACGAGATGATCGACACACACGGCAACGTCCGGCCCGTGTGGCAGGCCCTCGTGTCAGCCATCGACACCATGCCCGAACAGGATCTGCATGAACGTTTCGCCCGTGCGGATCGCTATCTGCGGGATGCCGGCGTCTTCTACCGCGCTTACGGTACTGGCGGCTCAAGCGAACGGGCCTGGCCCTTTTCCCACATTCCGGTGCTGATCTCCGATGCCGAATGGCAGGTGCTGGCCGAGGGGCTCGTGCAGCGCGCCAACCTTCTGGAAGCAGTCGTTGCCGACATTTACTCCGAAAACCGGCTGGTGCAGGAAGGCTTCCTGCCGCCGCAGCTGATTGCGTCCAACCCCGAATTCCTCCGCCCCCTCGTCGGCATCAAGCCCGCCGGCGGCCACTACCTGCATTTTTGTTCCTTCGAAATCGGCCGGGGTCCCGACGGCAACTGGTGGGTTCTGGCAGACCGCACCCAGGCGCCCTCAGGCGCAGGCTTTGCGCTCGAAAACCGGGTCGCGACCGCGCGTGCCTTTTCCGACATCTATTCCGAGACGCATGTCCACCGGCTCGCTTCCTTCTTCGGCGCCTTCCGCAAGGCGCTGCAGGCGCGCACCCGCAGCAGCGACGAGCGCATCGCCGTCCTGTCGCCGGGCCCCGCCAACGAGACCTATTTCGAACACGCCTATATCGCCCGTTATCTCGGCATCATGCTGCTCGAGGGCGAGGACCTGACCATCGTCAATGGCCGCGTCATGGTCCGGACCGTGGCCGGCCTGAAGCCGGTCAGCGTCCTCTGGCGCCGCCTCGATGCCGCCTTCGCCGATCCGCTGGAACTCGATCAGAACTCCTATATTGGCACGCCCGGCATGGTGCAGGCGCTGCGCAACGGTGCTGTCACCTTCGTCAATGCGCTCGGATCCGGGATCCTTGAAACCCGCGCGCTGCTTGCTTTTATGCCCACCCTCTCGCGTCATCTGCTCGGCGAAGAGCTGAAGCTGCCCTCGATCGCCACCTGGTGGTGCGGCCAGAAGGCCGAGCGCGAGCACGTCGCCGCTCATCTCGACCGCATGGTCATCGGCTCGGCCTTCTCCCGCCTGCCCTTCTTCGACGACAATGGCCGGTCCGTCATGGGGTCCCGCTACAAGGACCCGCAAGGCCGCACCACGGCTGAATGGCTGGAAGCCGAAGCGGGCAACCTTGTCGGCCAGGAAGTCGTGACCCTCTCGACCACGCCGGCCATGATCGACGGCAAGCTGACGCCGCGGCCGATGTCGCTGCGCGTCTTTGCTGCCCGCACGAAAGATGGCTGGCAGATCATGCCTGGCGGCTTCGCCCGGATCGGCAGTGGTTCGGATGTCTCCGCCATCGCCATGCAGGCGGGCGGAAGTGCGGCCGATGTCTGGATCGTCTCCGACAAGCCTGTCGACCGCACCTCGCTTCTGCCGGCGGAAGAGACCTTTACCCGCAACATGCCCGGCAGCTTGCCGAGCCGCGCGGCGGACAACCTCTTCTGGCTCGGCCGCTACATCGAGCGCGCCGAAGGCGTGTTGCGTATCCTGCGCGCCTGGCACGCCCGTTATGCCGAGAGCGCCAATCCGGACCAGCCTCTGCTGGCCTTCGTCAGCGAATATCTCTCCAACATCGATGTCGACACCAAGTCCGGCGTGCCGGAAAGCCTGCTGCGCAACATCGACAGCGCAGTCTATTCGGCGAGCAACATCCGCGACCGGTTCTCTCCGGATGGATGGCTGGCGCTGACCGATCTGTCGAAGACGGCCAAGCGCTTCCACGAGAAGGTGAAGCCGGGCGACGATGCGGCGCACGCCATGACCATCCTCCTGCGCAAGCTCGCGGGCTTTGCTGGTCTCGTGCATGAAAACATGTATCGCTTCACCGGCTGGCGCTTCCTGACCATCGGCCGTTTGCTGGAGCGCGGTTTGCACATGACCCGCCTGCTCGGCCACATGACCGGACCCGACGCCCCCGATGGCGGTCTCGATATGTTGCTCGAGATCGGCGACAACGTCATGACCCATCGCCGGCGCTACAACGTGTCTACGGCGCGGCTCACGGTTACCGATCTGCTGGCGCTCGATCCGCTCAATCCGCGCTCGATCCTCTTCCAGCTGAACGAGATCCGGATCGAGGTGGAGCAACTGCCCAACGCCATGGTGAACGGTCAGATGTCGAGCCTCTTCCGCGAAGCAATGCGCCTGCATTCGGGCCTTGCGGTCATGACGCCGGAAGCCATGAATGCCGATGTCTACACCAACCTGGAGCGGGAACTGGAGAAACTCTCCGACATCCTCGCCCAATCCTATCTGAACTGACGCGATGCTGTACGACCTGTCGCTCCATATCGGCTATCGCTATGAGGTTCCCGCATCGGGCGCTCACCACATGCTGCGCCTGCTGCCGCTGTCTTTGCCCGACCGACAGCGCCTTGTCGCCGGCGCAATCACCGTCTCGCCAGAACCGGACGAGCTCTCAACCTTCAACGACTTCTTCCACCATCCGACGAGCCATGCGATCCTGCGCGGCCCGCACGAGAAGCTCGACATCCGCATGCAGGCCCGCGTCATGGTGCAGGCCCAGCCGCTGGCTGCCGATTTCTCGCCCCTGCTCGACCGCCTGCCGCAGGAGATGGCCGAGACCTGGTCGCTCGACGCTGAATCCCCGCACCATTTCATTGGCACCAGCCCCCGCCTCCCACGCGACAAGGCGATCGCCACCTATGTGCGCGATATGCTGAAGCCCAGCATGACGGTGCGCCAGATCGCCGAGACGCTCTGCAGCCGCATCCACAAGGACTTCAAATACGATGCCGAGGCAACCACGGTGGACACCACACCCGCGGAGGCGTTTGAAAAGAAGCGCGGCGTCTGCCAGGATTTCAGCCATGTGATGATCGTGGCGCTGCGCAGCCTCGGCATCCCCGCGGGCTATGTCAGCGGCTTCCTGCGCACCATCCCGCCGCCGGGCAAGGAGCGGCTGGAGGGAGCCGACGCCATGCATGCCTGGGTCAGGGTCTGGTGCGGCAAGCTGACCGGCTGGCTGGAGCTCGACCCCACCAACGACATTCATGCGGGCACCGATCACATCGTCGTCGGTTACGGCCGGGATTATGCCGACGTGGCCCCGGTCATCGGCGTGCTCAAAAGCTACGGCTCTCACCAGACGGCACAGGCCGTCGACGTCATCCCGGTCCGACAATAGAGCATCGTTTCATCGAATTTTATCGATCCGCTTAAACGGATCGCAAGAGGCTGCAGGGTATATCGGTCCAAACGCTGATGTTGGATGGACATGATGACTAACCCTTGCAGCCGCACGAAATCTCTTCTCTCCCGCCTCTGGCGCGACCGCGCCGGCAATTTTGGTATGGTGACAGCCATCATTCTGCCGGTTGCCGCAGCCACGGCGGGTATCGCGCTGGACCTCAACAAGATGGTCCAGATCCGCGCCGCACTTCAGGAATCAGCCGACTCGGCCGTCTTGTCGGCTGCGAATGCTCTGGCTCGAGACGAGGCCATGACGGACCAGGAAGTCCTGGAGTTCGCTCGGAAGTTCATGAAGGCCCAGTTTGCCAATGTCGTTCCCTCTGCGGGCAGCGATGAGTCCGATGAAGCTGCCGAGGAGGATCCACTGGCGGGAGCCGTCGGCAACGTCGAACGGGAACTGGGCCAGAGCGGCAAGTCCGTCGAGGTCACGCTATCGCCCTCATACACGATGCCGACCAATGGCATGACCGCTCTCCTCGGCTGGAAGGAAGTGACCTTGAGCGTCACGGCAACTGCCCAGTCGACCCCTGAAAGCGGTGCGGCCGTTTCGATGTACGTCGTTCTCGACCGCTCGGGCTCGATGTCCTTCGTCACGGACACGGTGGACACCTCGGTGGATAGCTGCGTGAACTATACCTCGTCGAACTGGGCTTACAAGGACGTCAAGCCGGGGAAGAGCGGGTACATCAAGCCCACTAAACCCTGCTACGTGAAGAAGATCCAGGCCCTGAAGACAGCCTCAGCGGTGATGATGAACGAATTGGTGAAGGCAGATCCTGAAGGCGATCTCATCCGTGTCGGCGCGGTATCCTACAATGACAGCACGCAGAGCCCCTCGGGCATGGCCTGGGGTGTCACGACCGCCACGAACTACATCACCGCTTTGCCATCCGTCCCGACCGGGGGCACGAATGCCTCAGGTGGCATGAAGCTCGCCTACGATGCTCTCTACACGGAGAACAAGACTGAGGAGAATGCCCACGCGGCGAAACGGAACAGCAGCTTCACCCGCTACATCGTCCTGATGACCGACGGCGAAATGACTGGGAACAGCTCCTCGTGGAATAAGAGCATCGACGACGCCGTTCGGGCTCAGTGCACCGCAGCCAAGGAAAACGGGATTCAGGTGTTTACGGTAGCTTTCATGGCCCCTCAGAGAGGCCAGGATTTGCTGTTCGACTGCGCGACGTCCCCCGACCATTACAAAGCGCCGACCGATATGGCCGGTCTGGTCGCGGCCTTCGGCGAGATCGGCAAGGCAGCAGCAGCCGCCTCCACGCGCCTGACCAACTGACCGGATCCAAAACGTTTTGGATTTTGACCGACGTTTCGACCGCAGCTCCCGGGCTGCGGTCTTATCGTTTCTTCATGCTTCGCACATAATTCAAAGGGATCAAGGGGTTGCCCACGCCGATAGCCCCGTGAACAAATTTGCCAGCCTTAGCTGAGGCCTGTTGCAACTGTCTCATTTCGATGCGTAAACTGCCGTTCACGGGAGCGGCACCGTCATCGCGTCGCCGCCGCCCGGAGACACCAACAACGCCAGGCGGACCGATGATCAAGACTCCCCACAAAGTCGACCTTCCCCTTCCCAAGCGCGGTGTTTCCGATCCGGACGCCCTGGCCGCCGAAATCATGGAAAAGCTGACATACAGCATCGGCAAGGATGCCAAGGTGGCGACCCCGCACGACTGGCTGACGGCCACCATCCTCGTGGTGCGCGACCGCATCATCGACACCTGGATGGAATCCACCCGCACCACCTATATGAACAACGGCAAGCGGGTTTATTACCTATCGCTGGAGTTCCTGATCGGCCGCCTGCTGCGCGACGCCATGTCGAACCTCGGCCTGATCGACGACATCCGCCAGGCGCTCTCATCGCTCTCCGTCGAGTTCGACGTCATCGCCGGTCTGGAGCCGGATGCCGCACTCGGCAATGGTGGCCTCGGTCGCCTCGCCGCCTGCTTCATGGAAAGCATGGCGACCGTCAACATCCCGGCCTACGGCTACGGCATCCGCTACGTGCACGGCCTTTTCCGCCAGCAGATGGCCGATGGATGGCAGGTTGAACTGCCGGAGAGCTGGCTTGCGCACGGCAACCCCTGGGAATTCGAACGCCGCGAAAGCTCCTACGAAGTCGGCTTCGGCGGCACGGTCGAGACCATCGAGGGTCCGGACGGTGAGCCACGTTATGTCTGGAAACAGGGCGAGCGCGTCATTGCCACCGCCTATGACACTCCGGCCGTCGGCTGGCGTGGCGAGCGGGTCAACACGCTCCGCCTCTGGTCGGCCCAGCCGATCGACCCGATCCTGCTCGACGCCTTCAACGCAGGCGACCATATCGGCGCCTTACGCGAGAGCAACAAGGCGGAATCGCTGACCCGCGTTCTTTATCCGGCAGACGCCACACCGGCCGGCCAGGAACTGCGTCTGCGACAGGAATTCTTCTTCTGTTCGGCCTCCTTGCAGGACATCGTCCGCCGTCACCTGCAACAGGGCAATACGCTTGCCCAGTTGCCGGAGAAGGTGGCGATCCAGCTCAACGACACCCACCCGGCCGTCTCAGTTGCCGAACTGATGCGCCTCCTCGTCGACGTGCACGGTGTCGCGTTCGACGAAGCCTGGGAGATCACCCGCAACACCTTCTCCTACACCAACCACACGCTCCTGCCCGAAGCGCTGGAAAGCTGGCCGGTGCCGCTCTTCGAGCGCCTCCTGCCGCGCCACATGCAGCTCGTCTATGCGATCAATGCCAAGGTGTTGCTCGATGCCCGCAAGGTCAGAGGCTTCAACGACCACGAAATCCGCCAGATCTCGCTGATCGACGAAAGCGGCGATCGCCGCGTGCGCATGGGCAACCTCGCCTTCATGGGTTCGCATTCGATCAACGGCGTCTCAGCACTCCACACGGAACTGATGAAGGAGACCGTCTTTGCCGATCTCCACAAGCTCTATCCGACACGCATCAACAACAAGACCAACGGCATTACGCCTCGCCGCTGGCTGATGCAGTGCAATCCCGATCTGACCGACCTGATCAAGGAAGCGATCGGCCCGGACTTCCTGGATGATGCGACCAAGCTCAAGGGGCTGGATGCCTTCGCTGATGATGCGTCCTTCCAGGAGAAGTTCGCCGCGGTGAAGTTCTCCAACAAGCAGAAGCTGGCAGGCCTTGTGGCGAGCCGCATGGGCATCAAGCTCGATCCGCACGCCATGTTCGACATCCAGATCAAGCGCATCCACGAGTACAAGCGCCAGCTTCTGAACATCATCGAAACCGTCGCGCTGTTCGACCAGATCCGCTCGCATCCGGAACGCGATTGGGTCCCGCGGGTCAAGCTGTTCGCCGGCAAGGCAGCACCCAGCTATCACAACGCCAAGCTGATCATCAAACTGGCCAATGACGTCGCCCGCGTCATCAACACCGATCCTTCGGTGCGCGGCCTGCTGAAGGTCGTCTTCATTCCAAACTACAACGTCTCGCTGGCCGAAGTGATGGTGCCGGCGGCCGACCTCTCCGAACAGATTTCCACCGCCGGCATGGAAGCATCCGGAACCGGGAACATGAAGTTCGCGTTGAATGGTGCACTGACCATTGGAACACTCGATGGCGCCAATGTCGAAATGCGCGATCATGTGGGCGAGGAGAATATTGTGATATTTGGAATGACCGCTGACGAGGTCGGTCGCGTGCGCGCCGAGGGGCATAATCCCCGCGCCGCCATCGACGCCTCGCGCGAATTGCAGCAGGCCCTGTCGTCGATCGCCTCGGGCGTCTTCTCCCCCGACGACCGCGATCGTTACGCCGATCTGATGCAGGGCATCTACCAGCACGACTGGTTCATGGTCGCAGCCGACTTCGACGCCTATGCCAAGGCGCAGCGCGAGGTGGACGACATCTGGACCGACAAGTCCGCCTGGTATTCCAAGACCATCCGGAACACCGCGCGCATGGGTTGGTTCTCGTCAGACAGAACCATTCGGCAGTACAACGCGGACATCTGGAGAGCTTGATGGCAAAATCACCGAAGAGGAGCGGTGACGAAGCGAAGCCGGACACACCGTCGGCAGCAGAAATCGAAGCAATCATCCACGGCACCCATGGTGACCCCTTCGCCTTTCTTGGCGTGCACGAGGCGGGCAAGGGCTATGTCGCCAGATGTTTTATCCCAGGCGCCGAGACTGTGGTCGCCTATAATCTCGGCGGCGAAGAGGTCGGCCAGCTGACCCGCCACAACGACGCCGGCTTCTTCTCGGGCGCGGTCAAGCTCGATGGCGTTCTGCCTCTGCGCTACCGTGCCACCCGCGGCGACGCCGAATGGACGGTCACCGACCCCTACAGCTTCTGGCCGATCCTCGGGCCTATGGATGACTATTTCATCCGGGAAGGCTCGCACCTTCGCCTCTTCGACAAGATGGGTGCCCATCCGATCAAGCATCAGGGCGTCGATGGCTTCCACTTTGCAGTCTGGGCGCCGAATGCCCGCCGCGTCTCCGTTGTCGGCGACTTCAATGACTGGGACGGCCGTCGCCACGTGATGCGGCTGCGCCGCGATACGGGCATTTGGGAAATCTTCGCGCCCGACGTCCGCGCCGGTGCAACGTACAAATTCGAGATTGTCGGACCGCATGGCGAGCTTCAGCCGCTGAAGGCCGACCCCTTTGCCCGCCGCGCGGAACTGCGCCCGAAGAACGCTTCGATGACCACGCCGGAACTGGAGCAGGTCTGGGAAGACGAGGCCCATCGAAAGCACTGGGCCAGCATCGACCAGCACCGGCAGCCGATCTCGATCTACGAGGTGCATGCTGCATCCTGGCAGCGCCGTGACGACGGCTCGATGCTGACTTGGGATGAAATGGCAGCCAGGCTCATCCCCTACTGCGTCGACATGGGCTTCACCCATATCGAATTCCTGCCCGTCACCGAGCACCCTTACGACCCCTCCTGGGGCTACCAGACAACCGGCCTCTATGCACCGAGCGCCCGCTTCGGCGAGCCGGAAGGTTTTGCCCGCTTCGTCAACGCATGCCACAAGGTGGGTCTCGGTGTCATCCTCGACTGGGTGCCCGCGCACTTCCCGACGGATGCCCACGGGCTTCGCAACTTCGACGGCACGGCGCTTTACGAACATGCAGATCCCCGCCAGGGCTTCCACCCCGACTGGAACACGGCAATCTACAATTTCGGCCGTCAGGAAGTCCTGTCCTACCTGATCAACAACGCGCTCTACTGGGCGGAAAAATTCCACCTCGATGGTCTGCGCGTCGATGCGGTCGCCTCGATGCTATACCTCGATTATTCCCGCAAGGAAGGCGAGTGGATCCCGAACGAATACGGCGGACGCGAGAACCTGGAGGCGGTGCGTTTCCTCCAGCAGATGAACCACCACGTCTATGGCAGCCATCCGGGCATCATGACCATTGCCGAGGAGAGCACCTCCTGGCCGAAGGTGTCCCAGCCGGTCCATGAAGGCGGCCTCGGCTTCGGCTTCAAGTGGAACATGGGCTTCATGCATGACACGCTGAGCTATTTCGCCCGCGATCCGATCTACCGCAAATACCATCATCATGAGCTGACCTTCGGCCTGCTCTACGCCTTCTCGGAAAACTTTGTCCTGCCGATCTCCCATGACGAGGTCGTGCACGGAAAGGGTTCGATGATCGCCAAGATGCCGGGCGATGACTGGCAGAAATTCGCCAATCTGCGCGCCTATTACGGCTTCATGTGGGGTCATCCCGGCAAGAAGCTGCTCTTCATGGGCCAGGAATTCGCGCAATGGAGCGAATGGTCGGAAGAGCGGTCGCTCGACTGGAATCTCCTGGATTATGCGCCGCATGAAGGCATGCGCAGGCTGATCCGCGACCTGAACTTCACCTACCGATCGAAGCCCGCACTTCACGCTCGCGACTGCGAGGGCGAAGGCTTCGAATGGATCAATGCCGATGATCAGGACAACTCGGTCTTCGCCTGGCTGCGCAAGGCGCCCGGTGAAAAGCCGATTGCCGTCATCTGCAATCTGACGCCCGCTTATCATGAGCGCTACGAATTGAGCTTGCCTGCGGCGGGCCGTTGGCGTGAGATACTGAATACCGATGCCGAAATCTATGGTGGTAGCGGCAAGGGCAATGGTGGCCGCGTGGAGGCGCATGCCACGGGCAGCGGATGGGCAAGAGCAGGCCTGACCCTGCCACCGCTCGCCGTGATCATGCTGGAATTGGAACAATAAGGGGAGGATAACATGACGGAAAAATTGGCAAAGAGCCTGTCGCGAGACGCCATGGCCTATGTGCTGGCCGGCGGCCGCGGCAGCCGCCTGAAGGAATTGACGGATCGGCGCGCCAAGCCCGCCGTCTATTTCGGCGGCAAGGCCCGCATCATCGACTTCGCCCTCTCCAATGCTTTGAACTCCGGTATCCGCCGCATCGGCGTGGCCACTCAGTACAAGGCCCACTCGCTGATCCGCCACCTGCAGCTCGGCTGGAACTTCTTCCGTCCCGAGCGCAACGAGAGTTTCGACATTCTGCCCGCCTCCCAGCGCGTGTCCGAGACCCAGTGGTATGAGGGCACCGCGGACGCCGTCTTCCAGAATGCCGACATCATCGAGTCCTATGCGCCGGAATACATGGTCATTCTCGCCGGCGACCACATCTACAAGATGGACTATGAGATGATGCTGCAGCAGCACGTCAACTCGGGCGCTGACGTCACCATCGGCTGCCTCGAGGTGCCGCGCATGGAAGCCACCGGCTTCGGCGTCATGCATGTCGATCCGACAGACCGCATCATCGATTTCGTCGAGAAGCCGGCCGATCCGCCGGGCATTCCGGGCAATGAAGACTTCGCCCTCGCCTCCATGGGCATCTATGTCTTCCACACCCGCTATCTGATGGAGCTGCTGCGTCGGGACGCCGCCGACCCGGAGTCCAGCCGCGACTTCGGCAAGGACATCATCCCCTACGTGGTGAAGAACGGCAAAGCCGTCGCCCACCGCTTTGCCCAGTCCTGCGTGCGCTCCGACTTCGAGCGCGAGCCCTACTGGCGCGATGTCGGGACGATCGACGCCTACTGGCAAGCCAACATCGACCTGACGGACATCGTCCCGGAACTCGATCTCTACGACAAGAGCTGGCCGATCTGGACCTATTCCGAAATCACGCCGCCGGCCAAGTTCGTGCATGACGACGAAGGCCGTCGCGGCTCGGCGATTTCCTCGCTGGTCTCGGGCGATTGCATCATCTCCGGCTCGTCGCTCTACAAGAGCCTGCTCTTCACCGGTGTCCGCGCCAATTCCTATTCGCGACTGGAAGGTGCCGTGGTCCTGCCCAAGGTGCAGATCGGTCGTCATGCGCGTCTCACAAATGTCGTGATAGACCATGGCGTGGTGATCCCCGAGGGGCTGATCGTCGGTGAAGATCCGGAAATGGATGCCAAGCGATTCCGCCGCAGCGAAAACGGGATTTGCCTCATCACGCAGTCGATGATCGACAAACTGGGTTAGTCGCTTTCATGAAGGTCCTTTCGGTCGCCTCCGAACTGTATCCACTGATCAAGACCGGAGGCCTCGCCGACGTCGTGGGTGCTCTGCCCATCGCGCTCGCCGCCCACGGCGTCGAGACGAAGACGCTGATCCCCGGCTATCCGGCGGTCATGAAGGCGGTCAAGAAACCGAAAAAGATCCATGAATTCGACGAGGTCCTCGACGAACGGGCGAGCCTGCTGGAGGTCAAGCATGAGGGCCTCGACCTCTTGATCCTCGACTGCCCGCAGCTCTACGAGCGTTCGGGCGGTCCTTACCTCGATACCCAGGGTCGTGACTATCCCGACAACTGGAAGCGCTTTGCGGTCCTCTCCAAGGTCGGCGCCGAGATCGCGGCGGGCGTGCTGCCCGGCTTCAAGCCCGACCTCGTGCATGTGCACGACTGGCAGGCGGCACTCGTCCCCGTCTACATGCGGTATGCCGAGGCGCCCGAGGTCCCGAGCCTCATCACCATCCACAACATCGCCTTCCAGGGCCAGTTCGGCGCCAATCTCTTCCCCTATCTCGGTCTTCCCGGCCATGCCTGGCACGAAGCGCTCGAATATTACGGCACGATCAGCTACCTGAAGAGCGGCTTGACCACCGCCCATGCGCTGTCGACCGTCAGCCCATCCTACGCCGAGGAGATCCTGACGCCGGAATTCGGCATGGGTCTCGACGGCGTCATCGCCAGCCGTGCTGCCGATCTCTATGGCATCGTCAACGGCATCGATTCCGAGGTCTGGGACCCCGCCGCCGACCCCTTGCTGGCCAGCAAATATTCGGGTTCTGCCCTGAAGAAACGCGCCGGCAATCGCGCGGCGATGGTGGAGCGTTTCGGTTTTGACGGCAATGACGGTCCGATCTTCTGCGTGATCTCCCGCCTCACCTGGCAAAAGGGTCTCGATCTTCTGCCGGATGTCATCGATGAAATCGTCAATGCCGGCGGCAGGCTTGCCATCCTCGGCTCCGGCGAAAGCGGCATCGAGGCAGCGCTGCAAAGTGCAGCCGCCCACCACCGCGGCCGCGTGGGCATGGTGCTCGGCTATGACGAAGGCCTCTCGCATGTCATGCAGGCGGGATCGGACGTGATCCTCGTGCCCTCCCGCTTCGAGCCCTGCGGCCTGACCCAGCTTTATGCGCTGCGTTACGGCTGCATCCCGCTGGTTGCCCGAACCGGCGGCCTCGCAGACACCATCATCGACGCCAATGAAGCCGCCCTCGCCGCTGGCGTCGCAACCGGCGTGCAGTTTGCGCCCGTGACGGCTGACGCACTCCGCCGCGCCATTCGCCGCACGCTTCGCCTCTACAGTGACCAGCGTCTCTGGTCGCAGATGCAGAAGCAGGGCATGAAATCCGACGTCTCCTGGAACAGGAGCGCGGTATCCTATGTTGAACTTTATCAACGCCTCGTCTCGAAAGGCCAGTAATCGATGATCTCGACCGTCTCCACGAAACCCTATGCGGACCAGAAACCCGGCACCTCGGGACTGCGCAAGAAGGTTCCGGTCTTCCAGCAGGAAAACTATGCGGAGAACTTCATCCAGGCGATCTTCGACAGCCTCGAAGGCTTCGAAGGCCAGACACTGGTGATCGGCGGCGACGGCCGCTACTACAACCGCGAAGTCATCCAGAAGGCGCTGAAGATGGCCGCCGCAAACGGCTTCGGGAAGGTCATGGTCGGCAAGGGCGGCATCCTCTCGACGCCGGCCGCCTCGCATGTCATCCGCAAATACAAGGCCTTTGGCGGCATCGTGCTCTCCGCCAGCCACAATCCCGGCGGCCCGACCGAAGACTTCGGCATCAAATACAATATCGGCAATGGCGGCCCGGCACCGGAAAAGATCACCGACGCGATCTTCGCCCGCACCAAGGTGATCGATAGCTATAAGACGGTTGATGTCGCCGACATCGATCTCGATACGGTCGGCAGCTTCGAGCTATCAGGCATGACCGTCGAAGTGATCGACCCGGTCGCCGACTATGCCGACCTGATGGAAACCCTCTTCGATTTCCCGGCGATCCGGACGCTGATCGCCGGCGGCTTCCGCGTGGTGATCGACAGTATGAGCGCCGTCACCGGCCCCTATGCCGTCGAGATTCTGGAAAAGCGCCTGGGCGCACCGGCGGGTTCCGTCCGCAACGAAATCCCCCTGCCCGACTTCGGCCACCACCATCCCGATCCGAACCTCGTCCATGCCAAGGAACTCTATGACGACGTCATGAGCGCCGACGGCCCGGACTTCGGCGCCGCCTCCGATGGGGATGGCGACCGCAACATGGTCGTCGGCAAGGGCATGTTCGTCACCCCCTCCGACAGCCTGGCGATGATCGCCGCCAACGCCACCTGCGCCCCCGGCTACAAACAAGGCATCGCCGGCATCGCCCGCTCCATGCCAACGAGTGCCGCCGCCGACCGCGTCGCGGAAAAGCTCGGTATCGGCATGTATGAGACGCCGACCGGCTGGAAGTTCTTCGGCAACCTGATGGATGCTGGCAAGGTCACCGTCTGCGGTGAAGAAAGCTTCGGCACAGGCTCCGACCATGTGCGCGAGAAGGACGGCCTCTGGGCGGTGCTCTTCTGGCTCAACATCGTTGCCGCGCGCAAGCAGAGCGTGAAAGAGATCGTTGAGGCCCACTGGGCCGAATACGGTCGCAACTACTATTCCCGCCACGACTATGAGGGCGTGGATACCGAGAACGCCAACGCCTTGGTCGCAGCACTCCGCGCCAAGCTCGAAAGCCTTCCCGGCACTGCGATCAACGGCCTGACCGTGAGCGCGGCCGACGACTTTGCCTACAATGATCCGATCGACCATTCCGTGTCTAAGAATCAGGGCATCCGCATCCTCTTCGAAGGCGGCAGCCGCATCGTCTTCCGCCTCTCCGGCACCGGCACCTCGGGCGCGACGCTCCGCCTCTACGTCGAGCGCTACGAGCCCGACGCCAGCCGTCACTGCATCGAGACCCAGGCGGCGCTTGCCGATCTAATCGCGGCAGCCGAGGAAGTGGCCGAGATCAAGCGCTATACCGGCATGAACGAGCCGACGGTCATTACTTGACGGAGCCGAGACCTTGTCTCAGACATCAAGCCCCGGCGTCATGGACGCCGGGGTTTTTTGTTTGCCACCGGCAACACCCGGATTGACTCGCACGACATATCCATTATTCTGGAAGTATGGATGAAAAATCGACGATCGCGGCGCTTGCCGCTTTGGCCCAGCCGACCCGGCTGCAGACCCTCCGCCTGCTGGTAGCGCATGAACCCGATGGCGTGCCCGCCGGCGAACTCGCCCGCCTGATTGGCGTGCCGCAGAACACCATGTCGGCGCATCTGTCGACGCTCTCCCAGGCAGGCCTGGTGACCGGCGAGCGTCAAAGCCGCTCGATCATCTACCGCGCCGACCTCGACCGCTTCCGCGCCGTCGCGCTTTACCTGCTGAAAGATTGCTGCGGCGGCAATGCCAGCCTCTGCCAGCCGCTGATCGATGATCTCGCTTGCTGCAGCCCAACACTCCAACCGACCCGCCCCAATTGAGAGACCCGGCCATGTCCGACAAGATCTACAACGTGCTCTTCCTCTGCACCGGCAATTCCGCCCGCTCGATCATCGCCGAAGCGATACTGAACCGGCTCGGCCAGGGCCGGTTCAAGGCCTACTCGGCCGGATCCCAGCCTAAAGGCGAGGTCCATCCCTATACGCTGCAGCTCCTGAAGGGCATGAACTACGACACCAGCTTCGCGCGTTCGAAGAACTGGGACGAGTTCGCAGTCGCCGGCGCGCCACAGCTCGATTTCGTCTTCACCGTCTGCGACAACGCCGCCGCCGAAGCCTGCCCCGTCTGGCCCGGTCAGCCGATGACCGCCCACTGGGGTGTGCCGGATCCCGCCGCCGCAGAAGGCACGGACAGCGAAAAGCACTTCGCCTTCGCCGAGGCCTACCGCATGCTCAATCACCGTATTTCCATTTTCGTCAGCCTGCCGATGGTGAGCCTCGACAAGCTCTCACTGCAAAAGCGTCTGGCCGAGATTGGCACGACCACTGATGCCGCCAACCCCGAGGTTGCTTGACCCATGTCCACTTTCGAACGTTACCTGACCCTCTGGGTCGCGCTGGCGATTGCCGCTGGCATCGCGCTTGGTTCGGTCTTTCCCGGCCTCTTCCAGCTCATCGGTTCGGCCGAGATCGCCAAGGTCAACCTGCCGGTCGCTGTGCTCATCTGGCTGATGATCATTCCCATGCTGATGAAGATCGACTTTGCCGCCATCCGCGAAGTCGGAACCCATTGGCGCGGCATGAGCGTCACTCTCTTTGCCAATTGGGCCGTGAAGCCCTTTTCCATGGCCGTCCTTGGCTGGATCTTCATCGGCTGGCTCTTCGCACCTTTCCTGCCGAGCGACCAGATCGACAGCTATATCGCGGGTCTCATCCTGCTTGGGGCCGCACCCTGCACCGCCATGGTCTTCGTCTGGTCGAACCTGACCCGCGGCGACGCGCCTTTCACCCTCACCCAGGTGGCACTGAATGATGCCGTGATGGTGCTGGCTTTCGCGCCGATCGTCGCCATCCTGCTCGGCGTCTCGTCGATCATCGTGCCCTGGGACACGCTTCTCATCTCGGTCGCGCTCTTCATCGTCGTGCCGGTGATCGTCGCCCAGATCCTGCGTCGGGCACTCGGCAGCGGCGATGGTCGCGCCCTGCAGCGCTTCCAGGCCCAGATACAGCCGCTCTCGATCGGCGCGCTGCTCCTGACGGTCGTTCTGCTCTTTGCCTTCCAGGGCAACCAGATCCTCGCCCAGCCGATGGTAATCGCCATCCTCGCCGTGCCGATCTTCCTGCAGACCATCTTCATCTTCGGCTTCGCCTACCTGGCAAACCGAATGACTGGTGAAGCCCATTGCATTGCCGGCCCCTCGGCCCTGATCGGCGCCTCCAACTTCTTTGAGCTTGCGGTCGCAACCGCCATCAGCCTCTTCGGCTTCAACTCGGGCGCCGCCCTTGCCACCGTTGTCGGCGTGCTGATCGAAGTGCCCGTGATGCTGGCACTGGTCGCCATCGTCAATCGCAGCAAGGATTGGTACGAGGCCGGCCATGCCGTCACCGCCAGATCCGCCAATCAAGCAAAGGCCTGAAATCCCATGAACGTCACCATCTATCACAACCCGGCCTGCGGCACCTCGCGCAACACGCTCGACCTCATCCGCCATGCCGGCATCGAGCCCATGGTCATCGAATATCTGAAGACCCCGCCGAGCAAGGAAGATCTGGCAAAGATGATCGCCGATTCCGGCCTTTCGGTGCGTCAGGCGATTCGCGAAAAGGGCACGCCCTATGAGGAACTCGGCCTTGCCGATCCCGCCCTCTCGGACGACCAGCTGCTCGACGCGATGATCGCGACGCCGATCCTGATCAACCGCCCGCTTGTTGTGACCGAGATGGGCACGCGCCTCTGCCGCCCGTCCGAAGTGGTGCTCGACATCCTTCCCGCTGACGCTTTCACCTCCGCCTTCGTCAAGGAAGACGGGGAAGCCGTGCTCGATGCGGAGGGCAAGCGCATTGTCTGATGTGAGAGTAGACCTGCCCGCCGCCGATCTCGATCACCTGCGCCCGCCGGACCTGGAAGCACTGCGCCGCCCCTTCTCGACCCACAAGCCGCGTATCCTGATCCTCTATGGCTCGCTGCGGCAGGTCTCCTACAGCCGCCTGCTCGCCATGGAGGCCAAGCGCCTGCTCGAGCATTTCGGCGCCGAGGTGAAAGTCTTCGACCCTTCAGGCCTGCCGCTGCCCGACGATGCACCGGTGAGCCATCCCAAGGTACAGGAACTGCGGGATCTCTCCCAATGGTCCGAAGGTCAGATCTGGGTGAGCCCCGAGCGCCACGGCACGCTGACCGGCATCATGAAGGCACAGATCGACTGGATACCGCTGTCGGTCGGCGCTGTCCGCCCGACCCAGGGCAAGACGCTGGCCGTCATGCAGGTCTCCGGCGGCTCGCAGTCGTTCAACGCGGTCAATGCCATGCGCCTGCTTGGCCGCTGGATGCGGATGATCACCATCCCCAACCAGTCCTCGGTTGCCAAGGCCTACCAGGAATTCGATGCCGACGGCCGGATGAAACCATCGTCCTATTACGAGCGCGTCGTCGATGTCTGCGAGGAACTGGTGAAGTTCACTTGGCTGACGCGCGACATCTCCAGCTACCTCACCGATCGCTACAGCGAACGCAAGGAGGCGGCAGTCAAGGGTGTGAACCTGAAGGCCATGTGACGGGAACGGCTCTGGTCCGGTCCGGCTTGCCTGCTATTGTTTCTCGAAGGCAAGCGAATCAACCGGACCACGAGGCGATCCATGACCAAGCCGATGCTCGGAGCCACCCCTGGCAAGACGGGTGCGGATGTTCGTCTCTGGTCGCATCATGCAAGTCTCGTGGAGCTTTGCCTCTTCGACGACAGCGGCGCGACCGAACTCGCCCGCCTCTCGATGACGCGGGGTGATGGCGATGTGCATCATGTCTACGTCGAGGGCATGAAGGAAGGTGCTCGCTACGGCTTCCGCATTCACGGCCCCTATGATCCGGCACAAGGGCACTGGTACGACCCAGCGAAACTGCTGGTCGACCCTTATGCCACCGAGCTCGACCGACCCTTCGTCTATGATCCGAGGCTTGGCCAGTTCGGGATCGACACGGCCGACCTGATGCCGAAGGCCATCCTGAAGACCCATAAGCCGGTGAGGCCCATGATGCCGCTCGGCGAGCGCACGGGCTTCATCTACGAGGTCAACCTCAAAGCGCTGACCATGCTGCATCCGGACGTGCCGGAAGCGCAGCGCGGCACGCTCTCCGCCCTCGCCCATCCCGCCATTCTCGCCCATCTGAGGCGCATCGGCGTGGACATGGTCGAACTCATGCCGATCACCGCCTGGATTGACGAGCGGCATCTGCCGCCGCTCGGCCTCACCAACAGCTGGGGTTACAATCCCGTCGCCATGATGGCGCTCGATCCGCGCCTCGTGCCCGGCGGTGTCCAGGAACTGCGCGAGACGGTCGCCGCCCTGCATGCCGAGGGCATCGGCGTCATCCTCGACCTCGTCTTCAACCACAGCGGCGAAAGCGATGTGCATGGTACGACGCTTTCCATGCGCGGCATCGACAACCGTTCCCTCTTCCGCCATGTGGCGGATGATCCTGGCACGCTGGTCAACGACACCGGCTGCGGCAACACGCTGGCCTGCGACCATCCCTTTATCCGCCAGCTGATCGTCGATACGCTCCGCCATTTCGTGCTGTCGGCCGGCGTGGACGGTTTCCGCTTCGACCTCGCGCCGATCATGGGCCGCCACTGGGATGGCTTCCATCCGGATGCCCCGACGCTCCGAGCCATTCTCGAGGACGAGGTGCTGGAGGATCGCATCCTGATTGCCGAGCCCTGGGATATCGGCCCCGGCGGATACCAGCTCGGCCGCTTCCCGCCGGCCTTCCTTGAATGGAACGACCGCGCCCGCGACACTTTCCGCCGCCACTGGCGCGGCGACGCTGGCACGACAGGCGATCTTGCGACGGCGCTCGCCGGCTCTGCCGATCTCTTCGCCCATGACGGCCACGGCCAGACGCGCAGCGTCAACTTCATCGCCGCCCATGACGGCTTTTCGCTCTACGACCTCGTCTCCTATGAGCACAAACACAACGAAGCGAATGGCGAGGAAAACCGCGACGGCCACAACGAGAACCATTCCTGGAACAACGGGGTCGAGGGCGAAACATCCGACAAGGAGATCCTGAAAAAGCGTCGGCAGGATGTCGAAGCCCTGCTCTCGACGCTATTTGCCAGCCGCGGCGCCGTGATGCTGACGGCAGGCGACGAGTTCGGTCGCACCCAACGCGGCAACAACAACGCCTATTGCCAGGACAATGCGCTCACCTGGCTCGACTGGTCGAAGGCGGATGAAGAGCTGATCGACACCACCGCACGCCTCGCCGCCATGCGTCAGCGCTTCTCCTGTTTTATGGACCCGAGCGTCCTGACCGGCGAGGGCGACGTCACCTGGCTGAACACAGAAGGCCAGCCCATGGCCGTCCAGGACTGGGAAAAACCCGATGTCGGCGCCCTTGCCATGATGCTCGCTAGCATCGATCGTGAGACCGGCAAGGACTGCCATGTTGCCGTGCTGTTCAACCGTTCAAGCGACACACAGGAGTTCGCATTGCCCGCCGCAGAGAAGCGGAAATGGCGCCTCCTGGAGACGGGTCGCAGCGCAAGCCGCATAAGCGTGAAGGCCCGCAGCGTCGACATCTGGGTCCGCGCGTGAGAAAGTGACGAAGAGTGACGAAGCCCCCTTCCGATTGACATGAACCGGCTGTAGCTTGCGGGAATTATTGAAGGATCGGGTTCTTTTCATGCCGCAAGAGATTTCACTCAAGGACGTGCCTGGCCTCGTCGGCACCGTGGTTGGTGTCTCCGACTGGATCACCGTTGACCAGCCAATGATCGACGCCTTTGCCGGCGCCACCATGGACCACCAGTTCATCCACACCGACCCGGTGCGCGCCGCTGCCGAAACGCCCTTCGGCGGCACGATCGCGCATGGCTTTCTGACGGTGTCACTGCTGTCGGCCATGAACTTCAACTGTTTGCCAAAGATCCGCGAGCAGACCATGGGCATCAATTACGGCTTCGACAAGCTGCGCTTCATGTCGCCGGTGAAGACGGGAAAACGCATCCGCGGCTCGTTCAAGCTGGCCGAAGCCCGCTTTCGTGGCGCCGGCATGCTGATGAACACCTATGAGGTGACCGTCGAGATCGAAGACGAGCGCAAGCCGGCGCTGACCGCAAACTGGATCACCATCTCGCAGTTCGATCCGAAGGATCGGCCCGAAGGCGTCTGACACGAGAGGCGAGGATGGCCATGACCGACAGTGACCTGATCCGCCAGAGTTTCCTCCGTCAAGCAAAAGCCTGCGCCGATCTCGGCTCCCCCTTCACCGCCCGGCTCTGCACGCTGGCGGCAGAGCGGCTGACGGGGGATAGCAGTGTCAGTGAAACAGTGCTCCGTTGGCCCGGCAACCCTGACGGTACCGGCGATGCGCTGGCGCTGCGGCTCGCCGGCACGCTGCACGCCCTCGTCCGCTCCGGCCAGGACTCAGCACTTGCAGCCGTCTACCCGCCGCACACCGTCGACGACGACACGCTCTGGGCCGCGATCGAGGCTGCCATGCGCCGCGACGAAGCCTTCATGCTGGAGCGCCTGAAATCAGCGCCGCAGACCAACGAGGTGCGCCGCTCCTCGGCCCTGCTCCCCGGTTTCCTGACCATCGCGGCACTGACCAGAAAAAAGCTGATCCTCTCGGAAGTCGGCGCCAGCGCCGGGCTCAACCTGCAATGGGATCGCTACAGCTACCAATTGGGAGACATCCGCTGGGGCCGGACTTCCACCGTCGAGCTTGGCCCACGCTGGGAAGGTCCGCTGCCGCCGCAAGCCGCAATCGAGATCACCGAACGCGCCGGCTGCGACCTGAACCCGCTCGACCCATCTTCGGAAGACGACCGCCTGCGGCTCTTCTCCTATATTTGGGCCGACCAGCAGGACCGCCTTGAACGAACGGCGGCGGCGCTTGCCATGGCGACCGAAAGTGGACTGAAGGTCGAGAAGGCCGACGCCATCGACTGGCTTCGACAGCGTCTGGCAACGCCGCGTCCGGGCATGACCCATGTGATCTACCACACCATCGCATGGCAATATCTGCCAGCCGCGCAGAAAGCCGAGGGTGAAGCGCTGGTCGCCGAAGCCGGCAGCCGCGCGACGATGGACGCCCCGCTTGCCCGCCTGCAGCTTGAGGCCGACGGGAAGCCGGAAGGGGCAGCGATCCTGCTCACGCTCTGGCCGCCAGGCGAAACCCGCGAGATCGGCCGGGCGGATTTTCACGGGCGGTGGGTGAAGTGGGTGGGGTGGGAAGGTTCAACCGGTTGAGCCGAACAGAGCCGCGTAGTTTCGGCGTCCATGGAAGATGTTGGTAATCACAACGCCGCTCTCGTCTAGGAGGTAGAGCACGACCGCACTATGTTCGAAAGGGACCATGCGTATTCCCGGAGCCAAGTCACCTCTCAGTACACCGCCGTGGGGCGCATCACCAATCTTCTCGCAGCGCGCCCGAATACGACCGACATAGCGTCTTGCCGTCACAGGTGACTGGCTGAGCGCCAGCACGAACGCGAATAGGTCTTGCAGATCGTTCAGAGCCTCTGGGCGAAAGCGGACCTTAGCGCGCAGCACGTCCCGGCACCGATTGCGCTTCGGCCATCATTTGGTCGAGTGCGGCGTCCACCTCTTCCACGCTGAGGCTTGGGTGAGGATCATCGATCGAGCGACGCACCCGCAGCCGAATGGCCTCCAGTTGGTCAGCCGGATCGTCTGTCGCTTGGTGCCAGGCTTCGATTGCGGCAAGCACAGCCTCGTCCGCCGACGCAAAACCGCCGATCTCAACCAGATCGTCCACGGCCTTCAGGGTCTCGTTTCGGAAAGATTTCATCAAACCTGACCTCCATGCTGCGCGATCACAACCTCACAATAGCATGCCGAAAACATCGACGCGAGATCCACGCCAATCGCGAAAAAGGCCGGGTCACCCCGGCCTCCTCAAACCCCATCAATCACCCCACCCCCTCAGAGCGAGGCATCCTCCGCGCCCTCGGCGAGCATGCCGAACGCATACTCCGCAAAGGACCGCCAGCATTCGACGCGGTAGGTCTCTTCCTCGACGCGGTAGAGGATGATCTCGATCTTGCCGAAAACGGTGCGCGTGACGGCACCCACCGGGAAGGCGGCGAGCGACAGATCCAGCGGGCATGCCGCATTCAGCGTGTCGGCAGCCGCCGGTCCCGAGACAATGATCGCGGTGTTGCGGTGGGAGATGTCGGTCGCCGAATGCACCACGCCGGAGGCGGCGCAATCGGCCATCAACGCGTCACCCTTTTCGTCGATCAGGAACCATTCGTCCGGACCAATCCAGAACGCCGTGCGGCCCTTGGCCGAGACAGATGTCTTGGGCTTTGTCGGCAGCTTCAGGCCAAGCGTCTTGGACAGGCCTGCCACGGCATCGGCACCGGCGCGCAGCGACACGCGGGTGGCAGGAAGCGCCGGGGTGAGGCGCACCTTGGCGCTGCCGCCATGGAAGCCGGCAAGAACGGTCTTGCGCTCTGCAACAGACATATCAGCCATGGATGCGGCCTCCTTCCTTGTCAAAGAATACCATGTCGGTGACCTCAACCGCGATGGTCTTGTCCTTCATCGGCACGTAGAGCGTCTCGCCCATGCGGGCGCGGCCACCGGCCACCATGGCAATCGCAATCGAGCGACCGAGGTTTTCCGACCAGTAGGACGAGGTGACGTGCCCGAGCATGGTCATCGGCTTCGACTGGTTCGGGTTGGCAACGATCTGCGCGCCCTCTTCCGGCACTTCGTTAGGATCCTTGGTGAAGATGCCGACAAGCTGCTTGCGGCCTTCCTTGACCAGATCAGGACGCTTCATGCCGCGAATGCCGACAAAGTCGGTCTTCTTCTTCGACACCGCCCAGGAGAGGCCGGCATCATCAGCCGTCAGCGTGCCGTCGGTATCCTGACCGACGATGATGTAGCCCTTTTCGGCGCGCAGCACGTGCATGGTTTCGGTTCCATAGAGGCAGGCGCCGAGCGACTGGGCACGCTCCCAGATCTTTTGGAAGACGTCAGCGCCGAAATCGGCAGGGACGTTGACTTCAAAGCCGAGCTCGCCGGTGAACGACACGCGGAAGAGACGCGTCGGC
Source organism: Allorhizobium sp. CTOTU50464 (assembly GCA_032102365.1). GTDB lineage: Bacteria > Pseudomonadota > Alphaproteobacteria > Rhizobiales > Rhizobiaceae > Allorhizobium. The sequence goes on along the minus strand of DAMDHD010000001.1, from coordinate 429,996 downwards.
ACGCCGCAGAACGTGCCCTCGGCCACGCTCATATGCGGGAAGGCCTCGTTCGAGATGTCGATGCCCTCGACAAACGGCGCGATGATGTCGCGTGCCTTCGGACCCTGGACGGCGATGACCGCCCATTGTTCGGTGGTCGAGGTGAGCCAGACCTTCAGATGCGGGAATTCCGTCTGCAGATAGTCTTCCATGTGGTTCATGACGCGCGGCGCACCGCCGGTCGTGGTGGTCACATGGAAGCGATCTTCGGCCAGACGACCGACAACACCATCGTCGTAGATGAAGCCGTCTTCGCGAGTCATGATGCCGTAACGCGCCTTGCCGGGCTTCAGCGTGTCCCAGGCGTTGGTGTACATCAGGTTCAGGAACTCGGCGGCGTCAGGCCCGACGACCTCGATCTTGCCGAGCGTCGAGGCGTTGAAGACGCCGGCCGCCTCGCGGACCGTCTTGCATTCGCGGTTGACGGCGGCATGCATGTCCTCGCCGCCCTTGGGGTAGTACCAGGCGCGCTTCCAGTTGCCGACGTCTTCATAGACGGCGCCTTGGGAAACTTCATAGGCATGCATCGGCGTCTTGCGTACGGGATCAAACAGCGCATCGCGCGAATGGTTGATCAGCGTGCCGAAGGTAACGGGCGTATAGGGCGCCCGGAAGGTGGTGAGACCGACCTGCGGGATCTCCTTGCCCAGCACTTCCGCCGCGATGGCAAGGCCATGCATGTTGGAGAGCTTGCCCTGGTCGGAGGCCATGCCGTTCGTCGTGAAGCGCTTGATATGCTCGATCGAATGCATGCCCTCGCGCACGGCGAGCCTGATATCCTTGGCGCAGACATCGTGCTGGAAGTCGACGAAGGCCTTGACGTTGTCCTCGCGGCCAGCGCCTTCGGCAGCACCGATCATGCCGCCGGTCCAGGCATGGGCATTGGAACCGGAAAGCGAGACGGCTGGCGTCTCAGTCGCGCCTGCGGCCTTGGCCGAGGAGAGACCGGCAGCGGTTGCCTCGTCGAGCAGCGCCTGCAGATCGTCGGTGCCGTTGCAGCCACCGACGCAGATGCAGTCCTGGGCATAGACGTCAGGCAGGAAGCGCTGGTTGGCCGCATCGAACTTCAACTTGCCGCGCGACTGCGAGAACATATGCACGGACGGCGTCCAGCCGGCGCACATCAGGAGCGAATCGATCTCGATCTTGCGGGTGGCACCGCCGCCATTGCGGCGAACGGTGATCGAGCGCACGCGCAGACGACCAGCGGTGTCGACCACGCCATGGCCGGTCAACACTTCGATGCCGAGCGCACGCGCCTGGGCCAGAACACCCTCACCCGGCTTTTCGCGAGCGTCGACGATGACCGGCACAGAAACGCCCGCCTTCTTCAGGTCAATCGCCGCTTCATAGGCCGAGTCATGCGCCGTATAGACGCCAACCTTGGCACCGACGGCCACGCCGAAATGGTTGAGATAGGTGCGGCCGGCGGAGGCGAGCATGATGCCCGGACGGTCGTTGTTGGCGAACACCATGTGACGCTCGATCGCGCCGCTGGCGATGATCACGCGCTTGGCACGCACCTGCCAGAGCCGTTCGCGCGGCTGGCTCTTCGACGGCTTGGCGACGTGATCGGTGACACGCTCGACCAGCGCCACATAATTGTGGTTGTGATAGCCGAAGGCCGTCGTGCGGGAGAGCACGGTGACGTTGGACATGCCCTTCAGCTTGGTGACGGTCGCCTGTGCCCAGTCCCAGCCGCTCTGGCCGTCGACGGTCGCACCGGTGTCGAAGTGGAAGGCACCGCCCATTTCCGGCTGTTCGTCGACGATCATCACGCGCACGCCCGTCTGGGCGGCGGCAAGCGCAGAGGCCAGACCGGCGGCACCGCCACCGATCACCAGCACGTCGCAATGGGCGTAGCGGTTGGCGTAATGATCCGGATCCGCTTCCTTCGGCGCATGGCCGAGACCGGCCGCGCGACGGATGAAGGGTTCATAGATCTGGTGCCACGCAGCCTTCGGCCACATGAAGGTCTTGTAGTAGAAGCCGGCAGCGAAGAAGGGCGACAGCAGATTGTTGACCTCGCCGATGTCGAGCGACAGCGACGGCCAGCGGTTCTGCGTCTCGATCTTCATCCCGTCGAAGACCTCCTGCACGGTCGCCCGCACATTCGGCTGGCGGCGGGCGGCGTCACGCGAAACGTCGAGCAGCGCATTCGGTTCTTCCGGGCCTGCGGTCAGGATGCCGCGCGGACGGTGATACTTGAACGAGCGACCGGCGAGATGCATGCCGTTGGCGATCATGGCGGACGCCACGGTATCGCCTTCGTAAGCCGTCAGCGTGCGACCATCGATGGTGAAGCGGGCGGTCAGAGCCGGCGTCAGGCGGCCCTTGCCGGGGATACGGTTGGCAGCGCTCATGCCTTCTCTCCCTTGGTGACGGTTGCGGACTGGAGCGTCGCGCGATCGGGCATGGGTTCACCGGCCTTGTAGGTCAGCAGGATCTTGTCGGAGATGGTGTCGCGGGCCGCGTTGAAGAAGCGACCGCAGCCATGGATATGGCGCCAGCGTTCGAAGATCAGGCCCTTCGGGTTGTCGCGCAGGAAGAAGTAATCCGCGAACTCTTCGTCCGTGATCGAAGCGATGTTTTCCGGGCGTGCGATATGCGCTTCACCGGCGGCGCGAAACTCGAGCTCTGCACGCTCTTCTTCGCAATAGGGGCATTTGATGACCAGCATGGTGAGTGATCCCTGAAATCAGTGCGCCACGGCAGCGGCGGCTGCCTCGTCGATGAGGCGGCCGGTGCGGAACCGGTCGAGCGTCAGGCCCTGGGCCAGCCGATGCGGCTCGCCCTTGGCAATGAGATGGGCAAAGAGGTTTGCCGAACCCGGCGTCGCCTTGAAACCGCCCGTACCCCAGCCGGCATTGACGAAGAGGTTCGGAACCGGCGTCACGCTCTGGATCGGCGAACGGTCGGCCGTGTTGTCGGTGATCCCGCCCCACTGGCGCATCATCTTCACACGACGGAACATCGGGAAGAGCTCGCAGATGGCATCGAGCGTATGCGTGATGATCTGCATGCCGCCGGTCTGGCTGTAGGAGTTGTACTGGTCGGTGCCGGCACCGATGACCAGCTCGCCCTTGTCCGACTGCGAGATATAGGCATGCACGGTGTTCGACATGACCACGCAGGGGAAGATCGGCTTCAGCGGCTCGGAGACGAGCGCCTGCAGCGGCGTCGAGTGAACCGGAAGGCGCACGCCTGCCATGCCCATGACGACGGAGGAATGGCCGGCAGCGGAAACGCCGATCTTCTTCGCGCCGATAAAGCCCTTCGTCGTATCGACGCCGGTGACTTCACCATTCGGGCCACGGCGAATGCCGGTGACTTCGCAGTTCTGGATGATATGCACGCCGCGATCGGACGCCGCACGCGCATAGCCCCAGGCAACCGCATCGTGACGCGCCGTGCCGCCGCGACGCTGCAGCGCTGCCCCATTGATCGGATAGCGGGCCGATTTCGAGATATCGAGCGGCGGGCAGAAGGCCTTGGCCTGCTCCGGCGTCAGCCATTCATTGTCGATGCCATAGAGATTGTTGGCATTCACATGGCGCTTGAACGACTGCATGTCATGCACATTGTGCGACAGCATCATCACGCCGCGCGGCGAATACATGACATTGTAATTGAGGTCCTGAGACAGACCTTCCCAGAGCTTCAGCGAATGCTCGTAGATGTCCATGCTCTCTTCATAGAGATAGTTGGACCGGATGATCGTCGTGTTACGGCCGGTATTGCCACCGCCGAGCCAGCCCTTCTCGATGACAGCGACATTGGTGATGCCGTGCTCCTTGGCGAGGTAATAAGCCGCGCCGAGGCCATGGCCGCCGGCACCGACAATGATCACGTCATAGGACTGCCGCGGCTCGGGAGAGACCCATTGAGCCTCCCATCCCTTGTGGGCACGCATGGCCTCACGGACAACGGCAAAGACCGAATATTTGCGCATTCGCCTTAAACTCCTGTGGTTCAGGCACTGGGGTAGGATGATACAGGTCGCAGATCAACCCACGACATGACGTCCGTTTTGCGACGCATTGTCATCCGTCTTTCGACACCCCGAAGATGTTCTGGTGAGTAGCGCAAAATTGTTGCTTCAAGGCCCTGCGACATATGGACTTCACCAGGGTCTTCTGGTATCTCGCTCGCTAATCGCCGGACTCACGGGCCGGGCGAACCATTATGCTGTTTCCGTAGATGTGACCTCCATCGACGGAAGGACCAACTCAAAAAACCAAAGGAACGGGATAAACGTGCAGGTACTAGTCCGCGACAACAACGTTGACCAGGCGCTCCGCGCTCTCAAGAAGAAAATGCAGCGCGAAGGCATCTTCCGCGAAATGAAGATGCGCGATTTCTTCGAAAAGCCGTCTGAGAAGCGTGCACGCGAGAAGGCTGAAGCTGTTCGTCGCGTCCGCAAGCTGGCGCGCAAGAAGATGCAGCGCGAAGGCCTGCTGCCGGCTGCACGCGGCCGTTGATCTGCCCCGATTTGGGCGTTTTCCTATGAAATGAGGGCGGGGGCGAGACGAATCGCCGCCGCTCTTTTGATATGCAACACGAACTTGTGCTGCCCGATACCTTTCGAGGTCCCGGCGGCCGCCGGATGATGCGCCTCATGACGAAAACCTCCGTGCTCTCCCCAGCCTCCTATGTCGCCTCCAGATCGCGACTAGCATCGGCAGCGGCTCTCTTGGCTGCCTTGACCCTGGCAGGCTGCGCCACGACGACGGAAACGACGGATGTCATTCGGCTCGATCGCGCGCAGGGATCCGACGAAAACATCGCGTCGCTGACAGCCGTTATCCAGGCCAATCCGCGCGATCCGGAAGGCTATAACGTTCGTGGTTCGGCTTATGGCCGCGCCGGCCAGTTCAAGCAGGCGCTCGACGATTTCAACACGGCGCTGCAGCTCAATCCGCAATTCTTCCAGGCTTACGCCAACCGCGCGCTGGTCTATCGCAACATGGGCAAGCCGGTTGAAGCGGCAGCTGACTACAACGCGGCGCTGAAGATCAACCCGAACTACGACGTCGCCTATATCGGCAGAGGCAACATCTACCGCCAGGCTGGCCGCATCGACGAAGCTTTCGGCGATTTCAACCGCGCGATCCAGCTCGACACGACGGACGGTCGCGCCTATCACAATCGCGGCCTGATCTATCAACTGCGCGGCGACCATCCGAAGGCGATCGAAGACTTCTCCAAGGCGATTTCGCTCTCCTCGCGCGCCCCGGAACCCTATAACGGCCGCGGCGTCTCCTACATCGCGCTGAACGACGACGAAAACGCCTTTGCCGACTTCAACCTCGCGATCGAGCTCAACGGCAACATCGCCGAAAGCTGGGCGAACCAGGCGCTTGTCTACGAGCGCCGCGGCGACAAGGCACGGGCCGCCAAGTCCTACAGCCATGCGCTGCGCCTCGATCCGAAATACGAGCCGGCCAAGCAGGGCCTTGCGCGCACGCGCGGCACGACCTGACGGTCCGACATAGCACTGAGGTTCGAAACGGCGGGGAGACCCGCCGTTTTTTGTTATCCATGCAGCAGGAAACGAAGCCAAAGAAAAAGGCGGCCCGTTTCCGGACCGCCTCTGACATTCGAAGTTTTTCGACGCTGATCAGCGCATCATGAAGACGCCGGCAACCGACAGCACGATCCAGATGAAGAGGCCACCGAGCAGGCCGGCGCCGCCGAAGAAACCGGCAGCCATGGCGATCATCAGCGCAACCAGGATGGCAGTGCCATACTTGGTGCCAGCGATGAAGAGGTCATAGGTCTTCTCGTGCTCCTTGTAGTCCATCGAAGCACCGGTTTCGACCGGACCGGAATGATGTTCGCTCATGTTCGATCTCCCAAATCTTAAGCCAGACGGCACCACGGCAGAATCACGCAAGGACGCGGCTGTGGGCGAAATTTTCTCTGTTTCCGCATACACAAAGGCCGGCCCAAGTGCAATCGCATCCGGGGATCGTGGTCAATAATCACGGCCCGCCACCGCACCGATGATCTTCCCATCGGCCACGAGCCGCGCCGAAGGCAGGATCGTCAGCGGCGTCGTCGGCAAACGCCCCTCCCCGCGCCCGAACATCAGCCGCCGCTCGTGAACGCCCGAATCGAAGAAGGGATAGCGCTTGAGCAACTTGGACCCGGTCGTATGGGTATTGGTCGCCATGAGGGTGAGTTCAAGACCGTATATCTCGGTCATGCGGCGCTCCACGACTGTCTCCGCATAGAACACGCGCTTGTAAAACGCAGCATGATGCGGGCGCACGTGTTGCAGTACCCTATCAGCCTTGAAATAGGCAGCAGCAACAATGCTGGGACGTAGCGTTATATAAGGTAGAACCGGCAGCTCAGCCGCGACCTGTGGATCGACAGCAAATCGGGCAGGATCGATAAGAGTCAGCCCAGCATCGAGATAGGCTTCCATAACGTCCGGAAACACCCCTTCAGATTGAGAAAGCGGGTGGGAAGGTGTCACGTGATGGAGCCTGATGGTGCTCACCAGCTCTTCGAAATAGTAGATGCCGAAGACATAGGCATGTCTATCAAAGTCGGCATCATCGATCATACTTGGTGCCGCGACCGGCAGCACATTCGCTGCTTTATATGCCTTGTAGCGGAGATGCTCGATGTCTTCAAAATCCTCTTGCGTCTCAATGCGGCGATACTCGACATAGTCGAGGTATCGCATCAGTCGCTCCGAAAAGCCTTCAAATTCCATATCCGACGCTCACCATGGTTAACACCCGGTGAATGGCTAGCACGCATTGTTCCCTGCCGCGCCCCCAAATATTAATAACAAATTAAAACCCCATAGGTTAAGGTTAACAGTCGCATATGCGACTACGCGGTTTCAAAGCGGCTAGACCGAGTCACGGCGGAGCTTAGTTTTCTGATTTGCTTGGGCAGCCTCAGGCGACGCCGGCGTGACCTGACAGGCCATGAAGGGACGCTTCTTCCGCAAGACCTTCGATGGCGTGGGTCGCTATCGGTGTGGAAAACACATAGCCCTGAATGAGGTCAGCACAATTGTGTTTCTTGATGAGAGCAAGTTGCTCCCGGGTCTCCACCCCCTCGACAACAATGCCGATATCAAGCCCCCGCGTGAGGCTGACAATACCGCGCAACAGTTTGAGGCGACGGGCGTCCTTTCCGATGTTCCGAACAAACGACCGATCGATCTTGACGACGTCAACAGGCAGTGTGTCCAGATAGCTCAGACTTGAGAATCCGGTGCCGAAATCGTCGATAGAGATGGTTATTCCCAGTGATCTCAGTTGCTCTAACACGTCACGCGCAGCAGAGAGCTCTTCAATTAGGCTGCTTTCAGTCACCTCCAGATGGAGGCGTGCTGCTGGCAATCCGGCATTCGTCAGGATCTTCTCTACTGTTGAAGCAAGATCTCCCTGCCTCAAGTCTTGGACTGAAAGGTTTACTGACACGCCAATCGTTTCAGGCCAGGTCCGGCAATCGGCACATGCTTTCTGCAAGACCTGCTGCGTGATGTCGGTAACGATACCCATCTCCTCCGCGATCTGGATGAAGATGTTGGGGGCGATCGGTCCTTTCTCCGGGTGGTGCCACCTGGCAAGCGCTTCGCAGCAGGCCAGCCTACGGCCATCCGGGGTGAACATCGGCTGATAGACGACCGTGATGCCATGGCTGTCCACAGCGGCGCGCAAGTCTGCTTTCAGCCGCTGACGCTCAAGATAGCGTGCATCCATCTCATCGACGAACAGCGTGAAATTTCCGCGTCCGCGTGCTTTGGATTCAAAGAGCGCGATGTCCAGCTTGACGAGCCACGCCTCCATATCGCCTTCAGCGGTGTCGACCAGTGCTGCACCGGCAGAGAAGTTGATCGGAAAGCGGGTGCCGCCAATTTCGTATTCTCCCCTCGCCGCCGCATGTAGACCTTTCATCTCGATCTCGAGATCCGGCCGCCCCTGCACATTCGGGAAGAAGAAGATGAAGTGATCGCCTACCTGACGTCCGACGACCGCCTTGCCGGCAGCCAGTTCCGTCAACCGCTCCCCGACAGCGACGAGCAGCTTGTCGCCCGTGAGGTGTCCCTTGAGGTCGTTCACATGCTTGAAATCGGCGACGTCCAGCAGCATCAATCCAACAACGGGCCCGTACTCGCCCGGCCGATCCAGACGATCGCGCACGAGTTCAGCGAAATAGCTGCGTTGCGGCAGCCCCGTCAGAGCATCGTAGCGCGCCATGTGAAGGATCTTGCGATCCGCCCGCACGCGGGCCGTCACGTCTTCGAAGATCAGGACGACCCCGCCTTCGTCGCGCCGTTTGGCGGAGAATTCGAGAACCAGATCCTCGGAAAAATGCATCACGGCTCGGCTGGTTAGCCCCTGCGTGAGCTGGGAAAGCTGCTTCTGCAGCAAGCTCGGCATGGCACCGTCGACAAAGGTGTGCCGCACGCCGTAGCGCAGGACCACATCCAGGTCGCAGCCTGTCAGGCGCCGACGGTCGCCCAGGTTGAGCAACTCACAGGCCTTGCGGTTGACGACCTCGATCCGGTTGTTCGGGTCGAGCATCAGCAGGCCGTGCGTCATGTTGCTCAGGGCCGTGTCGAAGCGGTCCGCGATCTTCGCCATCTCGCGCGAGGCGATGACATTCTCATAGAGAAAGTCCCGCACGCCATTGGCCATCGATCGGACCGTGAGCCCAAAGGGCACCAGCATGAGTGATAGCAACGACTTGAAGATGTCCTGCGCAAGGAGACTGCCAATCACCATCGGCGCGCAGCAGGCCAGCGTCTGCAAGTCAACAGCGAGCCGGGAACCATAATTGCGCCCGACAACGGACACCATCGACGCCATGGCCACGGCTATACATGCGAGTTCCGCGAATGTGTCCTCGAACGCCAGCATCGCATAGCCACTCCCGATCCCGAGAATGGCGGCTGTCAACGCACCGCCGAGCACATAGCGCCGTTCCCAGGCCGCGATCTGTTCGCGGGTCAGCGCGGTTTTGTCCTCGCGATCGAACAGGAAGAACGAATGCAGGCGAAAGGAAAAAACGAGGACGAAGCAGCCGCAGAGGAGCAGATAGAAACCCGCACCGGTCTGCACATAGACGGTGACGAAGGTCAGGATGTGGACAACCATGCCGGTGAACAGCGTGAAGCGGTTGTCGAACAGGGAGCTCACGAACGAGAGATAGACATCCGTGGGCACATTGTGCTCAGGCCCCTTGTCGGCCCTCATGATCTGCCCTCCCGGCGCGGCTGGACGTGAAACCTCAGCTGCCAAACGATGTCTCTTCCAATCCCTGTGCCCGGTCCGAAGGGCAAAAAGCATGTACTAAAACGTCACAGTAATGTGCATAACGAAGCAATTTCTAAAATGCACTGCTTCGATGCGGGACGCAAACGAGTAAGTCACAACCTCTTAAGGGCGGCATAGGGAAACCATTAAAATGCGACGAATGGATCAACACGGGCAATGAGCCTCACGGCATCCGCTCAGGCCGGTCGAAAGAGCGGGAACTGCGACTTTCGTATGCCCGCCAGAACCACAAGCGCTGTTGAGTTGCGCCCGGTTTGCCATTGCTCTAAGCACAAAAAGACAAGGGGAGAACAAACACAATGACAATCCTGTTGGCTGTTTCCCGGCTGATCGACGCGATCAACGGGGCCATCGGGCGCTGGGTTTCCTGGCTGCTCCTGGCCGCGGTTCTGATCAGCGCCGGCAATGCCGTCATTCGCAAGGTCTTCGACATCTCGTCGAACGCCTGGCTCGAACTGCAATGGTATCTCTATGGCACAGTCTTCATGCTTGCCGCTGCTTATGCCTTGCTTCGCAACGAACATATCCGCATCGACATCCTGTCCAGCGGATGGACGAAGCGGACCCGCGACTGGATCGACCTGATCCTGCACATTATCTTCCTCGTGCCCTTCTCCGGACTGATGGCCTATCTCGCCTGGCCGTGGTTCTGGCTGTCCTTCCGTTCGGGTGAAGTCTCCTCGAGCGCCGGCGGCCTGGTCATCTGGCCCGCAAAGGCCGTCGTCCTGATCGGCTTCATCCTGCTGACCGCCCAGGCCTTCTCCGAAATCATCAAGCGTGCTGCCGTGCTGATGGGCCGGATCGACGATGCAAGCGTCACCCCACCGGCGACCGAAGGCAAGGAGGCCTGAGATGATCGACTTCATCGCGCACAACCTCGCGCCGATCATGTTCACCAGCGTCATGCTGATGCTGCTGCTCGGCTACCCCGTCGCCTTCACGCTGGCAGCCGGCGGCCTCATCTATTTCGTCGTCGGCGTCGAACTCTCGCACATCTCCTCCGAGATCCGGCTGTTCTGGCCGCTGCTTCAGTCCCATCCGGAACGCATCTACGGGATCATGTACAACGACACCCTGCTGTCGATCCCGTTCTTCACCTTGATGGGCATCATCCTGGAACGGTCGCGCATGGCGGAAGACCTGCTCGACACCATCGGCCAGCTGTTTGGCCCGGTGCGCGGCGGTCTCGCTTACGCCGTCATCCTGGTAGGCGCGCTGCTTGGCGCCACCACCGGCGTCGTAGCCGCATCCGTCATGGCCATGGGCCTGATCTCTCTGCCGATCATGCTGCGCTACAAGTATAACGGCCCGCTAGTTTCAGGCACGATCGCCGCCTCCGGTACGCTGGCACAGATCGTGCCGCCATCGCTGGTTCTGATCGTCATGGCCGACCAGCTCGGCCGTTCCGTCGGCGACATGTATGTCGGCGCGCTTTACCCGGCGCTGATGATCATCGCGGCCTACTGCCTCTACATTTTCGCCGTCACCATCATCAAACCGGAATGGGCCCCTGCCCTGCCGAAGGAAGCCCGCACCCTCGGTGACGGCGTGACCTCGCTGCTGGTGATGATCGCAATTGGCACCGGCCTCTATTTCCTCGGCTATCACCTTCTGTTCACCGGCGTTGCCAGCGCAGAATGGCAGCTGGTTGCAGCGCTCGCCTTCGGCGTGGTCACCGTCTATGTCTTCGCGCTCCTCAACCGTGGCATGAAGCTGAACCTGATCTCGCGGCTGGCACAGGAGGTCATCATCGTGATGGTCCCGCCGCTGGCGCTGATCTTCCTCGTGCTCGGCACCATCTTCCTCGGCATTGCGACGCCGACGGAAGGCGGCGCCATGGGCGCCACCGGAGCCCTGATCATCGCGACCGCCAAGGGCCGTCTGAACTTGGCCATCCTGAAGAACGCTCTGGACGCCACCACGCGTCTGTCCGCCTTCGTCATGATGATCCTGATCGGCGCCCGCGTTTTCGGCCTGACCTTCTACGGCATCAACGGCAATGTCTGGATCGAGGATCTGATGCTGGCGCTGCCGGGCGGCGAATACGGCTTCCTGATCGTCGTCACGATTATCGTCTTCATCCTCGGCTGCTTCCTCGACTTCTTCGAGATCGCCTTCATCATGGTGCCACTGCTGGTTCCGGTCGCCCAGAGCCACGGGATCGACCTTGTCTGGTTCGGCATCATCCTCGGCATCAACCTGCAGACGTCCTTCCTGACGCCTCCGTTCGGCTTCTCGCTCTTCTACCTGCGCTCCGTAGCGCCCGAAGGGCAGTGGCAGGACAAGGTGACGGGACAGATGCGGGCGGGGATCAAGACGGTCGACATCTACAAGGGTGTGCTTCCCTTCATCATCATCCAGTTCCTGGCGATCGTCACCGTTATCTCCTTCCCCGGACTGGTCATGCATTACAAGGGAACGCCGACGACGACCGATCCGGGCAGTATCCAGATCGAACTGCCAGGCTTCGGTTCGAGCCCCGCGCCGTCCTTCGGCCAGCCGGACGCTGGCGGTGGCACAGCACCTGCCCCGTCATTCGGTCTGCCGCCGCCGAGCTTCGGTTCCGGACCGGCGCCGGCCCCTGAAGGATCGGCACCGGCTGCTCCGGCACCAAGCCTTGGCCTACCGCCTCTGGACTTCGGCGGGGGTTCGACCCCGGCTCCGGCAGCGCCATCGGCGCCACCGGCCGCCCCCGCCACGCCGGATCTGAGCCAACCACCGGCTTTTAACTGATCAGCCTCGAAAGCCCCCTCCTGGGGGCTTTCTTTTTGAACGGATATCAAAGCAGCGCCTGCGCATAAAAAAACCGGCCTCCCGAAGGAGGCCGGCCGAAGATGGAACAGGCGATCGCTTAGAGCTTGCCTGCGCGCTGCTGCATCATCATGAAGGTGTCGTAGGTGTATTCCGACAGCTGCATCCAGAGATAGGCTTCGCGCTTGAAGGCCACCTGGTCTTCATAGATCTTCTTGAACGCTGCGTTCTGCGCGCCGATTTCCGCATAAAGCTCCATCGCCGCGTTGAAGCAGGCCTCGAGGATCTCCTGGCTATAAGGACGCAGCTGCGTGCCAGCAGCCACGAGTTCCTTGATCGCCTTCGGGTTCTTGACGTCGTACTTGGCCATCATGTTGGTGTTGGCATAGGCGCAAGCGTCACGCAGGGCCGACTGGTAGGCAGCCGGCAGAGCCTCGAACTTTTCCTTGTTGGCGAATGCGTGGATGACCGGGCCACCTTCCCAGAAGGCCGGGTAGTAGTAGAAGGGCGCAACTTTGTTGAAGCCGAGCTTCTGGTCGTCATAGGGACCGACCCATTCAGCCGCGTCGATCGTGCCCTTCTCGAGAGCCGGATAGATGTCGCCACCGGCGATCTGCTGCGGCACCACGCCGAGCTTTTCGACCACGCGGCCAGCAAGACCGGCGATGCGCATCTTGACGCCCTTGAAGTCGTCGACCGTGTTGATCTCCTTGCGGAACCAGCCGCCCATCTGGGCACCGGTGTTGCCGGCGATGAAGCCGACGAGGCCATGCGTGGCATAGAATTCGTTGAGCAGCGTATTGCCGTTGCCTTCATAGAACCAGGCATTGGTCAGACGTGCATTCAGGCCGAAGGGAATGGCCGTGCCGATGGCGAAGGTCGGGTCCTTGCCAACATAGTAATAGGAGCAGGTATGGCACATCTCGACCGTGCCGGCCGATACGGCATCGGCGGCCTGAAGGCCGGGTACGATTTCGCCTGCAGCAAAGACCTGAATTTCGAAGTTGCCGCCGGTTGCATCCGACACGTTTTTGGCGAGATCTTCGGCACCACCGTAAATGGTATCGAGCGACTTCGGGAACGACGACGTCAAGCGCCAGGTCACCTTCGGCATTTCCTGCGCGATGGCAGGTGCGGCCAGCACGGTGGACGCGGCAGCGCCTGCACCGGCGACACCGGCTTTCTTGATAAATGAACGACGATCCATAAACTTCCTCCCAGTTGTTGCCCTACCGGCGGGCATCGGCGGCCCCTCCCGGCAGCGATGTGCGAGCTAACCATTTTGGTCAAAGCGTTTCAAGCGCTTGCAAGCTATTCTTTTGGATGAGAGGTTTCACTTCGGCGTGGCCTATTTCTGAGGCTCGATGTTAGCGCAATCAGACAAAATACTTGAGCGAAGCAGACGGTCGAGTCTGACCGAACACGATCGAGCCAGCAGCCGTCCAAGAGGCTATCTCGCACTCAAGGCAGCATCAGAAGCGCGAGATCGGCATCGACGGCGTCGGTGACCTCATAGGAAAAGTGCCGGCCGCGAACGAGCGTCAAAAGTGTGCCACCACCGGTATCACTGATGGTGACACTGCCGTCCTCGTTTTGCGTCCAGGTTGTTGCCCGCGTCAGGCCGGGCCAGACCTGCTCGCAATCCGGCGGCGCGTAGAAGTCACGACTGCGGCTGGTCAGCGCCGCACCGCGCTCCACCAGACAGACCGTCTTGCGGGTGAAATTCGAGACCGAGAAGATGGCCGGAGGCGAGACCGGGGCTGTCCTCAGCGACGCCATCGTCGGATGCGACTGTCCGACAGTCGTCGGGATCGTCCCGAGCACGATCGGATCCGCAGTCACTGCGTCTGAGGGTGCCGAGCTCGCCCAGAAGCCGAGACCCGCCGCCGAAACACCCGCACATATTAATGCCGTCGCCACGATGACGAGAGAGGACTTCATCGGAGCATCCTTCCGCTCGAGACCCCAAGTCTCGGAAGAATGCGCTCTCAAGCTTGCCGAAGGCTGAACAGCCGAATCAGTGGGCTGCAGGCGTTTCCGGCACCGGCGTCAGCGGTCCACGGCCCTCAAACCAGCTGATGAGGTTATCGACCACCAGATCGGCCATGGCATCACGCGTCGGGACCGAGGCCGACGCGACATGCGGCAGCAGCGAGACATTGGGAAGGTCGATCAGCGCCTGTGGCACATGCGGCTCGACGGCGAACACATCGAGACCTGCCGCCGCAATCGTGCCGTTCTGAAGGGCCGCAATGAGCGCGGGCTCGTCCACCGTCGATCCCCGGCCGACATTGATCAGCACGCCATCCGGCCCCAGTGCGGTCAGTACCTCCGAATTGATGGCGCCGTTCGTCTCAGGCGTCGATGGAACGATCGAGATCAGGATATCCACCGCCTTGGCCAGCCCGATGAGACTGTCATGATAGGTGTAGGCAACGTCAGCGCGCGGGCGCCGCGTGTGGTAGGCGATCTCGACCTTGAAGGGCACGAGCCGGGAGGCGATTTCCATTCCGATCCGCCCCAGTCCATGAAGGCCGACCTTCCGGCCTTTCAGCGACATCGGGGAAAGAGGAAAGGCCCCCTCTTTTTCCCACCGCCCTTCGCGCAGATACTGCTCGGCAAAATGAAAGCGCCTGATGGTGTTGAGCAGCAGCGCAATGGCCGTATCCGCCACTTCGTCATTCAGCACATCGGGAGTGTTCGTAACGACGATCCCTCGCTGAGCGGCGGCCTTGACCTCAACACCATCATAGCCAACGCCGAAGCTGGCGATCACCTCGAGCTTCGGGAGCCGCTCGATCAGCGCGGCAGGGAAACGGCCGGAAACGGCTGCGCCGCGCACCTGCTGAAGGATATCGGGGTCACAATCCGCAGCCGAAGCATCGGCCACTTCAACGAGCTCGAACTGCTCCGCAAGGCGGGATCGGACGCGGGGATTGATCCGGCCTGGGATCAACACGAGGGGGCGATCGGACATGGCTGTCTCCTCTGGCGGTCTGGGTGGGGAGCCGCCGGCTGGGTCAGCCGGCCGGGCTTCAGCGGCGGATCGGGCCCGTCGACTGGCGAATGCGCATCTCGGGCTTGATCAGGTGAATGCCGTCAGGCTCATGACTGCCGGCAAGTTTGTCGAGCAGCGCACGCGCGGCCAGCCGCCCCACTTCGGCCTGACCATTCCAGACGGTCGTCAGAGAGGGTGTGGCGATCGAAGCCTCTTCCAGATCGTCGTAGCCCGTCACCGAGATATCCTGGCCGGGAACGAGCCCCGCGCGTGCAATGCCGTTCATCAACCCGATCGCGACGAGATCGTTCCAGCACACGGCGGCCGTTGGCTTCTGCGGCAGGGACAGGAAGTTGACGGCTGCTTCGAAGCCACCCTGCTTGGTTCGGGGGCCTGGAATACGCAGCCCCGGATCGACCTCGATGCCGGCTTTGCGCAGCGCGTTCACGTAACCTTGGTAACGGTCGCGCCCCGTCGAGGTCTGATCCGTACCGCCGATCATGGCGATCGAGCGGTGACCAAGACCGATGAGATGGTTGGTGGCCAGCGATATCCCGTAGGTGTCGTCGCCGCGATAGATCGGCACGTCGAGCCCTTCCATCGAGCGCGCCACGAAAATCGCCGGCATGCCGTTGTTCTCACAGAGCAGCACGTCTTCCGGCGGCGTGCCGATCGCGGGCGACATGATCACCCCGTCGCCGCCGAGCTGCAGCAGGGTTTCGACGAACATCCGCTGCTTGTCGACGCTGTCATAATGGTTGGAGAGAATGAAGGTGTGCCGGCTCCGGTCGAGCTCGGTCTCGATAGCCTTCAGGATTTCACCGTAGAAGGGGTTCATGATGTCGTGCACGACAACACCGATGATGCCGGAGCGCGAGGTTCTAAGGCTGGCAGCACGCCGGTTGTAGATGTAACCGAGAACCCGGGCCTGCTCCTTGATCTTCTCGCGCGTATCGGCGGCAACGAGCGGGCTGTCACGCAGAGCAAGCGAGATGGTTGCGGTGGACAGACCCAGCGTTTCCGCAATGGTCGAAAGCTTTACCTTTTGTGCCACGTTTCCTCCCTCGCAGCAGACCGGTGGGCGCTTCACCGCCCTTAAACGTTTTAATTAAACAGTTTAATCGACAAGATCAATCGTCGTCTTCGGCCTCGTGCGCAGAGCGCGCTTCCCCATGGCCGGAGAGATTGTCGTCGATCAACGAGAGCAGCTTCACGAGGGTTTTCAGCTCTTTCCCCGACAGGCCCTGAACGGCCAGCGTCTCGCAGTCGGCCATTGCCTCCGCGATCCGTGCGACGCTGCCGCGACCTTCGTCGGTGAGGTAGACCTTGGTCAGCCGGCCATCGCGATCATCCGTCCGACGCTGGACAAAACCCTGCGCCTCCATGCGGCCGATCGTTCGGGTCATCGTCGGTGCCTTGACCCCCAGCTGATGGGCAAGCGCCCCTGGCGTCTGACCGTCTTCCTGCGCGAGCAGTTGCACCACACCGTCCTGACCGGGATAAAGGCCACTTTCGGCAAGACCATGGGAGAGGCGCGTGCGCATGGCGCGCGCAACCTGGGTGACGGCAGCACTCAGCACGCCGGAGCCCGGTGGCGACTTCTTCTTGGCCTTCTTCTTTTCGCCGCGGTCCTTGTCGGCCTTGTCCTTTTTCGCCATGACTCTCCCCGGTCGGCACACGCTGCGGTGGCTACTTCATCCCTGTCGCGACGGTTGCCATGCATAACGAAGATCAGGAGATTAGGCCAGATGGCGAAACCGGCCCCTTGGTTCAAGGATAACGATCCGCACCTGACCGCCGCAGATCGGCATGACTGGATTGCCGTGCTGCCTCTCGGCGCGCACGAGCAGCACGGTCCCCATCTCCCTTTCGAGACGGACACGATCATTGCTTCCGGCATCGTCGAGCGCGTGGCGAATGCCCTCCCCGATCATCTGCCTATCACCTTCCTGCCGGTCGAACCCGTCGGTTATTCTATCGAGCATATGGACGTTAGAGGCACGCGCACGCTCGCATTCGACGAAGCGGTAAACCGCTGGCTCGCAATCGCCAAGGACCTCCACCATCAGGGGATACGAAAGCTGGTCCTGCTCAACGCCCATGGCGGCAACTCCCCGCTGCTCACCATCGTTGCGACCGAGGCGCGCGTCCGTCTGAACATGCTCGTGGCCGCCACGAGCTGGACCCGCTTCGGTCAGCCGGACGGCTGGATCTCACCGGAAGAAAAGGCAATCGACATCCATGGCGGAGATATCGAAACCTCGGTCATGCTGGCCCTTGCGCCGGACCAGGTCGACATGACCAAAGCCAGGGCCTTCCCCTCGCGCCAGTCCGATTTCGCGGCTCACTACAAACACTTGCGCGCCTATGGCCCTCATGCTTTCGGCTGGAAGATGTCGGATCTGAACCCGGACGGCGTGGCAGGCAATGCCGCAGCGGCCACGGCAGAGAGAGGTGAAGCCTTGCTCAAACATGCCGTCAACGGCCTGCTCGAATTGATCGAAGACGTGCATAACTTCGACATCGCAACACTGACGTGAGCTTGAAGGCTCCTCAGGTAAGGCGCATATTGATCGACAGAAATCGCGAGGAAGAAGCATGCGCGTTTCCATGGAGCAAGCAGGCGAACGGTTCGAAGAACTCGTGGAGCGAGCCGAACGCGGAGAGCCCGTCATCATCACCCGCGATGGGCAGGATGCCGTCGCCCTGCGACCGGTCGAAACAAACGATCGCCGCCATGAACTGACCCTTGAGGAGCGACGGGCTATCATCAAAGACATCATGGCCAAAGCCCCCCCCGGTCCCGGGTGAGCCCCTCGCAGACAGAAGCCACGACTTTCTTTATGACGAGAACGGTCTTACGGCGTGATCGCGATCGACACATCCGCGCTGATTGCTGTCATAGGGAATGAACCGACTGCCAAGGCCTGCGCGGCAGTTCTTGAGATCCCTAAGAGGCGCCTGCTGTTGTCGGCTGGTACCCTGCTCGAACTGAAGATCGTCGCGCTTCAGAAACAATGCTCTGATCAATTGTCAGAACTGATTGCTTCCCTCAATTTTGAGATCATAGCGCTCACGCGTGCCCGTTCAGAACGCGCCAGCTTCGCCTACCAACGCTTCGGCAAGGGCTTCCACCCCGCCGCACTCAATTTCGGCGACTACTTTTTTTATGCCACCGCCGAGGAGTTTGATTGTCCTCTCCTCTATGTCGGGCAAGACTTCACCCGCACTGATCTCCGCTCCGCACTCACCACCGGCTGAAGCTCACGAAAGCCTTTGAACTGAATGGCCGGAACCCCTATATGGGGTAATACCATTACAGCCGCATCGCCCGGCGCCCCCTGACATCAGAGGCTTTCATGACCGAAGCAACCGCGAAACCCACACCCGTCACCGTGCTCACCGGCTACCTCGGCGCCGGCAAGACGACGCTCCTGAACCGGATCCTCTCCGAGAACCACGGCAAGAAATACGCCGTGATCGTCAACGAGTTCGGTGAGATCGGGATCGACAACGACCTGATCGTCGAGTCGGACGAAGAAATCTACGAGATGAACAATGGCTGCGTCTGCTGCACGGTGCGCGGCGACTTGATCCGCGTGGTGGAAGGCCTGATGCGCCGCCCGGGCCGCTTCGACGGCATCATCGTCGAGACCACAGGCCTTGCCGATCCGGTTCCGGTTGCCCAGACCTTCTTCATGGACGATGACGTTCGCTCCAAGACCGAGCTCGACGCGGTCGTCGCCCTGGTTGATGCCAAGCACCTGCCGCTGCGTCTGAAGGACAGCCGCGAAGCGGAAGACCAGATCGCCTTTGCCGACGTCGTCGTGATCAACAAGGCTGACCTCGTCTCCCACGACGAGCTGCACCAGATCGAACACATTGTCCGTGCAATCAACCCGTCGGCCCGCATCTACTCGACCACCCGCTCCGGGGTGGATCTCGCCAAGGTGCTCGATCAGGGCGCCTTCAACCTCGAGCGAGCACTGGAAAACGACCCGCACTTCCTGGACCACGATGATCCGGATCACGTCTGCGGCCCCGATTGCGACCATGATCACGGTCATCACCATCGTCACGATCATCATCACCATGATCATGATCACGACCATCACCACCATCATGACCATGATCATCACCATCACGACCACGGTCCGTCCCCGATCCATGATGTGACGGTGACCTCGGTGTCGCTGCGCGGTGGCGAGATGAACCCCGACCGGTTCTTCCCCTGGATCCAGAAGGTGACCCAGACGCAAGGCCCGAACATTCTGCGTCTCAAGGGCATCATTGCCTTCAAGGGCGACGAGGAGCGCTATGTCGTGCAGGGCGTGCACATGATTGTCGAAGGCGACCATCAGCGCCCGTGGAAGGACGGCGAGAAGCGCGAGAGCCGCTTGGTCTTCATCGGCCGTGAGCTTGACCGCGAGAAGCTCGAAGCAAGCTTCAAGGCCTGCGAAGCCACCGCCTGATCTGTCGGAGTGGGCGCGCCTCGCGCCCTCCCCGCCCGTACATTGCCCGAAAGAAAGCCTGAACCTATGCCCACAGTCGCCCCTCTCGATATCGAAGGTCATGTTGTCTCCACGCATTTCCTAGGAGACATCCCGGTCTTTGCTGCCGCGACGGGTGCCATCCACCGCTTGGACGGCGGCGAGAAGGTGACGGAGGCCAATGCCGGCCTGCTCACCTGCGTCAAGGATCCGGCGAGCCAGACCCTCCTGACCGGCGGCGAAGACGGCCGCGTCCTGCGCATCGCCCATGACGGGACCGTCACTGAACTGGCGCATGTGCCGCGCAAGTGGATCTCGGTCGTCGCACCCGGGTCACAGGGTGCTGTCGCCTATGCGGTCGGCAAGTCGACCTTCGTGCGTCTCGCCGATGGCACAACCAAGGAATTCGTGGAAGAGCGCACAGTCGAAGCCGTCGACTTTGCGCCCAAGGGGCTGCGGATTGCGGTTGCCCGCTACAACGGCGTTACCCTGCACTGGGTCGGCACGTCGGGCGCGCCCGTCGATCTCGACTGGAAGGGCGCTCATACCGGCGTCACCTTCTCACCGGATGGCCGCTTCGTCGTGACGATGATGCAGGAAAGCGCGTTGCACGGCTGGAAGCTCGACGGCAAATCCTCCGACACGCGCCACATGCGCATGACCGGTTACCCGGCCAAGGTAAAGTCGCTCTCCTGGTCGCCCAAAGGCAAATGGCTTGCCTCGTCGGGCGCGCCGGCCGCCATCGTCTGGCCCTTTTCGGGCAAGGACGGCCCCATGGGCAAGGCACCGCTGGAACTTGGCACACGCGCTAATATCCTCGTCACCCAGGTCGCCTTCCATCCGATGGAGGAAGTCTTGGCCATCGGCTTCATCGACGGGATGATCCTTGCTGTCCGCATCGCCGACGGCAAGGAGGCGCTGTTGCGGCGTCCCGGCAAGGGCGCAATCACCTCGCTTGCCTGGAGCAGCACCGGCAAACTGCTCGCCTTCGGCTCCGAAACGGGCGACTGCGGTGTGATCGATATCACCGGCTGATTGTCTGAAATCAGCTCTCAAAGCCTTTTGGTTGCGTGTATGGGCGACAGAAATCGCGCCTAAGGTCAAAAATACCTAAATCTTGCACTAAACCGTTCACCGAATACTCACCTTAACCATGTGGTAGTGATTGCCTCCCTAATTTCGGGGAGGCGAGCGAGAGACAAGACAGCCGCGTCTCGCTGGGATTGGAATCATTCCTCTGAATTCAGCTTTGATT
Source organism: Allorhizobium sp. CTOTU50464 (assembly GCA_032102365.1). Classification (GTDB taxonomy): domain Bacteria; phylum Pseudomonadota; class Alphaproteobacteria; order Rhizobiales; family Rhizobiaceae; genus Allorhizobium. Next base: position 409,155 of record DAMDHD010000001.1, on the reverse strand, counting down.
ATTCTCTCCAACCACGGCAGCTGAGCCGAGGGCGCAGACGCGTGCGCCCGGCCGCGGCGCGCGTTCGAAACGGACGACACATGAACCTGAACCTCAAAATCGTGGTGACGGCGGCAGGCCTTGCCCTCGCCGCCGGCATTGTCGCGGTCGCGGGCGTAGGCGCCCAGACACTGCAGACCCTCAAGGTCAACGGCCCCATCTACAAAGAGATCGTCGACGGAAAGGACCTGATCGCCGACATCCTGCCGCCCCCGCTCTATCTGATCGAATCTTACGCGCTGGCCAACGAAGTCTTCGTTCATCCGGACACCGCGGCCGTGAACCTGCCGCGCTTCGATCTGCTCCACAAGCTCTATGACGAGCGCCGGGAATACTGGAAGAACTCGACGCTGCCGGACAATCTGCGCGCCAAGCTCTACGACGAAGTCATCGCCAAGGGCGACCGTTATTGGACGACGCTGCAGAATGAACTGAAACCGGCTCTTGCTGCCGGCGATGCCAGCGCTACCACACCAGTGCTCGTGAAGCTCAAGCTAGAGTTTCATGACCATGAGACCTCGGTGAACGAGCTGGTGACCATGGCGGGCGATTACCTCGTCGGGCGCGAATCCTACGCGGCAGCCAAATCCGCGAGCGAAGAAGCCCTGCTGCTGACGCTCGGCCTCATGCTGATCGCCACGGCCCTTGGAAGCGTCTACTTCATCCACCGCCGCGCACTGAAACCGCTCGGTGAGATCACCGGCTTCATGACCAACATGGCCTCCGGCGACTTCACCGGAACCGTTCCCCATGCCAATCGCCGCGACGAGATTGGTCACATCGCCGAAGCGGTGGAAGTCTTCCGCCAGTCGGGTCTCGAAAACCAGCGCCTGCAGGCGGAGACCGAAGCGGCACGTGCCGAGGCAGATCGCGAACGCGCGCTGCGCGACCAGGATCGGACGATCGAGGCAGAAGCGCTGCGTTTCGTCATCGAGGCGCTGGGCGCCGGCCTTCACCGCCTCGCCGAATGCAACATCCGCATCACCCTGGACGAAGCCTTCGATGCCCGCTTCGAACCTCTGCGCCAGGACTTCAACCACTCCATCGCCACCTTCCAGGCGACGCTGGAAAAGGTCATGGAGGAGACGCGCCGCCTGCTGGAAAACAGCCAGGAGATGCGCGAAGCCTCCGGCAACCTTGCAAGCCGCACCGAACAGCAGGCCGCAGCACTCGAACAGACCTCCGCAGCCCTGGAACAGGTGACCGCCACGGTACGGGCCTCCGCCCAGCGCACGAGCGACACCCGCGAGCTGGTACGGGAAGCGAAGAACTGCGCCGTGGCTTCGGGAAGCGTCGTTCGCTCCGCCGTTTCGGCCATGGAGCGCATCGAATCGGCTTCGTCCGAGATCGGCCAGATCATCGGCGTCATCGACGAGATCGCCTTCCAGACCAACCTCCTCGCCCTCAATGCCGGGGTCGAGGCGGCCCGCGCCGGGGAAGCCGGAAAGGGCTTCGCGGTCGTCGCCCAGGAAGTCCGCGAACTCGCCCAACGGTCGGCCAATGCAGCGCGCGACATCAAGGGCCTCATCCAGAAGTCCAGCGTCGAGGTCTCCTCCGGCGTCCAGCTCGTCGGCGAAACCGGCAGCGCCCTCGATCAGATCGGCGACTTCGTCAGCCGCATCGACACCAATGTCGATGCCATCGCGACAGCCGCCCGCGAGCAGGCCATCGGCTTGCAGGAAATCAGTGCTGCGATCAACAGCATCGACCAGATGACACAGCAGAATGCGGCAATGGTCGAGGAAACCACAGCCATCAGCCATACGCTTGCCGAGGGTGCGGTTCAGCTGACCTCACTGGTCAACCGCTTCCAGCTCAATCGCCGAAGTGAAATCCGCGGCTCAGACGGCACGGCGATCGAGCATCGCGCCGCCTGATGGAACCGCAAGCAGAAAAGCCCGGCTTCCGCGAGGCAGCCGGGCTTTTCCGTGTCAGATCAATCGGATCAGAACTTGACGGCGAGGCCGACATTCACCGTGTGCTGGCTGAAGTCGACGTCAGTGCCGCCGAGGTCGCCGCTGCCGAAGTCGTTGTAACGATATTCGACGCGGGTGAACATGCGGTCGGTCAGAGCGTAGTCAACGCCACCACCGATGGTCCAGCCATGCAGCGTGTCGTCGTCACCAGCGCCTTCGATGTTGGTGCCGGTGTAACCACCTGCTGCGAACAGCAGTGCGCGGTCCATAGCATAACCAACGCGGGCACGTGCCGACCAGTTGAGGCCGGACTCATAGTCCGTGCCAGCTACAGTTTCTTCGTTCCAGTCGTAGTTCAGGTCACCCTCGAGACCAACAACCAGCTGGTTGCCGAGGTCCCAGTTGTAACCGACAAAGCCGCCGAAACGAGCGCCGTCAAAGCTCTCGTCGATACCTGCGACTTCGCCGTCACCCCAGCCGTAGCCGGTCAGGATACCCGCATAGCCACCTGCCCAGGAAAACTGCGGAACAGTTTCGACGGCAACCGGCGGCTCAGCCGGGGCTTCATAGATGGCGTCAGCCGCGAAAGCCGAGGTCGAAATCGCCAGAGCGGCGGCAGATCCGAGAAGGATGCTTTTGATCATGTGATAAACTCCTGTGTTACAAGATCGCTTATAGCGCCATCTGTGGTTCATGTATGTGATGATTATACAACATAACCATCGAAACCCAACCAGCGCTTTTGTTCCCGCCCATGCGATAATTTTCCGCACAGGACCCGCAGCAAGAAGTATCGAGCAGCAAAATGGTTCCTTCGTGTGGCGGAAAAATGGACGAGCCTGTCAGCAGTGCGTGAACACTGCGTGAGATTTGCAACACCGGCGGTGCGTGCAGTCCCGTCGTCCGAACTGGCACAAGATGCGCAAGTCATTGATAACAAACCATCAACGGCATCTGTTGCCGCCCTAGGGCGCGAAAAGGGGCGGCGCCAACGGCATCCGCCCCCCATAAAAAAAGAATCCGTCTTGTAATCAGAAACGGTAGGTGACACCGGCGCCGATCAGCCAGGGATCGAGCTTAGCTTTACCGGAGTAGTCCGTGCCGCCGATTGTCGCGTCGAAATCAGCCTTGAGGAAAAGCTTCTTCACGTCGAAGTTCACGCCCCAATGCTCGTTGACCATGTAGTCGGCGCCGATCTGCAACGCCGTACCGAACGAGTTCTTCACATCCAGGCTCGTCGCCGCGTCGCCATCCTGGCTGTAGAACATGGTGTAGTTCACGCCGGCGCCGACATAAGGCTTGAAGGCGCCGAAGTCGGTGAAGTGGTATTGCAGCGTCAGCGTCGGCGGCAGCACCCAGGTCTTGCCCACCTTGCCTACGCTTGCGAGTGCACCCTCGCCGTAGATATTGGCATAGGTGGTGCCGAGGATGAGTTCGGCGGCAATGTTGTCGGTGAGATAATAGGTGATGTCGAGTTCGGGTATCACGCTATCGCTGTAGGACAGGTCCGAGCCCGCAACGCCATTCACCGAGCCCGAGTCATTCGTGATCACGCCGAGACCGCGGACACGAATCTGCCAGGGGCTAGTCGCCGCCACCGCCTCGGTCGCCGCCTCCGGTGCGGGTTCCATCAGTGGCGCGAGATCCGCCGCCGAAACTGCCGGTGCAAGCAGCATCAGTGTGGCGGTCGCGGCAAGAGCGCGGGTTGAGGCAGTCCGGACGGTGGTCATCATTCTCTCCTTGAAACAAGCATTGGCATTAAGCCGATGCCAGCTAGCAGCCTGAGAGAGGCGACCCACTTGAGCCAGATCAATAGGTTAGAGCTTGATTATGAAGAACAACGATCGCCGTTCGAACTGTGACCGCGACGACACGGCCAGAGTTGACGATTGGAAAAAAACGCCGTCATGCGGCTGTGGTCGACCACCAAAGGAAAGGGCCCGGCGCGAACAAGTCGCGGCCGGGCCCTTCAGCGAGCATCCGGGAGCCTTCAATCAGGCTGCGCGGCGCAGGCTCGTCGGCTGCGACAGCTTGCGGCCGGACGCGACCACCATGCCGGCGGCCCCTTCGAGCCAGCCATGCACGAGTTCCAGCGCCAGGAAGCGGTCGCGCGCAAACGGACCCGGCATCACCAGATGCTGCGTCTTGTCGGCAAAGAAGCCGAAGCGCTCGTAGTAAGGGGCGTCACCCACCAGAAGCACGGCCCCATGGCCACGCTTGCGGGCTTCGAGCAGGGCGGCCCGCATCAGCGCGCCACCGATACCCTTGCCCTCATGCGCCGAATCGACGGCGAGCGGACCGAGCAGCAGCGCATCAATGGCCTTGCCTTCGCGGCTAACGCCGGCCTCGACATTCCACAGGCGCACGGTCCCGATCACATGCCCCGCCGGATCACGCGCAACGAACGCCAGCCCCTCGGCCGGGATCCGGTTGCGACGGATCTTCTCCGACGACTTCTTGCGGCGATTGGTGCCCATGGCACGGTCGAGCAGCGCCTCGCGCGCGACGACGTCGGCTGGCGTTTCGGTATCGATGACAAAGGCAGGCGCCGGCGCGAAAAGCGCGCGCATGCTGGTCAGAACAGCGGCCATGGTGGCCTCCCATCCCAAGCGGTGACGATGATTGTGAAGGTCCGTGCCGGTTGGCCGGCACGGGAGACGTCAGATGACGTAGGACTTCAGCGGTTCGAAGCCATTGAACGCCACCGCCGAATAGGTGGTGGTGTAGGCGCCGGTGCCTTCGATCAGAACCTCATCGCCGATCGAGAGCGAGATCGGCAGCGGATACATGTTCTTCTCGTAGAGCACGTCGGCCGAATCGCAGGTCGGGCCGGCGATGACGCAGGGCTCCATGTCATCGGCGTCACGGACGGTGCGGATCGGGTAACGAATCGCTTCGTCCATGGTTTCGGCCAGACCGCCGAACTTGCCGATGTCGAGGAACACCCAGCGATGCTCGTCATTGTCGGACTTCTTCGAGATCAGCACGACTTCCGCCTTGATCACGCCGGCATTGCCGACCATGCCGCGGCCCGGCTCGATGATGGTCTGCGGGATGTTGTTGCCGAAGTGCTTCTTCAGCGACGCGCTGATCGCCTGACCATAAGCCTCTGCGGACGGGATGTCGCGCAGGTACTTGGTCGGGAAACCACCACCCATGTTGACCATCTTCAGGACGATGCCCTGCTTGGCCAGCGAGTTGAACACCCGCTTGGCATCGGCAAGGGCGCCATCCCAGGCATCGACCTTGATCATCTGCGAACCGACATGGAACGAGACGCCGAAGGATTCGAGGCCGAGCTGGTGTGCATAGACGAGAACGTCGACGGCCATCTGCGGCACGCAGCCGAACTTGCGCGACAGCGGCCATTCGGCGCCTTCACCATCGGTCAGCACGCGGCAGAACACGCGGGCGCCGGGAGCGGCACGCGCGATCTTCTCGACTTCCTCGTGGCTGTCGACGGCATAGAGGTTGACACCGAGTGCGTAGGCACGAGCGATGTCGCGCTCTTTCTTGATGGTGTTACCGAAGGAGATGCGATCGGCGGTGGCGCCGGCATCGAGTGCCATCTGGATTTCGGCAACGGAAGCGCAGTCGAAGTTCGAGCCGAGCGAGGCCAGGAGCTGGAGGATCTCCGGCGCCGGGTTCGCCTTGACTGCGTAGTAGATGGCGCTGTCCGGCAGGGCGTGACGGAAGGCACCGAAGTTGTCGCGCACCACGTCGAGGTCAACCACAAGGCAGGGACCTTCCGGACGTCGGGTGTTGATGAAGTCGAGGATACGTGCAGTGGTCATCGGTCAACCTTCCATAGGCCAAGGGTTCCGAAGCCTGAGACTTCGGATGGACAAAGGACGGCGAGACATCGCAAGAAACCAGTCGGTGGAGACACTGGTACCGTACGAACGCTCGACGCGCGAAACGATGGATAAACGCACTCTTGCCTGAGCGCATAAATCCGCTTTGTCTGCCATGGATTGGAGGGAGACCCTACCGCACTTCCGGCAATGATGGTGTGCCTCTTCAGTACCCCGGCTGATGGAAAGCCGGCAGAGAACCAGAAAGGCCCGCACCGTCGTTGCTTCAAGATGTCCTCGCATTTCCCGGTTGGCCGGAATAGCGACTGGAGGGGTTAGTTCCAGGTACCTTACCGATGACCTCACCTTAGGGATAAATCCCAGTTCGAGGGTCGGCGGACACCCACAGGCACGTGCGACTTTGGGCAAGCACGGAGATAAGAAAACTGTCCGTCATAATCAAGAGGAAAATTCGCCCCTGGTTAATTTCTGCGAGGACCGTGCTATTCATTGAACAATTCACTTCGCGCGTTCACAATCTGCGCGGCAACAGGGGAGCGATATGGATACGCTGACGAGGATCCGGGCTTTTATCGATGTGGTGGAAGCCGAAGGTTTTTCGGCCGCTGCCCGCAAGACGGGCCGATCCAAGGCATTGCTGTCCAAGTATGTCCGTGAATTGGAAGACGAATTGGGCGCCCTGCTGCTCAATCGCACCACCCGGCAGTTCTCCCTGACGGAGGCTGGGCATACCTATTACAGGACGGCTGCCGATATCCTGAAGGAGATCGACAACCTTGCCGATCTCGTGCGCGAGAACAATGCCGACCTCAAAGGCAAGCTGAAGGTCACCCTGCCCCGCACCTTTATCGATGCTGAGATCGGCCAGTCGCTGATCGATTTCGCCAAGGAAAACCCGGAACTGTCTCTGGAGATCGTCGCTGAAGACCGATTCGTCGACCTGATCGAGGAAGGCTTCGACCTCGGAATCCGAATCACCAAGCTGGACGATTCCGGCATGATCGCCCGCAAGCTCTCGGACTTCCGGGTCTATGCCTGTGCGACACCGGCCTTTCTGGAGGCGAAGGGCCCTCTCGTTCACCCCAGCGAGCTTTCCCGTGTCCCTTTCCTGATCGATACCAATTCCCGGTCGCATAACAGCCTGCGGTTCGTCGATACCGACGGGAGCCCGATCACCGTCAGCGTGTCCGGTCCCATCGAGGTGAACAGCCCGCAAGCCACCCTGCGCGCTGCCCGTGCCGGCCTGGGTGTTGCCATGATCCCTGATTTCATCGCAAGGCCCCATCTCGCCTCGGGCGAACTCGTGTCGCTCTTCGACGAATACATCGCCAAGGACCGCGGCATCTACGCCGTCTATCCGCACCGTCGCTATCTGCCGGCCAAGGTGCGCGCCTTCGTCGATTACCTTCACGCATGGTTCAAGCGCTACTCGTGATCGGCGAATCGCGGCGGGTCCCACTTTTGTCCCATTCATCCGACAGGAGGGAACCATGCGGGACATCGGGAAGGGTCTGGACAGAATGCTGAGAAGCCTGAGTTATTGGGCGGCCGGAGCGGTCGTTGCTTTCGCGACACCGGCACTCTCCCATCCTCACATCTTTGCCGAAGCGCGCGTCGAGATCGTGGCCGCTGATGACGGCACGCTGAAGGAGCTCCGCAATGTTTGGCGCTTCGATGACATCTTCTCCTCGAGCGTCCTCATGGACTTCGACAAGAACACGGACCTCAAGCTCGACCACGCCGAGCTGAACGAGATCGCCAACACCATTCGCGATTCGCTCGGCGACTACAGCTACTTCACCTTCATCACCAAGGACGGGACCACCAGCGAAATCGCGAGGCCCGAGGTCTTCAACGTCGACTTTAAGGACAACCAGCTTCTGGTCATCTTCGTGGCAAAGCCGAAGACGCCTGTGAAGATCGGCGGCCGGATGAATTTCGGCGTCTATGACCCGACACTCTATACCGCGATCGACTTCGCCAAGGATGAGGACATGGTGGTCGAAGGCAAGGCCTTCGAGGCCTGCACGCACAAGGTCGTCCGACCCGACCCCGACGAGATCATTGCACAGAACCAGCTGAACCTGACCGAAGCCTTCTTCAGCGATCCGACCGGCAATGACATGGGCAAGCTCTTTGCCACGCGGCTGGAGGTGACATGCTGAGCCATGCCCGACGCGGGCAAACTGCCCGGATCGCAGCAGCAGCACTCGCTCTTACCCTTGTCGCGGGCGTCGCCCACGCCGCCTCCCCGCTCGGCATCGGCACGGCCGAGCCCAGCTATCAGCCGTCTTCCGGCCCCTTCGCCGAGCTGCTGGTCTGGATCAACGCCCATCAGCAGGCCTTCTATCGTTCACTGACCGATGCTCTCAAAGCGATGCGCGAGGATCCCGCGAGCCTCGTAACCCTGATCGGCCTCTCTTTTGCCTATGGTGTCTTCCACGCTGCCGGCCCCGGGCACGGCAAAGCCGTCATCTCGTCCTATTTGTTGGCCAACGAGATCGAACTGCGCCGTGGCATCCTGATCTCCTTCGTCTCTGCCATTCTTCAAGGCATGGTGGCGATCGCGGTCGTCGGCACGGCCTATCTTGTCCTGCGCGGCACCTCGATCAGCATGACCGACGCCACGCGCACGCTGGAGATCGCAAGCTATGCGATGATCGTGGCCTTCGGCATCTGGCTGCTGGTGCGCAAGCTGCGGACGTCATTCGCCCATGCAACACCGGCTGCCGCAACAGCCGGCCTTTTCGAGAGAACGGACGCGCCTTCATGCAGCAGCGTCACGGCATCCCTGTTTGCCAATCCCTCTGAATCGACGTCATCGAAGGAGACAGCCGGTTCTCGCTTTCGCGCTGTCGCCGTCGCCCATGATCATGATGCGCTCGCGCCCGGCTCGGTCTGCCATGAATGCGGGATCGCCCATCTGCCAGACCCGAGCCTTCTGCGCGGCAGCACCTTCAGTCTGCGCGATGCCTGGTCGGCCGTCATCGCCGTCGGCATGCGCCCCTGTTCTGGTGCGCTGCTCGTCATGACCTTCTCCCTGCTGAACGGTCTCCTGCTCGGCGGGATATTGTCCGTTTTCGCCATGGCACTCGGCACCGCCATCACCGTCTCGGTTCTGGCAAGCCTTGCCGTCGGCGCCAAGGGCTTCGCCTTGAGGCTTTCCGGCCCCGGCTCCCGCCGCGCGGGCATCGTTGCAAGCTCGATCGAAGTGGGAGCAGCGCTGCTCGTGATCCTGCTGGGCGCCCTGCTCCTGGCCGCCAGCCTCAACGCCTGAGGATCAGCCCTCGTCGCTTTCGTGGCTGCGCTGATAGCGCGAGCGCAGCCAGAGGATGAGGAACAAGGCCATCAGCGCGACGCCGCCGACCAAGGCGCCTAGTTCCGGAGAATAACGGCCGAGCCAGAGCACGACGGTCGGGACGACCAGCATCAATCCGAAAATCACGGCGACAACCACCGCAGCCTGTGCCGCCGGTGACCGTTGCGCCTTGGGCGCTTCGTCCGACCGCGCCACCTTCTTCGGCTCCGGCAACAGGCTGAAAGCGTAGACCACGACACCGATCGCGACGCAGATGCCGACCGACCAGGCAACGGTGGCGCTCTTGAAACTCGCATAAGCAAGCGCCAGGGCGGCGACAGCCGTTCCGACATAAAGGATGATGCTGTAGATATTCGGCTTCACGGTATCTTTCCTATCAGGTCGAGGCGGCTGCGATCTCGGCGCGCATCTCTTCCAGCCGCCGCTTCTGGCGTCCGGCCTCATCAAAATTGTCAGGGTCGAGCCAGGCCTCGAAGGCGGCACGGATAATGGGCCATTCACCATCGATCATCGAGAACCAGGCGGTGTCGCGGTTCTTGCCCTTCGACAGCATATGCTGGCGAAACACGCCTTCGAAGCTGAAGCCGTAGCGCTTCGCCGTGACCTTGCTCGGCTCGTTTTCGTTGTGGCACTTCCACTCATAGCGGCGATAGCCGAGGTCATCGAAGACATGTCGCGCCAAGAGATAATGAGCCTCGGTCGCGAGCGGCGAACGGCTCATGGCGGGGCCATGCGCAACACCGCCCACTTCGACCACACCGTTTGCCGGGTCCGGCCGCATGTAATTCGCCATGCCCACGACCTTGCCGGTCGCCTTGTCCCGGAAGACTTCCGTGACCCACCCGCCCTTCTGAACGGCCGTCAGCCAGGTGTCGAAGTCTTCGATCCCCTTGAAATCCGGCTGGGTGAAATAGGTGAGGAGCGGGTTGATCTCCATTCCGCCGAGACCGTCCCAGAGCGCCTTAAGATGCGTTTGCCGGTCGTAAGGTTCGACAACGACGAAGCGCCCTTCCAGCCTGACGGGCTGAGGAGCCGGACATCCCTTGAAGGTGGACAGATCACGCATGAAAAAGCCTCGGGCACAGTGTTTGCCCGAGGCTTATGTCACGCTGGCGCCAAAGGCAACCGCCACACGCGGCAACCGGACGGACCGGTTGCCGCAGATCGTCGATCTCAGAGGCTGACCTTGGCGGAAGCGACGGTCGCCTCGATGTGGTCGACGAGTGCATCGGGAAGGCCGAGACGACCGGCGAGCATGTCGAGATAGCCGCGCTCCGTGCGGGTATCCGGCTCGATCGTCAGACGCGAGGCCGTGTAGATCTCGACCCGCTGCTCTTCCGTCTTCGCGGAGGCAACGAGCCCATCGAGGTCGATGGGCTTGGCCAGTTCCGCTTCGATAAAGGCCTCAGCCTCCGCACCCAGGCCCGACAGATGCACCTTGTCCATGATGCGCGAGCGCTCGCTGGCATCGATGTGACCATCGGCCTTGGCGGCTGCGATCATCGCGCGCACCAGTGAAAGGGCGAAATCATTGGAAACCGCCTGAGGCTCGGTGCTGAAGGGCGAATCCTTCGGTGGCGGCAGGAGTTCGGGCAGCGACTGGGTCGGCTCTGCCGGCTGACCGGACTTGTAGTTCTTGTAAGCCTGGTAGCCGAGACCTGCGATGACGGCGAGACCGCCGATCTTGAGGGCGTTGCTGCCAAGGGAGCGCCCTGTCTTCGTGCCCAGCAGCACGGCTGCAAGAGCGCCGGTCTTCCAGGGATTGGCCTTGGCCATGCCCATGAGGTCATTGCCCTTCTGGCCGATCGAACCGGCAGAACCGGGCATCTGCGAACCGAGGAATTGATCCAGCAGCTTCTTGGCGTCGAACATCGCGGTCTCCTTGTTGTCTCTGTCGCTCCCTAGATAGGAAGCCACAGAGACAATACAAAGAGCGGTAAACGGCGACGTGACGGGAATGTCAGCCCTTCAGGGCCGAAGCTTCACTCGCAAGCTTCGTGATGCCGGCCCAGTCGCCTGCCGAGACCAGTTCCTTCGGCGCAACCCAGGAACCGCCCACGCAGACGACGTTGGGCAGCGACAGGTAATCCATGGCGTTCTTCAGCGAGATGCCGCCGGTCGGGCAGAACAGCGTGCCGGCGAGCGGCGAGGACAGCGCCTTGAGGTACGCCGCACCGCCGGCCTGCTCGGCGGGAAAGAACTTCAGAACCTTGTAGCCCTCTTCGCGCAGTGCCATGACTTCGGATGCAGTCGCAGCCCCCGGGAGCAGCGGAATGTCGGACTGGCGCGCCACATCGAGCAGTTCCTGGGTCGTGCCCGGGCTTACGATGAATTGCGAGCCGGCATCGACAGCCGCCGCATAATGTGCGGCATTGAGGATGGTGCCGGCACCGACGACGGCACCTTCGACTTCCTGAGCGACCAGTCGCACGGCTTCGAGCGCGGCATCGGTGCGGAGCGTGATCTCGATCGCCTTCAGGCCACCTGCGACAAGAGCGCGCGCCAGCGGAACGGCGGTCTTCGCGTCCTCGACGATCAAAACCGGCACGACCGGCTGAAGCTTCAGGGTGGAGAGGAGCTTTTCGGTTTTGTCGCCCATGGCAGGACCCTCTTTTAAAACGATTAGATCGGCCCTTCACTAGCGCGCGAAGCCGCCGATGTCGAGACCGACAGGTAGCACGGAATCTTTCCAGTTTGCTAACGCTGCAGCCTCGGATATGTTTGCGACGGTTATATTTCGGAGCGTGAGCGTATGGCGAAGGAAATCGAGCGCAAGTTTCTCGTCCGAACCGATGGCTGGAAAAAGGCCGTTACGTCGCAGACCCATATCCGTCAGGCGTATATTGCTGCCGAACCGGACCGCTCGGTGCGTGTGCGCACCCGCAACGACAAGACGGCCCAGCTGACCATCAAATTCGGCAAGGGTGCGCTGACCCGCGACGAGTTCGAATATCCGATCTCCCACGACGATGCCTTGGAAATGCTCGCATTCTCGATCGGCAACGTCATCGAGAAGACCCGCTACACCGTCGACTTCGAAGGTTTCACCTGGGAAGTCGATGTCTTCGAAGGCGCCTATCGTGGCCTGGTGACGGCCGAGGTTGAAATGACATCGGAGGATGACGCGCCGAGCCTTCCCACCTGGCTTGGCCGCGAGGTCACCGGCGACAAGCGCTATTCCAATCAGGCTCTTGCGACCGAGCGCATGCGGCCGGAGCTGGTGCATGCCATATCGCATTAGGCCGGACCGCCCGCTTCTCGACGAGGTCCAGACCGTCGCGCGCCGCGAGCTGGAAAAGGCGATAGAGGCCCTCGAGGCAAGGCCTGAAGGTCTCCATGCCGCAATCCACGCCGCTCGCAAGAAGTTCAAGCGCTTGCGCAATCTCTATCGCCTGATCGCGACCGGCGACAAGGCATTCCGCCGCCAGGAAAACGTCAGGCTGCGCGATGCCGGCCGCAGCCTCTCGCGCATCCGCGATGCGACCGCACTGATCGAAACGGTCGAGCATCTCTCGGACCATGCCCTCACAGACGACGAGGCGGAAACGCTGGACGCGACCCGCGCGGTTCTGGCGCTGCGCCGGGACGAGATCGCCGCCGAGGAAAAGGATCTGGAAGCCAAGGTCGAGGCTGTCGTCAGCGAATGCCGAGCGGCGATCGACGCGCTGGACACGCTTTCCCTGCCGTCCAAGCCCAGGCTGGCATCGCGCCTGATCGCCAAGGGCTGGCGCAAGGGGTTGGAAAATGCCCATGAGGCGCTTGAGACCTGCAAGGGCGAAAGCCATGGCGAAGCCTTCCATGACTTGCGGAAGGCGGCCCAGGCCTACTGTATGAACCTGTCGCTGCTGCGCGACCTCTGGCCGAGCGCCTTTACCGCCAAGCGCAACGAAGCTAAAAGGCTGGTCGACCTTCTCGGTCACGAACATGACCTCACGGTCCTGACGACACTTCTCGACCACGAACCCGAGACCTTCGGCGACGGCGAAGGTCAGTCTTTCCTGCTCGCGATCATCATCCGCCGCCAGCAGGACCTGCGCCGCGAAGCGCTTGATCTCGCCGATCAGGTCTTCGCCGACCCCGCAAAACACGAGGCCGGCATTGTCGAGACCTTGTGGATGCGCGCGGCGACCTAAACCGCGCCGATCTCAACCTGCCGGTCGCAGGTCTTCTCGATCATCGCCGCGTCGTGACTGACCAGCAGAACCGCGCAGTTTCGCTCCCGCGCGAGCTCCGTCAGCAGCTCGATGGTCTCCTGTTGCGTGATCAGGTCAAGACGCGAAGTCGGCTCGTCGGCGAAGACGAAGACCGGATCGAGGAGAAGAACCCGCAACAGCGCGAACCGCTGCAATTCGCCGCCCGAAACCTCCGTAGGCAGCCTTGTCAGCAGAACCGGCGACAACCGCAGCCGCTCCATCAGCGGCTGAACGCGTGATGCGTCGAGCCGATGCAGCCGCACCAGATCGGAGATGGCTTGACCTAGTGTGACCTTCTGCGGGAAGGCCGAGGGCGGATCCTGATAGAGCTTCTGGTACCGGACCGGTTTTGCCTGTGGCAAACGGATGACTTCACCGGCATCGGCTTTCAGAAGCCCGAGGAGGACATCCCCGAGCGAACTCTTGCCCGAACCGCTGGGACCGGTAATGCCGACGATCTCGCCGGGTCTGATCGACAGGTCCTGGCCCGAGAACAGAAGCTTGCCACCGCGCGCCTTCGCCAGTCCGGAAGCCACGAGGATGGGGGCTTCCTCTGCCGCTGTGGCTGCCGTCCGGCGCTCCCAGTTTTCCGGCTCAGCCGCAATCAGACGACGGGTATAGTCATGCCTTGGCGAGGCCAGCACCTCTGCGGCCTCGCCGATTTCGATGATCCTGCCATCGAGCATGACGGCGAGATCCCCGCCCATCTGACGAGCAAGCGCCAGATCATGGGTAATGGTCAAGACGGTCCCGCCGGCTTCGACTTCCCTCATCAGAAGCGCGATGACCTCGTCGCGTCGGGCGACATCAAGCCCCTTGGTCGGCTCATCGGCAATGATGATGCTGGCACCACCGGCACGCGCTGCGGCAAAGGCAACACGTTGGGCCATGCCGCCTGAAAGCTGGCCCGGCAGCTTCGCCTCGGCATCGAGCACACCCAGCGCTTCGAGATCGGTGCGCGCGGCCGAGACGGCATCGTCTTCCCCGAGCCGCCTCAGATAACGGTGCCCCTCGCTGACCTGCTCGAGCGCCACCATGGTGGGATCGAGCGCCAGCCACGGCTCCTGCGGCAGGACGCCGACCTTCCGGCCCCAGAGCGGGCGAAACCGCTTGGGCTCTGCCAGCGAAAGGACCTGGCCGTCGATGGTCACCGAGCCAGTGGCCGTCAGTCCCTCTGGGAGCACGCCGATCATGGCCTGTGCCAAGAGGCTCTTGCCCGACCCGGTCTCCCCGAGAATGGTGAAGGGTCGTCCGGCCCGCAAGGAGAAGGACACCGGAGACACGATCTCGCCGGTTACTGCAGAAACGGAGGCGGAATCGACAGAAAGAAGAATGGTCATGACTTGCCCTTTCCGCCGATCAACTGGAGTGCGAGCACCATCAGAAAGATGACCACGATCGGCTGCAGCAGCGCATGCGGTGCTTCCTGGTAGTAGGGCAGAAGCTCGATCATCATCGAACCGAGCTCCGGCGTCGGCGGGCGCACGCCGACACTGACGAAGCCGAGGGCCGCGATCGCCATGATGGCCGTGGCTGCGCCATAGGCAGCAACAGTCAGCACCATCGGAGCAAGTTCGGGCCACAGATGCCGACGCAGAATATAGGCAGGCCCGAACCCGAGAAGCCTTGAGGCTTCGACCGCCGGCGACATCAGGAGGGGCCGTGCCAGGGCGCGCGTGAGGCGGAAGTATTCCACCCAGAGCACCAGCGAAATGCCGATATAGAGCATTGCCGGATTATCCGGCACGATCGCCGTCAGCATCAGAACCAGCAGGAGGCCGGGCAGCGCGAGGAAGGCCTCGGAGACCGCCCCGACGGCGCGATCAACAAAGCCACCGCGCCAGGCCGCCAAGACGCCGAGGAGCACGCCCGGGATCATGGCGGTGAAGACCGAAAGAAGCGCAAGCCCCAGCGACAGCCGAAGGGCAGCCGCCAGACGCGCCTGCATCGAACGGCCGAGGTGATCATAGCCAAACCAGTCCGCAGCAGTCGGTCCCTGCAGTGTCAGCCGCAAGGTCTGCTTCACCGGGTCGGCTCCGCCGATCAGAAGGGGCAGGAACGCAAAGCCGAGGAGAGCCAGAAGGATGGTCGCCCCGATGATACGGCGGACAGGCCAGCGCGCCGGGCGCGTTGCCACATAATCGAACGTCGTCATGCGCTGCGCCTCCTCGGATCGATGCCATGGCAGAAGAGATCGACGAGTGCGTTCAGCGCCACGAACATCAATCCCATGACAAGTGCCGTTCCCTGGATCATCGGCACATCCCGCCCGAAGATGGCGTGGACCAGAGCATGGCCGATGCCTGGCCAGGCAAACAGCGTCTCGACGACCACGACACCCTCGACGAGATAGACGAATTGCACGCCGAGATAGGTGACGATCGGCACTGCGACATTGCGCAGCCCGTGCCGCGCAAAGACCTGCCACTCGGAGAGCCCCTTGGTGCGGCCAAAGGCGTAATAGGGCGAGCGCGACACCGCCACCATCGCATCACGCGCGACGCGATTGGAGACGGCCGCGAGACCGAGCGCCAGTGTCAGCGCCGGGAGCACGAGATGGGCGCCATGCGTATGTCCGGCCGCAGGCAAGACATTGAGCGTGATGCCGAAGACGATGATCAGGATCAGCCCGACCACGAATTGCGGTAGAGCGCGGAGCCCCGTCGATACCAGCATCAATGCCCGGTCCAGGAACCCGTCGGGCCTGAGGCCCGCAAGGATGCCAAGCGGCGGTCCGATGAAAAGCGACAGCACGATCGCAGCGAGCGCCAGCTCGATCGTATGGCCAAGCTGCATGCCGATCTCATCGATAACGGGTTTGCCGGTGACCAGTGACGTGCCGAGATCGAAGCGCAGGAGGTCGGCCATCCACTCGAAGAGAGCGACGATCGCCGGTTTGCCCAGGTCGAGTTCAGCAGCCACCTTCGCGGCGGCTGCACTGTCGACGACGTCAAAGCCATAGCGGCCAGCGGCGATACGGTAAGCGAGGTCGCCAGGCAGCGACCGTGTCATCACAAAGCAGATGAGCCCAACCATGAATGCCACCAGAGCCGCCTGAATGACGCGGTTCAGGATTGCTTTCGTCATTTCGCCCACCGCATGTCTTCAAGCCCGAAGGAACGCTCGAATGGATCAAGCTCAGCGCCCTCCAGTTGCGGGGAGACGGCAACGGTTTGCTGGTACCAGGCGATCGGGATCACCGGCAGGTCGGCCTGGATCGCCGCGACGGCCCTGTGACGCAGAGCATCGCCTTCTGCCGGGTCCGTAACGCGGGTCAGGTCGTCGAGCGCCGCCTCGAAGCCGGCATTCGTCCAGTTCATGGCACCCCAGTCTCCACCACCCGGACCATAGTCGGAGAGCATGGTGCCGATCGGATCAGGGACGAGCGCGAAGTTGCGCGCCATCAGCGCAAGCTCGAGTGAACCGTCCTGATGCTTGGCCGGGATCTCGGAGGAATTCGTGGAATTGATCGTCAGCGCGACACCGATTTCCTTGAGCTGGTCCTGCAGAACTGCTGCAATCAGCGGCAGCTCCGGGCGATCGGGATAGGTCGTCAGCGTCAGCGCGAACGGCTTGCCGTCCTTCTGAAGCATGCCATCGTCGCCCGCGCTCCAACCGAGTTCGGCAAGAAGCGCCTTTGCTTTTTCCGGGTCATAGGCAAGGGGGGCAAGCCCGGCATCGTGCCAGATCTTGAGGCTCGGCGGGAAAAGCTGCGTGGCTGCTGCCGGATAGCGCAGGATCGCGATGGCCAAGCCCTCTCGGTCGATGGCAAGGCTGAGCGCTTCACGGGCCTTGACGTCGGAAAGGAAGGCATGACCCGCATTGACCTTCAGGAGCACGCTGCGCGTAATGGACACGGATTGCAGCACCACCTTGTCGCTCTTTGCCAGACGCGTGCGGCTTGCGGGATCGAGATTGAAGACATAATCGGCGTCGCCGCTTTCGGCCATCAGCGCGCGGGTCTCGGCGCGGCTGACCGACAAATAGGTCGCCTTCTCGATTTCAGGCTTGTTACCCCAATAATCGGCAAAGCGCTCGACCGCGAGGCTTTGCGGAGCCTCGAGCTTGGTCAGCTTGAACGGTCCCGTCCCGATGATCGCCTTGACCTCGGCCCCTTCGTAAGCAGCCGGCGCCAGGATCTGCGCGCGGTTCTCGGCGAGGAAGGCCAGAAGCGGCACGAAAGGCTTGGACAGCGTCACCACGACCACCCCCTCCCCTGCAGCCTTGATGTCGGCAATGGGCGCCTTGCTCAATAGGCCGGCCTTGGCCTTGGCAATGTTGAGCGCAGACGCGGCAGCGTCGGCCGTCAGTGCCGTGCCGTCCTGAAACTTGACGCCGGGCTGCAGCTCGAAGCGCCAGACCAGCCCATCCTCGCTGACGGACCAGGTCTTCGCGAGAGCCGGAATCGGATTGCCGTCCTTGTCCGCTTCCACAAGCGTTTCCACGATCCCCATGCGCAAGAAGATGTCGCCGGACTTGGCGGGATCGAGACCTGTGATCTCGAACGGCGCGACGATATCGACAACACCATCCGTTGCAATGGCGGGCGCTGTGCCTGAGAGAAGAAGCGCGAGCGAAGCTGCGAACATATTCTTGAACATTAGCATCACCTTTAATGTTATAAAGTAACAAGCGTGTAGCCAATGCCATTTCTGCTGTCCAGTGTCATGGCGCACTACCCACAGCCTGCTGATGGACTTGACGATTTTCAAACTTGTCCCGGCACGCGGAAATCCGTTGCACCGCAGGGGTAGAGGGGGTATTTCGCAGGCCATGACAGAACACTCAGCAGACCCACGCCCCGAGACCAGCGGCACCTTTTGCGTCGCCGCGCTTTATCACTTTGCCAAGTTCCCACGCTTCGAAAGCTTCCAGGAGCCGCTGGAGAGCCTCTGCAAGGCCGAAGGTGTGAAGGGCACGCTGCTCATCGCCCATGAGGGCATCAACGGCACGATCGCCGGGACCGATGCGGCCATTGCCAAGGTGCTGGCCTATATCCGCAGCCAGCCGGAATTCGCGAGCCTCGAGCACAAGGAAAGCCGCGCATCAAAGATGCCCTTTCTGCGTATGAAGGTGCGGCTGAAGAAAGAGATCGTGACCATGGGCGTCGAGGATATCGACCCCAACGAGATCGTCGGCACCTATGTCGATCCGAAGGACTGGAACGAGCTCATCTCGGACCCGGACACCATCGTCATCGACACCCGCAACGATTACGAGACGGCAATCGGCATCTTCCGCGGCGCAGTCGACCCGAACACGAAGACCTTCCGCGAATTTCCTGACTGGGTGAAGAACAATCCTGGCCTGCACAACAAGCCGAAGATCGCGATGTACTGCACCGGCGGCATCCGCTGCGAAAAGGCAACGGCTTTCATGAAGCAGCAGGGGTTCGAGGAAGTGTACCACCTCAAGGGTGGCATTCTGAAATATCTCGAGGAAGTGCCGGAAGAACAGAGCTTGTGGGATGGCGCCTGCTTCGTCTTCGACGAGCGCGTCTCGGTCACGCATGGTCTCAAGGAGGGCAACCACAAGCTCTGCCACGCCTGCCGCAATCCGATTACCGCCGAGGAACTGACCCATCCCCATTACGAGGAAGGTGTCTCCTGCAGCCATTGTTATTACAGCCGCACCGAGGCCGATCGCGACCGTTATCGGCAGCGCCAGCTGCAGATAGCACTGGCGAAAAAGCGTGGCGAAAAGCATATCGGCGGCTGAACGCCGCCGAATGTCTCTTTAGCCGGAGATCATGTCGCCACGTTTCCACTCGCGACGACCCCAGTTGCGCAGACGCATGCGCGGGGCGATCACAAGCGCGAACAAGGGTGCTGCCGCGAAGGCGGCGATGATGACGAGCGGCAGCAAGACCTTGGCGTGGACGGCCAGCGCCGGGACCGACAGGACAAGGACGGCGCCCGCACCAAAGATGACGGCGTTGATCATCATGCTGCAGACAATTTTAAGCCAGGTATCGGTGGTGAGCATCTGATCTCTCCTTTCTCCGAGAGAAAGGCATGAAGACCGGGTCGGGTTCCTTCTGGCTTTACACCAGCAATCCACCGTCGCGGCTCGCTGCGAAGGCAAGCTCCGCTGCCTTGGCACGCAGCTCCATCGGCCGGATCATGAGTGCCGCAATGTCCTCTGGCGATTGCGGTCGACCGAAGAGATAGCCCTGCAGCTGGTCACAGCCGGCAATGCGCAGGATCACCGCCTGCTGCTCGGTCTCGACCCCCTCGGCCGTGACGGGAATGCCGAGCGAGCGCGCAAGCGCAACCGTCGCCTGCAGCATTTCGACCGCCCGATGCCCCCGATCGAGCGACTGAACGAGCGACCGGTCGATCTTCATCCGGTCGAAGCCGAACTGCCGCAGATAGCCGACACTGGAGAAGCCGGCGCCGAAATCATCGAGCGCGATGCGCAGCCCGAGGCCTTTGAGCCGCTCCAGCGCCTGGCGCGCCCGGTCCGGGCTCTGGATGAAGTAGGTCTCCGTCATCTCCATGACGACGCGGCCCGGCTCGATCCCGGCCTCTTCAAACACCTCGGCCACACGATCGACAAAGGCGGGATCGCGAAACTGCCCCGGAGAAACATTGACCGAGAGCTTGAGCTCGGGCCACTGCGAAAGCTGGGAGAGTGCCCGGCGCAGCACACACAGGCCCAGCTGATCGATCAGGCCGCTCGCCTCGGCGATCGGGATGAAGACATCCGGAGAGACGGGGCCGTGCCCCCTGCGGTTCCAGCGGGCCAGCGCTTCGACGCTGACAAGCGCAAAGGTCTTGGCGTCGACGACGGGCTGATAGACGACCTCGATTTCGCCGCGCGCAATGGCCGCCCGAAGATCGAGCTCCAGCAGATTGCGGGTCTCGCGCGCCTCGTCCATCTGCGGGTTATAGAAAGTCCAGCGGCCTCGTCCTCCATCCTTGGAGGAATACATCGCCATGTCGGCCCGGCGCGTCAGCTCCGCGCCGTCGACGCTGCCGGCCGGCGACGTGCAGAGACCGATGCTGCAGCCAACCACGACCACTCGCTCGCCAAGCGTCAGTGGCTCGTCAAAGAAGGCGAGAATGGCGTCGGCCAGAGCCGTCGCACGCATATCAAGGTCGGTGCCGGAGAGCACGACGGCAAATTCGTCGCCACCGATACGAGCGAGTGCCGCTTCCGGACCGACAAGCACAGTCAGGCCAGCGGCCACGGCCCGGATCAGGCTGTCGCCGGTTGCGTGACCATAGGCGTCGTTGACCTCCTTGAAGCCATCGAGATCGAGATAGAGCAGGACGACATCGGTCTGGTTGGCGCGGGCGGCCTCGACGCGCTCCTGCAGCAGCACGCGCAGGCCTTCCCGATTGGCAAGCCCGCTCAGCCTGTCTGTCAGGGCGAGCTTCATCGCGACGGCTTCGTCGGCGGAAAGGCTCCGGAAGATGCGCTGGCCGACCACCAGGAGCAGCAGGCAGTAGATTGCGACCAGCGTCAGTGCCAACGTCACTAGAGGCTGCACCTGCCCGCGGCTCAGATCGCCCGGCGCCCGCGGGGTCCAGGCGAGCGCGGCAATGGCGGCATTCGACGGCGAAACGATCGGAACGAGATGCGTTGCCCGGGTCGACGGCGGCACCAGCATCAAGCCTGGCAGCACATAAGCCTCGCCGATCCGCTCGACGGTCGACGTGAAGAGGTGCCGGATGAAGATGAGATAGGCACGTTGCTCGTCGGGCACGCCGAGTTCGCCGGACTTCATGCGGATCAGGGCGACGCCGGCAGCACCGATTCCCTTGTGCGTGCGCACGAAGCCGCCGGCCTGCGGGATCTGGTTCGCAGGCGTGCTCTTCACCTTGTCGAGCAACTGCTGAACGTCGGCCTGCAGGAAGCCCCCGACCTCGCCGATGATCGGCTGACCGTCGGAATAGGCCATGCTGACCTCGCCCTGCTGGTCGATGACGATGGCGACATCGAAGAGATCGCTGTCGAAGGTCATGTCGCCGAAATTGCTGTTGACCCAGTCGCTGTCCCGCAACCGATAGACATTCTCCGCGGCATCATCCCAGGCGGCATAGTCGTTCAGCGTTGCGCCGAGTTGGTGCTCGAAGGTCTGGATCGCGCCGACCAGCGTCTCGCGAGAGCGTTCCTGATCGAGATGGTTGGCATAGGTCGCCACACGGTCAAGTGCGGTGAGAACAGTGAAGGCAACGAGAACGGCAACCGCGGCAAACACCAGCAGCAACGCACCGACGGCAAAACGACGATCTCTGATCGGCTGGAGCCGTCTCTTTGAATTCTGAAGCCGCATTCTCTACACCCTGGCCTGGGAAGCACGGTGCCTCAGAATTGTTCAATTTGACTTAACATGCTGAGGAAAAAGAGGAATATCAGAAAATCGCGGAATCCTGTTTCGAGCAGACAAAAAAGCAAAGGGGCCTCCTTTCGGAAGCCCCTGTCGCGCTGCCGGCCTGGAGGCGCCAGCGAGGTTGAAAACAATCACGCAACGACGGAAACGAACTCGTCCTTCGGGCGGCGCACCTTCTTGAGCGGCGCAAGCCAGTCGCCTTCAGAGGCGCGATAGCCGAGCGGCAGGATCGTCACGGAGCGCAGGCCCTTCTCGCGAAGACCGAGGATCTCGTCGAGCTTGTCAGCTTCAAAGCCTTCCATTGGGGTCGCGTCGACACCCTCGAATGCGGCGGCTGCAACGGCCATGCCGAAGCCGATATAGGCCTGGCGCGCGGCGTGCTCGAAGTTCACGTCCGGATCGCGGCCGGGATACATGCCGAGCAGCATCTGGCGATAGTTCTCGAAGCCTTCATTCTTGAAGCCGCGCTCATCGTTGACGAGATCGAACATGTAATTGATGCGGTCGGCCGTATAGTTGTCCCAGGCGGCAAAGACGAGAAGATGCGAACCTTCGGTGACCTGCGCCTGGTTCCAGGCGATCTCCTGAATGCGGGCGCGAACCTCCTTGTTGGTCACGACGATGACTTCGAAGGGCTGCAGACCACTGGAGGTCGGAGCGAGACGCGCGGCCTCGACAATGCGCTCGACCTTGTCCTCGGACACGCTCTTGGTGGGGTCCATCTTCTTGGTGGCGTAGCGCCAGTTCAGCTTTTCGATGAGTGCGGACATAGTCGGCTCCTGGTTTGGATCCGCAGCGATGGAGGGAGTTTGCATCACCGGGCGGATCTGGTATCAAATAGTAACTAGGCCTAGATATGTAACTGGACCGGATGTGCAAGAAGGCACATTTTTGATACCAGGTAACATCGATAGAACGATTGGACGCGCCATGTGCGACAACTATGACCCGAACAAGTGCCAGACGGTCAGCGAGATGCTGGCAAGGCTGGGCGACAAGTGGACGGTGCTCGTCATCATGATGCTCGGCGACGGTCCGCAACGCTTTTCGGATCTGAAGCGCTCGGTAGTCGGCATATCGCAGCGCATGCTGACATTGACGCTGAGGGCGCTGGAGAGAGACGGCATTGTCGAGCGCACGGTGCATCCGACTGTGCCGCCGAAGGTGGAATATGCCCTGACCGATCTCGGTCGCTCGTTCGGCGAGCCGATCCGGGCGCTCGGCGGCTGGGTCTTTACCCATCACGAGCGCATTCAGTCAGCCCGCGCCGAGTTCGATCGGCGAAACGAGATCGATACGGGCAACAAGCTGATCAAGCTGGGATGACGGCGAAGATGCGGGGCGTGATGCCCCGCTTTGTCAGTCGGCCTTGAAGTTTCCCTTGGGGAATTCGAGCGCCAGATCGCGGTACCACTTCCCGCTCTTCTTGATGGTGCGCACCTGCGTGTCGTAGTCGACATGCACGAGGCCGAAGCGCATCTTGTAGCCTTCCGCCCACTCGAAATTGTCCATCAGCGACCAGGCGAAATAGCCCTGCATCGGATAACCCTCGGCGATCAGATCCGCGACCTTGTCGAGATGTTCGGCGTAGTAATCGAGGCGCGGCTGGTCGTCGACCTCGCCCCCTTCCACGTCCATGTTGTAGCAGGCGCCGTTCTCGGTGATGTAGCACGGCGGTAGCTCGTAGCGTGCGTAGAGCCGCTCGACGAGCGACTTTAGCGCCGGCGCGTAAACCTCCCAGCCGATATCCGTGTTGACCTTGGAAACCGGAGGCGCACCCACCGTTGCCGGGAATTCGGCACCGGGTGCCGGATCGTCAGCGACACGCATCGGCGTGTAGTAGTTCAGCCCCCACCAGTCGAGCTTCTGGTTGATGATGGCGAGATCGCCCTCTTCGATTTTCGGCATGCGGTGGCCGAGGGCGGAAAGGAAATCGGCCGGGTATTCGCCCTTGAAGACCGGATCGAAGAAGACGCCGTTGTGGAACTGATGTGCCCGTTCGGCGGCCGCGAGATCAGCGGCACTGTCGGAGCCCGGCAGCGTCTCATGGGCGTTCAGCACCAGCCCGACCGGCACCTTGGGCGCCACGTCGCGAATGGTCTGAACCGAAAGGCCATGCGCCAGATTGGTGTAATGCAGGGCATGAAGGGCTGCATCCATGCTGCGCTCGCCCGGCGCATGCACGCCGTAGAGATGGCTGAGCCAGACCGAGCACCAGGGCTCGTTGAAGGTGGCCACCGCGTCGAGCCGATCGCCGAGCCGCTCCATCACCACCTTGGTGTAGCGCTGGAAGGCCTGCGCCGTGGAGCGCGCCGTCCAGCCGCCGTCTCCCATGAGCGCCAGCGGCAGATCCCAATGGTACAGCGTCGCATAGGCCTTGATGCCCCGCGCCTTCAGGCCATCAATCAGCTTGTCATAGAAATCGAGACCCTTCTCGTTGATCGGGCCGGTGCCCTCCGGAATGATGCGAGGCCAGGCGATCGAGAAACGATAGCCAGTAACGCCCATCTCCTTAATCAGGTCGAGATCGCTTTCCCACCTGTTGTAGTGATCGCAGGCGACATCGCCATTGTGCCGCCCAAAGACCCGGCCCGGCATGTTGGAGAATGCATCCCAGATCGACGGCTTGCGGCCATCCGCCTTCGACGCCCCTTCGATCTGGAAGGAGGCCGTGGCGACGCCAAACAGGAAGTCACCGGGGAAGCGCGAGGCGAGAGCCTTGGGATCAATCATGGAGTAAGTCCTTCGTCATGCAAGCGCGGACACCGCCGCCGCTTATCCGTCGCTCAGCGGTTTAGAGCAAAGCCAAGACGGGGTGAAGACGGCGGAAATAAAAAACTGCAACGTTGCAGTTTTCACACCCTCCCCTGAAGGGAGAGGGTCAGGGCAAAGCTCCGAGGGTAGGGTAATGGGGAGAATGGGTCGAGTATCATCTGCCCCGCCCTCCGGGACATGGCCCCTCATCCGCCCTTCGGGCACCTTCTCCCCGCAGGCGGGGAGAAGGCCTCGCCGCTGGCCAAGCATTCCCCCCTCTCCCCGCTTGCGGGGAGAGGGGGGGTGAGGGACAATTCACGCTCGCGTGGGCTTAAACCTTCACCCAGCCACCATTCTGCTTCGAAGACGCGATGCAGGCTTCAACGAAGGCGACACCCTTCACGCCATCATCCACCGTCGGATAGACCACCGCCGCATCGACCGCAGTGCCTGACTTCGCCGCATTGATGGCAGCGGCGGCCTCCGTGTAGATCGTCGCGAAGGCTTCGAGATAGCCTTCCGGATGCCCCGACGGAATGCGCGTGACACGGGCTGCTGCGGCATTCGCCCCTGCCCCGCCGCGGGTGATCAACTGCTTCGGCTCGCCGAGACGCGTGAACCAAAGATAGTTCGGATCGGCCTGCGTCCATTCGATGCCGGCCTTGGTGCCGTAGATGCGAACCTTCAACCCGTTCTCATTGCCGGTCGCGACCTGGCTGCACCACAGCATGCCCTTCGCACCGCCCTTGAAGCGCAGCATCACATGGGCGTTGTCATCAAGACGACGGCCTTCGACGAAGGTGTGCACGTCAGCGGCCAGCTCATCGAGTTCGAGGCCCGAAATGAACGAGCCGAGATTATAGGCATGCGTGCCGATGTCGCCGGTCGAGCCACCCGCACCCGACTGCTTCGGATCCGTGCGCCAGGCCGCCTGCTTCTGGCCGGTCTGCTCGATCGGCTCGGCCAGCCAGTCCTGCGGGTACTCCATCTGCACCAGCCTGATATCGCCGAGTTCGCCGGAGCGCACGAGTTCGCGCGCATGCCGCACCATCGGATAGCCGGTGTAATTATGGGTGAGAATGAACAGCGCCTTCGCCTTGTCGGCAACGGCCTTCAGTGCCTTGGCATCGTCCAGGTTGGAGGTCAGCGGCTTGTCGCAGATGACATGGATGCCGCGCTCCAGAAAAGCCTTGGCCGCCGGAAAATGCACATGGTTCGGCGTCACGATCGAAACGGCCTCGATGCCATCGGGACGCGCCGCCTCCTTCTCCGCCATTTCCTCAAAGGAGCCGTAGCAACGCTCCGGATCGAGCCCGAGTTCGCGGCCGGAAGCGACCGACCTCTCCGGTGTCGAGGATAGCGCGCCGGCAACGAGATCATACTGGTCATCAAGCCGCGCTGCCATGCGATGCACCGCACCGATAAAGGCGCCGGCCCCGCCACCAACCATGCCCAGACGGATCTTCGGTGTCCGCTCGCCCGACTTGCTCGCTTCGATCGCCATATGCTTCCTCCTTGAAATGCGGTGTCTGGAGTTCGCTCTCCAGATCCGTTAGACTGACATCCGTAAAGAAGGATGCCCTGACAGTGAACATCTGAGATCCGCCTCTTCTGAGGCAAAGCACTTGAAACCGGCGTCAGCGGTCAACGCGACGCGCGACGCATGCTTTTGCAAGGATCTCGACCATGCCTTTTCTCGACCCGAGACAACCCTATCCCATCACGCTTGCCGACGGCACGCCCTATCGCGAGACCGTCCAGCTTGCTGCCGTCATCGACCATCCCCAAATGGAGATCGGCGACTTCAGCTACTTCACCCATTCCGGCAGAGCGGAAGAAACGGCGACAATTCTTGCCCCCTATCTCTACCCCTTCAGCCAGGAGCGTCTGGTGATCGGCCGCTTCGTGCAGATCGCCCGCGAGGCGATCGTCATCACCAGTTCGGCCAATCATGCCATGTCGGGCGTGACGACCTATCCCTTCCGCGTGTTCAGCCCTTTGACCATCGACGGCTACCAGGACCTCCCCTACCGAAACACCGTGATCGGCCACGATGTCTGGATCGGCCATGGCGCCACGATCATGCCGGGGGTCACGATCGGCCCGGGCGCCATCATCGCCGCACGCGCCGTGGTCACCGGCGATGTACCGCCCTACGCCATCGTCGGCGGCAATCCTGCGACCCTGATCCGCAAACGCTTCACGGATGCTGAGATCGAGGATCTCCTGACGCTTGCCTGGTGGGACTGGCCGCTCGACAAGATCGAAAGCGCCCTGCCCCACCTCGAGAGCGGCGACATCGCCGCCCTCAAGGCCGTCTAGTCTCAGAGCCCCAGCATCCGGCGGTTGGCCGCATCGTCGGTCCCGCCGGATGCGAAGTCGTCGAAGGCCTTTTCGGTCACACGGATGATATGCGCCCGGACGAAGTCCGCGCCTTCGCGGGCGCCATCTTCCGGATGCTTCAGCGCGCATTCCCATTCGACAACGGCCCAGCCATCGAAATCATTCGCCGCCATCTTCGAGAAAATCGCGCCGAAATCGACCTGGCCGTCGCCGAGCGAGCGGAAACGACCGGCGCGCTGCACCCAGCCCTGGTAACCGCCATAGACGCCCTGGCGGCCGGTCGGATTAAACTCCGCGTCCTTGACGTGGAACATCTTAATCCGGTCCTTGTAGATGTCGATGTTGTCGAGATAGTCGAGGCACTGCAGCACATAGTGCGAGGGGTCATAGAGCATGTTGGCGCGGGTATGGTTCTTCACCCGCTCAAGGAACATCTCGAAGGTCACGCCGTCATGCAGGTCTTCACCCGGATGGATCTCGTAGCAGACGTCAACGCCCTGCTCCTCGGCATAATCGAGGATCGGCAGCCAGCGGCGCGCGAGTTCATCGAAGGCGGTCTCGACGAGGCCGGCCGGGCGCTGCGGCCAGGGATAAATGAACGGCCAGGCCAGCGCGCCGGAGAAAGTCGCGTGCGCCTTGATGCCGAGATTGCGGGATGCCTTCAGCGCATACTTGACCTGCTGCACGGCCCATTCCTGACGCGCCTTCGGATTGCCGCGAACTTCGGGTGCCGCAAAGCCGTCGAAGGCTTCGTCATAGGCCGGATGCACGGCAACCAGCTGGCCCTGAAGATGGGTGGAGAGTTCGGTGATCTCGACGCCGTTCTGGCGCGCCACACCGGCAAGCTCGTCGCAGTAGTCCTTGGATTCGGCAGCCTTCTTGAGGTCCATCAGCTGGCCGGCCCAGGTCGGAACCTGCACACCCTCATAGCCCTTCTCGGCCGCCCATTTGGTGATTCCATCCCAGGTGTTGAACGGCGCGGCATCACCCGCAAACTGGCCGAGAAAGATCGCCGGTCCCTTGATCGTCTTCATGAATTCTCCTCCCTGAGTATTCCTGCAACGTTTCCGTGAACGATTACAGGAGATGGAATTTGGACACAACCGCAATGATGTTTGCAGCAGAAATCTGCCCGGGAAAACCCGGGCAGACCTTGGTTTCGGGTGGTTCAGATCAGAACGGCGAATCCGGGAAGTAGTAGTTCTCGGCATTCTCCGGCGTGATCAGCGTCGCGTCGAGCGTGTAGGTGCCGTGAACCGGAACCGCATCGTAGAGCGCAGCAGCCGTCAGCTCCATCGCCGTGCCAACCATGGACGGCGGGTAGAGAACATTGACCGGCACCATCTTGTCGCCATCCATGACCTTCTTGATCATGTCCTTCGAACCCGCACCACCGATGATGTACTGGATATCGGTACGACCGGCCTGCTCGATGGCCTGGAGAACACCGACAGCCATGTCGTCATCCTGGCACCAGACCACATCGATCTTCGGATACTTGGTCAGGTAATCCTGCATGACCTTGAAGGCATCGTCGCGGTTCCAGTTGCCGAACTGGCGGTCGAGAACCTTGACATTGGAGCCTGCAATACCCTCATCGAAACCGTCCTGGCGCTGCTGGTCGATCGGGATCGGCAGACCGCGGATGATGACGACTTCCGCATCCGGCGAGTTCTTGGCGATGTACTCGCCGGCGACCTTGCCGAGAGCCGGATTGTTGCCGGCGACATAGAGGTCACGCACGCTGTTGTCGTTGGTCGAAGGTGCACGGTCGACGATGGTGACGAAGTGCCCCTTGTTCTTCACTTCCTTCATCGCGTTGACCAGCGGATCCGGATCGGTCGGCAGGATGACGAGCGCATCGATGCCCTGAACTTCCAGGTCCTGCACGGCATTCGCCTGCGTGGCCGGATCGGCCGAGGTCTTCACGACGACGTTGAGGCCGGGATGCTCCTTCATCAGGAGTTCGGCAACGCGGTTGGCATGGTAGACGACGCCAGCGGTCCAGCCATGGTCGGCGGCCGGGATGGACACGCCGATCGTCTTGGTTTCCTGCGCCTGCGCTGCCGCGAAGAGCGAGGTGAGCGCCGTCATGGCAACGGCAAGCCCGAGCAGTTTCTTGTGCATTGGTTTCCTCCCAAAATGCCTAGGGTCGAGTTGGAACGGACCGGGCGACCCTCCTGCCCGGTCACGCGTCACGCCTTGCGCGCCAGCGACCGCTGGACGAGCATCGCGATGATGATGATCGTGCCCTGGATGGCGCCGATCAGATATTCGGAAATGAAATTCGAGAGCAGCATGATGTTGCCGACGAGCTCGAGGATGAAGGCGCCACAGATCGTGCCCCAGACGCGACCCGCCCCACCTTTCAGCGCCGTGCCACCAACCACGACGGCGGTAATGGCCTGCAGTTCCCACAGAATGCCGGTGGTCGCAGACGTCGAGCCGAGACGCGGCACGTAAAGCAGCACAGCGATGGCAACACACAGGCCCTGGATGACAAAGGCGATGGTGCGCACCCGGTCGACGGCAATGCCGGAATAGCGCGCGACATCACGGTTGGATCCGACGGCAACCACATGGCGGCCGTAGCGCGTGCGATAGAGGATGACGGCGGCAATGGCGGTCACCACGAGGATGACGACGATCGGCACGGGGAGCCCGAGGATAGAGCCGAAATAGACGGGCCGATAGATTTCCTGCTGGGCCGGGTCGCGCAGTGTGATCGCCCCGCCCTGGGAGAGCCAGGTGGTCAGGCCACGATAGATGCCCATGGTGCCGAGCGTGGCGATGAAGGGCTCGATCTTGCCAACGGTGGTGATCAGGCCATTGGCAAGACCGCAGAGCGAGCCGATGATGATAGCGAGCGCCATGGCGGCTGCGATCATCAGGCCGGGATCTGCAATCGCGCCGGAATTCATGAAGAGGATCATCAGACTGGCCACGAAAGCCACCATGGAGCCGACCGAGAGATCGAGGTCGCCCGAGGATATGACGAAGGTTGCCCCGACGGCGATGATCGCGATGAAGGCGGAACGCGTCGCGACATTGGCGAGGTTGGTGAGGCCAATGAAGTTCGGGTTTACCAGCGCACCGATGATCAAGAGGATCAGCAGCGCCGCGAAAGGCGCCACGGCCCGCAGGTCGACGTCGCGCCAGGTGCGGCGGCCAAGGCCAGGGGTGGTCGTTTCAGTCTCGGCAGTCATGGTCTTCCCGTCTCCTCCCGCACCTCGCACCGGAGGTCGCATACCCTGAAGTCTTCGTTTCGAAGCCCGGTCTTGTGCGCCGAGCCTTAGTCATCGATCAGCTCGCCATCTGCCGTTTCAGCCCGGCGGCGTAGCGCATGATCGTCTGTTCGTTGATGTCTTCGCCCTCGAGCAGACCGACCATCCGGCCCTCGCGCATGACGGCGACCCGCGTGCAGAGCCCGATCACCTCGGGCATCTCCGAGGAGATGACGATGATCGAACGCCCCTCTCGGGCAAGTGCCGCGATAAAGTGATAGATCTGCTGCTTGGTGCCGACATCGATGCCGCGCGTCGGCTCGTCGATGATGATGATGTCGGGCTCGACTTCCATGATCTTGGCAAGCAACAGCTTCTGCTGGTTGCCTCCGGACATGCGCCCGACCCTAACGCGGTCATCACGCACACGGATGTCGAAGCGGCGCTTGGCGCGCGCCATCGCCTTCGCCTCGCTGCCGGGATCGAGGTAGCCGTGGCGCACATGGTTGTCCATCGACTGCAGCGTCAGGTTGGCGGTCATGCCCTCGCCGAGCAACAGGCCCTTGCCCTTGCGATCCTTGGTCATGTAGGCGAGCCCGCGCCGGTTCGCCTCGCGGAAATCGCCGGCGTCGAGCACCGCGCCCTTCAGCTGCACGTCACCGGAGAGGCGCGGACGAAGACCCGCCACCGCTTCCATCAACTCCGTGCGGCCCGAACCAATGAGGCCGGAGAAGCCCAGCACTTCGCCCCGCTTCAGGTCGAAGCTCGCATTCTTGACGAAACCGGTGGTCAGGTTCTTGACCGACAGCACGATTTCCTCGTCGACGTCAGGCTCGTGTCTGGTGGGGTAGAGGCTCGACAATTCACGGCCGACCATCAGCTGCGCGATCGCCTCGCCGTCGAGTGCCGATGTGGGCGCGGTCTTCACCCACTGCCCGTCCCGCAGAACAGTGACGCGGTCGGTCAGCTCCATCACCTCGTCGAGCTTGTGGGACACGAAGACGAAGCTCGTGCCGCGGGCGCGCAGCTTCCGCACCTGATCGAAGAGCACTTCCGTCTCCTCACGCGACAGCACCGCCGTCGGCTCGTCCATGAAGACGATCCGCGCCTTGCGGCTGATCGCCTTGGCGATCTCGACCATCTGCTTGTCGGCAACCGCGAGCGAGCTGATCAGCGCGTTCTCGTCGATCTTCGAGCCGAGCTGGTTCAGCACACGGCGCGTCTCGGCCCGCATCGTCTTGCGGTCCAGAAGACCGAAGCGGGTCACTTCGCGACCGAGGAACAGGCTTTCGGTGACGGTCAGATGCTCGGCGAGATTGAATTCCTGGTGAATGAGCACGATGCCCATGGCTTCGGCGGCACCATTGGCCGGCAGCGTCACGGGCTCGCCATCGAGCAGGATGCGCCCCGCCGTTGCCTGCTCGAAGCCCGAGAGGATCTTGACCAGCGTCGACTTGCCCGCGCCGTTCTCGCCCATCAGCGCATGGACCTCGCCCGGCGCCACGTCGAAGTCGACGCTGAACAGCACCTGGACGTCGCCAAATGACTTGGAAATACGCTCCGCCACGAGCACGGGTGTCCGCGCTTCGCCCCCAACCGATGTCATGCAATCCTCCCGGCGGTCCTCCACCGCTCTGCCATCTTGTGTAAACCTTTACATGACCGATGTAAAGGTTTACATCATTCACTCACAGGGAGATTTTGTTCCCTCTCGGCTTTCGCAGTCGCAGCAGTAAATGTAAGGTCTCCAACGATTCCAGACGGATAGGGGATAAAGCCGCGTGCCGAATTCTGCACCAGCGACGATCGAGGACGTGGCACGCATCGCAGAAGTGTCGATCGCGACGGTCAGCCGTGCGATCCACACGCCGGACAAGGTGGCGAAATCAACCCGGCAGCGGGTGAACCAGGCCATTGCCATCACCGGCTACACGACCAATGCCATGGCGCGCTCGCTGCGCATGGGCCGGTCGAACATGATCCTTATCCTGGCGCCCGACATCGGCGACCCCAATTTTTCCTCGACACTGATTGGTCTCGAAAACGAAGCCCGCGCCCATGGCTATGGCGTCCTGATCGGCCATACGCAGAACGATCCCGAACGTGGGCTGGAATATCTGAAATTCCTCAGCTCCGGCCAGGCGACGGGCCTCGTGCTCTTTACTGGCCACGAACCCTTCGGTCATCAGGTCGTCGGCCAGCGCCTGCCGCCTTCGGTCGCCGTCTTCGAACCTGTCTTCGGCTCGAAGATTTCCTATGTCGGCGTGGACGATGTCGCGGGCGCGCGGAAGGCGGCCGAACATCTGCTCTCCTCCGGCCACCGCTCGATTGCCTTCATCGGCGACAGCAAGACGCGTCTGGGCCACCAGCGCCGCCGCCAGGGCTTCGACAAGGCGCTGGATGCCGCGCGCATCCCGCCGAACCAGCGTTTCGTGCTGGAAGGCGAAGGCACGATCGAAAGCGGCCGCCTTGCCGTCGAGCAGCTCTTCATGCGCGACCAGTTGCCGACCGCCTTCATGTGCGTCAACGATGCCACCGCCGTCGGCGTGATCAACGGCCTCACCGCCCGCGGCTACGACCTGCCGCACGACTTTTCCGTCATCGGCTTCGACGACGTGCCCCAGGCGACCTACCTGAACCCGGCGCTCACCACCATCCGCCAACCCCGCACGGCGATCGGCCGTCAGGCCATGGCGCTGCTGATCAAGTCGCTTGGCGATCGCACTATGGAGCGCCAGGAGATCCTTCTGATGCCAGACCTGATCGTGCGCGGCTCGGTGACGGGGCCGGCAAAGCGCTGACCGCTGCAGCGCCGCCTTTGCCGATGGACCCATCATCAGTCTTGGCCGTTGACCGAGATACCCCTACATTTGCGGGTCCGGATCCCGGCCCTGCCCCAGCAATCGGAATGCCCCCATGAGTGTCGCCTTCACCAAGGAAGAGAGTTCGGAAACCGCAGCGGAAACCCATCTGCCGGATCGCCCGATCTCGCCCCATCCGAACCTCGTGACGGCGGAAGGCTTGAAGCGCCTCGAGACCGAGGCCAAAGAGGCCCGCGCCGCCTATCTTGCCGCGCAGGCGATCGAGGACATCAACGAGCGCCGCCGTCAATCGGCCGTGCCTTATCGCGATCTGAAGTACCTGACCGAACGGTTGCGCACCGCCCAGGTCATCCCTGCCCCGGAGAGCAATGCCCTTGTGGCCTTTGGCAGCACGGTGACATTCGAGCGGGACGATGGGCGTGTGCAGACCTACCGCATCGTCGGCGAGGACGAGGCAGATCCGAAGACCGGATCGATCTCGTTCGTCTCGCCAGTCGCCGCGCGGCTGATGGGCAAGGCCGTGGGCGAGGTCGTGACGGTCGGCGATCAGGAGCTGGAGATCACCGCGATCGGGTAACGGTCGGCGCTACAAGCACCACCGTCATCCTCGGGCTTGTCCCGAGGATCGACTGCCCTCTGCCGTAGACTCGACGCTTCAGGCGACCGCTGCACCCGCCCGGGATCACTCAACCGTCTCCCTGCAGCCTGCCTCAGCAGATCCTCGGGACAAGCCCGAGGATGACGGTTGTTCAGGAACACGAAGGGCCGGGACGCTTGCGCGCCCCGGCCCCAGTCGCACTAGTAGACCCAGCAATCAAACGTAGCGGTTGACCACGTTTTCCAGCAGTTCCTGCTTGCCGGAAACCGGCTTCGGGTTGATGTTCTGGCTTTCAACACGGGCGGCGATGGCGTCGAGGCTTTCTTCGCCGCGCAGCATCTTCTGGTTCTCGGCCTTGTCCCAGCCGGCATAGCGGTTGGCGAGAGGTGCCGACAGGGCCTTGTCTTCCACCATCTTGGCGGCAGCCTTCAGACCACGGGCGCAGCAATCCATGCCGCCGATATGGCCGATCAGCAGGTCTTCCGCATCGAGCGACTGACGGCGCAGCTTGGCGTCGAAGTTCGTGCCGCCGGTGGTGAAGCCGCCAGCCTGCAGGACCTGGTAGTAGGCCAGCGCCATTTCCGGAACATTGTTCGGGAACTGGTCGGTATCCCAGCCAGACTGGTAGTCGTTGCGGTTCATGTCGATCGAGCCGAAGATGCCGAGCGCATTGGCAAGCGCCAACTCGTGCTCGAACGAATGGCCGGCGAGGATCGCGTGACCCTGCTCAATGTTGACCTTCACTTCCTTTTCGAGACCGTAGTTCTTCAGGAAGCCGTAGACCGTTGCAACATCGTAGTCATACTGGTGCTTTGACGGCTCCTGCGGCTTCGGCTCAATCAGAATCGCGCCCTTGAAGCCGATCTTGTGCTTGTATTCGACCACGAGGTTCAGGAAGCGGCCCATCTGGTCCATTTCCTTCTTGAGGTCTGTGTTGAGCAGGGTTTCATAACCTTCACGGCCGCCCCACAGCACGTAGTTTTCGCCGCCGAGCTTCTGCGTTGCGTCCATGCAGGTCTTCACCGTTGCCGCTGCAAACGCGAAAACGTCCGGATCCGGATTGGTGGCAGCGCCCGACATGTAGCGACGATGCGAGAACATGTTCGCCGTGCCCCAGAGCAGCTTGACGCCGGTCTCTTCCTGCTTCTTGGCGAAGTAGTCGACGATCTCGTTGAGGTTCTTGGTGTTCTCGGCGAAGCTGTCGCCTTCCGGACGCACGTCGGCATCGTGGAAGCAGTAGTAGGGCGTGCCGAGCAGCTGGAAGAATTCGAAGGCGACGTCGGCCTTCATCTTCGCCGCATCCATCGTGTCCTTGAACCACGGGCGCTCGAAGGTATTGCCGCCGAACGGGTCCGTGCCCGGCCAGACAAAGGTGTGCCAATAGGCGATCGCAAAGCGCAGATGGTCTTCCATGCGCTTGCCGAGAACGACTTCGTCCGGATTGTAGTGGCGGAAGGCCAGCGGATTGGTGCTGCCTTCGCCTTCATATTTGATCTTCTGGATATTGCCGAAAAAGCCTGTGCTCATGGGTAGTCCTCCTTGGTGTGTTGTGACCACCCTCCCCTTGAGGGGGAGGGTCGGACCGTAAGGTCCGGGGTGGGGTGATGGCTTCGCGGCCCCTCATCCGCCTGCCGGCACCTTCTCCCCGTGAACGGGGAGAAGGACTTGCGCCGCCACCGTTACCGTCCCCTCTCCCCGCCTGCGGGGAGAGGGTCAGGGTGAGGGGCAAATCTTTCAAATCCCTCGGATCGCTGGATAAAGCGCCCGGTAGCGGCCATAGGCCGTCTCATATGCCGACGTGAGACCCTTGGCCGGCTCCACCGTCTCCGCCGTTTCCGGCGCGGTGCAGACCGAAAGCGGGTCGGCTCCCGTCGCGGCGATCAGGCCGAGGCGGGCGGCACCGAAAGCCGCGCCGAAATCGCCGTCGGCGGGAATGTCGACCGGCATGTCCAGTGCCGTCGCAATCGAAGACAGCCAGTAGCGCGAGCGCGAACCACCACCGATCGCCGTCACGCGGTCGATCCTGGTGCCGGCGGATTTCAGCGCCTCGAGGCTGTCGCGAATGGCGAAGGTAACCCCTTCCAGCACCGCCTGGGTCAGCACCGCCCGGTCGCTCTCATGGCCAAGCCCGATAAAGGCACCCCGGATCTTCGCGTCGTTGTGCGGCGTGCGTTCGCCCGAGAGGTAAGGCAGGAAGGTCACCCCTGTCGGGGACTTCAGCGCATCGCCGAGTTCGCCGGTCAGTTCGCCTGCCGACTTGCCGGTGACACCAGAGTGCCAGTTCAGCGCATCGGTTGCCGAAAGGATGACGCCCATCTGGTGCCAGGTCTTGGGCAGCGCGTGGCAGAAGGCGTGCACGGCACTTTCCGGCTTCGGCAGATAGGAAGCGTTCGCTGCAAACAGCACGCCCGATGTCCCCAGAGAGACGAAAGCCTGGCCTTCCGCAACGGTCCCCATGCCACAGGCGGAGGCCGCATTGTCCCCTGCCCCGCCGGCGACAACGACATCAGAGCCGAGGCCCCATTTTTCGGCCAGTTCGGCACGCAGCGTACCGGCGCGATCCGTGCCCTCCACCAGACCAGGCATCTGCTCGACGGTGAGGCCTGTGGCCTCCAGCAACTCGCTCGACCAGGCGCGCTTGCCCGTGTCGAGCCAGCTGGTGCCGGCCGAATCCGACATGTCGGAGAGATATTCACCCGTCAGCCAGAGCCGAAGGTAATCCTTGGGCAGGAGCACCTTGGCCACCTTGCTGAAGGTATCGGGCTCGTTGTTCTTCACCCAAGCGAGTTTCGGTGCCGTGAAACCGGGGAAGACGATGTTGCCGGTCAGCGCCCGAAAGCGTGGATCGGCGTCAAGGCTTGCGGCTTCCGCATGGCTGCGCGTGTCGTTCCAGAGAATGCAGGGCCGCAGCACCCGATCCTTCGCATCGATCAGTGTCGCGCCATGCATATGGCCGGAAAGGCCGATGCCCTTCACCGCCGCCAGTTCCTTCGGATGCGAGGCCTTGAGCGCAGCAACGGCCTCTTCCGTGGCGCGCAGCCAGTCGCCCGGCGCCTGCTCCGACCAGCCCGGATGCGGCCGCTGTACGGGCAAGGCCGCATGGCCGACGCCGATGACCTGCTGCGCATCATCGATGAGCATCGCCTTGACGCTGGATGTGCCGAGATCCAATCCGAGATACATGGGTGTCCTCCGTTCCTCTGCCTTCAGGGCAGATTGTCCTTCAAGAATATGTCGATACGAATGCGCTCCTGGGCAGCCACGACCGGCAGTCCGTCGGCCTTCGCCTTCAGGACGCGGATGGCGCTGCGCACCTCATGGCCCGCATCCTGGTTGAGCACTGCATCGATCAGCCCCGATTGCAAAGCATCGCGGGTCGTGTCCGTCAGCTCATGCGCAATGACGACCGGACGTCGCTCAGCCGGCAGGCGATCCAGAGCCCTCACGAGGCCGCGATTGCCGGCGCCGAGACTGTAGAGCGCGACGATATCGTGTCGCCTCGAAAAGAGCTCCGCCACCAGCCGCTCGACGGTGACGGGATCGTCCCGCCCTTCGAGCACCGGAAGCAGATCAAGTCCCGCATAATCGGAGGCCATCACGGAGGCGAAGGCATCGCAACGCTCCCGGTGGTCACGCACCAGCATGGAGCCGGCGAGCACGCAGACCTTGCCCTGGCGACCGCCGGCAAAGCGCCCGAGCAGGCTGGCAGCCGTCCGCCCCGCAGCCGCATTGTCGATCCCGGCATAATGATCGCGATCCGTACCGGAGAGATCGGAGACCAGCGTCACCAGCGGATTGCCGGCAGCCGTGATCTCCGCTGCGGCCTCGGCCACCTCGGGCGCATCGACAGCGACGAAGGCAATGCCCGCCGGCTCATGCGTTGCAGCCTCGCGCAAAGCGGTCGCCAGTGCCGGTGCATCGAAAGCGGGAACATCGACAAGGCGGATCGCGATGCGCTCCACGGCAGCGCGCGCGCTCGCCTCTTCAAGCGCCAGCCTCAGGCCGCGCATGAAGGAATTGTCGTTCGAGGGAATGATGAAGGTCAGCGGATAAACGCGCCCCTTGGCGAGGTTCGCGGCCGCCACATCGCGCACGAAGCCGAGTTCACTGACCGCCTGATCCACCTTCTCGCGGGTCCGCGCGCTGACCCCCGGCCGCCGGTTCAGAACCCGGTCGACGGTTGCAAGGCTGACGCCCGCGCGGCTTGCGATGTCATGGACAGTCGGCTTCATAGTCTCCTCCGGCGCCTGTCCTACACCAGTGATTGAGGTACGTAAATCAAAAATCTGATGTACGTACCTCTAGAAGCACAAAAAACAGGCCGCCCGAGGGCGGCCTTGAGGCTTGGAGATCTTGGGCAGGATGGCGAGGCAAGCTTACGCCGGGATGATCTTGTCAGTGCCCGGAGCCGGCCGGGGCTGCTCCCTTCGGCTTCTTCAACAGCAGCACGAGGAAGATCAGCGCGACGAAAAGCACCGTCAGCCCCATGAAGACGTCGATGAAGGACAAGAGCCAGGATTGCTGCGTGACGACGCCCGAGAGCTTCTTGATGGCGACTGCCGTGCCATCAAGGCCATAGCTGTCATAGTTCGCACCGACACTCGAAAGCCAGTCGAGAGCCGCCTGATTGCTCCAGGAGAGCTGCTCGGAAAGTCGGGCATAATGGTCATCGGAGCGCTGCGTCAGCATGGTGTTGATGATCGCGAGCCCCACGGCGCCGCCGAGGTTACGGGTAAGGTTGAACAGGCCGGACGCATTCTTGATGCGGTCCGGCGGAAGCGTCCCGAGCGCCAGATTGTTGATCGGGACCATGCAGATCATCAGCGAGCAACCGCGCAGGATCTGCGGCACGAGCAGCTCATAGAAGTCCCAGTCCGCGGTCATGCCGGTCATCATATAGGTGCCGAGCCCGAAGCCCCCGAAACCGATCATCATCATGACGCGCGGATCGAGCTTGTTCGACAGGGCCCCTGCAACGGGCGCTGTGAGGAACATGGCGGCACCGGAGACAAACATCGTCTCACCGATCATGAGCGAGTCATATCCACGAATGCGCCCGAGATAGAGCGGGTAGAGATAGGTGAGACCGTAGAGGCCAACCCCCATGACAAAGGAAAAGAGCGAACCGAAGGCGAAATTAGCGTTGGAAAAGGCTCTGAGATCGACCACCGGCAACTCGACCTTGAACACGCGCCAGAAGAAGATCGCCCCACCGATCACCATGGCAATGGTGCCCATCACGATGTGATGGTCGTTGAACCAGTCCTTGTTGTTGCCCTCTTCCAGCACGAACTCCATGGTGCCCAGGAAGACCGCCATGGAGGCGAGACCCCACCAGTCGAACTTCTTCAGAAGCTTGAGGTCCGGCTTGTCGAAATCGATCAGGCTCCAGGCCGCGGCTGCGACCAGCACGCCGGGAACGACGTTGATCAGGAACAGCCAGTGCCAGGACATCGCATGGCTGATGTAACCGCCGATCGTCGGACCGATTGTCGGCGCCAGCGTCGCCACAAGTCCAACCATGGGCGAAACGATGTTGCGCTTGGACGGCGGGAAGATCGTGAAGGCGGCCGCAAAGACGGAAGGTATCATGCCGCCGCCGATGAAACCCTGGATCGCGCGATAGACGATCATCTGCTCGATGTTCGTCGCGGTCGCACACAGCGCGCTGGCAAGCGTGAACCCGGCAGCACAGAATGTGAAGAGTACCCGTGTCGACAAGATGCGCGCGAGCACGCCCGAGAGCGGGATCATGATGACTTCGGCAATCAGGTAAGAGGTCTGCACCCAGGCGATCTCGTCGGAACCGGCACCGAGACCGGCCTGGATTTCGGAGAGTGATGCCGAAACGATCTGGATGTCGAGGATCGACATGAACATGCCGAAGACCATCGCCAGAAAGGCGAAGACGCGTCTGGGATCCATCCGCTCCTCGGCGGGAGCCGAGGGCGCGATATCTGTCGTGACTGCGGCCATGACACGGCCCTTTCGATAACGTCAGCCGGTGATCTTACTTCGCGGCAAGCGCTTGGCCGTCAGGGGCCGTGCGGGTGTCGACGTCGACGATGACGCTGAGGCCGGCGCGCAGATGGCCACCGGCAAGAGCATCCTTGGGCAGCGCGATGCGAACGGGCACCCGCTGGACGACCTTGGTGAAGTTGCCGGTCGCGTTCTCGGCCGGCAGCATCGAGAAGATGGCACCCGATGCCGGGGCGATCGACGTGACGGTGCCCTCGAGCGGCTGGTCGCCATAGGCGTCGACATGGATCGATACCTTGGAGCCCGGCACGAGTTCGGCGATCTGCGTTTCCTTGAAGTTCGCCTCGATATAAAGCTCGTTGGTCGGAACAAGCGCTGCGAGCCGCTTGCCGGCAGAGACGAGATCCCCGGCCTGA
Source organism: Allorhizobium sp. CTOTU50464 (assembly GCA_032102365.1). Taxonomy (GTDB): domain Bacteria; phylum Pseudomonadota; class Alphaproteobacteria; order Rhizobiales; family Rhizobiaceae; genus Allorhizobium. The sequence continues at coordinate 369,399 of DAMDHD010000001.1, read as the reverse complement.
ACGGCCAGATTGCCGACAACGCCGTCATAAGGCGCCTTGAGGACGGTGAAGTCGAGGTCTCGCTTTGCCTTATCGATCGCCAACTGCTGCAGGCGCACGGTGTTCAACGCTTCCTCGCGCTGCGCCTTGAGGATCGAAAGGTTGGCATTGGCGGAGTCCACGGCAGCTTGGCCGGCAACAAGATTGGCGCGCGCCTGATCCAGCGCCACCTTGGCATTGTCGAGATCGGCCGTGGTGCCGACAGACTTGGATGCAAGTTCGCTCGCGCGATTGGCCGTGATCTCGGCGCCGCGGACCGATGCTTCCAAAGCTCCGAGCTGGGCCTGGGCCTGGGCCACGCTGGCCTCGCCGCCGATGATCTGGGCGTCGATCCGCTTGACCGACAGCTCAGCCGTCTCCTTGTTCGCCACAGCCTGATCGTAAGCGATCTGATAGTCGCCGCCGTCCAGCGTCACCAGCGGTTCACCCGCGCGGACGAACTGGTTGCTGCTCACATTGACCGTCTGGACATAGCCTGACACCTTCGGCGAGATGATGGCGATATCGCCCTCGATATACGCATCTTCCGTGGACACCATGAAGCGCCCGTCGGTCCACCACTCATAGCCATACCATGCGCCACCGGCGATCAGCGCTGTCAGGATGACGGGCAGCGCCGGGCTGCGGCGCTTAGGCTTGGACGGTGCGGCTTCCGGAGCCGGATCTGGTACCCCGGCTTCCGTTTCGGTCACGGGCGCGGCCTCATTCCGATCGACTGGAGTAGGAGTGGAACGAAGGGCGGTGGATCTTTGCGTCGATGACATGGTGGAAACCAGGGATGGGTTGAATTTATTCGAACTGAACCGTTCGGTTCGATTGACATATAGGTTTCGCTAACGCATATCAAGGCATAGAAACGCGGATTTTCACTGAAGATCCCTCTAAGTTAATTTTTGATGGCGCAATGCCGAGGCAGACGATGAAACAGGAAGAGATCACAATGGCAGTCCCCGAGGGCTGCGGTGGGGTCGGCCGGTTCGCGGCGGGTGCAGACCCGGTCAAGCGAGGCCAGATCCTGGACGGCGCGAAACGCGTTTTCATGAAGCTCGGCTACGACGCCGCCAGCATGAACGACGTCACGCGCGAAGCTGGCGTATCGAAAGGTACCATCTACGTTTACTTCCAGAGCAAGGAAGATCTTTTCGGCGCTCTGGTCGAGCGTGAGAAGAGCGCCTTCGACGCCGCAATTCGCCAGATCCTGGCAGAAAGCGCCACTGTCGAGGAAGGCCTGCGCCGCTACGCGCTTGCCCATGCGCACTTCATTCTCGACACCGAGATGATCCCCACCATGCGCATTCTGATGGGCGTGCTCGACCGAATGCCGGCCCTCTGTCAGCGCTTCTTCGCTTCCTCGCCGACCAACATCAAGGTTCTGTTGCAGGACTATATTGCAGCGGCGCATGAGAAGGGCGAACTCGACGTGGAGGACAGTGACCTGGCGGCCCGTCAGTTCATCGACATGTCCACGGCGGGTTACTTCAAGAAGCGCCTCTTCAATGACATCCCGGTTCGTCCGGATGACAAGGAGATCGAGCGGGTCGTCGATTCCGGGCTGCGGATGTTCATGAACTTCTATGGTCCGAAAAACACGGACGCCCGTGTCTGATCACTGAGGGAACTTTGTTCCTTCGGGGGACTTTTATCGGCGGCTTGCCAATGCCCAAGATATGCCGCATGTCTTGGGTTCCCCCCTCCGTTTGATCAGCACGGAAGACAACAATGCAGGATATCCTTCTCCTCCTCCAGGACCCCGCCGCCTGGGTCGCCCTCGTGACGCTCGTCGTCATGGAAGTGGTTCTCGGCATCGACAACCTCATCTTCATTTCCATCCTGACCAACAAGCTGCCGCAGGAGATGCGCGAAAGGGCCCGCCGCATCGGCATCGGGCTCGCACTCGTCATGCGCCTGGCCTTGCTCGGCACCGTCGCCTGGATCGTCCAGCTGACCACGCCGGTCTTCGAGGCCTTCGGCCACGGCTTCTCGTGGAAGGACATGATCCTGATCGCCGGCGGCCTCTTCCTCGTCTGGAAGGCCACGAAGGAAATTCACCACAATGTCGATCCGATCGACAAGGAAGAGGATTTCATCGCCTCGACGGCGTCGACGACCTTTGCCAGCGCGATCGGCCAGATCCTGCTGCTCGACCTCGTCTTCTCGATCGACAGCATCATCACCGCCGTCGGCATGACGCCTCATTTGCCGATCATGGTCGTGGCCGTTCTTGCCGCTGTCACCGTGATGCTGGTGGCTGCCACCCCGCTTGCCAACTTCATCGAGAAGAACCCGACGATCGTCATGCTGGCGCTCGCCTTCCTCCTGATGATCGGCACCACGCTGATTGCCGAAGGCATGGGCTTCCATGTCCCGAAGGGCTATGTCTACGCCGCCATGGCCTTCTCCGCACTGGTGGAGGTCCTGAACATGTTTGCCCGCCGCAAACGCGAGCGCGACCGCCTGTCGAAGCAAGTGGTCCATTGAGGATACCGACTTGAAGCAGAGTGAAAGGCCCGTCGCGAGATGGGCCTTTTTTACGGGAGCAGTGGCCACGGACACGGATCGCCTCTTGCCGGACCTGCCGCAAGCGCTTACGCCTTCATCGATGATCCGCACTCTTGCCGGAGCCCCATGACCTACGAGCAAATTCTCGCCTTCAGCCTCATCGCCTTGATGATGGGCGCGTTTCTCTGGGAGAAGTTCCGCTACGACGTCGTGGCCTGCGTGGCCCTCGTCGCGGCCGTTGCCCTCGGGCTGGTGCCGGCCAGCGAAGCCTTTTCCGGTTTTTCGGACGATCTTGTCATCATCGTCGGCAGCGCTCTGGTGGTCAGCGCCGGCGTGGCGCGCTCAGGCGTGGTCGATCTTGCCATCAAGCGCTTCTTTCCGGCCTTGAGCTCCCTGCACGGGCAAATGCTGCTCTTGCTGGTGACGGTGACCGTGCTCTCCGCCTTCATCAAGAATATCGGCGCGCTCGCCATCATGATGCCCGTCGCGTTCCAGTTTGCCCGCAGATCCGCTGTCACGCCCTCCGTCTTCCTGATGCCCATGGCATTCTCGGCCCTTCTCGGCGGCCTGATGACGCAGATCGGCACCTCGCCGAACATCGCGGTCTCGCGCCTGCGCGAGGACCTGACGGGCCAACCCTTCACGATGTTCGACTTCACGCCCGTCGGCGGCACCCTGGCCGTAGCCGGCATCCTGTTCCTGATCTTCTTCTACTGGCTGGTGCCGCGCCGCGAGAACCAGAACCCCTCGCTGCAGGAAGCGCTGGAAGCCTCGAGCTTCGCCACGGAGGCGATGATCACGCGCCAGTCGCCCTTCGCCGGCAAGACGCTCCATCATCTCCTGCAGACGGCCCATGGGGATGTCGTCGCGACGGCGATCCTGCGCGGCCACACGCGGCTCTCTCCCTTTCCGGATGTCCTGCTGCACGAAGAAGATACCCTTCTGCTGGAAGGCCCTTCCGAGGCGCTAGACCGCATCGTCTCGCAGGGTAACCTCAGCCTCTCGGGCAACACGCAAGGCGACCGGAAAAAGCGTGGTGACATTTCCTCCGTCGAGGCGGTCATCGGTCGCGGCTCGCCGCTGATCGGACAGACGACCAGCGAGCTCTCTCTGGTGCACACCTATGGGGTCAACCTCCTGGCCGTCAGTCGCCAGGGCAAGCGCATCCGCGAGCGCCTCGGCCAATTGACGTTGCGCTCCGGTGACGTCGTGGTGCTGCAGGGCCTGCGCCAGCAGATGCCCGCCATCCTCACCGAGCTCGGCTGCCTGCCGCTGGCGGAGCGCGAGATCCTGCTCGGCACCAGCCGCAATGTGTTCATTCCGCTGGCCATCCTTGTCATCGCCATGGGAGCGACAGCCCTCGGCTTCGCGCCGGTTGCCATCGCCTTCTTCGCGGCAGCCCTTGCCATGGTGGCTTTCGGGGTCTTGCCTGTGAGCGAGGTTTACCGCGCCGTCGACGGGCCGATCCTCGTGATGCTGGCAGCGCTCATTCCGGTTGCAGATACCCTTCGCACATCAGGCGGCAGCGATGTCATCGCCGGCTGGCTGAACGCGGTGGCTGGCGGTATGCCGGCCTGGGGCGCGGTCGCCATGATCCTGCTCACCGCCATGGCTGTGACGCCCTTCCTCAACAATGCGGCGACCGTTCTCGTCATGGCCCCGATCGCCGCGAGTTTCGCCACGGGTCTCGGCTACAAGCCGGAAGCCTTTCTGATGGCGGTCGCCATCGGCGCGGGGTGCGACTTCCTCACCCCCATCGGCCACCAGTGCAACACGCTGGTCATGGGTCCCGGCGGCTATCGTTTCTCGGACTATCCGAGGCTCGGCCTGCCGCTGTCGTTTCTGATCGTGGTGGTCTCGGTTCCAGCACTTTTGATGGTCTGGCCGGTCAGCTAACCAACTTTTGAAACAGGGAAGAACGCAAAGAAAAACCTGCGTCGGCGGGACGCAGGTTTTCCTTGGGGGCGGGGACTTGGGGGAGAGCACAGGCCGGACGGTTAAGGGGCTCGCCTGCCATTTCGTTGGCCACGGAGAGAAACCGGAAAAACCTCCATGTTCCCCATATCCCGTCGCGTCCGGTTGGCACGGCCTGCGCTCTGTTCTCAAGAACGCGGGACCAGCCCCCGGGTTCCGGCCCCCGAAAAATAATTTTGAAGTTTTTTCCGCAGGGCCACCAAAGGGCCGGCATCCGTGGTTTTTCTTGACGCACGGCGATGAATATGGCCTAAGGCCACCCGGTGGAACAGGCCGCCCGTTTGGGCGCAAACCTGCATCACGCAGCCATCAACGGCAGTCCCACAATTTTCGGTCCGGCGTTCAGGCGCCAGGTCCCCCGCACGCACCACGAGCTGAATTCCATGACCACATCAGGCGTCCGCGTCCGCATCGCACCCTCCCCGACCGGCGAACCCCATGTCGGCACCGCCTATATCGCGCTGTTCAACTACCTCTTCGCCAAGAAATTCGGCGGTGAGTTCATCCTGCGCATCGAGGATACCGACGCGACCCGCTCGACGGCCGAATTCGAGCAGAAGGTGCTGGACGCGCTGAAATGGACCGGCCTCACCTGGTCGGAAGGTCCCGATGTCGGCGGCCCCTACGGCCCCTATCGCCAGTCCGAGCGCAAGGACATCTACCGCCCCTTCGTCGAGCAGATGGTCCGTGACGGCGGCGCCTTCCGCTGCTTCTGCACGCCCGAGCGGCTGGAGCAGATGCGCGAAGCCCAGCGTGCAGCTGGCAAGCCCCCGGGCTATGACGGGCACTGCCTCAACCTGAAGGCCGAAGAAGTGACCGCCCGCATGGAAGCCGGCGAACCCTCCGTCGTGCGCCTTAAGGTGCCGACCGAAGGCTCCTGCGATTTCCACGACGGCGTCTATGGCGACGTGTCGATCCCGTGGGAAAGCGTCGACATGCAGGTGCTGCTGAAGGCCGACGGCATGCCGACCTATCACATGGCGAATGTCGTCGATGACCACCTGATGAAGATCACCCACGTCGCCCGCGGCGAAGAGTGGCTGGCATCCGTGCCGAAGCACATCCTGATCTACAAGCATCTCGGTCTCGAGCCGCCTGTCTTCATGCACCTGTCGCTGATGCGCAATCACGACAAGTCGAAGCTGTCGAAGCGCAAGAACCCGACTTCGATCTCCTATTACTCTGCTCTCGGCTACCTGCCGGAAGCGCTGATGAACTTTCTCGGCCTGTTCTTCATCCAGATCGCCGAAGGCGAGGAACTCTTGACCATGGAAGAGCTGATCGAGAAGTTCGATCCGGACAACCTCTCCAAGGCCGGCGCCATCTTCGACATCCAGAAACTGGACTGGCTGAATGGCCGCTGGCTGCGCGAAAAGCTCTCGCCAGAGGATTTCGTCGCCCGCACGCTCGACTGGGCCATGGAGAACGACCGACTGGTCGAAGGCCTGAAGCTCGCCCAGAGCCGCGTCACCAAGCTTGGCGAACTGCCGCCGCTCGCAGGCTTCCTGCTCGCAAACGACGTGGGCCTCACCCCCGCCTCCTTCGGTGGCTTGAAGACGAGCCCGGCCGAGACGCTCGAAATCGTCACGACCGTTCAGGCGGATCTCGAAAAGATCCTCGAATGGAATGTCACGACCATCGAGGAAGAGCTGCGCGCGATTTCCGAGCGCATGGGCAAGAAACTCCGCGTCGTCACCCCACCCCTCTTCGTCGCCGTCTCCGGCAGCCAGCGCTCGCTGCCGCTGTTTGACTCGATGGCGCTGCTAGGCCGCTCGGTCGTGCGCCAGCGCTTGAAGGTAGCGATCCAGGTGCTGACCGCGATGGCGGGTGCGCAGAACTGATTTGAATAAGTGCCGTCTCAAGGGGCGGTGTAGAAACTACCCCCTCTGCCCTGCCGGGCATCTCCCCCACAAGGGGGGAGAGCGGGCAAGCCCGAACCGGCGGAGACCAGTCTCCCCCCTTGTGGGGGAGATGTCACGAAGTGACAGAGGGGGGTGAGACACACTCCAGGCCGACCTGAGGCAAACACACGATGACCGAACAGAAGACCGAAACCGCCCTCTCCTCCGACCCGACCGAGGTCCGCCGCCAGAAGCTCGACCAGCTGCGCAGGACCGTCGGCGACGTCTATCCGGCGCATTTCCACCGCACGCTGACCAATGCGGAATTCGCCGAGAAATATGCCGGCCTCGAGCCGGATCAGGAGTCGGACGACATCGTCACGGTTGCCGGCCGCGTCTATTCCTCGCGCAATTCCGGCATGTTCATGGACATCCATGACGCCTCGGGCAAGATCCAGATCTTCTCCCACAAGGACACGACCCCGGAAGAGGCCCGCGCGCTCCTGCCGATGATCGACCTCGGCGACATCATCGGCGTCAAGGGCCAGGTCCGCCGCACCAAGCGTGGCGAACTGACGATCAACGCCCATGAAATCACCATGCTGACCAAGACGCTGCTCCCCATGCCGGAGAAGTATCACGGTCTTGCCGACATCGAGCTGCGCTACCGCAAGCGCCACCTCGACATCCTGACAAACGAGGAGTCAAAGCTCCGCTTCCAGCAGCGCTCGAAGATCGTCTCCGGCATTCGCCGCTTCATGGAAGGCGAAGGCTTCCTCGAGGTCGAGACGCCGATGCTGCAGACGGTCTATGGCGGCGCGACTGCCGAGCCCTTCAAGACCCACCACAACACGCTGAAGATGGACATGTATCTGCGCATCGCGCCGGAACTGTTCTTGAAGCGTACGCTGGTGTCAGGCCTGTCGGACAAGGTGTTCGAGGTCAACCGCAACTTCCGCAACGAAGGTGTGTCGACGCGCCACAATCCCGAATTCACCATGATGGAATGCTACTGGGCCTATGCCGACTATGAGGACATCATGGGCCTCGTGGAACGCATGTTCGAGACGCTTGCCGTCGCGATCCACGGTTCGAGCGACGTCACCTATGGCGACAAGACGCTCTCCTTCAAGGGACCCTTCAAGCGCGTGCCGATGCCGGATGCCGTCAAGGAAGCAACCGGCATCGACTTCCTGGCGATCAAGACCGACGAGGAAGCCCGCGCCGCCGCCAAGGCTGCCGGCTTCGAAGTCGAGAAGGACTGGACCTGGGGCGAATGCCTCGCCTTCATCTTCGAAGAAAAGGTCGAGGGCACGCTGATCCAGCCGTCGCACGTCACGCATTTCCCGAAGGACATCTCGCCCTTTGCCAAGGAAGTTCCGGGCGAACCGCGCCTCGTCGAGCGTTTCGAGACCTATTGCAACGCCTGGGAAGTCGGCAACGCCTTCTCCGAACTGAACGACCCGGAAGAGCAGCGCAAGCGCATGGTCGAGCAGCTCGAACAGGCCCATTCGCGCGGCGAAAAGGACAAGCAGCTCGACGACGAGTTCCTCGATGCGATCGACCAGGGCATGCCGCCGGCCGGCGGCCTCGGCATCGGCGTCGACCGCCTGATCATGCTGCTCACGAACGCCCCGTCGATCCGCGACGTCATCCTTTTCCCGGCGCGCCGCAACAAGGCCGACTGAGACGGATCATCCCGGAAAAGACAAAAGCCCCGGTCACAGGCCGGGGCTTTTTCGTTTGATTGGCAACAATCAGAGAGCTCTTCGCACCAAGGCTGAAAACTCAGTCAGACGCGCCGCAGCGGGTGGTATCAGTGCCCCGCCTCGGCATGCTCGTCGCCCGCGGCCTTGGCCTTTGGCGGCAGGATGGCTTCGTCTTCGGCTGGCATGTCGTGACCGCCGGCCGCGTGATCGTCGCCGGGCTTGGCGGCATGATCCTCTGCAGCCGGTTCATGCGCATCCTTGGCCGCACCATGCTCTTCCGGCTTGGCCGCTGACGGCGAGGCTTTGTCGGGCGTAATCGGCTGGGCGCGCATCTTTTCCAGCCATGCGGCGCCATGATCGGCACTCGCAGCACCGTCAGCGCCGTGGCCTTCTTCGACCTTCGCGGCCGTCTCCTCGACCGGCGCTTCCTCTTCCGAGCCGCCGAGACCGACCATCGACTTCAGCGAGCTGAACCAGCCCTCGTCCGCTGCGGGCGCTTCTTCTGGAGCGGCCTCATGTCCAGTGCCTGCATCGGCACTCTGCTCATGAGCACCGGTATCTCCGCCATGCGCCGTCTCTTCGGTGGTCGCGTGTGTTTCCTCGCCATGCGCCACCGGTGTTTCGCCATGGGCAGAAACCTCGCCATGCGCGGCGGCAGCAGGTTCTTCGCCGTGAGCAGCCGGTTTGGCTGTCGCGTGCTCGCCTTCCGCATCGTGGCCGGCATTCTCATGCGCGACAGCAGCCGGTTCCGCATGATCCTCGGCCGGCGCCTCGTGACCCTCGGCCACGGCACCATGGCCGTCACCGGGTGCTGCATGGCCATCCGCTGGTGTGGCATGTCCCTCGGCCGGGGCCTCGTCTCCCCCGAGACCGACCATGCCCATCAGCGAGGCCATCCAGCCCTTGCTTTCTTCCGTGCCGTGCTCGGCGACGGGCGTTTCCTCACCATGCTCGCCGGCAGGTGTCTCGCCATGGCCCTCAGCCTCGCCGTGCCCACCGGCATCTCCGTGACCATCGGCTTCGCCATGTCCGGCCGCTTCGCCATGTCCGTCGGCGCTCTTCTCGCCATGCGCATCCGCCGCGCCATGGCCACCGGCCTTCTCACCATGGCCATCGCCTTCCGGCACCAGTACCTCGGGCTTCACGCAGTCGGTCTGGTCGTTGAGCCTGGCAACGAGCGCCTGGATGTCGTCTTCGAGCATGTCCACGCGCTCGCCGAAGAATTCGCCATTGGGCGCGGCCGATCCATCAACATAACGCGCCGTCAGCACCCGCGCGGAGACCTCTTCCGGCACATGGCTCGGATCCGGCACGTAAATGACATCGGCGCCAACCGCACGTCCCCGCATGCCGGAGCGATCCTTCGGCCCGTTTGCATCGAGCACGACCACCTGCACGAGATCGGCCTTCTTCGTTTCCTGCAGGGACTTGGCGACCCGCAGCGCCGTCTTGACGCGCGCCAGCCCATCGCCGGGTTCGTTTGTCGTGATGAACTTGCGCACCCAGAAGCGGTCCTTCTTCTGGATCTCGACGGTCTTGACCTCGGTGCATTCGAGGCCGTTCAGTTCCGCATAGGAGGGCCCGAGAAGCTTGTCGGCGCCGATATAAACGGCAGCGGCACCCGTGCCGCCGAGAGTGACGAGCACCCCGCCCAAAATCAGCATGAGCTTTCGTGAAAGGTGGATCTTGGGCACCTTCACGCTTGGAACTCCGCCATGACACCGTCCCGACTGTTTACGCAATACTGAAGGCGACCATACCCCCCTCTCCTTGCGGAACCTTTAACCCCGCCTTTCCAAATCGGGACAGCAGTCGTTCCCTGAGTTTTTGCGAATGATTTGCAAGAGCATTGACAACGACGCGAAGCGCTATAGATTTTAATGCGAATGACTTGCAAGAACAGGAATGGACCATGGTCTCTAAGCTTGCGTGCCGTCTCCTTGCCCTGGCGCTCCTCGTGCCGGGAGCAGCCTTTGCCGAAGACAAGCCGAAGGTCGTCACCACCTTCACCGTGATTGCCGATATCGCCCAGAATGTTGCAGGCGATGCCGCAACCGTCGAAAGCATCACCAAGCCCGGCGCTGAGATCCACGGCTATCAGCCGACACCGCGCGATATTCTCAAAGCCCGCGATGCCGATCTCGTGCTGCGCAATGGGTTGAACCTTGAAGCCTGGTTCGAGAAATTCCTCGCCAATCTCGGCGATGTCCCGACTGTTACCGTCAGCGACGGTGTCGAGCCGATCGGCATCGCCGGCGGCGCCTATGACGGCAAGCCGAACCCGCATGCCTGGATGTCGCCGGAAAACGCGCTGATCTACGTCGAGAACATCCGCAAGGCCCTGACCGATATCGATCCGGCCAATGCCGCGATCTACGAGGCCAATGCGCGGACCTATTCACAGCAGATCAGCGCCGAGATCGAGCCGATGAAGGCGGAGATCGCCAAGATCCCGGAAAACGAGCGCTTCCTGGTGACGAGCGAAGGCGCCTTCTCCTACCTCGCCCGCGATCTCGGCATGCAGGAGCTCTATCTCTGGCCGATCAATGCCGACAGCCAGGGCACGCCGCAACAGGTGAAGGCTGTCGTCGACCAGGTGATCGAAAACAAGATCCCCGTCGTATTCTCCGAGAGCACCGTCTCCGACAAGCCGGCCCAGCAGGTCGCAACCGAGACCGGGGCACGCTACGGCGGCATCCTCTATGTGGATTCCCTGAGCGAGCCTGACGGTCCGGTCCCGACCTATCTGGATCTCCTGAAGGTGACGGTCTGGACCATCGTGAAGGGATTTGCCGGATGATCATGGGATCGGGCGGAAGACGCAGTCGCGAAGGGATCGCCGCAGAGGATGTGACGGTCACCTATCGCAACGGCCACACGGCCTTGCGCCATGCGAGCTTTGCCATCCCGCCCGGAACGATCACCGCCCTTGTCGGCGTCAACGGCGCCGGCAAGTCGACGCTCTTCAAGGCCATCATGGGCTTCGCGCCAGTCGCCTCCGGCGAAATCCGCGTGCTCGGCATGAGTGTCCGCGAAGCCCTGCGACAGAACCTCGTCGCTTACGTCCCCCAGGCGGAAGAGGTCGACTGGAACTTCCCCGTTCTCGTCGAGGATGTCGTCATGATGGGCCGCTACGGCCATATGAGCTTCCTGCGTATCCCTTCGAAGCGAGACCACCAGATGGTCGAGGAGGCACTCGCCCGCGTCGGCATGAGCGACTACCGCAAGCGCCAGATCGGCGAACTCTCCGGTGGCCAGCGCAAGCGCGTCTTCCTGGCCCGCGCGCTCGCCCAGGAGGGACAGGTCATCCTGCTCGACGAACCCTTCACCGGCGTCGATGTCACCACCGAAGAACAGATCATCGGCCTGATGAAGGACCTGCGCGCCGAAGGCCGTGTGATGCTGGTCTCGACCCACAATCTCGGCAGCGTGCCGGATTTCTGCGACCGCACCATCTTCGTCAAGGGAACGGTGATCGCCTCCGGCAAGACCGAAGACACGTTTACCGAAGACAACCTCAAGACCGCCTTTGGCGGCGCACTGCGCCACTTCGTGCTTGCCGGCCGCGACCTGCATGACGACGATGACGGCCGCGAAGTCACCGTCATCACCGACGATGAGCGCCCCTTCGTCATCTATGGCCAGCCGAAACCGGGAGCCGCTGATGCTCGCGATCCTGGCTGAGCCCTTCACCTACGACTACATGCGCAACGCCATTCTGGTGTCTGCGCTGGTCGGCGGCGTTTGCGGCTTCCTCTCGGCCTATCTCATGCTCAAGGGCTGGTCCCTGATCGGCGACGCGCTCTCCCATGCCATCGTGCCGGGTGTGGCCGGTGCCTATATGCTGGGCCTGCCCTTCGCCTTCGGCGCCTTTCTCTCCGGCGGCATGGCAGCTCTCGCCATCCTCTTCCTGAACCAGCGCACCAAGCTGAAGGAAGATGCGATCATCGGCCTGATCTTCACCTCCTTCTTCGGGCTTGGCCTGTTCATGGTCTCGATCTCGCCCGTCTCGATCGACATCAAGACCATCGTGCTCGGCAACATCCTCGCGATCTCGCCTGCCGACACGCTGCAGCTCGTTCTGATCGGCGGCGTCAGCCTGCTGGTCCTGACGCTGAAGTGGAAGGACCTGATGGCGACCTTCTTCGACGAGAACCACGCCCGCTCGATCGGGCTGAAGCCGGAGCGTCTCAAGGTGATCTTCTTCACCCTGCTAGCCGCTTCGACCGTCGCCGCCATGCAAACCGTCGGCGCCTTCCTCGTCATCGCCATGGTGGTCACGCCCGGTGCCACCGCCTATCTCCTGACCGACCGGTTCCAGCGGCTGATCCTGATGGCGCTTGGCATCGGTACCGGCACCAGCTTCGTCGGCGCCTATGCGAGCTATTTCCTCGACGGCGCCACCGGCGGCATCATCGTCGTCCTGCAGACGCTGATCTTCCTCGCAGCCTTCCTCTTCGCCCCGAAGCACGGCATGCTCGCGGCGCGCAGCCGTGCGCGCGAAGCGCTCCAGCCCATGCCCCAGGCAGCCGCGGCAGAACCACATCGCCTGCCCGAGGAGCGCCCTGCATGAGCGAAACCCTCGCACTCGCCCTCCTCCCCTTTCAGCTTCCCTTCATGCAGACGGCTTTCATCGTCACGTTGATGATCGCCGTAGCGATGGCGCTCCTCTCCTGCCTGCTGGTGCTGAAAGGCTGGTCGCTGATGGGAGATGCCGTCTCCCATGCCGTGCTGCCGGGCGTCGTCATTGCCTATATCGCCGGCATACCGCTGGCCATCGGTGCCTTCGTCGCCGGCCTCTTCTGCGCACTTCTGACCGGCTTCATCAAGGAGAACAGCCGCATCAAGGAAGACACGGTGCTCGGCATCGTCTTTTCCGGCATGTTCGGCTTGGGGCTCGTGCTTTATGTTCAGGTCGAAAGCTCCGTGCATCTCGACCACATCCTCTTCGGCGACATGCTGGGCATCCTGCCGTCGGACCTGATCGAGACGGGCCTGATCGCGCTCTTCGCCACGGCCTTCCTCGTCCTCCTGCGCAAGGATCTCCTTGCCCATGCCTTCGATCCGCAGCATGCCCAGGCCATCGGCCTCTCCGTGCGCCTCCTGCATTACGGTCAGTTGGCTGTGCTTTCGCTGGTCGTCGTCGGCGCCTTGAAGGCCGTGGGCATCATTCTCTCGGTCGCGATGCTCGTCGCCCCCGGCGCGATCGCCTTCCTGCTGACCAAGCGCTATGCGACGATGCTTGTCACGGCCGTCGTCGTCGCCGTCACGTCGTCACTCGCAGGCATCTATCTGAGCTTCTTCATCGACAGTGCGCCCGCCCCCACCATCGTGCTGATCATGAACGGCATCTTCGTCGTGACTTTCCTGATCGGCCAGGTGCGAAACCGAAAGACGGAAGCGAGCGCCTAGACGCGGCCGACTTCCTCGGCCCGCCGTGCGCGTCGCGACACCACCCATTCCCGCCAGACTGTGAAGAGCCCGGCACCCACGACGATGACGGCGCCGACCACCGTGTTCCAACGCAATACCTCGCCGAAGACCGTCACCGCAATCATCGCACCCAGCACCAACTGCCAGTAGGAGATCGGCTGGACGATCACGGCGTCGAGGTTTTCATAGGCCTTGATCAGCGACAGGTGACCGATGATGCCGGTGCAGCAAAGCCCGATCATCAAGGCCCAACCCGCCGGCGTGAAGGGCGTCCAGAAAAAGGGCCCGAGCAGGTTCGAGCCGATGAAGCCGACAATTGCGAGATAGAAGAAGCTGGTCGATGGCTGGTCGTCGCGGCTGACGAGGCGGGTGGCGATGCCATAGATCGCGCCAAGCACGGCGCAGATCAGCGGCAGCCAGATATAGGAATTGAACCCGTCGCTGCTGGGCGACAGCATGATCACCACGCCGACGAGGCCGAAGAGAATGGCCGTCCAACGCCGCCAGCCCACCGTCTCGCCAAGGATCGGCATGGACAGGAGCGCGACGAAGATCGGGCCGGCCGCGAAGATCGCCTGGCTCTGGGCAAGCCCCACCTGCGTGAAGGCCACGATGGAAATCAGGATCTGCGAGAAGAGGATCAGCCCGCGGAGAATCTGCAGAAACGGTCGCTTCGTGTTGACCGCCACGCGCAGGCCACCGCTGGAGCGCATCGCGAGCAACAGCGCGAAAGCGACGAAGGCCCAGTAGCGCACCATGGCGACCTGCACCGGCGAATGGGTCTCGCCGAGATGCTTGGAAAGGCCGTCCTGTATGGCGAAGACGGAAAAGGCGGTGAAGGTGAAGAGATAGCCAAGCGGCGTCGATTTCATGGGGCGAAGGGAACTTTGCACGAGGAGGGATCCGTGAACGAAGCAACGGCGCGGGCGGCCTGATCCTACACCCTGACAGCGCCTTGCCTAGTGCAGTTTTGCACAGCTGCCCTGCAACCTGACAACCTCTCGTTCAGGACCGAGCCCGCCTTGCCTCGAACCGGGCGGCATGCTTGAAAGAGCCATGGCCTTCACCCTCCGCCAATTGCAGTACTTCGTCGCCGTCGCAGAGCAGGGATCGGTCACGCGCGCGGCCCAGAACCTGTCGATCTCCCAGTCCTCGGTGACCGAGGCGATCAAGGAGCTGGAGGGCGATCTCGGCGTCGAACTCTTCGAGCGCCATCCGCGCGGCCTGACCATCACCTATAACGGCCACCAGTTCCTCCGCCACGCGACGAAGATCCTGGCCGACGTCTCAGATGCCCGCAACGTCTTCACCGAAACCCAGAACAGCACCGGCGGCACGCTCAACATCGGCGTCACCTCGCTCGTCGCCGGCTACGTGCTGTCGGACCTCCTCGCCCGCTATCGCCGCGCCTGCCCGGGTGTCGACGTATCCGCGATCGAGGACAACGGCTCCTATCTCGAACACCTGCTGATCGGCGGCGAACTCGACGTCGCCGTCATGGTCATCTCCAACCTGCGCGACCGCATGGCGCTGCAGGCCGAGATCCTGGAAACCTCGCCCTATCGCCTCTGGCTGCCCATTGGCCATCCACTAGTTTCGGCGGACATCATCTCAGTCCAGGACATCGCCCGCGAGCCGCTGATCATGCTGACGGTTGACGAAATCGAGGAGAACACTGGCAAACTCTTGTCGGCGCTGGGCGCCCGCCCCCATGTCGCCTTCCGCACCCGCTCGGTGGAGGCCGTCCGCAGTCTGGTCGCCACCGGCGCCGGCGTGGCGCTGCTCCCCGACCTCGTCTACCGCCCCTGGTCGCTGGAAGGCGACCGCATCGAAAGCCGGGACGTGTCCGGCGCGCTCCCGGTCGTGCAGGTCGGCATGGTCTGGCGCAAGGGATCGAGCCTGCCGCAATCCGCGCGGGATTTCGTTGGCATCGCCGAGGCGAGCCGCAGCGGACGTATTCGCTAGAGTAGCTAGCCATCGGAAAAACCGATACCGCCATTCTGACGAATGAATTTGCGAATGCGGTAAAATCGCGGCAACTTTTTCTCCGGGAACAATAAGGGGCACGCAAAGCGGCCTCACAACCGGGAGACCTCGCGATGAAATCTCTTCTGAAGTCTTGCACTGTCCTTGCCTCGGTCCTCAGTCTGACCACGGCCGCCGTTGCCCAGGAGCCGCTAAAGGAACTGGGTCCGGGCGAAGGCGCGCTGTCCATCGTGGCCTGGGCCGGCTATATCGAGCGCGGCGAAACCGATAAGAATTTCGACTGGGTCACCGAATTCGAGAAGAAGACCGGCTGCATGGTCTCGGTAAAGACCGCCGCCACCTCGGATGAAATGGTTGCCCTGATGAACGAAGGTGGCTTCGACCTCGTCACCGCCTCGGGCGATGCCTCGCTGCGTCTCGTCGCAGGCAAGCGCGTCCAGCCAATCAACACGGCCCTCATCCCCTCCTGGAGCACGATCGACGAGCGTCTGCAGAACGCCCCCTGGCACACGAAGGACGGTGTCCACTACGGCACGCCTTACGTCTGGGGCCCGAACGTGCTGATGTACAACACCAAGGCCTTCGGCGACAAAGCGCCAGACAGCTGGAACGTCGTCTTCGAAGAGATGACGCTCGCCGACGGCAAGTCCAACAAGGGCCGCGTTCAGGCCTATGACGGCCCGATCCATGTCGCCGACGCCGCCAACTACCTGATGTTCCACAAGCCGGAACTCGGCATCAAGGACCCCTTCGAGCTGAACGAAGATCAGTACAAGGCAGCCCTGGACCTGCTGCGCGGCCAGCGCCAGCTCGTCAGCCGCTACTGGCACGATGCCTTCATCCAGATCGACGACTTCAAGAACGAAGGCGTAGTCGCCTCTGGTTCCTGGCCCTTCCAGGTCAACCTCCTGAAGGCAGACCAGCCGGTCGCATCGGTCTTCCCGAAGGAAGGCGTCACCGGCTGGGCCGATACGACCATGCTGCATGCCGACAGCGAACACCCGAACTGCGCCTATATGTGGATGGAACATTCGCTCTCGCCCAAGGTCCAGGGTGACGTCTCCGCCTGGTTCGGCACGGTCCCGTCCGTTCCGGCTGCCTGCAAGGGCAATGCCCTGCTCGGTGACGAAGGCTGCAAGAACAACGGGTATGAGAACTTCGACAAGATCAAGTTCTGGAAGACCCCGGTCTCCAAGTGCGAAAGCCAGGGCGAATGCGTCCCCTACCACCGCTGGGTTTCCGACTACATCGGCGTGATCGGCGGACGGTAATCTTGTCATTGGGGCGCTTGCCCCTCACCCTAACCCTCTCCCCGTGAACGGGGAGAGGGGACTTGCCCCGAAGCCACCGCTCTGACTGCTGCCAGCCGACGCTCTGCGAGGCCGGCGGAAGCGCGCCCTTCTCCCCGCCTGCGGGGAGAAGGTGCCGGCAGGCGGATGAGGGGCCTTAAAACAATTCTGGAGTCCTTGATGACCGCAGCCGTCTCCTTCTCGAAGGTCTCGCGCCATTTCGGCAGCGTGAAAGCCGTAGACAGCGTCGACCTGACGATCGAGCCCGGCGAATTCTTCGCCATGCTCGGCCCCTCCGGCTCCGGCAAGACGACCTGCCTGCGCCTGATCGCCGGCTTCGAACAGCCGACCGCGGGCCATATCGAGATCTTCGGCGAAACCGCCGAGGGCGTGCCGCCCTATCGCCGCAACGTCAACACGGTCTTCCAGGACTATGCCCTCTTCCCGCACCTGAACATTCTCGACAATGTCGCCTATGGCCTGATGGTTAAGGGCGTCACCAAGTCCGAGCGCCACCGCGAGGCCGAGAAGGCCCTGGAGATGGTCAAGCTCCCCGGTTACGGCGCCCGCAAGCCCGGTCAGCTCTCCGGCGGCCAGCGGCAGCGCGTGGCACTCGCCCGTGCGCTGGTCAACAAGCCGAAGGTGCTGCTGCTCGACGAGCCGCTCGGCGCGCTGGACCTCAAGCTACGCGAACAGATGCAGGAGGAGCTGAAAAGCCTGCAGCGTTCGCTCGGCATCACCTTCGTCTTCGTCACCCATGACCAGGGCGAGGCGCTCTCCATGGCCGACCGTGTCGCCGTCTTCAACGACGGCAGGATCGTCCAGGCCGGAACCCCTCACGAGATCTATAACCGCCCGCGCACCCGCTTCGTCGCCGATTTCGTCGGTTCCTCGAATGTGATTGCACCGGACGCGATGAAGGCGCTTGGCGGCGAGGCCCGCTGGACGAGCCTGCGCCCCGAAGCGATCCGCATCGTCTCGGAAGGCGGTGTCGAGGCGACGGTGCGCTCGACCAGCTTCCTCGGCGCCTCGACCAAGCTCTTCGTCGAAACCGCAGTGACAGCCCTCACCGTCTCGTTGCCCGCCGGTCACACAGCACCGCAGGCCGGTGAGAGCATCCGCATCGCCTGGTCGGCCTTCGACCTGCACTATATGGAGGAGGCCGCATGACGGCGATCTCCGCACCCGTGATTACCCCTGGCCGTCAGGGCCTGATGGGGCGGCTCTCGGATCTGCTCTGGCGGCGGCCCAACCTGCTGCTGGTTCTGATGCTGGTGCCGCCCCTGCTCTGGCTCGGTATCATCTATGTCGGCTCGCTGATCGCTTTGCTGCTCCAGAGCTTCTTTTCGATCGACGAATTCTCCGGCCTGATCAATTACGAGTTCACGCTCGCGACCTATGGCGAACTGCTGCGCCCGGCCAATTTCGACATCATCCTGCGCACGCTGCTGATGTCGGCGGCCGTCACGCTGGCCTCCGCCGTCATCGCCTTCCCGATCGCCTATTACGCCGCGCGTTATGCCAAGGGGCGCTGGAAGGCCGTCTTCTATCTCGGCATCATGCTGCCGCTCTGGTCGAGCTATCTCGTCAAGGTCTATGCCTGGAAGCTGATCCTCGCTAAGGAAGGCATCCTCACCTGGATCTTTGCCAAGCTCCATCTCACCTGGCTGCTCGATGGGCTGCTCGCCATCCCCGTCATCGGCGGCAATTCGCTCTCGATCAGCTATCTCGGCACCTTCATCGTCTTCGTCTATGTCTGGCTGCCTTTCATGATCCTGCCGATCCAGGCAGCTCTGGAACGTGTTCCCGGCAATCTGATCGAGGCGTCAGGCGATCTCGGCGCCGATAGCCGCCAGACCTTCCGGCATGTGCTCTTTCCGCTAGCGCTCCCCGGCATCGTCGCCGGCTCGATCTTCACCTTCTCGCTGACCATGGGCGATTACATCATCCCGCAGATCGTCGGCACCTCACGCCTCTTCATCGGCCAGGCGGTCTATGCCCAACAGGGCACCGCCGGCAACATCCCGCTTGCCGCTGCGTTCTCGGTGGTGCCGATCGTCATCATGGGCATTTATCTCACCATCGCCAAACGCATGGGGGCCTTCGATGCGCTCTGATCGCTCCCAATCCGCGGGCCTGTCGCTGAAGATCGCCGCCGGCGCCGGGCTTGCCTTCCTGCATCTGCCGATCCTCTTGATCTTCGTCTATGCCTTCACGACGGAGGAGAAGAGCTTCCAGTGGCCGCCGCCGGGCTTCACCACCAAATGGTTTGCCGTCGCCTGGAACCGCCCGGACATCTGGGAAGCGCTGACGCTCTCGGTCAAGGTCGCGAGCATCGCCACCGTGATTGCGCTGGTGCTCGGCACGCTTGCCGCCGCAGCCGTTGCCCGCACCAAGTTCTTCGGTCGGGAAGTCATTTCGCTGCTCGTGATCTTGCCGATCGCACTCCCCGGCATCATCACCGGTATCGCCTTGCGCTCGGCCTTTTCGCTTGCAGATATCCCCTTCTCCTTCTGGACGATCATCCTCGGCCATGCGACCTTCTGCGTTGTCGTCGTCTACAACAATGCGGTGGCCCGCTTCCGTCGCACCTCCGGCTCGCTGATCGAGGCCTCGATGGATCTCGGCGCAGACGGTTTCCAGACCTTCCGCCATGTGATCCTGCCGAACATTGCGACAGCGCTTCTCGCCGGCGGCATGCTTGCCTTCGCGCTCTCCTTCGACGAGGTCATCGTCACAACCTTCACCGCCGGCCAGCAATCGACCCTGCCGATCTGGATGCTCGAAGAACTGATCCGCCCACGCCAGCGCCCGGTCACCAATGTGGTCGCGATGGTTGTCGTGATCGTCACTTTCCTGCCGATCCTGGCGGCCTACTATCTGACCCGCGATACCGACCAGATCGCAGGCAGCGGCAAATGATGAACCACCGAATCCGTGCGGCCGCGGCCGCCGGTCTCGCAATCGAAGTCTGATAAAAGGGAGAACGACATGGACACCCAGATGCTGATCGGCGCCAAGTTCGAAGCCGGCACAGAGACGGACGAAAAGATCCTCAACCCCAAAACCGGCGACGTCATCGTCGTTCTCCCGGAAGCCTCGCTGGCCCAGGTCGAGGCGGCTGTCGACGCCGCCGAAGGCGCCTTCGTCTCCTGGTCGCAGACCACGCCCGGCCAGCGCGCAGGCTATCTGCTCGCGATCGCCGATGCGATCGAGAAGGATGCCGCCGCTTTCGCCGCACTCGAAAGCCTCAACTGCGGCAAGCCGATCAATGCCGTTTTGAACGATGAAATCCCGGCCATCGTCGACTGCTACCGCTTCTTCGCCGGTGCTATCCGCACGCTGCAGGCCCCCGTCTCGGGCGAATACCTCCCGGGCTTCACCTCGATGATCCGCCGCGATGCCGTGGGCGTCATCGGCTCGATCGCGCCGTGGAACTACCCGCTGATGATGATGGCCTGGAAGCTCGCACCGGCGCTTGCCGGCGGCAACACCATCGTCTTCAAGCCGTCCGAGCAGACGCCACTGACGGCACTCAAGCTCGCCAAGGTCATGGCCGACATCCTGCCCGAAGGCGTGGTCAACGTCGTGCTCGGCCGTGGCGAAAGCGTCGGCAATGCGCTGATCAATCACCCGAAGATAGCGATGGTCTCGATTACAGGCGACATCGCGACGGGCAAGAAGGTGCTGACGGCCGCCGCCAAGACCGTGAAGCGCACCCATCTCGAACTTGGCGGCAAGGCCCCGGTCATCGTGCATGACGATGCCGATATCGATGCCGTGGTCTCGGCGATCCGCACCTTCGGCTACTACAATGCCGGCCAGGACTGCACCGCCGCCTGCCGCATCTACGCGAGCGACAAGATCTACGACCGCTTCGTCGCCGATCTCGCCAGCGCCGTGTCGACCATCAAGTTCAACCAGGCCGACGACGCCGAAAACGAGATCGGTCCGCTGATCTCCAAGCGCCAGCGCGACCGCGTCGAAAGCTTCGTCACGCGCGCGGCCGAACACAAGCACATGGAAGTCGTCACCGGTGGCAAGCTCGGCTCCGACAAGGGCTTCTTCTACACCCCGACCGTGATTGCCGGCGCAACGCAAGACGACGAGATCGTCCGCCGCGAAGTCTTCGGACCCGTGGTTTCAGTCACCCGCTTCACGGAAGCCGAACAGGCGGTCGCCTGGGCCAATGACAGCGACTACGGCCTTGCCTCCTCCGTCTGGACCAAGGACATCTCCCGCGCCATGCAGACCGCCGCCAAGCTGCGTTACGGCTGCACCTGGATCAATACCCATTTCATGCTCTGCAATGAGATGCCGCATGGCGGCATGAAACAATCGGGTTATGGCAAGGACATGTCGCTCTATGCACTGGAAGACTACACCGCCGTGCGCCACGTGATGATCGCGCATTGACTTCGCGGGGGCCTGCGGGGCGCGAAGGGTGGGGTCTCCGTCAAGGAATCCTGCCCTTCGACGGCGCGTTTACCCTGACCGACCAAACCGGTGGCACCGCGGCGCTCTCCTCCGTATCATCAGGCGGAATCAGGAGAGCGACATGCGCGGTGAGCTGAACGAGACCGGATACAAGCAGCAGAAGACCGTCAGGGCGCTGGCGGTCGTTCTGTGCGCGGCCACGCTTCTTGCCACCTCGTCGATGGCGCAAGAGCCCCAGGTGATCCCTGCCCCGGACATCGACGGCGGCGGTTTGATGCTGGACAGCTATCTCTGTCACGTCCGCGGCCTGCCGCCGGGCCAACGCCTCCCGGTCTATTCCGGCGCCGGGCCGACTTTTCGCATCATTCATGCGCTCGAAGAGGGAACGCCGATCGAGCGGCTCTCCTGCAAGGACAGCCGGGGCGGCTACTGGTGCCGCGTCGCGACCGTTGATCTCCCCCGCATCTCAGGCTGGGTGGATGGCCGTTTCCTGCTCGAAGAGCCCGGCTTTGCCCCACCCGACGACATCCGCAATCCGAGATACGAGCCGGAGATCCTGATCGACCCCTTCGCCCGACCAAGACGGCCCTGAAAAAATCGTCAACCCTCCTCTCGCCGCTCTCCCGGCCGATCCCGCTCGTACCGCTCCTCAACCAGGAACGCGGGAAGCCAGCTCTCCCGCCGGATGGTCCATAGTTCGTATGTCGGTTGGAACACGTTGATGTCGTCGAGGGCGCCGAGATGAAGCTCGAGTTCGGCCCCGCTGCGGTTGAAGACACGCGATCCGCATGTGGCGCAGAAACAGCGGCCGTGATACATCTGAGGCTCACCGGAAACCCGGACCTGTGTTTCCGGATAGATCGCCGCGGCGAAGAACAGCGCGCCGTGATACTTGCGGCAGTCGAGGCAATGGCAGATGCCGACGCGGTCGGGCTGTCCTTCTGCCTCGAACCGCACCTTGCCGCAAGCGCAGCCACCCGCAATGATCGCCATATCCACTCTCCCTTCCGGTCCTCATCCATCGATCGACAATAAGAAATGGCCGCAGCTCGCGCCACGGCCATCTCCTAACTCGGATCTGAGGGATCGGTTGCCTGATCAGGCGGCCAATGCCTTGGCGATCTGGCCGCGCAGAGTGTCCATATCCTTGGCGAATCCGCGAATGCCCTCGGCGAGCTTTTCGGTCGCCATGGCGTCCTGGTTCATCGCCCAGCGGAAGGCCTTCTCGTCGAGCGACACATGCGGCTCGGCCTTGACGGTGTCGGGCGAAAGCGCACGGGCAAGCGTGCCTTCGTCTGCGTTCAACTCGTCGAGCAGCTGCGGGCTGATCGTCAGACGGTCGCAACCGGCCAGCGCTTCGATTTCACCCGCATTGCGGAAGGAGGCACCCATGACGATCGTGCCGATGCCATTCGCCTTGTAGTAATTGTAGATCGAGCGGACCGAGACGACGCCCGGATCGGTCTCGGCAGTATAGTCCTGGCCGGTCGACTTCTTGTACCAGTCGAGGATGCGGCCGACGAAGGGCGAAATGAGGAACACCTTGGCCTCGGCGCAGGCAATCGCCTGGGCCTTGGAGAAGAGCAGCGTCAAATTGCAGTCGATGCCTTCCTTCTGCAGGATTTCGGCGGCGCGAATGCCTTCCCAGGTCGAGGCGAGCTTGATCAGGATGCGATCCTTCTCGATGCCGCGCTCCTTGTAGCCTGCGATGATCTGGTGCGCCTTCTCGACCGACGCCTTCGTGTCGAAGGAGAGGTCGGCATCGACTTCGGTGGACACACGGCCCGGAACGAGTTCGGCCAGAGCTGCACCGACGGAGATCGCCATGCGGTCGGCGATCGCACCGATCACGGCATCGTCCTGACCGCCCTTGGCCTTGCCCCAGCTGATCGCCTCCTGGAAGGCTTCCTGGAAAGCATCGGTGCCGAGCGCCTTCAAGACGATCGACGGATTGGTGGTGCAATCGACCGGCTTCAGGCGGCGGACGGCCTCGATGTCGCCGGTGTCGGCGACCACGGTCGTCATGGAACGAAGCTGTTCGAGTTTCGAGGTCATCAGGTCATCCTTCGGCTGCGCGAAAAGGGGTTACGACCGCTGGCGGACCACCGGCCTTGTCGCCCGGACTATCACCGTCTGATCATGGCGAAGTCAAGACATTTGTCCTTTGAAATTGACATAAGTACCAACCAAACCGATAGTGCGGGCTGGAAGTTCCGAAATTGAGAAGAAACTTGGCAAAGCTCCGACGCGACACCCATTCAAGCCATTCGGACGCTGGCGCTCTCCGCATCCGCGCCGCCTGGCTCTATTACAACGAGGGCCTGACGCAGAAGGATGTGGCGGACAGGCTCGGCATCAGCCGGTCGACCGTGATCCGCATGCTGGAAGAAGCGCGCAAGCGCGCCGAGGTGCAGATCTGGATCAGCGACGGCGTTGCCGACTGCGTCGATCTCGCGCTGCGCCTGGAAAAAGCCTATGACCTGGACGAGGCCGTGGTCGTGCCCTCACCGGATACCCGGGATGCTGCCGCAATTGCCAAGGCCGTGGGGCTGGCGCTCGGCCAGTTCTTGACCGAAGTGGTCACCAACGACATGACGATCGGCGTCGGCTGGGGCCGCACCATGACGGCCTCGCTCGCCGGTTTCCGGCCGCCGAACCGCGAAAACTGCAAGGTCGTCTCCCTGCTCGGCGGCATCGTCGCCGTGCGCCAGACAAATCCGATCGACTATACTTGGCGGCTGGCAAGCCAGCTCGGCGCCGAATGCTACATGTTCCTCGCCCCGCTTCTCGTCGACAGTGTCGCGACAAAACGCGCGCTGATCGAAGACTGCGGACTGAAGGCGATCTACGACCTCGCCGAGAACCTTGATCTCGCCATCGTCTCCTGCGGCGATATCGGCCCGCACTCCACCTCGCTCTCGGAAGGCTTCATCAGCCACCAGACGCTGACGGAACTGGTCGATGCCGGCTGCGTCTGCGACACCATGTTCAACTTCCTCGACGAAGACGGCCGCTCCGTCGCCCACTCGATCAACGAGCGGGTGATGTCGGTTGATCTCGACACGCTTAAGAAGGCGAAACATATCGTGCTCTCCTCCGGCGGCGCACACCGCGCGAGAGCCATCCGCGCGACGATCAGGCGGATCGGGTGCAACACGCTGATCACGGATGAAGCGGCAGCGCGGGAACTTCTGGGGCTGGCGGGCGTCTAAGTCTGCTCACTCGTCACCATAGAGCGGCGGCAGATGGCGCTCGACTTCCATGGCATCATGCAACATACGACCGACGCCGATCAGGTTTGGCAGGATTTGCCGATAGAGAATGAAGTGTCGCGGCCGGCGAACAATTCCGGTTCGATGGCGCGCCCGATCGCGACTGTGACGGAGATGGTAGCTACATACACCCAGACCGAGTTCCGGCCGCGAGACAACACCGGCAAGGCGCGTCGAGACAGCGAGTTCTGAAAGAGCCGTCACAATCAGCAACTCGTACCGATTCTGTGCGTCCAGACCGAAGTCCGCATGGGTTCTGGTCAAGATATCGAGGATATCGGCATCAGCCTGTGCCGAAAGCCTGATCTCAGCCATCGCCTCGGCTTCCGGAACCTGCACGTTCAGCGGCAAGGCGACCGATGCGGGATATGTGGTCCGAGAGTTTATCCATAGAAACGTCGGTGAATCGCCCCTGCTCCAAATCCGCGAAGCCCGCGTCGGAAGCACCCCGTAAGGCGTCAAGCTTGGCAGCGTCGCTGGCGACTAGTGCCTCGACTAGCCGCAGCCCTTCCCGCAGCACGTCCTCAGCATGATCGTAGTGCCCGGTCTCGACCAGACTGTCGATCCGCCGACTGATGTCGTCAGGGAGTTGAACCGTGTTGCGCATGCGCCATCATCTCACAGCTCGGCCATTTCCGGAAGCGCCCCCCCTCACACCTTGCCCGCTTCCCAGCCCAGCATGGCCCGCTTGCGCGTCAGCCCCCAGTGATAGCCCGTCAGCGCCCCGCTTTTCCCGAGCGCCCGGTGGCAGGGCACCACGAACGAGATCGGGTTGCGGCCGACGGCGGCTCCCACGGCGCGGCTGGCGGTGGGCTGGCCGATCTTGCAGGCGATATCGGAATAGGTCACGGCGCGGCCGAGCGGGATGGCGAGCAGGCTCTCCCAGACCCGGATCTGGAAATCCGAGCCGATCAGCACAACACGCAGTGGCTCGTCCGCCGACCAGCGCTCGGGATGAAAGACACGCGCCGCGTAGGGCGCGGTGGCCTCAACATCCTCCACATAAAGCGCGTTCGGCCAACGCTGCGCCATGTCCTCGAAACACGCGACCTCACCACCCGGATCAGCGAAGGCGAGCCCCGCCAGTCCTCGGTCGGTGATCATGACCAGCGCCAGACCGAAAGGCGACGGGTGATAGCCGTAGCGGATCGTCAGCCCCGCCCCGCGTGCCTTCCATTCCCCCGGGCTCATCGCCTCGTGCGTCACAAAGAGGTCATGCAGTCGCCCCGGCCCGGACAGTCCGAGCTCGAGCGACGTCTCCAGGAGCGGCAACTCCTCTCGCCCGAGCAACCGCTTGGCGTGATCGAGCGTGACAGCCTGCAGGAAGGCTTTCGGTGAAAGCCCTGCCCATCGCGTAAAGGTCTTCTGCAACTGTGTCGGCGACTGGCCGAGCCGCTCGGCGATCAGTTCCAGCGAAGGCTGGCTCTGATAGTCGAGCGTCAACATCTCGATCACCTGCCGCACGGTCTCGTAGTCGGAGCCGTCGGGCGTGATGTCTGTGGTGCGCGAAAGATCGATCTGTTGGGCGAGCGTCATGGCGAAATCCTCATCTCCTCAGGACTTCACCACGACACGAGGCTGGATACCACCCGTTTCTTGCACACCCTGAAAGAGGTCAAATCCGCTGCTTGGCGGTGGCGAGGGCGCCTTTGAAGGCCTTGGCGAAACTCTCGCGATCATCGGGATTGAGGAAAGAGCCGACATCCGTCTGCCGACCCTCGCCTGCAACGCCCATGGCGGTGATGCCGAATTCCTCATGCCGCTGCACGAAGAAGCGCGCCCAGAGTGTCTTGAACCGGTGCTCGGTCATCCGCCCGGCCGGCGTAAACTTCCGGATGGAGAGGCTGGTGCGCGAAACGGTCACCTCTTCCCGGGCCCGGGCGGCGCGGTAGTTCAGCCAGAAGGCACCGTAGAGCAGGAGAAAGTCGAGCCCGAAAAACAGGCCGATCGGCCAGGCACCGGTTGCCATGAAGAAGATCGCATGGACAAAGCAGACCGTCCCGGTGATGGCAAAGAGAATGCGATAGCCCTTGCGGCCAAGCGACCGGTAAGGCGTCAGTTCCGCTGCGAAAATCGGCTGGTCTGCCGCCTGCTCGAGATTGCCTTCCATCACCGCGCCCGACTATAGGTTTTCCATGACTGAAGCGAAGCCGAAATCCAGCACCCAAACTTTGAAAAAGTCAAATCCGGGGACCCGTCGCAAGCCGGCGACACGCCGTCGCACGGCTTATTCCAAAGCCGAACTGGAAGAGATCTTCCGCCGCTTCTCGATCCAGAGACCGGAGCCCAAGGGCGAGCTGGAACATGTCAATCCATTCACGCTGGTCGTTGCCGTGGCGCTCTCCGCCCAGGCAACCGATGCGGGGGTAAATAAGGCCACGCGCGTCCTCTTCAAGGTGGCAGACACGCCGGAAAAGATGCTGGCGCTTGGAGAAGAGAAGGTCCGCGATTACATCAAGACGATCGGGCTCTACCGCAACAAGGCGAAGAACGTCATCGCGCTTAGCCAGAAGCTCGTCGACGACTTCGGCAGCGTTGTCCCCCGCACCCGGGAGGAACTGGTGACGCTGCCCGGCGTCGGGAGAAAGACCGCCAACGTCGTGATGTCCATGGCCTTCGGCATCCCAACGATGGCCGTCGACACGCATATCCTCAGGATCGGCAACCGCATCAAGCTCGCCCCCGGCAAGACGCCGGATGAGATCGAGGATATCCTGATGCGGATCATCCCCGAGCAATATCTCTTCCACGCCCATCACTGGCTGATCCTGCACGGACGCTACTGCTGCAAGGCAAGGCGTCCCGAATGCGAACGCTGCGTGATCGCCGATATCTGCAAGTCGCCGGAAAAGACTTGCGACATCCCCGCGCCGCTCGTCGAACTGCCCCCGCAGATCATCAACGCGAGCGAGGAATAAGTCCGGCGATCAGCTCGGCATTTTCGGCACGCGATCCCGCGCCGTCAGTGCCTTGTGCAGGTGGACCATCAGGCCAGCAGCAAAGAGCGGCGTCAGCAGGTTGACGATCGGCACGGCGAGGAAGAGGGCGATGACGAGGCCCGCCATGAACACGGTGCCGGAATGGCGCGAGCGCAGCAGCTTCGCCTCTTCCGCGCTCCTGAAGCGCATGGCGGCGAATTCGAAGAATTCTCGACCCAGCAGGTAACCGTTCACCAGGAAAAAGGCGATGATGTTGATGCCGGGGATGAAGAGCAGCATCAACGCAATCAGGTTGCCGACAATCACGACGCCGAAGAACTTGATTGACGCGACGATCGCCTCGCCCATGGGCATGGCCTTGCCTGGCGGATCATGCGGATAGTCCCGCTTCTCAACGACTTCGGCGACATCATCGAGGAAGAGACCTGCAATGATTGCCGTGACGGGCGAGAGGAGAAGCGCCAGACCGAGCGCAAGCCCGATGCTGGCGAGGATCCCGAAGATGAAGGTGAGCCAGCCGGCCCAGTCCGGCAGTTCTGGAATGAAGCCCTGCAGCAGCGGCATGATGAAGGCGATGAAGCTTTCGCGCAGGCCGAACCACAAGCCGATCAGAACCAGGATCGTCAGGCCCAGCGTCTTCCAAAAGACGGTGCGCGTCTCCGGGGCAAACAGGTTGCGCAGCGACTTGGCGGCGGCGTCGAAAATCATCGGTGTCTCCTACATCTGTCGTCGTGATGTAGGGGCGAGCCGTGCCGACTGCAATCCGGGCCGTTAGCCGAGACGGTAAAGCCCCGGCCGCCGGTCGGTCAGATACGGGTTCTGCGCCTTCGCATCTTCATAGGCGGTCGGGTCGATCTCGGCCACCAGCAGCGTTTCCCGCATGCCGGCGCGCGCCAGTTCGTCGCCATCGGGTGCCAGGATGACGGAGCGACCGCCATAGGAAAGGCCGTTCTCTTCACCGCAGAGATCGGCATAGACGACGAAGACGCCGTTCTCGAAGGCCCGGGTCGGCACCACGGTATCGGCAACCCGCCGGCTGATGATGCCCTCCGGCAGGGCCGTCGGAACGATGATCAGCTCGGCACCGCCGAGAGCAAGGCCGCGCACATTCTCGGGAAACTCCACGTCGTAGCAGATGAGCATGCCGGTCCTGATGCCGTTCAGGTCAAAGACATGCGGTGGCTCGTCGCCCGGCACGAAGGCTGCCCGTTCGCCTTCACCATAGAGGTGGCTCTTGCGATAAAATTCCTTGCTGCCGTCCGGCCGCACCAAGACCGAGGAGTTGAAGACCTGGTTGCCGTCGCGTTCCGGAAAGCCGGCGCAGATCGCAAGCCCGCAATCGGCAGAGATCTCGGTCAGCGCACCGATGATCGAACCGTCCCGCTCTTCGGCAAGCTCTTCGAACCGGGCGCCGAGCGCATAGCCGCTGGTGCAGAGTTCCGGCGTCACGAGCAGTTCGGCCCCCATCTCGGCAGCGGCCATCGCGGCCTGGGCGATCTTGCCGATATTGCCCGGCACGTCGCCGGAAAGAGGCTGCATTTGATAGAGGGAGATCAGCATGGGACGCACCTGTTGCCTTGTGGCGGGGAGCCGACGTTAGAGCCGCAGGCCTAGCCGAGGCAAGCGGCAACTCCAAGGCAGACATTTGGACCGTTGCCTTTCTCCTCGCCAACCTTATCTTGTTGGCATGAACCCCGGTTTGAAGACCAGACGGCCGTGATGGCCTTTATCATAGTCGCAGCGCTGGCCTTGCTGCTGGTCGAGCTTTTCCTGAGGAGACGCCCCTGGGCGATGGCGCTCGCCGCGGCCATAGCGGCCATTGGCACTGTCGTGTGGATCTTCAGCGACTACCAGTCCCGCAGCCAAAGGAGCGCCGCCTCCTCGGTCACCGTGACGGTCGAGGGGAACGGCACCACCTGCGTCGACCCGGACTTGCCGATCGCGGCAACGCTGACCAATGATTCCACTCGTGGGGTCAATCGCTTGGCCTTTGATCTTTTCGGCCGTGAACCCGGACGGAGCAAGATCCTTTACCGCGGCACACTGCGCCATGACCGGCCGCTTGCACCAGGCGAGACGGTCGTGCGATGCTACGCGCTCCTCTATCATGGCTTTGCCCATCCCCGCCCGCAGATCGTCGATGCGACGAAATACGAGTGGACGGCACACGTCTCGTTTGTCGGCTTCGGACAGCCTCCGCCGGAGTGATCCGAAGACCGCCGCGAGCTTTTTCTTGCGGGCGATGATCCTAGACCTGAACGAGATGCCCTTCCCCGACTTCGCGATATTGCCGCACCGGCGGCTGGTATCCGACGGGCCGGATCGGGCTCTTGATCTCGTCGGTCGAAAGGTTGCGCTTGAGCTTCCGCCGCGCCGGATCCGGCACCGGAACGGCCGCCATCAGCTTCCTCGTATAGGGATGTTGCGGATTGTCGAACACGGCCTGGCGCGGACCGATCTCGACGATCTCACCCAGATACATGACCGCCACCCGATGGCTCACCCGCTCGACGACCGCCATGTCATGGCTGATGAACAGATAGGCGAGGTTGAAGCTCTGCTGCAGATCGAGCAGCAGATTACAGACCTGCGCCTTGATCGAGACATCGAGCGCCGAGACGGCCTCGTCCGCCACGATGATCTTCGGATCAAGCATCAGCGATCGGGCAATCGCGATGCGCTGCCGCTGGCCGCCGGAGAATTCATGCGGATACCGCGGCATCATGTCGGCGGACAGCCCGACACGCTCGAGCAGATCGGCCGCCTTGTCACGTGCCTCGGCTTTCGTGCCGAGCTTGTGCTCGACGAACGGCTCCATGACCGCCTGTCCGACGCTCATGCGGGGGTCGAGGCTGGCGAAGGGATCCTGGAACACCATCTGGATGCTCCGGCGCATGCGGCGCAAGGCCGATTCATCGAGGCTCCCGACATTGTAGCCATCGACCGTGATCTGCCCCGAGGTCGGCTGCACGAGACGCGTGATGGAGCGGCCGGTGGTGGACTTTCCGCAGCCGGATTCTCCGACCAGCGAAAGCGTTTCCCCGGGCTTCAGCGTGAAGGAAACGTTTTCCACCGCATGCACGGCGCCACTTTTGCGACCAAACAGGCCCGAGCGAATGTCGAAGCGCGTCGTGAGGTTCTGCACATCGAGAAGCGGCTGGCTCGTCTTCTCCGGCGCGCCTGCCTCTGCCTCCGGCACCAGCGTGTCTCCGGTCCGGATATCGATAACCGGAAAACGCATCGGCCGCTCGCGCCCACCCATGGAGCCGAGCTTCGGCACGGCCGAGAGCAGCGCGCGTGTATAGGGATGTTTTCCGCGGTTGAAGATGTCGTCGGTCGTCCCGGTCTCGACCGCCTCGCCGCGGAACATCACGACAGTTCGATCCGACACCTCGGCCACGACACCCATGTCATGGGTGATGAAGAGCACGGCCATGCCCTCTTCGTCCTGCAAGGTCTTGATGAGATCGAGGATCTGGCCCTGGATGGTAACATCAAGCGCGGTCGTCGGCTCGTCGGCGATCAAAAGCTTCGGCCTGGAGGCAAGCGCCATGGCGATCATGACACGCTGGCGCATGCCGCCGGAAAATTGGTGCGGATATTCGTCGAACCGGTTCTTCGCATTCGGGATGCGCACACGGTCGAGCAGGCGTAGCACCTCTGCCTTCGCATCCGTCGCCGAGATGTCGCGATGGCAGGTGATGGCCTCGGCGATCTGCTTGCCGATCGGGAAGATCGGATTGAGCGAGGTCATCGGCTCCTGAAAGATCATCGAGATCTGATTGCCGCGGACCTGGCGCATCTGCTCCGGATCGAGCGTGAGCAGTTCCCGCCCCTCGAGCTTGACGCTTCCTTCGATCCGGCTGGTGATCTGCGGCAGAAGCCGCATGATCGACAGCGACGTCACGCTCTTGCCCGAGCCCGACTCCCCGACGATCGCGACCGTTTCGCCGGCCGCCACGTCGAGGTTCATGTCGCGCACCACCGAGCGCCACTCGGTGCCGATCCTGAAGGAGGTCGTCAGCCCGCGTACGGAAAGCACCGGCGCCTCACCCGTTAATATTCCCTGTTCCACCGCAGCCATATCCCGTTCCCCTGTTTTTCTGTGTCGAGACGTGGTCGGTGGATCAGGCGGCAAGCGCCGTCTCGGCGAGCGTCACCCAGTAGCTGATGCCATAGGGGATGACCTCGTCGTTGAAGTCATAGGCCGAATTGTGCAGGTTGGCCGTATTGCCGTTGCCGATGAAGACGAAGGAGCCAGGCCGGGCCTCCAGCATGTAGGAGAAATCCTCCGCACCCATGGCCGGCGGAAAGGCATCGCTGACGGCATGGTCACCAGCCACCTTGCGCATGATGTCGAGCGCAAAGTCCGTTTCCGATTCATGGTTGATCGTGACCGGATAGCCCCGGTGATAGCGGAGCGTGGCCTTCGCCCCCATGGCCATCGCCACACCCGAGGCGATCTCGCCCATTCGAGTTTCCGCCATGTCCCGCATTTCCGGCAGAAGCGTGCGCACCGTGCCCGACAAAGTCACGGCGTCCGGAATGACGTTATAGGCATCACCGCCATGGATCTTGGTGACCGTGATGACCACCGAACCCAGCGGATCCGTCTCGCGCGATGCAATCGACTGCAGGGCCACGACCACCTGCGCGGCCGTCAACACCGGATCGACACTCTTGTGCGGCTGGGCGGCATGTCCGCTTCGTCCCTCGATCACGATATCGAACTGGTCAGCGGCCGCCATGACCGATCCCTTGCGGGTGGCAAACGTGCCGACAGCCATGTCCGGATGGTTGTGCATGCCATAGACCTGGCTGATCCCGAAAGTCTCCATCATGCCGTCGGCGACCATCTCGCGCGCACCGCCGCCACCTTCTTCCGCCGGCTGGAAGATGACCGCGATCGAGCCGCGGAAGTTGCGGGTCTCGGCGAGATATTTGGCAGCGCCGAGCAGCATAGCGGTATGACCGTCATGGCCACAGGCATGCATCTTGCCGGGTGTCTTGGAGGCCCAGGACTTGCCAGACATCTCGTGGATCGGCAGTGCGTCCATGTCGGCGCGGAAGCCGACGACCGGTCCATCGCCGCGATTGCCCTTGATGATGCCCACAACGCCGGTCCGCCCGATGCCCGTCTTCACCACGTCGCAACCGAACTCCTTGAGCTTCTCCGTTACGAAGGCTGCGGTGCCATGGACGTCGAACAGCAGTTCCGGGTTCTGGTGCAGATGGCGGCGCCATTCAGCGACCTCCGGCTGAAGCTCGCTGGCACGGTTGAGCACTGGCATGAAATGACCTCTTTTTGTCGTTGTTCCCCGCAGGATTTCGCGCATACTGTGCCGTGATGCGCAGCTTTGGCAAGCCGCAAAATTCCATCTTGCATGGAAAATAGGCTTGTGTTTACCTGGCCTAAATTTTAGCCAACCCGACAGAAGCAGGGCTGTCCGGGAACGCCCGTCGCGACTCCGAAAAATCGAGAGAACGCCGAAATTTTCCTGAAATACCAAAAAGATAGGTGGTTGACATTTCTTGAATGCACTGGCCACATCGCGGGTCGGCAGATCGGGTTACCATCATGCCTGCAAACAAAAAATAATGGGGAATGAGCACATGAACACTCGCAAATTGATGCTGGCAGCGTCGGCCGCCGCCTTCGCGCTGACGGCAGCGCCGGCCATGGCCGAACGTGGCACCGACGGCGACCTGAAGATCATCTTCTGGCAGGCCGTTTCGACGATGAATCCGTATCTGTCGGGAGGCACCAAGGAAGTCTATGCGGCCTCGATGGTCATCGAACCGCTTGCCCGCTACGACGAGACCGGCGCCTTGGTGCCGATGCTGGCCAGCGAAATTCCGACCGTTGAGAACGGCGGCGTTGCGGCCGATTTCAAGAGCATCACCTGGAAGCTGAAACCCGACCTGAAGTGGTCCGACGGCTCGGCGGTAACGGCCGATGACGCGATCTTCACCTGGAAATACTGCACCGCGCCGGATGGCGGCTGCGCCCAGGGCGCCTATTTCGAAGGCGTGACCAATGTCGAGGCGATCGACGCCTCCACCATCAAGGTATCGTTCTCCGAAGCCAAGCCTTACCCCTACAGCGCATTCGTAGGCGCCCAGTCGCCACTCATCCAGGCCGCGCAGTTCAAGGACTGCCTCGGCGTAAAGGCGCCGGAATGCACCTCCGCCAATTTCGGCCCGATCGGCACCGGCCCATTTGTCGTGAAGGAATTCAAGCCGAACGACGTTGTGACCTTCGAAGCCAACCCGAACTACCGCGATGCCGCCAAGCCGGCCTTCGCCTCGGTCACCCTGAAGGGTGGCGGTGACGCCGCCTCGGCTGCCCGCTCGGTTCTCGAAACCGGCGAATTCGACTATGCCTGGAACATGCAGGTCGAGCCCGAAATCCTCGAGCAGATGATGGCCGCCGGCAAGGGCAAGATCGAAGTGGCCTTCGGCACCCAGGTCGAGCGTATCGACATCAACCCTTACGGCGTCGACCCCTCGCTCGGCGACAAGCGTTCGACCAAGGAAGCCGGCCCGCATCCGGCACTGTCCGACCCGGCCGTCCGCCGCGCGCTTTCGATCGCCATCGACCGCGAGATCATCGACGAAGCCGGCTATGGCCCGAACGGCCAGCCGACCTGCAACATCCTGCCCGCGCCCGATATCTACGTCTCGACGGCTGTCGACTGGTGCCTGAAGCAGGACATCGAAGGGGCCAACAGGCTGCTCGAAGATGCCGGCTGGAAGATGGGCTCGGATGGCATCCGCGAAAAGGACGGCGTCAAGCTCTCCTTCCTCTACCAGACGTCCACCAACTCCGTCCGCCAGGGCACCCAGGCGCTGGTCAAGGACATGTGGAGCCAGATCGGCGTGTCCGTCGAACTGCGCAACATCTCGGCCTCCGTCTTCTTCGGCGGTGACCCGGCCTCTCCGGACACCTTCCAGAAGTTCATGGCCGACATCCAGATGTACACCAACAACTTCGACGGCACCGATCCGGAGAAGTACATGGCCGGCTGGATGTGCGACAAGATCCCGAGCCCGGCCACCGGCTGGCAGGGTGAGAACATCGTCCGCTATTGCAATGAGGAATACGACAACCTCGTGAGAGAACTCGGCAAGACCGGCGAGCTCGAAAAGCGTGCCGAAATCGCCAAGAAGCTCAACGACATGCTCTCCAACGATGTCGCCCAGATCCCGCTGATCCACCGCGGTCAGCCCTCGGCCGTCAACAACACGCTGCTCGGCGTGAAGATGAACGCCTGGGATTCGGAACTCTGGAACGTCGCCGACTGGTCGCGCGCGAAGTGATGCCGTCAGTGCCGGGCCTGCCCTAACGGGTGGGCCCGGCGCTAGCATTTTGCCTGCAGCCTGGAGACCAGCCGATGTTCACCTTCACCGTTCGGCGACTGCTGTTTGCAGTCCCGACGCTACTGGCCATCAGTTTCATCATTTTCGCCCTGCTCGACCTTGCCCCGAGCGATCCGTTGAGCGACCTGCCGCTGACCATTCCGCCTGATGTGCGCGAGCAGATCCGCCTCGCCATGGGCCTCGATCAGCCCTTCATCATCCGCTATTTCAAATGGCTGCAGCAGTTCTTCATCAATGAGCCGCTCAACATTTTCGAACAGATCACCGGCCTCACCGTCGGCTCCGGCGAGCGCATGCGCGTTCTTTCCTGGGCGACGCGCAGCCCCGTGGTCGACCTCATCGTCCAGCGCCTGCCGCAGACGCTCTGGGTCGTCGGCCTCTCCTATCTCTTCGGTGTATTGATCGCGATCCCGATCGGCGTCATCTCCGCCTATCGCCAGTATTCCTGGTTCGATCAGATCGGCACCTTCGTCTCGATGGTCGGCTATTCCGTGCCGACCTTCTTCACCGGCGTCCTGCTGATCGTCGTCTTCTCCTCCTACCTGCAGTGGTTTCCGTCGATCTACGACACCACGCTGGTGGTCAACAGTTGGGAGAGCTTCGTCCTTCAGGTGAAGCAGATGTTCCTGCCTGTGCTGGTGCTGACCCTGTTCAACGTCTCGCAGATCAGCCGCTTCGTGCGCGCCTCCATGCTCGACAATCTGAACATGGACTATGTCCGCACGGCCCGCGCCAAGGGCGTCAAGGAAAAGGTCGTGCTGCTCGTGCATGTGCTGCGCAACAGCCTGATCCCCGTCGTTACGGTTATCGCCCTCGGTGTGCCCACGATCTTCTCGGGCGCCATCATCACCGAGCAGGTCTTCCGCGTGAACGGCCTCGGCCAGCTGCTGATCACCGCAATCCAGGGCGGCGACATTCCGCTCGTGCAGACGCTGACCTTCATCTTCGCGATCCTGATCGTGCTCTTCAACCTGATTGCCGACGTTCTCTACGGCATACTCGATCCGAGGATCCGCTATGAGTGATGCCGCAATCTCGACCGCACCCGCACCGCAGGCCCGCACCGAAAGCGGCGGCTTCTGGTCTCAGCTCTGGCGCCAGTTCCGCAAGCATCCGGGCGGCGTCGCCGGCCTCGTCGTCTTCACCTTCATCGTGCTCGCCGTCTTCATCGGCCCCTATATCCACACGATCGACCCGAACAAGATCGATATCCGTGCCAAGAACCAGGGCCCGTCCTGGGCACACCCCTTTGGCACCGACAATCTCGGCAAGGACATGCTGGCCCAGGTACTGGCCGGGGGGCAGATTTCGCTCGCCGTCGGCATGGCCGCCATGCTGCTGGCGCTCGTGGTCGGCACACTGGTGGGGGTGCTCTCGGGCTATTCCCGCAAGCTCGACGGCCCGCTGATGCGCCTGACCGACCTCTTCCTGGCGCTGCCGCTCCTGCCGCTGCTGCTCGTGATCATCATGCTCTTCCGCGACACGCTACGCGCGTCCTTCGGGCCGGAGACGGGCATTTTCATCCTGATCGTCTTCGTCATCGGCATCACCAGCTGGATGCACACCGCCCGCATCGTTCGTGGTGACGTGCTGGCGATCAAGAGCCAGGAATTCATCCTGGCGGCTAAATCGAGCGGCATGCGGGAATACCGCATCATCATCAAGCACATCCTGCCGAACGTCATGTCCTCGATCATGGTTTCCGCCACACTCGGCATCGCCACCGCCATCATCACGGAATCCGCGCTCTCATTCTTAGGGTTGGGCTTCCCACCCGACTTCCCGACTTGGGGCCGCCTGCTCTTCGACGGCGCCAACTTCCTGCAGATCAACCCGTCCCGCGTGCTCTGGCCGGGCCTGGCGATCTCGCTGACGGTGTTGAGCGTCAACTACATCGGCGACGCCATCCGCGACGCGCTCGATCCGAAGGCGTTGAAGCATTGAGTAAAACGAGTGGGCGCATCAGCGCCCGCTTGGTCGCCCCAGAAACCACCTTGCCGCAAACCAGGCTGCACAGGCCCAGACCGTGCCCGCGGCCCAGCCCCCGAGCACGTCGGTCGGATAATGGACGCCGAGGTAGATGCGGCTGAGGCCGATGATGAAGGTGAGGAAGACGGCAACGAGGGGGAAGAAGTAGCGCAGCGAGGGCTGCTCCTCGATGCGTGACAGCATGGCACCGAGCGTCAGATAGGTGATGGCCGACAGCATGGCGTGTCCACTCGGGAAGCTCATGTCGTTGACCTCGACCAGATGCTGGACGACCTCCGGGCGCGGCCGCGCAATGCCGAGCTTCATGGCGCTGCTCAAGGCCCAGCCGCCGAGGATCGAGACGGTCACGAAAGCGGCAGTCCTGAACTTCCGGCGCAGCGCCAGATAGACGACGACGATGGTGACGATGAGCGTCAGCACCGTGACCCCGCCGAGTGCTGTGATATCCACCATCATCTTCGTCAGCCAGCCGGGCCCGACCGGCATGCCGACATCGGAGGTGTCGCGCAGCATCAACAGCACGCTCTCGTCGAAGGCGCGCGTCTCGCCCTCCAGCACCTCGCCCGTCAGTTCGAACAGGAAATAGGTGACCAGCGCCGCCACCAGAGCCGTAAGCCAGACACGGGCTTCGGCCACCGAGATGATGCGGGTGAGATGGCGCTTGAGATGCTGCATGGGCGGGTTCCTGCTTGGTGGCTGTGAGGTCTACATCGCGTCCGAAGACAGGCGCGTCAACCGCGCCGCGTGAGGCAAATGTGGGCCGGTCGCCGTTGTTCCTTCACGAGAGTGTTCCTGATACTGCGGCCCGACACTACGAGTGGGCTTCGACACGTGGAAAGCGGCTTGATCTTGCCGCATGCCCCCGCCACTCTCCGCCCACCTATCCGGAGACACCCCATGCCCCACGGCCCCCTCAACCTCCTGACCGATATCGACGGCCTCTCGGTTGGCCACGCGACGGATTTTGCCCTCGGCTCGGGCGTCACGGCGATCCTCTTCGACGAACCGGCGACCGCGTCCGGCACCGTGCTTGGCGGTGCCCCGGGCGGGCGGGACGTCACGCTGCTCGATCCCTCGATGACCGTACAACAGGTCGATGCCTTGGTGCTCTCGGGCGGTTCGGCCTTCGGGCTTGATGCGGCGGGCGGGGTGCAGGCGGGTCTGAGGGCCGCTGGCCGCGGCTTTGCCGTCGGCTCTGTGCGCGTGCCGATCGTGCCACAGGCCATCCTGATGGATCTTCTGAATGGCGGCAACAAGGACTGGGGCCTGCACGCGCCTTATCGGGATCTCGGTTATCAGGCCTACGAAAATGCAGCAAAGGGCGCCTTCCCGCTCGGCACGGTCGGTGCGGGGACCGGAGCGACGACGGCCAATTTCAAGGGCGGTCTCGGCTCGGCCAGTGCGGTCTCGTCATCCGGCCACACCATCGCAGCCCTTGTTGCCGTCAATGCCATGGGCTCGGTCGTGATCGGCGACGGCCCGCATTTCTGGGCTGCACCCTTCGAGGAGGGCGAGGAATTCGGCGGGCTCGGCCAGCCTGCGCGTGTCAACGCGGAAGACCGAGCGCTGAACATCAAGGGCCTCAGGCTGACGGCAACGACAATCGGCGCGGTCGTCACCGATTGCGCCTTGTCGAAGGCTGAACTGCATCGGCTGTCGATCTCCGCCCATGACGGCCTCGCCCGTGCCGTCCTCCCGGCGCATCTGCCGCTCGATGGCGATACGATGTTTTCCGCCTCCACGGGCAAGCGGGAGAGCAATGGCGCCGCCGACCTCATGGAGCTCTGCCATCTGGCAACGCTGGTGACGGCCCGCGCCATTGCGCGCGGGGTTTTTGAGGCCGTGGCGCTGCCTTGCCCTGACGCACAACCGGCCTGGCGGGATAGGTCGGGTTGATGCTATCTCCCCCTTGGTGGGGGAGATAGCGATTTCGATGAATTAGGCAAGCGCAAGCCGCGGCTAAACATCTGAAATCGCAAGAGAGGGGGTCCGTTCATCGCGCCACCATCACCGATCCCCTCACCGGAAAATCTGAAGTTTAGGCGGCTTACGCTCGCCTCAAGTCTTCGATTTTCCATCCTCTCCCACAAGGGGAGAGGCTCCCCCCAGCCTCCACTTTCGTCCAACCAACCCTTGACCCAAGTCAAGGACAACCCACCCTCATGCCTAGAGATTGCCCGCCAGAGTTGGTCATGCGGATGACGCAGACGAACCGCAGGATGAACGGATCGGGGGAGGACGGTTCGAGAATGGAAGATGAAGACGACATGGAAAGACCAGTCCTCACCAACCGCATGTTCGACGAGCTCAAGCTTGGCGATGCGGCACAGCTGACGCGGACCATCGGCCCCGATGACATCGAGCTCTTCGCAGCGCTGTCCGGTGACAGCAATCCCGTGCCGCTCGGCCAGTCTCTGATCCCGGCCGGCATGATCTCGGCCGTGCTCGACACCCGCCTGCCCGGCCCCGGCACCGTCTATCTCGGCCAGGATCTGGAGTTCTGGAAGGAAATCGCGACCGGCGACCGGATCACCGCAACCGTGACGCTGATGACGAAGGAAAGCGACGGCCGCACGCTGGTCTTCGACACCCGCTGCGTCAACCAACACGGTGAACCGGTACTCGTCGGCAAAGCCCGGGTCCGCGCGCCGGTCGAGCGCATCAGCTGGTCGGAAAACCTGCCCCCCGATGTCTCCCTGCAGCGTCACGACCGCTTCGACGCTATCGTCGCCGAGGCGCGCAGCCTGCCGATGGTGAAGACGGCGCTTGTACACCCCTGCTCGCCGGAAGCGATCGAGGGCGCGGTCGAGATCCGCGACGAAGGTCTCTTGGAGCCGATCCTCATCGGCCCGGAAGCCAAGATCCGCGCAGCAGCGGAGCGAGCCGGCATCTCGCTCGACGGTTTCGAGATCATGCCGACCGAACACAGCCATGCGGCAGCGGCCCTTGCCGTCGAGCTCGCCGTTGCCGGCAAGGTCGGCTCGGTCATGAAGGGCAGCCTGCATTCCGATGAACTGCTCGGCGCCGTCGTCGGCAGCGGCTCCGGCCTCAAGACCGAACGCCGCGTCAGCCATGTCTATGTCATGGACGTGCCGGCCTATTCCAAGCTTCTGATCGTCACCGATGCCGCGATCAACATCGCGCCGACGCTCGAGCACAAGCGCGACATCTGCCAGAACGCCGTGGATCTCATGCATATGCTCGGCGTCGCCGAACCCAAGGTCGCAGTGCTCGCTGCCGTCGAGACGGTCAACGACAAGATGCCGGCGACACTGGAGGCAGCAGCCTTGACCGTCATGGCTGCACGGGGCCAGATCCGGGGCGCAAAGGTCGACGGACCGCTTGCCTTCGACAATGCGATCAGCAGGGAGGCCGCCCGCACCAAGGGGATCGTATCCCCTGTCGCCGGTGATGCCGACATCCTGCTCGTGCCGGATCTCGAAGCCGGCAACATGCTCGCCAAACAGCTCCTCTACTTCGCCAATGCCGATGCCGCCGGGCTGGTGCTCGGCGCCCGTGTGCCGATCATCCTGACCAGCCGTGCGGACAGCCTGCGCGTCCGCATTGCCTCCGCAGCACTCGCCAAGCTGGTCGCCGCCAAGCGCGCGGCAGCGCTGGGACCGATGGCATGAGCCCGAAATTGCTGCTGACCTTCAATGCCGGCTCTTCCACCGTGAAGATCGGCATCTTCGCCCGCGAGCCAGAAGGCGCGAAACGCATCGGCAAGGGTGTCATCGACTTCCGCGCCGAACCGCTGACTTTTCATTTGGTGGAAGGCCCCGCCGTCTTTGACGTGCCGCTTGTGGACAAGACCGATGACCTGCTGCACGATGTTCTGGACGAGGTTTTCGACTGGCTGTCACAGCACTATGACCTCGACGCCGTCTCCGCCATCGGCCACCGCGTCGTGCATGGCGGCGATCTCTTTACGGATGCGGTGCGCGTCGACGACGCGAGTCTCGCCGGCATCGAAAGCCTGGTAACGCTCGCCCCGCTGCACCAGCCGCAAAACCTGCGCCTGATCAGGGCCATAGCTGACCTCAAGCCCGGACTGCCGCAAACGGCCTCCTTCGACACGGCCTTCCACCGCACGCAGTCGGACACGGTCAGGCGCTTCGCCATTCCGCGGGACTGGTTCGACAAGGGCGTCAAACGCTACGGCTTTCACGGCCTGTCTTACATCTATATCGCCGGGGTCCTGAAAACGCTCGAACCGGACACGGCCGGCGGTCGCGCCGTCGTCGCCCATCTCGGCTCCGGTGCCAGCCTCTGCGCGCTCGAACATGGCTTGAGCCGTGACACCTCGATGGGCTTCTCCACCATCGACGGCGTGCCCATGGCCACCCGCTCCGGCGCCATCGACCCCGGCGTGCTCTTCCATCTTGTCGAGGCGCGTGGCTTGAGCCTCAAACAGGTGGAGGAGATGATCTACAAGCAGTCCGGCCTGCTCGGCCTCTCCGGCATC
This sequence comes from Allorhizobium sp. CTOTU50464, assembly GCA_032102365.1. Lineage (GTDB taxonomy): Bacteria > Pseudomonadota > Alphaproteobacteria > Rhizobiales > Rhizobiaceae > Allorhizobium. Next base: position 328,147 of record DAMDHD010000001.1, on the reverse strand, counting down.
AGCGCCGACAGCCGGGTCTTGCTGGAGACGCCGTCGAAAGAGGCCTGCGAGGCGATCGACGTCTTCACCTTCCGGATCGCCGGCGAAGTGGCACGGCTCGCGGCTTCGCTTGGCGGCCTCGACACGCTGGTCTTCACCGCCGGCATCGGCGAAAATCAGCCGACGATCCGCCGTTCGGTGGTCGAGCGCCTGCGCTTCCTCGGCCTCCTCATCGACAGCGAAGCGAATGACCGCAATGAAGCCGTCATCTCCCGCGAGGAAAGCCGGGTGAAGATCCGCGTGATCACCACCGACGAGGAACAGGTGATCGCCGATGACTGCCTGAGCCTGATCGACGGAAGCACGAAAGGGAGAGGCTGACACCAAAGCGTCATGAAAGGCGCCTACAGACGCGTCGACTGCGAGCGGATGGAGGCGGACAATGCTGCGACAGGTAGAGGCGACGGGCGAAACGCAAGGATCCTCGCGCGACGAAGTCCTCATCCTCTCCAACGCCCGCGTTGTAACCCCGGACCATGTGCTGCATGGCTCGGTCGTGGTCGAAAACGGCGCGCTGGTCGAAATCCACGAAGGCACGTCGCGCCACGCGGAAGCGATCGACTTCGGCGGGGACTATCTCCTGCCGGGCCTCGTCGACATTCATACCGACCATTTCGAAAAGCATCTTTACCCCCGCGCCCATGTGCGCTGGGATTTCATGCGTGCCGCCCTCGCCCACGATGCTCAAATCATCGGCGGTGGTGTGACCACCGTCTTCGACAGCCTCTGCGTCGGCGCAACCACGGACAATCCCGAGCGTGCCGAAATCCTGAAACCCATGATCGAGGCACTGGAACAGGCACAAGGCTCTGGCATGCTGCGGGCCGAACATCTCGTCCATCTGCGCTGCGAACTGACCGACCCCGCCACCCCGCAACTGACGGCCGACAATATCGACCGCGAGATCGTCCGCGTCATCTCGGTGATGGAGCACCTGCCCGGCATCCGCCAGAGCCGCGACATCGAGGCCTATGTCGCAAGAGCCTGCAAGTCGACCGGCGAAAGCCCGGAACGGGTGCGCGAAAAAATCAAGGCTCTGGTGGCCGAAAAGAGCCATATCGCGGCAACAACGCGGCCCGACATCGTCGCACTTGCCCGCGCGCGCTCCATGCCGCTGATGAGCCACGACGACACCGATATCGCCCATATCGAGGAAGGCGTGGCAGAGGGTGTGTCGATCTCGGAATTCCCCTGCTCGATGGAAGCGGCAGATGCTGCCCGCGCCGCCGGCATGCACATTGTTGCCGGCGCACCGAACCTCGTGCGCGGTGGCTCGCAATCCGGCAACATCGCCGTGCGCGATCTGTTGAGCGCACACCTCGTCGACATCCTCGCCTCGGACTATGTGCCGCGGTCGATGCTCGATGCTGCCTTCATGATCGCAGCCGACCCGGGCCTCGACTACGACCTGCCGAGCGCCGTTGCCATGGTCACGCGCAGCCCGGCGCTCGCAGGCAACCTGCCCGATCGCGGCGCCATCAAGACCGGCCTGAAGGCCGATCTGATCCGCGTCGACCTGCAGGACGGCCATCCCTTCGTCAAGTCCGCCTGGCGCTCCGGCCACCGTGTCGCCTGACGGAGGCGATAGCCTCGCTCATTCGTGCCAGGCGGAAGCCAGCACCCGAAGCCAGTTTTCCCGGCAGATCTTGTCGAGATCGGACGGCCCGTAGCCGCGCTCCTTCAGTGCCGTGACAAGCCGCTGGTTGCCGGCTGCATCACCAATGACATTCGGGATCGTCGCACCATCGAAATCGGAGCCGAGTGCGACGCAGTCGATCCCCATGCGTTCGACGAGATAGTCGATATGGCTGACCATGGTCGCAAGCGATGTCTCGGCATCGTCGCGCCCGTCGGGTCGCAGCATGGTGACGGCATAGTTCAGGCCGACGAGACCCTGGCTCGCCTTGATCGCATCCATCTGCCGGTCGGTCAGATTGCGGGCGACCGGGGTGAGCGCATGAACGTTGGAATGGCTGGCAATCAGCGGCTGGTCGCTGAGGCGCTCGACATCCCAGAAACCCGTCTCGGTGATATGGGCGAGATCGATCAGAATGCCGAGCCGGTTGCAGGCCCGGATCAGATCCTCGCCGGCCTTGGTCAGGCCGGGCCCTGTATCGGGCGAGCTTGGGTAGGCGAAGGGCACGCCGTGGCCGAAGATGTTGTTGCGGCTCCAGACCGGCCCGAGCGAGCGCAGGCCTGCGGCATAGAAGACCTCCAGCGCCTCCAGATCCGCATCGATTGGCTCGCAGCCTTCCATGTGCATCACGGCCGCAAAGACACCGTCTGCCATGGCCTGGCGGATCTCGCCGGTCGTGCGGCAGAGCCGCCATGTTCCGTCCTGATCCAGGCGATGGGCGATCGCCGCCATCTGCAGCGCGATGTCGAGGGAAGGCTGCCGCTCGAGCGGCGGATCGAGCGGCGTTGCATAATGGCCATTCGCATCCGGCTCCCGCAGGGTGAAATCATGCGGCGATGGGATGTAGATGGCGCAGAGACCGCCGGCGAGCCCGCCGCGCTTGGCGCGGGGCGCATCGATATGGCCGGCGCTCGTGCCATTTCGGAATTCGGCAACGGGATTGCGGCCCTCGTTGCGGCTGCGCCAAAGACGCAGGAGAACATCGTTGTGGCCGTCGAAAACTAGGTTCATGAAAAGAGATCCAGAAGTGCTGTCGGGGCGATGAGCCCGGATCGGGAGAATAGGCGGAACATACCAACTGTTCCGGAATCGTTGGACCAAATCATGTCGCGCTTCAAGCCGAAGCGTAATTTATCCCGCGGCATCCGCAGCCAGTGGCGGCACGCGCGCCAGCCAGTCCGTCGCCGCCTCATAGGCTGCCGCCACCGACAGGACAGCCTGATCAGCCCGCGGCCTGCCGATCAGCTGAAATCCGTTAGGCAATCCCTGCGGTGAGAACCCGGCCGGAAGTGCGGCGACCGGCAGACCGGCCATGCTGGGGCCGATCACGACTTCCATCCAGCGATGATAGGTATCCATGTGCTTGCCCGCGATCTCGCGCGGCCAGGGGATCTCGGCATCGAAGGGAAAGACCTGCGCGGCAGGGGCGATGAGATAGTCGTAGGTCTCGAAGGCCTTGCCCAATGCCTGGTACCACGCCGTGCGGACGGCCGAGGCCTCGTAGACGTCAGCCGCCTGAATGCGTAGCCCCGAACGGACCTCGTAGAGGATTTCCGGCTTCAGCGAACCGCGCCGGCCAGGATCCTCGTAGAAGTCCCGCATGCTGCCGGCGGTGAAATAGCTGCGGAGCGTCGTCCACGCCCACCAGAGCCGGTTCATGTCGAAGTCGATGCGAAGAGGCTCGACGGTGAAGCCGAGTTTCTGGAAGACGGTCAGTGCCTTCTCGCTGAGATCGAGGACGCCCGGCTCGAAAGACAGGTGGCCGCCGAAATTACCGAGCCAGCCGATACGACCGCCTCTGGCCGCGATGTCGCGATCGAGGACGACAGGTCCGCTCTCGAAGGATGAGGGATCGCGCGGATCGAATCCGGACTGCACGTTGAGAAGCGTCACCACATCCGCGACGCAGCGCCCCATCGGCCCGAGCGTCGCGAGCTGGTTCAGATAGCCGTCGCGCCCCGGAAGCGTCGGGATACGCCCGAAGCTCGGGCGAAAGCCGACGACATTGTTGAAGGCTGCCGGATTGCGCAGCGATCCCATCATGTCGCTGCCATCGGCGACCGGCACCAGCCGCGCAGTGAGCGCGGCCCCGGCACCACCGCTCGAGCCGCCGGCGGAACGGCTCAAATCCCAGGGATTGCGGGTCACGCCGAAGACCGGATTGTAGCTGTGCGAACCGAAACCCCATTCCGGCGTATTCGTCTTGCCGATGATGATGGCGCCGGCCGCGCGCATCCGCTCGACCTGGATGTCGTCGAAATCGGGCACGTAGTCATGGAAAAGCGGCGAGCCATAGGTGCAGAGAATGCCCTTCGCCTCGCTCAGATCCTTGATCGCGATCGGCACGCCATGCAGCGCGCCGAGAACACCACCCTGCGCGCGTTCGGCGTCCTTCGCGCGCGCTTCCGCCAACAAGACATCGCGCGGCCGAAGGCTCACCAGCGCATTGACCTGCGGGTTGAACCGCTCGATCCTGTCGAGATAGCCTGTTATCACCTCCTCGGCCGAGAGGCTTCCCGTGTGAAGAGACTGTTGCAGGTCGGTGAGGGACAGGGACGTCAGATCGGACACGCGAGGCTCCGTGGCAGCTATGCTTCAGGCAGAAAGGCACTGACGATGGGCTGGCCGAGACAGTGGTGTCAAGCGCCCGGCCGAGCGCCTCGCGCAGGCCAGCCATGCGTTGCCGGAAAAGTTTGGACCTGCCCAAAATAAAAATGGTCAAACGACCAAATTAGAGGCAACATGCCACAAAAGAGGATGAAGCAGGTGTCGTCGAACTGCTTCTCCGAAACACGGGAACATCGACGAAATCAGGCGAAATCCAGCCTTTTGCCCGCCAAAGGCATCCGTCTGGATCAAGTCGCAAGGGGAGAGATCAGCATGCCCAGAAGCTGGCACGTCACTTGCGTGACACCACTTGCGCCACCCCGCGATCGGCACGTTTCGCCGCATCAGGGGTCGACCGAAGCACTTCGCGCATAACCGAACGCCAGGGGGCACGGCTTGACTTCCGCATCAGACAAGGCAGCCATCGAAATCCGCGGCGTGAGCCGCATCTACGGAACAGGACAGGACAAGGTCACCGCGCTCGACGGGATCTTCCTCAAGATCAAGGAAAACGAGTTCTTCACGCTGCTGGGACCCTCCGGCTGCGGAAAGACCACGCTTCTGCGCCTCATTGCCGGCTTCGATTTTCCGACAAAGGGCGAGATCCTTCTGCATGGCGAGGACATCGCGCCGCTTCCACCGTTCAAGCGGCCGGTCAACACCGTCTTCCAGTCCTACGCGCTTTTCCCGCACATGACGGTCGCCGACAATATCGGTTTCGGCCTCAAGATGCTCGGCAAGCCGAAGGCCGAGATCGAGGCGCGCGTGGCCGAGATGCTCGAACTCGTGCACATGACCAAGATGCGCGACCGGCAGGTGAGCCAGATCTCCGGCGGCCAGCAACAGCGCGTGGCACTCGCCCGTGCACTCGCACCGAAGCCGAAGGTCCTGCTGCTCGACGAGCCGCTCTCGGCGCTCGACTACAAGCTGCGCAAGGAAATGCAGATCGAACTGAAGCGCGTGCAGGCGGAAACCGGCATCACCTTCATCTTCGTCACCCATGATCAGGAAGAGGCGCTCACCATGTCGGACCGCATTGCGGTCATGTCGATGGGCAGCCTGCGCCAGGTGGGTTCCCCTTGGGATATCTATGATCGCCCGGCCGAACGCTTCGTCGCCGACTTCATCGGCGAGACCAATTTCCTGGAGGTGGAGGTCGCCTCCGTTCAGGGCGATCGCGCAAGCGTCCGGCTTCGCTCCGGCCAGGAGATCCCCGCGACCTTCCCGGAAAACACCACCCCATCTGGCAAGGTCACCATCGTGATCCGTCCCGAACACGCCTCGATCGTCGAGCCAACCGAGGCGGCGACCTTGAAGGGGACTGTCGAAAGCGTCGTCTATCTCGGCACCGACACCAATATCAACGTGCGGCTCGAAGGCGGCTCGCTCTTCAGCGTCCGTCAGCAGAACAGCCGCAGCGGCAGTTGCGGGGTGACGGAGGGCCAGAGCGTCGGCATTCTGGTCAGCGACGATGTCGCACAGATCCTGAGGGATTGACGATGAGCGCGACGAAAACGGCCCCCGAAACTGCCCGATCGCGCGATGTCAAAAACCGCTGGTTGCTCAGCCTCCCGGCCCTTGCGATCATCTTTGTCGCGGCCCTCGGCCCGCTTCTGGTGATGGTGCTCTATTCCTTCCTGGAAAAGGGCGACTACGGCGACGTGAAATTCGGCACCTTCTCGCTCGAAGGCTGGACCTCGGTCTTCCTGCAGCGGGACATTTTCGATGACACGCTGGGCATCGCCGACGCGCATCTCGCGATCTTCTGGCGCTCGATCACGCTGTCGCTTTATACGACGATCCTCACCCTGATCCTGGGTTTCCCGACCGCCTATTTCATCGCGACCCGACCGGCTCGCTCGCGCGAGATCTGGGTCTTCCTGATCACCATCCCCTTCTGGACGAACCTGCTGATCCGCACCTTCGCCATGCAGCAGGTCATCCGCAACGAGGGCATCCTGAACAATGTGCTGATCTGGCTCGGCATCATCGATACGCCGCTGCAGATCATCTACACCGACACCGCCACCCTGCTCGGCATGACCTATGTCTATCTGCCGCTGATGGTGCTGCCGCTTTACGCGTCGATCGAGAAGCTGGATTTTCGGCTGGTCGAAGCCGGCTACGACCTCTATGCCAACCGGCTGCAGGTGCTCTGGCGGATCGTCATCCCGCTGGTGAAGCCGGGCTTGATCGCCGGCTCGATCCTTGTCTTCATCCCCTCGCTCGGCGCCTATGTTATCCCCCGCGTTCTCGGCGGCGGCAAGAACCTGATGCTGGGCAACCTGATCGAACTGCAGTTCGGCGCTGGCCGCAACTGGCCGCTGGGTGCTGCCATGTCGATCACCCTGATGGCGCTCGTCATGATCGCCCTGCTCTTCTATGTCCGCAACGCCGCGAAATCGGGGGTGCGTCATGGCTGAACGTCGCTTCGACATCCGCTCGCAACCGGGCTTCGGCACGATTGCCCTTTTCACCTTCTTCGCGCTCTACCTGCCGATCGCGACCCTGGTCGCCTATTCCTTCAACGCCAGCGACTCGCTTGCGAGCTGGGGCGGCTTCTCCTTGCGCTGGTTCGCCTCCGCGATGGACAATGGGGCAGCACAGGAAGCCGCACTGCGTTCGGTCATCATCGCCCTCTGGGCGGCAGGACTGGCCACGATCGCCGCCACCATGGCAGCACTGGCCACGACGCGCACCGAGCCTTATCGCGGCCTGACCGCGAAATACGCAATCATCAACCAGCCGCTGATGATCCCGGAAATCGTCACCGCCGTGGCGCTGCTCATCGTGTTCTCGCGCATCAAGGTCTGGACCGGCTATTCCGGCCTTGGCTACCTGATCATGGCGCATACGGCGTTCTGCATTCCCTTCGCCTACCTGCCCATCCGCGCACGTCTGGAAAGCATGGACTTGACGCTGGAGCGGGCGGCCGCCGATCTCTATGCCACGCCCTGGCAGGCCTTCAGCTTCGTGACATTTCCCCTGCTGCGGCCTGCCATCATCGCCGGCTTCATGCTCGCCTTCGTGATTTCGCTCGATGACGTCGTCATCACGGAATTCGTCAAATCCGGCGGGCAGGACACACTGCCCACCTACATGCTCGGCCAGATCCGGCGTGAGACGACTCCCGAGATCAACGCCATCGCCACGATCTTCCTGGCCGCCTCGACGGTGCTGATCGTGATCTTCTTCTTCATCAACCGGCGCAAGCCGCAAGCATAACGACAACCAAAAGAGAGGAACGGAGAATGACAATGAAATGGATGACGACCACGGCAATCGCCGCCATCTCGGTGCTGGGTTTCGCGGGCGCAGCTTCGGCCGCCGGCGAACTGAACATCTACAACTGGGGCGACTATACGAGCCCCGAACTGATCAAGAAGTTCGAGGAACAGTTCGACGTCAAGGTGACCATCACCGACTATGACTCCAACGACACCGCGCTTGCCAAGGTCCGCGCCGGCGGCCATGGCTTCGACATCGTCGTGCCCTCCGCCAACTACATGCCGATCTGGATCAATGAAGGCCTGCTGCTCGAAGCGCGTCCGGACCAGATGGAAAACTTCAAGAATGTCGATCCGCGCTGGGCGGACGTCGAATGGGATCCGGGCCGCCGCTACTCGGTTCCGTGGCAGTGGGGTGTGACCGGCATCGGCGTCAACACCAAGTTCTACAATGGCGATATCAACACCTCGGCGATCTTCCTCGATCCGCCGGAAGAGCTGGTCGGCAAGCTGAACGTCACGCCTGAAATGAACGACGTGCTCTTCGCCACGATCAAATATTTCGGCGGCGACTGGTGCACGACCGACAAGGAAGTGCTGAAGAAGGTGCGCGACAAGCTGGTCGAAGCGAAGACCAAGTGGCTCGCCATGGACTACAGCGTCACCGACAAGCTGCCGACGGGCGACTATGCAGGCGTCTACTACTGGAACGGCGCCATCATGCGCTCGCGCCTGCAGAACCCCGACGTCAAGTTCGGCTATCCGAAGGAAGGCTACCCGGTCTTCATGGACAGCGTCGTCATCCTCAAGGACGCCAAGAACGTCGACAATGCCAAGGCCTTCATGAACTTCATCATGGCCCCGGAAAACGCCGCCATGCTCTCGAACTTCGCCAAGTATGCCAACGGCATCAAGGGTTCTGAAGCCTTCATGGACAAGGAAATGCAGGGCGCACCGGAACTGGTGATCCCGGCAGAACTGGAAAGTGCCGGCGAGTTTCTGCTGAGCTGCGAACCGGACGTGCAGCAGCTTTACACCCGCATCTGGACCGAAGTGCAGAAGTAAGGCCGAACCAACAACAGATGAGACCGACACGGGAGGGCGACACCGCCCTCCCGCAGGAGGAGCATACCCTGATGACGACGCAGTTTGCCGAAGCCTTCGGTTTTGAAAGGCGGGATGTGACGCTGGCCAACTGGCGCACGGCCCCTTTCAGCCGCTTCAGCTTCGGCCATGCCGAGGAGATTGTCCCGAGTGCCAGCATCGCCGCCATGGCCGAGGTCAGCGAAGGGGCGCCTGTGCAATCGCCTTTGCTCGCTCAACACCTGCCGGAGGGGCTGGCCGGACAACCCAATGTCGGCGCCTACCTCGATTATGCCCATACCGACGCCTTCGTGCTGATGAAGGCGGGCCGGATCGTCGCCGAACATTATGCGTCCCACGCCGGCGTCAACCAGCGCCACATCATCTTCTCGATCAGCAAATCCCTGACCGCGCTTGCCATCGCCACATTGGAAGCCGATGGCCTGATCGACCCGGATGCCCCGGTCACCGACCTGCTGCCGGAAGCAGCCGGCTCCGCCTATGGCGACTGCACCATCCGCGACGTGCTCGACATGCGGGTCAGCCTCGCCTTCGACGAAGCCTATCTGAACACCGATGGCGCCTATGCCCGCTATCGCCGCGCCACCTTGTGGAACCCCGCCGATCCGTCCCAGCCTGACGAAACCTTGCTCGCCTTCCTGCTGACGCTGAAGAAAGACGCCCACCCGCATGGCAGCGCGCATTTCTATGCTTCACCGAATTCTGACCTTCTCGGTATCCTGATCGAGCGCGCAACCGGCGAACGCTACGCCGATGTCTTGTCGACGCGCCTATGGAAACCGCTCGGTGCGAAGAACCATGCCAGCGTCACTGTTGACACCGAGGGCACGGCGCGGGCGGCAGGCGGCATCTCGGTCACCGCCCGCGATCTCGCCCGCGTCGGCGAGATGCTGCGCAATGGCGGCAAGGTCGAGGACCGCCGTATCATTCCGGAAGCCTGGATCGCCGACATGCTGACGGCGGGCGACCACCAGGCCTGGGTCGACGGCAAATCCAACTTCTTTCCCAAGGGCCGCTATCGGAGCCAGTGGTACCAGTCGGGTGAGCCCGATGGAGCCTTCTGCGCCATCGGCATCCATGGCCAGTGGCTCTATGTCGACCCATCGACCGAGACCGTGATCGTCAAGCTCTCCTCCCAGCCCAACCCGCTGGACGACGAACTGAAACACGACAACTTCGCCTTCTTCCGCGCGCTCAGCGCCTGGACCGCATGACACCAAAGGATCCCGTCATGGCAACGACTGCAGACATCATCATCACCAACGGCCCGGTGCTCACCATGGATCCGGCAGCCCCCCGCGCCGAAGCGGTCGCGCTTGCCGGCAACCGGATCTTGGCGGTCGGCACACGAACCGAGATCGAGGCGCTGGCAGGCCCTGAGACGCGGACCATCGACGCGAAGGGCGCGACCATCATGCCGGGCTTCAACGAAGCCCATATGCATATCTTCCCGGGCTCGGTCTCGCTGCGGCAGCTGAACCTGCACGGCATCCAGGGCTTCGACGCTCTCAAGGCGGCAATCCTCGACTATGCGGCCAAGAACCCCGACGAGCCACTTCTGATGGGTTTCTCCGCCGACTACTCGATCATCTCGCTCACCGAGCCCTGCACCCGCCATCACCTGGATGCGATCCTGGCCGATCGTCCCTTCATGATGTTCGCGCCCGATCATCACACCGCCTGGGCGAACACGGCAGCGCTGGAAAAGGCAGGCATCTTGCAGGGCAAGGATGTCGGAATCGGCAACGAGATCGTCATGGGGTCGGACGGCCGCGCCAATGGCGAACTGCGCGAGGGCAATGCCTTCGGCCCGGTCTCGGCGCTCGCCTCCACCGGTGGCCGCGAGGAGCTCGGCATGGTCACCGGCATGGACCCGGAGAATGTCACGCCGGAGCAATTCGCGCTCGACCGGGCCATCCTGAAAGCCGGCCTCGACTATTGCGCCTCCTGGGGCGTCACCTCGATCCAGAATTTCGACGGCAATCACTACCAGCTGCGCCTGATGCGCGATCTCGAGCTTTCGGGCGAGCTCTCCTGCCGCATTCGCATCCCCTATCACATGAAGAACTTCATGGCGCTGGAGGACCTCGACAAGGCGGCAGCCTGGAAGAAGGAATTCGCCACCGACATGCTGCGCGGCGATTTCGTCAAGGTCTTCATGGACGGCGTGCTGGACAGCCAGACGGCCTATATGCTCGACGGCTATGGCGACCGGCCGGGCTACACCTACGAGCCGCTCTTCACGCCCGAAGCCTTCGATGCCATCGCCATGAAGGCCGATGCGCTCGGTCTGCAGGTCGCGGTCCATGCGATCGGCAGCGCCGCGATCCGCCAGACGCTCGACGGCTATGAGGCGGCTGTGAAGGCGAACGGCCCACGCGGCAACCGCCACCGCATCGAGCATATCGAGATCATCCATCCGGACGATATCCCGCGCTTTGCCGAACTCGGCATCGTCGCCTCCATGCAGCCCGTGCATTATCCCGGCGGCACCTGCTTCCCGGCGGAACCGACGACGGCAAAGATCGGCGAAGACCGCTGGGACTATGCCTATGCCTGGCGGACGATGAAAGAAGCCGGCGCGCCCGTCGTCTTCGCCTCCGACTGGCCGGTCTCTCCCGTATCGCCCTTCCAGTGCATCCAGGATGCATTGACCCGGAAACCCTGGAAGGAGGGGCTGAAGGACCAGCGCTTTTCGCTGATGGAGGCGCTCGAAGCCTACACTTCGATCGGCGCCTGGGTGGAGTTCATGGAAGACCGCAAGGGCATGCTGAAACCGGGTTACCTTGCCGATGTCGTGATCCTCACAAAGGATATCGAAGCCGTCGACCCCGAAGACATCATGGACACCGTCCGCCCCGCCGTCACCATCTGCGACGGCCGCATCACTTTCCAGGCCTGAAGAAAGACATGAGCCATGAGCGCTGACATCATCGTCCACAATGCCCGTATCCTCACCATGGATGACGCGCATCCGCGCGCAGAAGCCATCGCGCTCACCGGCAACCGCATCACCGCCGTGGGCAGCGATGACGAGATCCTCGCACAAGCCGGGCCGGCCACCCGCATCGTTGATGCAGGCGGTGCAACGGTGCTTCCGGGTTTCAACGAAGCGCATATGCACATCTTCGGAGGGTCGGTCGCGCTGGGTGAACTCTCGCTTTTCGGCGTGAAGGGCTTCGACGCCTTGTCAAAGGCCGTGCGCGATTATGCGGCGGCCAACCCGGATCTGCCGCTGCTCGTTGCCCAGACGGCAGATTATACCATTCTGTCCGAGACCGAGCGCGTCACCCGCCACCATCTCGACCGCATCATACCGGATCGCCCCTTCATGATGGTCGCCCCGGACAGGCACACCGCCTGGGCCAACACGATCGCACTCGAAAAGGCGGGCATCCTGCAGGGCCGCGATGTCGGTGTCGGCAACGAGATCGTCATGGGCGAGGACGGCCTCGCCAATGGCGAGTTGCGCGAAAGCAATGCCATGCGTCCTGTCGCGTCGATGAGCGTGACCGGCGGTCGAGAAGGCCTCGGCGTCGGCACCGGCGGTGATCCCGAACACGTAACCCCGGAAGAGCGCGCGGCAGACATCGCGGTGCTGAAGAAGGGACTGGCCTATTGCGCCTCGCTCGGCATCACCTCGTTCCAGAACATGGACGGCAGTCTCTACCAGCTGGAAATGCTGGACCAGATCGAGAAGACGGAGGGACTACCGGTCAGGGTACGCATGCCGTACCACATGAAGAACTTCATGCCGCTCTCCGACCTGGAAGAGAAAGCCGCCGCCTGGAAAGCGCGTTTCCACACCGACAAACTGCGCTGCAACTTCGTCAAGCTGTTCATGGACGGCGTGACCGAGGGCGAAACCGCCGTCTTCGTCGATGACTATGCTCACAAGCCGAGCTGGAAGGGCGAGCCGTTGTTTTCGGGTGAAGCCTTCAACGCGATCGCGACGGAAGCCAATCGCCTCGGCCTGCCGGTTGCCGTGCATGCGATCGGCGACGGCGCCGTTCGCATGGTGCTCGACGGCTACGAGGCCTCGATCCGCGCCAACGGCAAGAAGGACATGCGCAACCGCATCGAACATATCGAGGTGGTTCACCCCGACGACATCCCACGCTTCGCCGAAACCGGCACCGTCGCGTCCATGCAGCCGACGCATCCACCGGGTTCGGCCGGCCTGCCGCTCGAGCCTTACCTGACCTATATCGGCCGCGAGCGCTGGCCCTACGCCTTCGCCTGGAAGACGCTGGTCGATGCTGGCGCAAAAATCGTCTTCGCCACCGACTGGCCGGTCTCGCCGCTGCCGCCGCTGAGCTGCATCGGCGACGCCCTCACACGCAAACCCTGGGCCGACGATATGCCGGACCACCGCCTTGGCCTGCACGAGACACTGGCCGCCTATACCCGCACCAGCGCCTGGGTCGAATATATGGAAGACCGCAAGGGCGTCCTGAAATCCGGCTACTACGCCGACGTGGTGGTGCTATCTGGCGACGTTGAAGCGACCGCCCCCGAAGCCATCGCAGCACTCTCCCCCGTGCTCACCATTTGCGATGGCCGCATCACCTTCGATGCCGGAGGGGGGCGATGACGGAAGGAGCGCCCTCGCCGACCGGCAAACCGGCAACCGCAAGCTCTCGCGGACGTCCCGCGGGTGCTACGCGCAAAGGCCTCGAAACGCGGGTGCGCATCATCAAGGGGGCGCGCGAGGCCCTGGAAGAAGGGGGCATGGAGGCGCTGACAACCCGGCGGATTGCCGCCTCGGCCGGCGTCAAACTCGCGACGCTCCACTATTATTTCGACAGCAAGGAAAGCCTGCTGCTGGCCGTGCTGGAAGACCTGATCGCCGACATGGAGGTCGCCTATCGCCAGGATGTGGCCTTGCCGAAGGAGCCGGAAGACCGGGTCGAAGCGCTGATCCGGGCGAGCTGGCGCTACATCCAGCGCACCCGCGACAAGCAGATCGCCCAGACGGAGCTGACGCTCTATGCCCTGCGCACCAAGGGCTCCGAATGGCTCGCAGCCCGCCAATACAATGCCTATATCGAATTCTACGGCCATCTGGTCTTCGAGGACGACACGGACGAAGAGCTTCGCGGGATCGGTCGCGCCGTTGCCCGCCAGATGCTGATCGGGATCGACGGCATCATCCTGCAAAGCTACGCGCTGCAGGATCTCTCGGCTTCCAATGACGACATCGAGGCCCTGATCATTGCGATGCGCGGCTATTTCCGCAGGCTCATGGCAGAGCACGGCAAAGCAAGCTAACCGAGCTGCCAGATCCTCCGCGCGTTGCCGGAAAAGAGTTTGTCCTTCTCTTCCTTCGTGCAGCCATGCTGCAGCGCCTGCGTGGTCGCGACCCACGTGGAGAGTCCCCCGCCCAGGGTGCAGACCGGCCAGTCCGACCCCCAGATCGCACGGTCGAAGCCAAAGGATGCGATCGTGTGATCGAAATAAGGTTTCAGATCTTCCAGCGTCCAGTTCTCCAGATCGCCATAGGCCGGGATGCCGGAGATCTTCACGCGGACATTCTCGCGTTTGGCGATGTCGGTGATCCCGGTCTTCCACGTTTCAAAACCATGCCCCTTGATATCGGGCACACCGCAATGATCGAGGATGAAGGTGACATCGGGAGCAAGATCGACCAAAGCCTTCGCCTTGTCGATCTGATGCGGCAGCATACAGAGATCGAAGGTGAGGCCCGTGCCGGCGAGACGTTTCACATTCTCGCGAAACAGCGCGCCCTGTGACACATCATCCGGCACGACATGAAGCACACGACGGAAGCCTTTAACGAAGGGGTTCGCGAGTTGGGCCTCCAGATAAGGGGCAAAGCCTGGATCTTCCGGGCGGCAGGAAGCGATGACACCGCGAATGAGGCTGCCAGGCACCTGCGACAAATCCTGCACCATGTCCGTCTCGGCCTGCATGTCTTCGGGTGCGACATCCACCTCCATATGCAGCACCGAGGAAATACCGAGGCGCCGGGCCTCCCGCGAATAGGTTTCCCAGGTAAAGTCGGCATCGAGATCCGGCACGTTTTTCAGCCACGGATAGGAAAGCCGGTCGCGATAGATGAGATGCAGATGGGTATCGATGATCATGGCTGGCCCCTCCCAAGGCCGCTTAGCTTGATGAAGTCTCGGCGGCATCGCCACCCAGGCCGGCACCGGCAAGCGCCGAGATCCGACGCGCCGTCTCCCGGAGCGCCTCGAGCGTGCGCGGGATATCAGGCGCGTCTGGCTGATTGATGATGCCGATATAGGGGACGGTCAGCGCGCCCAGAGCTTCACCGTCTGCGCTCAGGATCGGCGCCGACAGGTTCGTGACACCGGCGGTCTGGGCACTCGGCATCATTTCGTAGCCGCGTGCCCGGATCTCGTCGAGGTGGCGCGAGAAGGCCTCGGTCATGCGTCCTTCCGGTCCGCCACTCGCCACATGCTCCGCCACCATCATCGCGCGGACCTCCGGGCTGCGATAGGCAAGCAGCACATGGCCAGACCCGGTATCGAACAAGCCCATCCGTGAGCCGACCCGCATCGAGATGCCCCAATAGCCCGGCGCTTCCAGCTGGGCGATAACCACGGGATGACCACGGTCGTAGACGACGATGTGGTTTTCCTGGCGTGTCACTTCCGCAAGCTCTCGCATCAGCGGCATGGCGAGCGAAGCAAGCCGCCGCGTCGGCGCATGCAGGTGGGCTAAGCCGAACAGTTTCAGCGTCAGCACGTACCGGTCGCCCTCGAGCCGCGCGACGTAACCGCGTTTCACCAGCCGATCGAGCATCCGGTAAAATTCGTTCGGGCTGCGGTCGAGCTTCTTGGCGATATCGGCCTGGCTCAAGCCGCCATCGACCCCCGCGAGCAACTCGAGAATGTCGAGCCCCTTGTCGAGCGCCGGTGCCCGGTAGCGGTCCTGATCGAGGTCGTTCACGTAATTCTCTCCTTGCAACCCGAGGACCGGCCTTGACGATTATGAATAAATGTTTTGCATATGAATGATGCTCGCATCGTCGGCCAAATTATGCAAGGGTCGCGTGACGAGGGATTGGCTGGAGGAGCCTGAAGGATGAACCTGCCCCTGAAGAACAAGAATGTGTTGGTGACGGCTGCCGGCCAGGGCATCGGGCGCGCAAGTGCGATCGCCTTTGCCCGTGCCGGTGCGACGGTCGTCGCGACCGACATCAATAAGGAAGCCCTGGCAACGTTCGATAGCGAGGCCGGGATCACGATCCGCCAACTCGACGTCCTGAACGAGGACGCCGTGACGGCAGTGGTCGCCGAGACCGGCCCCTTCGACGTCCTGTTCAACTGCGCCGGTGTCGTGCATGGCGGAACGGTCCTTGATATGACCGACAAAGATCTGGACTTTGCCTTCGACCTCAATGTCCGCGCGATGATCCGCACGATCCGCGCAGTGCTTCCCGCCATGCTGGAGAAGGGAGACGGCTCGATCATCAACATGGCCTCGGTCGCAAGCTCGGTGAAGGGCGTGCCCAACCGCTGCGCCTACACCGTCACCAAGGCCGCCGTGGTCGGGCTCACCAAATCCGTCGCCGCCGATTATGTCACGCAAGGGATCCGTTGCAACGCGATCTGCCCTGGCACCGTCGAAAGCCCTTCGCTGCAGGATCGGATGCGCGCGCAAGGCGACTATGACGCCGCACGCGCCGCCTTCATCGCCCGCCAACCGATGGGCCGCCTTGGCACGCCGGAAGAAATCGCCGACCTCGCCGTCTACATTGCCGGCGCCACCTATACCTCGGGCCAGGCCTTCGCCATTGACGGCGGCTGGACCATCTAATTCTGAAGAAGGAAGAACACTATGAAACTGATGCGCGTCGGCCCGCTGGGTCAGGAAAAGCCTGCGATCCTCGACAAGGACGGCAAGGTTCGTGACCTCTCCGGCCACGTCGCCGATATCGGCGGCGCTGCCATCTCGCCGGAAGGCCTCGCCGAGATCGCAGCCATCGATCCCGCCTCACTGCCGGAAATCGCGGTGGATCGTATCGGCGCCTGCGTTGCCGGCACCGGCAAGTTCATCTGCATCGGCCTGAACTATTCCGACCACGCCGCCGAGACCGGCGCGACGGTGCCGCCGGAGCCGGTCATCTTCATGAAGGCAACCTCAGCGATCTGCGGCCCGAACGACGACGTCCTGATCCCGCGCGGCTCGGAAAAGACGGACTGGGAAGTCGAACTCGGCGTCGTCATTGGCAAGACCGCGAAATATGTCTCCGAAGCAGACGCCATGGATTATGTCGCCGGCTACTGCGTCTCTCACGATGTCTCGGAACGCGCCTTCCAGACCGAACGTGCGGGTCAGTGGACCAAGGGCAAGTCCTGCGACACCTTCGGCCCGATCGGCCCCTGGCTCGTCACCAAGGACGAGATTGCCAATCCGCATGATCTGAAGATGTGGCTCTCCGTCAACGGCAAGATGATGCAGGATGGCTCGTCGAAGACCATGGTCTACGGCGTTGCCCACGTCGTGTCCTATCTTAGCCAGTTCATGAGCCTGCATCCCGGCGACATCATCTCCACCGGCACGCCTCCGGGTGTAGGCCTCGGCATGAAGCCGCCGCAGTTCCTCAAGGCCGGCGACGTGGTCGAGCTCGGCATCGAGGGTCTCGGCACGCAGAAGCAGACCTTCAAGGCGGATGTCTGATCCGCGACCGATACGAAAAAACCCCGCCCACATGGCGGGGTTTTCAATTCGGCGCGCAGAAGCATTCCAGAATTCAGCCAGCCTCGATGCGCACGCTAGGCCGCATCCTTCACCCGGATCTCGATCTCGAGCCGCGCCGCTGCAGCGATGTTGACCAACGCATCGAGTGAGAACTTAGCGAGCTTCCCGCGCAAAAGATCGTTGGTCCGCGGACGCGTCAGCCCGAGCCGCTTGGCGGCCTCATCCTGCGAGAGCCCCCATCCCTGAACAGCCTTGCGGATCTCGAAGAGCAAAGCGGAACGCGCCTTGAGATTGGCCGCTTCCTGCTCGGTATCAGCGAGGGCGTCCCAAACACTGCGGTATACTTCTTCGCTCATGGTTCCTGCTTCCATCGCTTCAGCCTTTGAATGGCAAGCTCGATATCTTTCTTCGGTGTAGCCTGCGTCTTCTTCTGGAAGGCATGCAAAACCAGCACTCGATCCTCCAACGTCGCCAGGTAGACGATCCGGAATGCGCCAGAAGCCTCGCGGATCCTGATCTCGCGGACACCCGCACCAATCGTCGGCATCGGCTTCCAGTCGTGCGGATCCAGCCCTCGCTGCACGAGTTCCAATTGCCAACCAGCGTCGATCCGTGCGTCCTCGGGGAACGCCCGAACATCAGCCCTGCTAGTTCCAACCCACTGGATCAGCTTCATTGAGGCAGTGTATCAAAACAGAGACACTTGATACAACAAGAAACCGGGCGTTACCGCCCGGCCATCGGCCCAGTCACTCCTCCTAGAGGTCAGAACCTGTAATTCACGCCCACCCGGATCAGATGAGCCGACGGCTCCGATTTGTAACTATCAAGCGGACTGACAGTCCCAAGCGGCGATGTGCGCTTGGCGTAATCAGTATAGAGGTATTCTGCCTTGAAGCTCAGCGCGTCGGTCATCGCATATTCTGCACCAACGCCGGCGACATAGCCAAAGAAGGTCCGCTTGTCCTCGCCGGTTGAACCCGGGGGTACCGGTGTTGTGCCGCCACTGCCCTCGGCCACCGCGAGACCGCCTGTCACATAGAGCAAAGTGCGATCCATGGCGACACCGACGCGGGCACGTGCTGTTCCCTGCCAGCCGAACTCGAAGCTGCAGTTCTGAGCTGGAAAGCCTTCGCAGGCCTTGTCGCCCTTCACTTTGGCCCAGGACACATCCGCTTCGACGCCATAGACCATGTTGCCGTTCTGGATGTTGTAGCCCGCCGTCACGCCGGCCAGGCCGCCCCGAAGAGGCGTCTCGGAGAACAGCGTGCCGGATCCGGTCTGCGTTTCGACCTCGCCGACTGCGCCTCCGCCGACGACACCGACATAGCCGCCGCCCCAGTCATGAATGATGTCAGCAACCGCGCCTTGCGGCGGAAGTGGCTGCGGCGCGTCCACCGAACCGAGATCGGCGGACGTCGCTGCCGTGGCAATGAAGCCTATGGAAAGACTAGCGATGAAGAACTTGGTGCTCACGAAAAACTCCTGCGGCCACACTCGCCACCAGTTAAGCGGGACATGGTTAACGCGCGGTATTTTCATGCAACCGATAAAAGAAAAAAGCCGGGCGTCACCACCCGGCTCTAAAGCTCTTGTCTGATCCGAAGCTTACTTGATCAACGGCAGGATGCTGTCGATCGACTTCTTCGCGTCGCCGTAGAACATCCGCGTATTCTCCTTGTAGAACAACGGGTTCTCGATGCCGGAATAGCCGGTGCCCTGGCCGCGCTTGGAGACGAAGACCTGCTTGGCCTTCCAGACCTCGAGAACCGGCATGCCGGCGATCGGCGAGTTCGGGTCTTCCTGGGCGGCCGGGTTGACGATGTCGTTCGAGCCGATGACGATGACGACGTCCGTTTCGGAAAAGTCCTCGTTGATCTCGTCCATTTCCAGAACGATGTCATAGGGCACTTTCGCTTCGGCCAGCAGCACGTTCATGTGGCCCGGCAGGCGCCCTGCGACAGGATGGATCGCGAAACGCACCGTCTTGCCGGCGGCACGTAGCTTGCGGGTGAGCTCAGACACCGACTGCTGTGCCTGCGCGACAGCCATGCCGTAGCCCGGCACGATGATGATCGAGTCAGCATCGTTGAGCGCATTGGCAACGCCATCGCCATCGATGGCGATCTGCTCGCCGGTCACTTCCATCTGCGGACCGGTCGTGCCGCCGAAGCCGCCGAGGATGACCGAGATGAAGCTACGGTTCATCGCCTTGCACATGATATAGGAGAGGATCGCACCCGAGGAGCCGACCAGCGCGCCGACGACGATCAGGAGATCGTTCGAGAGCGAGAAGCCGATGGCCGCAGCCGCCCAGCCCGAATAGCTGTTCAGCATCGAGACGACGACCGGCATATCGGCGCCGCCGATGCCCATGATCAGATGGTATCCGATGAAGAGCGCCAGAAGCGTCATCAGGATCAGCGTCCAACTGCCGGCGCCGTTGAAATAGAGGACCAGCAGGATCAGCGAGGCAATCGCCGCGCCAGCGTTCAGCATGTGGCCGCCCGGCAGCTTCTTGGCCTTGCCGTCGACCTTGCCGGCAAGCTTGCCATAGGCGACGACGGAGCCGGTGAAGGTAACCGCGCCGATGAAGACACCCAGGAAGACCTCGATCTTCAGGACGGCAATCTCCGGCCCGGTCTTCTCCGCGATCTTCAGCGCGAAACCGGTGAAATCCTTGAAGAGGTCGGTATGGCCGGCCTGGATGGCGCAAGCGACCGCATTCACGGCCGGATCACAAAAGGCGATGCCCGCATCCGCGAGCGTGCTGGCAATCCGCCACATCTCGATTTCGGCATTGAAACCGATGAAGACGGCGGCGAGACCGACGAGCGAGTGCATGGCAGCAACCAGCTGCGGCATTTCCGTCATCTGCACGCGCTGAGCGACAACCCAGCCGATCGCGCCACCAATGGCGATCATCACGATCGAGACGAACCAGTTGCCCGCACCGGGGCCATACAGGGTCGCGAGG
The DNA here is from genome assembly GCA_032102365.1 of Allorhizobium sp. CTOTU50464. Classification (GTDB taxonomy): domain Bacteria; phylum Pseudomonadota; class Alphaproteobacteria; order Rhizobiales; family Rhizobiaceae; genus Allorhizobium. The sequence goes on along the minus strand of DAMDHD010000001.1, from coordinate 307,866 downwards.
ACCGCAAGGCCCATGCCGACGATGCCATACCAGACGGCGCGCTTGGCGCTTTCCTGGCCGGAGAGGCCGCCGAGCGACAGGATGAAGAGAACAGCCGCGACGACATAGGCCGCTGTGGTGAATCCGTATTCCATGTTTGTGTCCCCTCCCCTAACTCAAGACTTCTGGAACATGGCAAGCATGCGCCGGGTGACCATGAAGCCCCCGAAGATGTTGATGCCGGCCATCAGGACCGACAGTGCGGCGAGGATGACCACCAGGAAGTTGCCCGATCCGATCTGCATCAGGGCGCCCAGGATGATGATCGAGGAGATGGCATTGGTGATTGCCATCAGCGGCGTGTGCAGCGAATGGCTGACATTCCAGATGACCTGGAAACCGACGAAGCAGGCGAGCACGAAGACGATGAAATGGCTCATGAAACTGGCCGGGGCATAAAGGCCTGCGAGGAGGATCAGCGCACCGCCACCGGCAAGCATCGCCACCTGATTGCGGGTCTGCGTCTTGAAGGCGGCGATTTCCTGGGCCCGTTTTTCCTCAGGCGTCAGCTCCTTCACCTTTTCCTTCGGCTTGGCAGCGGCAATGGCCTGGATCTTCGGCGGCGGTGGCGGATAGGTGATCTCACCATCCTTGGTGACGGTGGCACCCCGGATGACATCGTCTTCCATGTTGTGCACGACCACACCGTCCTTGGCCGGTGTGAGGTCCGTCATCATGTGACGAATGTTGGTGGCGTAAAGCGTCGAGGACTGTGCGGCCATGCGGCTCGGGAAGTCCGTGTAACCGACGATCGTCACGCCATTGTCGGAGACGATCTTCTGGTCGGCGACGGTCAAATCGCAGTTGCCGCCGCGCTCTGCCGCAAGGTCGACCACGACCGAACCGGGCTTCATCGCGGCGACCATGTCGGCGAGCCAGAGCTTCGGCGCATCCCGGCCCGGGATCAGTGCCGTGGTGATGACGATGTCGATCTCGGGTGCAAGCTCGCGAAACTTGGCGAGCTGCTTCTCGCGGAACTCGGGCGACGACGGGGCGGCATAACCGCCGGTCGCGGCACCGTCCTGCGTCGGTTCAAACTCCAGGAACACGAACTGCGCGCCCATGCTCTCGATTTGTTCGGCGACTTCAGGGCGAACGTCGAAGGCATAGGTGATGGCGCCGAGCGAGGTGGCCGTACCGATGGCCGCGAGACCAGCGACACCCGCACCGATGACCAGCACCTTGGCCGGCGGCACCTTGCCGGCGGCCGTCACCTGGCCGGTGAAGAAGCGGCCGAAATTGTTGCCGGCCTCGATGACCGCACGATAACCGGCGATATTGGCCATGGAGGACAGCGCATCCATTTTCTGGGCGCGCGAAATGCGCGGCACCATGTCCATGGCAACGACGGTCGCACCCTTATCCTTCGCCTGTTCGAGCAAGGCTGTATTCTGGGCCGGATAGAAGAAGGAGATCAGCGTCTTGCCTGGGCCGAGGCGATCGACTTCGGATGTCTCGGGCGGACGCACCTTGGCGATGATATCGGCCGTCTCGTAGAGCGCCGCGGCTGTTTCCACCACCGTCACACCGGCGGCGCGATAGGCCTCGTCAGAAAGTCCCGCAGCCTTGCCGGCACCGCTTTCGATCACGCATTCATAGCCGAGTTTCTGCAACTGGGTGGCGCTATCAGGCGTCATCGCGACGCGAGCCTCGCCGACATAAATCTCCCTTGGCGATCCGATCTTCAATCCCATCTCCCAAACTCCGTTCAAACGGGTTCTACCTGCTATCCTTCGCCCAAAGTCGAAGGACTCTCCGATGGCGGACACGACCAGAAGTAAGGCCCCCTGTCTAGTCCAGCTTCAGGAACAAATGACGGTTTTGTCACACCCGCGCTGCACTTAAACCGATTTTTGCTGCAGCGCACACAAGGAGCTGTGAGCTGCGCAATGGAACAAACTACCGGCCCACCCTGTTTCTCCAATGGAACAACGTCAGGGAGACACACATGCTGCAATGGATCCTCATTCTACTTCTCATCGCCGCCGTTGCGAGCCTTCTCGGCTTTCGCGGCGTGGCAGGCGCTTCGGCGGGCATCGCCAAGATCCTGATTTTCATCGTCCTGGTGGTGATGATCATCGCCCTCTTTACCGGAGTCATCATTGTAGCCTGACGTTGGCTCGCGAATGCAAAAGGCCCGCATCGCCAGTGGCGATGCGGGCCTTTTTGTATGCCGCCTTCAGATGAAGGGTCTGACCCGGGGATCTCCGGGCGTCCAGCCGGCGATCTCCTGTAGTCCCACGGGGTCGATGATGTCGCAGCCCCGCTCACGCCAGCGGATGAGCCCCCGATCCGCGAGCTTCTTCAATGTCTTGTTCGTGTGAACGATCGACAGACCAAGCGTATCGGCAAAATGCATTTGCGTCGCCGGGATATGGCGGTGGTTGTCACCGAGGATCCCGGCATTGACCCCGCGATCGAACAGGAAGGCAAGAAGATAGGAGGAGCGCTCGAGCGCCGAGCGTCGCCCGATGCTGAGCAAGTGTTCGTCGAGAATGCACTCCTCGCGCGCCGCAAGCCAGGTCAGATCGAAGCCGAGTCCCGGATGCAGTTCGAACAGCGAGAAGAGCCTGCTCCGCTCGAAGACGCAAAGCGTCATCGGCGTCAGGGCCTCGACCGAATGCTGCATCTCGGCCATGACCGCGCCCTGCAGACCGATCATGTCTCCCGGAACGATATAGTTCAGGATCTGCCGTCGACCGTCTTCGAGGATCTTGTAGCGGAAGCCCCAGCCGGAAAGCACGGTGTAGAGATGCGCGCTGCGGGCACCCTCGACAAGAACGGTGGTTCCGGGGTCGGCGATCAGCTCGCCGCGCTTGAAGGTGGAGACGAATTCCAGCTCTGCTTCGGTGAAAGGGCGAAAGCGCTTCATGTGCCGCAGGGGACATTCGAAGCAGCTGACGCGAATGGGGGACGGGCTGGGTTCGATTGCCATCGGATGACCTCGTTTCTACGCCACCATGTTCCTGCATGGAACAATCAAAACATCACATGTCTTTTTTAAATGACGGTCGTCAACCTACGCCCCATAACGCGCGGCTGACAAAAGGAACTTCCATGACCACGTCGACGCCCCGCGTTCTCATCGCCGAAAACCAGTATCTTATTGCGATGGAGGTGGAGCGGATCCTGCAGGAGAGCCTGACATGTGACGTGAAGATCACGCCGCTTTCCAGGCTGGCTCAAGAGCTTTCTGCGGGAGATTTCGAGATTGTCATCATCGACGCTGCAGCAGCCGAGCCCTTGAATGTCGAGCGCGCGAAGCTGATCCAGTCGGCCGGCGCGATGCCGGTCTTTCTGTCGTCCTATGACTATTACCCCGTTGCCGACACGGTTGTGTCGTCCTACCCCATGGTCTCCAAGCCGCCGCAATCAGCAGAACTGGCTGCGGCGGTGCTCGACGCGATGCGTCGCAAGTCGTCAGACAGCGAAGGCCTTCTTGATGACCGCTGAGCTGTTGGCATCCGGACCGTAATCGCCCTCGCCGCTCACGCCCAGGATCTCCTGAAGCTTGTTGCGCGCGCGATTGATGCGGCTCTTGATGGTTCCGACGGCGCAGCCGCAGATCTCCGCCGCTTCTTCATAGGCGAAGCCCGACGCGCCGACGAGAATGATCGCCTCACGCTGATCGCTCGGCAGTTGATCGAGCGCCCGCTTGAAGTCTTGCAGATCGAGGGAGCCGTATTGCTGCGGATGGGTGGAGAGCTGAGACGTGAAGATGCCGTCCGTATCGGAGACTTCGCGGCCACGCTTGCGCATCTGCGAATAGAATTCGTTGCGCAGGATGGTGAAAAGCCAGGCCTTCATGTTCGTGCCGGGCTCAAAGTGATCCTGCTTGGCCCAGGCCTTCATGATCGTGTCCTGCACCAGATCGTCAGCCACATGGTGGCGGCCGGTCAGCGACACGGCGAAAGCACGCAGGTTTGGCAGCGCGGCGAGCAGCTCGCGCTTGAAAGATCCGTCAGTCGACTTATCGCCAACAGTCATCGAGCAGTATCCTTGATGCGAGTATCTTCGCTGGCCTGGCGCTCCGCCACATCCAGACGCTCGAGGAGTTGCAGGAACCGCTCTGGTATGCCCTCCTCCTGTACGGATTGATAGTATTCTCGCAGTTGCGCCGAGACCCCGGGGTGAAAGGCGGCCATTCCAGGCAGCCCGTTCGAAGCCGGCGCTTTCTTTGAATGTTCTGTCATTTGGTCCAACGGGTTCGAAACAGTGTCGCCTGAAAACGCGAACGCACGGATAAGGTTCCACGAAACGCGATATTTTTATTTGACCCTGACAATAGCACAAACGGCCCTCTCGAAACCGTGATCGAGATGGAACAAAGACCGACAGGCGACGTTCTTCCGCCATCGAAACAGGAGAACCCAATATGCTCTACTACGCACTCGTCTTTCTGGTCGTCGCTCTGATCGCAGGTGTACTTGGCTTCGGCGGCATCGCTGGCGCGTCTGCAGGTATCGCCAAGATCCTCTTCGGCATCTTCATCATTCTTTTCCTCATCTCGCTTGCCATGCGCCTCTTCCGTCAGGCCTGAGCAGGTCGAAGATGAACAAAACAGGCCGCTTCGCAAAAAGCGGCCTGTTTTTTTACTTACACCGAAGATTTTAGATCAGCACCCATATGATCACCGTGACGAGCAGGATCAGGATGATGCTGAGCGTCGTGATGGTAAACGGCCCATAGCGGGGCGGCACCTGCGATTCCAGATCCTGATCGAGACCGGCCTGCTGCGCCAGATGACGGTTCTCGGCATCGACGTTGGGCTGTGGGCTCTGTGCGGGTTGCGTCGTATTGGTCGTATTCATCGGACAGCTCCATAACGCTCTGCCGGGATTGGCGCGATCAATGCCTGCGCCTCGGCAGGACCAGCGACGGAAACCGGAGCATCAAGCACGGCAAGCTTGCCGGGGTCGATCGTTTGACGAATGTCGCGCCCGGCGACGAGGTCTGCACTAACCGGGAAGCAATCACCATAGATGATATCTGCCATGGCGCGCGCCCTGCGAAGTTCTTCCGGCAGCGCGTTGTAGCAAGCATCGTCAGTGTCATAGGAAATGACGGCCACAGGATCCTGAAGACAGGTGGTGTCTTGCGGATGGCAGGCCACAATGACCAATAAGGCAGCCATGCTGTTCATGATCAGTCTCCGTGTTACTGGAAGGTTAACGCGGAGACTTGGCCGAGGTTCCGGGAATTCGGCGTTTGTAAGGCGGACCAGCCGGTTTAGGCGCGTATCAGCCCATGTATGTAATGCAACTTTTCAATCACCGGCTCCGACAGCACGAATGGATAGAGATCCGGCTGCCCCATGCTGCGGTTGATGCTGTTGATCGCAAGCGTCAACGGCACCCAGGCGCGGATCAACGCCTGTGCGCTGCCCGCTCTGTAGCTGTCGAAGGTCCGCTTGAGCTCGATTGCGGGAATATCGGCCTCGACATCCGGGCTCGTGCGTAGACCGAACGCGTCGGCCGTATCGAGCGCATCCACCATGTGGAAGTAATGCGCAAAGGTTTCCGCGAAGTCTTCCCACGGATGGCTGGCCGCATAAGCGGAGATGAAGCTGTTCTCCCAGCCGGCGACCGGACCTTTGGCATAATGTCGCTTGAGCGCTTCCGAATAGTCCTCGCGCTCGTCACCGAAGACGGCGCGAAATTCGTCGAAACGGCCCGTGTCACGAACCAGGACGTTCCAATAATAGTGGGCGACCTCATGGCGAAAGTGACCGAGGAGCGTGCGGAAGGGTTCACCGAGTGCGACCCGCCGCGCTTCCCGCTCGGCATCCGACCCTTCGGCGATGTTGAGCGTGATCAGTCCCTCGTCATGTCCCGTCAGAACCGGCCCCTCGCCTTCGGCCGTCGGATCGTCTGCCAGGAACTCGAACCCGAGCCCCCGTTCCGGATCGGCGGACCGGGTGACCAGCGGCAGCTGGAACCTGAGCAGCGAATAGAAAAGGCCGCGCTTGGCGAGTTCGATCCGCTGCCAGTTCTGCAGGTTCTCCGGTATCGAGAGATCGGGGATCGTCAGATTGTGGCGGCAAGCCAGACAGAAGCCGCTTTCATCGCCGTCTTCCACCAGCCAGTTGCAGCCGCCCAAGGCGGCATTCGCGCAAGGCCGCACGATATCCGCTCCCACCTGACCCTGTTCGAGCACCTGGGTACCGGACATGTCGAGCGCGACCATGTCGAGGTTGCCGGAGCGGAAGGCGAGGCGTGAACCGCAGGTCACGCAGCCGTCATTTTCGAAATGCACGACATTCGAACAGTTGCTGCAACTGAACAGGCGCATGATCTCGTCTTTCTGTGAGGCAGCGACGCGGGAGACGGCGGAGCTGGAAGGTCAGTCGAAAATCTCGAGCGGGAAGCGCAGCTGATAACGCACCTGCCCGTTTTCCAAGGAATGCTTTGCTTCGCCATTGACCGACGACGGCACGACCCGCTCAAGGACCGTACTGCCGAAACGGGCAGCTTTCGTGTCCTCGGTCGCGCGGGCTGTGTAAGGCTCGGTCCAGAGCATCTCCACCACAGGCCCGTCCGGCGTATCCAGCTTGCGGCAGGAGACCTCGATCGGCAGACGCCGCTGCAGGAAGTCCCCGTGACTGACGGCGTTGACCACCAGCTCATGAAGCGCAAGACCGATATGCAAGGAGGCATTCGGCGTAAGAAGAACGTCTTCGCCGGACACCTGCACCAGATCGGCGTTTTCCTGCACGTAACGATCGACCTGCTGCTTCAGCAGATCCCGGAAATAGGCGCCACGCCAGCTCGAATCCGTGATCAGATCCTGAGACTGCGACAGGGCATGCAGCCTTCCGCGGAATTTCCCGAGGAACATGTCGAGCGTGCCGGAATAGCGCGCCGTCTGGGAGGCAATGCTCTGGATGATGGCGAGCAGGTTCTTTGACCGGTGGCTGACCTCACGCAGCAGCGCCCTCAAGAGACGCTCGCGCCGGCGATCTTCCGTCCGGTCGATGACCACGGTGATCATGTGCAGATCGTGATCCGCCATTTCCACCATGCGGCACCGGAATTCGTAGAAGGTGTCCTCACCTCCCTCGATTTCAAGTTCCGCACGATCACCGGCATTGACGAGGCCAGACTTCAGCTCAGCAAGCTTCTGTCCGATCTCTTCCCCGAAAATCGCCTCGTCGGAAGGGACGACACCTGGCGTCAGCCGCCAGCGAGACGGCAGCGAGGTGATGCAGACATAGGTACCGTCCTTGTCCTGAAGGATCAGGCTGGCGCCCATATCCATGAGCGCGGTTATGAAGAACTCCCGCAGCTGATCGTCGCCGCGCTGAGGTTCAAACCATGTCAACCGATGTACCAATTTACCTGCTCCGCCGCTGATCGGCACCCCGGACCGGCCTCGCCCGCCGGTCCCTTCCTCGCTTACGTCCATCACGCGTTCTAGATCAAACCTGCTCTGCAACACGCTCGTTGAAGAAGAGCGCCTGGCTGATCAGCGCCTTGACCATGTCGGGGTTGAACGGCTTGGTGACCAGGAATGCCGGCTCCGGACGTTCGCCCGTCAGCAGACGCTCCGGGAAAGCCGTGATGAAGATAACCGGGATCGTGTCGACCTTGAGAATGTCGTTGACCGCATCGATACCCGAGCTGCCGTCGGCCAGCTGGATGTCGGCCAGAACCATCTTCGGATTGGTGCGCTTGTAGAGATCGACCGCTTCGGCATGCGTCCGGGCGATGCCGGTGACACGGTGGCCGAGATCCTCGACCATCTGCTCGATGTCGAGCGCGATCAGAGGCTCGTCCTCGATGATCATGATGTCGGTTGCAACCTGACGAGAAATTTCCATGGAGGCCTCATTGAAGAGCCCGTTGAACTCGGACTCGCTGACGCTGAGGACGTTGGCCGCCTCGGCAGTGGTGAAGCCTTCCACGGTGATCAGCAGGAAAGCATGGCGAGCACGTGTGGGGACTGCGGCAAGATTGGCGGCTGCGCGCTTTTCCCAGGCAAAGGGCGAGGTGATCTGGGGCAGCTCCACCTTGGTGGAGTCGTAGATGGTGACGAAGAGCTTGTAGAGTGCAACGCGGTCGTTCCCCGTATCAGGGAAAATCGAGATATCGGCGATCAGCGCCTCCAGAACAGCCGCGACATAGGCATCTCCAGATGTCTGCGAACCGGTGACGGCGCGTGCATACCGCCTCAGATAGGGAAGATGGACGGCAACGCGGGCAGTAAGGGACATGCAGTTCTCCAATCAGTATGGAATTCGGTGCGGACTCGGCTGAGAACGCCGTGCCTGCAAAAAAGTTCCATCACCCATGGAACTTTTTTGCATCCGAAATCTTATAGGAGTAATTCTCATTTCGCCTAGGAAAACGATGGAACTGGAACAAAATGGCTGAAGGCCCTGCGGACAAGCCGGCGAAAACGGAAAAGCTCACCCAAGCACAACGACAGAACGACAACGCGCTGATCGGCACAAAGCTCCGCGGCTATTACGACAGCATCGTGGACGAAGGCACGCCTTCTCATTTGCTGGACCTTCTGGAACGCCTGCAGGACGCAGAAACCAAAGCGAAGAAATAACTGAGGCTCAGGTGTAGAAAGAGCCAGCTACAAATCGCACCGGCTCTCTCTCCTTCATAATCAATCGTCGCGATCGTCCCGACCAACGCCCTGCATCTTCGCAACGCCAAAAACCAAGGCCGCAATTGCAGCTGTGGTCAATAAAGAACGCCCTCTCATCAATGCGGGCACGCCGGCGAGCATCTGCAACGTCATCGGATCCGGAAGACGGGAGCGTGCCGCACGCTGGCGAGCCTCGGCCCGACGCTCGGTCGCCTTGTTCATACCCTGCACGACCATGAGCACAATGACGGCGCAAACGGCAGTGAGAAGTGCAACGATCAAAGCTGCATAGACCGCGCCGAGTTCCGCCGAAAGGTAGAATCCGAGCGCCAGCAACAATGCCACATAGGCCGTCAGCCCGAAGATCCCGGCCACCGCGCCCCCTATCAGGGAGCGCGTCAGACGGGTGGCTGTCGGGCGAACTTTGCCGAATGCCGCGACGCCGAGATGTCTGAAGAGAGGCAGCATGATCAGCGCCGGCTGAGCAGGGCGAGCACGTAACCGACGCCAGCGGCCATGGCGAGCGACTGCAGGGGCTTCGCGCGGACATAGGCTTCAATGTCCTCTTCCGCATTCATGAAGCGTTCGCGGGCATTGTCCATGTACTGCTGCGAGGTCTCACCGGCCTGGCGGATCTTGCCGCTGCCGAAAGAAGCAACCGTCTGCGTCAGCGACGCGATGTCACGGCGCAGAGCTTCGAGATCGGCCTGCACGTCGCCGCTGGTCGCACCTGCGGTCGTGGATGCCTTGTTCTCAATGCCGGTCGCCATGTCGTTTGCGATGCTTTCGGCCTTGTTCTTCGAGGCACTCGGTACCTGCGCCATAGTCGATCTCCTTCGTTGTAAAATATGGTGTCTTGTTCCCTCTCAAACGTCAGAAGTGCGCGAGTGTTCCACCGCATCGGCGAAAACTTGAACAGGTGTGAACCCGCTCTCGGGGCGATGATGAAGAAGATGAAGAAGATGGAACCCGAAGACGCGGCTCACGTTGTTGCAGCCGAGGACACGAGCCTCGACAACGCACCAGACACGGGAGAACACCGATGAATTGGAATCAGATCGAAGGCAATTGGGAACAGTTCAAGGGCAAGGCCCAGACCCAGTGGGGCAAGCTCACCGGTGACGATCTCGACGTGATCGCCGGCAAGCGCAAGGAACTGTCGGGCAAGATCCAGGCCGCTTATGGCAAGACCCAGGAAGAAGCCGACCGCGAGATCGACGACTGGATGGCCCGCGGCTAAGACCTGAAGGTCTCAAGACGTACGAAACCCGGATCCTCACGGCTCCGGGTTTTTTGTTGCCCTCATGCAGCAACCGTAGTTGCGCCGTAGGTCACGCCCTTTTCCTTGAGCCAGCGGCGATAGGCGATTGACGAAGCATCCGCCCGGGTCGGAATTTCCTTGCGCGGCTCGAGCGGCAGAAGCACCGGCCGCTGGTTTTCAAGGATGATCCGGTCCTGCAGGAAGATCATCTGCTGGAAGTGAATGAGCTCCGTCGTCGTCGAGAGATCATCGATCAGATACATGATGGGATGCGCCCGGCAGCGGCCGGGATCGAGCGGTTGGACGAAGAGCCCGATGACATCCCAGCGATTGGTCGCATTGGGACAGGTCTTATAGAGGATCGTCGTGAACGGCGTCATCACCCGATACATGTATTGCGTGGTGATCCCGTCCTGCGCCGAAAGCGCTGCCTGCGGCTGGAAGAAGGTACAGTTGGTCGCCCAGACCTCGTCTTCCTCGCGCCGGATTTCGACATCGTAGCTCTGCACTTCCGTATGCGGCTCCGCACCCAGAACGTCGGTATGCACGAAAGGGAAATGCGCCATGTCGAGAAAATTCTCGACGATGCGAAGGCCTGATGCCTTCACGGTCACGACACCGCAGGGCACGTAGCGGCGGTCAGGCTCGTCTGCCTCCGGCAGGGGAAAAATCTCGCGCTCGGGCTGACCCAGCGTCGCCCAGAGAAAACCGAAGCGATGGCGAAGCGGCAGCGGCTCGGCCCGACCCTCGGCAAAGACCTCGATCGCCCCATCCGCTTGCTTGATGACGGTCAGATCCGTTCCGAGCAAGCGGTTTTGCGATCGACCCACGGGGATCACCGCCTCGGTATCGAGCACATACCACTGATCAAGCGACGCCTTGTCGATACCGTTCTGCATAGTCTGTCTTTCCTCTGGAGCACGGGAGAAACCACTTGAACCCCCATCTCGTCGCCCGCTAGATTGCCCAAAAATTAGAGTGCGCACAATTGCAAGGCAACACTGATCCCCATCCGATGACGGCAAAGGCCGACCAGACGACCGTCGGCTTCACCTTTTCCGGAAGGTTGGAGCCGCAGGGCTTCATTGCGTTTGCCGAACATCGTGCAGCGCGCCTGTCACTCGCCCTGAACATTGCCTCCTGTGACAGCGAGCGCTGTCGCCTGACCTTGTCGGGCCCGGAAGCGCTGATCGACGCCTTCGAAATGGCGGTCAGCCTTGGGCCCTATGACAGCATCGTGCTCGACGTATCGAGATTTCAAACAGACGAAGCCCTGCCCGCAAAGGCCGCATCATGACATCAGCCTCTCCCTGGATCCCCGTTGCCCTCTCGGCCGACATCGAAGCCGGCACCTCTGCCGGAACGCTCGTCAATGGCGAGGAGCGCGTCGTCTGGCGTGACGACAAGGGCGCGATCCATGTCTGGGAGGATCGCTGTCCGCATCGCGGCATGCGCATGAGCTTCGGCTTCGTGCGCGGCGACCACATCGCCTGCCTCTACCACGGCTGGCGCTACGATACGGGCGGCCAATGTCGCTACATTCCGGCCCATCCCGATCTCGATGTACCCCAGACCATCAAGGTCCCGACCTTCGCCGCGATCGAACGCGCCGGCATCGTCTGGATGGCACCGGAAGGGGCGGATGCAGCGGAACTCCCGACGCTTCCCCAGACGGCTGAGGCCGTTCGGAGCCTGTACCTTGACATGACGGCGCAAGCGGCTCTTTCGGCGGTGACTTCAGCGCTGCCGGAAGGCTACAGCGTGAGCGCCACCACTGCCACAACAGTGACCCTGCAAGGAAACGGCACGACCGTGCTGATCGCCGCCCAGTCCCGGGACGCCGAGCGCAGCGCACTCCACATCACCGTTACCGGCGACATTTCGACCACCACCCGCCGCAGCCTCGCGCTCTGGGCCACCGACCTCCGCAACCGCCTCGAAGCCCGCTCGATGGAGGCCGCGTGATGATCAGGCTTTACGACTACCACCTCGACGAAAACGGCTTTCGCGTCCGCCTGCTGCTCTCCATGCTTGGCCTCAACTTCGAGACGGTTGCCGTCGACAAGGCGCCGGGGCGCGAGCAGGAAAAGCCGCTTATGCTGGCGCTCAATCCGACCGGCACGTTGCCCATCCTCGAAGACGGCGATGTCAGGCTCTTCGGCACCGCTGCGATCCTCGCTTATCTCGTCCGCGCTTATGCGCCTGACAGCCCCTGGCTGCCTGCCGATGCCGCAGACTTCGGGCGGGTCCAGCAATGGCTGGGCTTTTCCACCCGCGAACTGAAGCCCGCCATCGACGCCCGCGAGACGGCTCTTTTCACCCCGGAGGGCGCCAGCGAGGCGGATCTCAAGGCCGCCCGCAAAGCCTTCCGCATCATGAATGACCATATGACACTGCGGCAGATCGAAGGCTCGGAGTGGTTCGTTGGCAACAACCCGACGCTGGCCGATCTGGCACTCCTGCCCAGCTTCGCGCTTTCGCGTGACTGCGGCATCGACCACGACGAATACCCGGCCCTTCGCCGCTGGCTGCGCCGCTTCCGCGCGCTTCCGGGCTTCATCACCATGCCGGGCGTACCGGATTATCACTGACCTGCCTTGCTGCCCGAAAGCCGCTCGGCTAGGTCGATGGCAACGCAGGGAGGTCCGCCATGATCCGCATCGTCTTTCTCGACCGCGACACGCTGCCGCCGGAAACCGTGGTCCGCGCGCCCTCCGTGCCGCATGAGATGGTGGTCCATGCCCGCACCGCGCCGCATGAGGTGGCCGAGCGCATCCGCGACGCCGATGTGGTGATCACCAACAAGGCCCCGGTCCGCGCCGAGGCCCTTGCCGGCGCCACGAAGCTCAAGCTGATCGCCGTCTCCGCCACCGGCACCGACATTGTCGATCTCGCGGAGGCGAAGGCGCGTGGCATCGCCGTCTGCAACATCAGGAACTACGCCAAGCACACGGTGCCCGAACACACCTTCGCGCTGATGCTGGCGCTGCGCCGCTCGATCCTGCCCTATCGCCAGTCGGTCATCGAGGGGCGCTGGCAGCAGGCGGCGCAATTCTGCTACTTCGATTACCCCATCGCCGATCTCGGCGGCTCGACGCTCGGCATCATCGGCCATGGCACGCTTGGCCAGTCGGTGGGCAAGATCGCCGAGGCCTTCGGCATGACGGTGCTCGCCGCCGGTCGTCGCGGCGCAACCGAGCTCAAACCCGGCCAGACGGCCTTCGACGAGGTCCTGAAGCGCGCTGATGTAATCACCCTGCATTGCCCGCTGACACCGGAAGCGCGGGGCGTGATCGGTGCGCGCGAATTCGCCCTGATGGAACGCAAGCCCTTGCTCATCAACACCGGACGCGGCGGCCTCGTCGATGAACTTGCGTTGGAAAAGGCCCTCGATGCCGGCCAGATCTCCGGCGCCGGCTTCGACGTCACCGATGGCGAACCGCCCGCCCATGACAGCCCGATGATGCGGATCGCTTCACGCGAAAACGTCATCCTCACCCCGCATGTCGCCTGGGCAAGCCGCGAGGCAATCCAGTCACTGGCCGACCAGCTGATCGAGAATATCGAGCTGTTTTTCGCGGGTAAGCCGCGCAATCTCGTCGGCTGATCCTGCTTAGGCAGGTCAAGGCTGTCGTGTGGGGATACCCGCTGCGATTGCGGGCTCCCTCTTCTCCCCAGCGGGGAGAAGTGCCGAGCGTATGCGAGGCGATGAGGGGGCTGCCCGGCACAGCTTTAGCGCTTCGCGCCCCGCCTCGTGCGCCGCTGAGAATCTCTATGCAATTGCCCTGCCCCCGTGTGGGGAGATGCTCGCCCTTCGACAAGCTCAGGAGGACAGAGGGGGGGTGTATCCATTACGCCACCCCACCCCTTGCCCTTTCGCCGCGACGCATATCTAACTCTCTCAAAAGACAAGGGAGGACGGCATGCGGTATCTGGAGGCGGACTATCAAGGCGAGGAAATCCTGACGGGAAGACAAGGCGCGCTCGGGCTGATCGCCCTCAACCGGCCGCGCGTGCTGAACAGCCTCTCCCTCGACATGATCCTGGATTTCGGCAAGGCGCTCGACGCCTTCGAGGCCGACCCTGATGTGGCAGCAGTCCTCGTCACCGGCGAAGGCGAACGCGGGCTTTGCGCCGGCGGGGACATCAGGATGTTCTATGAAAGCGGCAAGGCCGGCGACGGCAAGGCCTCCGAATTCCTCAAGGCCGAATACCGCCTGAACGCCCGTATCGCCCGTTTCAAGAAGCCTTACATTGTCGTGATGGACGGCATCACCATGGGCGGCGGCGTCGGCGTTTCCAGCCATGGCAGCCACCGCATCGTCACCGAGACGACCAAGCTCGCCATGCCCGAAACCGGCATCGGCTTCTTCCCCGATATCGGCGCCACCTGGCTGCTCTCCCGCGCAGCCGGCGAACTCGGCACCTGGATGGGGCTATCAGGCGAGGCGGTGAACGGCGCGGATGCGATCACCGCCGGCTTCGCCGACTGGTATGTCCCGCAGGACCGGGTGACAGAACTGCTGGAGCGGATCGCCGCCCTGCCCGCACCGGCTCTCGGGACAACGATGGCCTCGATCATCCGTGACTATACGGTGGACGGCCCGACCGGCATCTTTTCCGAAGGCCGCGCCATGATCGACCGCTGCTTCGCCTTCGACACGGTGGAAGAGATCATCGCCGCCCTCGAACAGGAACAGGGCAACCTCGCTGCCAGAACGCTCAAAGCCATGCGTGCGAAATCGCCGACCAGCCTGAAGGTGACGCTCAGAATGCTGCGCGAGGCCCGTAGCTCCAAGGATCTCGAAACCTGCCTCGAACGCGAATTCTTAGGCACCCTCCAGGTGGTGAGAGTCCCCGACTTCTACGAAGGCATACGGGCTGCGATCATCGACAAGGACAGGAACCCGAAATGGTCCCCGGCGACGCTGGAGGATGTGGCGCCGGAGAGTGTCGAGGCGTTTTTTGTTGCGAGGGATGAGCGGTTGTTTGGGTAGGCTCCGGCTGCATGAGAGTTCGCGACCGATTTGTGCGACGAGCATTGACGTCAGTCAGCAAGGCCGATCATCACCGAAAGCATGTTGTTGAGAGCCAGCATGTCGGCAGCGGAAAGATGACCGATCACCGGGCCGCACTTGGCGCGCGGATAGGCCATAACCTTGTCCACCATGACCTGTGAAACGACATTGAGCCCGTTCTCCGCCGTTGGCTCTATAGTGAGCCGATAAAGCGGGGCCTCAGCGATCGTGCTGGTGAGCAAAACGACCAGCACGCTGTCTGCCGCATTGAGAAAATTAGATTGAATGACGATTGCCGGACGCGGTTTTCCATAATCGCCCTGCGCCGAAACCGTGACGAGATCACCTCTTTTCACGATTCCGGCCATTCAGTGGCAGCCGCGATAAAATCCAGTGCTTCGGCTTCCTCGAGACGACCCCGCAAGAGCAGCCCTTGCCGCTCGGCTTCGGCGGCAAATTCGGGCCTGTGAGGATCTGGTACCCAAATGCGCAGTTGCTTCATGCCCCGGCGCTGCTGCTGCTGCCGGTAGCGTTGAAACTTGGTCAGGCCGTCATCGGCGCTCTTAGGTCTCGGCATAGCGTTCTCCAATAGGTCGCGCGCTACCTTAGCACTTTGGTCGCGCACTACCTAATGATTTCAGCTCCGGTTACGTACGGCTCGGATGTTAGGATCTACGCTGCCATTGGGCCGAGAGCGGGACGACCGGTTCGGCCGAATGCTGACGACCATTTTGCCCTGCCGCAATCAAAAAACCCCTCACTCAATCTCATACGGCATCGGGTTCCTTACCCGATGATCCACCACCAGCTTCCGCTTCAGCGGCGGCACGGCGCGGCTGGTGCATTTGATGCGCTCGCAGATGCGGCAGGAGATGCCGATGGGGTCGAAGGCGCCGCGGTTGGAGAGGTCGAGGTCGTCGGCATAGACGAAGGCGCCGGCATAGGAGATCTCGCAGCCGAGGGCGAGCGCATAGCGCGGATTGGCGGCGCGGAAGCCGGCGGAGCCTTTTGACACCTGCGTCGCGATGCAGAGATAGCGCACGCCATCGGGCGTTTCCGCCGTCTGGCGGATGATCCGGCCCGGCGTCTCGAAGGCCTGATGCGCATTCCACAGCGGACAGGCAGCCCCGAAACGGGCGAACTGCAGGCGGGCAGCACTATGCCGCTTGGTGATATTGCCGGCCCGGTCGATGCGGGCAAAGAAGATCGGCACGCCCTTGAGGCCCGGCCGCTGCAGCGTCGAGAGCCTGTGGCAGACCTGTTCGAGCGAGGCCTCGAAACGGGCGGCGAGCAGCTCGATATCGTGGCGCAGGTCGCGGGCGGCGGTGAGGAAGCTGCGATAGGGCAGGATCAGCGCGCCGGCGAAATAGTTGTAGAGACCCATGCGACAGATCTCGACCGCCTCGTCGCTGCGGAAATTCGCCTGTTTCAGCACCTGATCGATCTTGGTGGCGGCGGTGAGCTGGGCGATCTGGATGGCGATCTGGAAATCGCGGGTCGGCGCCGAGGCATAGCGGCTGACGGTGAGGATCCGCCCCACCGGATCGAAGCGGCGGATGGCCTCGTCGCCCGCCTCGCCACGCACCACGCGTACGCCATGGCGCGTTTCGAGATGGCCTGAAAGCGCCGCGGAATTCTCCCCCTCCCCGAGCTTCAGCTCCGTCGCCAGCTGCTCGGCGGCAAGGTCGAGATCGTGGATGTAATTGTCGACGAAGTGGAAGAAGTCGCGCACCTCGTCATACGGCGTCACTTCCTGGCTGGGCGCCGCCCCCAGCCGGTCGTCGAGGCTCGCCAGCTGTTCATTGCCGCGCCGGTAGGCCTGGTGCGCGGCAATCAGGGCATGGGCAAAGCCGGGCGCGTTCTGGGTGACGAGCTTCAGCTCCTGCAGGCTCGGGGAATAGGTCTCGAACAAGGGATCGGAGAGCGCCTCCGTCAGCGCCGACATCAGCCGGTCATTCTGCCCCGAGGAGAGCTCGGTGATATCGATGCCGAACTTTTCGGCCAGCGACAGCAGCACCGAGGCCGAGACCGGGCGCTGGTTGTTTTCGATCTGGTTGAGGTAGCTGGTGGAAATGCCGACCATATCGGCAAACTGCGCCTGGGTAGCCCCATTTGCCTGGCGGATGTCGCGGACCTTGCGACCGATGAAGAGTTTCCCGATGGCCATTTCGCAAATTCGCAATTTTCACTTTGCAAATTCATAAATCCACAGATGCACCTGTTCAACCGTTTTCTTCTGCGGCACAGTGGAATAGGTGTCACACAAGGCTTTAAAGCCAAACAGATCATTCCGGAGGAAGCATGTCGACGATCCTGGACCAGCTCGAAGCGCGCCGCGCGGAGGCCCGCCTCGGCGGCGGCGAAAAGCGCATTGCCGCCCAGCACGGCAAGGGCAAGCTTACCGCTCGCGAGCGCATCGAGGTCCTGCTCGACGAAGGCTCCTTCGAAGAATACGACATGTATGTCACCCACCGTTGCGTGGATTTCGGCATGGAGAGCCAAAAAGTGCCGGGCGATGGCGTGGTTACCGGCTGGGGCACGATCAATGGCCGCCAGGTCTATGTCTTCTCCCAGGACTTCACCGTGCTCGGCGGCTCGCTGTCGGAAACCCATGCCCAGAAGATCTGCAAGATCATGGACATGGCGATGAAGGTGGGCGCGCCGGTGATTGGCCTGAATGATTCCGGCGGCGCCCGCATCCAGGAAGGTGTCGCTTCGCTCGCCGGCTATGCCGATGTCTTCAAGCGCAATGTCGATGCGTCGGGCGTCATCCCGCAGATCTCCGTGATCATGGGCCCCTGCGCCGGCGGTGCCGTCTATTCGCCCGCCATGACCGACTTCATCTTCATGGTGCGCGATAGCTCCTACATGTTCGTCACCGGCCCGGATGTGGTGAAGACCGTGACCAACGAAATCGTCACGGCCGAAGAACTGGGCGGCGCCTCGACGCACACGAAAAAATCCTCCGTCGCCGATGGCGCCTATGAGAACGACATCGAGGCCCTGGAACAGGTCCGCCTGCTCTTCGACTTCCTGCCACTGAACAACCGCGAAAAGCCTCCCGTCCGCCCCTTCCATGACGATCCCTCGCGCATCGAGATGCGGCTGGACACGCTGATCCCCGACAGCTCCAACAAGCCCTATGACATGAAGGAGCTGATCTACGCGCTGGCCGACGAGGGCGATTTCTTCGAGATCCAGGAAGCCTTTGCGAGGAACATCATCACCGGCTTTATCCGCATGGAAGGCCAGACGGTCGGCGTCGTCGCCAACCAGCCCATGGTGCTCGCCGGCTGCCTCGACATCGATTCATCGCGCAAGGCCGCCCGCTTCGTCCGCTTCTGCGATGCCTTTTCAATCCCGATCCTGACGCTGGTCGACGTACCCGGCTTCCTTCCCGGCACCGCTCAGGAATATGGCGGCGTCATCAAGCATGGCGCAAAACTCCTCTTCGCCTATAGCCAGGCGACTGTGCCGATGGTGACCCTGATCACCCGCAAGGCCTATGGCGGCGCCTATGACGTCATGGCCTCCAAACATATCGGTGCCGATATCAACTATGCCTGGCCGACGGCAGAAATTGCCGTCATGGGCGCGAAAGGCGCTGCCGAAATCCTCTACCGCTCGGAACTCGGTGATGCCGAGAAGATCGCCGCGCGGACCAAGGAATACGAAGTCAACTTCGCCAACCCCTTCAAGGCCGCCGAGCGTGGCTTCATCGACGAAGTGATCATGCCGCACTCCTCCCGCCGCCGCATTGCCAAGGCATTTGCGAGCCTCCGCAACAAGCAGGTGGGCACCCATTGGAAGAAGCACGACACGATCCCGTTGTGAGGGGCCAGATGTGATCATGCATTGAGAGTGGGCAAGGACAACACAGAAGGCCTATATAACTCTCGGCGCGCCCGAGGCGCTTCACCGAGAAAGGACCGATTTCATGACCGAGACAAAATTCCCGCCCGAGAAGAACCTGCCCGCCGGCTATGAGCCGCCGAAGGTCTGGACCTGGGAACCCGGCAACGGAGGCGCCTTTGCCAATATCAATCGTCCGATCGCGGGCGCGACACATGACAAGGAGCGCCCGGTCGGCAAGCATCCGCTGCAGCTTTATTCGCTGGGCACGCCGAACGGCCAGAAGGTGACGATCCTGCTCGAGGAGCTGCTGGCAGCCGGTCACGACGGCGCCGAATACGATGCCTGGCTGATCAATATCGGCAAGGGCGACCAGTTCTCCTCGGGCTTTGTCGAGGTGAACCCGAATTCCAAGATACCGGCCCTGATGGACCATGCGCCCAAGGATGGCGGCGAGCCGATCCGCCTGTTCGAGAGCGCCTCGATCATGACCTATCTCGCGGAGAAATTCGGCGCCTTTCTGCCGACCGAGACCCGTGCCCGCGCTGAAACGCTGAACTGGCTCTTCTGGCAGATGGGGTCCGCTCCCTTCCTCGGCGGCGGCTTTGGCCATTTCTATACCTATGCGCCGATGAAGATCCAATATGCCATCGACCGTTACGCCATGGAGGTGAAGCGCCAGATGGATGTGCTGAACCGCCATCTCGCGAACAACGAGTTCATGGCCGGCAAGGATTACACCATCGCCGATATGGCCATCTGGCCGTGGTATGGGCGTCTGGCCCTGCACGGCGCCTATGACGATGCGGGCACATTCCTCTCGGTCGATGAATACGAACATGTCCAGCGCTGGACGAAGCAGCTTGCCGCCCGTCCCGGTGTGAAGCGCGGCGCCATGGTCAACAAGACATCAGGCCCGCTCTCCGAACAGCTGCATGAACGCCACGATGCCTCCGACTTCGATACGAAGACGCAGGACAAGATCGCTGCGACGTAAGGAGAGACCATGCCAAGCCTCCCCGACATGACCAAACATCGCGGTTTCCCCGGCGGCATGCCGGGGACCGGTGTGCAGTTCACCATCCGCCGCGCCAATCCGCGCGGCGTCACCCCCATCAAGGCGCTGCCCCGCAAGGCGCGCCCCGGCACAAAGGAACACCGCATCGACGCGGCCTTCCTGCATGCGCTCTGGCATCATTTCGGCGCAGAACCCTTCGAGCGCGGCAATCTCGATGCCGCCCGCCTGAGCCTGCTTTTCGGCCGCGAAGTGGTGCCCGCCACCAAGGAATTCGACCCTCTGTCCTACGAGGCAATGCTGGTCATCGACGAGAAGGTCGCGCGGAAGAACTTCCCCGAATCCTTCGAAGACGTGTTCGAGGTGTGAACCCATGGCAAAAGATCCGCTCATGCCGAAACACCAGGGCTTTCCGCTCGGCCTGCCCGGAACGCAGTGGCAATACACGATCCGCCGCGCCAATCCGAAGGTGACGCCGGTGACCAACTGGCCGCGCCACCGCACCATGGACCAGACGGTGGCGCTTGCCGATCTCGGCTTCATGCAGGCGCTCTGGCAGTATTTCGGCACCGAGCCCTTCGAGCGCGGCAATCTCGACGGCGAACGCCTCTGCCGCCTCTTCGGCCGCGAAGTGATCGCCGCCGAGCGTGGCTTCGATCCGCAATCCTACTTCGCCAAGCTGAAGATCAACGAGCCGCTTGCCCGGAAGAACTTTCCGGAAGCCTTCGGCGAGGTGAAGGACGAGAAGAGCGTGGCCAAGGGCTTGAAGAAGAAGGTCAGGGAATAGCGGGCAACGGAATTCAGGGCCGGGAGGAGGCGTGGAATGACCACTTTGGACATTGATGAGCGGCAACTGCAAGTCCGCTCTGTGGACGCCACGGAAGACAGCATCATCTTCGACATGAGGGATGGACGCAGGATCGTGGCGCCGCTCTGGTGGTATCCACGCCTCGCCAAGGCCTCCCCCGAGCAGCGCGCGAAGGGGGAAATCCTCCCCTTCGGTGACGCCGTCGGCTGGGAAGAGATCGACGAATATGTCAGCGCCAAGGCGCTCATCATCGGAGGTGCCGCTCCCGGCGCCGTCCCACCTGCTCAAGCTGCCGAGTGACAACAATGATCCAGAAAATCCTCATCGCCAACCGGGGCGAAATTGCCTGCCGGGTCATCAAAACCGCGAAGAAGCTCGGCATCAAGACGGTCGCCGTCTATTCCGATGCCGACAAGAATGCGCTCCATGTCGAGATGGCCGATGAGGCTGTGCATATCGGCCCGGCGCCATCGAACCAGTCCTATATCGTCATCGACAAGATCCTCGATGCCATCCGACAGACGGGCGCCGATGCGGTCCATCCCGGCTACGGCTTCCTTTCGGAAAACGCAGCCTTCGCTGAAGCGCTGGAAAAGGCAGGCGTGACCTTCATCGGACCACCTGTGGGCGCGATCCAGGCCATGGGTGACAAGATCACGTCGAAGAAGCTCGCGGCTGAAGCAGGCGTCTCGACCGTGCCCGGCCATATGGGCCTGATCGCGGATGCCGACGAGGCGGTGAAGATCTCCGATCAGATCGGCTATCCCGTGATGATCAAGGCCTCGGCCGGCGGCGGCGGCAAGGGCATGCGCATTGCCTGGAACGCAGAAGAGGCCCGCGAAGGCTTCCAGTCGTCGAAGAACGAGGCAAAGAACTCGTTTGGCGACGACCGCATCTTCATCGAAAAATTCGTGACAGAGCCGCGCCATATCGAAATCCAGGTGCTCGGCGACAAGCACGGCAACACGCTTTATCTCGGCGAGCGCGAATGCTCGATCCAGCGGCGAAACCAGAAGGTCATCGAAGAGGCCCCCTCGCCCTTCCTCGATGCCGCCACCCGCAAGGCCATGGGCGAACAGGCGGTCGCGCTCGCCAAAGCCGTAGGCTATCACTCCGCAGGTACGGTCGAATTCATCGTCGATGGCAAAGAGAACAAGTTCTACTTCCTCGAGATGAACACCCGTCTGCAGGTCGAGCATCCCGTCACCGAGCTGGTGACCGGCCTTGATCTCGTTGAGCAGATGATCCGTGTTGCTGCGGGCGAGAAACTCTCATTCGGCCAGGACGATGTGAAGCTCAACGGCTGGGCAATCGAGAGCCGCCTTTACGCCGAAGACCCCTATCGCAACTTCCTGCCCTCGATCGGCCGCCTCACCCGCTACCGCCCGCCAGCGGAAGGCACGACCGCTGAAGGCACCGTCACGCGCAACGACACCGGCGTCTTCGAGGGCGGCGAGATCTCGATGTATTATGATCCGATGATCGCCAAGCTCTGCACCTGGGCCCCCGACCGGCTAACCGCCATCGACGCAATGAGCGAAGCGCTCGACAGTTTCGAGGTCGAAGGCATCGGCCACAACCTGCCCTTCCTCTCGGCCGTGATGAACCAGGACCGTTTCCGCTCCGGCAAGATCACCACGGCCTATATCGCCGAGGAGTTCAGGGACGGTTTTAGCGGCGTGACACCAGATGCCGCGTCCGCCGAAAAGCTCGCCGCCATCGCCGCCGTCATCCATCATCGTCTGCAGGCACGCGCGACCCAGATCTCGGGTACCATCGGCAACCACACCCGCAAGCTCGGCAAGGACTGGGTCGTCAATCTCGTCGGCGCCGACCATTCCCTTGAAATCACCGAAGGCACCGGCAATACCCGTGTCTCGCTCGCCTCCGGCACAGAGCTGGTGCTCGCCACCGACTGGCAGCCCGGCCAGACGCTGGCAACCGTAGACATCGGTGGTGACACGCTTGCGGTGAAGGTCGACCTGAAGGGCCCCGCCATCCGGCTGCGCTGGCGCGGCATGGATGTGACTGCCCGCGTCCGCTCGCCGCGTGTCGCAGCGCTTGCCAAACTCATGCCGGAAAAGCTGCCGCCGGATACCTCCAAGATGCTGCTCTGCCCCATGCCGGGCGTCATCACCGGAGTTGCGGTGAAGGAAGGCGAGACCGTGGAAGTCGGTCAGGCGCTCGCCACCGTCGAGGCGATGAAGATGGAGAATATCCTGAAGGCCGAACGCCGCGGCACCGTGAAGAAGATCGTCGTGAAGCCGGGCCAGAGCCTGGCGGTGGATGAGCTGATCATGGAGTTTGAGGGGTGAAGACACCTTCAACCGTCGCGGTTTGGGTACCCCCCTCTGTCGGCTATGCCGACATCTCCCCCACATGGGGGGAGAGTGGCCGCTCGCGTTGCGCCTGTCTCACAAATTCCAAGTTGAACTTAGGGCGAGAGGCCGGCCCTGCCCCGCTCTCCCCCCTTGTGGGGGAGATGTCCGGCAGGACAGAGGGGGGTATCCACGCGGCACGTCAGCAGACGAAGCAAAACCGCCTAGGACAGACGCTTCAGCATGTGCCGCTGATGGTCCTGCCCGCCGAAGAAGACGGCGAGGACGAGAACGACTTTGGCAGTCTCGTCGATTCGGAAATAGAAGACCGCATTGTTCTTCGTGAAATGACGAAGACCGAACCCAAGGCCGGCATCCGGCGTCCCGCGATATGGATAGGCGGCCAACGAAAACATGTCAGCCGTTATTCCGCGAACTCGCTTCCCTGCCCGCTCATAAGCAACCGGCAATTCGTCGCCAAAGCCAACATAGGTGCTTACCAGGTGGTCGAAGATGGCATCGAGATCTTGGATGCTGTCTTTGGTACGCCTGATGTCATAGGCCATACTCGACCTTCTTGCGCGCTATCATCTCTTCGACCTGCACCCGGCTCTCTTCTTCCGAGAGAAACGGACCTTCCATGCGTCGCAGAAGGAGAGCACGCAACGCCTCCTGATCCTCTTCCCGCATCTCCGTCTCCTCACGCACCAGATCAAGCCCACGCTCGACGACAGCGGCGAGGCTCGGAAAATGGCCGTCCTCCACCAGCTTGCGGGCGAATTCTGCCTGCTGCGGCGAGAGCGAGACAGAGGCTTTCACGGTCATGGCAAGGCGCTCCGGTTGGGCCTCAAAGAATAGCCCCGAGCGGAAACCCCGTCAAACTGACTTCCCTCGGCGAAACGCCGAACCGCGCAGCCTTCAGA
The DNA here is from genome assembly GCA_032102365.1 of Allorhizobium sp. CTOTU50464. Taxonomy (GTDB): domain Bacteria; phylum Pseudomonadota; class Alphaproteobacteria; order Rhizobiales; family Rhizobiaceae; genus Allorhizobium. The sequence goes on along the minus strand of DAMDHD010000001.1, from coordinate 284,034 downwards.
TAAGGATCGCATCGATGACCAAGAAAACCATCGCCGACTGGCAGGCGCTTGCCGAGAAGGAACTGAAGCGTCCGGCAGAGAGCCTCGTCTGGGAAACGCCGGAGGGCATTCCGGTGAAGCCGCTTTATACGGCAGAGGATATCGCCGGCATCGACCATCTCGACAGCTTGCCGGGCTTTGCCCCCTTTGTGCGCGGTCCCCGAGCCACCATGTATGCCGGCCGCCCCTGGACGATCCGGCAATATGCCGGCTTCTCGACGGCGGAGGAGAGCAATGCCTTTTACCGCAAGGCGCTGGCCGCCGGCCAGCAGGGCGTTTCCGTCGCCTTCGATCTTGCTACCCATCGCGGTTATGACTCGGATCATCCGCGCGTCGAGGGCGATGTCGGCAAGGCGGGTGTGGCCATCGACTCGGTCGAGGACATGAAGATCCTGTTCGACGGCATTCCGTTGCAGGACATATCCGTCTCGATGACCATGAATGGCGCCGTCATCCCGATCCTGGCGAACTTCATTGTTACGGGTGAGGAGCAAGGGGTATCGCGCGACAAGCTGTCGGGGACCATCCAGAACGACATCCTCAAGGAGTTCATGGTCCGCAACACCTACATCTACCCGCCCGAGCCCTCGATGCGGATCATCGCCGACATCATCGAATACACGGCGAAGGAGATGCCGAAGTTCAACTCGATCTCGATCTCCGGCTATCACATGCAGGAGGCTGGGGCGACGCTGGTGCAGGAGCTTGCCTTCACGCTGGCCGACGGGCGCGAATATGTCCGAGCCGCCATTGCCAAGGGCCTGAATGTCGACGAATTCGCCGGTCGCCTCTCCTTCTTCTTTGCGATCGGCATGAACTTCTTCATGGAGGCAGCCAAGCTGCGCGCCGCCCGCCTGCTCTGGACCCGCATCATGCAGGAATTCGAGCCGAAGAAGGCATCGAGCCTGATGCTGCGCACCCATTGCCAGACTTCCGGCGTGTCGCTGGCCGAACAGGACCCCTACAACAATATCATCCGCACCGCCTTCGAGGCCATGTCGGCAGCGCTCGGCGGCACGCAGTCGCTGCACACCAATTCCTTCGACGAGGCGATTGCCCTGCCGACGGAATTTTCCGCCCGCATCGCCCGCAACACTCAGCTGATCCTGCAGAACGAAACGGGCGTGACCAAGGTCGTCGATCCGCTCGCCGGCTCCTATTATGTCGAGAGCCTGACCAACGAATTGGCAGAGAAAGCCTGGGCGCTGATCGAGGAGGTCGAAAGCCTGGGTGGCATGACCAAGGCTGTCGATGACGGCCTGCCGAAGCGCCTGATCGAGGAGGCCGCCACCCGCCGCCAGGCCGCCGTCGACCGGGGCGAGGAAGTGATCGTCGGCGTCAACAAGTTCCGCCTGGAAAACGAAGAACCCATCGACATCCTCGAAATCGACAACACCGCCGTCCGTCTGTCGCAGGTCAAGCGCATCGAGCAGACGCGCCGCCAGCGCGACCCCAAGCGGGTCAGCGAAACCCTCGCGCGCCTCACCGAAATCGCCCGCACCGGAGAGGGCAACCTGCTGGAAGCGGCGGTAGAGGCGGCCCGTGCGCGTGCGACCGTTGGCGAGATTTCGGATGCCATGCGCGCCGTGTTCGGCGACCATGCGGCAACGCCCGAAGTGGTTCACGATATCTACGGCAAGGCCTATGAAGGCGATCCGGAAATGGAGACGCTCACGACCCGCCTCAAGGACTATGGCAAGGCGGCGTCCAAGCCGCGCATCCTGATCGCCAAGCTCGGCCAGGATGGCCATGACCGGGGCGCCAAGGTGATTGCGTCTGCCTTCGGCGATATCGGCTTCGATGTCGTGGCCGGACCCCTCTTCCAGACGCCGGAGGAAACCGCAGATCTCGCCGTAGCCAACCAGGTGCAGGTGGTCGGCATGTCCTCACTTGCTGCAGGTCACAAGACGCTCGCCCCGCAACTGGTCGAGGCGCTGAAGGCCAAGGGCGCGAATGATGTGATCGTCGTCGTCGGTGGTGTCATCCCGCGCCAGGATTATGACTTCTTGCTGGAGCATGGCGTGTCCGCCGTCTTCGGTCCGGGCACCAATGTCATGGATGCCGCGCGCTCCGTGCTTGACCTGCTGGAAGGCCGCCTGCGAAACAGTTGAGGCTGACGGCTCGGGGAGGAGCATGGAGACCTACGATTACATCGTCATCGGCGCCGGCACTGCCGGCTGCCTGCTCGCCAACCGGCTCTCTGCCGATCCCTCGCGCCGTGTGCTGCTGCTCGAAGCCGGCGGCAGCGACAACTATCACTGGATCCATATCCCGGTCGGCTATCTCTACTGCATCAACAATCCGCGCACCGATTGGTGCTTCAAGACGGAAGCCGAGCCGGGCCTGAACGGCCGCGCGATCGGCTATCCCCGCGGCAAGGTGCTTGGCGGCTGCTCCTCCATCAACGGCATGATCTACATGCGCGGCCAGGCCCGCGACTACGACCAATGGCGCCAGATGGGCTGTGAAGGCTGGGGCTGGGATGACGTTCTACCCCTCTTCAAAAAGACGGAGGACTTCCATCGCGGCGCCGACGACAACCATGGCGCCGGCGGCGAATGGCGCGTGGAAAAGGCGAGGCTCCGCTGGGATGTGCTGGAAGCCTTTCGCGAGGCGGCCAAACAGGCGGGCATCCCGGAAACGGACGATTTCAATCGCGGCGACAACGAAGGCTCCGGCTTCTTCGAAGTCAACCAGCGCTCCGGCATACGCTGGAATACGGCGAAGGCCTTTCTGAAGCCGATCCGGCATCGGAAGAACCTGACGATCCTCACCCGCGCCCATGTCACGCGGCTAACCATCGAGGGGGACCGCGTGACCGGCGCGGAGGTGCATCACGACGGCGAGGTGAAACGCTTTGCCGCCCGCCGCGAGGTGGTGCTGTCATCAGGCGCCATCGGCTCTCCGCAGATTCTCGAACTCTCCGGTATCGGTCGCGGTGATGTCCTGCAGAATGCCGGCGTCGAGACAGTCCGCGAGGTGCCCGCCGTCGGTGAAAACCTGCAGGACCATCTGCAACTTCGCCTCGTCTTCAAGGTCAAGGGCGTGCCGACCCTCAACGAACGTGCATCGACCCTCCTTGGCAAGGCGATGATCGGGCTGGAATATGCGTTCCGCCGCTCGGGCCCGATGTCCATGGCGCCGAGCCAGCTCGGCATCTTCACCCGCTCCGGCCCGGACAAGGAAACCGCCGACCTCGAATATCACGTCCAGCCGGTCTCGCTCGACAAGTTCGGCGACCCCGTCCACCCCTTCCCGGCGATGACGGCGAGTGTCTGCAATCTCAGACCCGAAAGCCGGGGCTCGGTACACATATCGGGTCCGGACTTCGCCGCTCAGCCGAAGATCGCGCCGAACTACCTCTCGACGCCTGGTGACCGCGACGTTGCCGTCCGCTCGATCCGCCTCACCCGCCGCATCGCGTCTCAACCCGCCTTTGCCCGCTATCAGCCGGAGGAGTATCGCCCCGGACCTAATCTGGAAAGCGATGCGGAATTGGAAAAGGCGGCCGGCGATATCGGCACCACGATCTTCCATCCCGTCGGCACCTGCCGCATGGGGGCTGACCCGGACAGCGTCGTCGATCCGCGGCTGCGGCTGCGCCACCTTAATGGGCTGCGCATCACCGATGCCTCGGTCATGCCAACGATCACCTCGGGCAACACAAATTCGCCGACCCTGATGATCGCCGAAAAGGCGGCCGCGATGATCCTCGAGGACCACCGCTGACGCGAGACCATCAGCTGCGGTCGTCGGCATTCGCCCCGAGCAGCTTCGGCAGGTCGCCGAAGCGGGCCACCAGTCCGAATACCGTGGCGGCCACGGCCACAAACAGGATCGTCACCGAAGCCATGACAGGCGTATAGCCGTAGCGCAGCGCGTTGAAAATCTTGATCGGCAGCGTCTCCATCACGAACCCGACCGTCATATAGGCGACGATATATTCGTTGAGCGAGAGCACGAAGGCGAAGGCATAGCCGGAGACGAGATAGGGCGCGATCAGCGGCAGCACGACCGTGCGGAAGATCGTCCGGTCATCGGCACCCATGGTGGCCGCCGCCTCGACCAGCGAGCGGTCGATCGCCGAAAAGCCGAGCGACAGCGTCACCAGAGGCAGCGTCACGAAGAAGATCGCGTGGCTGATGACGGCCGTCCAGGGCTGGCCGTAGAAGCCGGTCGCAGCCCAGAAGGTGAGCAAGCCCAGCGCCGTAATGACCGGCGGCAGCGTGAACGGCGCAATGCCCAGCAACTGGAAGATCTGCGCCCAAGGCGCAAGGCGCCGCCAGAGGAACCAGGCGAGCGGCAGCGCGATGGCAACCGCAAGAGCGGCGGCACAAAGCGCGAGAATGACCGAGGCGAACAGAGCCGCGCGCCAGCCGGGATCGGTGAAGATCGCGCTATACCAGGAGAGCGAAAAGCCCTGCGGCGGGAAGTTGAGGCTCTGCTTGGCATTCACCGACACCCCGGCGACCACGACAATGGGCGCGGCGAGGAAGATGCCGATGAGGGTGAAATAGAGACGGGTCAGAGCCTTGTTCATGCTGCCTCTCCCTTCCGACCGATCAGCAGCGTCAGCGCCACCATGCCAAGCGTGACGAGCACGAGGAACACGGCCATGGCTGCCGCGAACGGCATGTTCGACTGGTAGATCGCCTGGTCGGTGATGAGCACGGACAGCGTCCAATGCGAGGGACGACCAAGGATCTGCGGCAGGAGATAAGAGCCGAGCGCGAAAATGAAGACCATGATCAGCGTCGCAATCAGCGTGTTGCGCAATGCCGGCACGACGACGGTGAAGAAGGCGCGCAGGGGCGAGGCTCCGAGCGTGCGGGCCGCTTCGGTCAGCGTCGGATCGAGCCTGACGAGCGCTGGATAGAGCACCAGCACGGTATAGGGCAGCGCCTGATAGGTCATGCCCGTCAGCACAGCGCCGAAATTCGGCATGAGTGCCACGGGGCTTTCCATCAAGCCGATCATCACCAGGAGATTGGTGATGCCGGCCGTGCGCGAAAACAGCGTCGACCAGGCAAAACCGATGATGACTTCCGAGAGCGACAGGATGGAGAGAAGTGCCACGAGCCAAAGCACCTGCGCTTTGCGCGACATGCGGGCCAGGAGGTAGGTGAAGGGCAGCGCAAGTGTCACGCACACCACGGCAACTGCGATCGCAAGGCCAAGCGAGAAGCCGAGAACGCCGCCGAAGAAGAAGGAGAGGAAGCGGGCGTAGTTGTCGAAAACGAAGTCCGGCGAATAGAAACCGGTTGGATCCCGCTTGAAGAAGGAGACGGCGATCATCGTCGCGAAGGGCACGACGAAGAACAGGATCAGCATGCCCGCGGGAAAGGCGAGCGGCGCATAGTCGAGCGCAGTCTTGGGCGGTTCGCGTCTCATGCCGACAGCACCACGGCGGTTTCGGGATCGATGACGATGCCGACATCCTGACCGACGGTGACGACCGGCCGTTCGCGCGGGGTCGAGACCGCGACGACCTCGGTGCCGGAGACATCGAGGAAGGTTTCGATGGTGCCGCCGAGATCGCGGATGAAGGTGACCTTGCCGGTGATGCGGCCTTCGCCAGGGGCTGCGAGCTTCACGTCCTCCGGGCGAACAGAGAGGCTCGCCTGCCCCGAACTTGAGGGAGCCGAAATCCCCGCGACGCTATGCCCAAGCACCAGCGCCGTTCCGCCCTGTGCGGTCAGCGGCAGGAGATTGGTCGAGCCGATGAAGTCGGCGACAAAACGATCGGCCGGCTTGCGATAGATCTCGATCGGGCTCGCCGCCTGACGGATCTTGCCGCCGCTCATGACGACCACCGTATCGGCCATGGTCATCGCCTCGCGCTGGTCATGGGTGACGACAATCGTGGTGATGCCGAGCTGCTGCTGCAGCTTGCGCAGCTCCACCTGCATCGCCTCGCGCAGCTTGGCATCGAGCGCCGACAGCGGCTCGTCGAGCAGGAAGAGTTTCGGCGAGATCGCAAGCGCCCGGGCAATCGCCACACGCTGCCGCTGGCCGCCGGAAAGCTTGTGCACTGGACGGTCCGCATAACCGGGCAGATGGATCATCGCGAGCAGCTCATCGACCCGCTTCACCTGCTCCTCGCGTCCGATCCCGCGGATGCGCAGGGGATAGGCGATGTTCTCGCCAACAGTCAGATGCGGGAAAAGCGCCAGCGACTGAAAAACCATGCCGAGCTCCCGCTTGTGTGTCGGCACCTGCGTGATTTCCTTGTCATCCAGCACGATCGCACCCTCGGTCGGGCTGTCGAGCCCGGCGATCATCCGAAGCAGCGTGGTCTTGCCGCAGCCGGAGGGACCGAGCAGGCAGACGAAGGTGCCGTGCGGAACGGAAAGCTGGACATTGTCGACCGCCGTGAAGGTGCCGAACTGCTTGGTGACGGAATTGAGGGCGAGGCCGGACATAAGCATCCAATCGAACGAGTGTTTTCAGAACGGGGCGAGACAGTCGACACCCAAGGGCTCGAAGTCTCTGGTATTGGCGGTGACGACGGTAAGGCCGTGTGTTTGGGCGGTTGCGGCGATGAGGATGTCGGCGAGTTCGACATTCTGTCCGCGCGCGAGCATTGCGCCTTCCAGCTGTCCCGCCGCCAACGCGACATCGATATCCACGGGAAGAAAGCGATCCTGGAAATCCGCCATCACGATCTCCATCCACTCACGCAGACGATTTGCTTTCTCCGGGCTGCCACGCTTGACGAGTTCAAGCTTTACGATCCCCTTTTCGATCTCCTGAAGGGTAATCGTTGAAGCATACAAAGCGTTCTTTCCTTGCTGTTCCTGCAGCCAGACGATGAACTTGGGCGACGCCTTGCCGTTCGAGAGCAATGACAGCGCGTTGGTATCGATGAGATAGCCGCTCAAAGATCGACGTCCCGACCTTGAGACGGATTGCGCTCAAACACCAGGTCTGGTTCTGGAAACGCCATGAGGTGTTCCAGGAAGTTGCGCTTTGGTTTGTGATCGATCTCCGCCTCCACCGGCACTAGCGTCGCCACAGGTTTACCGTCGCGGGTGATCGTGACGCTGCCACCCCTGATCACCTCGTCCACCAACTCGGAGAGATCGGTATTCACATCCCGCACACTGATCGTTGCCATGATCTCGTCTCCGCTTAGATGCCTACGATGATCCTAACACGTGCCCCAAGATGCCGCAAAACCGACCGGAGCAGCCCCTCACCCTACCCTCTCCCCGCAAGCGAGGAGAGGAGACGTTGGCGCGGCGCCTCCCGCTAATCCCCCTCTCCCCGCAAGCGGGGAGAAGGTGCCGGCAGGCGGATGAGGGGCAACCGCCCTGCATGATCAGCCGACGATCAGCTCGGTCCACTTCTGGTTCAGCCAGTCCGACTTGGTCTGGTAGAGGTCGTAGCGCGGCGTGATCGGCTCGATGTCGGAGGAGACGGCGGCGAATTCTTCTGCCGTCAGCTCGAGCAGTTCGCGCCTGACGGTCGGCGCAGTGCCGACCTTGCGCGACAGGGTCGCCTGGATCGACGGCTGGCACATGTAGTCGATGAAGATATGGGCTTCTTCGGTCTTCGTCGACGCGCGCGACAGCGCCCAGCAACCGGAATCCTGAATGCCGCCTTCCTGCGGGAAGGTGGAACGGACGGGCTGGCCATCGGCGGCGGCAAGCCCCGTGACGTCGTGATAGTACTGGCCCATCGGGATTTCACCCGACTTCAACGACTGCTCGAACTGCGCCTCGTCGCGATACCAAAGGCGTACATTCGGCTTCACTTCCGCAAGCTTTTCGAAAGCCTTCAGGATGCCTTCCTCGGTGTCGAGAGCATTGGTCCCGCCGAAATGGGTCTTGGCAGTCACTTCCAGCAGGAAGGAGTTGGAGACGAGCGCCAGCAGGCCAAGCTTGTCGGCGTTCGCCGGATCCCAGAGCGCGTTCCACGAGGTCGGCGCGTCCTTGTAGACATCCGTGTTGGTCACGAGCGTGATGTACCAGGCAACGGCACCGACGCCGGCGACGCGACCATCCGGATACTTGTTGACGAAACGGTCGATCAGGCCGGACGCATTGCTGATTTTCGTCATGTCGATCGGTGCCCAGAGCTCGGTCGCCTGGCCTTTCAGCATCGCCACCTGCGACATCATCGAGAGATCGGCCGGAGCCTGGCCGGCCTTGGCGGCCTGCTCGAGCTGCACCAGCCAGGCTTCACCGGTCGGTTCGGCAATGGATTCAACCGCAATGCCGGTTGCCTTGGTGAATTCCGGGAAGATGTTCTTGTCGAACGAATCCTTGAAGTAGCCGCCATAGACGCCGATCTTGATCGACTTGTCCTGGGCGCGCAGGATCGACGGCATGGCAAGCGCGCCAGCAATGGCGGCCGAGCCGGCAAGCACGCCGCGGCGGCTGACAGAGGTAGAGAGAATGTCTTTCATGGTCCTGTTCCCTTGTTGTGGTTGAGGCGTTTTCGCCCGTTCGTCTGTATCTGTGACCGGACGGCGGAAGCTGTCCGGGATAAGCGCTCTCAGCGCGGTTTGATGGCCGGACTGTAGACCATCAGGCTGAGGATTTCGAAGAGGATTTGTGCGCCGACATGCGCCGTATTATGGTTCGCGTCATATTGCGGCGCGACTTCGACGACGTCACCGCCAACCAGGTTGACGCCCTTAAAGCCACGGATCAATTCCAGCGCCTCGCGTGACGTCAAGCCACCGACCTCGGGCGTCCCCGTACCGGGCGCGACGCTCGGATCGAGGCTGTCGATGTCGAAGGAGAGGTAGGTCGGGCCATCGCCGATGATCGCCTTTGCCTTCTGGATGATGGCAGGAATGCCGAGACCGTTGATCTCTTCAGCATGAATGACGGTCATGCCGGACTCGTAGGAGAACTCCCAGAGATATTCGGCCGGGCCACGAATGCCGATCTGGATCGTCCGGACAGGATCGAGCACGCCATCCAGCACGGCATTGCGGAAGGGACCGCCATGGTGGAATTTCGTCTGGTCGAAGGCGCCGCCGGTGTCGCAATGGGCGTCGATATGGATCATGCCGACAGGGCCATGTTTCTTGGCAATCGCCTTCATGATCGGATGGGTGATCGAATGGTCGCCGCCGACGGATAGCGGCAGGACGCCCTGGGACACGAGCTTGGTGTGATAGGCCTCGATATCGTCATGGCTCATCTCCAGCCGGTAGCGGCTGGAAAAAGGCACATCGCCGATGTCGGCCACCTTGAGGTCGAAGACCGGCGCGCATTCAAGCACGTGATTGTAGGGCCCGATGCGGTCGATGGCGCGCAACGCCCGGGGCCCGAAGCGCGAGCCGGGACGGTTCGTCACGCCGAGATCCATCGGCACACCGACAATCGCAACATCGAGATCGCTGACATCGGGATTGCGCTGGTCGACCTGACGATAAGGCGCCGACACGAAGGTCGGCACGCCGGCGTAAGGCGCTGCACGCGTGCCGTTCGAAAAGATCTTCTCGCCGACCTTGGCAAACTTCGGATCGAAGATCTCACCTGCCTTGTCGTTTCCGTATTTCTCACGCAGCGCCGCAAGGCGCTTCTCATCGAAAGTCATCTGACGTTCCCTGTTTGTGAACGACAAAGCGGCCGTCGTCCATTTTTGCGGCATGATCTAGGCATGCCTTTATTGTGAGCATTAACCTGCAACGCTCTTGGAAAATCAATTCACGATGTTATAGCAATCGATGTGAGAAAAATTCACGGATCCTGAACATCAATGGCAAGCCGCCTGCCCCCGCTGAACCCCCTTCGCGCCTTCGAGGCCGCCGCTCGCCGCGGCTCGATCTCGGCTGCTGCGAGGGAGCTGAGTGTGACACATGGCGCGATATCACATCAGATCCGCAGCCTTGAGGAAACGCTGAAGACGGCGCTTTTCGAGCGCGGCGGCAAACGGTTGAAACTGACGCCCCAGGGCGCGCTTCTCCTGCCGGCCGTCACGCAGGCTTTCGACGGGATCGCGGCGGCGACCGCGCTTATGAACCGCCCCTCGACCAGCGGCAGCCTGCGCATCTCCTGCGTGCCGGCGCTACTGTCGCTCTGGCTCGTGCCCCGCCTCGGCTCCTTCACCGATCGCTATCCCGAAATCAGCCTGACACTGACATCCAGCAATGATCCGAACCTCATCTACTCGCCCGATATCGACATCGCGATCCTCTATGGCCCGGGCGGCTGGAAAGACTGCTGGACGCGGCTCTGGAGCACGTTCGAGCTCTTCCCCGTCGTCAGCCCGACGCTGCTCAACACACGGCCGCTGCGCTCCGTTCGCGATCTGCACGACCACGTGTTGCTGCATGGCGACGACGGGCGCGAATGGCGCAGCTGGCTCGCCGCCGCCGATCAGCTGGACATGCCCAAGGCGCGGGAACACTTCATGGGTGACGCACGCCTGTCGACCGAGGCTGCCCGCCACGGCCAGGGCGTGGCACTGGGTGACAGCATCACGGCATCAAGCCTCATTGCCGCCGGCGAACTCGTGATCCCCTTCGATCTCGCAGTGCCGGCACCGGACGCCTTCTATGTCGCCGCCCGCAACGACGTTCGCGCGGCGCCGATCGCCAAGGTCTTCATTGACTGGATCTTCGACACGATCGAAACCGAGCGTGCGGCCCAGCCGCGCCCGGCAAGCCGCCCATCGGTACGAGGCCTGCCCTCGACCCGCAAACGCAATACCAATACCGCCGTTCCGCTCCTGGAAGAGAGCGAATAACCGCCGAGGAACCTGCCATGCCCGCCGCCCCCTTCAACCCGCTCGTCGCAGACCTCTCAGCTCCACCCGTGCCTTCGGTTTTCGCCTGGGCGCGCGCCTATGATGGCGCAGCCGGCCCCATGATCGACTTGAGCCAGGCGGTGCCAGGTTATCCGCCGCATCCCGATCTCTTCGCCTGGCTGGCGGAAGCCGCTTCCGCCCGCGCGAATGCCGGCTATGGTCCGATCGAGGGCGAGACGCCACTGCGCGAGGCCTATGCGGCAGAAGTGGCCTCCGTTTACGGCGCGCCTGTCACGGCAGAAAACATCCACATCACGGCCGGCTGCAACCAGGCCTTCATGGCAACGGTCTCCGCGATTGCGGGAAGCGGCGATGCGGTGGCGCTGACCGAACCTTTCTATTTCAACCAGGAAACCACGATGGCGATGATGGGCATCCGCCGCGAGCTGATCCCGCTGGATCCCGCGACCGGCTTCGTGCCCACCATCGAAGGCATCGAGGCGGTCCTGGCGAAGGGCGTCAAGGCCGTGGCACTGGTCTCGCCGAACAACCCGACGGGCGCCATCTATCCGGCGGACCTGCTGCGCCAGGCCTTCGACGCCTGCCGCAAGGCCGGGGCTTTCCTAATCCTCGATGAAACCTACCGCGACTTCCTCCCCGGCGAAGGCCGCCCGCACAATCTGCTCTCGGTCGAAGGCTGGGAAGAGAACCTCATCCTGCTCTACTCCTTCTCCAAGTCCTTCTGCATCCCCGGTCATCGCCTCGGCGCGATCACGGCCGGCCCGCGCGCCGTCTCGGAAATCGCCAAGGTCATGGACAACCTGCAGATCTGCGCCCCTCGCGCACCCCAGGCGGCCGTCGCAAAGGCTATTCCCGCACTGAAAGCCTGGCGCGAGGACAACCGCATCGAGATATTGAAACGCGCGGAGACCCTGAAAGGTGTGATGGCCAAGCTTCCCGCCTGGAAAATGGACTCGCTCGGCGCCTATTTCGCCTTCATTCGCCACCCCTTCCCGGGCAAGGACTCAGCTTTTGTGGCGGAAAGGCTGGCAAAGAAGGCCGGCGTGCTCTGTATCCCCGGCGCCTATTTCGGCGACGACTGCCAGGACTACCTGCGCTTCGCCTTCGCCAATGCCGACAGCGCGACGATCGAAGGTCTGGCCGAACGCCTTTCGACCTTCACCCTGGGCTGACGTAACATGACGAAAAGCGTGGCGATCATCGGCGGCGGCCCGGCGGGCCTGATGGCGGCGGAACATCTCGCCGGCAAAGGTCATACCGTGACCGTCTACGACGCCATGCCGACGGTCGGCCGCAAGTTCCTGCTCGCCGGCAAGTCCGGCCTCAACATCACCCATGCCGAGGACTATGCGCGTTTCGTCACCCGCTATGGCACGGCCAACGACAGGCTGCGCCCGGTGTTGGATCTGATGACGCCGGAGGCGATCCGGGTCTGGGCGGCCGGCCTCGGCACGGAAACCTTTGTCGGCACATCAGGCCGCGTCTTCCCGAAGGTGATGAAGGCCTCGCCGCTGTTGCGCGCCTGGCTGAAAAGGCTGGAAGCAATGGGCGTGTCCATCCTGACCCGGCATAGGTGGACTGGTTTCGACGCTGACGCCCTGATCTTCGACACGCCAGAGGGTCCAAGGCGCGTTACGGCGGACGCCACCCTTCTGGCGCTCGGCGGCGCCAGCTGGCCGAAGCTCGGCTCGGATGCCGCCTGGGTGCCGCTGCTGGAAGTCGAAGGTATCGATATTGCCCCCCTTCGCCCGGCCAATTGCGGCTTTGATTGCGATTTCTCCGAGTGCTTCGACGCACGCTTTTCCGGCCAACCGGTCAAGTCGGTCAAGGCCACGTCGGCGGCAGGTACTACCCAGGGCGAATTCGTCATCAGCAAAGGTGGCATTGAAGGCAGCCTGATCTATGCCCATTCGGCGGCCCTTCGAGACGCGCTCGACCGGGACGGCCACGCAGCACTCACGCTGGATCTCGCACCGGGCCGGACGGAGGACAAGCTCGTCGCGGACCTCGCGCGGCAGGATCACAAGGCAAGTTTTTCGACACGATTGAAGAAGGCCGCCAATCTCGACGGTGTGAAGATCGCCCTGCTGCGCGAAGTCGATCCGGCAGCCAACCAGCGTGACGCGAATGGCCTAGCCAACCTGATCAAGGCTTTGCGGCTCCCGGTCAAACGCCCCCGCCCGATCGCCGAGGCGATCTCGACTGCCGGTGGAGTTGCCCTCGACGCCATCGACGATGGCTTCATGTTGCAGGCCCGCCCGGGCACGTTTGTGGCGGGCGAAATGATCGACTGGGAGGCGCCAACAGGCGGCTATCTGCTCACCGCCTGCTTTGCGACGGGCATTGCCGCAGCCAACGGCATAGAGCGCTGGCTAGCAGCTCAAAGCCACTAGGTCTCAGCGGCTGGCAGTCTTGTGCGAAGTGCCCGGCTTGCGGAACTCGACAGTGGTCTTGGCAACCGGAATGCCGAACTTGGTCACAAGCGCCGTATTCAGCACCGTCCCATCTTCACGCAGCACCATCTTGTCCCAGAAGCGCACCTTGTTCCCCTGCGTCTCCGGGCTCAGATAGACGAGATAGTTGAAGCGGGCGACGGCACCGTTCAGCCGCACCGTCGTCTCGCCGATCACGTCCTCGCGGGTGCCGCTATAGGTGGTCGGGCTGGTCTTGGTGAAACGCCAGGTCTTGCGATCCTTGGTGCCGTCATCGAAGACGAAGTCTTCGCGCAGCGTCAGTGTCTTGCCGTCCCAGTTCCCGGTGAGGTCGACCGTAAAGGTCCGCTTCACGCCGTTGATGGCGCTGAACGAGCCGACCGCTTCGGTGCGTCCGGCGAAGTAGTCCTCGAAAGTGAATTTCTCGGCTGCCTGTCCGGCGGACGGCAGCAGGCTCAGGGCAAGCCCGACAAGGGCCAAGCTGAACTTCGGCATGGGTGCGTCTCCATGTTTGGCGCGGTTTTGCATCCATTACGGCGGCAATTCGCCAATGGATTTTGAACCGCTCCAGGAAACGCACTCGTGAAGGCGCCGCTCTTCCTCTGCCTTACGGATTGTCGCGCTTGAAGATCCAGTCGTGGTCGGGATGGTTCTGGAAGCGCCATTTGCGCAAGGGACCGGCCATCACGTTGAGGTAGTACATCTCATAGCCGTAGGGCGCACCGCAGGGATGATGTCCCTTCGGCACCAGCACCACATCGCCATCGGAGACCGCCATAGTCTCGTCAAGCGAGCCGTCTTCGGTGAAGACGCGCTGGAAGCCGAAGCCTTGGGCCGGATTGAGGCGGTGGTAATAGGTCTCCTCGAGATAGGTCATCTCGGGGAAATTGTCCTCGTCGTGACGATGGGGCGGATAGGACGACCAGTTGCCCGAGGGCGTGAAGACTTCCGTCACCAGCAGACTGTCGGCCACATCCCGGTCTTCCATAGCGATCGGATAGATGTACCGGGTATTGGCGCCCTTGCCGCGTTCAACCAGCGAAATCCCCTCAGGGCCGATCTGCTGCGCCTCGCGGCCCGGCATGGCCGGCGCCGTGCAAATCGCCAGCACGCAATCCGTTGTTGCTTCCGCCGTCCAGTCGCTCCCGGCCGGCACATAGATGCAATGCGGCGGCTTCTTTTCAAATACCTTCATGCGATCGCCGAGTTCGCCGAAATCCTTGTCGGAGCCGGTGATCTTCGCCTTGCCCTCGACGAGCACCAGAATGACTTCCGTCTCGCCGGTCTGTTCCGCAGCACGCTCGCCCGGCTTCAGGTGATAAAGCCCAAAGCCGACATAGCCCCAGCCGGCGCTGGCAGGCGTGATGTCATGGACCTTGCCCGAGGTGCCGGAAGGCTTGCGCAACAGATCGGTCATTTCCGTCTCCCTTACTCGGCGTCGGAACGTTCGGCCTCTGCCGCAATCCGCGCCCGTTCGGCTTCGGCTTTTGCCTCGGCCTTTTTCATCGTGTGGTCGTACATGAAAAGCAGCTCATAGGCCGCGTAGAGCCCGGCTGCGACAAAGATCATCGCCCAACCGGTCGCACCGTTCGAATACTCCACCCCGGCCCAGGCCAAAGGCAGGACGACGCAGAGAATGCGGCGCCACAGCGGCTTGAAGAAAGGATGGGTCGGATCGAGGATCTGGAACTTCAAGGTCTGCTCCCGGCAGTCAGTGTTTTCAAGGCAGCCTGCAATAGAGCCCAAATCCGCGATCTGTCAAAACACGAGGCGGAGGCCTGCTCCGCCCCGTGGCAACATCAGATCAGGCCGGCTTCCTTGGCAAAGCCCTTGAGCGACTTGAGACCCAGGCTCTGATACTCGAAGGGATTGCGCACATCCGGGTCCTGCTCGGCCTCGATGACGATCCAGCCCTGATAGCCATGCTCCGCCGCAATCTTCAGCACCGGCAAGAAGTTGACGCCGCCCTCGCTATCGCCGGGAACGGTGAACACGCCACGGCGTACGCCTTCGAGGAAGGAGAGCTTCTCGCTCCGCACCTGATCGGCGATGACGGGACGAACATTCTTCGCGTGGATATGGCCGACGCGGTGCATATATTTCTTCGCGACCGCTTCCGGGTTACCGCCGCCGAAATAGCAATGGCCGGTGTCGAGCAGCAGCTTGGCATGCGGGCCCGTATGCTCCATCAGCTTGTCGATCTCGGCCTCGGTTTCGACGACCGTTCCCATGTGGTGGTGATAGACCAGCGAGATGCCCTGCGAAGCCGAGAATTCGGCCAGCGCCTCGACCCCGGCGCCGAACTTGGCCCAATCGGCATCCGAGAGCACCGGACGATCGGCCAACGCCACATCATCGGCACCGTGGATGGCGTTCGAGGTTTCGCAGACGATGATGACCTTGCAGCCCATGGCCTTGAGCACATCGAGGAAGGGCTGCATTGCGGCCTTTTCTTCCTCGATCGTGTTGGTGAGCAGGTTCAGCGAATGCCAGCCGGAGACGAATTTCAGGCCGCGCGGCTCGAGAACCGACTTCAGTCCGACCGGATCGGTCGGCAGCTTGTGGCCCTTTTCGATGCCGTCGAAGCCGATCTTGGCGGTTTCGTCGAGGCACTGTTCGAGGCTGATATGTGCACCGAGACGGCGGTCGTCATCGTTCGACCAGGCGATCGGGTTGGTACCGAACAGGATCATCTTAGCTTCTTTCCTTGAGAGCAGCTTCATAGGCTGCGCGGGCTTGATTGACTTCGGTGCGGGCCGAGACTTCCGGCACCGCGACATCCCACCAGGAACCGCCGGCTCCGGTGGTCGGATAAGGATCGGTATCGATGACGATAACAGTCGTCTCGGTCGCTGCGCGGGCGGCCTCGAGGGCTATTTCCAGCTCCGCAATCGACGACACCTTGTGCGACCGCGCGCCCATCGAGGCCGCATGCGCGGCGAAATCGATGGCGATCGGGCTGACATTCGAATGGGCATAGAGGTTGTTGAACTGCGCGCCGCCGGTGCCCATCTGCAGCCGGTTGATGCAGCCGTAGCCCCTGTTGTCGGTGATCACGAGCGTGATCTTCACGCCCATGCCGACAGCGGTTGCCAGCTCCGAATTCATCATCATGTAGGAGCCGTCGCCGACCATGACGATGACGTCGCGATCAGGTTCCGCCATCTTGATGCCGAGACCGCCGGCGATCTCGTAGCCCATGCAGGAGAAGCCGTATTCCATGTGATAGGAAAGCGGCAGCTTCGACTTCCACAACTGGTGCAATTCCCCCGGCATGGTGCCAGCGGCGCACATAACCACCGTGTTGTCGCGCGAGGCGCGCTGCACGGCACCGATCACCTGCATATCCGTCGGCAGCGCATTGCTGTCGGTGGGCGCAGCCGTCACGGCATCCGCCTTGGCAAACCAGGAGGCCTTGAGACCGGCATCGGGTGCGGCATACGTGTGATCGCCGAGCGCGGCCGAAAGCTTTTCGAGGCCAATCTTTGCATCCGCCACCAGCGGGATCGCATCATGCTTGGCGCTGTCGTAAGGCTGGACGTTGAGCGCCAGGATCTTGCGGTTGGGGTTCTTGAACAGCGCCCAGGAGCCGGTGGTGAAATCCTGGAAACGCGTGCCGACGCCGATGACGAGGTCTGCCTTCTCCGAAACGACATTGGCGCTTTCGGCACCGGTCACACCGACAGGGCCGAAATTCAGACCATGATCCCAGGCCAGCGCCGACTTGCCGGCCTGCGTCTCGACGACGGGGATCTGGTGCTTCTCGACAAAGGCCTTCAGCGTGTCGGTGGCGCCCGAAAAATGCACGCCGCCACCGGCGACAATCACCGGGTTCTTCGCCGCCTTCAGCGCCGCAACCGCTGCTTCGAACTCTACGACATCGGGTTCCGGACGACGGAAGCGCCAGGTTTTCTTGGCAAAAAAGCTTTCCGGATAATCATAGGCCTCAGCCTGCACGTCCTGGCAGAAGGCAAGCGTGACGGGGCCGCAATCGGCGGGATCGGTCAGCGTGCGCATGGCGCGCGGCAACGCGGTCAGGAGTTGTTCCGGCCGCATGATGCGGTCGAAATAGCGCGAGACAGGGCGGAAGCAGTCATTCGCCGACATCGTGCCGTCGCCGAAATCTTCGATCTGCTGCAGCACCGGATCCGGGCCGCGATTGGCAAAGACATCGCCGGGAATGAACATAACCGGCAGGCGGTTCACATGCGCGAGTGCCGCCGCTGTGACCATGTTGAGAGCGCCGGGGCCTATGGACGAGGTCACCGCCATGGCGCGACGGCGACCGAGCTGCTTCGCATAGGCAATCGCCGCATGCGCCATCGACTGCTCGTTCTGGCCGCGATAGGTCGGCAGCTCGTCGCGGATGCCGTAAAGCGCTTCGCCAATCCCGGCGACATTGCCGTGACCGAAGATCGCCCACATGCCGGCGATATAGGGAACGCCATCCTCATTCAGCTGGTTGGCGAGGTAACGCACCATCGCCTGGGCGGCGGTCAGCCGGATCGTCTTCATGCTTTTCCTCCCTTGGCGGAAACCGCCTCTTGGCGTGCCGCATCCCAGATCGCGCAGAGGCTCTGGTAACGGGCCGCCATGTCCTCCACGGCCTGGGCGTCATTGATGCTGCCGGCGAGCCACTTGCGCGCGGCGTCTCCGAAGATTGTGCGGCCGACGGCGAAACCTTTGACCAAATCGAAACCGGCAGCAAGCTGGAAGCTCTCCTCAAGCTCCGCCTGCGGCGCATCGAGACCGAGCACGACGATGCCGCGCGTGTTCGGGTCGTTGCGCTCGATCGCATTGCAGGCATTGGCCCAGGATGCCGTGGTCTTCATCGGCTCGAGCTTCCACCAGTCGGGATAGACTCCGATTTCATAGAAGCGCTCGATGATCTTGGCAGTCGTCTCGTCATCGCAGGCGCCGACCTTGGAGGGAATGACCTCCAGCAGGAATTCGAGCCGATTGCGGCGCGCCGCATGGAAGAGCCGCTGCACGGTCTTTTCCTGCTCAGCCTTCATCTCCGCGGTGTCCTCGGGGTGATAGAAGCAGAGCACCTTGACAACGTGTTCGAGCGGCCATTCGACGAGGCCGCCGAAATCGGGGCCGATTTCCGGCTCCAGCGTCAGCGGGCGCGAGCCCGGCCATTCGACGGGGCGACCGATCCACAGACCCGTGCCAGCCGCGCGATAGAGTGCCTCGCGACCGAGACGGCTGTCGCAGAGCAGGCCGTAACCGCCATTGCCGCCGGAGACCTTGAGCGCCGCATCGAGGCAGAGGTTCTTGAAGGCACCGATCTTCTCGTCGGCAACGCCGGCTTCCTTGGCCATGGCTTCGAGTTGCATGCGATGATCGAAGGCGAAGACCCGCATCATCGACCAGTCATTCTTGCGGTTGGTCGACCAATGCACCTGCTCCAGGGCCTCGTCCTTGCGCAGCGCCTTGTTCCTGATGCCGGTCTTGAAGAAATACTGCAGCTCTTCCCAGCTCGGATAGGCCGGCGTGCAGCCGTGGCGGGAGACAGCAAAAGCGCCGCAGGCATTGGCGAACTTCAGGCTGGTCGGCCAGTCCTGGCCGGTGAGCCAGCCTTTGAGCAGGCCGGACATGAAACCGTCGCCGGCGCCGAGCACGTTGAACACCTCGATCGGGAAACCCTGGCCGGTCTGGCCGGCATCGAGACTGTCGGGGATCGCACCGTCGAAGACCACGGCACCCATCGGGCCGCGTTTGCACACCAGCGTGGCCGAGGAGACCTTGCGAACCGCCTTCAGCGCCTCGATCGTGTCCGTCGAGCCGCCGGCAATGTGGAACTCCTCTTCCGTGCCGACGATCAGGTTGAAGAGATGCAGCGTCGATTGCAGCTTCGCCGTCACCTGAGCGGATTCAATGAACCGGCTTTCGCCGTCGCCATGGCCGGCAAGACCCCAGAGGTTCGGGCGATAGTCGATGTCGAGCGCCGTCAGGCCACCCTTCTCGCGGGCGATCTTCAGCGCCTTCAAGACGGCAGCTTCCGTGCGCGGATGCGACAGATGCGTGCCGGTCGCGCAGACGCAGCGCGCCTCGGCGATGAAATCCGGATCGATATCCTCTTCCGAGAGCGCCATGTCGGCACAATTCTCGCGGTAGAAGATCAGCGGAAACTGGTGTTCGTCGCGAATGCCGAGCAGGACGAGTGCGGTGAGCCGCTCCTTATCCGTCTTGACGCCGCGGACATCGACGCCCTCGCGGACCAGCTGCTCGCGGATGAAGCGGCCCATATGCTCGTCACCGACCCGGGTGATGAGCGCCGACTTCAAGCCGAGCCGCGCCGTTCCCGCCGCGATATTGGTCGGTGAACCACCGATATACTTGTTGAAGGAGGCCATATCCTCCAGTCGACCGCCGACCTGGGCCCCGTAAAGGTCCACGGACGAGCGACCGATCGTGATCAGATCGAGCGCAGCCAAGCGATGTCCTCCCAGTGACGCGGGATCTGACGCCCCGCCTCGCGACCGCTCCCGGTTTTGGAACAGTCATTCATAAAATGGACTATAAATTCTATTTTTGAGAATTTCAATACGGACGTTCAGTCATCCTGACGCGCGGTGCCGACGGCAACGGAGAGCGCGATCGCCAGACAGAGCGTGGCCGAGAGAGAGCGGAAGGCGCCGAAATCGACTTCGGAGACTGAAAGCAGCGTCGCCCCCATCCGCCGGAGCGGACTGACAACTGTATCGGTGACCGCGACGACCGGAACGCCGCGCGCCCGAACCTGCTCGACCAGTTCAAGCGTCTCAGCCGAATAGGGGGAGAAGGTCACGGCAAGCAGCGCATCGCCCTCGCGGATGGCATGATGATTGTCGAGCCGCCCGACGACACTGTGCAGCATGGCCGGCACGCCCATCTTCTCGAAGGCATAGGCCATATAGCTCGCAACCGGAAAGGACCGCCGGAGACCCATGATGTGGATCATCCGCGCCGACGCGAGCTGGTTGACCGCAACCTCAAGCGCCTGTGGATCCACGGTTTTGACAAGATTTTCCAGCGAAAGCCGCCCGGCTTCGACGAATTCGGCAAGAAGCGCCGAAGGCGACCCTTCAGCCTTCTCTCTCAAGTGCTGGAGGCGCGTAGAATAATCCGGCCAGCCGCCGACGAAGCTCTCGCGAAACAGCTTCTGCATCTCCGAAAAACCTGAGAAGCCCATGATCTGACAGAAGCGCATGAAAGCGGAGGGCTGCACGCCCGCACCCTCTGCCATCTCGGCAACCGTGGAGACCGCGATCCGGTCCTTGTTGGCGGCGACATAGTCGGCGCATTGCTTCAGCCGCTTCGGCAGGCTGCCGGAAACCTCCAGCAGACGATCCTCAAAATCCTTAATGGTCTGCGGCCCGCCGCTCTCGCTCATTTGCGCCCTACCCTTACCCGAAGCCCAGCTCCCGCTTGACAGAAACCGTATCCCGATCTAGCAAAATAGAACATATATTCCAAATCGCGGCCTTGGCCAGCGAGAAATGGAATATCGGTCAAGCGCCTCCACGAGGAGCGCCTAAGGACACCACGATCGCCTCCTCTTGACGAGAGACCAGGGCGGACAGGGAGGAATGAACATGGTCACGAGACTGGCACTTCTGGGCGCCGGCCGCATCGGCAAGGTCCACGCAAAAGCCATTGCCGAAGACAAGCGCGCGAAACTGGTCGCCGTTGCGGATGCCTTTGCGGACGCCGCAAACGTCATCGCGGCGCAGACCGGCTGCGCGGTGAAGACGATCGAGGAGATCGAGGCCGACAAGGACATCGATGCCGTCATCATCTGCACGCCGACCAACACCCATGCCGATCTGATCGAGCGCTTCGCCAAGGCCGGCAAGGCAATCTTCTGCGAAAAGCCGATCGATCTGGATGTTAACAGAGCCAAGGCTTGCCTCGAAACGGTGCGCGCCGTCGGCGGCAAGGTCATGCTCGGCTTCAACCGCCGCTTCGACCCGCATTTCCAGGCTGTCCGCAAGGAAATCGACAAGGGCTCGATCGGCAAGGTCGAGATGGTGACGATCACCAGCCGCGACCCGGGCGCACCGCCGGCAGAATACATCAAGGTCTCCGGCGGCATCTTCCGCGACATGACCATCCATGACTTCGACATGGCCCGCTTTCTGCTCGGCGAGGAGATCGAAACGGTTCAGGCCTCGGCCTCCGTTCTCGTCGATCCCAAGATCGGCGAACTCGGCGACTACGACAGCGCGTCCTTGATCCTGACGACGAAGAGCGGCCGCCAGGCGATCATTTCCAACTCCCGCCGCGCATCTTACGGCTACGACCAGCGCATCGAAGTCCATGGTTCGCTCGGCTCGGTTTCGGCTGAAAACCAGCGCCCGGTCTCGATCGAAGTCGCCAACAAGGACGGCTATACCCGCCCGCCGCTGCACGACTTCTTCATGACCCGCTACACGGCAGCCTATGCAGCTGAAATTTCCGCCTTCATCGACGCGCTCGACAACGGCACGCCGATGGCACCCTCGGCAGAAGACGGCCTGATCGCGCTGGCGCTCGCCGACGCCGCCGTGAAGTCGGCCAAAGACAAGTCGGCCGTCACCGTCTCTTACTGAGACTTAAGAGCTCCCGCGTGGCCGCAAGGTCACGCAGAATGGAAACGCCGCCCGAACCTCCTCGGGCGGCGTTTTCCGTTTCAGCGGCCGATATCAGACGACGAGCTCGCGCCGCTCGACTTCGGTCAGCATGGCGAGATCAAGGATCTTCTGCAGGTTGGCCGCATGCCGGAAGCTCGGCTCCTGCATATAGCCGGAGCGGATCGCGGTGATGAACTTCTGGTAGTTCGTCTCGACAGGATCGACCTCGATTTCGCGCCAGACGGCCTTCTCAACATCTTCCTGCAGGCAGGCCCGAAGAACCGATCCGTCGAGACGGTGGATGACCTCCAGCGCGCCCTTGTCGCCATGCACACGAAGCCTGAGCTCGTTCAGATGCCCCGTCGCCCAGCGGCTGGCATGGATGACACCCATGGCGCCATTGGTGAACTCGGCGGTCATGGTGAAGCTGTCATTGGCGTCGAGATCGTATTCGCCGATCCGGTTGCCCGGGGCCTTGTCGAAGGCCTTCATTCGGGCAAAGACATGGTCGATCTCGGTCACCGCGCCATAGCCGACGAAGTCGAGGATGTGGATGCCGACATCGCCGAGCACGCC
This sequence comes from Allorhizobium sp. CTOTU50464, assembly GCA_032102365.1. Classification (GTDB taxonomy): domain Bacteria; phylum Pseudomonadota; class Alphaproteobacteria; order Rhizobiales; family Rhizobiaceae; genus Allorhizobium. Next base: position 261,662 of record DAMDHD010000001.1, on the reverse strand, counting down.
GTTCGAGCCGTGTTTGGTCGACAGGCGCCAGAGCCACTGGCTCTCGGTCGCCCAGTCACCCCAGGCCTTGGAGACGAGCCAGCTCTGCAGATAGGAAGCCTCGATATGGCGAACCTTGCCGATCTCGCCGGCCAGAACCATCTGCCGGGCCTTCTGCACCTGCGCCACGTTGCGGTAGGTGAGGTTGACCATGTTGACGAGGCCGGACGCTTCCGCCGCCGTCGCCATTTCGTCGGCCTTGGCATAGTTCTCGGCCAATGGCTTTTCGCACATTACATGCTTGCCTGCCGCCAGCAGCTTGAGTGTGGTCGGATAGTGAACCCGGTCCGGCGTCACATTGGTGACGGCGTCGAATTCGCCCCAGGCGATCGCCTCGTCCAGCGAAGTGAAGGTGTTGGGGATGTTGTGGCGCGCGGCAAAGGCGCGGACGGTGGCCATGTCGAGATCGACGGCAGCCACCAGCTGCACATCGGTAATCGTCGAAAAGTTCATGGCATGGGTATTGGCCATGCCACCGGTTCCAAGAATCAGCAGGCGGATTGGCGTCGTGGTCATTTGTAGCCTTCCTCGCCAGCCTGATGCAGGCGCGGCCCGCGCTCGGTGATCGGCTCCAGCGCCTGCTCCACCGGCACATTCGGTGCGTCATGCACGGCCGAGTAACGTGGCATCGGATTATAGGCCCATTTCACGCCATTGCGAATGACCTGCTGCACCGTCGCATCGTGATAGGTCGGGTAAGTTTCGTGGCCCGGGCGGAAATAGAAGATGTTGCCCGCGCCGCGCCGCCAGGTCAGGCCCGATCGGAAGATCTCGCCGCCGGCAAACCAGGAGATGAAGACCGTTTCGAGCGGCTCTGGCACGGAGAAGAACTCGCCGTACATTTCCTCGTTTTCCAGCACGAAGTTTTCTGGAATGCCGGCTGCGATCGGATGCCCCGGATTGACCGTCCAGATCCGCTCGCGCTCGCCGGCTTCACGCCACTTCAGCGCACAGGGCGTGCCCATCAGCCGCTTGAACGGCTTGGCAAAATGCCCGGAATGCAGGACGAGCAGGCCCATGCCCTCCCAAACCCGCTTGGCGACACGCTCGACGATCTCGTCGGACACTTCGCCATGGGCCTTGTGGCCCCACCAGACGAGCACGTCCGTCTCGGCCAGCCGCTCGACGGAAAGCCCGTGCTCCGGCTCCTGCAGGGTGGCGGTCGTCGCCTCGATCTCGCTATCCTCGTTCAAGGCAGCAGCGATGGTCGCATGCATGCCATCGGGATAGATCTCCCGGACGATGGCGTTTTCGCGCTCGTGAATGTTTTCGCCCCAGACAACCGTTCTGATCGTCATCTGAATTCTCCTTAAGGTCTCGGCCCTCCGCCATGGAGAGCCGCATCACATCATGGCGCTCAAGCAGCGCCTTTCATCAGGCCGCGGCCGATGGCGCGGCCATCGCGGTCGAAACGGTGCAGTTCGTGCTCAATGGGCGAGAGCGCAATGGTCTCGCCGGGCTTTAGCGTAGCGGTACCCTCCTGCCGGACGACGATCGGCTCCGACGTCCCGATGTCGACATAAACATAGCTGTCCGATCCGAGCATCTCGGAATGCACGACAGAACCCCGCCACCGGCCCCCGTGTTCAATCAGGAGATGCTCGGAGCGAATGCCGATGGTATGTGCGCGCATTTCCTCCGAAAAGCGGCCATCGAGGAAATTCATTTTCGGCGAGCCGATGAAGCCCGCGACGAAAAGAGAATTCGGGTTCTCGTAGAGCTCGAGCGGCGTGCCGATCTGCTCGACCACGCCGTCGCGCAGCACGCAGATCCGATCTGCAAGCGTCATAGCTTCCACCTGATCATGGGTCACATAGATCATCGTAGTGTTGTGCATGCTGCGGTGAAGCTTGGCGATTTCGAGGCGGGTCGCCACGCGTAGCGCCGCATCGAGGTTGGAGAGCGGTTCATCGAAGAGAAACACGCGAGGATCGCGAACGATGGCGCGACCGATCGCCACACGCTGCCGCTGACCGCCGGATAACTGCCGTGGCAGCCGTTCAAGATAAGGCGTCAGCTGCAGCATGTCGGCCGCCTCGCGCACCCGTCGGTCGCGCTCCGCCTTGTCCTGACCGGCCAGCTTCATGCCGAAGGCCATGTTGTCGAACACGGTCATATGCGGATAAAGCGCATAAGACTGGAAGACCATGGCAATGCCGCGCTTGGCGGGCGCCAGCTGGTTCATCACCTCGCCATCGAAGGCAAGCGTGCCGTGGGTGATGTCCTCAAGCCCGGCGATCAGACGCAGCAGGGTAGACTTTCCGCAGCCGGAGGGGCCGACAAAGACCATGAACTCGCCCGAGCGGATTTCCATGTCGACACCCTTGATGACCTCGAGGGCACCGAAGGACTTGCGGATATCGGTGAGTTGAATGTGAGCCATGGGTTTTCCTCCTATCCCTTGACGCCGCCGGCGGTGAGGCCGGAGATAATCCGCCGCTGGAAAATCAGCACGAGCACGACCAGCGGAACGGTGACGATGACCGAGGCGGCCATGATGCTGCCCCAGGGGATTTCGAACTGGCTGTCGCCGGAAAGCAGCGCGATGGCGACGGGCACCGTCCGCTGGCTGTTCGACGAGGTGAAGGTAAGCGCGAACAGGAACTCGTTCCACGCCGCAATGAAGGCAAGCAGCCCAGTGGTGACGAGGGCCGGCCACATCAGCGGCATGAACACCTGTGTCACGATCACCCAAGATGAAGCGCCATCGACGATAGCCGCCTCCTCGATCTCCACAGGCAGATCCCGCATGAAGGTGGTGAGCACCCAGACGGTGAACGGCAGCGTGAAGATCATGTAGGAGAAGATCAGCGCGAAGGGCGTGTTGAAGATCCCGACGAAGCGGATGAGTTCGAACAGGCCGGCAAGCACCGCGATCTGCGGAAACATCGAGACGCTGAGGATAGTGAGCAGCAGAAGCCCCCGACCTCGGAACCGCACGCGTGCCAGCGCATAGGACGCGGTGACCGCCAGCAGCAGCGAGATCGCCACCACGATGCTGGCGATCATGACGGAATTGCCGAGATTGCGCAGGAAGCTGCCGCGTGACAGCACACCCTCGTAGTTCGAGAAGGTCACCACCTTGGGCCAGTAACTGATGTCGAACAGCGAACTGCCCGGCTTCAAACTGGTGATGATCGCGTAGTAGAACGGGAAGACCGCGATTACCACGATGACGGTGACCAGCGCGTAGAAGAGAGACTGTTTGAGGATCGTCGGCATCAGCGGTCCCCTCCCGACAGGTTGACCCGCCCGAAGACGATGTAGATGACCGTGATCGAGGCGATGATCAGGAACAGCATGGTGGACGCCGCTGCCCCATAGGCGAACTTGTCGAATTCGAAGAGGTTCTCGCGCGCCATGACCGACATGGTCTTGGTCTGCGAATTGTTCGGCGTCAGCACGTAGATGAGATCGAAGATGCGCAGCGCATCGAGCATGCGGAAGATCACCGCCACCATCAGCGCCGGCCGGATCAGCGGCAACGTGATGCGCCAGAACACCTTGACCGGATGTACACCGTCGATCTTCGCAGCCTCATAGATATCCTGCGGCACCATCTGCAGGCCGGCGAGAATGAGCAGCGACATGAACGGCGTCGTCTTCCACACATCGACGATCAGCACCGCGACCATCGCCGTATCGGGGTTGGCCGTCCACGCAATCTTCTGGCTGATCAGCCCGAGATTGAGAAAGATATCGTTCAGAATGCCGAACTGGTCGTTGAGCATCCAAGCCCACATCTTGGCAGACACGATCGTCGGGATCGCCCAGGGTATGAGGATGGCAGCCCGCACGATGCCCCGACCGGGGAAGCTGGCATTGAGCACCAGCGCAACGACGAGGCCGAGCACGGTCTCGATCGAGACCGAGAGCAGCGTGAATCGCAGCGTATTCCACACCGCTCCCCACCAGGCCGGATCGACGAGCAGTCCGCGCCACACGGTGCGCCCGCTCTGCAGTGTGATCCAGCTAAGGTAGTTCGAGAAGCCGATAAACTCGGCACCTTCGAGGTTGTTGAGCGTGGCATTGGTGAAGCTGAAATAGATCGTCCGGATGAGGGGCCAACCGGCCACCATGGCGAGGACGAGAAGCGTGGGGGCGAGAAAGATCCAGGCGGAGCGGGTGCGCTGTGCACTGAGATCCGAGCCGGGTGCCGCCTTGGCCGGCAAGGGCCGGACGGTGCTCTGCATGCTGATGTCGGTCATGGGCGTTCCTCCCTCCAGGTGACGGAAGGCCGGGCGGCCGGAAGGTCGCCCGGCGCCGGCATCACCAGCCGTTGCCCATGAGTTCGTTCAGCTCGATTTCGAGCAGCTCGAGGTTTTCGGCTGCAGTGCCAGAGCCCGACAGCGTATTGTGGACTGCACCCCAGAAGCGCGAAGAAACCTCGTTATACTTGACCTTGGTGGTGGCCGACGGACGCGGCACCGCATCCTGAAAGATCGGCTTCCACTGCGGCATGAAGGGCTGGGCCTGCGCGACATCGGGATCGTCATAGAGCGCCTGAAGCGTCGGCAACTGCGACTGCTCGACCGCACGGCGCTTTTGCGAATCCGTGGAGGTTAGGAACTTCACCAGTTCGATCGCGGCCTCCTGCTCATCGGAATACTTGGAGACCGCGAGATTCCAGCCGCCAAGCGTCGACGACGGCTTGTCGCCGGCAGCCGCAACCGGCAGCGTTGTCACGTCGAACTTGCCTTTGACGGCGCTGTCTTCGCCATTGCCGAGCGCATAGGCATAAGGCCAGTTGCGCATGAAGACGGCGTTCCCGGTCTGCCAGACACCTCGCGATTCTTCCTCCTGATAGGCCAGCACACCCGGAGGCGAAATGGTGCCGATCCAGGACTTCGCCTGTTCGAGAGCCGCAACGGCCTTTTCGTTGTTGACGGAGATGGTGCCGTCGGGCTCGACGATCTGACCACCGCCTGACGACTTGATCCATTCCAGTGCGTTGCAGGTCAGCCCCTCATAAGCATTGGCCTGGAAGACGAACCCCCAGATGTCCTTCTGGCCCGCCTCGCGCTCCTTATCCTGGATCTCCTTGGCGACCGCCTGCATGTCTGCCCAGGTCTTCGGGATGTCCTTGCCATGTTTCTCCAGCAGGTCCTTGCGGTAGTAAAGCGCCGGGGCATCGGTAAACATCGGCATGGCAACGAGGCGGCCGTCAACGGTCTGGGACTCGATGATCGAGGGGAAGAACTGGTCGACCACGTCACTCGCTGCCTCCTTCAGGTCGATGAACTGGTCGGCCAACTGCGGCGCCCAGATCACGTCGGTCTGATAGACGTCGACATCCTTGTTCCCCGCCGCGAGCCACAGCCGATACTGGGCAAACTGTTCGGAACTGGATGGCGGCATAGTGACCAGCGACACCTTGTGCCCCGTCTTTTCTTCGAATTCGGCAAACATCTTGCGCAGGAAATCGAGGTTTTTGCCGGTCGAGTTGGCGGCCACAGCAATCTCGGCGGCCTGTGCCGTTCCGCACAAGGCAGTTGCTACGATGAAGGCGGCAGTCAAGAGCTTCTTCATGGATATCTCCTCCCAAAAAAAACAACCAATCCGTTCACTCTCCCGATAATTTGAAAACGGTTTGGTAGACGGAAAGCTGGCAAAGATTCTGAAGCCTGTCAAACCCGATTCGAAGAATGCCAATGTCAATCGAACCAACCTATTGAAATATTTGGTTTTACCTCGCACTCAATGAAGCGGGCGGCCCTTCTACACCCCGCCCTGCCGACGAATTACTTAACGATCGGGATACGCGAATTTCCGTAATCGCTTTGAAGAGGCGAAGTGCAAATCTTGCAAGTGCCTGCCACAGCATGGGATAAGCGTTGTCAGGGAGGAGAGACCCTCTACCGGCGGGGAAAGACAGGCTCGAATGAAGCTCAAGGAATTCGCAAGAGAGATCGGACTGTCGCCAACGACGGTAAGTCGGGCCCTAAGCGGCTATCCGGAGGTAAACGAGGCAACGCGCGCCCGGGTGATGGAAGAGGCCGCCCGCCTCGGCTACCGGCCCAATATCAATGCGGTGCGTCTCGCAACAGGTCGAGCCGGCGCAATCGGCGTCGTCATGACCAAGGCCGGCGACTACCAGTTCTCCGAGTTCATGAGCGGCATGGCCGACCGCCTGAGCGGGGAGGATATAGACATTCTGATCACGCCGATGGCGGAACACCACACCGGCGATGAACTGCAGCTCTACCGGCGCCTGGCGGAGAGCCGACGCGTCGATGCGGTCGTCATTCATTCGCCGCGCCCGAAAGACCCCCGCATCGCCCTTCTGCACCAGTTAAAGCTGCCCTTTATCGTGCACGGCCGATCGGCAACCGATGTACCGCATGCCTGGCTCGACATTGACAACGAGGGGGCCATCCGCCGCAGCACGGAACACCTGCTAGACCTTGGCCATCGCCGGATAGCCTTGCTCAACGGACGCGAGGGCCTGACCTTCACCATGCATCGTCTGGCAGGCTACAGGGCGGCCCTTGCCGTGCGCGGTATCGACTTCGACCCGAAACTCGTGACCCATGATAATTTCACCGACGAGATCGGCTTCCGCTATGCCCGTTCGGCGCTGGAACAGCGCCCACGCCCCACCGCCTTCGTTGCCGGATCGATGATGACGGCACTCGGGATCTATCGAGCCGCCCGCGCGAGGAACCTGGTGATAGGCAAGGACATTTCCGTGATCGCTCATGACGACGTATTCCCTTATCTCACAGCCGAGAACATGGTGCCGCCGCTCTCGACAACCCGCTCCTCGATCCGAGCGGCCGGCACGCGCATCGCCGATCTCCTGCTGCAGATGCTGGCCGGTCGAGAGGCTGCTGACATTCAGGAACTCTGGCCGGTCGAGCTCATTTTGCGCGAGACCAGCCGCCCCGCACCGAAGGACGTCGCCGAATGAGCATGACAGACAGGAAGCGGGTCATCGTCGTCGGCCACATCAACCATGATCGCATCTGGCGCCTGACCGAACCCCTGCGCGCCGGTGGCCGTATCGCCTGGTCTTCCCGCGAAACCCGGCTCGGCGGCGGCGGCTACTTCACCGCCCGCCGCCTGCTCGAGCTCGGACACGACGTGGCACTCCTGTCCAATCTGATGACGGACGGCTACGGCAGAGAGGCGCTGACCGCGCTTCAAGCGGCCGGCTTCGACACGACACTGATCACGCAGCGCGAGGGTGAGACGGACTTTGCCGACATCCTGCTCGACCCGACCGGGGAGCGCACCATTCTCTCGAGCGAGCGACGCCTGTCTCGCAGCTTTCACCTCGACCAGCCGGTCGAAGCAGACGCCTTTTACGTCAATGCGCCGAAGCTGCCGGAGGCGATACGCGCCTCCTTGCACCAGTCTCCCCTTGTGCTCTCACAGTTTCCGCTTCGGGAAGCGGAGCCGAGGCCGGCGGACGTGATGATCGGGTCGAAGGCCGATCTGCCGGGCATGGCACTGGACGACATCTGGAACAGGGCCTCCACCCTCGCGGGGCCGCGGTTCAGACACCTCGTGATGACGGACGGTCCGGCCGCGATCACCGTCTTCGATGGCAGTGTGGAGCACAGTGTCAGCCTCGACCGCATCGTGACTGTTCGCGACACGATCGGTGCCGGCGACACCTTCAGCGGCAGCCTGCTGCATGGGCTGTTGCAAGGCACAGATGTGGTCGAGGCCGCCAAGATCGCAGGTGACGAAACCACCGCCTGGCTTGCGCAGCGCGAGGCGGAAACGCGGACTGCAACAGAAAAATCAATATCATAACAGCTTTATTTGATCGGCCTTCGGGAACTTCCCCACCGCCCTCCGAGTTGAGGGCGGCCAAACGGAGGAAGGCATGACCGAAGCCGATTTCACCTGGAACGTGCCCGTCGAACTGGAACTGCCCTGTGGGCTGACGCGGCGCTTTCTCAATGCGTATGATGCGCTGGATTTTCTCGATGCCGAATGGCCGACCCGCCGCGGCCCCGCCTATGAGCGTGCCTTGCGTCTCTGCAGGAACGCGTTGCGCGGCTCGCGTGCAGCAGAACTCGCCCGCAGTGCCTTCATCGCGGCCGCCGATGAAGCCGGCATGCGCCAGTGCCTCAACCCGCAAAAACGCGTGAGCTTTTTGCCACGTGCGAGATCCGCCGTCGCGTGAGCGGCGGCGAAGGGAGGAGTGTCATGAGACTTGGCCAGTGGCGCCATGTCTGTGTCGATGTTCAGCGCATGTTCGTGGCCGACACCCCCTGGTGCGTGCCATGGATGACAAAGGCGCTGCCCGATATCGCCGCCATCGCCAAAGCCGCACGCGCCCGCATATTCACACGCTTCATCCCTCCCACAGATCCCGAACAGGCACCAAGCGCGTGACGGGATTACTATCGGCGCTGGTGGATGATGACCGGTCAGCACCTGCCGCCCGAAGTGCTGGAACTCGCCCCCGAACTTGCAGCCATGGTGCCGCCCGCCCGCATCCTCGACAAACCGGTCTATTCCCCATGGCTGGGCAGCACCCTGCATGAGACACTAAGGCGAGAACAGGTCGAGAGCCTTGTTCTGACCGGCGGCGAAGCCGACGTCTGTGTCATGGCGACGGCGCTGGGCGCCATCGACCTTGGATATCACGTCATCCTGGTAACGGATGCTGTCTGCTCCGGCGTCGACAAGGCGCATGACGCCTCACTTGCCCTGCTCAACGCCCGTTTTTCGACCCAACTGACGACGCTGCGGACCCGCGAGGTTCTGGACCTCATTGCGGATCAGCCCACCTCATTTCACCTCTGACACGAGAAGCGCGACCGTCTGGCCGTCCATGACGTCACAAAGCAGAAGGCGCTCTGCAGAGGCGATCTCTCGTCCGGTCAAAGCATCCCTGAAGGACATGCCGGCGAGCGTCGCTGGCAGTTCCACCAGCGTGTCGCCCCAGAACGCGGCCGAGCTCTGCCCTTCGCCCTCTTTCAACATGGCAATGGGCAGGCGGCAGGCCACGGTGACCGCAGCAAGACCGTCCTTCTCGCGCGCAAAGGCGACCGCCTGGGACCTACGTGGCCCCGATACCGTCAAGGGCAGATACTGGCCGTCGAGGAACAGCTCCGGGTGTCGGTTTCGCAAGGCAAGGCCACGCGCCACAACGGCCTGTTTCAGCCAGCCTTCCGCCAGCGCCCGTTCGTCGGTGAAGGACAGGGGTGCCGTGGGATCGAATTCGGTCAGCGTATCGAATGGCGGAGGACGGCGGTTGTCGGGATCGACGAAGCTCAGATCGAGCCTTTCGCTTCCCTGATAGATATCCGGGATCCCCGGCGCCGACAGCTTGATGACCGTCTGCGTCAAGCCGTTGACCAGCCCAGCCCAGATCAGCGGCTGGATCTCCCGAACGAACGCCTCGACGAAGTCGTGATTGTCGATCAGCAGGCGACGAACATAGTCGGTCGCGGCCTGTTCATAGTCGGCGTTGATGCCGTTCCAGTCGGTCCGAAGCTTTGCTTCGCGCAGCGATTTCTCGACGAAAGCAGCAACACGATCGGCGAAATCCGAGAGACCTTCCAGATTGCCGGCATCGAGATCGACAGGCCAATGGCCGATCAGCGCCTGGAAGATCATCCATTCGACTTCAGGTTCCGGTGCCGGCTTCCCGTCGATCTCGACGACATCCGCATGTCTCTCCCGCCAGGTTGCGATGAGGCGGGCAAAACGTGGCGCATCTTCGGCAAGGGCAAAGAGGCGCGCCCGGGCATCCTCGCCCCGCTTGGTATCGTGCGTGGACGAAGCCGACAGTCCCAGCGGCTGCCGCTCGGCCCTGCGCCGCATTTCGGCATGAAAATGCTCCAGCCCTCCCTCCTCCGGCTCAAGCTCGCCGCCAACTTCGTTGAGCGCCAGGAACTCGACATGGCGGAAGAACAGCGTGTCCTCGAGCGACTTTGCCATCAGCGGGCCGGTGAGCTGCTGGAACCGGCGACGAAAGACGGCGACGGCTGCCTGATGCTCCTGCGCAACGCTCTCGCCCTTGAGGAGCCTGACGATCTCCTCGGCCACGGCAGGAGTGTCGCCATCAAGCCGCGTCTTGGCGAGCGCCAGCACCTCGTCGAGAAGAGCTCGATCCGATACCGGCATCCCCTGCTCTGCGCCATAGGTGCGGTAGCGCGGAAAGGCGACGAGCAGTTCCTCCAGAGCCTTGCGAACCCCATCTTCCGGCTGTCCGGAGAGCTCCGACGCCTGACCCACCAGCGCCTTGACCTCGCCGGCAAAATTGATCCGGATCATCCGCAGCTTCGCTTCGCGCATCTTTTCGGAGACAGCCTGCTGCGGACCGGCAATCTGCGAATAGGCCTCGCGCATCGCCTGAAAACCCGTCCGATCGAGCAGCACGGGCACCTGGGCTGCGATGAACTCGTAACCCGTCGAGCCCTGCACAGGCCAGTCCTCGGGAAGGTCTTCTCCGGGCGCCAGGATTTTTTCGACATAGATGGGAATGTCTTCCCCGACAGCGCTTCGCAGCTGCTGCAGGTAGCGACCGGGATCGGCAAGGCCGTCGACGTGATCGATCCGGAGGCCATCCACCTGGCCGGCACGCACCATCTCGAGGATCGTCCGATGCGCGTCCTCGAACACGTCATCGGCTTCAACGCGCAGACCGACAAGGCCGGCGATCTCGAAGAAACGGCGGTAGCTCAGTCCCTTGGCAGCCTCCGTCCAGAACATCAGGCGCCATGGCTGCAGGTCGTGGAGACGGACCAGAAACGCCCGGTCCTCCGCTTTGGCCTTGAGCTCTTGAAGCAGACCATCGCTCTGGCCTTCCTCACACAGAGCCAGAACGGCGCGGTGAAACGCGGCGTCCTCCTCCGGACTGGCCTGGCGCCCGAGTTCGGCGAGGCGCGCGGCCAATGGATGCGAGCAGCCGTCCAAAGCTGCGGCATAGGTGGATGGCGTCAGGGGATAGAGGCTTTCGAAATAGGCAAAGGCCAGAGACCCGTGCTCGCGGTCCAGGGTGAGTGAAATCTCGCCATCCGCCACCGCCTGCTCGAATGGCTTTCCGAGAAACGGCAGGGTGAGGCGTTGGCTCCAGTCGATGTCGAAATAGTGGCCATAGCGGCTGGCCTCACCCCATTCGATGACGCTGCGCCACCAAGGGTTCTCAAGGCTTGCTGCCATGTGGTTGGGCACGATGTCCAGGATGAGCCCCAGACCTTCCGCCTTCAGGACCTCTGCAAGCCGCTCCAGTCCCTCGCGACCGCCGAGCACCGGGTCGATGAGGTTTGCATCGGTCACGTCGTAACCGTGGGTCGAGCCTTCGGTCGCCGCAAAGACCGGAGACGCATAGAGATGGGTGATGCCGAGGCGCTTCAGATAGGGGACGAGACCGATGGCGCGGTCGAATTCCATGCCGTTGCGAAACTGCAAACGGTAGGTCGAAACGGGAAATGGCATTCTGGCATCCTTGGGGGGTGGCGGTGGCGACCAGATCCAACGTCTGCCGGCGCGCCTTGTTCCGCCGCCCCCGAGGATGCGAGGGACTTAATGGAGGCTGAATTCCCCGTCGAGTTTCCGCCATTCGTTGGGACCGATCAGCCGCTTGTGACTGAAGCGCACTGAATGCAGATCGCCATCGAGATTGGCCCGCCAGAAATCGAGAAACTTTGTCATCTGTGGGAAATCAGGCGCCAGATCGTAATCCTGCCAGAGGAAGGTCTGCAGCACGGAGCGAAAGTCGGGCAGCCGATAGAGGATGTGTGCGGTGGTGAGGCCATATCCCTCCATCTGGAGGGTAAAGTCTTTGCTGGATGTCATGCGTTTCCCTCTTGGTCATTGACGATAAAAAGTTTGACAAAACCACGTGAAATGGCAAGAGGGCTGCAGAAATTGTGATTGCAAATCATGCTGTTAGCAGCAACATGACGAGAGTGCTGATTTTTTTCGCCACTCGCTCTTGAAACAAAAAATCGGAAAAACCAGATCATTGCGCGCCGGATGCCTCTCAAGGGTCCGGCGACCCGTCCGGACCTTATCCGGTCCGGCCTTTGGGGACGTTCCATTTTGTTTGTCCAGGAGGAAAACATGAAGTTCCGTCCGCTGCACGACCGCATCGTCGTCCGCCGCGTTTCGTCCGAGGAGAAGACCAAGGGCGGCATCATCATCCCAGACACTGCCAAGGAGAAGCCGCAGGAAGGCGAAGTCATCGCCGTCGGCCCCGGCGCCCGCAACGAGCAGGGCCAGATCGTCGCGCTCGACGTGAAGGTCGGTGATCGCGTTCTTTTCGGCAAATGGTCCGGCACCGAGATCAAGATCGACGGCGAAGAGCTGCTGATCATGAAGGAAGCCGACGTCATGGGCATCATCGAGGCCCAGGCCGCCGAGAAGAAAGCCGCTTGAGACCATCAGTCATCATTTGCCTTTGAGGAGTGAACAATGGCTGCGAAAGAAGTGAAATTCCACACCGATGCCCGCGAGAAGATGCTGCGTGGCGTCGATATCCTCGCCAATGCCGTGAAGGTGACGCTCGGTCCCAAGGGCCGCAACGTCGTCATCGACAAGTCCTTCGGCGCACCCCGCATCACCAAGGATGGCGTGTCTGTCGCCAAGGAAATCGAGCTTGAGGACAGGTTCGAGAACATGGGCGCCCAGATGCTGCGCGAAGTGGCGTCCAAGACCAATGATCTCGCCGGTGACGGCACCACCACCGCGACCGTGCTCGCCCAGGCCATCGTCAAGGAAGGCGCCAAGGCCGTTGCCTCTGGCCTCAACCCGATGGACCTGAAGCGCGGCGTCGATCTCGCCGTCGAATCCGTGGTCGCCGAGCTGAAGGCCAATGCCCGCAAGATCTCCAACAATGCCGAGATCGCTCAGGTCGGCACCATCTCCGCCAATGGCGACACCGAGATCGGCCGCTACCTGGCAGAAGCCATGGAAAAGGTCGGCAATGACGGCGTGATCACCGTCGAGGAGGCCAAGACCGCCGAGACCGAACTCGAAGTGGTCGAGGGCATGCAGTTCGACCGCGGCTACCTCTCGCCCTACTTCGTCACCAATCAGGAGAAGATGCGCGTCGAACTCGACGATCCCTATATCCTGATCCACGAGAAGAAGCTGTCGAACCTGCAGGCTCTGCTTCCCGTTCTCGAAGCCGTCGTCCAGTCCGGCAAGCCGCTCGTCATCATCGCCGAAGACGTCGAAGGCGAAGCGCTCGCGACCCTCGTCGTCAACAAGCTGCGCGGTGGCCTGAAGGTTGCAGCCGTCAAGGCTCCGGGCTTCGGCGACCGCCGCAAGGCCATGCTCGAGGACATCGCCATCCTCACCGGCGGCACCGTCATCTCCGAAGACCTCGGCATCAAGCTTGAGAACGTCACCCTCAACATGCTGGGCCGTTCGAAGAAGGTGTCGATCGAGAAAGAAAACACCACCATCATCAACGGCGCAGGCTCCAAGGCCGAGATCGACGGCCGCGTGGCCCAGATCAAGGCGCAGATCGAGGAAACCTCCTCCGATTACGACCGTGAGAAGCTGCAGGAGCGTCTGGCCAAGCTCGCCGGTGGCGTCGCCGTCATCCGCGTCGGCGGCTCGACCGAAGTGGAAGTCAAGGAAAAGAAGGACCGCGTGGACGACGCCCTGCATGCGACCCGTGCGGCCGTCGAGGAAGGCATCCTGCCCGGTGGTGGCGTCGCCCTGCTCCGCTCGGTCAAGGCGCTCGAGAACCTGAAGGCTCCGAATGACGACCAGCGCGTCGGCATCGACATCATCCGCCGCGCCATCGAAGCCCCCGTGCGTCAGATCGCCGAGAACGCCGGTGCCGAAGGCTCGATCATCGTCGGCAAGCTGCGTGAGAAGTCTGAATTCGCCTATGGCTGGAATGCCCAGACCGGCGAATATGGCGACCTCTTCGCCCAGGGCGTCATCGACCCTGCCAAGGTGGTGCGCACGGCGCTGCAGGATGCCGCCTCCGTGGCAGGTCTCCTGATCACCACCGAAGCCATGATCGCCGAAAAGCCGAAGAAGGAAGCCGCACCCGCCATGCCGGCCGGTGGCATGGACTTCTAAGGCCTAAGCCTCAACGTCCAAGCGAAAGGGCCGTCTTGCAGGCGGCCCTTTCTTCATCTCTCGGCCTGAGATCAAGCCGCAAGCGAGATGGGGCTCAGTCCCTCGAAGGTCGGGCGGGCGATGAAGTAGCCCTGGAGCAGATCCACACCGAGATCTCTGAGAACCTCGAGTTCGCCCGCCGTCTCGACACCTTCACAGACGGCCGTGACGCCAAGATCGCGCAGCATGTCCAGCGTGCGGCTCACCACGATCTGCTTGACCCTGTCGGTATCGATGCCCCGGATCAGATCCATGTCCAGCTTGACGATATCGGGCTGGAACCGCGTCAAAAGGTTGAGGCCGGAATAACCGGCGCCGAAATCGTCGATCGCCGTCTTGAAACCGATTTCGCGATAGCTCTTCAGGATGTTGAGCAGATGCGCGGTATCGAGCTTCTCGACTTCGGTGAATTCAAAGATGATGCGGTCGAGCGGGAAATCCGTGCGTCTGGCCGTTTCCAGCGTCTGCCGGATACAGGCCCGGGGCTCATAGACCGCATTCGGCATGAAATTGATCGACAGATGAGGCATCTCGTCCCGTGGGAAGAGCTGTGCGGCAAGCTCGATCGCGCGCACCCGACACTGCTGATCGAAGGCATAGCGGTTGTTCGGATCAACGAGAGACAGAACAGATCCCGCACCACTCCCATCGGAACCGCGGACGAGTGCTTCATGGGCGAAGACCGCACCACGACGGGTATCCATGATGGGTTGGAAAGCCATCGTGAAGCTGGAGCCAAAGGCAGCTCCGTTCGTGCAACCTTGGCAGGTCATACTTCCTCCTGGGGTGAAAGCGGTAATACACCACAACCATCTTAAGGAAGCCTGAAGGCTGCTACGCGGGTGGTTTTGAATTTGGCAACCGGGCAACAGATCAATTCATGACCTTTTTTGGTTACCTTGTTTAACGAATCTGGATAATCGAATATTGTTGAGAGAGAGGCGATTCGAGAAAGCCTCGCGGGCTAAATGACTTAGCTGGGGATGCGGACATGCAGGAACAGATCGATATCGAGACCTGGGCAATGATCAGGGCTCAGCAGATTGTAATGCAGCAAGGGGCCAATCTGGTGGTCGCCGCCCAGAGACTGGACCACAAGAAAACCACCGCCAACACCTATGCGTTGCGAACGGCGATCATGGCATCGCTGATTGAAGCCATGCAGGCGCCGCCGACAGAGGCCATGGCCGCCATGCATGCACAAGCTGGATTGCAGCCGGCCTGATATCAGCCGGCGCTCTTGCCGACCTGCCACTTGTCGCCGATGAGGCGATCATATTCCGGCGGCTCGAAAGCTTCAAAACCGCCGCCGGGATAAAGTGTGAGCTCTCCGACATAAAGATTGTCCCCCGTATCGAAGAGATCGACGCGGACGAAATCGAGATCGCGACCGATCGTTTCCGACAGGGACACCATCAGGTCCAGCTGCTCAGGCCGCGGAATTTCCTCCGGATAAGGCGCGTAATAGTCCGGATCGTAGAACGGCAGACGCTCCCATGCCCGGGAGTAGGTAGCGGAATAGCCCTGGTCGTCCGTGCGGGTGTCGATGATGATATGCGACAGTCGGCCGTTGAAGACGAAGCAGCGATAATCCCAGGGGATTCCGCCGTCCTTGCTCAGCATCTGCTCGATGACGACCTTCCGGTCGACCTGCGAGTAAGCCCATTCTCTGTTGTAGCGGGCGTGATCGATCGCAAGCCATTCGGCGCAGGGATCGTTCTGCTTGAGCCGTTGGACGTCCTCTGCCGTATAGAGGAATTCCCCGAGGCCGCTCGCATGGTTCGGCTTGATCACAGCCGGCAGCGGGATCTTCGACCAGTCGACCTCGGATAGGTTCGTGCCGGCCCAATAGGTCGGGATCACATGGGCTGCCCCGACCTTTTCAGCGACATAATCCTTCACCGCCAGCTTGTCGACGAGCGTGCCGTAAAGCGGATTGCGGTCATGGATCTTGCGATACTGCACCTTCTCCGAAAACGTCTTGGGGTGGTCGACATCCGGCCACTCCCCCTTGATGCTCCAGAATTTCAGCTGGACGTAGGGCTTGTCCGGCAATGGCGCGATCAGGCGCCAGAAGATGCGCTTCATCAGATAACGAAACGAGTTCTGGTCGTAACCAGCCCGGATGAAGCTTTCCTTCTGTTCCTCTGCCAAGACGCCCTCTCCGTTCTCTGTTGCGGCGAACTTTAGAGGCCTCGGTTTATCGTCGAGTTAACCGCAAGCCTGAATTGCGGCATCTGAACGGAAAACGCCGCGTCTGCAGAGCAGAGCGCGGCGCGTCCGGGGAGGATCAGGAGAAGGCCGGCAGAGGCTGCCGGCATCGTTTTTTTTATTGGGCTGCCGATTCCGCGGCGGCCAGGGCACGACGGCGCTTCGCACGCCAGCCGAGCAGCATCGGCAGAACCGCGACGGCAACAGCGAGCGTCCAGAGGACCAGCGAGATCTTGCTCTGGAACAGGATGGCAATGTCGCCACCGCTGATGGCCAGCGCATTGCGCAGGTTCACTTCCATCACCTTGCCGAGCACGAAGCCGAGAATGATCGGCGCCATGTCGAAACCGGCCTTGCGCAGGAGCCATCCGGCGATGCCGATCGCCAGCATCAGATAGATCGCGAAGATCGAGGCATGGGTGGAATAGACGCCGATGACCGAGAGCACCAGGATGCCAGGCACGAGGATCCAGTTCGGCATGGTGAGCACGCGGGCGAAGATGTTCACGAGCGGCAGGTTCAGCGCCAGCAGGATGAAGTTGCCGACGAAGAGCGAGGCAACGAGGCCGCCGACGATTTCCGGGCGTTCGGCGAGCAGCATCGGACCGGGCTGGATGTTGTAGAGCATCAGCGCGCCCATCATGACCGCGGTGGTGCCAGAGCCCGGAACACCGAGCGTCAGCATCGGAACGAAGGCGCCAGCTGCCGTCGCGTTGTTGGCCGATTCAGGCGCCGCGAGACCGCGGACATCGCCCTTGCCGAACGTGCCTTCCGTGTCCGAGATCCGCTTTTCGGTCGTGTAGGAAACGGCACTCGACACCGAGGCGCCGGTCCCCGGCAGAATGCCGACGACGAAGCCGATGACTGAACCGCGCAGCATGGTGCCGGTGCACTTCACCACATCCGACATCCGCGCGGTCATGCGACCGAGCTCACGGATCACGGTGGAGCCCTTGGTCTGATGCTCGAGGATCAGCATGGCCTCGGAAATCGAGAACAGGCCGATGACGAGTGTCACGAATTCGATGCCGTCCCCGAGCTCAGGCTCATTGAAGGTGAAGCGATAGGCGCCCGAGGTCGCATCGAGACCAACGGTTGCCAGCATCAGGCCAAGCGTACAGCCGATCAGCGTCTTGACCGGCTGCGAGCCGACCATCGAGCCGAGGGTCGCAAAGGCAAAGACCATCAGGACGAAATATTCGGCAGGACCGAAGCCGATCGCGAGGCCTGAAAGAACCGGGGCGAAGAAGGCAAGGCCGATGACACCGAGCGTACCGCCGACGAAAGAGGCAATGCCCGAGAGCGCAAGCGCCTCACCGGCGCGGCCCTGGCGGGCCATCGGATAGCCATCCATGGCCGTCATGACGGCACCGGCATCGCCAGGCACGTTGAGCAGGATGGACGAGATACGGCCACCATATTCTGCGCCGAGATAAACCGAGGCGAGCAGGATCATCGTGCTTTCAGCCGGCAGGCCCATCGAATAGGCAATCGGCATCAGCAGCGCGATGCCGTTGATCGGCCCAATGGCCGGAAGTGCGCCGACGAGCGTGCCGATGAAGCAACCGATGAACCCGATCAGCAGGTTCTGGCCCGTGAGGGCAACGCCGAAGCCATGCCACAGATATTCGAAACTCATGGAATTGTCCTTTCAGGTCTTGCCGACGGTCAGCCGAAAATGGCGCCGGTCGGGAGGTAGACCTCGAGCAAGAAGGAGAAGATGAACCACCAGATGGCCGCATGCACGACGCCGCCGACCAGCGAGAGCTTGGGCGATGCGCCGAAGATCCACCCGACCACTGTGGTCAAAAGGAAGATCGAGATCGCAAAGCCGAGCGGCTCCATCAGGGCCACGCAGACGATAAGCGTGACGGGAACGGCAAGCACGCGCACCAGCGCATTGCCGGTGGGGAAGCCTTCGGCCGTGCCCGGAAATTTCAGATAGATCAGGGTGAACAGGCCAAGCAGAATGGCGAGCATCACCGGCACGAAGCGCGGTCCGAGCGGATCGGATGAAAAGGCATATTCGATCATGCTGCCGCCGATGCCATAGGCGACGGCGAGCAGGAACAGGACCAGCGCACTGATACGGCCGATCAACTGGTGGGTTCTCGTGTTTTCCGACATTAGTTTTCCTCGCACACGGAGCTGCGGTCGCTGGCAAGCGCCGGATCATCCAAGGACGTGATGCCTTCAGCCAAAAGCCGCGGCATGTGTTGATTTTGCTGTTCCGCAGCCCACTGGCGCGGAGGGGGCGATGCGGCCGGAGACGGCCGCATCGCAAGCGGGATCAGAAGCCGGCTTCCTTCGCCATGACCTTGAACTTCGCCACATCGCTCTTGACGCGATCGTCGAAGTCCTTGCCGAGCATGGTGAATTCGAACAGGCCGCGAGCGTCGCGCTCCTTGGCGAATTCAGGCGTCTTGCTCATGGCGTCGAAGGCCTTGACCCACCAGTCGTAATCCGCGTCGGAAACATCCTTGCCGACATAGTAGCCGCGCCAGACGGGCCACTCGATGTCATAACCCTGTTCCTTGGCGGTCGGGATGTCCTTCAGTTCACCCGGCAGGCGCTCGGGCGACATGACGGCGAGAATGCGAACCTTGCCGGCGAGGTGATGCTTGCCCATTTCGGCAGCGTCGCCGGAACCGACCTGCACATGGCCGCCTTCGAGAGCGGTCAGAACGGCGCCGCCGCCTTCAAGCGCGACGTAGCGCATGGACTTCGGATCCTGTTCTGCAGCCTTGGCGATCAGCGAGCCCTTCATCCAGTCCTGCGAACCAACGGCACCGCCGCCGGCGATCGCAAAGGTGGTCGGGTCGGCTTTGTAGGCAGCGACCAGATCAGCCATCGTCTTGTAGGGCGAGTCGGCATTGACGACGATGACGCCGAAGTCGGCGCCGAGCGCGCCCAGCCAACGGACGGCGCTTTCATCATACTGGCCGAACTTGCCCTGGGCGAGCAGCAGAGCCGAGCCGGACGAGGCAGCCGTGATCAGGTTCGGATCGCTGGCACGCTTGGAAATGACGTGGTTATAGGCCACGGCGCCAACACCGCCTTCCATGTAGGTGACAGCCATCGGCTGGCTGATCTGCTTGGTTTCAAGCAGGGCATTGGCAGCCAGTCGGCAGGTCAGGTCGAAACCGCCGCCCGGCTTGGCACCGGCCAGGCATTCCGGCTTTGTCGGCTCGGCGACAGCAGCGGTGGCAGCAGCAAGGCCGATCAGGGCCGCGCCGGCCAGAAATTTCATCGTGTTGCGGATCATCATTCTCTCCCGAATGTCTGAGCGTTTCTCGGACAATCCCAGCGCAAGCCATGACAAGAGCGCTCACGCAGGACCTGTGTCCGCGTGTTCCTTGTGGCGATCGCGATGGGATCCTCCCCAGTACCGGCTTAAGCTCTCTCCCTATGCCGGCGCCGACATTGATAGGCCTCAATCCTGTCACGATCCTGTCAAACCCGTTAACAGTCGCAGCAGCCTGCAGCCGGTCGCTTGATCGCGGACCCGAGACATGCCACCGTTTTTCCATGCGCATCCTTCTGGTGGAAGACACGCTCGATGTGGGCGAGGCGATCAGCCGCCGCTTTGAGACCATCGGCCATACGGTCGACTGGCAGACGGATGGCCGTGCGGCTTCCGATATCCTCGACTTCACGGAGTATGATCTCGTCATTCTCGACGTCATGCTGCCGGGCCTCGATGGCTTCTCGATCCTGAAGCGGCTGCGGCAGAACAAGAACCCGGTGCCGGTGCTGGTGCTGACCGCGCGATCGGAGATCGACGACCGTGTCGGCGCGCTCGATCTCGGTGCCGACGATTACCTTGTCAAACCCTTCGATTTCCGCGAACTCGAAGCCCGTGCCCGTGTGCTTATGCGCCGGAGCAGCGGTGGCGAAGCCACGAACATCATCGTCTGCGGCGACGTGCTGCTCGACCGCTCCCAGCGTTCTGTCAGGGTCGGCAAGCGCGAGGTGCAGTTGAAGCGTCGCGAGATGACACTGCTGGAGATCCTGGCAAGCCGTCCGGGACGCATCTTCAGCAAGGAGCAGCTTCTCGACCAGATGTTCGGCTTCGACGAGGCGGCCGGACCGAATGCGATCGAGCTCTATGTCGGCCGGCTCCGCAAGAAGCTCGAAGGTGCGAAAGCCCGGATCGTGACGGTACGCGGAACAGGGTATCAGCTGGTGTCCGATGCAGAGGACTAAGCCGTCCCTTTTCTCCCGGCTCGTCCTGCGCGTGGCTCTCGTTCTGGCGGGCGGAGCTGCCATCCTGATGACTGCCGCCTGGTTTTACGCCCGTGCGGCAGCCGACCAGGCCTATGACCGCCTGCTGCAGGGTGCAGCGATCCAGATCCTCGAATCTCTCGTTGTCGACGACGGCAGGATCGCCGTGAACCTGCCACCCAGCGCGTTCGAGCTGCTGGGCCTCGCCTCGCGCGATCGGATTTTCTACCGGGTCATCGCCCCGGATGGCAGCACCTTGACCGGCTACCAGGATCTGGGCGCCGAGACCCCGCGAGACACGGCACTGAACGCGCCGAAGTTCGAGACGAGCCGCTATCGGAACCAGCCCGTGCGTCTCGTCCAGGCCAGTCGCGCCATCTCCGATCCGAGCATCGGCGGCTGGGCGCATGTGTTGATCGCTCAGACGACGGAGGCCCGTCAGGCCCTGACGACGGAACTGACCACCCGCGCTCTGATCCTCGTCGCGATCATGAGCCTGCTTGCGCTGGCAGGCACCGTTCTCGCCGTTCGTTATTCGCTGCGTCCGCTGGATGCTCTCGGCGA
The DNA here is from genome assembly GCA_032102365.1 of Allorhizobium sp. CTOTU50464. GTDB lineage: Bacteria > Pseudomonadota > Alphaproteobacteria > Rhizobiales > Rhizobiaceae > Allorhizobium. Next base: position 240,578 of record DAMDHD010000001.1, on the reverse strand, counting down.
CACGCTGCGGCGACGGGACTCCCAGGATCTGACGCCGATTGCGGTGGAAGTGCCGCGCGAACTGGTGCCCTTCGTCGACTCGATCAATCACTTCATGCGTCGCCTCGACGAACGGTTGAAGGTGCTGCAGCGTTTCATCGCAGACAGCGCCCATCAGCTCCGGACACCGTTGACGGCCCTGTCGGCACAAGTCAGCCTGATCGACGAGAAGGCCCTCTCCGAGCCCGACCGCCGGCACTTGAACCGCGTCCGCGACCGGACGAACGAACTCGCGCGGTTCACGACGCAGCTTCTGAACCACGCCATGGTCATCCATCGCTTCGAGTCCGTTCAGCTGTTTCCGCTCGATCTGACCGATGTCGCCCGCAAGGCCTTCAGGGCGGCAGTGCCGATCACCATCGACCCGGATACCGTCGTCTCTTTCGAAGCCCCCGACGAGACGCTCACCATTCTGGGCGACGGGCTCAGCCTGCGTGAGGCGATCGTCAACATCATCGACAACTCCCTGCGGCACGGCACGCTTTCGAAACTTGAGGTGCGGGTCGTACGGCGGGGCAATTTCGGCCTGGTGGAAGTCGAAGACGACGGTCCGGGCATTCCGCCCGCGGATTGGTCGCATGTCACCCAGCGCTTTGTCTCATCCAAATCGGGCGAAGGCAGCTCCGGCCTGGGCTTTGCGATCGCATTCGAAGTGGCAGGCGCGCTTCGGGGCGCCCTCTCCTTCCGTGAGAAAACCGAGGAGCGCGGCTTCACCGTCGTGCTCGAACTGCCTCTCATGCAGAGGGAGGGTGCATGACCGCTCGTCGTAATCTGAAGTCACTGCTTCTTCTCGCAGCGAGCCTTCTCGCGACCACCGCTCTACCCGCTTTCGCCCTCGAGGGAGAGCAGACGGTATTCCCAGCAGCGGCGGCCGAACGCGCCCGCCTGGTCATCCGTGGTGCCACCGATGTCGAGGCGATGAGGCCGCTCATTCTCGACTTCCAGCGACTTGCACCCGACGTGACCGTGGAGTTCAACGACTACGTCACCAACGACCTCTTCAAGGAAGCGGAAGACGCCTGTGCAAACCAGCTCGCCTATGGCGATCTGCTGCTCTCCTCCTCGGTCGACCAACTCGTCAAGCTGGCCAATGACGGATGCGCGCAGGAATATCGATCGCCCGAGACCGAGCGGGTGGCCGACTGGGCCAACTGGCGCGACGAGGTCTTCGGCTTCACCTTCGAACCCGCCGTGATTGTCTATGACGGTGAGCGCGTGCCGCCGGAAGACGTGCCGCGCTCGCATGTGGAAATTGCCGAACTGCTGAGGTCCAAGCCGGACGTCTACCGCAACCGCATCGGCACTTATGACGTGCGCGCCTCGGGCATCGGTTACCTCCTCGCTTTCCACGATGCGCTACAGGCACCGACAACTTACGGCCGTCTTCTGGAGAGCTTCAGCCGTGCGGATGTCGTGACCCGCTGCTGCAACAGCGAGGTGCTGGGCCAGATTGCAAGCGGTCGGCTGCTGATCGCCTACAACGTGCTCGGGTCCTATGCCTATGCAGCCGCCCAGCGCAATCCGGACCTGCGGGTTGTCATCCCGCGCGACTACGCGCTGATCCTGTCGCGCGGCGCCCTCATTCCGGATCTTGCGCCCAATCCGGCCCTGGCGCAGCGTTTCCTCGATTATCTGCTCTCGCCCCGCGGACAGAAGGTGGCGCAGGAAGAGGCATTCTACTTCTCGGAAAATGCCCCGCTGCCACCCGGAGTGGATGGCCCCATGTCACTCATCGAATCCGGCATCGGTCGCCCGATCCGCGTCGGCCCCGCCCTCCTCGCCGCTCAGGATCGCGCGACCCGCGAGGAATTCATCCGCAACTGGACATCGCTTTTTGCGCCGGGTGCGCGCTGACGATACGCGCAGAGTGTCAAGAGAAAGGGACGGCGCCTGATGGCACCGCCCCTTCTACTGCTCAAGGCTTCATGGCCGAGACGCTCAGTCCGCCCCGCGCGCAATGGCTGCGGTGGAGACGAACCGTCGCTGATAGGCAAAGAGCGAACCGCCGACCACCAGGCCGATGAGGTCGGAGATCAGTCCGCCACTGATCATGCTGAGTGCAGCGATCAGCAGGACGAGCCGCAGCGGCAGCCCGAGCGCACCGAAGAACCAGCCCTGGACGGCGGCTGCGAGCATGTAGATGCCGAGGCTCGCCGTCAGGAACACGTGCAGAATTTCTAGCCACGAGCCCTGCATCAGCATGGCCTGCGAATAGAAGAACATGAACGGCACGACAAAGGCGGCAAGACCGATCTTGAAGCTTTCCACCGAGGTCTTCATCGGATCGGATCCCGAGAGCGCTGCCCCGGCATAGGCCGCCAGCGCCACCGGCGGCGTGATTGCCGACATGACCGCGAAGTAGAACACGAAGAAATGCGCCGTCAGGACCGGAATGCCGAGGTTCACCAAACCGGGTGCCACCACCGCAGCGGCAACCGCATAGGCAGCGGTCGTCGGCATGCCCATGCCGAGCACGATGGAAATGCACATGGCGAAGAAGAGCGCCAGCAGCTGGTTCTGTTCAGCAATGCCGAGCAACAGGCTTGAGAAGCGAGCCCCGACGCCCGTTAGTGCAATGACGCCAACGATGATGCCGGCGCATGCGCAGACGGCGACCAGTTGCACCGACATGCGGGCGGCGATGTCGAAGGCCTTGGCCAGCAACCGTGGTCCCATGCGATGCGGCGTCAACCAGCTGACCACGGCGGCTGCCATCATCGACACCGTACCGGCGCGGATGACGGAGTAGCCCGCAAACAGCGTGTAGATCAGCATGATGATCGGGATGAACAGGTAAGCCTGCTTCAGCAGCTGCTTGAAGACCGGCAGCTCTTCCTTCGGAAGTCCCTTCATGCCGAGCTTCGTGGCCTGCAGATCGACCATGAAGTAGACGGATGCGAAGTAGAGCACCGACGGGATGATCGCGGCGATCACGATCTCGGTGTAGGGGATGCCCGTGACTTCCGCCATGATGAAGGCACCGGCCCCCATGATCGGCGGCATGATCTGGCCGCCGGACGAGGCTGCAGCTTCGACCGCCGCAGATGTCTTTGCGGGATAACCGACCTTCTTCATCAGCGGAATGGTGAGCGAACCCGTCGAGACGACGTTGCCGGCAGAAGTGCCGTTTATCATGCCCATCAAACCGGATGCGAGAACCGCCACCTTGGCCGGGCCACCACGCGCACGACCCGCAGCAGCAAAGGCGAAGTTGACGAAGTAATCGCCGACTTTCGACGCCTGTAGGAAGGCGGCGAAAGTGATGAACAGGATGATGTAGGTCGAGGACACCGCCACGGGGTCACTGAGAATGCCCTGATCGGTGAAGATGTAGGTGAAGAAGCGCCGCGCCTCGTAGCCGCGATGGGCAAGGAAGCCTGGCAGATACGGACCGGCGAAGGAATAGAGGATGAAGATCGAGGCGATCACCACCAGAGCCAGACCTGCGACACGGCGGGTCACTTCGAGGATGAGAATGACACCGACCAGAGCGGCATAGAAGTCCGCCGGCTGGGCCATGGCGGTCCCGGCCCTCAGGCGAAGCGGGCCGACATTGAAGAGGATATAGCCGAGGACGGCGATCGAGGCGACGCCAAGGGCGTAGTCCGCCCAATCCACACGCGTCCGGTCGCGGCTGGGAAAGAACCAGGCAGCCGCGAGCGCGGCAGCAGTGCCGGCCAGCAGCGGCAGACCATAGGTCGCGAAAACGAGAGCCGGAGGACGCGCGACGCCAGCCACCCAATAGGCACCCCAGGCATAGGCGATCATGGCAAATCCGTAGCCGATGCCAGCGACACCAACCACGAGAAGAAGCCATTCGACCGGATTGCGCCGCACCCGATCCGGCACGGTGACGGGCAGTTGCACGGCCGAATAAATGAGAAAGCCGAGAAGCAAACCGCCGCAGACGTGAATGAGGCGATAGGTCCAGGTTTCGAGCGGATAGAGGTTCATGACCCCGATATGGAAGGCGGTGTAGGCGATGCAGAGAACGATGATCGCCTTGTTCGTCCAGTTTGCATGGAGCCGCTGATTGCTCGCAACCGGCTCCTCGTCAACATTGTGAGCCAGAACGGGCTCAGCGGCTTGTTGCGCTGAGATATTGTCAGCTTGTGTCATGGTTTTGTGTCCCGATAAGGAAGCCGGATCTTGCACGAAGGACGGCGGCAACCGGAGCTGCCGCCTCCTGCCTGCGCATCGAAGCGCAGCTGCTGGGCGTTACTGGCCCTTCAGAGCATCGGGAATGGTGATGCCTTTTTCTTCGAAGTAGCGCACGGAGCCAGGGTGGAAGGGCAGGAACGTGTTCTTCTCGATGTTCGCCGGAATGGTTTCCGCAGCCGTGGCATGGATCTGCACCATGCGATCATTGCTCTCCATGACGAGCTTGGTGATCTCGTAAGCGAGCGATTCCGGCATTTCGGCATTGGCGACGGCGAAGTTCCACAGGCTGACCGTGCTCTGCGGATCGGGGAAGCCCTTGTAAAGATCGCCCGGCACTTCGAAGGCTGCCAGTTCCGGCATGGCCTCGAGGATCTTCTTCTGCTCGTCTGCCGTGAAGCCGAAGATGTTGACGTCGTTTTCAGCTGCAATCTGCGCGAAGGCGGAAATCGGAACGCCGGCCGCAAAGGCGAAGGCATCGATCAGGCCGTCCTTGACCTGGCTCGTCGCATCGTTTGCGCCCGAGTAGGAGATTTCCGGCTTTACGCCGACGCTTTCGAAATAGCGCGGCCAGTAGGTCGCGGCAGTGCCGCCGGCGGGACCGACGGAGACGCGCTTGCCATCGAGATCAGCAACGGAGGTGATCCCCGAGGACTTCAGCGCAACGACCTGGAACGGGGTCTGGTACATCGGGAAAAGCGCCCGAAGGTTCTTGTGCTCGACGCCCGGCGCCAGTTCGCTGTTGCCGGTCCAGGCTTCATAGGCCGGGCCCATGGTGACGAGACCCATCAGGTGGTCGCCGGTTTCGATCAGCGTTGCGTTCTGCACCGGGCCGCCGGTGACTTCGGCAGACGCGTTGACGCCGAGCTTTTCAGTGATGAGCCCGGCAAGACCGGTGCCATAGATGAAGTAGGTGCCGCCCTGGCTGGCGGTGCCGATGGTCATGCTGCCTGGCCAGTCGGCCTTGTCCTGAGCGGAAACGGGTGCGGTAAACGTCAGAGCCATGGCTCCAGCCATGGCGATCATGAACTTCTTCATGAGGTCCTCCCTGCATGTTTTGACGTGACAAAGCTCGGCGCCTCCTCTGGGCCGAACCTCATGCGAGCTAACCGCCGGCTCTGCGCGGAAGCAACGCGGCGACTGTGCCTGTCACCCGCCTCTGCCGCTTTTCGCGCCATGGATGGGAGGAAATCGTAACATTCGGATCAGTCCATGGGTGGAAACCCACCCATTAGGGCCGGACCGAGGATCAAGGTGCCGACTTGGCCTACTCTCGCCCGTCCGATGCCAGGCTCTTGTCGAGCCCATGCTTCTGCATTTTCTCGTAGAGCGTCTTGCGCGAAATGCCGAGCTGTTCATAGACGGGCTTCAGCGCACCGCCATGCGCCGCAATCGCACTGGCAATCAGTTGCTTCTCGTAGGCCGCCACTTTCTCGGCCAGGCGTGTGGCCGACGCATCCGGATCGGTGGGAACGTCCACCTCAGTCTCGATACCGAGCACCAGCCGGTCGGCAGCGTTTCTGAGCTCGCGCACATTGCCCGGCCAATCGCGCTCGGCAATTTCCGACAGGATCTCCGGATCGACTTCCATGTCGTCGCGGCCGTAGCGGGCGCAGGCCTCGCGTACCAGATGGAGAAAGAGCAGCGGAATATCCGGCCGTCGCTGCGCCAGCGACGGAACGCGCAGCGTCACGACATTGAGGCGATAGAAAAGGTCTGCGCGGAAACGTCCGGCTGCGACCTCGCTTTCGAGATCCACCTTGCTCGTTGCTAGAAAGCGAACATCGAGCGGCACCGTCTCGTTGGACCCGAGCCGCGTGATCGTCCGTTCCTGCAGGACGCGCAAAAACTTCGCCTGAAGATCGAAAGGCATCGAACCGATTTCATCGAGCAGGATCGTGCCGCCCCGCCCGTGTTCAAACTTGCCGTAGCGGGCGCGGATTGCGCCAGGAAAGGCGCCCGCTTCATGGCCGAAGAGCTCGCTCTCGATGAGTGTCTCCGGCAGCGAGGCGCAGTTGATCGCGAGAAACGGCCCCTTCGATCGCGCGCTGACATCATGAAGGCTGCGCGCCACAACCTCCTTGCCCGCACCCGTTTCGCCGATGATCAGCGCGTCCGCCTCCGTCGCACCGATCGCGCGCACGCGGTAGCGCAAATCGACCATGATGGGCGTGCGTCCCGGAAGCCTCGTCTCGATATCGTCCCGCTTGCCCGCGACCGCTCGCAGCCGCCGGTTTTCCAAGACAAGTGATCGGCGGTCGAGCGCGTGACGGACAACGCCGGCCAAGGCCTGGCTTGCGAAGGGCTTTTCGATGAAGTCGTAGGCACCTTCCCGCATCGCCTTGACCGCCAGCTGCACCTCGCCGTGACCAGTCACCAGAATGACGGGGATCTCGTGATCGAGCTCCCGGATCCGGTGCAGCAGCGTCATTCCATCCATGCCTGGCATGCGAATGTCGGACACGACGACACCATCGAAGCCGAAGCCGACACGCGAGAGAATTTCCTCGCCCGAGGAAACCGCCTTGACCTGCAGGCCGTGCAGCTCGAGCGCCTGGCTGGTGGAGAAGCGCAGCTCCTCCTCGTCATCGACGAGCAAGACCTGTCCTGAGCTCATTCTGCCGCCTCGTTCAATGCTTCCGCTTCCAGGAGTTCGATGCGGAAGAGTGCTCCCCCGCCCTCTCGCTGCCCGACCGTCAGGCTGCCGCCGAAATCCTTGATGATGTTGTAGGAAATCGAAAGCCCGAGACCAAGCCCCTTGCCCACGCCCTTGGTGGTGAAGAAGGGATCGAAGATACGCTCGACAATGGCTGGTGGGACACCAGGACCGCGGTCGGCGATTTCGATCACCACCCGCCCCTGCTCCCGCCGCGCCGTAAGCGCGATCTCTCGATCGTCGAGACCTTCCACCGCGTCGCAGGCATTGGTCAGGATGTTGACCAGCACCTGCTGAAGACGAACCGGCCCGCCCTTCACCGGCGGCAAGCCCGGATCGAAATGGAGCGAGAGGCTGGCATCGGCGGTTCCGAGCCGGGCAGAGACGATCTCCAGCGTTTCGCGCACTACTTCTTCGATCGAAATCGGCCCAAGCTTCTCGTTCGGTTTGCGTGCGAAGTTGCGCAGGTGCCGCGAGATCGAGGCCATCCGGTCGATCAAGCTGGAAATCCGGCCCAGATTGTCGCGCGCTTCCGATACCCTGTTCCGGTCGATCAGCATCGTCGCGCTGTCGGCATAGGTCTTGGCCGCAGCCAGCGGCTGGTTGAACTCGTGCGACAGGGCAGCCGACATCTGGCCGAGGCCGGCAAGCTTGCCCGCCTGAATGAGATCCGCCTGGGTCTGCCGCAATTGCAGGTTCACGCGCGCCAGATCCGCGGTCCGCTCGTCGACACGGCGCTCGAGCTCGGCCTGAGCCTCGATCTGCATGTGCATCTGTTCCTGCAACCGGGCGCGTCGCTGGATGACCACGGCAAGCCCGAGCCCGAAGAGGCAAAGCGAGAGCAGAATGGCAATGAGCGTGGTGCGGGCCTGTGCATGGATGGTGCCGGTGTCGAAGAGCACTTTCACGGTCCAGTCGGCGTCCGGCATATATTGCTCGAGCACCAGATATTCGCGCTTTCCATCATCCTGTGTGACGGTCATCAGGAGATGGTCGTCCAGCGCACCACGCTTGATCGGCAATTCCCGCAGGACGGCGTCGGAATAGCGTCGGGAAGCGCTGGTCCGCTCCAGCCGCTCGGGCGTCAGCGGCAGCACCGAGGCATAGAGCCACTCCGGATTGCCGGTCATGAAGATGATGCCCTCGGGGTCGTGGACGAGAATCTTGTATTCGCCACCCCGCCAGGACGTCTCGATGTCCTCGATATCGACCTTGAAGGCGATGACGCCGCGCACGGCGCCGTTCACCTCTATTGGTGAGGAGAAATAGTAGCCGCGCTTCGCCGATGTCGTTCCGAGCGCATAGAAGCGCGCCTGCTCGCCGGCGGCCGCTTCGTAGAAATAGGGACGGTAGCTGAAATTTTCGCCGACGAAGCTCGCCGTCCCGTCGAAATTGCTCGCCGCGATCGTGTTGCCGTCCATCGTCATCACATAGATGTCGGAGGATTCGAGCAGCGCGTTGATCTCCTTGAGATAACGATTGGCCGCGTCCCGTAGCGCCGGATTGGCGGGGTCGAGCACCAGCTCCTTCATGTCATCGTGATCAGCGATCAGCGCCGGCAAGGTCTCATAGCGGCTGAGATGACCGGCAAGGGCCGACGCCGCAAGCCGCAGGGCGCTGTTGGCCTGCAGCGAGGCTTCTTCCATGACATTGCGCGTGATCAGCCGATTGCCGACGGTGAGCAAGGCAAGGCTCGCAGCCACCAGAACCACGACCAGCGCGATGATCATGCGCCGGGCTGCGGCCAGTCGCCGTGCGGGTGGTACCAATCCGATCGTCAAATCTGCGCTCCTCCGTAAGGGAAGGATAGCCGTCCGAAAGCGGCTTTCCAAGCCGGCTTGCCATGACGGCCCGCCAGACACGAAAAAGCCGCCGGCCTGAGGGGGACGGCGGCTTGATGTGGGATAGCGCGACCCCGAAATCAGGCGGCGCGATGATGCGCAGGCGCAGACGGCTGGCGGCGGGTTTCCGGCGCCAGCTTGAACTGGTTGACGAGCTGCATCAGCGCATCCGCCTCGTCCGCCAGCTGACGGGTCGCGGCATTGGTTTCCTCGACCATCGCGGCATTGCGCTGGGTCATCTGATCCATCTCGTTGACCGAGGAATTGACCTCGGCCAGCGCATTTGACTGGTCGCGGCTCGCCATGGCAATCACTGAGACGCGGTCGGCGACGGTGATGATATTGGCCGAGATCTCGGCAAGCACGGCGCCTGTCTGCTGCACGAGTTTCGCACCGGAAGAGACTTCCGTGCTCGACTTGTGGATCAGGTCCTTGATCTGCTGGGCAGCACCGGCCGAACGCTGGGCAAGTTCGCGAACTTCCTGGGCAACGACGGCAAAACCCTTGCCGGCTTCACCGGCACGGGCGGCTTCGATGCCGGCGTTGAGCGCCAGGAGATTGGTCTGGAAGGCAATCTCGTCGATCACGTCGATGATCTGGACGATTTGACCTGAGGCGTCCTCGATCCGCCCCATCGCGTCGATCGCATTCGCAACGACCGTGGACGAGGTATCGGCCCGGCCCTTGGTGTCGGCCACGATGCTGTTGGCCTCTTCAGCCCGCTCCGCCGAGGACTTGACGGTCACGGTGATTTCGTCGACCGCAGCAGCCGTCTCCTCGAGCGAGGCCGCCTGCTGCTCCGTGCGCTTGGCGAGCTGGTCTGCCGCGCTGCTCATCTCGGCAGCATTGCGCTGGATCATATAGGTGTTCGAACGGATCTGCGTCATCGTGCTCTGCAGATGCTCCAGCGACTGGTTGAAGTCGTTGCGCAGCTGTTCGAGGCGGCCATGGAACGGCGTGTCGATGGTCTCGGAAATGTCGCCCTTCGCCAGACGGCCGAGACCGGACGCCAGCGAATTGACGGCAAACTCGATCTGGCGGTCGATTTCTTGCTTCTCGAGATCGTTGCGACGGCGCTCTTCATCCGCCTGCGCACGTTCGGCCTCGCTGCGGCTTTCGATTTCGATCTTCGACAGCGCATTCTGCTTGAAGACGCCAAGGGCGCGCGCCATTTCGCCGATCTCATCGACGCGGGCTTCACCATTGATCTTGGTATCGAGCACGCCTTCGGCGAGGCGACGCATGGCCCCGGTGATCTGGCCGATCGGACCCTTGAAGGTCAGCACCAGACCGATGCCGGCGAAGATTGAGATGAGAATGCCGATACCGGTGGCACCGATGGAGATCGAGTTCGCCTCCTGGCGCTCCTGGCCTGCCGAGACCTTCTGCATTTCCGCAAAGGTTGTCAGCTGCTTCCAGATTTCATTGAGCTCGGCACCGGCACGGTCATAGCTGATCTTGCGGTCTTCGCTGACCTTGACGAATTCGGCGCTGGCCGCCGTCATCTGATCGACGACAGGCGTAAGGGTCTGCGCCGCGGACACGAGATCCGGCTGATCGGCTGCGGTCTTTTCAAGAGCGGCCATGGCAGTCTTCAGCGCTGCAAACTGGTTCTCGAGCAGCGCCCTGTTATCTTCCGTCGGGGCCAGCAGGAAGCGGGCCATCATGATCTGCAGGCCATACCCGGCCGACTGCAGGCTGCGTCCATCGGCGATGACGGCCTGTGCCTTGGCAAGCGGCGCGTCGAGCTCACCGAACTTGATCGTCGCGTCCTTCATCTTCTGCTGGGCGGCAAGCCCGAGATAGGCGTTGAGCTGCGTGAAGTTGCGCAGCTTGCCGGCGACATCGGTGACGGCCGCCTCGGACCGGTCCCCGCCCGCAAGTGCGGTCTTCAGTTCACCGCCGATCTTGTCGAGCGTCTTGGCGGCAGACTGGTTCGCCTTCGGAAGGACGGCCGCCAGCACCTGCTGACGCGCGATGATTTCATCGATCCGGCCGGCGATGACAGCAAATTTCTCGTCCGGGGTCTTGGCCTTGGTGAAGGCGGAATTGGTTTCGGTCAGGAAGGTGCCGGTGCTGCGAATGCTTTCGGCATCGCGCAGCATGGTCTTGGCGGCCGCGTCGTCGGCCTGCACGGCCTCGTCGAGCGTCACCATGGCGGTTGCGATCTGATCCTGGAAGGCCACGATCTGGCCGGTGCCCGTCTGCAGCGACTGCACGAGGCCGGTTTGTGCGGCATGCAGGCTCCAGAGGGTCTCGATATGTGCGGAGACGTCATCGATCCGCTTCTGCGCTTCTTCCAGTTCGCCACGACCGTCGGCGTCGGCAGGAAGCTGGGCGAGCGTCGCCGCCAGATCCCGCTTCTGCTGCTCGAGCCGGCCCGTCAGGTCGGCCTTGGCTGCATCCGTGGTGTCGGCGAGGAAACTGTTCATGGAGGCGGAGACGTCGCGGAAGCCGCTCAGCGATTTGAGCACGCTGTTGGAAATCTCGATCCGGCCCTGCAGCAGACCGGAGGCATAGAGCCCCGTGAAGCCGACGGCGGAAATGCTGATGACGAAGGGCAGAATGAAGATCAGCACCTTCGTCTGGATGTTAAAGCGCGACAATATACGGTCAATGAACACGGTTTCAGTCTCCTCCGACATTGACGAACAGCATTTTCATGTCCGTCGACGTCCATGCGTGAATCCTATGAAAGATGGACAAGGAAGACTAAAATGAGCTTAATGAGATGCGTCTTATTAAAGTCGCAGACGCAACTAATTCGCTGTGCAGACATCCCGGGATGCGCAATCTTTAGTAGCAAACTAAGCACGTGAACATGCATCCGGGATGGATGATCCCGGATGTCACTTCGATGGCTCCTCGCCGCCGGCCGAGGGCGGGCTCAGCGTATGTGCTCGACCGACGCTACCCTATCAATTCCCCACAATTCAGCTCGCGGCCTTCCGCTCGGCATCCGATGCAGCACCCGCACGGACATCCGTCCAGCCGAGATTGCCGGCATAGCGCCAGGCCATCTGCCCCTGCTCGTCGAGCGTGAAGAGATGCAGCCAGCCATTGTCGAAGAGGGCACGCACCTGGGCATGCCGCTTCAGGATGTCTGAAATCGCCTCCTTCGGCGCCTCGACGGCAACAGTCAGGCGCAGCGGCTCGTGGACGAAATTCTCCCCGTCATGCACCGACTGCCAGGGAAGCCCGGCGCGCATATCGCCACCATTGGCCTCCACGACACCGATGCCGCCGACAACATTGTGCAGGAGCTTGTTGCCGGCACCGAAGAGCGAGGGCGCGACGCAGGAGCCGAAATACTGCAGGCTGATCCAGCTCGCGACGACGACGGGAGCCGTCAGGATGAGTTCGAGGATCTTGAAGCCCTCGTCCTTCTTCCAGACATAGTCATGCAGGAAGGCCTGGCCTTCCAGCGACCGGCCTGCAGTCCGCGCGCGCGGTGCTGCGATAAAGGCGCGGCAACCGGCAAGCCCGAGCTCTGGGCGAACTTCCGACCAGTCCTTGCTGCGCTCGATGACACGGTCAGCGGTCGCCCGCGGCAGACGCCGCGCCCGCTCGGCCCGCGTCAGGCTGCCGGCCTGGGTAAGCCACTGGCGGATGCGCACGATGTCTTCTGGCAGAATGTCGTTCTCAAGGTCATCCTCGAACAGCGTCACCGTATCGGTGGTCGTATCGTGCAGGCCGGCGAGGAAGACGGTGTCGGCCGGGATGATGATATCGTTCACCGCCAGCTTTTCCCGCACGGCGCGATCGTTCAAGAGATCGGCCAGCAGCCGCGCATTGACGTCACCGGCATACCCGCCGCACGCGCCGCAGTGAAGTGCGCTGGCATAGGGATTGTTGACCACATTCGCGCCATGACCGGCGATCAGCACGAAGCGGCCGAAACCTTCGGTGAGCGACATGGCCTTGAGCACGGTTTCAGCAACCACCGCCCGCGTGTCGAGATCAAGGCTCGGGGCAAAGCGCGGCTTGGCCGCATCCGGCCCCTTGCCCTTGCCGAAACCGAGACCGTCGCGCAGCAGCTTGCCGGCATAGACGGGGCCCATCGCCTCGACGAAGGCGAAAGAGGAAACGGCGGCGAGCTTGAAACGGCCCCAGGCACGCGTGGCGCGCGCGCTGAACCGCGCCTGCTGATCGGCTTCCTCATCATGATCGACAGCACTGCAGCTGAAGACAGAGGGCTTCAGGAGAACCGGCAGACGATGCTCCGCAACGTCGGAGGCAAAGCCCTTGTGGCTGGCGCCCAAGCCAAAGAAGCCGGCAAAGCCGAGCGTGCGGACAGCAGGATCAACACTTTCGAGCGCGCGCCGGAAGACTTCAGAACGCACGTCAATGCAAAAGGCCGCCTGCAGCACCGGCCGCAATTCGGCGACCTTGATCGTCGAGGGTGCCGTAAGCGTTGCAGCGAGCTTGCGTTGTGTTGCCCGCTCCGCCGCCATCTGCAGCAGCCCGTCGATGGTGGTGTCGAAATCAGGGTTGACCGGCTCGGCATGAACACGCCGCACCTGCTGCCACTCGCTCTCGATCGCCGTCTTGTGCTGGGCGTAAAGCGCCTCTTCGAAGACAAGCCGGATCGCCAGCAACTCGAGCGCCGTCGTATCCGTGCGGCCTTCGATCTCCGCCTTGAACTGGATGTGCCGCGCATACTGGGCCCAGCCGCCGACGGTCAGCAGAACCTGATGGAAATAGGTGCCGGGTTCAGCGCCAAGACCAAGCGAAACGGCTGCCCGCTCGATCGCCCCATGCGGGGTCTCCGGCGTTTCGTCGACATGGATGCTGAAGCCCTTCAGCCCCAGGATTTCCGGCGTCAGGTCATGGGTGGCAAAGGCGCGCCAGGCGGCATAGAGACCGTTGCGCCGGGATGCGGCCCAGAGTGCCTGCCCCTGGTCGAAGAAGCCGGCCGCAAACGTCCCGATCCGCTCGGACACGAGCCCCGGCCAATCCTTGCCCGTGGCCCGTGCGGCAAGCTCCGCAACGGTCGGGAGCGCGGCAACCGCCTGTGGCTCTTCGGCAAGGGCAGCCTTCAGGGCCGGCAGATCGATCTGGTTGAACAGCGTGCTCGACTGAAGTGCGGCGACCAGATCCTCATCCGTGATCTCGCCCTTGGCGATCAAGTCGGCATAGTGCTTGCGCGGCAGAGCCATCCGCACGCCACCGATCCGGGCGAGCCGGGCTGCGGTATGATCCAGTGTTTCGCTGATCTGGCCGAGGAAGGGATTGACGGCAACGGTCGCCGTCAGCGGCCAGGCCGGAGGGATCGCCCGCACGGCCTCATCTGCCGCCCGGGCAAGCGCTTCGCCATGCAGGGTGTCCACTGTGGTCATCTCGGTCATCGGTTCACTCCTTCACGGAAGCAGGCGTTGCGGAGGTGGTGCGCGGAAGCGTCCAGCCACCGAGCAGACGGTCGAAGAGGGCATTCACATAGAGGCCGTTGGCGAGATGGACGCGCAGGCCCGCAGCCGCCGGATGATAGGCCCAGAGCGGGAAGAGCGACTGGGCGACGGCGACCACGCCGAAGGTGACGACGGCAAGCAGCATCAGCGTCCATTCCAATGGCCCTGGCTGCGGGGTGGCCGGCAGCGTGCCGAGCATCAGCTTGTCGGAGATGCGCTGCAGGGCGAAGTAGGCCGTGGCTGCAGAGATCGAATAGAGCGAGGTCCGCCAGGTGAGAGCCCGGGGAGCCGCATCCGCCAGGCCTTGCGCGATGAGATAGGCGACGCCGAAGATCAGGATGGCACCAAGTGCCAGTGCCTGCGGCGGCTTGTCGGCAAAGCCGAAGAGCACACCGATGACGGCATAGATGGCCAGCGCCAGCAGGAAGGCGCGCCCGACCGCCTTGGCATTCGGGATCGCGACCGGACCGGGGCGCCGGATCGACGCGACCGTTTCGATGGCCGAGCCGGAGGCGAGGAAGGCGTGGGCCTTGTATAGCGAGTGGGCGACGATGTGCAGCAGTGCGATCGGGAAGAGAGCCAGACCACATTGCAGGATCATGAAGCCCATCTGCGCGACCGTGGACCAGGCGAGCGAGGTCTTCACCGCCGATTGGGTGAGCATCACCAGACTGCCGAACAGCGCCGTGAAGCCGCCGACCATGACCAGCACCGCAAGCACCACCGGCGCCTGCAGCATGACATCGGCGAACCGGATCAGCAGGAAGCCGCCGGCATTGACGACCCCGGCATGCAGGAGAGCCGAGACCGGCGTCGGCGTCTCCATGACTTCGGTGAGCCAGCCATGGGTCGGGAACTGGGCGGACTTCAGCAGTGCGGCGACAGCAAGCAGTGCGGCGGCCGTGATGGTCAGCGGCAGCCCCTCGCCTTCCCGTGCGGCGGCAAGGATGGTCGCAATGTCGCCGGTGCCGAAGGAAATGGCGAGCAGGATAACCGCGCCGATCAGGGCGGCATCGCCTGTGCGCGATACGATGAACTTCTTGCGAGCGGCCCGCTGGGCAGCGATCCTGTCAGGGTAGAAGAGAAGCAACTGATGCAAGAGCAGGCTGGTCGCGACCCAGCCGACAACGAGCTGGAGCAGCGTGCCAGATTGGACGAGCAGCAGGACGGCGGCCAGTGTCGCCGTCATCCAGCCGGTGAATGGTCCCTGCCGTGCTTCCCCGTCGAGGAAGGTGCCGGCATAACGCAGCACCACCCAGCCGATGAAGGAGACGAGAAGCAGCATCACCAGGCTGACCAGGTCGAGCCGCGAGGCCAGCGCGAAGTAGCTGTAGCCGATCGCCGGGCTCGTCCCTGGACCTTCGAGATAGAGGACCACACCGGACAGGATCGCAACGACGATCGATCCGAGCGCGGCGATCTCAGCAACGCGGATGGCGAGACGCGGGCGGAGCCCCGGCGCCTTGAATGCATAATAGGACGCACCGGTAAGCAGCAGCGGTGCAAGAAGCGGCAGCATATGGATCACGTGACGTCTCCGGGCTGGGCCACTGCTTGGGAGGAGGCAGCGGCTATCTCACGGACCTGTTATCAGCGGCGCGATCACAAGAAAAATACATTGTTTCTCTATATTCGTTCTATAATATAGAACCATGGCTGAGCTGAACTATCACCATCTGCGCTACTTCCGCGCCGTCGCCCATGACGGCAACCTCACGCGCACGGCGGAGCGGCTGAACCTGTCGCAATCCGCACTCTCCATCCAGATCAAGCAGCTGGAAGAGCGATTGGGCCATTCGCTCTTCGAGCGCCGCGGGCGCCAGCTCTATCTGACGGAAGCCGGCCGCATTGCGCTCGACCATGCCGACACAATCTTCTCGGCCGGTGAGGAACTGGTCGAGACGCTGAAGGAAACCGGCAGAACCCGCCGCGCGATCCGCATCGGCGCGCTCGCCACCCTCTCCCGCAACTTCCAGATGGAGTTTCTGCGCCCGATCCTGGGACGCTCCGACGTCGACATGATCCTGCGTTCCGGCAGCACCAGCGAGTTACTCGGCGCGCTCGAAACGCTGAACCTCGACATCGTCCTGCTCAACCAGGCGCCGATGGCGGACTCGGTCACGCCCTTCATTGCCCAGCATGTCTATCAGCAGCGCGTCAGCCTGATCGGCAAACCATCCTACGGCAAGCCCGGCGCGACGCTCGCTGACCTGCTTGGCGAGCATCCCGTCATCCTGCCGACGCTGGAAAGCGGCGTGCGCTCGCAATTCGAAGCCCTCGTCGCGCGCCTCGGCATTACCCCGCAGATTGCAGCCGAAGTCGACGACATGGCGATGATGCGTCTCCTCGCCCGCGAAGGTGCGGGCCTGGCCGTTCTGCCGCCGATCGTCGTCAAGGGCGAGCTTGAGGCCGGAGCTCTGGTCGAGTTCGATGCGCTGCCCGGCATGATCGAATCCTTCTTTGCCGTGACCGTAAAGCGGCGTTTCCCCAATCCGCTGATCCGGCCATTGCTGGAAGCGAGCGAAGACGGCAAAACCGCCAGCGCCTGAACAACGTAAAGCTCAAACGCATCAAGCATTTGAGAAGGGCATCGCGTGAAGACATCCATCGCCATCATCGGGGCCGGTATTGCTGGCATCACGCTCGCCCGCAATCTCTCCGCTCACGCCGATGTCACCGTGTTTGAAAAGAGCCGAGGCCTCGGCGGCCGCATGGCAAACCGGCGCCGCGAGGGCTTTGCCTTCGACCACGGCGCCCAGTATTTTACCGCGCGCTCGCCGGCATTCAAGGCGACCGCGGAAAGCGCCGCAGCAGACGGTCATGCCGGCATCTGGCCGAAATCGGTTCATACGCTCAAGGCAGACGGCCTTGTGAGCGATACGCGCCCGCCGGAGCCGCGCTATGTCGGCACTCCCGCCATGAGCGCCTTTGCCCATGGATTGGCCGAGGGGCTCCATATCCGCAAGGAAGCTACCGTGGCGGAGATTGTCTCTGCCGACGCAGGCTGGGCGCTCGGCGACAACGACGGCAACGATCTTGGCCGCTTCGATCTCGTCATCTCCACCGCCCCCGCTCCGCAGATCATCCGGCTGATGCCGGAGAATTTTAGCGGTCATGCCGCCCTCAAGGCTGCCGAAATGAGCGACTGCTTCACCCTGATGATCGGCATGGATGAGCCACTCGACCTCGGCTTCGAGGCTGCCCGCATCGAGGATGACGTCTTGAGTTGGATCGCCGTTGAAGCGAGCAAACCGGGGCGGCCTGCAAAAACTGCGCTCACCATCCACAGCCGCAATGACTGGGCCGAGGCCAATCTGGAGCGCGACCGTGATGCCGTGAAAACCGAGATGCTCCAATCTCTCGACCGTCTCCTCGGCAGGGATTTCTCGACTGCTCCATGGCTCGATCTGCACCGCTGGCGTTATGCCAATGTCGAGAAACCCATCGGCCAGCCCTATCTGTTTGACGCAAGCCTTGGCCTCGGCGCCTGCGGTGACTGGTGTCTCGGCAACCGGGTCGAAGCGGCGGTAGAGAGCGCTCAGGCGCTGTCGCAACTGCTGACCCTACGCCTGCAAGGAGCTTGATATGTACCGCGATCCGACGCTCACCAAACTCCTGACCTACTCCGGCGCCTTGCCCTTCTGGGCGCTTGGCCTCGCGCAGGTGCTCGGCTATCAACCCGCCCTCGCTGCTCAGGCCTTCATCGCCTATGGGTCCGGGATCGCCTGCTTCATGGCGGGCACCCTGTGGAGCCAGGCACAGATCCGCGCCCAGGATCCGAGGATCATGCTGATCGGAAGCAATGTCGCCGCATTAATGGCGATCGGCGGACTTCTTGTCTTCCCGCTCGCGCCTGTCATCACGATGGCACTGCATGTGATGGTCTTTCTCGGCCTGTTGGCCGCCGACCTCAGCATTCACCGCAGAGGTGACCAGCCCGCCTGGTATCTGGCGCTTCGGCGCAACGTCACCCTGCTGGTGATTGCAGCCTATGCGGTGGTTATGATCCTGACATGAGATTTTTTTGTTCCATGCTGTAAGATCGGGATCGCAACGCGCGACAAAGGTGAGCGTGCTGTGTGGCGCACGGGATCTTGGCAGGCGCGGACGATGTCCGGGGGTTCATGATGAGGAATGTGGGTGAGCACGAATTGAACGGTGGAACGAGTGCGGCGGCACCGTTTCTCGCCGATGCGGTCTACATGGCGGAACTGCGCGAGCGCATGCTCAAATTCGCAAGTCTTCAGCTGGCCGATCCGGGTCTGGCCGAAGATGCGGTACAGGAGGCGCTCGCGGGTGCTCTGCGAAACGCCAAGGCCTTTGCCGGTCGCTCCGCCTTTCGCACCTGGGTCTTCGCCATCCTGCGCAACAAGATCGCCGATCAGATCCGCTTCAAGCGTCGACAGTCGCAGATGATTGCCATGCCGCTTGGCCATTTTCCGGATGAGGACGAACCCCGTTATTTCGACGCCAAGGGTCACTGGGCGCCGGAAAACCGGCCGAGCGATTGGGGAAATCCGGAGGTCGAGCTCTTGGGCAAGGACTTCTGGCGCGTCTTCGAAGCCTGCCTCGATCATCTGCCGCCGGATCAGGGCCGCGTCTTCATGATGCGGGAATTCGTCGAGATGGAGACATCAGAGATCTGTGCGGAGGTCGGCATCACCACCACCAATCTGCATGTCCTCATGCATCGTGCCCGGCTACGGCTGCGCAACTGTCTGGAAGGCCACTGGTTTGCGCCGAAGGAGAGCCTGTCATGATGTGTGAAAATGCCACGAAACTGGCTTCCGATGAGCTGGACCGGCGCCTTTCCATCCGGGAGACCGTCGGCCTCCGGCTGCATCTCATGAAGTGCGGTGCCTGCTCAGGCTTTGCAAAGCAAATCGGTGTGTTGCGCAAGGCGACCCGTCGCTATGTCGCGACAGACGCAACGGATCCGGGCGAGCGCTGATCAGCGGTCACCCATCTCCTCGACCGACTGGAGGAGATCGATGGCCAATCGTGTCGAAGCCCCCGCGGCGATCGCCATCTGCGGGAGGATCATCCATTCGAGAGTCCAGGCAGCGCCCGATCGCTCCTGCTCGTGCACCAGCGCCTGATGCAGGCCGGAGATCTGCACGGCATTGAACCGCGCCAGCGTGACGAGGACCTCGGCCTTCACGGGATTGCGCTTGTGCGGCATGGCGGAAGATGCACCGCCACCCCCAATGACCGCCGTACCATTGTCCGCCATCAGCGCGAGATCCTGGCCGATCTTGCCCAGGCTGCCGGTGACCTGGGAGAACAAGCAGCCGATCTCGGCGATCACCGCGCGCTGGCTGTGCCACTGCGGACGATCGGACAGCTTCAGGATTTCCGACAGTCGCGCGCGAACCGCGACAGCCTTGTCGCCGAGCTTCTCCAGCGTACCGGCGGCACCGCCAAACTGCAGCGGCAGACCGGATCGAAGCATCTGCCGAACAGCCGCCTGATGGCCGACAAGCGGCGTTTTCCAGCTCGACAACCGATCGGAAACACGGATCGGGATCGCCGCTTGCATGCGGGTACGCCCCATCAGCGACGTGCCACCAAACCGCCCGTTCAGACCGTCCAGTGCTGCGAT
The DNA here is from genome assembly GCA_032102365.1 of Allorhizobium sp. CTOTU50464. Taxonomy (GTDB): domain Bacteria; phylum Pseudomonadota; class Alphaproteobacteria; order Rhizobiales; family Rhizobiaceae; genus Allorhizobium. The sequence goes on along the minus strand of DAMDHD010000001.1, from coordinate 220,874 downwards.
GACGGCGCCGAGGCGCTGATCTAGGATCGATAGCACTGTCGTCAGCCGGAGCATCAGGCCCGTATCGATGGCGTCCTGGCTGGTGGCACCGAAGTGGAGATCCTTGCCCGCCTCTCCCAGTGCCGCCCGCCATTGCCGCACGAGCTCCGGAATGACCACGCCATCACGCCCAATCGACTGCTTGAGCGCGTCGATATCCGCCGTGAACGTCTCCTGCAACGCCGCGATCTTGGCAGGTGCAGCGCCAGAGATCAGCCCTTCTGCAGCTTCTGCTTCGGCAAGTGCCACCTCGAAACGCAGCATAGCGGAGAGTTCGGCAAGGGCCGCAAACTGCGCGCCGATTTCCTCGTCGCCGAGCAGGCCGGAGAGGATCGGATGGTCGAAGACGGATGCGGTCATGCTGTTATCGAGGCCCTTCTCAGATATCGAAGAAGACCGTCTCCTTCTCCCCCTGCAGGTGGATGTCGAAGTGATAGGTCGAACCGTCCCGCTGCGCAATCAGGGTCGGCACACGCACCCGGTGCTCAATGCGCGCGAGGATCGGATCCTCGGCATTGGCGGCTTCTTCATCGCCGAAATAGAGGCGCGTGTTGAGGCCGAGATTGATGCCGCGCGCGACGATCCAGAAGGAGACATGCGGCGCCATCAACCGGCCATCGCGAAACGGCACCCGGCCAGGCTTGATCGTCTCGAACCGGTATTCGCCAGTCGTGAGATCGCAAGGGCAGCGTCCCCAGCCGGTGAAGTTCGGGTCGGCACTACCGCGCGTCTCCGACGGGCTGTTGTAGAGACCATCTGCATCCGCCTGCCAGATCTCGATCAGCGCATCCTTGAGCGGCGTGCCCGAACCGTCGATCACGCGGCCGGTCACCGTGATGCGCTCGCCGCGCGCCTTGTCGTTGACCATCGTAGTACCGAGATCGGCCGGATAGACGCCCTCGATATCGGCGAAGTTCGGCGTGAGGCCGATATGCACGTAAGGGCCGGCCGTTTGGCTGGCACTTTCCTTGAGGTAGCCGAGATCCTGGACCATCAGTTGCCCTCCATGCGATTTTCAAACAGCGTCGAACGGCGACCGCGCAAGACGATGTCGAACTTATAGGCGCGCGCATCCATCGGAATGGTGGCCGACCAGTCGAGCGCGGCGACAAGTTGTTCGATCGCCGCACGGTCCGGGATGGTCAGCACGATCGGACATTTCCAGATCATCGGATCGCCCTCGAAATACATCTGGGTGATCAGGCGCTGCGAAAAGCCATGGCCGAAGATCGAGAAATGGATATGCGCCGGACGCCAGTCGTTGACGCCGTTCGGCCAGGGGTAAGGGCCGGGCTTGATCGTGCGGAAGGCGTAGTAGCCATTCTCGTCCGTGATCGTGCGCCCGCAGCCGCCGAAATTCGGATCGAGCGGAGCAAGGTAGCTTTCCTTCTTGTGGCGATAGCGCCCGCCGGCATTGGCCTGCCAGAATTCGACGAGAGCCCCCGGAACCGGCCGTCCACGCTCATCGAGCACGCGGCCATGCACGATGATCCGCTCGCCGATCGCGCTCTCGCCGGGCTTGGCGAAATTGTGGATCAGGTCGTTGTCGAGCTCACCCAGCATGGAGTGACCGAAGACCGGGCCCGTGATTTCGGACTTGGTGCCATCGAGCGACAGAAGCGCCTTCTGTGGCGAGCGCAGAACGGAGGTCTTGTAGGTCGGCGTATAGGCCGGCGGATGCCAGTTGCGGTCGCGCGGGAAGAAGGCGCCCGTTTCCGGCTTCTTGTTCGACAGGTCAGTCATGGCTCCCTCCCCCGGTCTCGCCGGCATCCATCTTATCAAACACGTGCTTGGCGATCTTGAAAGCCCTGTTGGCGGCGGGAACCCCGGCGTAAACAGCAACATGCATCAAGGCTTCCGTGACATCCTCACGGCTCGCGCCGGTATTGGCCGTCGCCCGCACATGCATGGCGACCTCCTCGTCGTGACCGAGAGCTGCGAGAAGCGCGATCGTGATCATCGACCGCTCGCGAGGGCTGATACCGGGGCGCGACCAGACTGTACCCCAGGCACCCTCGGTGATCATCTCCTGGAAGGGCTGATCAAACGGCGTCGCAGAGGAGGACGCGCGATCGACATGCGCATCGCCGAGCACACGCCGGCGGGTTGCCATACCCTGTCGGTATCGATCGGATGGACTGCGGGCATCAGCCATGGGCTGCCTCTCCTGAGATGACGGGCGCGAGAAAGGCCTCGATGATTGTGGTAAGCATTTCCGGCTGCTCCACGCAGGGAATATGGCCGGCATCCTTGATGACCTCGTAGCGGGCGCGCGGGATGAGCTTCGCCAGCGAAAGAACAAGTTCAGGTGGCGTCGCTCCATCCTGATCGCCGACGACGCAGAGCGTTGGAACGGCAACATCACCGGCGGCGGCGGTGTAGTCGGCATCGCGGATCGCAGCACAGGTGCCGATGTAACCCTCGACCGGCTGCCGCAGCATCATGTTGCGATAACCAGGGAAGGAGGGATCGCTTTCACGGAAGGCCGGCGTGAACCAGCGCTCCATCACACCATCGACGATCCCATCAAGACCGCTCTCCTCGATGGCGGCGATGCGGGTGGCCCACATGTCTGCCGTGCCGATCTTGTGCGCGGTATCGCAGAGGATCAGCGCCTTCACCAGGTCCGGCCGTCGAGCGTAGAGCCCCTGCGCAATCAGTCCACCCACGGAAAGCCCGCAGACGACGGCATCGCTCACCTTCAGATGCTCCAGCAACCCGATCAGATCATCGACATGGTCGTCGATCGAGTACTGGGTCTGGCCGATATCCGAAAGACCATGGCCACGCTTGTCATAGGTGAGCAGCGGGTAGCTGCCGGCGAGCCGCACGATCACGTCGCGCCAGATGCGGAAGTCCGTTCCCAGCGAATTGATGAAGACGATGACGGGCTTGTTGCCCGGCCCACCAATGATCTGGTGATGCAGGCTGACGCCGTTGACCTGAACGAACTGCACGGGATCCTCCTCCGTTGCCTCCATATTGCTCATGCGATTTGGTTAGGTAAAATGATGTTTTCCACGAAACACCTAACCGCAGGGTTATGCTTTCATGATCGACAACCGGGTGAAGTTTCGCCACCTGCAGACCTTCGTCGAAGTTTCGCGCCAGAAGAGCGTCATGAAAGCGGCTGAGCTCCTGCATGTCAGCCAGCCTGCAGTGACCAAGACGATACGCGAACTAGAGGAGGTTTTGGGCGTCGCCGTCTTCGAAAAGGACGGTCGCGGCATCCGCATCACCCGCTACGGTGAAGCCTTTCTCAAACATGCAGGCGCCGCTCTGACCGCGCTCCGCCAGGGTTTCGATTCCGTGTCCCATGCGCTCCATGCCGACGCCCCGCCGATCCGCGTCGGCGCGCTCCCGACAGTCTCGACCCGCATTATTCCGCAGGCGATGACGCTGTTTCTGAAAGAGGACGTGCCAGCCCGCATAAAGATCGTCACGGGCGAAAACGCCGTTCTGCTCGAACAGCTCAGGGTCGGCGATCTCGATCTCGTGGTCGGGCGTCTCGCAGCCCCCGAGCAGATGACGGGCTTTTCCTTCGAACACCTGTATTCCGAACAGGTTGTCTTCTGCGTCCGCGCCGGCCACCCGCTTCTGTCAGCGGGGTCGGATCTGTTTGGCGAACTCGAACGCTACCCTGTGTTGATGCCCACACGGGCTTCGATCATCCGGCCTTTTGTGGAACGCTTCCTGATCGCCAACGGCATTTCTGGCCTGCCAACGCAGATCGAGACGGTCTCCGACAGTTTCGGCCGCGCCTTCGTGCGCCAGACCGACGCCATCTGGATCATTTCCACCGGTGTCGTCGCGACCGATATCGCGGATGGGACGCTGGCGGCACTTCCAATCGACACCAGCGAGACCAAGGGACCGGTCGGTTTGACGGTCCGGGCGGACGCCATTCCCTCCATGCCGCTCGCCCTTCTGATGCGCACCATCCGCGAGGCAGCAGCGGAAGCGGCAAAATCCTAATGGTCAGGGCAGCAGCGGCCTGAGCCTCGCCTGCATCTCCAGCATCGCCGGCAAGCACTGGGAAGGCAGATCGGCGGCAGGCAGAATGGCAGCCGGCACACCGACATTGATGGCAGCCACCACCCGGCCCCGATCGTTGCGGACAGGGATGGCGATCGAACAGAGGCCGATCTCCAGCTCCTGGTCGATCACGGCGTAACCCTGCTGCCGAACCTTGGCGATCTCCTCTTTCAGCAAAAGGGGATCGGTTATGGTACGCGGTGTATTGGGCTTCAGCTGGGAGGCCTGAAGGATGGCGTCCACCTCGGCATCGGCGAGCGCCGCCAGCAGCACGCGGCCCATCGACGCGCTATAGGCCGGCAGCCGCGATCCCGGCATCAGGTTGATCGACATGACCCGCTTCTGCGCGGCACGGGCGATGTAGACGATCTCAGTGTTGTCGAGGATGGAAGCCGAGGCGCTATGGCCGACGCGTTCCGAGAGTTGATCGAGATGCGGTTGCAGCAGAACCGGCAGCGGCGTGGCGGACAGCCAGGCATGGCCGATCCGCAGGATCTTCGGCGTCAGCGAGAAGAACTTCCCATCGTAGTCGGCATAACCCAGTTCCGCGAGTGTCAGCAGACAGCGCCGGGCGGTTGCTCGATCCAGTCCGCTGAGGTCAGAGGCATCCGTGATGCTGAGCCGCTGACGATCCGGCCCAAAGGCTTCAAGCACCTTTAGCCCCTTTGCAAAACCGCCCATCAGGTCCCGCTCGCCGACCGCCATGCAGCACCTCGTTCTGTGCGATTATCGAACAAATATCAATTATCGCACAATCCGCTTGCTGTCGATGGTGGAGCGGACCTATTTGTTAGTGAGGACGCGGCATGTCCGCAGCCAGAGGAAACGGGAGTTCCCATGGACAAGACAATTGCAAGCCTGGCGGATGCGGTGGCCGAGATCGGCGATGGCGCAACCGTCATGATCGGCGGTTTCGGCGGCTCCGGCGCGCCAATCGAACTCATTCACGCCCTGATCGACAAGGGCCCGAAGAACCTGACGGTCATCAACAACAACGCCGGCAACGGCCGCATTGGCATTGCCGCGATGATCGACGCCGGTCTCGTGAAGAAGATGATCTGCTCCTTCCCGCGCTCCTCCGACCCTCGAGCCTTCACCGATCGCTATTTGGCTGGCGAGATCGAGCTGGAACTCGTGCCGCAGGGCACGCTGGCCGAGCGCATCCGCGCCGGCGGCGCCGGCATTCCCGCCTTCTACACCCCGACCGGGTTTGGCACGGAACTGGCAGAAGGCAAGGTCATCGCCGAGTTCGATGGCCGCAAATACGTCCAGGAACGCTGGCTGAAGGCCGACTTCGCCATCGTCAAGGCGCATCTCGGCGATACCATGGGCAACCTGACCTACCGGATGGCCGGCCGCAACTTTAATCCGCTGATGTGCATGGCCGCCACCAAGACCATCGCGCAGGTTTCGAAGATCGTGAAGCCAGGCGAGATCGATCCCGAGCAGGTGATCACCCCCGGCATCTTTGTCGATGGCGTCGTTGAAGTCGCCAATCCGCAACAGGAAGAAGAGCTCATCCGAGCCGGAGTGGCCTACGCATGACCGACGCACCAGCCATCGACACGCGCGAGGACATCAAGCTCTCCAACGCCCAGATCGCCTGGCGCGCCGCCCAGGACATCGCCGACGGTGCCTATGTGAACCTCGGCATCGGCTTTCCGGAAATGGTCGCCAAGTTCCAGCCGGAAGGGCGACAGGCGATCTTCCACACCGAGAACGGCGTCTTGAATTTCGGCGAGGCACCGCCTACCGGCGAAGAAGACTGGGACCTGATCAATGCCGGCAAGAAGGCAATCACCCTGAAGCCGGGTTCCGCCTTCTTCCACCATGCCGACAGCTTCGCCATGGTCCGTGGCGGCCATCTCGATGTCGCGATCCTCGGCGCCTATCAGGTGGCCGAAAACGGCGACCTCGCCAACTGGCGCGTCGGCTCCAAGGGTGTACCCGCCGTCGGCGGTGCGATGGATCTCGTGCATGGCGCAAAGCAGGTCGTCGTCATCACCGAACACGTGACCAAGGACGGCAAGCCGAAGCTCGTCGAACGCTGCACCTTTCCGCTCACAGGCGTCGGCTGCATCACACGTGTCTATACGAGCCATGCCGTGATCGACATTGTCGATGGCAAGTTCGTCGTGCGCGAAAAGCTGGCCGCCATGACCATGGACGAGCTGCAGGCCATGACCGGCGCAATGCTGCATACCGACGGTCCGGTTGCCGACCTCGTCGTGCCCGCCCTGTAAGGAGTACAAGCCATGACCGAAGCCTTTATCTGCGATTACATCCGCACGCCCATCGGCCGTTTCGGCGGTTCGCTCTCCTCCGTGCGTGCCGATGATCTCGGCGCCGTGCCGCTGAAGGCGCTGATGGAGCGCCATGCGGGCATCGATTGGGCAGCCGTCGAGGACGTGATCTACGGCTGCGCCAACCAGGCCGGCGAAGACAACCGCAATGTTGCCCGCATGTCCGCCCTGCTCGCCGGTCTTCCCGTCTCCGTGACCGGCACCACGATCAACCGGCTCTGCGGCTCCGGCATGGATGCCGTGATCACCGCTGCCCGCGCGATCAAGTCCGGCGAGGCCGAGTTGATGATTGCAGGCGGCGTTGAAAGCATGAGCCGTGCCCCCTTCGTCATGCCCAAGGCAGAGACCGCCTTCTCCCGTAACGCCGAGATCTACGACACCACGATCGGCTGGCGCTTCGTCAATTCGCTGATCAAGAAGCAATACGGCGTCGATTCCATGCCGGAGACCGGCGACAATGTCGCAATCGACTTCAAGGTCTCCCGCGAGGATCAGGATGCGTTTGCCGTTCGCAGTCAGGCCAAGGCGGCGGAAGCGCAGGCCAATGGCCGGCTGGCGAAGGAAATCATCCCCGTCACCGTGCCGCAGCGCAAGGGCGACCTCGTCATCGTCGACCGCGACGAGCATCCGCGCGCGACATCGGTCGAGGCCCTGGCCAAGCTGAAGCCGGTCAACAAGATGGAAGGCGCAACAGTCACCGCCGGCAACGCGTCCGGCGTCAATGACGGGGCCGCTGCCCTGATCATCGCCTCGGAAGCTGCGGTGAAGAAATACGGCCTCAACCCGATCGCCCGCATTCTGGGTGGTGCAACGGCAGGCGTCCCGCCGCGCATCATGGGCTTCGGCCCGGCGCCGGCCTCGAAGAAGCTGCTTGCCCGCCTCGGCCTCACGCAGCAGCAGATCGACGTCATCGAGCTGAACGAAGCCTTCGCAAGCCAGGGCATCGCCACACTCCGCGATCTCGGCATCGCCGACGACGACCCGCGCGTCAACCGTAACGGTGGCGCCATTGCACTTGGCCACCCGCTTGGCATGTCGGGTGCGCGCATCGCGGGAACGGCAGCGCTGGAACTGAAGGAAACCGGCGGACGCTATGCGCTCTCCACCATGTGCATCGGCGTCGGCCAAGGCATCGCGATTGCCCTGGAACGGGTGTGATATCAGATTGAAGGCGCCCCATGCGGGCGCCTTTTTGAGTTCACGGATTGAGGAAGGCGAGGATCAGCTGATGCACCGCACCGCCCGGTGACATCTCGACCTGATCATATTCGCTGTGGCGTGCCACATGCGCATCCGAAATCGGCTTCAGCTGGGCCTGGAGAGCCGCGCGCACCTTCTTGCAGCCCGGATCGTTTCCATCGCGCAGGCCGATCGACACATCCTGGATCTGCTGGGTCAGATCCTTCATGAACTGCCCATGCAGTTTCTCGTGCTCGACGATCCCGTCGTAGAAGGCCTGCCACTTCGCCGCCACGTCGGCCGGCAGCTTCTGAGCAGGCTTCGGCAGCGTATAGGTGATGATGAGCTTCGGCTTCGCTGTCGCCAGCACGCAAGCCGCCCCCTGCTGCTGGTAGTCGCGCTGCCATGTCAGCTTGAATGTGGTGTGGGCAATCACCCGCCCAAGACTGAGCTTCGGGCCCCGCTCACCGATCGACTGGTAAAGCGCCATCGGGGATGTGCCGTTCACCTTGTAGTGCTCGATCTTCTCCGTCGGCTGCCATTCTTGCGCACTGACCGGCAAGGCCATCCCAAGCGCAAACAGAAAGCCTGCAAATACGGTCGAACGGGGAATGAAACGCACGCGATGCTCCTTGATGGTGGCCTCGTGATATCCGTGCACAACGGCCACTGCAACGACGATCTACTTGCCCCGCGCACGCCTCGCCCGAAATTGATAACTGTCGCTTTCCGTAATTTTAACGGAGTCTCATATAGAAATTGCAACAGGGAACGACGAGGAAAGCAGGCAGGCGTGGCAGAAAACGGAACAACGCAGGACAGGCAAAGCCGCCTCGGCAGGTGGCTGGATCTTCTCAAGGTACCCAACGGCAACCCCGCATTGACGGCTGCCCAGTTCGAGGCCTTTTCCAAGCAGGTCCCGCTGCTCTATTTCATTCTCGCGACCAACATGATCTCGCTGTCCTGGACCCATCAGGGCGCGGCACCCGACTATCTGGTGGTGTATCTACCGGTCCTCATGACATCGCTTTTCGGACTCCGCTCGCTGATCTGGCTGCGTGGACGCAAGCGCCAGAGAACGCCGGAGCAGGCCTATCGCCAGCTCAGAGCCACCAACATCCTCTCCTTCCCGATCGCGGTCTTCTGCACTGGCTGGTCCGTCTCGCTTCTGCCCTATGGCGACGCTTACCAGCAGGCGCATGTGGCCTTCTTCATGGCCATCACCGTCATCGGCTGCATCTTCTGCCTGATGCATCTTCGATCGGCTGCCCTGATCGTGACGGTGACCGTCAATCTGCCCTTCTTTGTGGTCATGTGCCTTTCCGGCGAGCCGACCTTCATCGCAACTGGCGTGAACGTCATTCTCGTCACCATGGCGATGATCATGATCCTCGTCTCGCATTACCGCGATTTTCGCCAACTGCACGAATCCCGCAATGTCCTCATGCTGCAGCAGCAGGCCTTGCAGGAGCAGAACAAGGCCATGCAGGCGCTGTCGGATGAAAACCTGCGGCTTGCCAACCTCGACAGCCTGACACTTCTCGCCAACCGCCGCAGCTTCTTCCACATGCTGGAGACAGCCTTCGGGCGCGCCCGCAACGACGGCGCCATGCTCGCCGTCGGCGTCATCGACCTCGATGGCTTCAAGCCGGTCAATGATCTCTACGGCCACTCCGCCGGCGACAAGGTGCTGATCGAGATCGGCGCGCGTCTCTCCTCGATCGATGGAAGCAAGCTCTCGGTCTACCGCCTCGGAGGTGACGAATTCGGTCTTCTGCTCGAGGGCGACTGCAGCGAAAGCGACGTGATGGCGCTGGGGCAAAAGGTCTGCGAACTGATCGCCGAGCGCATCAACATCGGCAGCGGCATGGTGCAAGTCACCGGCTCCGTCGGTTTCGCCATCTATCCGGATGTCGGGGAAACCGGCCAGGAGATCTACGAGCTCGCCGATTATGCGCTCTATACCGCCAAGCGCCATCACCGCGCCGGCACTGTTATCTTCAACGCCGTCCAGGCAAACGAGTTGAACCGTCAGAAGGTTGTCGAGGAAGCACTTGTCGCGGCCGATCTCGAGAAGGAACTGTCGCTCGTCTATCAGCCGATCACCTGCATCAACCGACGTATCTGCATCGGCTTCGAGGCGCTCGCCCGCTGGGAAAGCCCGCGCATCGGCCAGGTGTCGCCGGCCGAATTCATCCCCGTCGCCGAGCACAATGGCCGCATCACGCTGATGACCCGGATGCTCCTGGAAAGAGCCTTGAAGACGGCCGCCCTCTGGCCCGACGATGTCTACCTCTCCTTCAACCTGTCGCCGCATGACCTGACATCGCCGGAAAACACGCTGAAGATCGTCTCGATCGTGCTGAAGAGCGATTTCGATCCCCGCCGCATCAACTTCGAGATCACCGAGACGGCGGTCATGCATGACTTCGAACAGGCAAGCGCGTCGATCCAGATGCTGCGCGAACTTGGCGCCGGCATCTCGCTGGATGACTTCGGCACCGGCTATTCCAGCTTGAACCACGTGCACAAGCTGCCGCTGACCAAGATCAAGATCGACGGCAGCTTCGTGCGCAACATCCACACCCGCCGCACCAGCTTCAACATTGTCAAATCGGTGCTCGCTCTATGCGCCGAGATGGAGCTGGAAGCGATCGTTGAAGGTGTTGAGACGGAAGAAGAACTGCGGATCCTGGAAAACCTCGGCGTCCGCGCGGTCCAGGGCTATTACTTCGGCAAGCCGATGGCAGCCGAGGATACGCTGAAGCGGCTTGCGCTGCAGAAGGCCCAGGCTCTGGCATCCTGAAGGCTAGCGGGCAGCGCTTATCATCTGCGCCTTCAAGGCCCGGACGGTGTCGGCATCTGTCCGCCGGGTCGTCTCCGAGGAAAAACCAAGCTCCACGAGCCGCGTCTCGCTGGCGCTCGCCTCGCTGCAGGAAGCATGCAGCTCACGAATTCCGGGCAAAGCCAGGAGACGCGCCGCATTCTGCGGCCGCACCCCACCGCCCGCCATGATCGAAATGCGCCCTGCGCTGCGGCTTGCCAGCCTCGTCAGCGTCGCCATCCCCTCTTCCGCATGCCGGGCGCCGCCGGACGTCAGAATGCGGGAGAAACCGAGTTCCACCGCAAGTTCAAGCGCGGCATCCATATCGGCGACCACATCGATTGCCCGGTGCAGCGTGAGATCGAGTCCGTCTGCCGCTCGGACAAGCCGACGAATGATATCGGCATCGAGCTTCGCATCCGCAGTGGTCGCACCGATCACCACTCCCGCCAGGCCTACGTCGCGCGCCGCAGCGATATCTGCCTCCATGACTGAAACCTCAGCCGGAGAATAGGTGAAGTCTCCGACGCGTGGACGGATCAGCGCATAGACCGGAATGGAAGCCTTGGCTGCAACGGCCATGAAACCGCGCGACGGGGTCAATCCGCCTGAGCCCAAGGCTGAACAGAGCTCGATGCGATCGGCGCCACCGGCGACAGCGGCATCAAGCCCCGCGACGTCATCGACGCAGATTTCGAGGAGCGGGCCTGAAGCTTTTCTGGGAGACGTAGCGACCACCTGATCCTCACCCTTGTGCATGAAACCTCGGCTTTCGATCGAGCAGCCACAGCAGGCCGACGCCCGAGAAGCCGGCGATCGAGGCGATGATCGCCGTGCCCGCATAGTCGCTGATGCTGGTGCCGAGCGCAAACATCAGCGAGGCCATGCCACCGCTCAGGAAGATGTTGACCGCAATCAGCGAGCTGCCGAGGCCGGCTCGGTCCGCGATCAGGTTCTGCAGATAGGTGATCGGGATCGCGATGATGCCGGCTGCTCCTAGGGCAGCAACGACAGTCAGCAGATAGACGTCCATCGGTCGATCGGCGAGGCCGAGAAAGACGAGATAGCTGCAATAGATCAGCGCAGCCGTGACCATGGCAAAGAGGATGGAGGTTCTGGCCTCCACCCATCCCCAGAAGAGGATGAAGATGATCTCGAGGAAGGCGACGATACCGACGATGACGCCGACATCAGCAGGTGTTCCTCCGGCCTTGCCGGTCACAATAAGGGGCAGGACAGTGCCGTTGGCATGCAGCATGGCCGAAATCAGCGAGATCGCCAGAAGCCTTGGCAACACGCTGGCCGAGCCGATCTGCCGGATGGAGCGGAAGAAGGAATAATGCTGCCGTTCCCCCTCCTGCACCGGCGGCAGGCGATCAAGGCCGAAGACGAACAGCAGGAGGCAAACCAGACAGGCAAGGCTTGCGAGCAGGAAAGCCGGCAGCATGCTGGGCTGCCCGGCAAGCAGCGCCCCGACGATGCCGGGAACGAGCACCCACGAAGCAGACAAGACAGCCCGGACTGCAGAATTGACCGCCATCAGCTCGCGCACGGCCATGCCGGAGGAAACCGCGCGGATATTGGCGAAGATCAGCGAATTGATCGTGCCGAAGACCGGGATCAAGACCAGCGTCGCGATGGCAAACATGACAGGCGTTGGCACTACATAGACGAGCCCGAAGCCGACGATGCCGAAGATGGCGGCGAGGATCATCGGCGACCGGAAATGGCCGAGCCTGTCCGCAATGATACCGGCGGTCACGCTGGCGCTGACATTCACCACCGCCGCCAGGAAGATCAACACCGAATAGACGGCGTCCGACAGTCCGAGTTCGCGGATACCGATCAACGACATGTAGGGCGACGTCGCAGCGCCCGAGAAGCCGAAGAAGAAGATCGCGGCCGCACTGACCCGGATCGGCTTGTGGCGATAGACCACCGAAAAGGAGGACAACATCAAGGGTACAATCGGGTTGGGGATCGTGCCGCCGAAGGGGCGGCACCGACATCAATGTCTCAAGGGAATCGCGTCGAGAAGAAGACCTTCGGCATATAACTGAAATCCTTGACGAAGGGATAGCTCGGCTGATGGCGTCGGTGACTGGGCAGGTTCTCGATATCCTGGTTGATCACGCCATCCGTCAGCGCCATCAGGTTCGGATTGGCGATCGGCGCAAGCTCCGGCGAGAGATAGCCCGACTTGACGACGAGCAGCCGAACCTTGGTCGGATCGAGACCAAGCCGGGTGAAATCCGCGATGTTGTGATAGGGCCTGCGCCTTGCCGCGAGCACCAGCGTGATGCCACCAATCTTGACGACCGCCTGTTGCTCGGCAGCCGGGCCGGGATCATCGAGAAAGACGACATCCGCCTCCACCTCGACAGAAGGGCTTGCCGGATCGAGCGAACCACCGACCGTCAGCGACACCCGCGCGCCGGCACCGGCTTCGAAACAGCGTTCGACGGCGGGACGGTCGGTTATGCCGGCGATCAAGACGTCATCGATCGAGCGCGCCAGAAGCGCTTTCAGCACATCTGCCCGGTCACCCACCCCGCCGCCGGTCGGGTTGTCGCCAGAGTCAGCGAGAATGATCGGCCGTGTCTCGGCGCGTTCAGCAATATCCAGCATCTCAGCCAACGGACCCGTGACCGGTCCAAAGCGGAAGCCTTCGCGGGCATCCCAGTAGGACTGGGCTATTGCAGCCGCGACCTTTTCCGCCGCCGCCTTGTCGACAGCCGTGACGACGGCGCAGGCCGTGCCGCGCGGCTCGTCCGCCCAGACATACCCGACCATTAGGTTGGCATCCCAGATACCGGGCACAGCGTCGTGCTGCGGCAGCTTCAGATAAAGGCTCCTCGCCGGCTCGTCCTCGGTCGAGGTCCGCTCGCCAGGCAGGAGAACCGGCACCGGCGCCCATGCAACGCCCGGCTTCTCGCCGGTTTTCAGCGTCCGAACCAGCATCGACCAGGCCCGCACCATGGTCTCCCGCACATCGATATGCGGCGCCGTGCGATAACCGGCAAAGATATCCAGCTGATCGACAATCTTCTGTGTGACATTGCCGTGCAGGTCGTAGCTCGCCGCAACCGGGACATCGGGCCCGACGACTGCGCGCGCCGCCGCAATCCAGTCGCCCTCGGCATCGTCCATGCCCTCGACATTCATCGCGCCATGCATGGCGAGATAGAGCCCATCGATCGGAAGCGTGGCTTTCAGCCGGTCGAGAAACTCCGCCTTGAACCCCTCATAGGTGGAGCGCGCCAAGGGACCGCCGGGAACCGCGCGGGCGTGTAGCAGCGGGAGGTGTTCAACGCCCTCCGCTTCGAGGAAGTCGAAATACTCATGCGCCAGCAGGTCCGGCCCACGCAGCACGCGAAAATCCTCCGGCTGCATCAAGACGGGAGACGAGGTCGAGCATTCGGTATGGATACCGCCGACGGCGGTGCGGAAACTCATGGTGCTCAGATCCTCAGTAGCGGGGGCTCAGGCGGACGATGGCGGCGAAGCGCAGCCAGTCCTTGTTGTCCTTCGGCGTCCAGGCCGCCTCGGCGATTGCCGGAAGCCGCGGAAAGACGAGGTGGTTGAAGTAATCGCGGGTGAGGAAGTGTTCGCACCAGATGCAGGCCTGCACGCCGCGCATGCGGGCCGCAAGCTCCGGCGGAAACTCCGCCACCGCCTCATAGGTATAGGTATGCTTCGGCGGCACGGTCCCGGCCCAGCTGGCACCCGGCTCCTGGAAGGCCTCGTCCTGCACCATGTCGAGATAATAGGCTTGGCCCGGTGTCATGACGACGTCGTAGCCCTGTTTCGCCAGCTCCAGCCCGACCTCCGGCTTCTGCCAGGCCATCAGCAGCGTGCCGTCTGGATCGACGCCGCCGCCATGGCTGACTTCGTCCCAACCGGCGAGCTTGCGGCCACGCTCGGCCAGCATCTTCTGGATGCGCTTCATGAAATAGCTCTGCAGCCCGAAAGTGCCCTCGATGCCTTCCTGCTCCATCAGCTTTCGCGCGAGCGGTGACGCCATCCAGGTATTGGCCGCCACTTCGTCGCCGCCGATATGGATGAGCTTCGAGGGGAAGAGCTCGACCATCTCGTCGAACACCTTGCCCAGCACCTCGTAAGTGTATTCAATCGCCGGGTTGAGCGCATTGTTCGGATAACCCTGTACCGAGCGATAGCTGTCGGGCGCTTCCTGACCGTCGACAAGCTCCGGCAGGGCCACCAGCATCGCCGTGCTATGGCCGGGGATGTCGATCTCCGGCACCACCTCGACCTGAAGAGCGGCTGCATGCGCGACGATGTCACGCACCTCGTCCTGGGCATAGAAACCACCGACCGGCTCGGCGCCATTGCCGAGCTGCGGCAGGAGCGGCTCGTCCGGCCCGCGCAACACGCCAAGCGTCGTCAGCTGTGGGAAGGCCTTGATTTCCAGACGCCAGGCTTCGTCATCGGACAGATGCCAGTGGAACGTGTTCATCCGGAACCAGGCCAGGATGTCGATCAGCCGCTTGACGTCAGCGACTGGGTAGAACTGACGGGAGACATCGAGATGGCAACCGCGCCAGTCGTAACGCGGCTTGTCGGAGATCGTGCCTGATGCGGGGAAACGGAAGGTCTCAGGCTGTGTCCGCGCGCCATGCAGCATCTGGGCGAGCAGGGTGAGCGCATATTGCAGGCCTGCGACGTCTCCATAGGCGAGCGTGATGCCGTCAGCGGCGAAGTTCAGCCGATAGGCGGAGGCACCGAGCGCCTCGTCGGACTTGAGCGAGATCGCCCGGCCCTGATGCACCGGCGCCAGCGACAGAGGCGCATGGCTGACCGCAAAGAGCCGGCAGAAGAGGCGCAGCACGTTTTCGACGGCCCTCAGCTCGACCAGCGAGGCGCCTTCCGCCGGATAAAGCGCGACGGGGAAACCTTCTCCGGCGATCAGGTCGGCCGATGCCGGCCAGGGCAACATCGCGAAAGGCTGAGACACCTTGCCCTCAGGCAGCAAGGCCGGAGGTGGCGCACTATGACCACCGCCCAGCATCAGATCGGCCACCGCGACGGCGGCATGCTGACCGGTGGAGAGGGTGATGTATGCGGATTTCGCCCCATCCGTCCGATGCTTGGCCGGCCGCCAGAGGCCGCCGACACGGAAGGTCCAGGAGGCGCCGGGTTCGAGCACAAAGCCGGCCGGCGGTGCAAACTGATGGAAGTTGGCGTTGCGCTTCAGGAAGACGGCGTTGTCGAGCAGCGGCTCTTCTAGATCCTTCACGCGGGTCAGCGACGTATAGGCGAGCTTGAAATCGGAAAGCGCCACGTCGGAGAGATTGACCAGCGTGAAGACGAAGGCGCCGCAGTCGTCGCCCTCAACCGGATGCCACGCGTTTTCGAGGCGGAACTGAACTTCTGTTGCCATGGGGAATACTCCTGGCTTGTCGGTGTCAATAATTGTCGGATTGCGAGAAGGTTCGCGCGAGCTCGGCCTGACCGGCCGTCAGCCCGCAATCGACGGGCAGGCACACGCCCGTGATGGCCGCCGCCTGATCGCTCGAAAGGAAGAACACGGCATTGGCAATGTCCTCAGCCGTCGCGATGCGGCGCAGCGCATACCAGCGCTTCGCCTCTTCGAAGACTTGCGGATTGGCGGCAGCGCGCGCCTCCCAGGCCTGGGTGCGCACGGTGCCGGGGGCCACCGCATTCGAGCGGATGCCATATTTGCCGTATTCGACGGCAATCAGCTTGGTCAGATGGATCAGCCCCGCCTTGGCCGCGCTGTAGGCGGGGTGCCCGAAGACGGCCATGCCATTGACCGAGGAGATGTTGACGAGCGCGCCCCTGGATGCCCTCAGCGCCTCCTCGAAAGCGCGGAAGCAGAGGAACGGGGCTTCGAGATTGAGCGCATTGTCCTTGCGCCAGATCTCGCCATCGGTATCGCCGAGGCTGACGGCCCGCGCTGCACCGGCATTGTTGACGAGGGTGTGTACGAGCCCAAGCTCGGCCACCCGCGCGGCAGTCTCGGCGAGAGAAGCCTCATCCGTCACATCGCAAGTGATCGGCACGAAACGCGGATCGCTTCCAAGCTCCCCGATTGCCTTGTCCAATGCCGCAGAATCCAGATCGAGCAAAACAACGACGTCATGGCTGTCCGCCAGACGCTTGGCGATCGCCCGGCCGATATCGCCGGCAGCGCCGGTCACGACGGCAACCTTATGCGTCACGGCGGATCTCCGCTATCGATACGGACATGGGATCAGTCTCCGAGAAGTTGCCGGTCGTCTCCGCCATCGCGGTGTTCGACCAGCTGTTGCTTGATATGGCGCAGCGTGACCTGCGACTGCTTGCGATTGCGATAGGCAACCAGGCTCGCGATCACGTCGACCACGGCGAGATAAGCAAACCGCGTCGAGGTCGGCCGGAAGATGTTTTCACCCTCCGGCAGGTCGATGCCGATGACGAGTTCGGATGCCTCGGCCACCAGACTGTTGCTCTGGGTGAGTGCGATCGTGGTGATGCCGTTCTCGCGGGCGAGCTTGAAGCATTTGACCAGCTCGGCATTGCGCCCCGAAAACGACGAGCCGATCAAAACGTCGTTGGATCGAGCAGCGGCTGTCAGCATAAGCTGCATGTTGTGGTCGGCCGAGGCCGTCACCCGCGACCCCAGACGGAAGAGGCGGTTCTGAATCTCGCCCGCAATCATCGAGGAATTGCCACCCGAGCCGAAGGCATAGACCATCTCCGCCCGCGCCAGCCGGTCGGCGACCTTGTCCAGCACGTCAGGATCGAGCGACCGATGCACCATGAACATGGCGTTCTGCGCCTTGGTGATGACATCACTCGCAACATCAGCCGGCTCCGTGCTCTGGGCCTCCGGGTTGAGATAACGCACCCCGACATAGGCCGTGCGGGCAAGATTGACCTTGAAGTCGGCAAAGCTCTGGCAGCCGAGACGACGGCAGAAGCGCGTCACCGTCGGCGGCGAGACTTCTGCCTTCTCCGCGAGCTCGATGATCGAGGCATTGACTGCAAAGTCAAAGGAATTGAGGAGGATATCCGCAATGCGTTGTTCGGAGGCCGAAAACTGCCCTGCCTCTTCCTGAATGCGCGCGAAGATATCCAATGCCCTGCCCTCTTTCCTATTTCGAAGGCTTGAAGGCTACGCAGTCGATTTCGACCTTGCAATCGACCATCATCGAGGCCTGAACGCAGGCGCGCGCCGGCGGGTGTTCGCCGAAATACTGCTGGTAGATCTTGTTGAAGGTCCAGAAATCGCGGGGGTCGTCGAGCCAGACGCCGCAACGCACGACATGCTCGAGGCCGTAACCTGCCTCTTCCAGAATGGCGATGACATTGGCAATCGTCTTGTGGGTCTGCTCGATGATGCCGCCCGAGATGATCTCGCCATCTTCCATGGCCACCTGACCGGATACATAGAGCCAGCCGTCGGCTTCGACGGCCCGGGCAAACGGCAGCCGCTGACCACCTGCACCTGCCTTTTCAGCTCCGTAACGCTTGATCGACATGGACACCCCTTATGCAAATTATTTTCTTCGATCGTTGACAAGCGACCACAAAAAACGGAATTTGACCAGACAAAATCGTCATTCATGAAAAGAATTTAAAAGCGGGGAAGAAATGCGCGACCCATTCCAGAATCCGTTTCCGGCAGCGGACCAAGCCCGCCACGCCATATGGGAGATGCTCGTCCCCCGCGACATCGACGCCTTCCTCGCCGCCGAGTGGGCGATGGTCGCCCATGACTTCGTTGAAGACGGGTTCATCGGCATCAGCGGCAATCGTGAGGACAATCCGGACAAGTGGACACTCGCCTTCCCCGATCTCGCCGCCTATCGCGACGAGTGGCTGAAGCAGGCCAAGGACTTCGCGGCCCAGACCTATGGCGAAGACCCGCGCAGCGCGATCTTCACCACCACGACGCTGCAAGAGATCGAGATCTCAGGCGAGACGGCGCTCGTGCGCAAGAAATTCGACGGCGGCATCAAGAAGGCCGATGGCACGCTCGACGTCATGCGCTGGCAGACGCTTTACTATTGCCGCCTGCATGGAGGCCGCTGGAAAATCTCCGGCTTCACCGGTTATCTGCCCAATCCGATGGGCAAGTCCTGAACCGCCCCCAACCCTTGTGACCTGGAGGTCGGTCTTTGCGCATCTTCACCGCCGCGCTTGCAACGGAAACGAACACCTTCTCCCCGATCTGCATCGACCGGCGCGCCTTCGAGGATTCGCTCTATGCACCTCCGGGCAAGCATCCCGCAACGCCGACACTCTGCACCGCGCCGATCACGGTTGGCCGCAAGGTCTGCACCGACAAGGGCTGGACGCTGATCGAAGGCACGGCGGCCTGGGCCGATCCGGCAGGTCTCATCAACCGGCAGGCCTTTGAAAGCTTGCGCGACGAGATCCTCGATCAACTGCGTGCCGCCATGCCCGTGGATGCCGTTGTGCTCGGCCTGCATGGCGCCATGGTCGCCGACGGCTATCTTGATCCGGAAGGCGATCTCCTGACCTGCATCCGCGAGATCATCGGCCCCGACATTCTCCTCTGCGCCGAACTCGATCCGCATAGCCATCTGACGGCCAAGCGCGTCGCAGCCGCCGATTTCTTCGTCGTCTTCAAGGAATTTCCGCATACCGATTTCGTCGATCGCGCGGAGGATCTCTGGCAGATCGCAGTCGACACGCTGGAGGGCCGGGTGAAGCCTGTCATGTCGGTCTTTGACTGCCGCATGATCGATGTCTTCCCGACATCACGGGAACCAATGCGCAGCTTTGTTGACAGACTTGTGACCATCGAGAGGGTCGATCCGGAGGTCTTGTCGCTGTCCGTCATCCATGGCTTCATGGCGGGCGACGTGCCGGAGATGGGGACAAAGACGATCGTGGTCACCGACGGTCATCCGGAAAAGGGCGCGATGCTTGCGCGAGAGCTTGGCCTCGATCTCTTTGCCAAACGCGGCACTTTCATGATGCCGCAGATCGACGAGAAGGCGGCGCTGGATCAGGCACTTGCCTACCCGGAAGGTCCGGTCGTCATTGCCGACATGTGGGACAATCCGGGTGGCGGCACGGCGGGTGACGCGACCGTGATCCTTGAGGAAATGCTGGCACGTGGCGTGACGAATGCCGCCGTCGGCATGATCTGGGACCCAATTGCGGTGCAGATCTGCATGGCGGCCGGCGAAGGCGCAGAAATCCCCTTGCGGTTCGGCGCGAAATCAGCACCCGGCACCGGCCATCCGATCGACGGTCTGGTGAAGGTGGTCAAGGTCGTCCCCAGTGCCGAGATGCGTTTCGGCGACAGCATCGCGCCGTTCGGCGATGCGGCCCATATCAACCTGAACGGCATCGACATCATCCTGAGCTCGGTCCGGGTCCAGAGCTACGACCCGTCTCTCTTCACGGCACTCGGCATCGACCCGACAGCCAAGCATCTGCTCGTGATCAAGTCGACCAACCACTTCTACGCGGCCTTCTCGCAGATCGCCTCGGAAATTCTCTACTGTGCCGCCGGCACGCCCTATCCCAACAATCCGGCCAACACAGCCTATCGTCATGTGCGCCGCGACATCTGGCCGATCATGGCCAATCCGCATGATGCACCCGAAGGCAGCGAGGCCGCATGATGGAACTCTCCCGCCCCAGGATCGGCCAGCCGATTGCCGAACTGTCCACACCTCTCCCGCTCATCGACGAAGAGAAGCTCGCTGCCAACATCGCCCGTGTACAGTCCTATATGGACAGCCACGGCCTCGCCTTCCGGCCGCACATCAAGACGCATAAGATCCCGGCGATCGCTGACGCACAGGTGAAAGCGGGCGCGAAGGGCATCAACTGCCAGAAGATTACCGAAGCGGAGGTCTTCGCCGATGCTGGCTTCGAGGACCTGCTGATCACCTTCAACATTCTGGGCGCGGAGAAGCACAAACGGCTTGTGGCGCTGAACAGCCGCATCTCGGGCCTCAAGGTCGTCGCCGATAGCGAGACCACCGTGCGCGGCCTTTCCTGCGCCTTCTCGCAAACCCGTCCCCTCACCGTTCTCGTCGAATGTGATACCGGCGGCGGACGCTGCGGCGTCCAGACCCCGCAGGCCGCCATTGCGCTGGCTGAAACCATCGCTGCCGCCCCTGGCCTCACCTTCGGTGGCATCCTGACCTACCCGAAGGCGGACACCGAAGAAGCAGTCGAAGCCTTCTTCGCCGCCACGCTCGCCGGCCTCGCCGCCCGCGGCATCCCCTGCCCCATCGTCTCCAATGGCGGC
Source organism: Allorhizobium sp. CTOTU50464 (assembly GCA_032102365.1). GTDB lineage: Bacteria > Pseudomonadota > Alphaproteobacteria > Rhizobiales > Rhizobiaceae > Allorhizobium. Next base: position 200,233 of record DAMDHD010000001.1, on the reverse strand, counting down.
ACGCCGAGCCTCTTCTCCGCCCACAAGGTGACCTCGGCGACCGAGCACCGCGCCGGCACCTATGTCTATAACGACCGCGCCATCGCAAGATCAGGTCATTGCAACCTCGATGACTGCGCCATGCACATCCTGGCGACCGTCGTCTCCCGCCCGACCGAGGACCGCGCCATCCTCGACGCCGGCTCTAAGACCCTGACCTCGGACCTCCTCGGCCTCTCCGACTACGGCATGATTGTCGACTACCCGGAGGCCGTCATCACTGGTCTTTCCGAGGAGCACGGCACCGTCGATCTCTCCAAGGTTCAGGGACGGCGACCGGAGATCGGCGAAAAGGTGAGGATCATCCCGAACCACACCTGCGTCGTGTCGAACCTCTTCGACATCATGACCTTCCACCGCGACGGGATCGTTACGAGAGTGGAAGAGGTCGCAGCGCGCGGTTTGGTCTGGTAACGGCTTGCACCTCGCTGTCCTGTGCGCCTAGTTTGGCCTCAGGAGGACGATCATGACCGAGAAGTCCAAGGATTCGGACGCACGCCGGCTGCGTGGCGGCTGCATGTGCGGCGCCGTGACCTACGAGGTCGCAGATCGCTTCCTCTACGCAATCAACTGCCACTGTTCGAAATGCCGCCGCACCACAGGCTCGGCCTTCAAGCCGATCGCCGGTGTCGCGGTCGAGGACTTTGCCGTGACAGGAGGTTCGGAGGCCCTGTTTCGCCACGGCGATCCTGAGGGGATCCATGACATGCACTGCCGCACCTGCGGCTCCCTCATCTACTCCTGGATTGCCGAAAACGGCAACGTGAAGGTCCATGTGCCGATGGGCACGCTCATTGACCCACCTTCAATGAAGCCTTCCATGCATATCTTTGTCGGCTCCAAGGCATCCTGGTACGAGATCCTGGACGACCTGCCGCAATTTGAAGAATTTCCGGACTAAACGGGTTCAGTCCCCACAAACGAAAAAAGGTCCGCCTTAAGGCGGACCAGGGGATTGGCCTTTGGCATGGCCGGGAGGAAGGTTATTCGGCCGCCGTGACGGAGGCCGGAAGATCGAGGACGCGCCAGTCGATGCGCCGTTCCAGTGCCTGACCATTGGCGTCGAAGAGATGGCAGTCGGAGGCCATGATGCCCGTCGTCATGGGCTGTTCGGCGCGCACCGGCGCAGAGCCGGGCAGAAGCGCGCAATAGGGCTCGCCATTCGGCAGCGCCGCATAGGCGATGGTGTTGATGCCGAGACGCTCGATGACGGACGGCGTCACCAGGATGTTGAGATCGCCATCGCTGAGGCGCGTATGCTCAGGCCGGATGCCCAGCGTCAGCGTCTGGCCGACGAGATCGGAGCGTCCGTCGACCGGGATCAGCGCGGTCTGGCCTTCATAGGATATCGTAACACCGATCGCATCGACGCCGACACAGTTGACAGGCACGAAATTCATCTTGGGATTGCCAATGAAGCCGGCAACGAAGGTATTCTGCGGCTTGTGATAAAGCTCGAGCGGGGCGCCGACCTGGGCGATGTTTCCGGCATTTAACACGACGATCCGGTCGGCCATGGTCATGGCCTCGACCTGGTCGTGGGTCACGTAGATCATGGTCGCTGCGAGGTCGCGATGCAGCTTGGTCAGCTCGATGCGCATGTCGGCGCGCAAAGCTGCGTCGAGGTTCGACAACGGCTCGTCGAAGAGGAAGATCTTGGGTTCGCGGACGATGGCACGGCCGATCGCGACGCGCTGGCGCTGGCCGCCAGACAATTGGCCGGGACGCTGCTGCAGGCGCTGGTCGAGCTGCAGGATCTTGGAAACGGCACCCACCTTCTCGCGGATCTGCTCCTCCGGCAGCTTCTCGACGCGCAACGGAAAGGCGATGTTCTCGAAGACGGACATATGCGGATAGAGCGCATAGGACTGGAAGACCATGGCGATGCCGCGCTCCACCGGCGGCTTGTCGTTGACGCGTTCGCCGTCGATCACGATGTCACCGTCGGTGGTGTCGTCGAGGCCCGCGATCATGCGCAAGAGCGTGGACTTGCCGCAGCCCGACGGCCCGACGAAAACGACGAACTCGCCGTCCTTCACCTCGAGATCGACACCCTTGATGACCTCGAAATGCCCGTACGACTTGCGCACCTTTTTCAGAAATAGCTGACCCACGACCCTTAGTCTCCACTGCCGATCCGTCGCAGACCGGCCAAATAAGCCTGATGAAATCCGCGGGCCGAAACCGGCCCGCGGAGCCTCGGTTGCCCGAGATTACTTGTACTGCTCGAGGTCGGCGGCTGCCTTCTTCAGCGCATCGGCCGGTTCGGCCTTGCCGGTGACAACCGACTGGACCATCTCGATCATGACGTTCTGGAAGCCCTTGTAGTCGGTGAAGAGCGGCTCAGGACCACCATAGGCGATACCGTCGATGAACGGCTTCCAGAAGGGCTCCTTGGCGACGAATTCGTCGACAACCGGGCCGGGACGGAGCGGCGTGAGGCCAGCGCCGCCCTGCAGTTCGTATTCATGCTGGATGTCGGTGGACGTGATGTACTTGGCAAACTCGATCGCCTTTTCCTCGACGCCCGAACCCGAGAAGATCGCGAGGCTGTCGGTGATCAGCAGCGTGCCCTCACCCTTGGCGGACGGACCCTGCGGGAGCGGAGCGACGCCCCAGTTGATCTTGGTGTCCTTCAGGCGATAGGCAGCGCCCGAACCGGCCTGGATCATGCCGACCTTGCCATCGAGGAAGATGGCGCGGATTTCGTTCTGCTCGTACGCGGTCGCACCTTCGACGGAGTAGGGCGTGATGTCCTTGTAGGCCTGCAGTGCGGCGAGCACTTCCGGGCTGTCCATGACGATCGTATCGCCATCGATGACCTTGCCGTTGTTGGTATACACCCAGTGCATGAACTGGTGCATGGTGTTGTCGAAGGTCTTTGCCGGCAGGCCGTAACCGGCGATGCCAGTCTTTTCCTTGATCTGCTTGGCGAACTCGATCTCTTCAGCCCAGGTCTTCGGCGGGGTTTCCGGGTCAAGGCCAGCCTGCTTGAAGAGGTCCTTGTTCCAGTAGAGAGCCTTGGTCGAGAAGGCGATCGGAACGCCCCACTGCGTATCATCGAAGGTGACGGTGTCGACGATGTTCGGATAATAGGAAGCCTTCTCCTCATCCGTCATCGGAACAGGGACGATCAGCTCGTTCTGGGCAAATTCTTTCAGCGTACGCGAGCCGACATAAGCCATGGCAACCGGCGTGCCTGCAACAGCGAGTGTGGTTGCCTTGTCCTGGCATTGCTCCCAGCCGACGACTTCCGGCTTTACCTTCCAGCCTTCGTTCTTGCTCTCCCATTCGGCGATGTATTTTTCGTGGATCGGATCGATCACGTCGCCGCAGTAGATCCAGCTGATTTCCTGGTCGGCTGCAAGCGTGGTGAGCGCCGAGCTTGCGAGCAGGGCAAACGAGCCTGCGAGCATGGTCAGTTTTCTTGTCATCGGTAGTTCCCCTTTGTTGACAGGTTGAAAGCGTCCGGTTGGCCCGAATTTTTGTTTGGCAGCCTCTATTTTACAGCACCAGCGGTGAGCCCGCTGACGAGGTAGCGCTGCAGGAAGAAGATCACGATCATGGCGGGTGCGATCCCGACAAAGCTTGCCGCCATCAGCTCATTCCAGATGACCTCCTGGCGACCGAAATAGGCAAACAGCCCGATCGGCAGCGGCATGTATTCGGTCTTGGAATTGAAGGTCAGCGCGAAGATGAACTGCTGGGCATAGGCACCGATGAAGGTGGTGATGGCAACGACCGCGATACCCGGCATAGCGAGCGGCAGGACGACACGTCGGAAGGTGTAGAAATAGCTCGCACCATCGACATAGGCCGCCTCTTCCAGCTCCCGCGGAATACGCATCATGTAGGTGCGCAGCAGCCAGATGGCCGTCGGGATGAGGAAGGCCACACCCGGCACGATCATCGCGAAATAGGTGTTGAGCACGCCGAACGAGCGCATCAGTCGGAAGAGCGGGATGAGCAGTACGGCGCCGGAGAACATGTTGACCGCGAGGAAGGCGCCGAGCAGCTGGCCACGGCCGCGGAACTCGAACCGGGCAAAGGCGTAGGACGCCGGCACCACCAGCAGCAGCACGACGAAAGTCGCTATCGTTGAGATGAAGAAGGAGTTGAAGATATAGCGCGCAAAGCCCGGCACGCTGTGCCACATGGTGAAGTAAGCGTCGAACGAACCGTTTTCCGGCCAGAAGCGATAGGGTGAAGAGAAGAGCTGGCTGAGCGGCTTCAGCGAAACCAGGAAGCCTTCGACGAAGGGCGCGAGCACGAAGGTGAGGAAAAGCGCGATGCCTGCATAGATCCCGACCAGCTCGTACCAGCGATAGCGGTTGATCAGGGCTGTCTTGTCGTAGCTCATCGGGCGTGCTCCTGCGAAAGACGGCTGGTCACGCGGAAATAGGCGACGCAGAAGATCGACAGGAAGATGCAGATCAGCACTGCGCGGGCAGCTCCTTCGCCGTATTTCTTCGAGCCGATTGCCGTGTGGTAGGTGTCGATGATCATCGTGGTGGTTTCGCCGCTCGGACCGCCACGCGTCAGGATCCAGATGATGTCGAAAGAATTGAAGGTCGAGATCAGCGAAATCATCGACATGGTGATCATTGCCGGCAGGATCAGCGGCAGGGTGATGCGGCGGAAGCGATAGAAGCGACCCGCGCCATCGGTCCAGGCGGCCTCGTACAGATCCTGTGGGATCGCCTGCATGGCAGCCAGCATATAGAGTGTCACCATCGGAACGCCGATCCACACATCGGTGAAGATCGTCGCCCAGAAGGCAGTCGAACCATAGGCCAGGAAGGCAACAGGGCCATCGACCACGCCCATGCGCTGCAGCACGCCGGAGATCATGCCGAACTGGCCGTTATACATCCAGCCCCACATGAAGATGCCGATAGCCATCGGCACGATCCATGGCGGCATGGTGAGCACCCGGAAGAGTGTGCGGCCCGGCACGGCGGCATTCAGCATCGCCGCGCCGAAGGTGCCGATGATCATCTTGATCGACACCGAGAAGAAGGTCCAGATGAAGGTCCTGACGATGACGGTCGCAAAGGTGTCGTTGAAGATCTTCTCGTAATTGACCCAGCCCACCCAGTTCGTCGTCTTGCGCAGCGACGCATCGGTGAACGACAGGATGAAGGTATCGACGAGCGGATAGGCGACGATCGCGGTGATATAGAGAAGTGCCGGCGCAATCAGCAGCCAGGCGAAGATGATGGCGCTTTGGCGAGCCTGCATCCGACCGCTCCTTATGCCGAACGCATGCGGGAGGGGGCGTCAAACCCGCCATGTAGGCAGGCATCGAACTTCTCCCAGACCGGCTTCAGGTCGACGACCTTGCGGCCGAGCCGCGCCTCGTCCATGGCAAGAGCCAGAATGCCGGCTTCGAGCGCATCGATGGCGGACACCGGCTGCTTGGCACCCGTCTTAACGAAAGCGATGACATCTTCGGCCATCTGCTCGTCCGCACCGTAATGCTGGGAGAGAGCAGACGGCGCCTTGTAGGTGTTGGCGATCACCTTCTCATTGGTGCGGGCGTCATGCACATCCATGAAGCCGCGGACGAAATCGCCTTCGGCCATGCCCTTGGAGCCGATCACGCAGAAACGGCGGAACTCGTCCGGAACGTTGAGATTGGTGTGGAAGGTCATCGACACGCCGTTCTCGTATTCAACGATCGCGGTCTGGTAGTCGATGATGTCGCCGTCGCTGTCGAACACCTTGTCGGATCCCTGCCAGCCGCTCGGCTTGCGGTGATAGACGTTGAGATCATTGACGCCGGACGCCTCCGGCGCGTTTTCCGGAACGAAGCTCTTGCGGCCGCCGAAGCTTGCAACGAAACGCGGGCGCGCACCGACGACGCCATTGTACAGGTCGAGGTCGTGGCAGCACTTTTCGAGCATGAAGCCCCCGGCATAGCGGCCGTAACGGCGCCAGTCGCGCATGAAAAAGGCACCATGATAGGGCTGGATGTGCTCGGACGCCTCGATCGAGACGACATTGCCGAGACGCCCTTCTTCCTGCGCCTTGCGCAGATCGCGATAAAGCGGGGAGTAACGCAGAACCAGGCCGACCAGCAGCCGGTCGTGGCCATAGGTATTGAGCAGAGAGGCAAGCGCGTAGCTTTCCTCGATGCTGGTCACGATCGGCTTCTCGGTGAAGACTGTAAGGCCAGCCTCAAGGCCAATGCGGATATGATCGAGATGCAAATGGTTGGGCGAACCGATCATCAGAAGGTCGAAGGTTTCGCCGGCAATCAGGGCTTCGGGCGTGTCATAGGCCTTCCCCGGAGAGATGCCGAACTCGTCGAGCGTCGCCATGCCGGCGGGTGCCGGATCGACATAACCGACGATCTCGAAGCTCGGGTCGATCTCCTTGAAAACCCGACCCAGATAACCAAGACGGAATCCGAGTCCGACAATCGCGACCTTCATAATGCATTCCCCTGCTTTCGTAATTATTTTTCGCAGACTGCGTCAAATTTCCGACATCGTCAACAAGGTGAGCGAAAAACTCGCCATTGATGAAAATCGTTTTCACAGCTGTCTGCGTGATCGGATGAAGAGCTGGATCAGCGATGCCCCTGCAGCCTCGAGTGTTTCCACTGCGTACGCCATCCAGAGGTTTCGGATTGGGCTCCTCTCCAATCGTTAATTTAAGATACCAAAACTAGTCCAATCGTAAAGCGACTTCTGCCGAATTCGCGCCTAAAACACCCAAATTGCTGTTTTCATGTGAGGATTTCTGACTTCCCACCATGTCGGAGCGATAAAATTCAAAACCATTTGCGAAATAGGTTTCTGGTTGGTATTGTTTTGAGAAAGACCACGGAGAGGACGCAAGCATGCTGACGCATAAGATCGATGTCGCGGCTGCCCCTTGCTTGCGATTTGACCATCATCAGGGCAGAGGACACGCATGAGCACACCCCTACCCCTGGAACAGCTGCAATCGGTTCGCGGCGGACCGCTTTACGTCAAGCTCCGCAAGATGATTGAAGACGCGGTCGCCTCCGGCCGCCTGAAGCATGGTGAGGCCCTGCCGGCGGAGCGCGATATTGCCGAAGCGGCGGAGATCAGCCGCGTGACCGTGCGCAAGGCGATCGACGAACTGGTGGATGAGGGCCTTCTCGTGCGCCGCCGGGGATCCGGTACCTTCGTCGTCAAGCCCGTGCCGCGCATGCAGCAGCCGCTGAGCCAGCTCACCTCCTTTACCGAAGACATGCGCCGCCGCGGCATGGTCGCCGGCTCCCGCTGGCTGAGCCGTGGCCTGTTCTACCCGACAGCCGAAGAAACCATGATGCTGGGTCTCGTCAGCGGTGCCCGTGTTGCTCGCATCGACCGCTTGAGAACCGCCAATGACATGCCGATCGCGCTGGAGCGCACGAGCCTTCCGGACGACCTTCTGCCGGATCCCGATAAGATTGAGGACTCGCTCTACCTCTGCCTGCTCGACGCCGGCATTCGACCAGTCCGAGCCAACCAGCGCATTTCGGCCGTGCTCCTGAAGGACGAGGAAACCAAGCTGCTCGGCGTCCCGCCCGGCTCGGCGGCCCTCTCCGTTCAGCGCATCGCCTATCTCGAAACCGGCCGCGTGATGGAAATGTCGCGCGCCCTTTATCGCAGCGACGCCTATGACCTGGTGGCCGAACTCGGCATCGGCTCGCCCATGAAGCCTCAAGACTGAAAGCGCGTGACATGACCACGAAAATGCGTGAGGAGATCGACGAGATCCCCGCAGCCGCCGCCCGATTGCTGGAGAACTCCAGAACCGTCATCGCAGAAGCCGCAACCGCCCTGCGCGACAAAGATCCCGGCGTGGTCGTGACCATCGCCCGCGGCTCGTCCGATCATGCGGCCCATTTCCTGAAATATGCAGTCGAGCTGCAGATGGGCCTGCCGGTCGCCTCGCTCGGCCCCTCGCTCGCCTCGATCTATGAGACGCCGATGAAGCTCGGCAAGGCAGCCGCCTTTGCCGTGTCGCAGTCCGGCGCGAGCCCAGACATCGTCGCGATGGCCAAAGGCGCCCGCAATGGCGGCGCGACCACGGTGAGCCTAGTCAACACCCTTCCCTCTCCGCTTGCAGACGCAGCAACTTTCGCGGTCGACATCAAGGCCGGCCCCGAGATTGCCGTCGCGGCGACCAAATCCTTCGTCAATTCTATCGTGGCCGGCCTCGCTATCCTCGCAAGCTGGAGCCGCGACGAGGCGCTGACGCGCGCCGTCGATGCCCTGCCCGAGCATTTGGAAAAAGCGCTCACCCTCGACTGGAGTGCCCTGCTCGAACCGCTGAAATCGGCAGACTCCCTCTACATGCTCGGACGCGGTCCGGCACTTGCCATCGCAGCGGAAGCCGCACTCAAATGCAAGGAGACCTGCGAACTGCATGCCGAGGCCTACTCCTCGGCGGAAGTCCTGCATGGTCCTGTCTCGATCGTCGGCCGTGACTTCCCCGTTGTCGCCTTTGCCGCCCGCGACAAGGCGGAAGCCTCGATCGCCGGCACGGTCTCGAAGCTTGCGGCCAGCAACGCCACCTGCTTCATCACCTCGGATCAGGCAACGGCCGGTCATAAACTGCCCTTCATCGCGACGGGACATCCGATCACGGATGCGCTGGCGCTGATCGTTCCCTATTATGGCTTCATCGAATCCCTCTCCCGTGCCCGTGGCTTCAATCCCGACAAGCCGGTCGCACTGAAGAAAGTTACCGAGACCCAATGAGCCAAGCCTTCGCCATCACAGCAAGCCGCATCTTCGATGGTCACACGTTCCACGAAGATGTAGCGCTCCTCGTCGAGGGCGGCCGGGTCAAGGCCATCCTGCACAAGGTCGACCTGCCGACCGGTGTCCCGCGGCAGGATCTGGGCGATGCGCTGATTGCCCCCGGTTTCATCGACCTGCAGGTGAATGGCGGCGGCGGCGTGCTGTTCAACAACGATCCGACGGTCTCCGGCATCCGCACGATCTGTGAGGCCCATGCGCGCTATGGCACGACGGCCCTGTTGGTCACGCTGATCACCGATGCGCCTGAGATCAAACGCGAGGCGATCACCGCCGGAGAGGCCGCAGCCAAGGCAGGCGAGCCGGGCTATCTCGGCCTGCATCTCGAAGGCCCGCATCTCTCGATCGCCCGCAAGGGCACCCATGATCCGGCCCTGATCCGCCCGATGACCGAAACCGATCTCGATTACCTCGTCGCGCAAGCCCAGCGCTTCGGCATTCCGATGATCACGGTGGCGCCGGAAAGCGTCACCCCGGATCAGGTCAAGCGCCTGGTAGAGGCAGGTTACCGCGTCAGCCTCGGCCATACCGACACGACCTGCGCCGGCGTCGAAGGCTATGTTGAAGCCGGAGCAACACTCGTCACTCATCTTTTTAACGCCATGAGCCCGCTCGGCAACCGCGAACCCGGCCTCGTGGGTGCTGCCCTCACCTCGCCTGCCCTGCATTGCGGCCTAATCGCCGATGGCTTCCACGTCGATCCGGTGACCATGAAGATCGCGCTCGCCGCCAAGACCGGCCCAGCGCACATCTTTCTCGTCACCGACGCCATGTCGACCATCGGTACCGACCAGACCGGCTTTGACCTCAACGGCCGCGCCGTCTACCGCCGCGACGGCCGCCTGACCCTTGCCGATGGAACGCTGGCCGGCGCCGACATCGATATGCTCTCCTGCGTGCGTTACGTGCACGAGAAACTCGACCAACCCCTGGAAGAAGCGCTGCGCATGGCATCGCTCTATCCCGCTGAAGCCATCGGCGCTTCGACCAAGGGGAGCCTCGCGGCCGGCCAGGATGCCGACTTCGTCGTGCTTGGGCCGGATCTCGACATCCACTCAAGCTGGATCGCAGGAACTTGCGTCTTTGCTGCGGGCACAGAACCGAAGCGGGCCTTTGCATGATCGTCTGCTTCGATATCGGCGGCACCGCCATCAAGGGTGCGCTGGCAATGAGCCCGGAAGACATCCGCCCCTTTCCGCGCAAGCCGACCCCGATCCACGATTTCGACGCCTTCGTTGCCACCCTCGCCTCGGTCATAGCCGAGGCTGAAAGCGTGGCCGGCGAACGGCCTGCCTGCATCGCGATCTCGATCGCCGGGGTTATCGACCCCGATACGGCCAACGCCGTCGTGGCCAATATCCCCTGCATCCACGGCCGGCCCCTGCAGGCGGATCTGGCAACGGCGCTCGGCCTGCCGGTCATCATCGCCAACGATGCCGACTGTTTCGTGCTGGCCGAAGCCGGCATCGGGGCAGCCCGCGGCCATCGTGTCGTCTTCGGTGTGATCCTCGGCACTGGCGTTGGCGGCGGCCTCGTCATCGATGGCAAGCTGATCAACGAGAGTGGTTTTGCCGGCGAATGGGGCCATGGACCAATCCAGCCGACAGAGGCCGGAACACCGCCGATCCATGTGCCGCGCTTCCAATGCGGCTGCGGCCAGATCGGCTGCATCGACGCGATCTGCAGCGCCCGGGGCCTCGAAAAGCTGCACAGGCACATTCATGCCGAACAGTTGACGAGCGAAGAGATCATCACGAACTGGCAGACAGGCGACGCCAAGGCCGAGCGCACGATCGACGTCTATGTCGACATTCTCGCAGATCCCCTGTCCGTCGTGGTCAACGTCACCGGTACGACCATCCTGCCCGTCGGTGGCGGACTGTCCAACGTGCCGGAACTGCTTGCGCGGATCGACACGGCCTTACGCAAACGGATCCTGCGCAAATTTAAGAGCCCGATCGTCGTTCAGGCCGCCTGTGGCGTCGAGCCTGGCCTGATCGGCGCAGCGATCCTCGGGCTGGATTTTGCCAGCGAGCATCAGGGAGGCTGACATGGCAGCAGACATGCTGGTGAAACTCTATGAACTCCAGGCCAATCCGGATCTCAACCGGCGGATGGAGGCAGAGGGCGTCACGATAAGGCGCGCGCTGGTGCCCGAACTCTCTGGGCTTTGCGCCTGGATCGAGTCCCGCTTCGGCGCCGGCTGGGCATCGGAGGCGACGGCGGCAATCATGCGCCAGCCCGTGACCTGCTGGATCGCCCATGAAGGTGAGACACTGCTCGGCTTTGCCTGCCACGAGGCGACGATGAAAGGTTTCTTCGGCCCGACCGGCGTGGACGAGGCCGCGCGCGGACGCGGCATCGGCCATGCGCTTCTGATCCGAACGCTCATGGACATGCGCGACCAAGGCTATGGATACGCGATCATCGGAGGCGCCGGCCCCATGGGCTTCTACGAGAAGAGCGTCGGTGCCATTGCCATTCCAGGCTCTTCGCCCGGTATCTACAAGGGCATGCTGCCGCTGGCGGCACCATCGGGCATGACCGACTGAGACGTATCAGCCGAGTTCCAGCGTGGTGATGGCATAGACGCCTGCCCTTTGCACTGAGGGAGCTTCCCCGCGATACATCCGCGCGGTCCTGAAGCCCGGCTTGAAGCCGAGCCGGCCAAGGAGATAGCGGAACCCTTCCTGATAGTCCGGCACGTCCAGATGGACCTCTTCGCCTTGCAGGTTTTCGAGGCAGACCTTCAGAAGATCCTCAGCCGTGCGACCGTCCGCAGCAAAGAGCGGTCCGATCTTGTAGCCGCTGAGGCAGGGACGCAGCACGGCATAACCCGCGACGACACCTTGGCGCCGGCAGACGAAGGCCCGACGCGGGGATCGCAGCCACGTAGCAAGGAATGCGTCACGGGTTTCCGGAAAGAAGGCCCGGTCGAAGGCCGAGACCTCTGTGACATCAGCTTCATCCATCACATGGCAACCAGCACCCGACCGGGTCAGAGCGGGCAAACGCTCGATGCTCCAGCGCACGGTGTCATAGGCCGGCACGAAGCCCATGCGACCATAATTCGCTTGCTGCTCGACAACACCGTCGAGCCCGATGACCCGGCCTGCGAGATGCGCCATGCCGGCATCCCAGACCTGCCGTCCGAAACCTCGATCGCGAAATTCGGGGTGGCAGATGTAGAGACCAATGAACCCGAAGCTGGAACCGTAACGCACCGCCGAAATGCCGGCTGCAAGTCGTCCGCCAACGAAGCAACCGAGAAAGCCGTCGGCATCGGGGGATCGGAAGGCGGCTGCATCGCCATGCCCCGGGTTCCAGCCTTCCAGCGCCGCCCAGCCGACAAGCTCCTCGACCTCGCTGGCCTCCAGCACGCGGATCTCCGCGTCAGCGGCCACGCTCAAGCCTCCATCGCCTGGGGCGCGAAACGCGAGAGATCGCCGCCATAGGTCTTGTGAACCGGGCTCGCGTAGGCGCCGCGCTTGGCAGTCGACAAGCCCTGCGCAACCAGGCTCTCCGCCTGTTTGACGGCCGCAGCCACGCCGTCGATCACGGGCACACCGAATTCCTGCCGAAGCGATGCCGTGAGATCCGCCATGCCGGCACAGCCGAGCACGATTGCTTCGGCCCTGTCGTCCTTGAGCGCTGCCGATATCTCGCTGCGCAGCCGGTCGCGGGCGTTGGAGTTGGGATCCTCCAGCGACAGCACCGGCACATCCGCCGCCCGAACCTTGCAGCGGCTACCCATGCCGTAGCGATGCACGAGGTGTTCGACCGGGAGCCGCGAACGTTCCATGGTGGTCACGACCGAAAAGCGTTGGGCGATAAAGGATGTCGCCGATAGGGCCGCCTCGCAAATGCCGATAACCGGAATACCGGCCAGCGCACGGGCCGCATCGAGCCCCGTATCGTCGAAACAGGCAATCACGATCGCATCCGCCCCCTCGCGCTCGGCCTTGGCGATCTCGACCAGCAGCCCAGGCACCGCAAAGACCTCGTCGTAATAGCCTTCGATGGACACCGGCCCCATGGAGGAGGTGATCGCGAGGATCTCGGTGTCCGCATGGGCGACGCGGCGCGCCGCGTCGGCAATCGTCGCGGTCATGCTGGCAGTCGTATTCGGATTGATGACGGCAATCTTCATGTGGCTATGCTCGGCCCCGGCGGCGGTTCATGGCGATGATGAGCCCAAGCGTCCCCGCGATCACGAGGAAGGAGAAGAGCGTCGTCACCGTGCCGAGCGCGTAAAGGACCGGCGTCGTGACATTGGTCGTCATGCCGTAGATCTCGAGCGGCAGCGTGTTGTAGGTACCCGACGTCATCAGCGTGCGCGCGAACTCGTCATAGGAAAGCGTAAAGCCGAAGAGCCCGACACCGATCAGCGGCGGCGCGATCATCGGCAGGACGACGTAGCGGAATGTCTGCCAGGAGGTTGCGCCCAGATCGCGGGCTGCCTCCTCGTAAGCCGGCGAGAAACGGTTGAAGATCGCAAACATGATCAAGACGCCGAAGGGCAGCGTCCAGGTCAGATGCGCGCCGAAGGCCGAGGAATACCAGGCCGGCTGGAGGCCGAGCTGGCTGAACAAGACGCCGATGCCGAGCGAGATGATGATCGAGGGCACGACGAGGCTGGCAACCGACAGGTAGAAGAGCGCCGTCGCGCCCACGAACTTGCGCCTGAAGGCAAGACCGGCGAGCAGCGAGACCACGACCGTCACCACCATGACCATGATGCCGAGCGCGAAGGACCGCCGGAACGAGCCGCCGAAATCGCCGACCGCCTGCTGTTCGAAGAGATTGCCGAACCAGTGGAACGACATGCCATTAAGCGGGAATGTCAGGCCCCCATTCGGCCCCTGGAAGGAGAGGATAAGGATCGCCGAGAGCGGTCCATAGAGAAACAGCACGAACAGGGCGAAGAAGGCCGCGAGCACATAGAACTCGCGCGGGCGCTTGTCGGAATGCATCTTCAAAGCTCCTTCCGGATATCGACGACACGCAGGATGGCGGCGACCATCAGCAGGACCAGCGCCAAGAGCACCACGGCATTCGCGGCGGCCGCCGGATATTGCAGCAGCGACATCTGGTTCTTCATCATCAGCGCCACGGAAGCGCTCTGGCCGCCGGACATGACCTGCACAGTAGAGAAATCGGCCATGACGAGCGTCACGACGAAGATGGTCCCGATCGCCATGCCGGGCTTCGACAGGGGGATGATGACATTGGTCAGAATCTGCCAGCCGCTGGCGCCTGCATCCCGCGCGGCTTCAAGCAGTGACCGGTCGATGCGCATCATCGTGTTGAAGATCGGGGTGACCATGAACAGCGTGTAGAGATGCACCATGGCGAGCACGACCGCGAAATCGGAATAGAGTAGCCATTCGATCGGCTGCGGCACGATGCCGGCATTGACCAGCGCTGAATTGATCAGTCCGTTGCGACCAAGCACCGGGATCCAGGAGATCATCCGGATGATGTTGGAGGTGAGAAACGGCACGGTGCAGACGAGGAACAGAACGCTCTGCATGGCCGATGTTCGCACGTGGAAGGCGAGGAAATACGCGACCCAGAAGCCGACGAAAAGCGTGATCGCCCAGACGATGAAGGCAAATTTCAGCGTGTTGAGATAGGTCTTCCAGGTGACCCAGGAGCCCAGCGTCTCGGTGTAGTTGAAGGTGACGAAATCCGGATACATCTGGGCGAAGTCGTAGTCCCAGAAGGAGACCGTTCCGATCATCAGGATCGGCAACAGCAGAAAGCAGCCGAGGATGACGATCAGCGGCGTCGCCTGCAGATAGGAGACAAGACCGAGCGGCACGCGGATCACGCGTTTCGGCTTGGGCTCGCCGACGCCCAGAAATCGGACTTCCACCATGTATCAAGTCTCCTGTCGCTCGATCAGCATTCCGCATGTGAAGATGCCCCTCATCCCCCTGCCGGGACCTTCTCTCCGCAGGCGGGGAGAAGGGGTTCTGAGGCCACCTCCCCCTTGAGGGGGGGAGGTCGCGGCAAAGCCGCGGGTGGGGGTGATCCATCGCAGACGTTCACCCCACCCCGGAGCTTCGCTCCGACCCTCCCCCTCAAGGGCGGGTAAGACATCAGGCCGCGATGAACTCGTTCCAGCGGCGGACCATGTAGCGGTCTTCGTCCATGACGGAGTTCCAGCAGGCAACCTTGCCCATGCGCTCTTCGAAGGAGCCACCGTCACGGACCGCACCGGCCTTCTCCATCACCTTGCCTTCCGGCGAGAGGATGTCGCCCTGGGCGGCCTTGCCTTCGATCCAGTAGCCCCACTCGTCGGCAGACATGAATTCCTTCGCGGTTTCCATGCAGGCGGAGTAGTAACCCTGGCGGTTGAGATAGCCGCCGACCCAGCCGGACGTGTACCAGTTGATGTATTCATAGGCCGCGTCGAGCTGCGCGCCGGTGAGGTGGGCGGCAAGGCCGAGACCGCCGCCCCACGAGCGATAGCCTTCCTTGAGCGGCTGATACTTGCAGGCGATGCCCTTGGAGCGGACGGCGGCAACGGCCGGCGACCACATCGACTGGATGACGACTTCGCCCGATGCCATCAGGTTGACCGACTCGTCAAAGGACTTCCAGAAGGCGCGGAACTGGCCATCCTGCTTGGCCTTGATCAGGAAGTCGATCGTCGTGTCGATCTCTTCCTTCGTCATGTTGCCCTTGTCGGCATATTTGATGATGCCCATGGCTTCGCAGATCATAGCGGCATCCATGATGCCGATCGACGGGATGTTCAGGATCGAAGTCTTGCCCTTGAAAGCCGGATCCATGATGTCGGCCCAGGAGGTAATTTCGCGACCAACGAGATCCGGACGGATGCCCAGCGTGTCGGCATTGTAGATGGTCGGCATCATCGTGAAGAGCTCGGTCTCGCCCGAGGCGAAGGTCTTCGCATCCTTGCTCTCGACATAACCGACCGTGTGGGGTGCCGTCCCCTGGGCGATCACGCTATCGGGCAAAAGCTTGCCGGTTTTGAACAGCGGCACGACCTTGTCGTAGAACTTCAGCTTCGACGTTTCCATCGGCTGGATGACGCCGGTCGGATAGACCTTTTTGAGGATCCAGTATTCGATGTCGGCGATGTCGTAGGAATTCGGCTGGGTCACGGCGCGCTGGGCTGCGGCGTCGGAGTCGGTTGCCGTCATCTCGAGCGTGATGCCGAGGTCGGCCTTGCACTTCTCGGCGATGGCATTGATGTTCGACACGCCCGTGCCGAACTGGCGAAGCGTGATCGGGTTCTGCGCCCAGATCGTCGGGAAGCCGGTGATCGCGCCCGAACCGGCAGCGAGGCCGGCCGCGGCCGATGCGGTCTTCAGGAATGTACGGCGGGATACGCCCTTCTTGGTCTTGCTGCTGTCTGACATTGCGCTGTTCTCCTGGTTTTATTGGTTTGGCTTCACTTCACGATGCGTCCGAGGACGATCGAATCCGGCTGATCCCATGACAGGGTGACGCCTTCCCCGACGCGAACCGGGGAGGCAAAGAAGGCCGCGTCCGAGAGAACGGCGGTGAATTCGTCGGTAAAGGCAGTGGTGACGGTCAGCTTCACCTTGGCGCCGAGATATTCGACATTCGACACGATACCGTCGAAGCCGAGACCATCAGCCGGCATGGCGCCAATGCGCACATGGTCCGTGCGGATGGCGATATCGGCCGATTCATCCTCGACAGGTGCCGTACCGAGCGCGAAGAAACGCCCGCCACCGACAACCTCGATAAACAAGCCATCAGCGGTGCGCTCGACGATGCGCCCGGAGAGCACATTGTGATCGCCCATGAAGCGGGCAACGAAGGCTGTCGCCGGCCGCTCGAAGACGGACCGCGGCGTCGCCGCCTGCTCGATACGTCCCTCGTTCATGACGACGATGAGATCGGCAAGCGCCATCGCCTCTTCCTGGCTGTGGGTCACATGCACGAAGGTAATGCCGAGCGAGGTCTGCAGCTTCTTGAGTTCAGCCCGCATGCGGATCTTGAGAAACGGGTCGAGCGCCGAGAGCGGTTCGTCGAGCAACAGCGCCTCGGGCTTGGTGATCAGCGCGCGGGCCAGCGCCACACGCTGCTGCTGTCCGCCGGACAATTGGGCTGGACGACGACTGGCGTAAGGCTCGAGCTGCATGAGCTTGAGCATCTCCATGGCCTGTCCGCGACGGGTCTCCTTGTCGACACCCTTCATCTTCAAACTGAAGGCAACATTGTCGACAAGATCGAGATGCGGGAAGAGAGCATAGGACTGGAACATCATGGCCGTACCCCGCTGCGCAGGCGGAAGCGTGGTGACATTGGTATTGCCGAACACAACGTCGCCGGAGGAGACACTCTCATGCCCGGCGACCATTCTGAGCGTCGATGTCTTGCCGCAACCGGACGGTCCGAGCAGGCAGCAATAGGTACCGGCCGGGATCTTCAGGCTGATGGCATGAACAGCTGTCGACGTCCCGTAGGTCTTGGTAACGGCGGCAAGTTCGATGTCGGCGGCTTTCGTCATGGCGGCTCCTTGGTCACACCATTGACGATGCATAAGCCGTGCCAGTTTAAGGCCATCAGGCTAAGTGATTGATTCCCATCACTCCGATTGCTGCGCCGCAAAAGGATTGAGCACATGGAGAGACTGCATGCACAGCAAATAAGCGATTGAGATCAATCGTTGCGCAAAATTGTATGCAATCGTGAAGCAATTTCGTTTGCCGCTGATCTTCCCCAACCGCGGGATGCGAGCTAAAAGGAATGCGACACCGGATGGATCCATGAACGCCAAGAGCTCGCTGCGCCGGCAACTCGACCCGAACCTGGAGGACCGCGCCCGCGCGATCCGCGACGCCCTGCGCGACGCAATCGTCGACCGACGCCTTGCCCCCGGCACCAAGCTTTCTGAAGCAGAGGTCGGCACGCTTTTCGACGTCAGCCGCACGGTGGTCCGCGACGCCTTGCAGATGCTTGCCTTTGAAGGTCTTGTGAAGACGGAGCGCAATCGTGGCGCCTTCGTTTCCAATCCGAGCACGGAAGAGGCCCGCCAGGTCTTCGCCTCGCGGCGCCTGATCGAAACCGGGATCATCGCCGCTGCCGCCGAGCGGATTGCCCCCGATGATATCGCAGCGCTTCGCGAACACCTGAAGGAAGAAGCGCGGTACCGCACGGAACGCGGTGCGAACGCACGACGTGCCGAGATCAAGGCGTCCGGCGATTTCCATCTGATGCTTGCCAAGGTGGCCGGTAACCAGGTGCTGGAAAAATTCATGGACGAACTGGTGGCCCGCTCGTCCCTCGTGATCGCGCTCTACGGGCGCACGGGCGTCTCAAGCTGTGGCCACGACGAGCATGACGAAATTCTCAACGCGCTGGAGAAGGGTGACGTCCAGAAGGCGACCCACCTCATGATGCATCACATCGACCACATCGAGGCGGATCTCGATCTGTCAGTCGCGGAAGCCCGGACCCTTAAGGACGCCCTGGCACTCTAGGCCCCGTCGCCGAAGCCTGAGCCGCCATTACCTGACGGCAGCCGCGATCGCCCTGTCCTGCTCGATCGTGTCCAGCATCGCCTGGCGCGCCCCCGCCTCATCGCCATATTCGATGCGGTTGACCAGCAGTTTGTGGCTCTCGAGGATCTTGTCGAGCACGCAGGGATCGGGATTGTCGATCTGGGTCTTATAGGCAAAGGCATGCGCCAGTTCGATCAGCCCATAGAGTGCGCGCACGAACGGATTATGCGCCGCATCCGCGATGATGCGATGAAGTTCGAAATCGGCCAGAGCAAAATTCTGCGGCGACGCAAGCGATGTCTCCATCTGATGGATCCAGTAGAGCATCAGACGGATCTGGTCGGCAGTTCGGCGTCGGGCGACCTCAGCGGCCGCCTGCGGCTCAAGCGAACGTCGAACCTCGTGGAGCCCGGACAGAAACTCCGCATCAACAGGGGCTTCCAAGTGCCAGGCGAGCACTTGGGGATCATAAAGACTCCACCGGCTCTTCTTGGCCACCTTGGTGCCGACCTTCGGCCGGGCTTCGAGCAGCCCCTTGGCCTCGAGCGTCTTCAAGGCCTCGCGCAACACCGTGCGCGAGACCTCGAACTCTTCCATGAGTTCCGCATCGTTCGGCAGCGTGGTCCCGATCGCATAACGGCCGGAGATAACCCCGGCCCCGATCTCGTTGATCACATGCGAATGATAGTTACGCGCCGTCGACCGCCCGGACAGGGAGCGAAGAAGGCTCCCCGGCTCGCTCATGCAGGGGCCTTCTTCAGGCGTGTACGCCCGGTCTGCGCGGTAAACACCAGCTTCTGGAGCAAGATGAACATGAACAGCAGGAACCCGATGGCGATTTTAGTCCACCAGCTGGAGAGCGTCCCATCGAAGACGATGTAAGTCTGGACTAGGCCCTGCAGCATGACCCCGATCAGGGTTCCGAAGATGAAACCATAACCGCCCGTCAACAGAGTTCCGCCTATCACCACGGCTGCAATCGAGTCAAGTTCGATGCCGACGGCCGCCAGCGGATAGCCCGCCGAGGTATAGAGCGAATAGACGATGCCCGCGAGCCCGCCAAGGAAGGACGAAAGCGCATAGATGCCGATCGTCACGCGGCCGGTGGGCACGCCCATCAGAGAAGCCGAGGTCGGATTGCCGCCGATCGCATAGACATAGGAGCCGAAGCGCGTCTTGTGGGCGATGAAGCCACAGACGACGAAGGTAGCAAGCATTAGCAGACCGATCGCGCTCAGCCGTCCGCCACCGGGTAGCCGGTAGTAGAGGCTGGAGATCGTGCGATAGAATTCATGATCGATCGGGATGGAATCCTGGCTGAGCACGGAGGCAAACCCGCGCGCCAGAAACATGCCCGCCAGCGTCACGATGAACGGCGGCACCTGCAGGAAGTGAATGACGGCTCCCATGGAGGCACCGAAGGCGGCGGCAAGCGCCAGCACGATGGCGAAGACCGCCAGCGGATGAATGCCAACCCAGGAGATCAGGATGGCCGTGATGACGCCGGTCAATCCGATCACGGCACCGACGGATAGATCGATCCCGCCGGAAAGGATGACGAAGGTGGCGCCGACAGCGGCGATGCCGAGGAAGGCATTGTCCGTCAGGAAGTTTCCGAAGACGCGCGTCGACCACATGCCCGGATACTGGAAAATGCAGACGGCATAGGCGATCACGAAGATAAGGGTGGTCGCGGCGAGAGGGCGATAACGCGGATTCATCGTGCCTGTCCCGAAGTTTGGCCAGAGGCCTGGGTCTTGGTCTGGGTCGGTGTCGAAGCGGCTTGGCGCGGCCCGAACCTGCGGCCGAGCACCTGCGCGATCCGGGCCGATTGCAGCACCAGAATGATGATGATCATGCCCGCCTTGACGATCAGGTTGAACTCCGGCGGAAAACCGGAAACCAGCACGCCCGTGTTCATTGCCTGAATGATGATCGCGCCGAGCACCGACATCGGGATGGAGAAGCGCCCACCCAGCAGCGAGGTGCCCCCGATGACCACGGCGAGGATCGCATCGAGCTCCAGCCACAGGCCGGCATTGTTGGCATCGGCCCCGCGAATATCGGCAGCCGCGATGATGCCGGCGGTTGCGGCGCAGAAGCCGCCAAAGGCATAGATGCACAGGATCACGAGCTTGCTGCGCAGACCGGTATAGTTGGCGGCTGACAGGTTGATGCCGATCGCCTCGATGAACAGTCCGATCGCCGTGCGTCGCATGAAGAGATGCGCCGTGATCATCAGCACGATCGCGATGACAGCCGGCATGGGCAGGCCGAACAGATTGCCCGTGCCGACGAAGATCAATGCCGGATCGGAGAAGGTGACGATGGAGCCCTCGGTGATGAGCTGCGCCACCCCGCGCCCCGCCACCATCAAAACCAGCGTCGCGACGAAGGGCTGGATGCCGAGATAGGCGACCAGAACGCCGTTCCAGAGGCCGCAAAGAATGCCCACCGCAAGCGCGGCGGCAAGCGTTACGATCAGTGGCTGGCCGGCAACCGCACAGGTCGCGGCAACAGCACCGGCGACCGCCATCACGGCACCGACAGACAAGTCCACGCCTTTCGTCGCGATGATCGCTGTCATGCCGATGGCAAGGATTGCCACCGGCGCGCCGCGATTGATGACGTCGATCAGGCTGCCGAAGAGCCTGCCATCCTGCCAGGTGATGTTGAAGAAGCCGGGAAAGACCAGCCAGTTGAAGAACAGCACGCCGGCAAGCGCCAGAAGCTGCGGAGAAATGATGCGGGACATGGACAGCCTTTTCATGCCTCGACCTCCGCCGGCTGGGCGGCAATGGTCTGGACGATGACGCCGGGGGTGATGTCGGCGCCATGCAGTTCGGCGACCATCTTGCGGTCGCGCATGACGACGACACGCGAGGAATAGCTGACGATTTCATCGAGCTCGGACGAGATGACAACCAGGGCGAGGCCATCTTCGCGCAACCGGCTGATCATGCGCACGATCTCGGCATGGGCGCCGACATCGATGCCGCGCGTCGGCTCGTCGAGAATGAGGAAACGCGGATCGGTGGCGAGCCAGCGAGCAAGGATCACCTTCTGCTGGTTGCCGCCGGAGAGAAGCTTGACCGGCAGCTCGGCAGAAGCCGTGCGGATATCGAGCGCCTCGATGAAATTGCCGGCGATCTCCAGCTGTTCGTCGCGGTTTAGCGCCTTGAACCAGCCAAGCCGCGCCTGCATGGCGATCACGATATTCTCGCGGACCGAGAGGTCGCCGAAGATGCCGTCGATCTTGCGGTCTTCCGGGCAGAAGCCGAAGCCGAGCTCGACCGCCTCGCGCGGATTGCGGACCTGGCGGCTGCCGCCATCGATCTTGATCGCACCGCTATCGGCCTGATCGATGCCGAACATCAGCCGCGCCATCTCGGTACGGCCGGAGCCAAGCAGGCCGGCGACGCCAACAACTTCGCCGCGATGGATCTTGAGATCGAAGGGGCGAACGCTGTTCGAGAGGCCGAAGCCTTCGAATTCCATCAGCGTTTCCCCCACTTCCCCCTCTTCGCCCAGCACATCCGGATGGTGGAAGGCAAGATCCTTGCCGAGCATCATGCGCACCAGGCTCGTGCGATCCAAGGTGGCGATCGCTTCCGTGCCGACAAGGCGCCCGTTGCGCAGAACCGTGACCCGATCCGAAAGCTCGAAGACCTGATCGAGGAAGTGGGTGATGAAGACGATGGCAAGACCGCGATCACGCAACTGGCGGACAATGCCGAACAGCTTCTCGACTTCGGAGCGATCGAGACTGGCGGTCGGCTCATCCAGGATCAGCACCTTGCCGGAAAGTTCGACGGCGCGGGCGATCGCAATGATTTGCTGGACAGCGACGGAAAATGTCGAGAGCTCGGCCTTCACGTCGATATCGAGGCCGTAGGTCAGCAAAATGTCGCGGGCTTCCCGTTCCATCCTGCGTTTGTCGACGAGACCGAAACGATTGGTCGGCTGACGACCGATAAAGAGATTGTCGACGACGGTCATGTTCGGCAGGAGGTTCACCTCCTGATAGACCGTGCCGATGCCGGCGACCTGCGCCTGTTGTGGGGTCGTGAAGCTGACGGCCTCGCCGTCGACACTGATGGTGCCGCCATCCGGGATATAGGCACCGGTCAGGATTTTGATCAGCGTGGATTTGCCGGCCCCGTTCTCACCGAGAAGCGCATGCACTTCGCCGCGATGAAACGCGATATCGACGCCGTCGAGCGCCGTATGATTGCCGAATGTCTTGGTGATGCCCGCCGCCGCAAGCACGATCGATGGATGCTCGGTCATTGCCTCTTCCCCCTCTCCCATGAAGCTATCCCCTGCTGACGCCGAGGGAAAGCGACAGAGACCCCGCCACCAGGGTTGGGCGGGGTCTCGGCCGGGAGGGCTACCTTAGTAACCGAGGCCCTTGCGGTTGTCATACTCGGCCTGCGGATTATCGGCAGGCGTGTAGAGCTTGGATTCCGTGATGATGAACTTCTCCGGCTGCGTGCCGTCCTTCAGATAGGCTTCGAGCGCATCGAAGGCCGGGCCTGCCATGTTCGGAGTCAGTTCCACGGTCGCATTGGCTTCGCCGGCAACCATGGCGGCGAAGATATCCGGAACAGCGTCGATCGAGACAACGAGGATGTCGGTGCCCGGCTTCAGGCCGGCATCCTTGATCGCCTGGATGGCGCCAACGGCCATGTCGTCATTGTGGGCATACATCGCGCAGATGTCCTTGCCGCCGTTTTCAGCCTTCAGGAAGCCTTCCATGACTTCCTTGCCCTTGGCGCGGGTGAAGTCACCGGTCTGGCTGCGGGCGATCGTGATGTTGGACTTGCCGGCAATGGCTTCTTCGAAGCCCTTCTTGCGGTTGATCGCAGGCGTCGAACCGACGGTGCCCTGCAGCTCAACCACCTTGCACGGCTTGTCGCCGACGGTATTGACCAGCCATTCGCCGGCAACGCGGCCTTCCTTCACCTGGTCGGACGCGACCGAGGTCAGGTAGAGATCCTGCGGAGCGTCAACGCCGCGGTCGAGCAGGATGACCGGAATTTCGGCTTCCTTGGCTTCCGTCAGAACGTCTTCCCAGCCGGTTGCGACGACGGGAGCAACGAGAATAGCGTCCACGCCCTGAGCGATGAAGCCGCGGATGGCCTTGATCTGGTTTTCCTGCTTCTGCTGTGCGTCGGCGAACTTCAGATCGATGCCGCGCTTTTCGGCTTCGAGCTTGGTGACGGATGTTTCTGCAGCGCGCCAGCCCGATTCAGAACCGATCTGCGAGAAGCCGACGGTCAGGTCCGCAGCGAGAGCAGACGAGCAGCCGAGTGCGATCACGCTTGCGCTGAGCGCAAGCTTGCGAAGAAATGTCATGATGTCCTCCCTTGAAAAGACACCGCCTCCACGGTGTCTGGCATTATGCATAGGCAAAGCTTGGATACCTGTAAAGTCCAAAAGTACTATTATATGTTGTGCACTGCAGCATAGAGCGCAACTCAACTTCAACGGACTTGCGCGTGCAGCCTGCTGGCCGAAGGTTAACATGAGCAGGCGCGGCAAGCCGAGTATAGGCGAAGGTGAATGGGGAGAAAGCCCTGAAAATCAAGGGTTGCGGCATTGCCTCCCTAAATCTCGTAATTTTCTGTTAACCAGTTTTCTTTATATTTCGCGATGCACGCTGGCTGTGCCTCCGCATGAGCGATTCCGGCTCCCGCTATTCGAGACAGGAATACCCAATGGCAGTGATCACCTTCGCGAATACGAAGGGCGGCGCAGGAAAGACGACTGCGGCCCTTCTTCTGACCACCGAACTCCTGCACCGCAACTACCGAGTTTGTGTCATTGACGCCGATCCTCAGCGGTGGTTCTCGAAGTGGTACGAAGGCGCTGCTTTGATGCCGAGGCTCTCCGTTGAGACCTATGTCTCCGCTCCGACCCTGCAGAAGATCGTGCATGAACGGCGGAGCCAGTGGGATTTCGTTATTGTCGACCTTCCGGGCATTCAGTCTCCCCTTCTAGCATCAGCCGTCGGCCTGTCCGACCATGTCCTGATCCCGATCCAGGGCTCGAGCATGGATGCTCAGGGCGGAGCCCAGGTGCTCGACCTGCTGCGCTATCTCGACCGCAAGGCCGGGATCCGCATTCCCCATTCCGTCGTCCTGTCCCGCGTCAATCCTGCGATCACGACCCGCTCCATGCAGGCCGTCCAGCGCCTGTTGCACGAACAGCAGATCAGCGTGCTCGACACACCGATCGCAGAGCGGGCTGCTTTCCGTGAAATGTTCGATCTGAACAGACCGCTTCGAAAGCTTGAAAGCGCACAGACCGGAAGCGGAGAGAAGGCCATTGCGAATGCTCAGGCCTTCGTGAACGATGTGATGTCGGTCGTGACGCCCGGAGCAGCACAACCTCCGGCCTATTCCACGACGCGCGGAGCACCGGTGCTTGAGACGGCGGCCTGAGCGCCCAGACACAACTTTTGCATGAACAAATCCACGAGCAGGCGAGGCGCAATTCGGCGCTCCGCCTCCTTTTGCGTGCTCGCCTTTTTGCGACATTCATGTCGCTGCTGCAATTTTGCCCGATAGCCTCTTTAGCCTCCATCAAATCACGATTCCGTCAGAAGCGGTGATGAGGAACAATGATCTGTGATTTCGGGGATGACAAAACAACGCGGCACCACGGCCGAAGCCGCCACATTCTCGCCCGAATTGAACGTCGCCCAGCAGCCCAAAAGAGTAAATTTCTCATCTGTCATTCCTTATAAAGAGCCTATTGAAAGGACGCCGAGTGCCCCAAAAATCGACAGTTTTCTGCAGCGCAAAATTGAAACGGTCTCGTCCGCAACCACTTGATACCACGTGTATCAACCCATCAAATAACTGATAATCAACGAGATATTTTTGACCAAGTGACAACCGCCGACTGACCACGATTTTGCAGGCTAACAATTTGTCTAAGATTTTCGCGGCACTGCAACATCTTGACACCTCAGACGTTCTCCCGGACCATTCGAGGCACTGGCTAGGAAAGTGAGACTTGTTCAACCGGTCGTGACCGGAGAGGGGTTTTGTGGCGTTGTCGAAAGATTGGAGCTGCAATGGATTACACTAGCAAGATCAGGGTGCTTGTTCTCGACGACAATCCCGTCCTGGTGGATGGGTTGAACTTCCTGATCAACTCGACCCGGCAACTGCATGCGATCCTGCTTGCTCAACGCGACCAGGAGTTGTGCGAGGCGATCAAGCGCCTGGAGCCGGATGTGATCGTCGCGGATCCCAATTTTCTGGATCGCACGCTGGCTGAGTGTGGACTTGAACTGCATGAGCTGCGCGCCGGCGCAAAGCTGATCGCCTATTGCGATGCGCGCGAGATCCGGTCGGGCGAGACGTATATCAACCGCGGCTATAGCGGCGTCGTGACCAAAACGGTGGCAAGCCCGCGCCTCTTGCGGGCGATCAAGAGTGTTCATGCCGGGGATGTCGTGATCGACGAAACCGTGCTTGCGCTATCTGAACGATCGCTTCAGCCCTGCGAGGTCGATCAGCGAAAGCTCTCCACGAAGGAAGAATTCGTGCTGCGACACGTGGCTCTCGGCAAGGCGATGAAAGAGATCGCCGCCGACATCCAACTCAGCGCCAAAACTGTGGAAACCTACAAGTACAGAGCCATAAAAAAACTGGATCTGAGAACAAGATCCGATATCGTGAATTACGCAATCAGTGTAGGCTGGCTGCAGCACTAAGAATACAACAAGTCAAAACTGGAATGCCGCATCTTCTTGATTGCGGCATTTTTGCGTTGCAGCTTTATGATTACTGACATATTCTGAACAAACTCTCCCAAACAGGTAAGGATATTCCTGACAAGCGTCCGATTTTCCTGACTTTGTTCGCAGGTGCAATACTGCCAATCCTACAGCCGAGATTAACAGATGTTAACGAACGGCTGGCCCTGAGCGGGTCGCGCCGCCAGGTAGAGGGCAGCATATGGCTAGGATCAGTGTATTCGGGATTGGTTATGTCGGCGTAGTCGCCGCGGCATGCCTTGCAAAAGACGGACATGAGGTGGTGGCCGTCGACATCGATCCCGCGAAGGTCGACACGATCAACCGCGGCAAGACACCCATCGTCGAAAAGGGCCTGGAGCCTTTGATCGAGATGACCGTGGCGAATGGCAGCCTGCGCGCCACGCTCGACATCGATGAAGCCATCGCCGCCACCGACCTCTCCTTCGTCTGCGTCGGCACCCCCAGCGCAGCCGACGGTTCCGTGGGCCTGACCTATGTCGTCAAGGCTTGCGAGGCGATCGGTGAGGCAATCGCCCGCAAGAAGGCCTTCCACTCGGTTGTCGTGCGTTCGACCATCGTGCCCGGCACCATGGACAAGGTCTGCATCCCGGCTCTCGAAGCAGCGACCGGCCTCATCGCCGGCAAGGACTTCGGCGTCGGCTACTACCCCGAGTTCCTGCGCGAGAGCACCGCGATCGAAGATTACTACGATCCGGGTCTGATCGTCTTCGGTGCGATCGACGAGACAACCGACAAGATCCTGCACGAGATCAATGCCGGCCTCCCCTGCGTCTGCCATTCGGTGCCGCTCGCGACGGCCGAAATGATCAAATACACCAGCAACTCCTGGCGCGCGGTCAAGGTCACCTTCGCCAACGAGATCGGCAACATCGCCAAAGCCTGCGGCGTTGACGGTCAGCAGGTGATGAAGATCCTGTGCTCGGATCTGAAGGTCAACATCTCCCCCTACTTCATGCGTCCCGGTTTTGCCTTTGGAGGCTCCTGCCTGCCGAAGGATGTGCGGGCTCTCCGTCACCTGGCCAAGGAAGCCCATGTCGAGAGCGCTCTCCTGGATGCTGTCCTCGAGGCGAACGAAGCCCAGATCGATCGCGCCGAGACCATGGTCTCGCAGATGGGCGGCCAGACCGTCGGCATGGTAGGCATCAGCTTCAAGACCGGCACCGACGATCTGCGCGAAAGCCCGCTGGCAAGCCTCGCCTCGCGCCTGATCGCCAAGGGTTATGATCTGAAGATCTACGACCCCTTCGTGCAGCAGGCTTACGCCGAAGGCATGAGCGGTGCCGGACGCGGCAATGACACGGCGATCGACCTGAAGAACCGCCTCGTCGGCGAGCTCGGTGACCTGATCGACACCTCGGATGTCATCCTGGTCGGCAACCACTATGCCGAAGCCATGTCGGTCCTCGACCAGTCGAGCGACAAGATCCCCATGGTCGATCTCCTGCGCATCCGGCCGGACATCCGCTCGTCCGGCACCTACCAGGGCATTTGCTGGTAAGGAGCGAAAAGATGCTGGCCCACGTCATTTACATCCTTTCCATGACGATCCTGGCGCTCAGCGTGCCACACCCGACCGTTTCGGCGGTTTCCGGCACCCTGATCACCGTCGGTCTGATTGGCGCCTGGCGTTATGCCTGGGCCGGGATCAACCTGGCGCGGGCCGCCTATTTCCTCAACTTTGCCTATCCTCGGCGGCGGCGTCTTGCCGCCGAGGCCTACACGGCCCGGGGCCTCAAGGACCACGCTTACTTTCTGGTCACGACCTACAAGATCGCCCCTGAAATTTCGACCCGCGTCTATCGCTCGATCTTCGAGGCCGCCTTCAGGGCAACCGGTGGCGCCACCATCGTCGCCTCGATCGTCGACGAGGCCGATGCCCGCCTGATCCGCCGCGTCATGGCATCCGTTGCTCTAAATCATCCTGGCCGCGAAGCGATGGTCGGCCTGAAGATCGACAAGATCGCCGGCACCGGAAAACGCGATGCGCTCGCCACCTCGCTGCGCTCGATCGCGAGACTGAACCCCGGCCGCAACGACATCGTGGTCTTCGTCGACGGCGACAGCTGCGTGCCCCCTGACGTTGTCGACCGCAGCATTCCCTTCTTCACCGATCCATCCGTCGGCGCCGTGACCACCGACGAACTCAGCGACACTCAGGGTGGCAAGCTGTTCCGCGACTGGTTCGACCTGCGCTTCTCGCAGCGCCATGTGATGATGTCTTCGATGTCTTTGGGCGGACGTGTTCTGACGCTGACCGGTCGCATGTCGATCTTCCGCGCCAGCCTCGCGACCGATCCCGGCTTCGTTGACCTCGTGCGCAACGATTTCATCGATCACTGGCGCCTTGGCCGCGTCCACTTCCTGACCGGCGACGACAAGTCCACCTGGTACTGGCTTCTACAGCGCGGCTACAAGATGCTCTACCTCCCGGATCTCTGCACGCTGTCGATCGAGACCCAGCCCAAGGATGGCTTCTTCGAATCCGCCACGACGCTGATGACCCGCTGGTTTGGCAACATGCTGCGCACCAATGCCCGCGCGCTGGCGCTCCCAGCCTCCCGCATCGGCTACTTCACCTGGTGGTCGATCCTCGATCAGGCACTCTCCATCTGGACGACGCTGGCCGGCCCCGCGAGCATCCTGCTGGCAGCCTTCTTCGTCAGCCCCTGGATCCTGCCGATCTACCTCGCCTGGGTCATGTTCACCCGCTACCTCTTCTGCACGGTCATCATGACCTTCCGCGGCAAGAGCTTCCCGATCACCTATCCCTTCCTGCTCTATTTCAGCCAGGTCGGCGGCGCGATCGTCAAAAGCTTCATCCTCTTTCGCCTCGACCGCCAGAGATGGACCCGCCAGTCGGGTTCCGGATCCGCCCGAGCCATTCCCCTCGGCCAGCGCTGGCGCGCCATGAGCTCCACCTACATGCACTGCCTCGCGCTCGGATGGCTCATCCTCGGCGTGGCCTATGTCGGCAACATCATCTAACTCCCGAAGGACTGTAACCATGGACATCGAAACGAAGGCCGCACGCGACACCGCTTCCCAGGGCTACACCGGACAGGCCGAGACCTTTCCGATCCTGCTGGACACCGGCACCGAGCATCCCAAGACGAACATCCCCTTCATCGCGGTCATCGATGGTCGCCAGTTCACCGGACGCAGCCTCTCGCTGGTCTCCGCCAATGTCTCCGGCCTCGCCGGACCGGAACTCGAAGGCAAGGAACGGATCGCGGTCTTGCGCTTCGACTTCGACGGCTACACGATCTCCCTGCAGGTCGACGTGCGTGTCAGCCGAACCCATGCGGAAACCGGTGAAGTGCGCCTCGACTTTCTGGAGCCGACCGGCGAGCACCTGCCCACCCTGCGCTATCTGCTGAACAGCTATATCGCAGGCGACATCACCTCCGTCGACGGCATCATCAGCCTGCGTGAACGGGCAGCCGTGTCAGGCGGCAAGAAGCAGGCCGGCCAGGCAAGCATCGGCGGAATGGTCGGCCGTGGCCTGAAGACGGTGGCGACGGTCGCCGTCAGCCTCGTGCTGGCTGGTATTGCCGCAAACCTCATCTACGAGCGCGTTTTCTCCAAGGAAGTGAAGCAGCTCGCCGTGCTCTCCGCCGGCGGCCAGCCGCTGCGCGCCATTGCCAGCGGCCAGATCTCCTATCTCGATCTCGGCGCCACCCGCGGCGAAGTGCTCTACACCCTGCAGTCGGTCTCCGGCACGACGCTCAGCGTCAACATGCCCTGCGACTGCAAGATCCTGCCGACGCGTGCCGGTGAAGGCTCGACCGTCATGGCGGGCGACCCCATCGTCGAAGTGGTCGACGAGACCGCAACCCCGGTTGTTCAGGCCGTCGTCTCGGCCGAGCAGGCCAAGCAGCTGGTTTCCGGCGACATCGCCGAGCTCCGCTTCTCCGACGGCAAGGTCATCTTCGGCAGCCTCGCCCGGAACGCGGAAGCCCTGACCGCCGTGGGCAACGAGGGTGAGATGCGCGCGCTGATCGAGCCGAACACCGAACTCGGCAGTGAAGCCGCCGGCTCTCCCGTCTCCGTCCGCATCATCAGCCAGCGCATCTTCGCCCTGCGTCAGAAGCTCGGCGAGTGGTTCAAGGAGGGCGCCGCCACCTGAAGAGCCCGTCCCGGCAGACTATCCCGCGTAATCACTCCAACGGATTCACAGGAACAGCCATGCAAGACGTTCACCCCCTCATCCTCTGCGGAGGCATCGGCACCCGACTTTGGCCTCTCTCGCGCACCGAACACCCCAAGCAGTTCCAGCGCATCGACGGCAACTCGGAAACAACCTTCTTCCACGCGACGGTCGAGCGCCACCGCGCGCCCGGCTTTGCCAACCCGATCGTCGCCGTCAGCAGCGCCCATGTCGCGACCGTTCTGCAGCAGCTGAACGACATCAAATGCCCGGCTCGCGTTCTGGCCGAGCCGATCTCCCGCAACACGGGCCCTGCCGTCCTGGCCACGGCACTCACCCTGGCAAAGACGGAACCGGCGTCCCTGATCTGCGTGATCCCCTCGGATCACATCGTCAAGGGTGACCTGCCAGCCAATGTGCTCGCCGCTCGCAAGGCTGCCGAACAGGGCCATATCGTGCTCTTCGGCGTCCCCCCGGAATATCCAGAGACAGGCTACGGCTACATCGTCGATGGCGGCGCGCTTGAAGATCTCACCTGCGCCCGCAAGGTCTCAAGCTTCATCGAAAAGCCGCCGGTCGAGGTCGCGACGGCCCTGATCGACGCCGGGGGGGCCTATTGGGCATCGGGTCTCAGCCTCTTCCGCGCCGACGTCCTGATCGAAGAGTTCAAGCGCCTCGATCCGAAAACCTTCGATGCGGTGAAGAACGCGCTCGACCACGGCTTCGAGACCGAGCATGCCTTTTATCTCAATGCCGAAGCCCTGCAGCCGGCCGCCAATCTACCGACCGAATCCATCGTTTTCGAACATTCGCCGCGCACGGTCATTGCCCCGCTTCTCGTTGCGTGGAGCGATGTCGGCGCCTGGAACGCCTTGCACCACATCGCGGAGAAAGATGACGACGGCAATGTTCTGAGCGGCGACGTTATCAGCATCGACACCCGCAATTCCTATGTCCGCGCCTCAAGCAAGCTGGTAGCCGTCGTCGGCATGGATGACGTCGTGGTCGTCGATACCGACGATGCCCTGCTGATCACCACGCGAGATCAGGCCCAGCAGGTCAAGCAGATCGTCAAGAAGCTCGAAAGCATCAAGCGCCGCGAGCTCGCGCAGCACATGCGCAACCAGATGGCCTGGGGCGAAGTGCGCCGCGTTCAGTCCGGCCCCGGCTACGAACTCCGCATGATGACCCTCAGGCCCGATACCATGCTGCCGATGATCGAAGACGCCGCATCTCACCGCATGGTGACGGTGACGTCAGGTTCCGGCCTGCTGAAGACCGGTGCGGTGACGCGACCGCTGCGCATCGGCGACAATTTCGAAGTCCAGGCCGGGGAAGCAGCCGCCATCTATTGCGGCCCTGAGACCGAGATGCAGCTGGTCGAAGTGGTCTGCGACGTCACCGTCACGGCGGCCGAAGCCGCGGCCAGCCTCCAGCTCGTGCACAGCTGAGGGATGGCGATGCGCAAGGGCCTCTCACTCCTCCTGGCCGTCTTTCTGACGTCGACGGCTCCCGGCGTTCATGCCGAGAGCCTAGGCCATCTAGACATGGCCAAATTGACCCGAACCGTCTCGGAGATCGGGGAACGTCTGCGCTCGCCCGAGGCCCGCAAAGACGATGCCAGGGCCCTGCTGACGGGTCGTTTCGGGGCAGTCGGCCGTCAGACGGATCAGGCGCCCGTTGTTCTCGACCGTCTCGAAACACAAGGACAGCTCGGCACCGTGCCGGTCGACTTCATGCTGGCACAGCTGCGTCTTCAGACGGCACAGCAGTTCAACACGGATGTCGAGAAGGCTCTGGCCGATCGCGAAGCCCCCGCACTCTTCATTCGCGGCGGCACCATGACGCTGGATCAATTGGCAACGGAGGCCGCCAAGTCCTATCCGGACGCTCTGGAGCGCGACGGCGAAACTCTGCTTGCCCGCTGGCCGATCGTCATCTGGTCTGATGCGGCGCTCGTGATTGCATCAGGGCAAAAGCTGGAGCTCTCGACCACAGACGGAGCATTCCTCCTGAACTCCGGCCTGCTGACCCTGGACCGGGGCACACTTTCCGCCTCGCAGGGCACCAATCCGGGCATCAAGAACTTCCGCCCCTTCGTCGCCACCGCGATGACCGGCGCGATGCAGGCGAAGGAAGCCCGCTTCGATCGTCTGGGTTACGGCGGAACAGGCTCGACGAGCGGAGTTTCCGTTCTCGGAGCCGCCCTTTTCCCAGCCAAGATCAGCTCATTCATCGTCGACAGCACCTTCGACAATGTCGGGGGTATCAGCCTCCAGAACACGCATCGCATCCGGCTTTCCGGCAACCGCATCTCCGGCGGCCCGGGTCCGGCGATTGCGCTGAAGGGTGTCACCGGTACGGATATCATGGACAATGTCATTACCGGCACGACCGATGCCCAGGCGATTGACGTCCAGAACACGAGCACCTCGATTGCAGTGACCGGGAATATCCTCCTCGGCAATCGCGGCAGCGGCATCTTCGTGGCCAATGACGCCCGCGACGTCACAATCACGGGCAATCTGCTCTCCGGCAATGGCCGCGGCGGCGTCTCCGTCGTGCGCAGCGCCTGCATGACAATCGCCGACAACATCATCCTCTCGAATGGCCAGGTCGGCATCAAGATCCGCGCAAGTGATGCGCTCACGCTGTCGCACAACGATCTCATCGCCAATGCCGGCGCCGGCATCTCGATCATCGACCAGGACGCCCATGCCCGCGTCACGATCGACGGCAATGCCTTCTCCGCCAATAGATCGGGGATTCATGGCGGATCCGCCAGCGAAGTCGCGCTCAAGGCGAACGACTTTGCCGGCCAGTCGCCCATTCTCCTGGACGGCGAATTCGCCCCTTACGTGCCCCAACTGCTGAAGACGGCAGCCTCCGCCGGTCCGCAGGCCGAGGCACTCACCATCCACGCCAACACTCAATCTGCCGCGCCGGCAGATTGCAAGACCGGGAGCTGACCATGGTTTTTTCCTCCGAGACGTTCCTGTTTCTCTTCCTGCCACTCTTCCTGGCCGCCTATTACCTCACGCCGGACCGGCTGAAGTCGTGGACCATCCTGATCGGCTCCTACATCTTCTATTGCTGGTGGCGCCCTGACTTCCTCATCCTCTTCGTCGGGGTCACGGCCTGGGCCTATGGATGCGGACTGCTGATCGAGCGCTGGGAAGGTCAGGCGCGGGCGAAGATCCCGCTCATCCTCGGTGTCGTCGGCTGCCTGTCGGTGCTCGGCGTGTTCAAGTATCTGAATTTCTTCATCGACAGCTTTGCCGCCCTGCTCGGCACGACACCGGATGAACTCGGGGTTCACTGGCGCCTGATCCTGCCGATCGGCATTTCCTTCTACATCTTCCAGGCTGTCGGTTACGTCATCGACGTCTACCGCAAGGACACGCCCGCGACCCGCAACTTCGTCGACTTCGCTGCCTTCATCGCGCTCTTCCCGCAGTTGATCGCGGGTCCCATCCTGCGCTTCAAGGATCTCGCTGACCAATTCCACGAGCGCACCCACAGCCTGGCACTCTTCTCGACCGGCCTTGGCATCTTCACCATCGGTCTCGCCAAGAAGGTGCTCCTCGCGGACTCTATCGCCCCGGTCGCCGATGCCGCCTTCGCCTCGGGTCACGTCACCTTCGTCGAGGGCTGGCTGGGTGCTGCTGCATACACGCTGCAGCTCTATTTCGACTTCTCCGGCTATTCCGACATGGCCATCGGCCTCGGCCTGATGATGGGCTTCAAGTTCATCCGCAACTTCGACACGCCCTATGTCAGCGCCTCGATCACCGAATTCTGGCAGCGTTGGCACATCAGCCTGTCGACCTGGCTGCGCGACTATCTCTACATACCGCTCGGCGGCAACCGGAAAGGCCCGCTGCGCACCTACCTCAACCTCTTTCTCGTCATGTTGCTCGGCGGTCTCTGGCACGGTGCCGCCTGGACATTCGTGCTCTGGGGCGCCTGGCACGGGAGCTGGCTGGCGATCGAGCGCTACACCGGTTATGCCCGCGCTGGCTTCAGCAAGGCCCTGACCGTTCCCGCCACCCTGCTTCTCGTCGTGATTGGCTGGATCATGTTCCGCGCGACCAGCGTCGCCGAAGCCTTCTCCGTCTATGCCGGCATGCTCGGACTGAACGGGACGGCGCCGAGCCTGGAATCCCTGGCAAGCGTGAACCAGGAGCATCTCGTCTTCATCCTGCTCGCCATTGTCGCTGTGGTGATGGAGCCGCGCTTCAAGCATCTGACCGATCCGGACCGCGTGCCGCTCGCCGGTCAGCCTCAGGTCGGACCGGATGGCACCATCGTCGCCGCGCCGTCCATCGCCTACCCGCTAGCCATGACCGCGCTGCTGGCCGTGACCATCGCACGTCTCGCCGAACAGTCCGCCTCCCCTTTCCTCTACTTCCAGTTCTGACAGGAGCAAGACAATGCCCAGTCTGCGCCAGTGCACAGCCCTCTTCCTCCTGCCGAGCGCCTTCTTCGGCTATGCGCTCTACGCAAACTCAACCCTCCTGATGAATGCGGCATCGCCGGCCGCCCAGGCCTCGGAGCGAAAGGATCTCTCCCTCTCCTACGTCATCGACGGTGAGGCGACACGCGATCTCGATAGCCTCTACAAGAACGAACTGCCGCATCGGGCAGCCTCGGTCGGCCTCTTCGGCAATGCGCGCTACGCGCTGCTCGGCGCCGGCCGCAAGGGCGTGATCGTCGGCCAGGATGGATGGTTCTTCACGGCCGAAGAATTCAAGACCGTGTCGACCAAGGATATCGATGACGCCGCCGATCGCGTCGCATCCATCAAGCGTGACCTCGATAGCCGAGGCATTCGTCTGGTGCTCGCGCCCTTGCCAGCAAAGTCGGATCTTTATGCCGAAGAAGTCCCGGCATTCGTGAGAAGCTCGGCCATGGCCGATGCCTACAGCAGCTTCTCTGCCGCCCTTGAACAACGCGGGATCCCCGTCGCCGACACGCGCGCCGCCATGTTGACGGCAAAACCCTTCGGCGAGGTGTTCCTGAAGTCCGACACTCACTGGTCGCCGGCCGGTGCCAAAGCCGCAGCCGAAGCCATCCAGTCGAGCCTGCAGAAGAACGGCGTTACCTTGCCCTCGCAGGAGCTGACGGCCCAGTGGCAGACCCCGGTTTCGCTCTGGGGAGACCTCACCAAGTTCGTGACCTCGCCGGCTTACGCCCCGACCGTCGGACTATCCGAAGAAAGCGTGCCGATCTACCGCACGGCGGTCAATGCGGACGCCAGTGGCGGTGACATCTTCGGTGACGACGCTTCGGTGCCGGTCATGTTGGTCGGCACGAGCTACAGCGCCAACGAGAACTGGTCCTTTGCCGATTTCCTGCGCCAATCGCTGCGCGCCGATGTCGTCAATGTCGCCAGGGAGGGCCTCGGCCCTGGCGTGCCCATGATGGATCTTCTCGCAGGATCGGCGCTCGACGAAACCGCTCCGACGGTTGTCGTCTGGGAGTTTCCGGTTCGCTATCTCGGCACGAATACCCTGTGGAAGCGCGAAGGCGATGCAAAGGCGGAGGGCGGCAATGTCTGATCGCCTTATCCACCTCCTCTGCGCCACGGCCCTTGCCGTGCCTCTGATGGGCCTGTCGCCCGCTCATGCGGTTAAACCCTTCTTCCCGCGCAACCCGCCGGAAACCGTGGAGCCCGCCAAGCCGGTGAAGCGCAAGACCATGGGACCGGCCTCGCATCTGCCGATCGCCCTGCAAGAGGCGCGCAAGCGATTGCTGGCCGGAAAGCGGGTCTCCTACGGGGAGCTTCAGGCGCTTGCCGATGCGAAGGACGGGATCGGCGCCTTCAAGCTGGCCGAACGCATCCAGACGCAAGGCGATCCGAAGCTGGCAACCGATGCGCTGCATTACTTCGCAATCGCTGCCTATGAGGATCGCGGCTATGCCGTTCGCCACATGATGGCGATCCTCAATGACGGCAGCCTCGACCTCAGACCGCCGCATCTTGAAAGTGCGGAAGCTGCCCTCAGGCGCCAGGCACGCAAGGGAAACGAGCAGGCCGTCGAGGGTCTCATCCGCCTCTACAGCGAAGGCCGACTGTTCGGCGACAAGCGCGACGAACTGGAAGCGCTGCTTGCCTCGGGTGCTGGCAAGAAGAACGGTGACACCGCCTTCAAACTCGCCGTCCTGCTGCTGTCGGATCGCGATCGGACGCCGGACGAAACCGAACGCGCGACGCGCTTTCTCGCAATCGCAGAAGAGAACGGCAGCATCGGCATGAAGGCCGCGGCAGGCAACCTTCTCGCCCAGCTTCAGACCAAGCCCACTGAAACAACCGCGGAGGTTCAGCAATGACCCCAGTTCGCAAGACACATATTCTGGCCAGCTCAGCCCTTGCCACGATCATCATGCTGGCCGTCGGCAATCCGGCTTCTGCCGAAACGACAGGCGGTGGCGACGCAGCCCCCTCCTCCGCTTATGGCTGCAAGAGCCTCGAAGAGATCGCCGAACTGCAGATGATCGAGGGCAAGGACGGCATGTTCTTCCGCATTCTGGCGGATCTGCGCTTGCAGCACGCCTTCACCGATCAGACCGTCGATCATCTCGCGGCCATGGCCAAGGCGCTGGAGAAGAATGGCACCACGCTGATCTACGTGCCGCTTCCGACCAAGTCCCAGGTGCTTCCGGAGCTCGTTCCGGCCCGCGCATCTCTTTACGGTTTCGAAGCCGGCATCGCGACGGAGATCTATGACGATGTCGTTCGCCGCTTGAACGAGAAGGGTGTGGCTGCCGTCGATATCGCGACCCCGATGCGCGAAAACAACCGCAACGGTTTCGGCGAGTATTCGTTCTTCCAGGCAGACTTCCACTGGACGGCTCACGGGGCAGACATCGCCGCACGCGCCATCGGGGACAGGATCAAGGCCCTGCCGGCCTATGGGGATGTTACCCCGGTTCGCTTCGACATGAAGGAAGTGCCGCCGCCGGAGGAATTCTCCAGCATGCGCGAACTGCTGCAAAAGCACTGCATCTCGCACGTACCGACGGTGACCGCGCACACCTACGAGGCCGTCCGTGCCGAGGACACGTCGGCCGAAGCCGGCTCCATGGATATCTTCGGCAGCGGCGACGAGGCAACGGTTGCGCTGATCGGCACCAGTTACTCTGACAAGCCGATCAGCAATTTCTCCGGCTACCTCGAGCACTGGACCGGCATCCCGGTCGAAAACTACTCGATTTCGGGCGGCAACCAGTTCGGCTCGATCCTGTCCTACATTACGTCCCGCGAATTCCAGGAGCGCCGCCCGCGCTTCTTGATCTGGGAAAACCCGATTTACAACAATCTCGGCCAGTATGGCGGCGCCCCCTGGGCAGAGATTGTTGCAGCATCGCTTGGTGAATGCAGCGCTCCCGTTCCCGCGAAGGGCAAGAGCGAAAACGCCATCGAAGCCGATTTCTCGGCGACCAAGCTCAGCCACGATGACGTCATCCTTGCCGATATCGGCAGCGATGTCAGCCGCAAGGCAACCTTCACCCTCACCGGCGCCGACGGCACCGTGCGCACGCGCTCCATCGAGCGTGGCGACCGCCTGCGCTCCACCGGCCGCTACTTCTTCTCGCTCGGAGGGTTCCCAGACGGATCCTTCAATAAGGTCGAAGTCACCTTCGACGCGCCGGTCAGCGAAACCACCATCCTTTCCATCTGCAAGACCAAAACTGGAGAACAGTCATGATAACCAAGACCCCGATCCGCTTTGCTGCCGCCTCGCTTGCAGCCGGCCTCGCCTTTTCGACGGCGGCCTTTGCCGATGATGGCGGGCTCTACGAAAAGCCGCTCGACCCGAACTCCGCCTTCGTGCGCGTCATTGCGCCGGGCGCGACGACGGCAACGGTCCAGAACAGTGCCTTCAACCAGCTCGATGATGGCGTTTCACCCTACGTCGCGGTTGCGCCGGGTCAGATCCCGGTCTCGTCCAGCCTCGGCGAAGGCAGCGTCGAAGCGACCGCAGGCAAGTTCTACTCCGTGATCGTCACCAAGGATGGTGCAACGACCATGGTCGACGACATGACGAAGAACCCGTCCAAGGCGACGCTTTCGCTCTACAACCTGACGGAAAAAGCGGCGATCGACCTCTTCGTGCCTCAGGCCGGCGCCGAAGCCGTGTCGGACGTCGACAGCGGCGGTTCCAAGTCTGTGGCGTTGCGCGCGCCGCTCGCCGTCGATCTCGTC
Source organism: Allorhizobium sp. CTOTU50464 (assembly GCA_032102365.1). Taxonomy (GTDB): domain Bacteria; phylum Pseudomonadota; class Alphaproteobacteria; order Rhizobiales; family Rhizobiaceae; genus Allorhizobium. The sequence continues at coordinate 161,751 of DAMDHD010000001.1, read as the reverse complement.
GTCCGTGACGGCGACAAGGATCTCGCCAAGCTCGACAAGGTCGAATTCAAGCGCCTCGCCGGCGTGACCATCGTCGTGACCGGCGAAGGCGACAAGGTCGACGCCGTCGCCGTTCCCAGCACCATTGCCCGATAATTGAAGACAGGTTCCGGAGGTTTATCATGACGATTGCAAGAATGGCGAAATCGCTGCTGATGGCAGGCGTGATGACGATGGCCGCCGGAACCCCGGGCCGTACGGCTGCCATCGACGTCCGGTTCGCGCCACCGGATGTCGAACTGCCGAAATCAGCCGTCTGCACCCCGCGGGTGCGTGACGAAGACATGATCGCCGAATGGACCACCTGGGATCGAAAGGCGCTGCCGAAGCGCGCGACCTTCGCGATCACCCGCGACATGAACCGGATGCGGGATCTCGACGCCCGTCGCTTCGAGCCGATCATCACCCGCATCCAGGAACTGATGCCGACCGTCAAAAAGAACTACGGCGAAACGGACGCGCTCTTCGACCGCGTCAAGCTGATGCTGGCGAAAGGCGAAAGCGACAAGGTCCGCGAACAGGCCTTGGTGCAGAAACTGATTGATATCGGGGGCCATCCGGCAGGCTCGCTTAACACGCTTGCCGATTACCTCATCGAAGGCAGGGGCATCGCGCAGGACAAGGAAGCCGGGTTCAAGCTGAAGGTTCAGGCCGCCTATGGCGGCAATGCCGACGCCATCCTGGATCTCGCGCGTCTGACCGAAGACGGACAAGCCGTCGAGGGCTGGGAGATCGAGCCGGAACTGGCCGTGAACATGGCATTCGGGTCGCTGGTCGGCGTCCTCGACGAGGGGATCTGCGACCGCATCAGCCGTGTCGCCCGCGAGTATGACGATGGCGAGGTCGTGGTAAAGGACCCCGCACTCAGCATGGCCTGGTACCGTTTCGCTGCCGATCTCGGCGATACGGCTGCCGCATGGGAAGTCGCTGAACTGAACCTCCTCAGCGAGAAGGTGGTCAAGGACAACGATGTCCTCCTGAAATACCTGAAAAAGGCTGCCGATGGCGGCAACATGGCTGCCATCCTGGAGATGGGCCGTCTTTATGCCGAAGGCGCTCTGGTGCCGCGAGACAAAGAGAAGGCCTTCGCCTATTTCCAGCAGGCGGAAGCTGCCGGCAACCAGGCCGGTGTGATCAAGCAAGCCCAGCTTCTGGAGCAGACGAAGGACGCCTCACCGGAAGATGCGGCCGCCTATGAAGACCTCCTGCGCCGGCTGATCGCCCGCAAGGATCCGCCACCATGGGCATTTACCCGTCTCGCCCGTGTGATCCAGACGCGCGACGGCATCTGGAAATCGGCACCTGAAGTGAAGCCGCTCTTGGAAGAAGCCGTGAAGCGCGGTGATATCGAGGGCGGGATCGATCTGGCCGAACTCTTGATGCGGGAGGACCTTTCACCTGAAACCATCGCCCGCTCGACCGACCTTCTCTCGGGCGCGATCCACATCAATGGCGAAATCAACGCCATCGCCAAGCTCCAGCGGGTCTATCTCTGCATGGATCCCGCGGGCCCCGACGTCGCCGCATCCGACTACTGGGCGAATATCGAGGCCGGAGCAGGCAACAAGACGCTGGACCTTGCGCCTGAGCAGATCGACAAGCTACCCGAGCTGAAGGATCCCATGGTGATCGCAGCGATCCAGACCCAGGCGCTATACGGTCGAGCGAGCGCCTTGGCCCTTTACCAGCGCTATCTGAAGGGGGCAGGTTACTCCGATCAGGTTCTTCGCTTCTGGGCAGAACGCGCGGAAGTGCGTCGCGGCGCAACCGTCGAGGCGGCACTGCTCGAGTTCAAGCAGAACCTCGAAAAAGGTCGTATCAACGATGCAAAGCGCAGCATCCAGATGACCGGCGAAGGCATGACCGTGGATGCAGGCTTGAGCTTCGCCCGCTTCCTCGTCAACAACTACGCGACGGATGCGGAGAGCGTTGCGCTTGCCAAGGAAATCCTGCATCCGCTGGCCGAGACCGGTTCGGGACGTGCCGTTCGCCTGCTCCAGGAACTGGAGGGCCCGGACATGGATCCGCTCTCCTCCCCGCTCACCCGTTTCGGCGATGTCATGCGGGATCGCGGCGACATGTCGGCTCAATTGCTGCTGGCTGAAAACGCGGCATCCGCCGAAGAGCGCACCCGCCTCTATCATCAGGCGATCAGCACGCAGCGCTGCGACTATGATGACACGATGGCGCTGGCTGAATTTGCCATCCGGCATGAGCGTCAGGACGTGCAGCGCTGGCTGTCGATTGCCGAGCATATCGCCGGCGAGGACGCATGGAGGCAGGTCAAGATCGCCGATGTCTTCATGGCACTCAACGGTCCAGACATGCAGAAGCACGCACTCGACCTCTATCAGTCGGCGCGTGAAGGCGGTGAACCCGCCGCCTATTATCGCCTCGTGAAGCATTATGCCGACAACACCCGCGAGAGCTATGACCCGCAGAAGGCAAGCGCGATCTTTGTCGAACTCGTCGAGCGCTCGAAGTTGCAGGATGTGCCTGAAAAACTCCTCATGCTGGCCAACATGAAGCCGGAAATCCAGCGTCAGGTTTCCCAGAGCATCAACGTGCATGCGCTCTATCAGAAGGCGGCCGAGGCCGGTCAGCCGGTCGCCATGCGCGAGGTCGCAAAGCTTCTGCGCGACGATGCCAAGGACTCGCAGTCGATCATGGCTGCTTTCGGCTGGCTGAAGAAGGCGGCCGAAGCCGGCGACGCGGAGGCCATGTTCCTCCTGTCGCAATCCTACGCCTACGGGCTGGGCACACGCCCTGCCCTCGATGCCGCACAAGCCTGGATGGCAAAGGCCGCTGAGGCCGGATATCCCGCCGCCACCCAGGTCCTCAAACTCAACAACGCAGGAACGGAGGGTTGATCATTGGCCAATCGCACCAGATGGACACTGAACCGCCACGTCGCAGCCTCGCTGCTTACTCTCACCGCCGCCTTGACCTCGACATCAATCGCGAGCGCAGCCGATGAAACCTGCTTCGAGACCCCCACACCGGTCATCAGCCTCGGCTTCGGCAGCCGATACGAGGCGGATTCGAAGACGAGGTCCGACATCGACGAAGAGTCGGATGCGGCCGTCACCAAGGCCCTGAAGCCGATCGACCAGTTCATCCAGAACCTCGCCAAGATCGTCTCGAAAGCGGAGAGCGAAAAGGATGTCGCCACCCGCCGCGCCTATCAGCGTTGCGTTGTCGACTCGATCTATGCCTGGGCAAAAGCCGATGCTCTGAGTGACATGCGCACCTTCAATGCAAAGCTCTCCGTACCCTCGCGCATTGGCGGGCTGGCCATCCTTTACGCCGAAAGCCGCGACCAGGTGCCGGGACTTCATGATCGCGAACGCATCATCGAAAAATGGCTGCAAAAGAGGGCACAGGAGACCGTCTATTTCTTCGAGAACGAAGCGACCAAGGGTGCCTCCCGCAACAACTTGCGCGCCTGGGCAAGCCTCGCGGTCGGGGAAGTGGGTGTGCTGAACCGCGACCGCGGATTGGTCGAATGGTCCATCCTCAGCAATGATAACATGATCACCAACGCAGACGGTGACGGGAGCCTGCCGCTCGAGATGAACCGCCAGAGATATGCCCTGCATTACCAGTTGCACGCCATGGCACCGCTCGTCACCTCCGTCGCGCGCAACTGCGAGGCAGGCTACGGCAAGGGCGGCGCGGATCTGGAGAAGCTGAAGACAATGGCCCGCTTCTCGATCGCAGCCGTCAAGGATCCGAAAATCGTCCAGAAGATCAACGGCAAGAGCCAGACGGTCAAACCGGGGCTGAAGAACAATCTCTCGGCCATTGCCTGGCTCGAACCCTATGTGTCCGTGACCAATGACCTGGAGATGGAGAAGGAATTCGCGTCGTTCCGGCCCATGTCGAACACGAAGCTCGGCGGCAACCTGACCAAGCTCTACGACGATCGCCGGATCAGCTGTACGATTTCAGTACAGAACTGAGGCGGGTTACTCTGAAGAAAGCCGGATGCGGTGACCGATCAGCGGCTGCTCGAAACGGGCAGTCACTGGCGGGCTCGCCTCCGCAGAGTGATCCATGTTCCAATCCTGGACCTCGAGCTGAACGAGCGACTTCACGGCCTCGACCGAGAGCGCGCGCCCATGGGTTCCGGCCAGCGCTTCGCTGAGACGGCTCAGAAGGTCTTCTGTCAGGTTATGCGGGGACTGCGTCACCTCGGTGCTCCTCTGACGACATCCTGCTACAAACATGGGAATTGCGGAAGCCGTTCGCCACCAAAGCTGAGCTCAAACACTTAAAAAAGTCGCAATTCTCCGTGAGCGGCGCCGGCTGACACAACTCTTTCGCGAGCCATGGACAACAAAGTGTGACGAGGCGTCGTTAGAGGTGGGAGGGAAGTCGCCTTCCCCCGCAGTCAACTCTGGATCAGGCAGCCATGCCCCAGGAAGACGGGTCGTCTTCGCCGAACATCCGCTCGAGGCTGAGGAAGCAGATCATGCTCTTCTCATGAGCGATGATGCCGTCCGAGAAGGCCGCACTTGGACCGGTCGCCGCAGGCAGCGGCTGCAGCGTGCTGCCCGCCACAGTGAGGATATCGGACACGCCATCGACCAGAAGGCCCACCGTCATGCCATTGACTTCCGTCACCACTACGGCGCTGCGCTCGGTGGCCTGGGCCGCGGGCATGCCAAGCTTGACGGCGAGATCGACGATCGGAATGACCGTGCCACGCAGGTTCATCACACCGAGAACTTCGTAAGGAGAGTGAGGAATGGGCGTCACCGGTGCCCAGCCGCGAATTTCGCGGATGGAGGTCGTCTTGACGCAGAATTCCTGATGATGAAGCCGAAAGGCGATGATTTCGAGGGCATCAGCGGCATTCGACGTCGTGTTCATCTGCATTTCCTCCTGCTGCGTGCCCGCGCTGGCACGCACCTTGTGTCAATGATCTCGGCCGCCTGGGCCCGGTGCAGATCCTGATTCTGCAATCTGTGATCAAGTTAGCGCACCAGTAATTAAAGAATATCTAAATCATTTTGGAGAATGCCCTCTGCCGCGCACAATCTCGGGGCTCAGGCGGCCTGCAATCTGAAATGCGCCATCTGGCCCGCCGCCCAGCACGAGAATTCGGTGACCAGGGTCGGATCCATGTCCTGGATGGCGCCGGCATGGAGGGAGACCAGACCTCGTTTGGTCGCAATGGCCAGCACATTGCCGACATGCTGGCGGGACACCTGAAATCGGTGCGCCAGCGCGTCATAGGTTAGCGGAAGCGCCCAGTCCTCGCCCGCCTGCCGGGCGAGATAGGCGCCCATCAGCGCGCAAAGCATGGAATATCCGCTGTCGCGGTTGGTGAACTCGACGATCGTCTCGAAGGGGGCGAACAGGGTGTCGCTGGACTGGAACGCCTCGGTCGAGCGTGCAATGAGGCTGCTGATCCGCGACGGGTCGGCATTCAGCGCTTCAAACAGTCCGTGGTCCTCCAGCATGCCGGACATTTCCAGGAAAGCCATCGGCGAGCGCGCGATTTCCGTCACCAGAGGCATTGTGGGCCGGAGCCGGATTTCCCGTCTGTCCTGCGCGTTGCGATGGGCCTCCACGTAGCCGCCAGCTCTCAGACCTGCGATCAAGTCGCTGACCTGGCGGGAGCTTCCCGGAACCACGGTCTGAAGCAGGGTCATGGTCGGCGCCGGACCCTTGCCGGCGTCGAAACGGGCAGCCAGACCGATCAGCATGTAACAGGTGATATAGCGCATCTTCTGAGCGAAGATCTTGCTGACAGGCCAGCGGAAGGCACTGGGCTCGACGATCCGGCGGCAATAGGTGAGCACCGCATGGTCGAATGCGGGATGCGCAAGATAGCGGCTGGCCAGACACCAGACCGGTTCAGCCAGGAATTGCTCGATACCTGGGTGAACCGTTCGCTGCACCCGGTCGTGTTCGGCACGCAATTGATCCATCAGCGATGCTCCAGACGAGAGAGGCCATAGAAGGTCATTTCGTCTGCCGCGTCGATTGGTAAATCTAGTAGCTGCCCCTAATGGAGGAGGCGCTGGTCCGAGGCGGGTTCGGCCGTCAGATGATCAAGGTGTTCTTTTCGCCAGATCATAGACGGCCGCGCAGCGCTGTCCGGAAGCGCAGTAGGCGAGGATCGGACCCGTCTGTTTGCTCAACAGATGTTTCAGCTGCGTCGCCTGATCGAGCGGCATGGAGCCCGGAACCACCGGCAGGAAATGCGCGGCGAGGCCCGCACTCTGCGCGGCATCGGCGACCTCGGTGAAGCTCGGCTGCAGGAAACCCTCGTTGTCAGGCCGCATGCAGATAACGGTCGTGTAACCGAGCCGAGCGATCTCATCCACCTGGGATGGCTTGATCTGACCCGTGACGTGGAAGTTGGGATCGATGCTGCGAATGCTCATGTAGCCTCCTGACACAGCGCACGCGGGCAAGCGCCGCCTTAAAACATATATTTTATCATATATGTTTGTCGCCGCCCACCATGTCAACTCTTGCCAACCTGCTTTTCTACGATATATTCGTATCTATGAAGATTGACCCTGAACAGATGAAAGCTGGCGCCGACATGGCCAGCGAACTCCTGAAATCGCTCTCGAACCGATACCGCTTGCTGATCCTGTGCCGGCTTGCCGATGGCGAGCATTCCGTGGGGCAGTTGGCGGAGTTTCTCGGTATTCGCGACAGCACTGTGTCCCAGCATCTCGCTCTCCTCCGGCGTGAGAAGATCATCGCCGGACGCCGCGATGGTCAGACCGTCTGGTATCGCATCGAAAGCGAACCGGCGCGTGCCGTGATCGGCACGCTCTACAATAGTTTCTGCAAGACCTCCGACTGCGCCGCCTAAGACCTCTCACGTGACCTAGGTCGGAGCGTGCCTTGACATCCCCTTGTCTAATATATACGTATTATCGTAGGTATGTATCTTAAGGAGAATGTTATGTCGATCGATCGCGCCGTCCTTGCCTTCGCCGGCCTTATGGTCCTGCTCTCGCTGCTGCTCACTTATTTCGTGCACCCCGGCTTTGTCTGGTTCACCGCCTTCATCGGCGTGAACATGCTGCAGTCGGCATTCACCGGCTTCTGCCCGGCCGCGATGATTTTCCGCAAGCTGGGTCTACGCCCGGGCACCGCATTCTGAGGAACTGATCATGCACAAAGCCGCCTTCACGATCCTCGTTGCAGCCGCGACCTCGCTGGGGCTGACAGCAACGCGAGCCGCCGAGCTCAAGCTCGAAGCCGTCGATATCCCGGAAATGAAGGCGGTCTATGGCCAGATCCAGCCGCGAAACAGTGTGCTCGCAAGAGCCCGGCTCGGCGGCACATTGGTTCGTCTCGATGTCACCGAAGGCGATATCGTGAAGGCGGGTGACGTGATCGCCGAGGTCAAGGACGACAAGATCGACTTCCAGATCAAGGCCGTCGATGCGCAGCTTCAGGGCCTCAACGCCTCCTTGCGGGATGCCGAGGTCGAGCTCGACCGCGCCGATCGGCTGGTTCGCAGCGGTGCCGCGAGCACCCAACGCCTCGACCAGTTGACGACGCAGCGCGACGTGATCACCAACCAGGTTCGCCAGGCCGAGGCCCAGCGCTCCGTTCTCGTCCAGCAGGCCTCCGAAGGCGCGGTCATCGCGCCCTCGGATGGACGCGTCATCTCCGTTCCCGTCACCCGCGACGCTGTGGTGATGGCGGGCGAGACCGTGGCGACCATTGCCGGCGGCGGCTTCTTCCTGCGGCTGGCGATCCCCGAGCGCCACGCACATGACCTCTCACAGGGCGCTCCCATCCGGATCGAGACCGGCGGCGAAACGCTCGAGGGTGAACTCGTGAAGATCTATCCGCAGATCGAAGGTGGCCGGGTGACTGCCGATGTCGAGGTCGATGGCCTCGATACCGATTTTGTCGCCGCGCGGGTTCAGGTCGAACTGCCCGTCGGCAAGCGTCGGGCACTGATGGTGCCGGCAACAGCGCTGGCCAACCGCTCCGGCGTCAACTTCGTCAGTGTGCGGGAAAATGACCAGGTCGTCGAACGCGCCGTCGTCGCAGGCGAGGCCCTTGAACTCGGCGGCGAGACACAGGTCGAAATCCTCTCCGGCCTCGCAGCCGGTGATGTCGTGGTGACGAAATGACGAACCTCAATCACAACACCCCTGCGACTGGCGAGCCAGACGACGATACCCCGATGACCAATCTGGGCATTGCCGGCAACCTCACGCGCGCCTTCATCAAGTCGCCGCTGACACCGCTGTTCCTGATCGCCGCCTTCGCCTTCGGCCTTGTTGCGCTGCTCACCTTGCCGCGTGAGGAAGAGCCGCAGATCTCCGTGCCCATGGTCGACATCATCGTTCAGGCCCCGGGCCTGCGCGCTGACGACGCTCAAAAGCTGATCACCGAGCCGCTGGAAACGATCGTCAAGAGCATCAACGGCGTCGAGCACATCTACTCCCAGTCCATGGACAACATGGTCATGGTGACGGCGCGCTTTCTGGTCGGCACCTCCTCGGACGCCGCCGTGCTGCGCGTCCATGACAAGGTGCGCGCCAATATCGACCGCATCCCCGTCGGCATTGCCGAACCCCAGGTGGTCGGGCGCGGCATCGATGATGTTGCAATCGTCACCCTCACCTTCTCCCCCACGACCGACGCAGGCGGCCATGTCAGCGCGAACGACCTGACGCGGATCGTGCGCGAGGTGCGCAACGAGGTTGCCAAGGTCGAAGATGTCGGTCTGACCTATGTGGTCGGCGAGACCAACGAGATCATCCGCATCTCGCCGCAGCCGGAAAAGCTCGCCCTTTACGGCATCACGCTGCAGCAGCTCGCCGGCAAGGTCGGTGGCGCCAATACGGCGATGCCCGCCTCTCAGGTCCGCGACGGCGGTCGTCAGATTGACGTGCTTGCCGGCGAAACGCTCTCCAGCCCGGCTGAGATCGGCAATCTGCTGCTGACCGCCCGCGATGGCCGGCCCGTCTATGTCCGCGATGTCGCGACGATCGATTTTGCAACCGACACGACGGAAGCGCTCGTCTCGACTCTGCGCAAGCAGGGTGAGACCGTCGAGCGGGTGCCTTCCGTCACGCTCGCCATCGCCAAGCGCGCCGGCTCGAATGCTGTCGTGGTTGCCGAGGCGATCCTTGAGCGCGTCGAAGCGCTGGAAGGACGATTGATCCCGGACGACATCCATGTCGAGGTGACCCGCGACTATGGCGAGACCGCAAACGAGAAGGCCAACGAGCTCCTCTACCACCTCGGCCTGGCAACCGTTTCGATCATCGCTCTTGTCTGGCTGTCGATCGGCCGTCGCGAGGCCCTGGTGGTCGCCATTGTGATCCCCGTGACGATCCTGTTGACGCTGTTTGCCTCGCGTCTGATGGGCTACACGCTGAACCGCGTTTCCCTCTTCGCGCTCATCTTCTCTATCGGCATCCTTGTCGACGACGCGATCGTCGTCATCGAGAACATCGCGCGTCACTGGGGCATGGGCGACAACCGCTCGCGCCGCCGCAGCGCCATCGAAGCCGTCGCCGAAGTCGGCAATCCAACGATTGTTGCAACCCTCACCGTGGTGGCCGCCCTCCTGCCGATGCTCTTCGTCTCCGGCATGATGGGCCCCTATATGAGCCCGATCCCGGCCAACGCCTCCGCCGCGATGATCTTCTCCTTCTTCGTCGCGGTCATGGTCACCCCCTGGCTGATGCTCAAGGTCGCTGGCAACGCGCCCGTCCATGCCCACGCCGATCACGAGACCGGCGGCATGCTCGGCCGGATCTATGCGGCAACCGCCCGCCCCATCCTCGCTACAAAAACCCGCAGTTGGGTCTTTCTAATCCTCGTCGGCCTACTGACACTCGGATCGCTGAGCCTCTTCTACACCAAGCATGTCACGGTGAAGCTCCTCCCCTTCGACAACAAGTCGGAACTGCAGATCACGATCGACCTGCCCGAGGGCTCGTCCGTCGAGATGACCGACGCGGTCGCTCAGGCCGTGGGACGAAAAGTGCTGGAGATGCCGGAAGTGGTTTCCGTCCAGACCCATGCAGGCACCGCAGCCCCCTTCAACTTCAACGGCCTGGTCCGCCACGCCTATATGCGTGCCGCATCCTATCAGGGTGATGTCGCGATCAATCTGACGCCGAAGGCCGATCGTGACCGCACGAGCCATGATATTGCCCTCGATATCCGCAAGCAGATCGAGGGTATCGCGATGCCCGAGGGTACCAGTCTCAAGGTCGTCGAGCCCCCGCCGGGCCCGCCGGTCATGGCAACCCTGTTGGCTGAAATCTACGGCCCGACGCCGGAAATCCGCCGCGCCGTCGCTGCCAAGGTCGAAGCCGCCTTCCGCTCGGTACCCTTCATCGTCGACGTCGACAATTCCTATGGGGTCGAGGCCCCGCGCAAGCGGCTGGTGATCTCCACCGACGACGCGGAATTCTACCGGGTCGAGGAAGGCGATGTCTTCGACACGATCGCCATTCTCTCCAACGGCAAGACGATCGGTTATTCCCATCGTGGCGAGGGTCGCCCGCCGATCCCGATCCGACTGGAGCGCGCCAAGGGCGAGAAGGTGATCGACGAGCGCTTCCTCTCGACACCCATGCCGGCCAATGTCCTGCCCGGCGACAAGGGCGTCGTCGAACTCGGCGACGTCGTGCGCGTCCTCGACGAACGGACGACGCTGCCGATCTACCGGCATAACGGCATCAGCTCCGAAATGGTGACGGCCGAACTGGCCGGTGATTTCGAGGCTCCGCTCTATGGCATGCTGGCCGTTCAGGAGGCGATCGACGGGCAGGACTGGACTGGCCTGCCTAAACCGGTGATCTCGCTGCATGGCCAGCCGACCAATGAAGAGCAGGCCACCCTGCTCTGGGATGGCGAGTGGGAAGTCACCTGGGTTACCTTCCGTGACATGGGTGCAGCCTTCATGATCGCGCTTCTGGGCATCTACATCCTGGTCGTCGCCCAGTTCGGCTCGTTCAAGGTGCCGCTGGTAATCCTGACACCGGTGCCGCTGACCTTCATCGGCATCCTCGGCGGTCACTGGCTCTTCGGCGCGCCATTCTCGGCGACCTCGATGATCGGCTTCATCGCGCTCGCCGGCATCATCGTCCGCAACTCGATCCTGCTGGTGGATTTCATCCGTCATGCAGACCACGAGGGCAAGACACTGACCGACGTTCTGATCGAGGCCGGCTCGATCCGCTTCAAACCGATCCTCCTCACGGCGCTTGCGGCCATCATCGGGGCAGCCGTGATCCTGACCGACCCGATTTTCCAGGGGCTGGCCATCTCGCTGCTCTTCGGTCTGATCTCTTCGACTCTGCTGACGGTCCTCGTGATACCGGCGATCTACCGCGTCCTCAGAACCTGATCGCCTGACGCTGACGAACACGATGGCCGCACCACTCGTGCGGCCATTTTCGTTTGCGGCAATATTCTGAAAACACCCTCTTCAAAGGGACACCAAAAAGTGTAAACTAAATTTGACACAAGAGCAGAGGCGGGACCCATGGCCCAACCATTCCCATTCGCCGCCATCGTCGCGCAGGAGGACATGAAGAAGGCCCTCCTGATGGCCGCCGTCGAGCCTTTGCTGGGTGGCGTCCTGATCTTCGGCGACCGCGGCACGGGAAAATCCACCGCTGTCCGCGCCCTCACCGAACTGCTTCCACCGATCGAGACGCGTGTCGGCTGCCGCTACAACTGCCTGCCGGCCGAGCCGCAATCCGCCTGCCCTGTCTGCAGTCCGGCAACTGGCAAGAAGCCGCCGCCGATCGTCAAGCACAGGGCGCCGATGATCGACCTGCCGCTGGGCGCAACCGAAGACCGTGTCTGCGGTTCGCTCGATATCGAAAAGGCGCTGGTCGCCGGCGAGAAGCACTTCGAACCGGGACTGCTCGCCGCGGCAAACCGCGGCTTCCTTTACATCGACGAGATCAACCTGCTGGAGGACCATCTGGTCGACCTTCTCCTCGATGCGGCAGCCTCCGGCGTGAATGTCGTTGAACGGGAAGGCCTGAGCATACGCCACTCCGCCCGCTTCGTCCTCGTCGGCAGCGGCAATCCGGAAGAAGGCGATCTGCGCCCGCAACTGCTCGACCGCTTCGGTCTCTCGGTCGACGTCCGCACCATCGACGATCTGGCGCAACGCATCGAGGTCATCCGCCGCCGGGATGCCTATGAGACCGACCCGATCGCTTTCGGCAAGGCCTGGGCCAAAAGCGATGCCGCCATCGGTCGCCGTGTGATCTCCGCCCGCAAGATCCTGCGGCAGGTGGAGATCCCCGACAACGTGGTGATGCGCATGTCGCAGCTCTGTCTCCGGCTCGGCATCGACGGCATGCGTGGCGAACTGACCCTGATGCGTGCAAGCCGCGCAGCCGCAGCGCTCGCCGGCCGCAAATCCGTCACCTGGGACGACGTGGCCGACATCGCGCCAATGGTGCTCTGCCACCGCTTGCGACGCGATCCGCTCGACGATGCGGGCTCGACACCAAGGGTGGAGCGCGCTCTGGCGACAATCAGCGACAACCACGCCCATGGCTGAACTCGGAAGCCACGAAGCCTTTGAACAGGCGCTGGAGGCCCGGGCGAGCGAGCTCTGGAGCGACGCGCTGCTGGCCATCGAGCTTCTTGGCATGGGACGCGCAGAGATGGGCGGTCTCTGGGTGAAGGCGCGCGCGGGCGGCGTACGCGACCTGTTTCTCGAACGGCTGCGAGAGCGTCTCGGGAGATCATGGCAACGCCTGCCGCCCGGATCATCCATGGGGAACCTGACAGGCGGCATTGATCTCGCAGCGACCGCCAGGCTCGGCTCTCTGGTGCGCCAAGAGGGCCTGCTGGCGAGAGCCGAAGGCGGCGTGCTGCTGATCCCCATGGCCGAACGGCTCGACCCCGCAATCGCGGCGCTGGTCGCCAGAACGATGGACGAGACAACCGAAGACGGCATCCTCGTTGTCGCCCTCGATGAATCCCTGGAGGACGAAGCGCCATTGTCCGGGCTGATCGGTGACCGCCTTGCCCTTCGGATCGATCTCGATGGCATCGGCTGGCACCATGTTGAGCGCTCGTCCGCGGAGACGACGGCTCCATCAAATCCGGTAGATTGGCGTGGCGTCTCGCTCGACGACCGGCTCTTGAAGGCTCTGGCGGCACTTTCCTCAAGCACGGGCCATCGCTCGACGCGAATTCTCGGCCATCTCGCCCGCACCGCGCGGCTGCTTGCTTGCCGGGAAGGTCGTAAGGCCGTCGCGGAACCGGATGTGTTGGGCGCCCTCCGCCTCTGCCTCGGCATCCGCCTCGTCCCCACCCAGGAGCCGACGGAAGGCGAAGCGCCGCCATCCGAACAGCGCGCCGATCAATCATCCGAACCCGCGGCCGCGGACGAGCCGTCGGGGCATGAGCCTCAGTCCGCCACGACCACACCGGCGCAACTCGACAGCCTGACCGAAATGCTCGCCGCCGTTGAGGCCGGCACCCTCTCCGCGGATCCCTGGCTCTCCATTTGTCTGCGCCCGACACGCAGTTCGGGGTCCGCCGGCAAATCCGGAGGCCTGCGCAAGAACGCGCGCCGGGGACGCCCCTTCGGCATTGGCCTCAGCCCCCCGCATCCGGAGGCGCGCCCAGACATTGTCGCAACGCTTCGCGCGGCAGCACCTTTCCAGAAGATCCGGGCTGCACAGCGCCTCGCGCTGTCCACACCTCAGCAGTCCCCCGGCTCGTCGGCTATGACACCGCGCGCCTATGTCACCCGCGATGATTTTCGCTACGTGCGTCTCCGCCACGCCGCCCCGTCGACCGCGATCTTCGTCGTCGATGCCTCCGGCTCCACTGCGCTCGAGCGCCTGGGCGAAACCAAGGGTGCCATCGAGCAATTGCTGGCGCGTTGCTATGTCCGTCGCGACGAGGTGGCCCTGATCGCCTTCCGAGGCACAAGCGCCGAGCTGCTACTGCCGCCCACCCGCTCCCTGACCGCCGCCAAACGCAAGCTTGCCGGCCTTCCCGGCGGAGGCCCGACCCCGCTGGCATCTGGTCTGAGAGCCGGAATGGAATTGGCTCAGTCCGTCGAGCGCCGTGGCAGCAGCCCGGTTCTCGTGCTTCTGACAGATGGCAGCGGCAATATTGCTCTGGATGGCTCTCCCGACCGAGCGCTTGCGGCAGAAGAACTCACGCGATTGGCCGCGACCTGCAAGGCGCGTCAGACGCGGACCATCTGCATCGACATCGCCCGCCGTCCCCGCGAGAGCGTGACCAACCTTGCCCGCATGCTGGGCGCCGATTTGCATGTCCTGAAACAGGCCGATGCCGGACGCGTGTCCCGACTGGTCGACCGTTCCATGCAGGAGGCGCGCGCATGACCATGGGGCGCGAGTGGCTGGACTGGGAAACGGACGGGCGCCAGTGGCCCCATCGCGAGGCGAGCCAATTTCTTCAGACCTCGTCTTACAACTGGCATGTGCAGATCGCGGGTCCGGAAAACGCACCCATCATCCTCCTGCTCCACGGAACGGGCGCCGCCTCCCATTCCTGGCGGCATCTCCTTCCCCTTCTCTCAGGGCGGTTTCGGATCGTGGCGCCGGATTTGCCCTGTCACGGCTTCACCCGCCCACGCGGTCCTGCCGATCTGTCTCTCACCGGCATGGTGCGGGCATTGAGTGAGCTTGTGGCGAAGCTTGAGCGTTGCCCCGCCGTGATCGTCGGACATTCGGCTGGCGCTGCGATCGCGGTCGCGCTGGCCGCGGATCAGGCCTCCTCCGTCCCCCGCCATGTCATCGGGATCAACGGCGCCTTCCTGCCTATCAGGGGCAACGCTCTCTTCTCGCCTCTCGCCAAAGCGTTGTTTGCCAATCCCTTTTCGGCTTCCGTGTTTTCGCTGATGGCCCGCGCGACACCGCTGGGCGGCAATCTGCTCACAGCGACCGGCTCTTCCATCGATGAAGACGGCAAGGCCATCTACCGCATGCTGCTTGCGTCTCCCGCCCATGTTCGGGGCGCGCTCGGCATGATGGCAGCCTGGGACCTCACCCGTTTCGACCAGATGCTGCGCCGCCTTCCCTTTCCCATGACCGTGATCGCCGCGCGGGACGACCCTATGGTCCCGATTGAAAACTCCCGCCATGCAGCACAGCAGGCGTCAGGCAGCCGCCTGATCCTCACCGAGCGGGGTGGTCATCTCCTGCACGAATGTCGGGCAGACGAGATCGCCCAATGGCTCGGCGAGGTTCTCGGAGATCAGAATTCCAACGGGGCGGACGCAGCATGAACATCGTGGGCCGCTTTTCCCGACCAAACCGCCAGCCCGCTGACACAAGGCCGCATGCGGTCATCATCGGTGCCGGCGTTGGTGGCCTTGCGACGGGAGCCCTGCTCGGCGCCAAGGGTTATCGCGTCACGGTCCTTGATCCGCTCGATGAACCCGGCGGTCGCGCCTATGCCCACCGGCAGGACGGCTTCGTCTTCGACGCCGGACCGACGATCATCACGGCCCCTTGGCTGTTCGAGAATCTCTGGCGCGATTGCGGCGGCCGCATGAGCGATGATGTGGAGCTCCGCCCCAATGCCCCCTTCTACCGGGTGCGCTTTGATGACGGCACGGTCTTCGATTATTCCGGCGACCGCGCTACGATGGAAGAGCAGATCGCCCGGATAGAACCGCGTGATGTCGCCGGTTACCGCAGCTTCCTCGATGAAAGCCGCCGCATCTACGAGGTCGCCTTCGAGCAACTCGCCCACAAGCCCTTTCACAGTCTGCTGTTCACGGCAAAGACACTGGCTCGCCTCGTTCGGCTCGGTGGCTATCGCTCCGTCTATTCAGTTGTCTCCAAGCATTTCAGGAACCACAAGCTCAGGACCCTGTTCTCCTTCCATCCGCTGCTGATCGGCGGCAATCCCTTTTCCGCGACCTCCTTTTACTGCCTGATCGCACATCTCGAAGGCAAATACGGCGTGCACCATGCCATCGGCGGCACCAATGCACTCGTGCGGGGGATCGCCTCGCTGGTTACCCGAAACGGCGGCCGCATCAGGCTGAACGAACAGGTCGTCGAAATCGAGACCGAGGGTCGCAGGGCGACGGGCGTCTGGCTGGCCTCCGGCGAGAAGATTGCGGCTGACATTGTCGTCTCGAACGCCGATCCCGCGACCACCTATGGCCACCTGCTGAAAGCCCATCCGCGTCGCCGCTGGACGGACGCCAAGCTTGCCCGCGGCGACTACTC
Source organism: Allorhizobium sp. CTOTU50464 (assembly GCA_032102365.1). GTDB lineage: Bacteria > Pseudomonadota > Alphaproteobacteria > Rhizobiales > Rhizobiaceae > Allorhizobium. The sequence goes on along the minus strand of DAMDHD010000001.1, from coordinate 145,501 downwards.
CATGAGCCTCTTCGTCTGGTACTTCGGCACCGACAGGCGCTACGACGATGTCCTGCACCACACCATGCTGTTCGGACCGCGTTACAAGGGACTGCTCGACGACATCTTCCGCAGCCAGCGGCTTGCCGAAGATTTCAGCCTCTATCTGCACCGCCCGACGGCAAGCGATCCGTCGCTCGCGCCACCCGGCTGCGATGCTTTTTACGTGCTGAGCCCGGTGCCCAACCTGGAAAGCGGGACCGACTGGTCAGCGGCGGCCGAACGCTATCGCCGCAAGATCGAAAGCCGCCTCGAAGAAACCATCCTGCCGGACCTCTCGCGCCATATCGTGACGTCGAGGATCGCAACACCGGTCGACTTCCGGGACCGCCTGCTGTCCTGGCAGGGGGCCGCTTTTGCTCTTGAGCCGAAACTCTTCCAGAGCGCCTGGTTCCGCCCGCACAACAAGAGCGAAGAGCTGGAGAACCTCTATCTCTGCGGCGCAGGCACCCATCCAGGGGCAGGCCTGCCGGGCGTCGTTTCCTCGGCCCGCATTGTCGCCGATCTGGTGCCGGATCCAGCAACCATCCTGTCCGGACAATGGCAGGACCTGGCATGGCGGGAGCGGCCTCAATGACATCAGATGCGACTCAGCACCCTATGTATGCGCGCCCGTTGAGCGAACGCCCCATTGCGCTCAACTATGGCTTTTCCGGCGCCCATGAGGATGAGAAGGCCTGCTCGGACGCCATCCGGCGCGGCTCCAGGTCGTTTCATCTGGCGTCGCTGCTTCTTCCGTCGCCCACGCGCCAGGCTGCCCGCGCCCTTTATGCCTTCTGCCGCCATTCGGATGACCTGATCGACGACCCGAGAAGCGGCATGCCGGCCCTGCTTCGACTGAGGCAACGGCTGGACCTCATCTATGCCGGGGATCCGGCTCCCTATTCCTGCGATCGCGCCTTTGCGCGGGTGGTGCGAGAGCATCAGATCCCCAAGCCGGTAGTCGACGCGCTGCTCGACGGCTTCGCCATGGATCTCGACGGCCGCCGTCATGAAACCATCGAGGATGTGAAGGCCTATGCGACCTGCGTGGCCTCGAGCGTCGGGTTGATGATGGCCTGCGTGATGGGCGTTCGCGACAGGGCGGCCCTTGCACGGGCGGCCGATCTCGGCATTGCCATGCAGCTGACCAACATCGCTCGCGACGTGGGAGAGGATGCCCGCAACGGCAGGCTCTACCTGCCGCTCGAATGGCTCGTCGAATACGGGATCGATCCCGCCGCCTTCCTGCGAAATCCGCGCCATTCGGATGCGGTGGGCGCAGTGGTCCAGCGTCTGCTGACGGAGGCCGCGCGCCACTACCGGCTCGGCCATGCCGGCATCCCCTGCCTACCCAGATCATGCCGCCACGCCATCCGCACGGCAGCACTGGTTTACGAGGCGATCGGAGAGGAAATCGCCGCCAACGGCTATGACAGCGTCTCGAAGCGCGCGAGCACCGGCCTAGCAAGGAAGATCGGCCTGCTGATCCGCGCGCGCGGCGAGGACGTAAGGTGGACAGCCACATCCGCACGTGACCTTCATGCATCGACGGAAGTCGTTGCACGTGATCTGGTCGGCCTGAGCGGCACGGCGAAAGAGGCCGAACCCATGCAGATAATAGCTTCGGAACCCGAGCAGAATGCCAGGATCGGACGCGTGACCGAGATCCTCATTCGGCTGCATGAAGACGCCCGCGTCGTGGCGCGTGAGCGGCGCCGGGCGGCGCGGGAAAGGGTGGCGAGTCTTGCTTGAGCACTATTTCGGGATCATCGAAGCGATCTTCGTCTTCAGCCTCGCCATTGCCTTCTACGTCTGGCAGATGCGCGACCTGAAGAAGGAAAAGCTCAAGGCAGAGGCACGCGCCCGACAGGCCGGACAGCCGCAGCAACGTGACACGGACGCAAGCTAGGCTCGACGCGGCATCCGAAACGGCAACATCAGCCTGACCAGCGGCATTGCGAGCCGTCGGCAATCCAGGGTCTCGTGCATCATCGAAACACGGTCACCGGAGATCCGTGTCTCGACGAGCGAGCGGCGATAAAACGGCGTGTCCTCATAAGTATCGCGCAAGCGGGGCGACGCAGTCTCGTCGCAGGCAATACCGCCGCCCACCCCCCAGAACCCGCGCTTCAGTGCCCGCCGAACAGGCGGCTCGAAGAGCGAAACCGCGCCTTGGCCATCGTAGTGCAAACCGAAGCGGGGGTTCTCTCCGCTCGCGAGGACGGAATCGTAGACCACGACGGTCCGCCCGTCCGGGGTCTTGCCCCGCGCCCAGTCCCAGCCTTTGAAGTCCTCTTCCAATGGCCGGCTACCCCAGTTCATGTCGTGATAGCCCTCACCCGACCATCCGCCTCCCGGCAGTGAATCGCAGGTCAGCTTCACGCGACCGGAGGGAGCGACGGGCTGCCAGAGATGAGCCCCGCCTTTGTCGAGCTCGAAAGCCTGTTCGCCCACGATGTCGGGCGTCAACTGGATCTCGCCGCGCATGCGCTTCGGCACCCATCGCTGCCCCGGCCACGGCAGGAAGACTTCGTCGAAGCTCACGACCAATCCCGCATCGTCATAGCGCAGGGAACTTTTGCCGATCCGCAACTGCGAAGGGTTTCGATGGAGACGTCGAGCCGAACGCTCCGTCATGGCCCAGGCATGTCCATCGGGCCCATAAAGCGCGACATTGAAAGCCACGTGGTTCTCGGGGTTGGTTCTGCCCGACCAATGGTAATAGGGGGAGAAGACCGAGCCGACGAACGCGATTACCGTGAAGGCGAAGCGCCCGCAGTCGCTCGTCCCGTCGATATACCACCAGTGATAGCCACCGGCCGCGACCGTCTGGTCAAAGGCCGGTCCGCCATCAACTGTTCGGCTGCGAGTTTGCCCGAGAGCGCTGCCATCGGCAGGCCCGGCCCCGGATGCACGCTGCCCCCCGCGAGGTAAAGCCCCGGCACCGGCCCCTGCGATCCCGGCCGGGCGAAAGACGCCATCCACCCGTGCGACGCCATCCCGTAAAGCGCGCCGCCCGTCCCCGGATAAAGGCTCGCGAACCGGTCCGGCGTCGTGATGTCCGCAGAAGTCGGGTCGAGTGAAAGCTCGAGACCGTTCAGTTCCAACCGGTGTTCCATGCTCTTCAGACATGCGCTGACCTCGTTTTCATGGAAACGACGGCGATCGCCGTCTGCCGGAAGGTTCATCAAGGCATAGATACGCTCGGCCCCCGCATGGCCTGCTTGCAAGCGACCCGCGCTATCGCGATCCTGCGCACAGAGATAGACGGTCGGGTCGGCGGGCGCCTCGCGCCGCTTGAAGATCGCATCGAATTCGCCCTCGTAGTCTTCGGAAAAGAAGACCGTGTGGTGCGCGATGGGAACGCCAGAAGGCTCTGAAAGGCTGCACGAGACCAGAGCCGAAAGCGATCGCTGTGCCTGCGCACGCGCCGGATCGGGCGGCGGAGCACCGATCAGCCGCGGAAGCGCTGCAACGTCCCCATTGTAGATGATCTGCCGCGTATCGAGCCGGCGGCCGCTGCGCGTCACAACCCCACAAACACCCCGCCGGGAGGGATCCATGGTTATTTCACTGACGCCATCGCCGTAGCGAAATTCGACGCCGAGCTCGACCGCAAGACCTTCGAGCCTCTGCGCCAGCGCTCTTATGCCACCCTCAATAGTCCAGACACCCTCCTGCTCCACGTGGGCGACAAGCATCAGCGTCGCGGGAGAGAGGTAGGGAGAAGAGCCGCAATAGGTCGCATAACGCGCAAAGAGCTGCCGCAGCCGGACATCGGCAAAGTAACTGCCGAGCGCCGACCAGAGCGTGGCAAACGGCTTGATCGCCAGAAGCGCGCCCGGACGGGCAAGTCCGATCCGGCGGGAGAGCGAGACAGGATTAGGGCGGGACGCATCGATGAAGCTGTCCTTCAAGACCTCGTAGGTTCGGCGACTGTCGGCTGCAAACCGCCGATACCCCTCAGCCTCTCGCTTACCGGCAAAGTCACCGATCGCGCGCAGCGTTTCCTGCTGATCGGCATGGAGATCGAGCGCTGAACCGCCCCGCCAATAGTGTCTGGCGATCACGGATGATGGTGTGAGCGTGAGTTCCTGATCGATCGAACGGTTCCCGGCAGTAAATAGCGCATCGAAGACCCATTTCATGGTGAGAACCGTGGGACCGGCATCGAAGCTTTGCCCGCCGACCTCCACACGCCGCATCTTTCCGCCGGCCTCTGCCTGCGCCTCCAGAACGACCACCCGATAACCCGCAGCTGCAAGCCGCACGGCGGCCGCAAGCCCTGCCATGCCGGCGCCGATCACCGCAACGGTATCATCGCTCGTGACGGCCAACTTCCTCTCCTGTGACGGTTGACTTAACCGCGACTTGTGTCAATCTTGGTTTACACATTATTCAGTTGTCTAGAATTTACAACTGCGCATTCTCTGGAGGTGAGCCTTATGGATTTCCCCGAGCGCATAGAAGCCGGCATGCAGCGTGCTTTGCGTTACGCGACCGCCAACGGATGTCCGCCCATCCTGGCCAAAGCCCTGCGGCATGCGGTGTTTCCCGGTGGTGCGCGCATAAGGCCCCGCCTCTGTCTCGCGG
>DAMDHD010000001.1:86484-140877 GCA_032102365.1 Allorhizobium sp. CTOTU50464 | reverse complement strand
GCCGCAGCCTGCGGCGACCGCGAACCTCTTGCGGCAGACAGCGCTGCGGTGGCGATCGAACTTCTGCATTGCGCCTCGCTCGTGCATGACGACATGCCCTGCTTCGACAATGCCATGACAAGACGCGGTGCACCCAGCGTGCACGCCCAGTTCGGCGAAGAAATCGCCCTTCTGGTCGGCGACGGCCTGATCATCGCAGCCTTCGACACGATTGCGCGGGAAACGCAGCAGACCCCGCTCCTGACCGCTCCTATGATCACGACGATCGCCAAGGCCGTCGGCAGCCCCTACGGCCTCGTTGCCGGACAGGCATGGGAGAGCGAGCCCGAAATCAACATCGCCGCCTATCACCGGGCAAAGACAGCATCGCTGTTCAGTGGCGCCGTCTCGACCGGGGCCATCGCCGCAGGTGGAAACCCGCGCGAATGGTTGGTTCTGGCCGATGCCCTGGGCGCAGCCTATCAGGTCGCAGATGACCTCTATGACGCCGTCGGGCAATCCGACGCCGGCAAGCCTGCCGGGCAAGACAGCCGCAACGGCAAACCCAACATCGTTGCCAGCATTGGTCTGGAGGCGGCCCTCGCCCGGCTGAAACGTCTCGTGACTGAGGCCGTCGACAGCGTTCCCGACTGCCCCGGCGCCGAAGGCTTTCGCGCCATGATCCGCAACGAAGCGACGCGGCTGATGCCGAAGACGCTCGCAACCAGCGCGGCCTGAGGCCATGGATACCGGCGGCCGAGGCTTGGGCGCAAGACCGCCCCTACTCGCCGCCGCGGAGCCCCAACCGTCGCTCGGTTTCTTCGGCAACATCGCGATCAAACTTCGGCTCTGGCGCAACCGACAGATCGCGTCACCCCGCTTCAGGGCCTTCGTCGCAAGCCTGCCGTTGCTCCGCCGGGTAGCAAACGGCAAGGCCAACGAGCTTTTTCGTCTGACGACCGGCTTCGTCCACACCCAGATCCTCTCGGCCTGTGTCCGCGCCGGCCTCTTCGAGGCTCTTGATGGTCGCGCCCTCAACACGGCCGACCTCGCCGCAAGATGCGGAATGCCGGTGGAATCCATGCGGCGCCTGCTCTCTCTCGCACTGCGACTGGACCTTCTGGTGCGCGCCGGCCCTGACACTTGGATGCTCTCCGACATAGGAACCGTGCTAGCAGTGGATCGCGGTCTGCGCGAGATGATCAGGCATCACGACATGCTCTATCGCGACCTCGCCGACGCCGAAGCCTTCTTCGGCGGCAAGACGGGAGAGACTGAACTCCGCCGATACTGGGCCTATGTTCGGGGTAGCAATCCAACCGAGATCGCAAACGAGGACGCAGCGCCCTACTCCGCCTTGATGCGCGAGAGCCAGGCAATGCTCGCGGACTGCATCCTTGCCTCACATGATTTCGGCCGATACCGCTCAATTCTCGATATCGGCGGAGGGGAAGGTGCTTTCCTCGGCGCGCTCGCGGAGCGTTATCAAGTACCGCGGCTCGCGCTCTTCGATCTGCCTGCCGTGGTCGAACTCGCGGCGCGCCACCTTCGTGACCGCGGCTTGTCCGAGCGCTCTGCCCTATGGTCCGGGGACTTCACCGCGGACCCAATCCCGGCCGACAACGATTGCGTGACCCTGATCCGCATCCTCTGCGACCACGACGACGATGGAGTTCTGAAACTTCTGTCCAATCTCCACCGCCATCTGCGCCCGGGCACGGATCTTGTCATTGCAGAGGCCATGGCCGGCGACAGCGAGGGGGCAAACCTCGCGGCGATCTACTTCGACACCTACTTCGCCGCCATGGGCTCCGGACGCTGCCGCACAGCTTCGGAAATCAAGGGCCTGCTCAGCCGCAGCGGTTTCCTGCAAGCGCGGATAATCACCACGACCAACCCTCTACTGGCCAGCATGATCGTCGCCACGCGATGAATGAACAGTGATATCGACAGCCATCTGTGTAAATATAGATTGACACTTTGTAACGTAATCTTAAGATGACATTAGGGAGCAGCAGGCATCCCGTGTCCGGGGAGGGCACGACAATGCGCAGTGCAGCCATCGTCTTTGAAAAACCGGGATCGCTCGCCGTCAGGCGTCTGGCGCTAAATGCGCCCGATACTTCGGACGTGGTTGTCGCATCGCATTTCAGCGGCGTCTCCAGCGGAACCGAGAAGATGCTTTATGAAGGCAGCATGCCCGCCTTCCCGGGCATGCGTTATCCCCTCGTGCCGGGCTACGAGACCGTCGGCACCGTCGTCGAAGCCGGTGCCACCTCCGGCCGTTCGGTCGGCGATCAGGTCTTCGTGCCCGGCGCCAATTGTTATGCCGATGCCGCAGGCCTTTTCGGTGCGAGCGCTGCCATGCTCGTCGTCCCCGGCGCCCGCACGGTTCAGACCCGTTTCGAACGGGAGGAAGAGGCGGCCCTCCTCGCTCTGGCCGCAACCGCGCATCACGCCGTTTGTCGCTCGTCCAGGGCTGCATCGCTGATCATCGGCCACGGCGTCCTTGGCCGTCTGATCGCCCGCATCATTCTCGCCACCGGCAATCCGCCACCGACAGTCTGGGAGACCCGGAACGTCCGCCGCGCCGGTGCACAAGGTTACACGGTCACCGCGCCAGAGGCTGATCGCGATCTGCGCCACGACGTGATCATCGATGCCAGCGGCGACGCCGGAGTCATCGACCAAGCGATCGCACGGCTCAATCGCCGCGGCGAACTCGTGCTTGCCGGTTTCTACGGCGAGCGCGTCCATTTTGCCTTCCCAGCCGCCTTCATGAAGGAAGCCTCGATTGCGATTGCCGCGGAGTTCACGCCGGCCGACGTCCAGGCGGTTCTAGACCTGGTCGATCAGGGCCGCCTCTCGCTCCACGGTTTGATTACGCACTTTGCCGCCCCAACCGACGCAGCATCTGCCTACCGGACGGCCTTCAACGACCCAGACTGCCTGAAAATGATCATCGACTGGAGGAACGCCGCATGAGCCTCGACCTCGCACAAGACGGACTGGAGCGCCTGCAGGAAAACCTCCGTGATGAAGCCGCCATCGAACCCGATGCGCCGGCGACCGGCAAGGTCACCAAGGAAACGCAGATCATCGCGATCTACGGCAAGGGCGGCATCGGCAAGAGCTTCACGCTTGCCAACCTCTCCTACATGCTGGCCCAGCTCGGCAAGAAAGTGCTTCTGATCGGCTGCGATCCGAAGAGCGATACGACCTCGTTGCTCTTTGGCGGCCGCGCCTGCCCGACCATCATCCAGACGGCTTCGCGCCGCAAGGAAGCCGGCCAGGAAGTGTCGATTTCCGACGTCTGCTTCAAGCGTGACGGCGTCTTCGCCATGGAGCTCGGCGGACCGGAAGTCGGCCGCGGTTGCGGCGGGCGCGGCATCATCCACGGCTTCGAAACCCTGGAGAAGCTTGGCTTCCACGACTGGGACTTCGACTATGTCCTCTTAGACTTCCTCGGCGATGTGGTCTGCGGTGGCTTCGGCCTGCCGATCGCCCGCGACATGTGCCAGAAAGTGGTCGTCGTCGGTTCGAACGACCTGCAGTCGCTCTATGTCGCCAACAATGTCTGCTCGGCGGTGAAATACTTCCGCAATCTGGGCGGCAATGTCGGCGTGGCCGGCCTCGTCATCAACAAGGACGACGGTACGGGCGAAGCCCAGGCCTTTGCCGAGGCCGTCGGCATCCCGGTTCTGGCCTCGATCCCGCAGCACGAAGACATCCGCCGCAAGAGTGCGAATTACCAGATCATCGGCACCCCTGACAGCCAGTGGGGTCCGCTGTTCGAAGCCCTCTCGGTCAATCTTGCCGAAGCTCCCCCGGTCCTCCCCCGACCGCTCGACCAGGATGGCCTGCTTGGCCTCTTCGACGCGAGCGAAACAGGTGCCGATTACAAACTCCAGCCAGCCTTGCCGGAAGACATGTGCACCTCGGGTGCGCTGAAACGGCCATCGCTGGAAGTCGTCTACGACAACGTGTGAGATCGGGTGAAGACAATGGATGACCTGCGCAAGGAATTCGAGCCGGACGACGCCAGCGGGACCTCTCCCCTTGGCAGCGACACCGCCGTCCTTGTAGACGGCGTGGCCGCAGACACAAACGGCATCGGCTGCCATGGCGGCGTCGAACTCTCCAAGGCTGCGGCCCGCGCCGCCGGTCAGGGCGAATTGATGGACCGCTTCGAGGCGGACTATCCCAAGGGCCCGCATGACCAGCCGCAATCCATGTGCCCGGCCTTCGGCTCGCTCCGCGTTGGCCTTCGCATGCGCCGTGTCGGCACGATCCTCTCGGGTTCGGCCTGCTGCGTTTACGGCCTGACCTTCACTTCGCATTTCTACGGCGCCAAGCGCTCGGTCGGTTATGTGCCCTTCAGTTCGGAGACTTTGGTCACCGGCAAACTCTACGAAGACATCGTCGAGGCCGTGCATCAGATGGCCGATCCCGAAAAATTCGATGCCGTCGTGGTCACCAACCTCTGTGTCCCCACCGCCTCGGGCGTGCCACTCAAGATGTTGCCGCGTGAGATCGACGGCGTGCGCATCGTCGGCATCGACGTCCCCGGCTTCGGGGTCCCAACCCATGCAGAAGCCAAGGATGTGCTTTCGGGTGCCATGCTCGCCTATGCACGCCAGGAAATCGGCGAAGGCCCGGTCCAGCGCCCGCGCGGCGGATTGAAGGACAGGCCGACGGTCACGTTGCTCGGCGAAATGTTCCCGGTCGACCCGGTCGTCATCGGCGGCATGTTGGAGCCGATGGGGCTTGCGGCCGGCCCCACCGTCCCTGTCCGGGAATGGCGCGAGCTCTATTCCGCTCTCGACTGCGCGGTCGTTGCGGCGATCCATCCGTTCTACACCGCCAGCATCCGCGAGTTCCAGGCCGCAGGTCGGCCCATCGTCGGCTCGGCGCCGGTGGGTGTAGACGGTACCGATGCCTGGCTGAAAGCCATTGGCGACAGCTGTGGTGTGGCCGCAGAGAAAACCAATATCAGCCGCAACGCCATGCGCGTGGCGATCAGGGCGGCCCTCGCAGATCACAAGATCAAGGGTCGCATCACGCTCTCGGGCTATGAGGGTTCCGAACTCCTGGTCGCCCGCCTTCTGGTCGAACTCGGCGCAGACCTGCGTTACGTCGGCACGGCCTGTCCGAAGACGCCTTACAACAGCGAGGATGCCGACTGGCTGTCCGCCCATGGCGTGGAACTTCGCTTCCGCGCCTCGCTGGAGCAGGATCTCGCGGCCTTCGAGGAATTCAAGCCGGATCTCGCCATCGGTACGACGCCTGTCGTGCAGAAGGCGAAGGAGAGCGCCACCCCCGCTCTCTATTTCACCAATCTGATCTCCGCCCGCCCCCTGATGGGTCCGGCAGGTGTCGCTTCGCTGCCCGCCGTCATCAATGCCGCGATCGGCAACAAAGACCGCTTCCTCGCCATGAACGCCTTCTTCGAAGGTGTCGGCTCTGGCGACGGTGCCGGCATCTGGGAAACCGTACCGGAAGACCGCAGCGCCTATCGCAAGAAGTTCGCGGCCAAGGTCAAGCAGTCCCGCAACGCCGTCGACAATGGGGAGAGCGTCGGATGCTGATCCTCGACCACGACAGAGCCGGCGGTTACTGGGGCAGCGTCTATGCCTTCACCGCGATCAAGGGCCTCCAGGTCATCATCGACGGCCCTGTTGGCTGCGAAAACCTGCCCGTCACTTCGGTCCTCCATTACACGGACGCCCTGCCCCCGCACGAACTGCCGATCGTCGTCTCCGGCCTTTCGGAGGACGAACTGGGCCAGCACGGCACGGAGGGCGCCATGAAGCGGGCGCGTCTCGCGCTCGATCCGGACCTGCCGGCCGTTGTCGTCACCGGCTCGATTGCCGAGATGATCGGTGGGGGCGTGACGCCTGAAGGCTCCAACATCGTCCGCTTCCTGCCGCGCACGATCGATGAAGACCAGTGGCAGAGTGCTGACCGCGCGCTGAAATGGCTCTGGACGGAATTCGGTCCGAAGGGCGGCAAGGTACCTGCACCGCGTCGCCGACCGGAAGGCGCGAAGCCCCGCGTCAACATCATCGGTCCGATCTACGGCACCTACAACATGCCCTCGGATCTCGCCGAAGTCCGTCGTCTCGTCGAGGGTCTGGGCGCCGAGATCAACATGGTCTTCCCGCTCGGCAGCCATCTCGAAGACGTGCGCAAGCTCGCCGATGCCGATGCCAATATCTGCCTCTACCGCGAATTCGGCCGTCTGCTCTGCGAGGCGTTGGACCGCCCCTATCTGCAGGCGCCGATCGGCATCCATTCGACCACCGCCTTCCTGCGTGAACTCGGCGGCATGCTGGGTCTCGATCCGGAGCCTTTCATCCAGAAGGAAAAGCACACGACGCTGAAGCCGCTCTGGGATCTCTGGCGCTCGGTCACCCAGGATTTCTTCGCCACCGCAAGCTTCGCGATCGTCGCCAACGAGACCTATGTGCGCGGCATCCGCAACTTCCTCGAGGAAGAGATGGGCCTGCCCTGCAATTTCGCGATCCCGCGCAAGGCAGGAGCGAAGACGGACAATATCGAGATTGCGGACCTCACGGCAAAGAAGCCGCCGATGATCATGTTCGGCTCGTTCAACGAGCGCATGTACATGGCCGAGCGCGGCGCCCGCGGCAAGTTCGTCCAGCTGTCCTACCCCGGCGCCATCGTGCGCCGCCACACCGGCACGCCGGTCATGGGCTATTCGGGGGCGGCCTGGCTGATCCAGGAAGTCTGCAACGCGCTTTTCGACATGCTGTTCGACATCCTGCCGCGTGCCGGCGAGCTTGACGCGATCGAAGCGACCACGGCGCGCCCACGCAGCGAGATGGCCTGGCAGGCGGATGCCCAGACCACGCTTGAAACATATGTCGGCAACGAACCCGTCCTCGTCCGCATCTCGGCCGCCAAGCGGCTGAGGGAAGCGGCCGAATGCGAAGCGCGTCGGGCCGAGGACCACGAAGTCACCCGTCAACATGTGGAGAAGGCGGCCCGCCTCGAGGGAGCCTTTGCATGAGTGCCGGAACGAGACCCTTTCGAGGGACCATTGGAGGTGAAGCCATGATCACTGCAACCCGACCCGATCAGGAGATGCGTCGAACCCGCGATCGCCAGTCCGAGCGCCAGAACATGCGGCGTCTTTACATGCTCCTTTATCCGCTTTGCCTCTTCGCCGCGGTCACGTCCCGTCTGGCAGGCCATGCCGAGGATGCCGGCGAGCGACCGGCACAATCCGTTTTCGCCGAGGCCCGCTCCGCGGCCTATGCAGCTGCCGGTTACGCCTTCCACGCGTAGCCCGATCCCTTTGCCGGTGTTCTCGACACCGGCAGAACCCGGCAGGTCCGTCAAACGGCCTTCCGAAACCCCGCCGCGGGGGCGCCGCGGTGTTCGAGACTAGGAGGTGAATTTGATGGCTGAGACATCAAATGTTTCACTTTCGGGTCTGACCGAAAGCGAAGCGCGCGAGGTCCATGGATTCTTTATCCAAGGCTTCATGATATTCACGGCGATTGCCATCGTCGCGCATATCTTGGTCTGGATGTGGCGTCCCTGGATCCCGGGTCCGGAAGGTTACAGCTCTCTCGAGGGCATCAACCAGACGGCTCAAGCGCTTCTCCCGATGTTGACCTGAGGAGGCGTGATATGTGGAGAATCTGGCTTATGTTCGATCCGCGCAAGGCGCTGGTCGCACTCTCCGTATTCCTGTTCACCCTCGCCATCCTGATCCACTTCATCCTGCTGAGCACGGAACGCTTCAACTGGCTGGAGGGCAAGCCCCTCACGACCAGTTCCATCGAGCATTCCATCTCTGAAGGCGTGGATCTCAGGCTGATCGGCTGAAAACCCAAGACGGCAGCGGGCGCAACACCCGAGGTTTCGCCCGCCGCCAATCCTGCACGACCCGACATCGCCACCTGGCTGATTACCTCTGGAGGAAACGAACATGGCGCTGCTGAGTTTTGAACGCAAATATCGCGTACGAGGCGGGACGCTGCTCGGAGGCGATCTCTTCGATTTCTGGGTGGGGCCCTTCTACGTGGGCTTCTTCGGCGTCACCACGGCATTCTTCGCAATCCTCGGCACGGCGCTGCTGATCTATGGTGCGGCGATCGGTCCGACCTGGAACATCTGGCGCATTTCGATCGCGCCGCCTGATCTCGCCTATGGTCTGGCGCTCGCGCCACTGAAGGAAGGCGGGCTCTGGCAGATCGTCACCGTCTGTGCGCTGGGAGCCTTCATTTCCTGGGCGCTGCGTGAGGTGGAGATCTGCCGCAAGCTTGGCATGGGCTATCACGTGCCCTTCGCCTTTTCCTTCGCGATCTTCGCCTTTGCGACGCTCGTCGTTTTCCGTCCGCTGCTGCTCGGCGCCTGGGGCCATGGCTTCCCCTATGGCATCTTCAGCCACTTGGACTGGGTCTCGAACGTCGGCTACCAATACCTGCATTTCCATTACAATCCGGCGCATATGATCGCGGTGACCTTCTTCTTCACCACGACGCTGGCGCTCTCCTTGCATGGCGGCCTCATCCTGTCGGCTGCCGATCCGGGCGCATCGATCACAGAGGCCGGCAAGCAGGCCGAGGTGAAGACACCCGAATATGAAGACACTTTCTTCCGCGACATCATCGGCTACTCGATCGGCACGCTCGGCATCCACCGCCTCGGCCTGATCCTGGCGCTGAACGCGGGCTTCTGGAGCGCCGTCTGCATCGTCATCAGCGGACCGTTCTGGAACCAGGGCTGGCCGCAATGGTGGAACTGGTGGCTTCAGCTGCCGATCTGGAACTGAGGGGGACCGGACCATGTTCTTAGCGCAGTATCAAAACATCATTACGCCCGTTCAGGTGAGCGGGCCGCTGGAAGAGGGCATGCCACTGCCCGCAGGCGACAGCCCGCGAACCGGCAAGCCATTCCTGGTCCGCCTGTTCGGCATGATCGGCAATGCACAGATAGGCCCGATCTATCTCGGCTGGCTCGGCACGCTCTCGCTTGTCTTCGGCTTCATCGCCTTCGAGATCATCGGCCTCAACATGCTGGCGTCTGTCGGCTGGGATCCGATCCAGTTCGTCCGCCAGCTCTTCTGGCTCGGGCTCGAACCGCCACCGGCCCAATATGGCCTGAAGGTGCTGCCGCCGCTCGCGGAGGGTGGCTGGTGGCTGATCGCCGGCTTCTTCCTGACGACATCGATCCTGCTCTGGTGGGTCCGTGTCTATCGCCGCGCTCGGCAACTGGAGATGGGCACCCACGTCGCCTGGGCCTTTGCCGCAGCGATCTGGCTGTTCTTGGTGCTAGGCTTCATCCGCCCGCTGCTGATGGGCAATTTCGCGGAAGCCGTTCCCTTCGGCATCTTCCCGCATCTCGACTGGACCGCCGCCTTCTCGATCCGCTACGGCAATCTCTACTATAATCCGTTCCACTGCCTCTCGATCGTCTTCCTCTACGGCTCCGTCCTGCTGTTTGCGATGCATGGCGCAACGATCCTCGCCGTCGGCAAGTATGGCGGTGAGCGCGAGCTGGAACAGATCACCGATCGCGGCACGGCCTCTGAACGCGCGGCCCTCTTCTGGCGCTGGACCATGGGCTTCAACGCCACCATGGAATCCGTCCATCGCTGGGCCTGGTGGTTCGCCATCCTCACGCCCATCACCGGCGGCATCGGCATCCTGCTCACGGGCACCGTCGTCGACAACTGGTACCTCTGGGGCATCAATCACGGGATCGTCTCCCCGCTGCCGGGCTATCCCGGTGTCGTCGATCCGGCGCTTTAAGGAGAAGGACGATGAAACTCTGGATTCCCTTCGCTGTCTCCGCCGGCTCCCTGCTGACGATCGCAAGCTTCGTCGGCGCCGGCTGGGATGCGCCGCCGGTCGAGACGACGCAGATCGGCTATCGCGGTACGGGCATGTATATCCATCGGGATGTCGAGAACCAGGAAGCGCTGAAGGCGGCCAACGTCGTCCCGGCCGCGCCCTGGGAGGCCGACCCCGCCGGCGATCGCGCCCGTGACCTCTATGAAAACGTCCAGGTGCTCGGCGATCTTTCGGACGATCAGTTCAACCAGTTCATGGCTTCGATCACCGAGTGGATCGCGCCGGAAGCCGGCTGCAACTACTGCCACAACCCGGAAAACCTTGCCTCCGACGAGGTCTATCAGAAAGTCGTTGCCCGCCGGATGATCCAGATGACCCAGGCGATCAACGTCGACTGGCAGAGCCATGTGGGCCAGGTCGGCGCGACCTGCTACACCTGTCACCGCGGACAGGCGATCCCGGTCAACTACTGGTACGAGGATCTCGAACCGAAGCCGGCCGGCGGCATGACCCAGAACCGCGCGGGCCAGAATGTTGTGGCCAAGTTTGGCGGCAATTCCTCGCTGCCGCAGAACGTGCTGAAGGACTACCTGCTCGACGCCAAGCAGATCCGCGTCCACTCAACGACCGCGCTACCGACAGGGACAAACCTGAACGGCACCAAAGAGACCGAAGCCACATGGTCTCTGATGATGCACATGTCGGAATCGCTCGGCGTGAACTGCACCACCTGCCACAACTCCAGAGCCTTCAACGCCTGGGATGAAAGCCCGCCGCAGCGCGTGACCGCCTGGCACGGCATCCGCATGGTGCGTGATATCAACGCCAACTATATGGTTGGCCTCACACCGGTCTTCCCGGACACCCGCAAGGGACCGGAAGGCGATGTCTTCAAGGTCGGCTGCGCAACCTGCCATGCCGGCGTACAGAAGCCGCTCTACGGCGTCTCGATGCTGCAGGATTACGTCGACTCCCTGGCGAAGAAGGGGCCGACCGACGTCCCGGACTTCACGACCTACCAGCCCGGCACGACGCAGCGCATGGCCCCGGCCGGCCAGAGCAGTGCGCTGCAGACCAAGCCGACCTCCGAGACGGCAGCCGTCGTCCTGCCGGAGGCGAGGCAGACCGCCAACGACTGACGGCCTCCCAAGGCAGGCCGCAATGGGAAGGGGAGCTCACGGGCTCCCCTTCTTTTTTGCCGTGGCCGACTGGTTCAAGCGAAAGCATACCTGCCGGTTGCCGGTGGTCGAAAAACCCCTTCCTTACAGGCCAAGCCCGACGGCTGCGACACAGCCACCGGGCACGTTCGAGAAAGAGGCGGAAAGTAAGGGAAAATCAGGCCGCTTCGGCGAAGCTCAGGCCCGGGAAGCGCTGCAGATAGATGCGGAACCACGGCGTGAAGTCCTGCGGGCGCTCGCGCACCTCCCGCATCAGATCGCGAGGCGCGATCCAGCGAACCGCCTCGACTTCGCCCTCGACGGGCGCAACCTGCAAGGTGCGACTATCCACCTGGGCGCTGAACAGGGTCACGCGTTCGTGCTCTTTTAGACCTTCGCCGACATCGGCCGCGTATTCGACGGTCTGATGGCGAGTGAGCGGCAGGGTGAAGCCGAGCTCCTCGGTGAGGCGACGCTCAGCGCAATCCTCAACCGTTTCGTCCCAGTGCGGATGCGTACAGCAGGTATTGGCCCAGAGACCGGCGCAATGATACTTGGTCGATGCGCGCTTCTGGATCAGCAGCAGGTCACCGTCAAAAACGAAGACCGAGACGGCAAGATGCAATTGTCCGTCGAGATGCGCCTGCATCTTTTCGATCGGATAAAGCGATCCGTCACCGGCAATCGCCGGGATGTAAATGCTGTCCGTCATCCTGTCAGCGTCCAAACGAGTTCCTTGCGCCCTGCCGATACGGCCTTTGCTCGGCTTAGGCAACCGCCCTGGCCAAAGCGCACTTCGACCAGAGCGAACAGAGCGCCTCGGCGAGATGCTCGATATCCGCGTCCGTGTGCAGCGGCGTCGGCGTGATCCTGAGCCGTTCCTTGCCGACGGCGACCGTCGGATAGTTGATCGGCTGCACATAGATGCCGAAATCTTCGAGCAACACGTCCGAGATCCATTTGCACTTTGCCGCATTGCCGACCATGACGGGCACGATGTGGCTCGGGTTCTGCATATGCGGGATCCCACGCACATCGAGCGCGCGCCGCACCTTCGCCACCGTCGCCTGATGCATATGGCGCTCGAACGGGCTCTCTTTCAGATGGCGGATCGACGCAGTGGCTCCTGCCGCGAGCGCCGGCGGGATCGCCGTGGTAAAGATGAAGCCGGAGGCAAAGGACCGGACGAAGTCGACCAGAACAGCTGGGCCCGTGATGTAACCACCCATGACGCCGAAGGCCTTGCCGAGCGTGCCCTCGATGACGGTCAGTCGGTCCATCAGGCCTTCGCGCTCGGCAACACCGCCACCGCGTGGACCGTACATGCCAACCGCATGAACCTCGTCGAGATAGGTCATGGCGCCGAACTGGTCGGCCACATCGCAGATCTCCTTGATCGGCGAGATGTCACCATCCATCGAATAGACGCTTTCGAAGGCGACGAGCTTCGGCGCTGCCGGATCGTCCGCCCCCATCAGCTCGCGCAGATGCTTGTAGTCGTTATGGCGGAACTGCCGCTTGATGCAGCGCGAATGCCGGATGCCTTCGATCATCGAGGCATGATTGAGTGAATCCGAATAGCAGATGATGCCAGGAATCTTGGCAAGCAGCGTCCCGAGTGCCGCCCAGTTCGAGACATAGCCCGACGTGAAGATTAAGGCGCCTTCCTTGCCATGCAGATCGGCGAGCTCACGCTCGAGCAAGACGTGGTAGTGGTTCGTCCCGGAAATGTTGCGCGTGCCGCCGGCACCGGCGCCACACTTGCGTACGACCTCGATCATCCGATCGGTGACGAGAGGGTTCTGCCCCATTCCGAGATAGTCGTTCGAGCACCAGACGGTGACGTCACGCACTGATCCATCGGCGTTGTGGAATGCGGCTTTCGGAAAGGCCGAGCAGTGACGCTCGAGGTCCGCGAATACGCGGTAATTGCCGGCGGTGTGGAGGCCGGCGAGCGCCTCTTCCATGTGCTGGAAAACATCCATCAGTCTTTCCTCTTCCCGATCGTGTCTTGTCCAAGTGCTGTCCAGGAAGTGTGCGGCCCGGACACTGGCCCACCCTCCTTGAGTACGGAGACGCCATCCACCGCCGGGCGAATGGCAAGTTTGCCCCGGTCCTGCCGCGCCATGGCCCAGCGCCACAGCGCCGTGTCGGAGACGGGAAGAACGAGAACGAGATGTTCGACGATGGCGAGCGCCATAAAGGTCGCAAGCAGCGTGTGGCCAACGACCGAATGGGCCTGGGTCGCCCTGCTGGCCCCGACCACAAGGACGGCAAAGAGGCCGGCCGCGACCGCCAGGAAGATCGGAAACAGCGGCGTCATCCGGTCCGTCTTGAAATAACTTTTGAGATGCCGGATGCCCTTCGGCATCAACTCACTGACCGCATGCGGCGCGCCGAGAAAGATCACCAGCTTGGCGGAAATCCGCATGCCCCAGAGAAGCCCGAAGGCGGCAAGCCCAAAGAGATTGGCGGAGCCATCGAGCGCAAGCCAGAGCGCGATTGCCGTCACCAGAATGGCGATCTCGTGATCGCTCACCGCCTCCCAGGCGGCCCGGAAGCGGCGGAAGCCGGTCAGTCCGGGTGGGCATTCGCCGGTCCGACGCCCTGTCAGTATCCCTGTCAGGAAAGCGGCCTCATGCCAGGCCCAGACGAGCAGTGCGCCGAAGAAGCCGACATAGGAACCGAGCACCGTCGGTTCCTGCGCGCCCCAGAGCATCAGGATGAAGCCGAAGGCGCCGACCAGCGTCATCAGCGCCATCAATGTGAGCCCGCTCCCCCGCGGTCCGTCGGATCGGTTGACCATGGCCAGCACCAGCCCGGTCGAAAGCCACCATACCGAAATGGCGATGAGTACGACGGCGAGCGGGTGGGTCAGGGCCATGGCGATCTCCTCACCAGACCGGTTGCAGGCGCGATGTGGCCGGGATCGTGTTCGACTTCGTCGGGATCGCATACATCCGGACAAAATTGACGGCAGCAGCGGCCGACCAGAAGCCTTTGGCGATCTTGCCTATGAGGCCGCCCTTCGCGTCGGCCGCCATGACCCTGCGGTTGATCCGCTCCATCCGGCGGAAGCCTTCATGCAGGGCCGGATTGTCGAGATCGAGCACGAGCGGGAAGCACTGGCGCGAGATCTCGCTCGTCAGCCGGAAGACCTTCATGTCGTAATCGTCGATATCGACGCCGAGCCCCTTGTGGAAGGCCGGCCGCATGTGATCGCGCACATACATGGTGGCGAAGACGGCCAGCAGGAAGAACTTGATCCAGTACTTGTTCAGCCCCTCCATCAGCCGCTTGTCGGAGCGGATGATCAGCGAGAAGGCCTCGCCGTGGGAGAACTCATCATTGCACCACTGGCGGAACCACTTGAAGATCGGATGGAAGCGCTGCTCCGGATGCTTTTCGAGATGCCGGAAGATGGTGATGTAGCGGGCATAGCCGATCTTCTCGGAGAGATAGGTGGCGTAATAGATGAACTTCGGCTTGAAGAAGGTGTACTTCTTCGCCTTGGCGAGAAACCCCATGTTCACCCCGATGCCGAAATCCTTGAGCGCATCGTTGATGAAGCCGGCATGGCGCGACTCGTCGCGGCTCATATAGCCGAAGAGCTCGCAGATCTCCTGGTTCTTGCCGCGCCGCTTCATCTCCTTGTAGAGCACGCAGCCTGAGAATTCCGACGTCAGCGACGAGACGAGGAAGTCGATGAATTCCTCGCGCAGGTCGTTCGGCAGGGCATCGATGTCGATGTCTTCCCATTCCTCGTTGCGCTTGAAGTGGCCACGGTTCGGATCGCTCTTCATCTGGGCGATCAACACATCCCATTCGGCGCGCACCGGCTCGACATTGATCTTGTCCATCTCGTCGAAATCGGTGGTGTAGAAACGCGGTGTCAACATGGTGGAGACGAGCGCGCTGCGGGTCGTGTCGTTGACCCCGGCCATGCGCTCCTCGACGGTCGGCTCGTGATCAGAAAGATCAGCAGGCGAAACGTGATTGTTCATGACAATGCCCTCTCGGTGAAGCTGAATTCGCACAATTCCATCATGTCGAGATCGCCCGTTGCGCGGATCCAGGCCCGTTCCAGCGCACCGGCCCGGGTGATCGTCGCCTTGCGGCGGAAGTTCTGGCTGGACCCATAGGGGATCTGGACAGGCGCGCCGTGCACGAGCACCTCGTCACCGGGATGCACCACGACGCCATTGTCGAACCTCAGATGCGCGCCCAGCGCCTCGAAGGTGTTGTTGATCTCAACGGTACAATCGACCGTCTCCTTCCGTCGCATCAAGGCAAAGACCGGGTTCATTGGCTTTCTCCTCCCTGTGAGCCCAGAAGGGCTTCGAATGCGGCCACGTTGTCGGGGCCAAAGGCATCCAGATAGATCCGTTCACCGGTACCGATGTCCGACAGGCTGACGGCACCGGCCTCCCATTTGATCAGGCGGTAAGGCGTCTCAAACGGCACCTTGGCCACCTGGCGCATGCGTTCGAATGCCCGCAGCGATCCTCGAACGAAGCCGCCGGCCTGGGGTCCGTAGCTTGCGATCTCCCGGCGCGTCGCGACGTCCGTGACGACGACAAAGTCCGAGGTACTGCGTGTAATCATCAGGTCGCGGATGGCGACCGGCGCACCAAGCTGCTGCTTGACGAGACCGAGCCCCGTCGTCTGGCCGAAGACGATCGCCCCACCCGTGAAGGCGAGCAGACCGACCAGACTGAAGAACAGGCCGCGGGGCACCCGGTTCGGGGTCTTGCCCTTGCGGTCCGCCCAGTAGCCGAGATGCGAGGCCGTTCCCATGACGCGCTCCCTATTCTGCGGCGACGACGGAGGGCGGCATGGCGCGTCCCGTCGTTTCCGCAACGATGATCAGAGGCTGTTCGGCTCGGGCACCACGATACTGACCAACAGCGGCCGACAGCACGCCTGCGACTTTCTCCGCGTCGGCCAAGCAGATCAGGCTGGGCTCCGGCTTGGAAAAGCGGAAGCCCCGCACATGCGGCCACTGGATGAGCCAGGAGAGACGCTGACCCGGCAGAAGCGCAATCGCGATGACGCCGGCCTTCTCACCGATCTTGGCGAGCGCAACGCTATCGATCTGGCGAAACGGTAGGTTGAGCGTCATCGAGATCGCGACGCCGAAGCGCATCACGACGCGCTCCGTGGTGATTGTGTATAGCGTCGTCTTCTCGACTGCCCATCCGAAGAGCTCGATCATACCGATGAGCACACCGGCAAGTGCCGTGAGCACCGCAACCGAAAAGAGGATGCCGCCCGCCGGCTGGCCGTCACTCCAGCCGGCCACGACGGCCCAGCTCGCCAGGATCAGGAAGTAGCCGACGATCCAGCGGATCTTCAGAAGATGGCGGGCAACGAGAGCCGAAGACGGCCGGCCCTGCCAGAGGATCACCTCGCCAGCCGGCGGCACGCCGGGAAGCCCCGGCAGCGGCTCGATTTCGTGTTCTCTGATGACGAACTGGCTCACAGCAGCGGCTCCTGACGGAAGCGATCCGCATAAAGAAGGCCGGCGCCGAAATAGGCGGCGATCTTGTCTTCCTCGAGCAGGGTCACGAGTTCGGGGCGGGCCGTTGCCGGCACATCGGCAAACTGGGCGGCGGTGACGGCATGCACATAGAGATGCCGGACATTGCCGCGACCGGTCTGGAAGACCACGAAGTTGTTCGGGAGAAGCACGGTGCGTCCGCCGCCAGCAAGTTCGACCTCGTAGTAGCGGATCAGGTGTTCGGCCCGGTCGACCCAGAGGTCCTTGACGGTACCGGCAACCTGGCGATCGCAGCCGAGAACCGCAAGACCGCGCGGATCGGCAGAACCTTCGGAAAGACCGAAGCCTTCGGCGACACGCAGCGGCACGATGCGGGCATCCCCATGGGCGGTCACGTCAGGCTTGTCGGCACGCTCGGCCCAGGACCCGGGGCCGATGCCGGCGAGCAGCGGATTGCCGACCGGCTCCGACGGATAGCCAGGGGCCGGAGCAATGCGGCGGCTGGAAAAGGTGCGGGTGTCGCGCTTCAGATCCGGGACCTGCTTGATCCCCTGACCATGCGGCAGCACGAAGGTCTTCTTCGGCGGCACGAAGAGCCAGGGGCTCTTGTTGTAGCGGCCCGTGACATCCTCTTCGAGAGGATAACCCTCACGACGATCTTCCTGGCGCAGATACCAAATCAGGCCCGCGAAGAAGATCCAGAACGCATAAAGCACCACCTGTGCGACATCGATATTTCCAACCAGCGACCCGGTCATATCAGACCCTCCAGTGTAGAGCGTTTCCGCCGGCCTCAGCCGGGCAGCTCCGCCAATCCAAAACGCATGTCCTGCAGATAATCCCTCTGGTAGCGCCGGCCGGTCAGCGGACCGAGGACCGCCAGGCACAGGAAGAGGAGAATGATTTCAAAGCTGTAGACGACGAGATACCCGGCAGCGGGCGTCATCATGGCCTCGCCCAGCGAGCCGTTCAGCGAAAGCGTATTGATCGTGTTCTTGATCACGCCGCCCGCCAGCATGGCCGCCCCGATGGCAGTCGCCTGCACGGCACCCCAGGCCCCGACGACGAGGCCACTGTCGGAGCGCTCGGCAATGCCCATCGCCGCCAGCATGGTGCCGACGGCAAAGAGCCCGCCACCGAGACCGATGCCGAAGGCGCCGAGATGGAAGAGCGCATTGATTTGAAGGGGCTCCGCAAAGATGACGGCGGAGAAGGCTGAGATCCCGATCAAGAGGCCGCGCGCGGCAATCCGATACATCTGCGCACCATGCTGCAGGCTATGGGCCGCCCAGGCAAAGCCGATCATCGTACCGAAGGCCCAAAGCCCGGTCAGGCGCGTGGTCTCACCGACCGAGAGCCCCAGGATTTCGCCGCCGTAAGGCTCAAGCAGGATGTCCTGCATCGAAAAGGCGGCCGAACCGATAGCCACGGCAAGCAACAGCCGCATCACGCCGGGGGCACTGCGGTAATCGTCAAGCGCATCGAAGAAGCTCGAAAGATCCCGGTCGACAGCCGTACGACGCACGTCCCGCGGCTCCTGCTTCCAGATCGCGATGACATTGATCACGATGGTCAGAAGGGCCGTGCCCTGGATGACCTGAATCAGAAGCTTCGGCGAGAAATCGACAAGGAAGAAACTATAGAAGGTGGACGCGCCGATCATGCCCGTCAGCAGCATGAAATAGAGAAGCGCCACGACCCGCGGACGCTTTTCCTCGGGCACGAGATCGCTGGCGAGCGCAAGGCCCGCCGTCTGCGACATGTGCATGCCGAAACCTGTGAGGATGAAGGCAAGGCTTGCACCCGCTGCCCCCGCCCATTCGGGCCCGACGGTCTGCGACTGCAGGAGAAGCAGGGCAAAAGGCATGATGGCGAGCCCGCCGAACTGCAGCAGGCTTCCGAGCCAAACATAGGGCACGCGCCGCCAGCCGAGTACGGACTTGTAGGTGTCCGATCGGAAGCCGAAGAGAAGACGCAATGGCGCGGCCAGAACCGGAATGGCGACGACGGCTGAAACAAGCGCGACGGAGACGCCGAGTTCGACGATCAGAACACGGTTCAGTGTCCCCGTCAGGAGAACGAGCACACAGCCGGCAGAGACCTGAAACAGCGCCAGCCGCAATAGCCTCGACAAGGGCATCTCCGCCGTTGCTGCATCCGCAAACGGCATGAAGCGTGTTCCGACCCTTTGCCAGAACGCGATCATCTTGGCGTTGGCGGCAGCGATCGTCATGACCGGATCACCTCCATGGCCTGCGACGTGTAGAAGCCGACGGCAACCTTGTGGCTGCGACCGGCCTGCCAATGGGAAAACTCGGGATGATGCAGCATTTCGGCGACCAGCCGTGACGGATCGACCGGATAGATCGCCGGTGCGCGATTGCCGCGCGGGAAAACCTTGCCGGCTGCCAGCATGGCCCTCAGCAGGCGCGATCCAGGCGCCAGCGTGAAGATCATCTGGCGCGAGGTGCGCTCGGCCAAAGTGTGAAGAACGCGCACGGCATCAACAGGACGGTAATGGATCAGCACATCCATCGCGGCCACGGCATCGAAGCGACCATGGCGCGGATCGAGCATGTCGCCGCTGTGGAAGGTAACCGAACCCTTGAAGCGACCATGGGAGGCTTCGAGGTCATGCGCCCGCTGTCGGGCATGGGAAATCATCTGGGCCGAGAGATCGATGCCGACGACGTCTGCGCCGCGTGCAATGAGCTCGAAGGAGAGAACGCCCGAGCCGCAGCCTGCATCGAGGATGCGCCAGCCTGTGAGGTCCTGCGGCAGCCACGACGCAAGCGTGCCGCGCATTTCTTCACGGCCCTTGCGGACGGTGGCGCGGATACCGCTCACCGGCTGGTCACCGGTCAGACGCTTCCACGCATCGAGCGCGGTGCGATCGAAGTAGTGTTCGATTTCCCCGGTGCGTCTGATGTAGTCGGCCTGGCTCATGGCAACCTCACTCGAAGCCGAGAAATTCGAAGATTTCCCGGTCCTTCATCGGTTCGGCTTCGAGCGCCGGCGTGCCCGCCCAGAGCCGCTCGGCAAGCTGCATGTATTCCTTCTGGATGCCGAGGATCTCCGGGCTGTCACCCATTTCGAACAGCGTGCTCTTCTTCAGGCGGCTAAGCCGCACATGGTCACTGTCGGGCACATGGGCGAGGCGCTTGAGGCCGATCGCATCATTGTAGCGGTCGATCTGGTCCGTCTCGCGCGAGCGGTTGGCAATCACGCCTCCAAGGCGCACGTCATAGTTCTTCGACTTCGCCTTGATGGCGGCAACGATACGGTTCATCGCGAAGATGGAATCGAAGTCATTGGCGGCAACGATGACCGCACGCTCGGCATGTTGCAGCGGCGAGGCGAAGCCGCCGCAGACCACATCGCCGAGAACGTCGAAGATCACGACATCGGTGTCGTCAAGCAGGTGATGCTCCTTGAGCAACTTCACTGTCTGGCCGACGACATAACCGCCGCAGCCTGTACCCGCCGGCGGACCACCCGCCTCGATGCACTGCACGCCGTTGTAGCCCTCGACCATGTAGTCCTCAGGGCGAAGTTCCTCGGAATGGAAATCGACCTTTTCCAGCACGTCGATAACGGTCGGGATCAGGCTCTTGGTCAGCGTGAAGGTCGAATCGTGCTTGGGGTCGCAGCCGATCTGCAGCACGCGCTTGCCAAGCTTCGAAAAGGCGACCGACAGGTTGGAGGAGGTCGTCGATTTGCCGATCCCGCCCTTGCCATAGATGGCGAAGACCTTGGCGCCGTCGATTTCCATGGTCGGGTCGAGATGAACCTGCACGCTGCCCTCACCATCGGCTCTCTCCCGGAGCTTCTCGGCGATGCGCGCTTCGCGTTCTGCGATCTTGCCATGGGTGTAGATGTTCATTGGGCAGCCTCCCTGACCAGCCCCTCGAGACGGTCTTCCAATTCTTCTCCGGCCTGTTTCAGGGCGGCGAGCGTTTCTGCATCCGGCTGCCAGTAATTGCGCTCATGCGCTTCGATCAGCCGGTTGGCGACCCGTGCGGTAGCAGCCGGATTGAGCGTCGCGAGCCGCTGGCGCATGGCGTCATCGAGCACGAAGGTTTCGGTGATCTGCTGGTAGACCCAAGGGTCAACGCCGCCGGTTGTTGCCGACCAGCCGAGGGTGTTGGTGACCTGCGCCTCGATATGGCGCACTCCCTCATAGCCATGCTTCAGCATGCCTTCGAACCATTTCGGGTTCAGCGTGCGGGTGCGGGTTTCAAGCGCCACCTGTTCGCCCAGCGTGCGCACACGGCCCTCGCCCTGCGTCTGGTCCGAAATGAAGACCGGCAAGGTCGCGCCGCCCTTGGCTTTCGAGACCGCCTTGGTCAGGCCGCCGAGCGTGTCGAAATAATGCTCGATCGTGGTGATGCCGATCTCGACCGAATCGAGGTTCTGATAGGCCATGTCGACATGTTCGAGCATGCTGTCGAGCACATCGGCCTGATGGCTCGTCTTGCCCTTGTGATTGATCGCGAAGCTCTTGCGATTGCTGTAGGTCTGCGCAATCTCCTCGTCATCGTCCCAGGCAGAGGACGAGATCAGCATGTTGACGTTCGCGCCATAGGCACCGTCGGCATTGGAGAAGACCCGGTAGGCGGCAGCCTCGAGATCACAGCCATGGCTCTCGCAATAGGAAAGCGCGTGCTTACGGATGAAGTTCATCTCGACGGGCTCGTCCGCCGTAGCGGCCAGATAGCTCGCCTCGGCCAGCATGCTCGCCTGGATCGGCAGAAGATCGCGGAAGATGCCCGACAGCGTCATGACCGCATCGATGCGCGGACGCTTCAGCTCCTCGAGCGGGATCAGCACAGCACCGCAGACGCGGTTATAGGCATCGAGCCTTGGCCTTGCCCCCATCAGCGCCATGGCCTGGGCAAGCGGCGCCCCGCCGGTCTTCAGATTGTCCGTGCCCCAAAGCACGACCGCGACCGTTTCCGGCAGGCGACCATCGGCCTGCATGTAGCGTTCCAGCACCCGTGCGGCCTGGCGTTCGCCATCCTGAACGGCAAAGGCGCTCGGGATTCCGAAGGGATCGAAGCCGTGAATGTTGCGGCCGGTCGGCAGAAGCTCGGGTGTGCGCAGCAGGTCACCCGACGGCGACGGCGGCACGTAGCGGGCATCAAGCGCCAGCACGAGGCCATCGAGTTCGCGATTGGTGACAAGCTCGCTGTTCATCGCCTTGAGGCGGGCGATGCTCTCCTTCAGGTCCGGCGAACCGGCCTTTTCCGCCTGTGCGACGGCGAGATCATCGCCATCGGCAATCGCAAGAACAAGTGCCTGCCGATCGGCATGGCTGACAACGGCGGGCATGCCGGCACCGACATGCTCCAGCATGTCGAGTCGCTCGTCGCGCTGCATGCCGCGACCGGCAACATGAAGACCATGCGGGATCAGCGCATATTCAAGCTCGGTCATTTCAGCCACGAGCGACTGGATGACCTCGGCCTGGGTTTGGGCCAGGCTGTCGCGACCCAGCTCAAGCTGCGCCGCCTGCACCTGGATCAGTTCGAACAGTCGCTCACGCTCAACAAGCGCATCAGGTGCTGCCTGCCGGTAGCGATCGAGGCTCGCCTTCAGTTCGCTCAGGCCCTTGTAGAGACCGGCATGGGTGATCGGCGGCGTGAGATAGGAGATGAGTGTCGCAGCCGAACGGCGCTTGGCAATCGATCCCTCGGACGGATTGTTGGCCGCATAAAGATAGAAATTCGGCAGAGCGCCGAGAAGACGATCCGGCCAGCAGCTTGCCGACAGGCCGACCTGCTTGCCAGGCATGAATTCGAGCGCGCCATGCGTGCCGAAATGCAGGACGGCATCGGCCTTCCAGGTTTCGCGGAGGTAGCGGTAGAAGGTCGCGAAGGCGTGGTTCGGGGCAAAACCGCCCTCGAACAACAGCCGCATCGGATCGCCCTCATAGCCGAAGGGCGGCTGGATCGCGACGAGCAGCTTGCCGAACTGGCGACCAAGAACGAAGAGGCCACGGCCATTGCTCAGCACTCGGCCAGGCGCAGGTCCCCACTGCGCTTCGATGTCGGCGAGATGCCGCTCGCCACGCACGTGGTCATCGACCGAAACCACCGTATGCACGTTGGCCTCGGCACCATAAAGCGCGGCATTGCCTTCGAGGATCGCAAGCCTGAGCGCCTCGGCATCCTCGGGCACGTCGACATCGTAACCCTCGGCTTTCAGCCGCGTCATCGTCTCGAACAGGCTTTCGAAAACTGAAAGGAAGGCGGCGGTGCCGATGCTGCCGCTGTTCGGCGGGAAGTTGAAGATCGTCACCGCAAGGCGGCGTTCGGCGCGGGCCGCACGGCGCAGAT
Source organism: Allorhizobium sp. CTOTU50464 (assembly GCA_032102365.1). Lineage (GTDB taxonomy): Bacteria > Pseudomonadota > Alphaproteobacteria > Rhizobiales > Rhizobiaceae > Allorhizobium. The sequence continues at coordinate 118,076 of DAMDHD010000001.1, read as the reverse complement.
CCACCATCGCCGCCAGCCGGTCGGCGAGCAGCGTCACGCGCTCCTCGTCCGGCTGCATGCAGGCGCGACCCGAGGGGCAGGCATCGAGCTGGCGCGAGCAGATGCAGGCCTTGGCCTTGGCGGCACGATCGGAGCGTCCGCCGAAGACCATGGAGCCGATCGCACCATCGAGTTCCGGGATCGCGACCATCAGCGTGGTTTCGATCGGTGTCAGGCCCTGGCCCGACTGCGCCCAGGCCTCACGCGTCTGGAATTCGGTGACGAAGGCCGAGAAATAGGGAACGTCGAGCGTCTGCAACAGAGCAGCCGCCGCGCTCGCATCGCTATAGGCCGGGCCGCCGACAAGCGAGAAACCGGTGAGCGAGCAGAGCGCATCGATCTTCACGCCGGTTGCGCCGCCCATCATGTAGCGCTCGATTGCGCCACGCATGTCGAGCCCGCTGCAGAAGACCGGGACCACGTTGAAGCCGCGGGTTTCCAGCTCGCGGATGACACGGTCGTAGTGGCCGGTATCGCCGGAGAGGATATAGGTCCGCATCAGGAGCAGGCCGATCGTCCCACGGGCACCGGGCTTGAACCGCAGGGCCGAAAGCTGCGTTGCCACCCTTGGCTTCAGACGCGGATGATAGAGACTCATGTCGGGATATTCGACGGGATCGCCCACGGTCACCCGGCCCTGAAGCCCCTTGCGCTCGCCCTTGGCATATTTGCCGACCAGCAGGCGCACCATGTTGGCGATGTTTTCGTCCGAGGCGGCGATGCGATATTGCAGCGTCAGGAAATAGTTGCGCACATCCTGCGCCGTGCCGGGGATGAAACGAAGGAGCTGCGGCAGGCGACGCAGCATGGCAAGCTGACGCTCACCCGCAGTGCGGCCGCTATCCTTGCCGCCACGCGAGCTTTTGCCGCGCAGCTTCTTTAAGAGTGCCAGCGGGCCCTTCTGCTCTTCGCTCATCTTGAAACGACCCATGGTCGTATACTTCATGACCGTGCCGGCCGACATGCAGCAGACCATGGCATCACACTCGCGATGCCGCGCTTCGAGCACGTCTGCGATGGCGCGCACATGCTCTTCGACGAAGATCATCGAAACGATGATGATATCGCCGGCAAGGATGGCCGCACGGCAGGCTTCGAGGCTGGCCGGATTGTCGTTCCAGTCGGTCGCGGCATGGACGGAAAGCGTCAGACCGGGCAGGTCCTGGGCGAGGCTGCGGCGCGCATCATCAACCGCTGCGACAATGTGATTGTCGAGCGTCACGAACACCACCCGGACCGGGGTGCTGTCAGCGGGCGAAATGGGCTTTCGCGTCATACAGCGTCTCCACGGTGATCGGGCGGATACCCTTGCGGGCGGCGAAAAGTTCGGTGTTGCGGCGGGCCTTGCCGCGCACGAAGAAGGGAATTTTCTTGAGCTCGCGCTCGGCATCTGGGGTCCAGGCTGCGTCGTCGGCGGGTACCCCGGCGAGCACGAGCGTCTCATCGTCGGAGACCACTTCGGTCTCAGCGCGCGCGGTTGTCGGCGCATGGGCATGCAGATGCGAGGCTTGAGCCTGATCGTTGAACTCGAAATCGTCCCGGAACATCTGCAGGAGATGCTCCTCAAGACCCATCATCAGCGGGTGGACCCAGCTGTCGAAGATGACATTCGCACCCTCAAAGCCCATCTGCGGCGAATAGCGGGCCGGGAAATCCTGGACATGCACGGGCGCCGAAATGACGGCACAGGGAACGCGCAGCCGCTTGGCAATGTGCCGCTCCATCTGCGTACCCAGAACCAGCTCCGGACGGGCATCGATGATCGCCTGCTCGACATCGAGATGGTCGTCGGTGATCAGCGCCTCGACACCGAATTCTTCAGCGGCCTCGCGCACTTCGCGGGCGAACTCGCGCATATAGGTGCCAAGGCCGCAGACCTTGAAGCCCAGTTCCCGGGCAGCGATGCGGGCGGCGGCAATGGCGTGGGTCGCGTCACCGAAGACGAAGACCCGCTTGTTGGTGAGGTAATTGCTGTCGACAGAGCGCGCATACCAGGTGGCGCGATCCTCGGCCTCGCCCACAGGCTCGTCATTCGAAAAACCGGCAAGTGCGCGCACTTCTGCCAGAAACGTCCGTGTTGCACCAATACCGATCGGTACGGTCGAGACGAAAGGCATGCCAAACTGCTGTTTCAGGTAGCGTGCAGCGCTCTCGCCGATCTCGGGATAGAGCACGATGTTGAAGGCAGCCTCCGGCAGGCTAGCGAGATCGGCGACAGTCGCCCCGAGTGGCGCCACGACCCGGACATCGATGCCGTTTGCGGTAAGCAGCCGGCAGATTTCCGTCACGTCGTCACGGTTACGGAAACCGAGCGCCGAGGGACCGAGGATGTTGCAGCTGTTCGGGGCCACCTGCGCCGGACGTTCGCGCCCGGCTGTGAAGCCACGGACGAGCCGATAGAAGGTCTCGGCTGCACCCCAGTGCTCCTTCTTCTGATAGGAAGGCAGTTCCAGAGGCACGACGGGGATCCGCACATCAAGCGTGCGCGCCAGACCCGCCGGATCGTCCTGCAGGAGTTCTGCCGTGCAGGAGGCGCCAACCAGAAGCGCATCCGGCTGGAAGCGGGTGATGGCATCGCGGCAGGCGGTCTTGAACACATCGGCCGTGGAGCCTGCAAGATCGCGCGCCTGGAAGGTCGTGTAAGTGACCGGCGGACGCGAAGGGCGTCGCTCGATCATGGTGAAAAGCAGGTCGGCATAGGTGTCGCCCTGCGGCGCATGCAGCACGTAATGCACGCCCTGCATCGACGCGGCGATCCGCATGGCACCCACATGCGGCGGTCCTTCATAGGTCCACATGGTGAGTTTCATGATGCGGCCCTCCGGCTGCCGGAGCGGTCACCCGCAATCATCGCCTTGCGCGTCAGCGGACGGGCAAAGAGTTCGGCGAGATCGCCGGCCTGCTCATAGCCCTGGATCGGCGTGAAGGCGAACTCGATCGACCACTTGGTGACGATTCCTTCCGCCTCGAAGGGATTGGCAAGACCCATGCCGCAGACGACGAGATCGGGCTTGGCAGCACGACAGCGGTCGATCTGAATTTCGACATCCTGACCTTCCGAAATCGAGACACCGGGCGGCAGCATGGCGAGCTCGCCGGCGACGTGTTCGCCGTGCAGATAGGGGCTGCCGACTTCGATGATCTCTGCATCCAGCTCGCGGCTGAGATAGCGGGCGAGCGATGGCTCCATCTGGCTGTCGGGGAAGAGGAAGATCCGCTTGCCTTCGAGCATGGGCCGATAATGCGCGGTTGCCTCGCGGGCGCGCCGACGCGGCGCCTCGGTCAAGGTGGCAAACCGGGCCGGAGAAACGCCGAACGTGTCGGCAATCGCCTTCAACCAGGCGGTCGTACCTTCTTCCCCGAGCGGGAACAGCGCATTGATGCGGGTCGCGCCTAAGCTTTCGAGCGCCGCGGCCGCAGCACCCAGATAGGGTTGGGCCAGGATGAAGCGCGTATTCGGACCGATCTTCGGCAGACGCTCGCTGCTGCGGCCGGGCAGGAAGACGACGTCCTTGAGACCCATCTCGTCGAACAAACGAGCAAACTGGTCTTCGACCACATCGGCGATGGAGCCGGCGACGACAAGCTTCGCTGCCTTGTCGCTCGCCCCGTGGGTCGATTGATCGCGCACAAGGGCCGCCAGGAAATTGTCCTCGCCCTGCGTGAAGGTCGTTTCGATCCCGCTGCCGGAATAGCAGAGCACCCGTGGTCTGGAGCCATATTTGCGGTCAAGCCGTTCGGCGGCGCGGTTGAGGTCGAATTTTATGACCTCGGACGGACAGGAGCCGACCAGCACCAGCATGCGGATGTCCGGACGGCGCTCCAATAGACGGGCGACTTCGCGGTCGAGCTCGTCATGCATGTCGACCATGCCGGCAAGATCACGCTCCTCCATGATCGCTGTGGCAAAACGCGGCTCGGAGAAGATCATCACGCCGGCAGCCGACTGGATGAGATGCGCGCAGGTGCGCGACCCGACCACCAGGAAGAAGGCATCCTGCACCTTGCGATGCAGCCAGATGATTGAGGTCAGACCGCAGAAGACCTCGTGCTGGCCACGCTGGCGGATCGTTGCAGATGGTGTAGCGCAGGAGACGAGCGGCTGGTTCATGACGCGCTCCCCGAAAGCGAGGAACGGTCGCCAAGCGTCACGGATGATCCCGCCCTTGCAGCCTGGTCGAGACGGGCCAGACGCAGCTTCAAGAGAAACTGTCCGGCATTGATGACGTAGGTAACATAGGCAGCCAGCGCGAGCGCCATCAGCGAACCGGCATCGAGCACGCCGGTGAAGAGTGCCACGAGATAAGCGGTGTGCAGCGCCAGCACCAGGATCGAGAAGACGTCTTCCCAGAAGAAGGGGCGGGCGAAGAGATAGCGCCCGAAAACCACCTTCTCCCATATCGAACCGGTGATCATGATGGCGTAAAGCGTCAGCGTCTTGATGACGATCGAGACTTGGGCAGCGACGAGCCCTTCCCCTGTCGCGAGAAAGCGCAGGATGAGGCCGAGGCTGACGAGAAAGACCAGGAATTGTACGGGAGCGAGGATGCCCTGCACCAGCGTCCACACACTCTCGTCGCGCTTGCGACGTTCCTCCGCAGTGTAGAGGGCGCGGCCTGATGCCGATGGTTTGGATATGCGCATGGCAGTCATCCCTTCTCCCATCCCCTCCCCAGGCTGATCGGGATTAAGGCAAAGACTACGCCTCGAACAATCAAAGTGTCAACTTAGATTGACGTATATTTTGATTTACAGAAATGAATTCTGGGTTCATTCTTCCCTGGCTCGTCCGACGGACCAAGATGTCTCCGCCCGACGCCGCATTGGGTCGTTTTCGCGGACGGGGGGCACGGCGCGAGATGATGGACGGATCCGTTCACGGTGGAAATGACAGGCCGAATGGCACCAATCCTTCGAGCAAAGAAGGTCTAAAGCCATTCATGAAGCTTGCCGCAGCAGCCAAGAGAGCATACCTAACCGAAAGCGACGGAGAAAAACTCCGGCGCCTGATCGAGGGAACGGTGGCTTCCATGACCGCCGATAAGCTGTCGACGCGTTACGACCGGGGTTTGGAGCACGATCGTCTGTATCAGAAGGCGCTCGACGAATTTCGTTTTCTCATTCTCAACCCGCGGACTCGTCTGGCATCGTTGCGCGCGTTCCTGGACCATGAATTGCCCCAGGGCCGCCCCTATTACGTCAAGGTGCTTTTCCTTGAGACCATCGCCCGACAACTGGGTCAGCAATGGGTTTCCGACGATTGTGACTTCGTCGATGTGACGATCGGATCCGCGCGTCTGCAGGAATTGGCGACTTCGATGTCCTTCGACCTGCGCAACAACGCACCCGACCGCGATGCACCGACGGCGCTGATCCTGACACCTCCCGGCGAGCAGCACACCTTGATGCCCCATCTGATCGGGCTGCTCTTCGAGAGCCTGGGTTGGGCGAGCCGTGTCGTTGATCCGGCAACGATCAAGACGCCCGTTTTCGTTCAAGCCGTGGAGAGTGCAGACATCGCTTGTATCGGCTGGAGCAACATTCGCCTCGCTGCCGAGTTCAAGTCACTCGTGCAGGAGCTTCGCCGATTGCGCGGCGAGGCCCGCCTGCCCCTTCTGGTGGGTGGTGTTGCCGCGCTGGATTCCGTTGATTTTCTTGTAGGTTTGGGGATTGACTGCATCTGTGACAGCGTTTACTCCGCCGTCAGGATCTGCGAAAGTTACTATGAATTAGAAAGAATCAGCCGCCAGGCTCGCGCCGCAGGCCGAACGGCAGTGGTTACACCCAGCGGAATCGATTGGCTCACTCCATGAAGCCACTGAACGGTCATAGCGGAACGGATGGCTTTACAGTCGCAGGCAGCGTGCTGAAGTCTCTCGATCTGGATTCGATCGGTTCGCTCGTGGGCCTAGGCGCAGATGTGGTGATGCTCGTCGACCGAGCCTCGATCGTGTCACAGATCTACTTTTCCAACAGCGATCTCGCCGATTACGGCCTTGCCAAAACCGTTGGCAAGCGGTTGCAGGACTGCGTGACGGTCGAGTCGGTCCCCAAGATCGACACCATGCTGGCCACAGGCACGGGAACCCATCCGGTGCGTGGATACCAGGTGAACCACAAATGCAGCGGCAAGCCGGACCTGCCGGTTGCCTATTCCGCCTATAGCGCGAAGGATTTCCCCTACACCATCGTCGTCGGCCGCGAGTTGCGGCAGCAAATGATCGACCAGCAGCGCCTGGTCCAGACGCAGATGGAACTGGAAGCCGACTATCGCGAGCTGAAGGAAGCCGAGACCCGGTATCGCACTGCCTTCAAAGTCGCCACGGTAGCCTATGTCATGCTCGACGGCGAACGGCGCACCATTCTGGACGCCAACCCGGCAGCCAGCACGCTTTTGTCCTCGACCGGGGCGCCTCTTTCCGGCAAGTCGATCCGCGATCTCTTCGCCAAACAGGATCGCGACCGCGTGGGCGATGCGATCAGCGAGGCGCGCCATAGCCCCAATCCGGTGAACCTGGACGGCGTCACGATCGCCAAGGGCGAGCCGGTGTCTCTGACGATCCGGTCCTACCGCGAAAACGGCATCACCAATGTACTGCTGTCGCTTTGGCCGGCAGATCAGGTCCAGGAGATCAACCGGCAGCGGATCGAAAAGCCCATCGGTGGCGCTACCCTCGAGATCACCGATCTTCCCGAAGCGATCGTGCAGACGGATGCGGAAGGCCAGATTCTCGCGGCCAACACGCTCTTTCTCGATCTGATCCACGCACCCTCTCTGACGCAGGTGCTCGGACGCAATATCGGCGCCTGGTTCAGCAGTGCGGCCATCGACATCAGGGTTCTCTATGCGCGCCTGATGGACGAACCTTATATCCGCGGCTTCAGTTCAACCCTTACGGACAATCTCTCCGGCGAGAGTGCCGTCAGCATTTCCGCGCGGCTCAATTCGTCCAACAACACGATCCAGTTGATCGTCATCCCGCAGGCAACGGGCGGCGAGCGCCTGACGATCCCGTCACCAGGGGTGCCGGAACAGGCTGAAGGCTTCTCGGCCCTCGTCGGCAAGGTCCCGCTGAAGGACCTCATTCGGGAATCGCTCGACGTGATCGAGAAGATCTGCATCGAGGCGGCTCTCGACCAGACCAACAACAACAGGGCTTATGCAGCCGAGATCCTCGGCCTGTCGCGTCAAAGCCTTTACATCAAGCTACGCCGTCACGGGCTGGAAGACTATCGCCCGGGGAGCAGCCGGCCGGACTGAGCGGCAGAGCGACTGTCAATTTTAGTTGACACTCTCCGGCCCCAGGCGTAGCCTCCGGTCATGGCCCAGATCCCTTCACATGTTCCGGCAGCCTCTTATCCGTCCGCGGCGGCGGTCGTTCAGCTTTTGAAGCCCATCACCTGGTTCCCACCGATGTGGGCCTATGCCTGCGGCGCCATCGCCTCGGGCGCAGGGCTTGGTGATCGCTGGCTTCCTGTCGCCCTCGGCGTTCTTCTCGCAGGCCCCCTGCTCTGTGGCACAAGCCAGGCGGTCAATGACTGGTTTGATCGCCATGTCGACGCGATCAACGAGCCGAACCGGGTCATCCCGTCAGGACGTATGCCCGGCCAGTGGGGGCTGGCGGTCGCCATCGTTATGTCCGTTCTGTCCATGCTCGTGGCGGCCCTGCTCGGCCCCCTGGTATTTGCCGCCGCGTCGATCGGTCTGGCGCTCGCCTGGGCCTACAGTGCGCCCCCGTTTCGCTTCAAGCAGAACGGCTGGATCGGCAACGGAGTGGTCGGGCTGAGCTATGAAACACTGCCATGGATCACGGCTGCAACGGCAGCGCTTGGATCAGCTCCCAATTCGCGCACCCTGCTGGTCGCCCTCTTCTACGGATTGGGCGCGCACGGGATCCTCACCCTGAATGACTTCAAGTCGATCAAGGGTGACCGGCAGATGGGTGTGCGCACGCTCCCGGTTCTGCACGGTGCGGGAAATGCCGCCCGCATCGCCTGCCTGATCATGGCAGCGTCGCAGATCGGGGTCATCATTGTCCTGGCAGAGGCCGATCTCATCACCGGCGCCATCCTCGTCACCGCCGTGCTCGCCCTGCAAATCCTCTGCATGATCCGTTTTCTGCGAGACCCGGAAGGCAAGGCCGTCTGGTATTCGGCAATCGGGGTCGGCCTTTATGTGAGCGGCATGATGGCCGCAGCAGTCTCGATGGGCTCCCAGCTCGTCCCTTCAGTTGCGGCCGGATAGGAGGCAACGGCGATGCCCAACATGTCGATCACAGGCGGAAACAGCGTCGCCCTCACGTCAGGCTTGAGCTGGTTGTCAATCGTTCGGCTGGGGCTCGTCCAGGCGGCCTTAGGGGCCATCGTCGTGCTGACCACCTCGACTTTGAACCGCGTGATGATCATCGAACTCGGTCTTGCCGCCGTCATTCCCGGCCTGCTTGTTGGACTGCATTACGGCGTCCAGATCACGAGACCGGTCTGGGGGCACAAATCCGACACCGGGCGCTCACGAACGCAGTGGATCCTCGGCGGCCTTGCACTTCTGGCACTGGCCGGCACCGGCGCCGCAGCCACAACGCTGCTCTTCGAGCATTCCTTCCTTCTCGGCATCTTGGCCGCCATCATCGCCTATGCCCTGATCGGCATCGGGATTGGAGCATCGGGCACCTCACTGCTCGCGCTGATCGCGATGAAGACAGCCGTCGAAAGACGCGCGGCCGCCGCCACCATCACCTGGATGCTGATGATCACCGGCATCATCGTCACCTCGATCGTCGTCGGCGCACAGCTCGATCCCTATTCCCATGAGCGTCTGATTGCCGTGACTGCAGCAGCCGGGATCGTGGCGTTTGGCATCGGCCTCATCGGCGTGGCCGGCATGGAAGCCAAGCCATCGGTCGACCAGAAGGACGAGGACGCTCCGACATCGAGCTTCCGGGAGAGCCTTCAAGACGTGCTGCAAGACCAGGAAGCACGCCTCTTCACCCTCTTCATCTTCGTCTCGATGCTGGCCTTCGCAACACAGGATCTGATCCTGGAACCCTATGCCGGCCTTCTATTCGGCATGACGCCGGGTGAAACGACCAGCCTGTCCGGCACTCAGCATGCAGGCGTTCTCCTGGGCATGGTTCTCGTTGGCGTTTCGACCGCAATCTTTGGCAAGCGATACCCGGGCCTGCCCCGCAGCTTCATCGTCGGAGGCTGCTTCGGCTCGGCGCTCGCCCTTGCGGCGCTTGCCGTCTCGACGCAGTCAGCACCGCTCTGGCCTCTCAAGTTCAACATCTTTCTGCTGGGTGCCACCAATGGTGCCTTTGCTGTCGCAGCCGTCGGCACCATGATGATCCTTGCCGGAAAAGGGCCCAAATCGAACTATGGGATGCGCATGGGGGTCTGGGGCGCGGCACAGGCGATCGCCTTCGGATTGGGTGGCGTGCTCGGAACCGTGGCGCTCGATATCGGGCGGTGGCTGACGGCAAGCGACGCCCTGGCCTTTGCTGCCGTGTTTACGATCGAGGCAAGCCTCTTCCTGATTTCCGCTGTGGTCGCGACCCGTATCGGCCAGCACGTCGCGACACCGTCAGCCACCCTGTCAAACGCAGCCATCATGCCCGGAGAATGAACCCCAACGCCGGTCCACCCGGCAGGGAGACACGCATGCCGAAGATCTATGATGTCGCCGTTATCGGCGGAGGGCCTTGCGGCGCCATGGCGGCGGAACAACTGGCGCAGAAGGGCCACTCGGTCCTCCTGGTCGATCCGGACAACAGGATAAAGCCTTGCGGTGGAGCCATTCCGTCAAGGGCGCTTCAAGATTTTGCAATTCCCGAAAGCCAACTCGTCGCGCGGGCCAATGCCGCCCGCATCATTGCCCCCTCCGGCAAGACCGTCGAGATGGCCATCGGCGATATCGGCTATGTCGGAATGGTCGACCGGGCACACTTCGATCCCTACCTGCGCAAGCGCGCCGAAGAGGCAGGCGCCGATCGACTGACAGCGAAGCTGGACGGCATGGAAGAGAGCGACGAAGGAACTCTCGATCTCACCGTCGTCCCGACCGGTGGCGAGACGGAACAGGTGTCGATCGTTATCAGAGCGCGTCGAGTCATTGGCGCAGACGGCGCGAATTCCGCTGTCAGAAGGATGATGTTCCCCGCAGCCAAAAAGCCACCTTATGTATTCGCCTATCATGAAATCGTCGAAAGCCCTCAAGATGCGGCGCCGGAAATCTTCAGGGCCGACCGATGCGATGTCGTCTATGACGGTCGCATCTCGCCCGACTTCTATGGCTGGGTCTTCCCCCATGGGGGACAGACGAGCATCGGCACCGGCACGGCCGTCAAAGGTCACAACATCCGCGAAGCCACCAAAGCTTTGAAACGCGCAGCCGGTCTCCAGGACTGTCGTGTCATCCGCCGCGAAGGTGCGCCCCTGCCGCTGAAACCGATGAAGCGGTGGGACAATGGCCGCAATGTACTGCTCGCCGGCGATGCCGCGGGCACAGTGGCACCATCCTCGGGTGAAGGCATCTACTATGCCATGCTGTGTGGCCGCCTTTCGGCCGAGGCGGTTCACGCGTCTCTGCTGGCCGGCAACGGGCGAGCCCTGGCGCAGGCGCGACGAAGCTTCATGCAGGCGCATGGCCGGGTCTTCTTGATCCTGGGGATCATGCAGATGATCTGGTATCGCAACGACCGGCTTCGCGAGAAGTTTGTCGCCATTTGTGCCGACCCGGATGTTCAGCGCCTGACCTGGGAATCCTATCTGAACAAGAAGCTGGTGCGACGGGATCCGCTCGCGCACCTGCGCGTCTTCGCCAAGGATCTCGCCCAGCTCTTCGGCATCCCCGCGGGGCAGAGATGACGGCATGGCTGACGCAGATCTTCATTTCGGGCTGGATCAGTGTGGTTGCGGTTCTCGTGCTGTGGTCGGTGATCGCCGCCGTCGCCTTGCGATCGCCTCGCCCCGACCTCATGATCAAGACACTCGCGCCCAACGCCATTTCGGGAAGCTGTCTTCTTGCGGCCTTCGGACTGGCGATGCGGCAGGCACACGTTCTTTGGCTTGCAGCCCTGCTTGCCGCCTCGCTGATTGCTTTCCTCGTCGACTTGAGGATGAGGCTCGCCGATCAGGCGTCGGGATTGAGCCGCCGGACCGAATAGTTGAGCGCGGCCGCCGCGGTGACCCAGGCGAGATAGGGTACGAACAGGAGAGAGGCGAGCGGCACCAGGGACCATGCGGTCACGATGAAGAGCGCCACGGAAAGCCAGAGGACGGCGACGTCGACGAGCGCGATGTCCATGCGCCGCATCCCGAAAAAGAAGTAGGACCAAAGAGCATTGGTCACCATCTGAAGCGCCCAGAGTGCCATGGGCAGGGACCAGCCGCCATTCGTCCAGACAAGCCAGCCCGCATAGCCGATCATCACATAGAGGATCGTCCAGACCACAGGGAAGGCCCACTTCGGCGGCGTCCAGCTGGGTTTGCGCAGCGTTTCATACCATTCGCCGGGCTTGAACATCGCCCCGCTCGAGGCAGCGGCGAGAACGATCACAAGAAAGACGGCTGCGGCCATGATCCGGCTCCGGGGTTGGTTTCGTATAGGAAGGTCGAAGCCAGCATTGCGGTTCCATGGAGCGCACCGCCTTGTGAGGCAGACCTTCCCCGGAATCGACCGGGCTGGTCGAACGTCATGCCAGCATTACATATCAATTTCATCCGCGATGCCATGGGAGGATACACATGTCGAGGATAATTGCAGCCGCATGCACCGCCGCAGCACTCCTGCTGTCTTCTAACGCCTTCGCTCAGGAAGGGGACGCGGCGGCCGGCGAGACCGTCTTCAAGAAGTGCACCGCCTGTCACAACGTGGCCGACGCGAAACACAAGGTCGGCCCCTCGCTGCAGGGTGTGGTCGGTCGTCAGCCTGGCATCGCAGAAGGTTTCAAGTATTCCAAGGCCATGACGGACTTCGGCGCGGGCAAGGTCTGGGATGACGCTCAGCTGACGGCCTATCTCGCCAATCCCCGAGGTGTCGTCAAAGGCACGCGCATGGCCTTTGCCGGTTTGAAGGATCCGAAGGAAATTGCGGACGTCATCGCCTTCCTGAAGGCGCATCCCGCTCCTTGATGACTTGAAGATCCGCCGGGCGCAGGACGCTCGGCGGATTTCCGCGGCAAAGTGTAAAAAAAAGTTTACATACCGCCCGACTTCTCCGAATATGCAGTTATTGAACCATACTCAGGTAAGCGCTGACTGACAGTGTCGATGTGGCACTCGATGAAGCAGGGCACCGCGGGATATGGGCTCTGCTTGGGAGGAGAGCACAGTGGACTTGTCTCGTGCAAATGACATCGCCACTCCCTTACTCGATCGAGTTCAAGGCCCTGACGATCTGAAATCTCTGGACCGCCAGAGCCTCGTCCAACTGGCCGGCGAATTGCGGGGCGAAACCATCCGCATCGTATCGGAAACGGGCGGGCATCTGGGCTCGAGCCTTGGTGTGATCGAATTGACGATCGCAATCCATGCCATCTTTGAAGCGCCCCGCGATACGATCATCTGGGACGTCAGTCACCAATGTTATCCGCACAAGATCCTGACCGGCCGCCGCGCGCAGATGCTGAGCCTTCGCAAGAAGAACGGCCTGTCTGGCTTTACCCGCCGCGCAGAAAGCGACTACGACCCCTTCGGCGCCGCCCACTCCTCCACCTCGATTTCCGCAGGCCTCGGTTTTGCGACCGCACGGGATTTGACGCATGAGCAGGGCCATGTCGTGTGCGTTATAGGGGATGGGGCAATGTCTGCCGGCATGGCATTCGAGGCCATGAACAATGCAGGCAGGTCCGGCCGACCGATGATCGTCATCCTGAATGACAATGACATGTCGATTTCCGCGTCGACCGGCGCGCTGCAGCAGCACCTTGCCGCCGTGCGGGACGGATCGGGCGCAAACTCCGGCAATCTCTTCGAGAACTTCGGCTTCGACTATCACGGTCCCGTCGACGGTCACGATCTGGATACGCTCTTGCCCCTTTTGGCCAGACTGCGGGACGCCCGGAATGGCCCGGTCCTGTTGCACGCGGTCACCCGCAAGGGGGCGGGCTACGCACCCGCCGAGACGTCCGGCGACAAATATCACGGGGTAAACCCGTTCGACGTTCACACGGGCGTTCAGGCCAAGAGCCAGCCCAAGGCGCCGAGCTACACCAAAGTCTTTGCCGATGCCCTGATCCAGGAAGCAGGCCATGACGACCGGATCGTGGCGATCACGGCGGCCATGGCGGCGGGTACCGGGATCGATCGCTTCGAGGCGAGTTTTCCCGAGCGCACATTCGATGTCGGGATCGCCGAACAGCATGCAGTCACCTTCGCCGCCGGTCTTGCTGCGGCGGGGATGAAGCCTTTCTGCGCGATCTATTCGACATTCCTGCAAAGGGCCTATGACCAGATCGTCCACGATGTCGCCCTGCAGCACCTTCCCGTCCGCTTTGCGATCGACCGCGCCGGCCTTGTCGGCGCTGATGGACCGACCCATGCCGGGTCCTTCGACATTCTCTGTCTCGCAAATCTACCGGGCTTCACCGTGATGGCTGCCAGCGATGAGGCGGAGCTGGTGCACATGGTCGCGACCGCTGCGGCCCATGATCATGGACCGATCGCCTTCCGTTATCCCCGCGGCGAGGGAACTGGCGTCACCTTGCCGACCAGAGGAGAAATTCTCCCCATTGGCCGGGGAAGGATCATCGAAAAAGGCAGCCAGGTAGCTCTTCTCTCTTTCGGCACGAGGCTCGCGGACTGCCTGAAGGCGCGCCGTCTTCTGGCTTTGGAGGGGATCTCCGCAACCGTCGCGGACGCGCGCTTTGCAAAGCCGCTGGATACGGCACTTCTCGCCGATCTCGTCGACAATCATACGATGTTGATCACGGTCGAGGAGGGCGCCACCGGTGGATTTGGCGCCCTCGTTCTCCACCACCTCGCCAACCGGGGCATGCTGGACGGCCGCTGCGCCCTGCGCACCATGACCTTGCCGGATACATTCATCGCACAGGCAAGCCCGGATGACATGTATGAGGAAGCGAAGCTGACGGCCCGCCACATTGCGGCCCTCGCGCGCAGTGGGCTCGGCATCGCAAGACCCAATGCTGATCTTCGCCGGTCGACAATGGCCGGCCAGGCCGAATTGCCTGCACGTCTGCACCGTGCCGAGGATCGCTGACTAAACCGTAAGGCGGTAAAAGACGTATACGACCACGAGAAGTTTGGCGAAGATGAAAGAATGAAGTACAATCCCATCGGGACGAGCGGATAAGCCCAAGCCGATGACCGGGAGGGTGATATGGCGGGTGACAAGAAGGGGGGATCGTCGGGAGGCCCTCCGTATACGGACGGTAAGCCTGAACTATCCAAAGCCGACAACAAGCTGACGAGCCTCGAGCAGCGCATTCTCGAAAGCGCGATCCGCGGAGCCGTACCCCGGTTGGTGGGAGCAAGCCATCCGGACCTTTCGACACATCTCCACGACGGCGAAATGCCGCCGGAGATCGATTTCCATCTTCACCCTGAACTGGATCCGAAGGCCCGCGAACTGCCGGGGACCGAAAAGGCGATCGGCTATCGCGCGGCACTGACACAGGCTCTGATCCAGCCCGATCCGCGAGCGCATCGGGAGATCATCGAGGAGTTGCAGCGCAGCGAACTGCCGATGCACACCTTGGCGATCCAGCTTTTCTCGCCTGTGGCCGCTCATCTTGGTCGCCTTTGGTGCAATGACGAGACGGATTTCATTCAGGTCGCCATTGCTTCGACACGCCTCGGCATGATCGTCAATCATCTGTCGCAAAACCGCAGCCAGACGATCCGCGATCGCCAGAAGGCGCGCCGTGTTCTGCTCGCTCGAACGCAAGGCGCCATGCACACGATCGGGGTCTCGATCGTTGCTTCCTGTTTCCGCGACATGGGCTGGGATGTCGATGGCGGTGCCGATCTCGAGCTCAACGACAGCCTCTACATGCGCCTGTCCAACTCGTCCTACAGCCTGCTGGGTATCTCGGTCGGCCAAGTCGATGAAGTCGACGAATGTGCGTCTGCCATTCGCCGCATTCAGTCGAACCGCAGCCTGTCTGCAATGAAGATCGCCGTCGGCGGGCCGGCTGTCATGAAAAACCCGCAGGCCTTCGGGGGCATCGGAGCCGACATGGTCGCCCGATCCGCACTTGAAGTCATGCACCTCGCAGATCGCATGGGCTAAGGCCCCCAGCGCAAAGTCCTCATTGCTTGACACCGAAGACCAAGGACCAGGGACCAAGACCATCCGGCTTGTGCTCCCCCTGCGCGTAGACAACATCGACCAGGTCGCTTTCCATATGCGTCTCGACAGCACCATCCGTTGGATTGGCCACAAGAATGTAGGATCGCCCGTCATTGAGCGGCCACTCGACCCGGATGGCCGCACCATCGAGCACGTAGCGTCCGCCTTGATCCATAAGAGAAAGCAAGGGCGCGACGCGTTCCCGCCGCAGCGTGATCAACTGGCGATAGCGGTCAATCCAGGTCGTGCCGAGCTTGGATGTCGCCGCCTCCCAATCGAGAATACCCGAGCGGAATGTCTCCTCCGACGTGGGATCGAGAACATGTTCACCGTCAAAGCCGGGAAGCTTGGACAATTCCTGTCGCCGGCCTTTTCGTACGGCTGCGTTCAATTCCTCGTCGAAGTCGCAGAAATAGGGAAAAGGCCGCTGCGAACACCATTCCTCGCCCATGAAGAGCATCGGGATCTGGGGTGACAGCAGAACGATTGCGGCGGCGAAGGCGAGCGCTGCCTCCGGCAGGGTTGCCATGATCCGGTCGCCATTCGCGCGATTGCCGATCTGGTCATGATTGTGGAGAAAGGAGATGAAGGCGACAGGCGGAATATGGCCGCTGGGCTGCCCCCGCGTCTCGCCGCTGAAGGACATCATCTGACCTTGGAAGACGAAGCCTTCGGCAAGCGCCCTTGCCAGCGCCGGACCCGCCTCTTCGTAATCACCATAATACCCGAAGGTCTCTCCACTGGTTGCCACATGCAGCGCGTGGTGGATGTCATCATTCCATTGAGCGTTGAAGAGAGGGGCATCTGAGCCTGATCGCTCCAGCAAACGCGGGTTGTTCTCCTCGTTCTCGACGATAAGATGAACATGTCGATCCCCAAGGCGCCGTCTGACACGCATCGCCAACTCGTCAAGAAAATGCGGCTCGCTGTCGTCACGGATCGCATGCACGGCATCGAGCCTTAGCCCGTCAATCCGATACTCCTCGAGCCAGTAAAGTGCATTTTCGATCAGAAACGCGCGAACCATCTCGCTCTGTTCATCATCGAAATTGACCCCGTCACCCCAGGGTGTCTGATGATGCGGCGAGAAAAGTGGCGCATAGGCCGCCATGAAATTGCCGGAAGGGCCGAAGTGATTGTAGACGACGTCGAGAAAGACGGAGATCCCCCTCTGATGCGCAGCTTCCGCGAGCGCGACGAGATCGTCCGGCCGCCCGTAAGCGCTGTCGGGCGCGTAAGGCAGCACCCCGTCATAGCCCCAGTTTCCGCTTCCTGGAAAGTCCGCGATCGGCATGAGCTGGATCGCCGTGATCCCCAGCCCGGCAAGATGGTCGAGCTTTTCGATTGCCGCTCGAAACGTCCCCTCTTCCGTGAACGTGCCGACATGCAGCTCGTAGATCACCATGTCGGCCCAGGGCCTGCCCTGCCAGATGGGTTCTGGTCTGCGGTAGTGTGACAGATCGACCAATTCACTCGGGCCGAAGACGTCGTCGGGCTGGTGGCGGCTGGCAGGGTCCGGAACGACCAGCCCGTCCGGCAGATAGAACCGGTACCGCATGCCAGGCTTTGCCTCGGGTACCAGAAGATGGAACTGGCCGTCGGGCTGCTGCTTCATCTCCCTTGTTGCTGTTCCCTCAAGTTCCAGGGAAACTGTGTCACATCGTGGCGCCCATAGCCGGAACAGAACCCCGTCATCCCTGATAACGGGGCCGAAAACATACTCGTTCACCACTGGCTCTCCTTGCGCTCGCACAAGGGTTCCAACGCCGCAACGAACGAATTGTTCGCGGGCTGATCAGGCCGCTGTTCAGGCCTGCAACGACAACTTCTGCTTGAGGCGTGCTTCTGGCGAAAATGCGAGCGGGAAGCTAACGGCCTGCCCGGTTTCCGCCGAGTGCTGCGCGGCAAGCCCCATCGCGACCGCCCACCATCCGTCATCAAGGGCAACTTCAACGGGATGCTCGCCCCGTACCGCTTTCTGGAAGCGCTGATGCTGGTAGAAGGTCGAGCCATTGTGGTCCCCTGCCTCCAGCAATTGCGGATCGACCGGGATCTCGACAACATGCGGGCCCTTCGGATCTCGGGGCGAAACGATCACCTGGGCGATCGGCGGCTCTCCGAGATGTTCCGGCCAGAAGCGGCCCGGCCCCGGCACAAGGCATTCGATCTTGCCCTTCGGCCCCACCGCCGTAATCTCTTCCTGATAGCGTGCGCCCTCCGCAAACATGCAAAGCTCCAGCATAGCGCGCGCACCGGAGGCGAAGTCGACGATCACATAGGCATTGTCCCAGATGTCGGACCGCTTGCCGTCATAGACCTCGTCGACATGGTTCACCGACTGCCCACCCGAAGCCATGATGCGAACGGGATCGGACTTCAGGATATGCCGCATCAGGTCGAAGAAGTGGCAGCATTTCTCGACCAGGGTACCGCCGGTATTGCGGTTGAAGCGGTTCCAGTCCCCCACCTTTTCGAGGAATGGGAACCGATGCTCGCGGATCGTCAGCATGCGGATGCCGCCGGTCGCCTCGTCCGCCTGCGCGATCATCCGCGCGACAGGGGGCATGTAGCGATATTCCATGGCGACCCAGATCGGCGCCGGATAGGCGGCCTGCAAGGCCGCCAGACGCGGTGCATCGGCGGGATCCGTAAACAGCGGCTTCTCGACAAGGACCGGCAGCGGGCGAATGGCGGCGATCTTTTCCATCTGCTCGAGATGGAGGTAGTTAGGGCTCGCGATCAGCAGGCAGTTCACCTCTTCGACCGCAAGCAGCTCCTCGATCGAGTCGACCATCCTGGCCGCAGGGACGGTCGCCGACGAGAGGGCGCGCATGCCCGGATCGGGTTCGAAGATTGCCGCAACCGATGCGTCCTGAAGCAGGGCGATGTTGCGCAGATGCTCCTGCCCCATCATGCCGCAACCGATGATCCCGTATCGAAGTCCTGTCACTATTTCCTCCTGGATTGGGCCGCTCCCCGCGGCCCTGTCATTTCAACCGCGCGACATAGCGCGCGACGGTGTGATCGAGCCATGTCCGCGACACTTCTGCGCGGACACCCTCCTGGTCCTGACTGATGCGTTGAATATGAACGATGGGCGCACCGGCCTTCTGGCCGAAAGCATCAGGCGCCCAATCCGGCACCGCATCCAGTCCGATCTGGTCCTCCGCCCGCGCAATCCAGAGCGAGAGCTTGGTGCGGTAGAAGAGATAAAGGGATTCGGAGACCGCCTCCGGGTCGATGGCCTGGATATAGGAGCCATCGAGCCAGATCTCTTCCAGCGCCGCAGGCCGACCGGAGAGACGGCGCAGGCGCCGGATGCGGTGGGCTTCGCTGGAGGTACCGAAAGTCGGCAGGTCCGCCGGCTTCGGCAGCCGATCGATCGACAGGATCTCCGCCGTCGGCAGACCGCCGCCCCCGAGCAGCTCCAATCGGAACATGGCGTAAACCGATTTCGGATCCGAGATCGCCCGAACGTAATTGCCGGAGCCCTGGATGCGCTCCAGCAGCCCGCGGTTCTGAAGCTCCGCCAGGGCCTTGCGCAGGGTGCCGACGGCTATGCCGAGCTCCTCGGCCATATCCCGCTCAGGCGGCAGCCTCTCCCCATCGATCAGCCGCCCTGCCGCGATGTCACGCACCAGGAGTTCGGTGATCTGGACGTAGATCGGCAGGCTGCCGGGAGGCTGCGTTGCGGAATTCTGTGGCACTTCGGTATCGCCGGGAAAAAATTGATACACTATTGATCTACATCAATTCGAGTGTTACGCAAGAAGAAAGTTGGAGCCTTGGAGGAGACCTCAATGACTGTCGTACCCGTCACATCGGCCGATCTCGATGGCGCGGAAGTGTCGTGGTTCGCTGCACTCTGCTCTGACGATTATCAATTTCTCGGCGTACCGGACGGTGCGCTTCGGTCGAGCTGGGAACACTGCTCGGACATCGTGCAGAAGGCCGAGCAGCTTGGCTTCCGCAACATTCTGTGCCCGTCGTCCTACCAGGTCGGCCAAGACACGCTGAGCTTCGTCGCCGGCTGCGCGCCGATCACATCCAAGATCAACATGCTGGCCGCCATCCGCTGCGGCGAGATGCAGCCGATCATGCTGGCCCGCACCGTGGCGACGCTCGACCATATGCTCAAGGGCCGTTTGACGCTCAACGTCATCAGCTCGGATTTCCCCGGCGAAGTTGCCGACAGCGCTTTCCGGTACAAACGCAGCCACGAGGTGGTAGAGATCCTCCGCCAGGCCTGGACTCGCGACACCATCGACCATGAAGGCGAAGTCTACCAGTTCAAGGGGGTTTCGACCGAGCCCGCCCGCCCCTACCAGCAGAACGGCGGCCCCCTCCTCTATTTCGGCGGTTATTCGCCGGATGCGCTGGAGCTCTGCGGCGCGCAATGCGACGTCTATCTGATGTGGCCGGAAAAGAAGGAGCAGCTCGCCGAACGCATGAAAGCCGTGCATGCGCGCGCCGAAGCTCATGGTCGCACGCTGGATTACGGCCTGCGCGTCCACATGATCGTGCGCGACACGGAGAAGGAAGCCCGCGAATATGCGGATTACATCGTCTCCAAGCTCGACGACGAATACGGCAAGCTGATCCGCGACCGCGCCCATGACTCGATCTCGCTCGGCGTCGCCCATCAGGCCCGCGCCCGCGAACTTGCCGACCAGTTCGGTTACATCGAGCCGCATATGTGGACCGGCATTGGCCGGGCGCGCTCCGGCTGCGGTGCAGCCCTTGTCGGCTCGACGGACCAAATTCTTTCGGAGCTGGAAGAATATCGGAAGATGGGCATCCGCGCCTTCATCCTGTCCGGTTACCCGCATATCGACGAAGCGGTGCATTTCGGCACCAAGGTTCTGCCGGAACTCAAGACCGTCTCGCTCCCCCACGCTTATGGCCGCGTTCCCGCAGACACGCCTGCCACCCCTCTCGGAAATGGAGTTCGCCGCTGATGCAGCGCGTCAATCTTACCCCTGATCTCACCTTCAGCCGCCTCGTCTATGGCATGTGGCGCATCGGCGACGATGCCGACACCTCGCCGAAGCATGTGCAGGCCAAGATCGAGGCCTGCCTTGCTCAGGGCATCACGACCATGGATCAGGCCGACATCTATGGCGGCTACACCGCCGAGGCGATTCTTGGCGGCGCCCTGAAGGCCGCGCCCGGCCTGCGCGACAAGCTCGAGATCGTCACCAAGTGCGACATCGTCGCGCCCGCCGGCCGTCACTCGGCGGCACGCGTCAAGTATTACGACACCTCGGCCGCCCATATCACCGCCTCGGTCGAAGCCTCGCTGACCGACATGGGCACGGACCATGTCGACCTGCTGCTGATTCACCGCCCGGATCCCCTGATCGATCCCGACGAGACCGGACCGGCACTCGACGCGCTGATCGCCTCGGGCAAGGTGCGCGCTGTCGGTGTATCGAACTTCCGTCCCTGGGACTTCTCGCTCCTGCAGTCGTCGATGGAGAACAATCTCGTCACCAACCAGATCGAGATGAGCCTGCTCGCGACCGATAGCTTTGTGAACGGCGACCTCGCTTATCTGCAGGAGCGCATGGTTCCGCCCATGGCCTGGTCGCCGCTCGGCGGCGGTCGTCTCCTGGATGGTTCGAAGCCGGAACTGCTTGCCGCCCTCAAGCGCATTGGCGCAGAGCACGGCGTCGACGAGACTGCCGTCGCAACAGCCTGGCTCCTGCGACATCCGGCAACGATCCTTCCGGTCATGGGCACCAATTCGCTCGACCGCATTGCAAAGATTGCCGACGCTACCAAGGTCGAGATGGACCGCCAGACCTGGTTCGAACTTTACACGCTCGCGATCGGTCGGGAGGTCGCCTGATGATGGCAGCCAATGACATTCATGCCTTGGAAGCCGTCTTCATTCCGGAGGCGGACAACCATCGCGCCTATCGCAATGCGCTTGGAAGCTTCACCACCGGTGTGACCGTGGTGACGGCGATGACCGCAGACGGCCCCATCGGCATGACGGTCAACAGCTTTGCCTCGGTGTCGCTGGACCCGCCGCTGGTCCTCTGGTCGCCGGCCAAGAACTCGTCCAGATACGGCGCCTTCACGGGCGCCCGGCATTTCGCGATCCACGTGCTGAGCGCAGATCAGGACCATCTGAGTGCTGCCTTCACCCGTGGCGGCAGCGGCTTTGACGGGATCGACGTCAGGTTCAACGACGAAGGCGTGCCGGTTCTGCCGGGTACGCTGGCCCGTTTCGAATGCGCCGAGCAGGCGCAACATGACGCCGGTGATCACACGATCATCATCGGCAAGGTGCTAAGGGTTGCACATCGGCAGGGAGAACCGCTGTGCTTTTCAGGGGGACGGTTTGGACGCTTCGCCGTCTGAGACGCAATGGGAGGAGGTCATCGGCGGCATGAAACACATGCTGCGGCGGAACAATCGAGGACGATCCGGAACAAGTCCGCAAGGAGGAAATTACTCCCCGCGGACCTGAAAGGGGAACAGCCGTGTTTGCGCGGCGGGCAAGAGTCTTCGATAGTTGCGCCGAATTGACCGATGACAAGTAACGGGTGGAGACATGAAGGCACTTTCGAACCTGACCAATCTGCTCGGCCGGCTGAATGCCGCCGTGCTGACGGTCGGACTATGGCTGGGGGCCGGTGCCCTCGGCATCATGCTCGTTTTCATCCTGATACAGGTCTTCTTCCGATATATCATGGGCAACGCCCTTCCCTGGAGTGAGGAAGCTGCCCGTTTCCTGATGCTCTGGATGACCGGTCTGATGGTGCCGACGGCGTTCCGCCAGGGCGGCTTCGTGGCCATCACGATGGTCCTCGACATCTTCCCCCGCATGGTCGGCAGCCTTATTGCCCTGCTGTTTCTGCTGCTCTCGATCGTGCTGCTATACGTCGGCATGCGCATCGGCTGGGCGGAGGTAACCGGGCTCGGCGGCCGTTTCGCCATGCCGGCAATTGCCGTCCCCACCTCTCTCGACCTCAGCACCTGGATGAAGGTACCGCGCGGCTGGATGATGGCATCGCTGGCGACGGGTGTGACCATGATGTTCGTGGTCAATATCGAGCTCATCCTGCGCAGCCTGATCGAGCTTGCCGGACATGAGAAGTCGCTGGAGCCGGTGGCCTCCCTCGGCGGGTTGGGGGCCGAGTGATGCTGAGCCTTTTCCTGCCCCTGTTCATGGTTCTCCTGCTGCTCGGTTTCCCGATCGTCTTCGGCCTGATTGCAGCCCCCGGCATTCTCCTCTGGCTGAACGGCCAGGAGCGCGACATCGTCCTGCTCTATCGCAATGTCTATAACGGCATGGACAGCTTCCCGCTGATGGCCATCCCCTTCTTCATGCTGGCGGGCGAACTGATGAACCGGGCCGGCATCACCACGCGCCTGGTGGAATTTGCCCAGGCGTTGATCGGCCACCTGCGCGGCGGCCTCGCCCACGTCAACATCCTCTCGTCGATGCTATTCGCCGGCCTTTCTGGCTCAGCGGTCGCGGACGTGTCGGCGCTCGGCTCGATGCTGATCCCGGCCATGGAGAAACAGGGCTATACGAGACGTTTCGCCACCGCCGTCACCGCCGCCTCATCGATCATCGGCCCGATCATCCCGCCATCCGGCATCATGATTATCTATGCCTATGTGATGGGCGAGAGCGTTGCGGCACTCTTCCTGGCCGGCATCGTCCCCGGCATCCTGATCGGCCTCAGCCTGATGGTGATCGTCTACCTGCTTGCCGATCGCGAGAACCTGCCAGCGGCAACGACCCGGGCCACCTGGCCGGAACGTGGACGCGCCAGCCTCAACGCCTTCTGGCCGTTGATGACCCCCGTCATCATCATGGGCGGCATTCTCGGCGGCATTTTCACGCCGACAGAAGCCTCGGCCGTTGCGGTCGGTTATGCGATCTTGATTGGCCTCTTCGTTCTGCGGACGCTGAAGATCGGCGATATGCCGAAGATCCTGATGCGGGCCGCCATGACCTCGGCGGTCGTCCTGCTGCTGGTCGGCGCGGCCATGGCCTTCAAGACGGTCGCCAGCCTGTCGCACACGCCGGAACTGCTGGCCTCGATCATTCTGAGCCTCAGCGAAAACCCGCTGGTCCTGTTGCTGCTGATCAACCTTCTGCTCTTCGTCGTCGGCATGTTCCTGGATGCGGGCCCCGCGATTATCATACTCGGCCCGATCCTCGGACCGATCTTCACCCAGATGGGTGTCGATTCCGTCCACTTCGCCATCATCATGGCGGTCAATCTGACCGTCGGTCTTCTAACCCCACCCATGGGTCTGGTACTCTTCGTCTCGTCTTCGGTCTCAGGTCTGAAGGTTGAAACGATTGCCAGGGCCACCTTGCCATTCCTGGCGGCGGAAATCGTCGTGATCTTCCTGATCACCTATTTCCCTGCCTTGACCCTCACGCTCCCGCGCCTCGCGGGCTTCGTCGACTAACTTGAGAACAGGGAGGAACCACAATGCTCAAGTCCATGTTGAAAACCCTGCTGCTGGCCAGCGCGCTCACCATCACCGGTGTCGCACAGGCGGCCGACATCACGCTCCGCGCCACCGCGAACTCCAACGAAAACGACGAGGACTATGACGGCCTCGTCGTGTTCAAGAACTATGTCGAGAACGCCTCGAATGGCGCGATCGCCGTCGAACTCTTCATCGGCACCCAGCTTTGCGCCACCGGCGAGGAATGCCTCCAGGGCGTCGCCGATGGCTCGATCGACATCTATATCTCAACGTCGGGCGGCGCAGCCGGCCTTTTCCCCTACATCCAGGTTCTCGACCTGCCTTACCTGATGAGCGACGACCGCGTGGCCGAAACGGTGCTGACGGGTGATTTCACCCGCAAGCTGCGCGAAAAGGCGCTGGCCGACAGCGACAACAAGATCCGCCTGATGACCATCGGCAACACCGGCGGCTGGCGCAACTATGCCAACACGCAGAAGACCGTGAAGACGCCTGACGATCTGAAAGGTCTGAAGATGCGCACCGTGCCGGCCGACCTGCCGCAGCAGGTTGCGACCGCCGTGGGTGCCGCGCCGACCCCGATCCCGTGGCCGGAACTCTTCACCTCGCTGCAAACCGGTGTGGTTGAGGGCACTGCCAACGGCATCACCGACATCATGTCGATGAAGTTCCCGGATGCAGGCCTCAAGCACCTGACACTCGATGGTCACAGCTACATGGGCGCCTTCTGGTGGATGTCGAACGATCGTTTCCAGGCTCTGACGCCGGAACAGAAGCAGGTCGTCGTTGACGGCTTTGCCGCCCTCCAGCAGGCAACCTTCGCCTCGCCGAAGCGCAAGGAAATCGCTGCCTACCAGGACTTCGCCAAGGCCGGCGGCGAGATCTATGTGCCGACCGCCGAAGAGAAGGAAGCCTTCAAGACGGCCGTCGCTCCTGTCTTCGACTGGTTCAAGGCGAACGTGACCGGTGGCGCCGAAGTCTTCGACCTCTTCACGGCGGCAGTTGCCGATGCGCAGAAGAAGGTTGACGCAGAGCGCGCAGCCGATTTGAACTAATAACAACGGGGATGCGCGGCCACTCCGCGCATCCCATTCCGCCGCCCTTGGCATCATCCATGCCATCATTCGCCGGGCGATCCCATCAGAGGTGTTCCATGCCAGATCCGTCCACTGCCTCGCCCGAGCTAGAGCGAGACAGCCGCCCCATGACCATGCGTGAGCGCTGGCAGACCTTGTTTCCGGGCCTGTCCGTCACCGTCCTGATCGCTCTGGCATCGGCCTTCCTGTCGGAACACTATGGCGCACCGGCGATGTTGCTCGCCATACTGATCGGCCTCGCTCTGCACTTTCTGGCCGAAGACCCGAAGACGGCTGCCGGTCTCGACTTCGCCTCGCGCACGGTGCTGCGGCTCGGCATCGCGCTGCTCGGGCTGCGCGTGAGTGTCGCAATGTTTGCGGAACTGGGTGCTGCCGTCATTGCCATGATCGTGGGCGCGGTTCTGCTCACCATCCTCTTCGGCATTCTCGCCTCGCGCCTCTCGGGACAGGGCACGCAGTTCGGCGTGCTCACTGGCGGCGCGGTCGCCATCTGTGGCGCCTCGGCGGCACTGGCGATCTCCGCGACATTGGGCAACCGGAGCAAAGAAGCCGACCAGCAAATGGTCTTCACCGTCATCGGTGTGACGATGCTGTCGACACTCGCCATGATCTTCTACCCGATCCTGGCAAGCCTCGCCGGGCTCGAGGACCACCAGACAGGGATCTTCCTGGGCTCGACCATTCATGACGTCGCTCAGGTCGCCGGTGCCGGTTTCTCCGTCTCAGTGCCGGCCGGCGAAACGGCGGTTTTCGTGAAGCTCATCCGCGTCACCATGCTGGCACCCGTCGTGCTGGTCGCCGCCCTCGCCTTCCGCCGCACGGTTTCCGGCGACGTCAAGCGCCCGCCCCTCTTGCCCGGCTTCGTGGTCGCCTTCCTGCTGCTCGCCGCCCTAAACTCGCTGGTCAGCATCCCGCCCGTGGCAGGAGAATGGGCCGGCATGATCTCGCGCTGGGCGCTGCTCGTCGCCATTGCAGCCGTCGGCGTGAAGACCTCCCTGCCGGAAGTGTTCAAGATCGGCGGACGGGCAATCGGCCTCTTGATTGCCGACACCGTCTTCCTGGCGGCACTTGTTCTGGCGGTTCTGGTCTTCGTCGGCCTGTGACGAACGGATAGCGGAGCATTGGGCTGACGCGCAGAATCCGCTAAGGCATCGGGTGACGTTGGCGGAGTGTGAGGAGGATTTATGGCCAGGAAGACCAAGACAGCGCCCGGTGCTTCGAAGCCTGCACTGACGCAGGATCCTCATGCCGTCCGTGAGCCTCGCGCCAACAATCTCGAAATGGCGATCGGCCACGAGGTGCGCACCTATCGCAAGAAACTCGGCATCACCGTGGCAGACCTCGCTGCTGCGACCGGCATGTCGGTCGGCATGCTCTCGAAGATCGAGAACGGCAACATATCGCCGTCGCTGACCACGCTTCAGGCGCTGTCGAAGGCGCTGGGAATGCCGATCACCGCCTTCTTCCGTGGCTTCGAGGAGCCGAAATCGGCAAGTTTCGTGAAGGCCGGCGAAGGGGTCAATCTGGAGCGACGCGGAACCCGCGCCGGTCACCACTACAGCCTGCTCGGCCATATCGAAAACAACACATCGGGTGTTGTGGTGGAGCCCTACCTCATCACGCTGAACGCTGAATCGGACATCTTTCCGACCTTTCAGCACGAAGGCATGGAGTTCCTGTACATGCTGGAGGGCGAAGTGGTCTATCGCCACGGTGACAGCCTCTACCGAATGCAGGCAGGCGACAGCCTTTTCTTCGACGCAGACGCTCCGCACGGGCCGGAAGAACTGGTGAAATTGCCGGCCCGCTACCTGTCGATCATCTCCTATCCCCAACGCCGATAGTTGCTCACCAGGAAAACTTTATTCCTTTAGATTGATTTTCTTGGATGCCGCTGCTAGCCCTTTCTCCAGAGACTTTGGAGGGCGTGGCCATGTGCGGCATTGTAGGTCTGTTTCTCAAGGACAAGGCGCTGGAGCCCCGGCTCGGCGATCTTCTCTCCGACATGCTGATCACCATGACCGACCGAGGACCGGACTCGGCCGGCATCGCCATCTATGGCGGCGTCGATGGCAAGGCAGCCAAGGTCACCATCCAATCGGCCGACCCGGAAAGCGATTTCGCGAGCCTCGCCGAAGATCTGGCCAAGGTCGGCATCGCGGCAGACGTCGAATTGAAGAGTACCCACGCCGTCATCTCGATCGCGAAAAGCAAGCTTACCGAGATCCGGGCGGCCCTCGCCGATATCAGGCCCAATGTCCGCATCATGGGCTCCGGCGAAAGTGTCGAGATCTTCAAGGAAGTCGGCCTCCCAAAGGACGTCGTACAGCGCTTCGGCGTCCGCGCCATGGGCGGCACCCACGGCATCGGTCATACCCGCATGGCAACAGAAAGCGCGGTCACGACGCTCGGCGCGCACCCATTCTCGACAGGGGCCGACCAGTGCCTCGTGCACAATGGCTCGCTGTCGAACCACAACAACCTGCGCCGCGAGCTCATCCGCGAAGGCATGTCCTTCGAGACCCAGAACGATAGCGAAGTCGCCGCTGCCTATCTCACGGCGGAAATGGCCAAGGGCAAGGATCTGGGGGAAGCACTCACCGGCGCTCTCGATGATCTCGACGGCTTCTTCACCTTCGTCGTCGGCACCAAGACCGGTTTCGGCGTGGTGCGCGACCCGATCGCCTGCAAGCCGGCCGTCATGGCCGAGACCGATCAGTATGTCGCCTTCGGCTCGGAATACCGCGCGCTCGTCAATCTGCCGGGCATCGAGACTGCCCGCGTCTGGGAGCCGGAGCCGGCCACCGTCTACTTCTGGGACCACGAAAAGGCCGCCTGATCCACGATACACCAAGAAAGCTCGCAGAATGCCGACCTTCGATCTCTCCCATACCCCGTTTCGCGAACTGAACAGCGCCCTGCACAATCTCGGTGCCGGCTCGAACGACACCTTGTTCGAAGTCGTGAACCCGCGCGGTCACCATGCGGTCGCCGTCGGCATCGATGCGCCCGTCACCGTCGAGGTGAAGGGCTCGGTCGGCTACTACTGCGCCGGCATGAATGACGGCGGCACCGTCACCATCCATGGCTCGGCAGGGCCAGGTGTGGCCGAAAACATGATGTCTGGCACGGTGGTCATCGAGGGCGACGCCTCGCAATATGCCGGCGCCACCGGTCGCGGCGGCCTGCTTGTCATCAAGGGCAATGCCGCCTCCCGTTGCGGCATTTCGATGAAGGGCATCGACATCGTGGTGCACGGCTCGATCGGCCACATGTCGGCCTTCATGGGCCAGTCCGGCCATCTCGTCGTCTGCGGCGACGCGGGTGAGGCCCTGGGCGACAGCATTTACGAGGCAAAGCTCTTCGTGCGCGGCTCGGTGAAAAGCCTTGGTGCCGATTGCGTCGAAAAGGAAATGCGCCCGGAGCATCTCGCAAAGCTCGCCGAACTGCTGGGCAAGGCCGGCGTGACGCATGCAAAGCCCGAGGAGTTCAAGCGCTACGGTTCGGCCCGCAAGCTCTACAATTTCAACATCGACAATGCCGACGCGTACTGAGGCGAGGACAGGCCATGAGCTATCACAACCCCTTCACCCCGCCGCGCAAGTCCGCCACCTTCGATGACCACACGCTGGCCGAAATCCGCCGCGCGGCCGCAACGGGCATCTACGACATTCGCGGCGGCGGCACGAAGCGCAAGGTCCCGCATTTCGACGACCTGCTTTTCCTCGGCGCCTCGATCTCGCGTTATCCGCTCGAGGGCTATCGCGAGAAGTGCGACACATCCGTCGTGCTCGGCACCCGCTTTGCCAAGAAGCCGATCGAGCTGAAGATCCCGATCACCATCGCCGGCATGAGCTTCGGTGCGCTCTCGGGCAACGCCAAGGAAGCGCTGGGCCGCGGTGCGACCCTTGCAGGCACCTCGACCACCACAGGCGACGGCGGCATGACCGACGAGGAGCGCGGCCACTCCGAAAAGCTCGTCTACCAGTATCTCCCCTCCCGCTACGGCATGAACCCTAGGGATCTGCGTCGCGCCGACGCGATCGAAGTCGTGGTCGGCCAGGGCGCAAAGCCCGGCGGCGGCGGCATGCTGCTTGGCCAGAAGATCTCCGACCGCGTCGCGCAGATGCGCAACCTGCCAATGGGCATCGACCAGCGCTCCGCCTGCCGCCATCCGGACTGGACCGGCCCCGATGATCTCGAGATCAAGATCCTCGAACTGCGGGAAATCACCGATTGGGAGAAGCCGATCTATGTGAAGGTCGGGGGCGCTCGGCCTTACTATGACACCGCACTCGCAGTGAAGGCCGGCGCCGATGTCGTCGTTCTCGACGGCATGCAGGGCGGCACGGCCGCGACGCAGGACGTCTTCATCGAACATGTCGGCATGCCGACGCTGGCCTGCATCCGCCCCGCCGTCCAGGCACTGCAGGACCTCGGCATGCACCGAAAGGTTCAGCTCGTGATCTCCGGCGGTATCCGCTCCGGCGCCGATGTCGCCAAGGCCCTGGCCCTTGGCGCTGATGCTGTCGCGATCGGCACGGCAGCGCTCGTTGCCATCGGCGACAACGACCCGAAATGGGAAGAGGAATACCAGAAGCTTGGTACGACGGCAGGCGCCTACGACGACTGGCATGAAGGCAAGGACCCCGCCGGCATCACCACCCAGGATCCCGAGCTTGCCGCTCGCCTCGACCCGGTCGCGGCAGGTCGCCGGCTCGCCAACTACCTGAAGGTCATGACGCTGGAGGCCCAGACCATCGCCCGCGCCTGCGGCAAGAACAAGCTACACAACCTGGAGCCGGAGGACCTCTGCGCGCTCACGATGGAGGCCGCCGCGATGGCCCAGGTGCCCCTTGCCGGCACCAGCTGGTATCCCGGAAAGGGAGGTTTCTAACCACCTGAATGGCCGCATCCCGATACAACGGATGCGGCCATTCTTCTTTCAACCGATGTGTCTCAATCCATAAAAACAGGGGAACGACGTGACACAGGATCTGGCAGGCTTCGCCAAGGAGCGAGGCATCAAATACTTCATGATCAGCTACACCGACCTCTTTGGCGCCCAGCGCGCCAAGCTGGTCCCCGCTCAGGCCATCGCCGAAATGCAGACGGAAGGCGCGGGCTTTGCCGGCTTTGCCACCTGGCTCGATCTGACGCCGGCTCATCCCGATCTTTTCGCCATCCCTGACGCCTCATCCGTCATCCAGTTGCCATGGAAGCCTGAGGTCGCCTGGGTCGCGGCCGATTGCATGATGGACGATCAGCCCGTCGAACAGGCGCCGCGCGTGGTGTTGAAAAAGCTGGTGGCAGAAGCCGCGGATATAGGCCTTCGCGTCAAGACCGGAGTCGAGGCAGAATTCTTCCTGATCTCGGCTGACGGCGAAATGATCTCGGATCAGTACGATACCGCCGAGAAGCCCTGCTACGACCAACAGGCCCTGATGCGCCGCTATGACGTGATCGCCGAGATCTGTGACCACATGCTGGCGCTTGGCTGGAAGCCTTACCAGAACGACCATGAGGACGCGAACGGCCAGTTCGAGATGAACTGGGAATACGACGATGCCCTGAAGACGGCGGACAAGCATTCCTTCTTCAAGTTCATGGTCAAGTCCGTCGCTGAGAAGCACGGGCTGCGCGCGACCTTCATGCCGAAACCCTTCAAGGGCCTGACCGGCAATGGCTGCCATGCGCATATCTCGGTCTGGGATCTCGACGGCAAGGTGAATGCCTTCGCCGACAAGGATATGCCCTTCGGCCTCTCGGCCAAGGGCAAGACCTTCCTCGGTGGCATCATGAAACATGCCTCGGCACTGGCCGCGATCACCAACCCGACCGTCAATTCCTACAAGCGCATCAACGCACCGCGCACCGTCTCCGGTGCCACCTGGGCACCCAACACCGTCACCTGGACCGGCAACAACCGCACCCACATGGTCCGCGTGCCCGGCCCTGGCCGCTTCGAACTCCGCCTGCCCGACGGCGCCGTGAACCCATATCTGCTCCAGGCGATCATCATAGCGGCGGGTCTGAGCGGCCTAAAGAGCAACGCCGATCCCGGCCCGCATTACGACATCGACATGTACCGCGACGGCCATACAGTGAAGGATGCGCCGAGGCTTCCCCTGAACCTGCTCGACGCCCTCCGCGCTCTGGAGCAGGACGACGAGTTGCAGTCAGCGCTCGGCTCCCAGTTCTCCGAGGCCTATCTGAAGCTCAAGCATGACGAGTGGAACAGCTATTGCGGCCACTTCACCGCCTGGGAGCGCCAGACAACCCTCGATATCTGACGCGTGATCCAAGTCAGGCCACCTCGATCCGCTGCTCGGTCTCGGCATCGAACAGATGCAGATGTGCCGGATCGAAGCCGAGCGCCATCGTGTCTCCATGACGCAGCGACTGGCGTTCGGAGACAACCACATTGATCTCCGGCTGGCCGGCCGAGGTGATGTAGCTCATCGACCCCGTGCTCTCGACAATCCCGACCGGTAGCCGGATTTGCGCCTCGCTGTCCGGAACCAGCCGCAGATGCTCGGGCCGCAATCCGACAAGCAGCCGTGACGATGACGGGACCGGGCGATCAAGCGCGATCATCTGCGGCGTGCCGAGGTCAAGCGCCAGCGACTTGCCATCGGCGCCGACGGTCGCCGGTATGAAATTCATGGCGGGCGAACCGA
>DAMDHD010000001.1:75130-86474 GCA_032102365.1 Allorhizobium sp. CTOTU50464 | reverse complement strand
AAGCCCGCCACGAACTTGTTGACCGGACGGTCGTAGAGTTCGAGCGGTGCCCCCTGCTGTTCGATAACCCCCTGCCGCATGACGACGACATGATCCGCCATGGTCATCGCCTCGATCTGGTCGTGCGTGACATAGACCGAGGTTGCACCCAGCCGGTCATGCAGCGAGCGGATCTCCTTGCGCATGTGGACACGAAGCGCGGCATCGAGGTTGGACAGCGGCTCGTCGAATAGGAAGGCTTTAGGGTGCCGGATGATCGCCCGGCTCATCGCAACGCGCTGCCGCTGGCCGCCAGAGAGTTCGCGCGGATAGCGGTGCAGCAGATTGGACAAGCCCGTCGTTGCTGCCACTTCCTCTGCGGCCTTCCTGGCTTCCGTCTTCTTCACGCCGCGAATGCGCAGCGAATAGGTGAGGTTCTCCTCCACGGTCATATGCGGATAGAGCGCATAGGACTGGAACACCATGGCCAGGTCCCGCTTGCGCGGCGGCACGCCGTTCATCCGCTCACCGGCAATGATCAGGTCGCCACCAGAGATGCTCTCGAGCCCGGCCAGTGAACGCAGCAGGGTCGACTTGCCGCAACCGGACGGCCCGACAAGCGCGACGAAGGCACCCTTTCTGATCTTCAGGTCGATATCGCGCAGCGCGTGATAGGCACCGTAGTATTTATTGACGCCGGAAAGTTCGATCTGATGGGTCATTTGAGAGCTCCAGACGTGAGCCCGGAGACGATCCGGCGCTGCAGAAGGACGAAGGCCGCGAGAATGGGCGTCACATAGATCGAGGCGAAGGCCATGATATTGTTCCACTCATTGGTATTCGGCCCCATAAAGGTGTTCAGACCGACGCTTGCCGGCTGAAGCTCGGCAGCCTGGATCATCGACTTCGAATAGACGAACTCGCCAAATGCCTGCATGAAGATCAGGATGGCCGCGACCAGGATGCCGTTGCGGGCCAGCGGCAGCACGATGTTGAAGAAGGCCCCAACGCGTGAATTGCCATCGACGAGGGCCGCCTCCTCGAGTTCGATCGGCACGCTCATGAAGGTGGCGCGCACCAGCACGACGAAGAAGGGCATGCTCTTCGCGGCGATGGCGATGATGACCGCAAGACGCGGATAGTCGAGCATGCCCAGCTGCGAGAAGCCGACAAAGATCGGAGTGATCATCAGCGAGGCCGGCAGGACCTGCAGCATCAGAATGAGGAAGAGCCCGACGTCGATCCAGCGATTGCGATAGCGGGCAAGCACATAGGCACAGCCCGTTCCAAGAATCGTGATCAGGCTGACGGCACCGACGGCAATGACCAGCGAATTCCACATGTAGCGGGCGAGATTGCGGCTCTCCCAGACATAGGCATAGGTCGACCATTGCGGGTCGGATGGCCAGAAGCTAGGCGGCGTGGCGAACATCGCCGAACCACTTTTCAGGGTGGTGATGTACATCCAGTAGAGCGGGAAGAGATAGATCGCAGCGAGCACGAGCGCGATCGCCAGCATCAGCCTGTTTCGAGTGGTCTCGCTCATCCGCGCACCTCATGTCGGGTCGAACGCACATAGACGACGGAGGCAAACATCACGAAGACGATCATGATGACGGAGATTGTGGCCCCCTGAGCGAAGTCATACTGACGGAAGGAGAGATCCCAGGCCCAGTACTGCGTGACGTTGGACGAATTGTTGGGCCCGCCGGACGTGATCGCGGCGAACAGGTCGAACTGTTGCAAGGTGAAGATCAGGCCCAGCGAGATGATCGCACCGATCGTCGAGCGCATCATCGGAAGCGTGATGGTCCAGAACCTTTGCCAGACATTGGCGCCATCCAGCTCGGCAGCCTCGTAAAGGTCCTTCGGAATGGCGGAGAGGCCGACTGACAGCAGGATCATGTTGAAGGATGTCCCGAGCCAGATATTGGCGATGATCACCGCCCAGAGCGAAAAGTCGGGGTCGGACCGCCAGAAAATATTGCTGGAGATGATGCCACTCTCGCGCAGCATGTAATTCAACACGCCGAAATCGCCCGAGAGGATCCAGTTCCAGATCGCGCCGACCACAAGGCCCGGCATGACCCAGGAAACGAGGAAGAGACCGCGAAGCCACGAGGCGCCGGGAAAGTTCACCCAGAAGAAGAGCGCCAGCGAGAAACCGATGACGAACTGGCCGACGATGGAGGCGACCACAAAAAGCGCCGTATTCCAGAGGATTGGCCAGGTCTGTGGCTGAGAGAACAGCGTCACGTAGTTGTCGAAGCCGACAAAGGGTCGAAAGAAGGTTCCCAGCGAGAACATGTCGACTTCCTGAAAGCTCATCAGCACGTTGTAGATGAGCGGCAGGCCGGACATCAGGAAAAGGAAGCCAAGCGGCAGCGTTACGAGGCCCAGGTCGAAGCCCCGCCCGTCGGTCAGGCTGGTCAGGATCTTGCGCATTCATGTCTCCGCACTACCGGTGATCTCGTCCGGGCCGGCCGCCCCCGCACCATGGCAGGGACGGCCTTCCGGGAGGTTTGTTGGGCAGGCGCGGAAGTCACCACGCCTGCCGATCATTCAGCCGAGGACGGCGTTGATGCGCTCTGCCGCCTGATCGAGAGCCTCCTTGGCGGACATCTGGCCCGTCAAAGCAGCCTGGATCGCATCCTGGATCGCCTTAGAGATCTTCGGCCATTCCGGATGAGGACCGCGCGGCTGGGCATACTGAAGCTGTTCGATGAAGACCTTCAGAGCGGCGTCCTTCAGAGGCTCACCGGTCGGCGCGATGGTGATGTCCGAGCGCGGCGGCAGCTGGCCGAAATCCTTGAACATGCGGTCGTCCTGCGAGACGAAGTATTCCAGAACCTTGAAGGCTTCGTCCGGATGCTGCGTGTTGGAGAAGATCGCCCAGTTGAAGTCGCCCATGGCGGAGGAACGCTCAGCGCCTTCTTGCGGCACCGGCAGAAGCGCGACGCCCCAGTCGAACTTTGCCTCCTTCAGCATGCGGTCCAGTTCCCAGGGACCTGATATGGCCATGGCGGCATTGCCGGAGTTGAAGGTGCCGGTCGAATCCCACTGACTGCGGGTCAGCGTATCCGGAGACGCAAGCTTCTCGTCGATGATCTGCTTCCAGGTTTCGAGCGCCTTTACGGCCCCCTCGGAATTGATCTTGTCGTAGCCGCCGCCACCCATCTGGGCCCAGGGCAGGAACTGGAAGGTCCCTTCTTCATTGGCCTTTGCCGAGAAGGTCAGGCCATAGACGTTCTTGGAGGGATCGGTGAGCTTGCGAGCAGCCTCCACCAACGCGTCCCAGGTCTGCGGCGGGCTGTTCGGATCAAGGCCAGCCGCCTTGAACATGTCCTTGTTGTAGTAGAGCGCGATCGTGTTCGTCGCTTTCGGGATGCCGAAATACTTGCCGTCCCACATCACGGATTTCAGCGGACCGGGATAGTAGTTTTCCGGCTTCACCACATCGGATGCCGCGATCTTGTCGGTCAGATCCAGAAAGGCCCCGCGCGATGCGAAAAGCGCATGCTCGGGATTGTCAATCGCAATGATGTCGGGTGCCTGTCCCGTCGAATAGGCCCGCATCGCCTCGCTGACGACGTCGTCGAACTGGATCTGACGATATTCCACCGTGATCCCGTTGTTGAGAGCGTTGAAGTCCTTGATCAGGTTCGGAGCCGGCTGGATGTCGCGGTCGAGCGACCAGACGGTGATCTTGACGTCTTCTGCCTGGGCGGAAAGCCCGAACAGGGAGACACTGGCCAGCGCCAAGGCGCCGAAGACGATATGCTTGCGAATACCCATGGTTTCCTCCTCTTGGGTTTCTGCATGGGCCTTGTCCTCCACAAGACCCATATTTCGACGGATCAGACCGGGTCGGTGACGAAGTCCCCGCCCCGGCAGTTCTTGAGATAATTCAGGCCATGCACTTGCCCTGTCATTTCCAGGGCATCGCGATAAACCGGGTCGTGCCAGCCTTCGATATCGATGGAGCCGGACCAGCCGGCGAGGCGAAGTTCGGAGATGACATCGGTCCAGTTGGTGTCGCCGAAGCCCGGCGTGCGCATGAAGACGAAGGGGTGCTTGCCGAAGACCCCGTGCTCACGGATCACGTCCCAGCGAATGGTCGCGTCCTTGCCATGCACGTGGAAAAATTTGTGCGCCCATTTGCGGATCTGCGGGATGGGATCGATGAGATAGACCATCTGATGGCAGGGCTCCCATTCGAGCCCGATGTGATCGTCCGGCGTCTCGTTGAAGATCAGCTCCCAGGCATCCGGATTGTGCGCGATGTTCCAATCGCCGGTCTGCCAGTTGCCGTCCATGGCGCAGTTTTCAAACGCGATCTTCACGCCCTTGTCGGCGGCACGCTTGGCGAGCTCGCTCCAGATCTCGCGGTAGCGCGGGAGGC
Organism: Allorhizobium sp. CTOTU50464; assembly: GCA_032102365.1. Taxonomy (GTDB): domain Bacteria; phylum Pseudomonadota; class Alphaproteobacteria; order Rhizobiales; family Rhizobiaceae; genus Allorhizobium. The sequence goes on along the minus strand of DAMDHD010000001.1, from coordinate 82,093 downwards.
TCTCCGTCAGGGGACGGTTGCGGATACGCCCGGTGAAACCGGCAACGCAGGTGGCGCCGAAGTGATGGGCATTGTCGATGCAGTCCTTCCAGCCCTGCAGCGTCTGCAGGTCCATGTCGGTTTCTTCCAGCGGATTGCCGAACATGCCGAGCGTCGAGATCGTGATGTCGCGATCGCCGATCGCCTCGACGCAGCGCTTGCCGAGATCGGCCAGATCCTGACCGTTCGTTGTTTGCCAGAAAAAGGGCTCGAAGCTCTCGAAGCCCATGTCGCCGATCTGGCCGATCCGCTCTGCCGCCTTGCCGCCGCTGGCGCTGACCATGGTACCGATACGAATGGATTTTGCGGGATTACTCACGGGTTCAATGTCCTTCGGATGAAATGCTGACGGGAAGGCCGGTGCGGGCGCTTTCGATCGCGCCGAACACCATGGAAAGGCTTTTGATATTGTCGTCGCTCGCGGTTTCCGGTGGGCGCCCTGTCTTGACCGCGTCGACGAACTCCATGAGCACGCTCTCATGCCCATGGGTTTGATCCTCGTCGGGAGCCGGGGGAATGGAGACAGGACGGTGGCCGCGCAGCAGGCCGGGCTCGTCACCCGCGACCGTCGCCTCGAACGCGTCTTCTCCGTCCCAGGTGATCATGCCCTGGGCGCCGACGAGCCTCCATGCGCTCTCCCAGCTCGTGCGACGGCCCTCGGCACACCAGGAACCGCGATAGGTGAAGACGGCATCCCCGGAGAGCCTGAAAATCGCATTGGCTGAGGCGCCATGCGCATACCAGGAGCCGGACGGATTGGTCTCGACACAGTAGACAGACAGCGGCTGCTTTCCGGAGACGAAGCGCGCGGCATCGAAGGTGTGGATTGCCATGTCCAGCAGGAGGACATTGTCCATCGCCTCACGAAAGCCGCCGAAATGCGGTCCGAGGAAAAAGTCGCAGTGGATGCCACTGAGGTCGCCGATCAGCCCCTCCTCCACGGCGCGGCGCAGGCGCCGGATGCCGGAGATGAAGCGGCGGTTCTGCACGACGGCATGCACTCGACCAGCTTCTTCGGCGAGCTTCAGCAAGGCGTTCGCTTCTTCCATGGAGGCAGCCAGCGGCTTTTCGGAAAGCACGTCGCAGCCAAGCTTGAGAGCGGTCGAGACGACGCTGAAGCGGGCGGCCGGGACCACCACGTCGAACACCATGCTGGCCTTGGTCGCCTCGATCATGGAAGCGAGATCCGTCCCGATTTGGGCGTCGCCGAGACCGAACTCGGCAGCGAGCGCTTCCGCCACAGCCGGATCGAGATCGACCAGACCGACGATTTCCACCTCGTCCCGCAACCGGGAGGCAGACTGAAGCGCTCGGAGCCAGCCTTTGGCCATAGCTCCGCACCCGCACAAAACGGCTCTTGATGTCACTGGTATCCTCCTAAGGGATGAGCGAAACTCCTCTTCCGCAAATCCCGTAAACGTTTACGACACTATGAACGAGACGGCCCATGTGTCAATAGAGATTTCGTAAACGATTACGGCATGCGTTTCAGCGGAGGGGTTGATGAAGGGCATCCGGCAACTGGCCGAACATCTCGACATATCGATCGGGACCGTCTCCCGCGCCCTGAACGGCAAGCCGGACGTGAACGAGGAAACCCGCAGACGCGTGCTGGAAGCCGCCGAAAAGCTCGGCTACGTGGCGAACCAGGCGGGCCGCTCCTTGCGCAAGGGCGCAACCGGCATTATCGGCTTCATGATGCAGACCGGCCATGACATCACCGGCCAGGGTGACACTTTCTTCATGCGCGTCTTCGATGGCATGCAGACGGTGCTGGCCCGGCATAAACTCGATCTGGTCGCCCTGCTCTGCTCGTCCGAGGAAGATCCCGATGCCTATCTGAAGCGCATCGTCGCGCGCGGCTTTGCCGACGGGATCATCCTGTCGGACACCCGATATCAGGATCCCCAATTCGAGCTCCTGCACAAGACCAAGATCCCCTTCATCACCCTTGGCCGAAGCCAGACGGATGTCGGCCAGCCCTGGTACGACCTGGATTTCGAGGGCATGGCGGAAGACGCGATCGAGCGTCTGGTGACGCGCGGGCATACGCGCATCGCGATCAGCAGGCCGCATGGCGACATCAACCTCGGCCACATCTTCGAGAACCACTGCCGCGTCGTGCTTGCGCGCCACGGCCTCGAACTAGACCCCTCGCATGTCTATCGCTCTGGTCCGAATGAGCCTGGCGGCTATCAGGTCGCCCAGCAGGTGATGAAAACCCGCGAGCGCCCTTCCGCAATCATCCTTCTGAATGAAGCGACGGTCGTCGGCTTCTATCGCGGTCTGCAGGAAGTGGGGCTGAAACCCGGCAAGGACATCGCCGTCATCGGGCAATACAGCCCTCAGGCGCAGTTCCTCAACCCGGTCCTCACCTGCTTTCGCCCTGACCTGAGAGCGCTGGGCATAGCCCTGGCAGAGAGCCTGCTCGCCACCATGCCGGACTTTGCACAGCATTATCCCGATGCGGCGCGCCGTCGTCTTTGGCCCATGACCTTGATCGAAGGCGAGAGCGGCTGATCGACGGCGCGCACAGAGCCTAAGCCGTAAGCGCTTCCTGCCGGTAACCCGTGTCGATCGTCACGACGCCGCCCACGGCGCGAGACACACAGGCGCACATCTTCTCGCCCTCATGCCGCTCTTCCGGCGAGAAGAACACGTCGCGATGATCGATCGGCGCGGAGGCATCCACGATATTGACGGCACAGAGGCCGCATTCGCCACGGCGACAGTCGTAGACCATGTCGATTCCGGCTTCCATCAGGGCATCCAGCATGGTCTGGTCGGCCCGCACATCGATCGATCGCCCGTATTGCGGCACCGAGACCGAAAAGGGTTGCTCCGCGTAACGACCGCTGTCGCCGAAGACCTCGAAGCGGAGCCGGCTCATCGACCGGCCGCTCTCCCGCCAGGTGTTGCGTGCAGCTTCCAGCAGGCCGTGCGGACCGCAGATATAGGCCTCGCCATCCACAGGCAGAGCAGCAAACTCGGCAGCCAGATCGAAAGCGCTGCCTTCGTCTTGAACAAAGGCTTCAAGCCCGTCGCCGAGCAGCGCCTGCAGCTCTTCCGAAAACGCCATCTGCGCCCGACTTTTGGCGCCATAGATCAGCCGCACGGATTGGCCGCGCGCAACAAGCGCTTTCGCCATGCCGTAGATCGGCGTGATCCCGATCCCGCCAGCGATCAGCAGATAGCGCGAGGCACGCCAGGAGAGCTCGAAACGGTTCTCCGGCTCCGTCATTTCCGTCTCGTCGCCGATGGCGAGGCTCCAGACAAAGGCCGACCCGCCACGACTGTTCGGATGGAGCTTCACCGCGATCTTCAGCGTACCGGGAGCGCTCGGCAAAACGGTGTAGGTGCGGATAGCCGGTTCGCCGCGGATGATGACCTTGATATTCGTATGCGACCCCGGATCGAATGCCTGCCGCAGGCCATCGACGGCGAAGGTCACGGCCCGGACATCCTCGGCCGGGTTTTCGATCTGAATGACACGCGCAGGACGCCATTCCAGCTTGGAACGCATGAAGTCTCCTCCCTAGACTGATAGTTGTCGGCCGGTCAGCCCGCCATAAGGGCGAGCGCCAGCACCTTTCGCCGCAGATCCGGCTGCTCCTCCAGCACGAAATCCAGATTCTGACGCGCAAGCCGCGCGTGCTCCCGCGCCAGGGCCTCGGCGCGCGCACCTTCCCGCAATTCGATCGCGGAAACGATCGCCTTGTGCTGCGCCTGCGCCACCACCAGCGTCCGATAAAAGGCCGGAGCATTGGACTCGGTGTTCACGAAGGCATTGGGGCTTGCAAAGGGCAGGCTGGTCATCCGCTCGATTTCTCGGCGCAGAACCTCGCTGCCCGCGAGATCCCAGAGCAGGCGATGGAACTTGCCGTTCAAGGCCTCGTAGCGCTCGAAATCCATCGCATGGGCTTCGGCCGCAAGCACTTCATCCAGTTGCACCACGACCTCGCGAATGGCCTTCAACCGCTGAGGCGTCACGCCACGCTCGGCCGCCAGCCGCGCTGCGGTGCCTTCGAGTACGCCCCGCAGCTCGATTGCATCGATCACTTCCTGCCGGCTGAACGAGCGGACCGCGTAACCGCCGGAGGGGATCAGCGTCACCAGCCCCTCCTGCTCGATCCGCTGAAGGGCTGCCCGAAGCGGCGTGCGGGAGACGGAGAGCCGCTCCGAGAGCGCCACCTCCGACAACCGCTCGCCGGGCTCGATCTCACCGGTCAGGATGAGATCGCGCAGCCCAAGCAGCGCTTTCGCGGTCTGCTGTTTCGGCGCCCGTTCCTGATCCATGCCCATCTATTCACTCCGCCGCCACGGCGTGAGGACCAGCCTGCGGCTTCAGCTCTGCATCGATCATCCGGTCGATCAGCTTGCGGGCCCACATCGAACCGGCGTCGATGTTGAGGTTGTAGAACTGATGATCCGGATTGGCATCGATCGCCTGTTGCTGAGCCTCGAGCACCACCTCGTCCTCCCGGAAGACACCTGCGACACCCTCGCGAAGTTCGTGCGTGCGGGCCTGATTGCCGAGGTCATAATTGCGCGCAAAGGCCCAGAAGTAGAGACAGGTCTTGTCCGTCGAAGGCGTGATCGTGTTGAGCACGTAGCCGTTCACGCCCTTGGAGCGATCCCCCTGCTTGGCGCCGGTGCCCGCTTCGGCAACACCGACATCGATCGTCACCGTGCAGGGCGCCTCAAAGCGAATGATCTGCCAGCGGTCAACCTTGCCGGGACGGCCATACTGCTTGCGCCAGAAGGGCGGCGGATCGATATCCTCCATCCAGCGCGTGATATAGGCAAAGCGATCCGAATGGCTGGCTTCGAACGGGGCTTCGGCGACAGCGCGATTGCCGATGGAAGAACCATGCACGAAGGTCTCGTGCGTCAGGTCCATCAGGTTGTCGACAACGAGACGATAATCGCACTTCACCTCGATCAGCTTGCCATCGGCAGCCCAATCCGGGTCCTGGTTCCAGTGCATGTCAGGGATCAGCGCGGGATCGGCCAATGCCGGATCGCCCGGCCAGATCCAGATGAAGCGGTGCTTCTCGGCGATCGGGTAGGACTTCACACAGGCGGACGGATTGATGGTGTCCTGCGAGGGCATGTATACACAGCGCCCCGTCTCATCGAATTCGAGACCGTGATAGCCGCAGATGACGTTATCACCCTCGAGCCGCCCGAGCGACAGGGGCACCAGCCTGTGCCAACAGGCATCGGCAAGCGCGACGGGCCTACCATTCTCCTTGCGATACAGGACAACAGGCTTGTTGCAGATGGTGCGCGGCAAAAGCTGGCGCTTCAGCTCAACATCATAGGCGGCAGCATACCAGGCATTCATCGGAAAGGTGGGTTTGGACATGACAGCTCCTCCTCTATCGGGGAACAGCAAGCCATACTGTATACAGGATGTCAATCTTACGCCGAAAACACCGACGATATCTTGCCTATCACCAGGATGATGTCGTCGGATGTATACAGCCGCGACTGCGACTAGCTCGACCACCCCACCCCTTGTTTTGATCACGAATTCTGATACGAATTCACTATACGGGGAGAAACACATTGAGCAGCCGCTTTCTTATGATCACGCCGGAAGACGGCAAGGATGTCCTGAAGTCCCTCTCCGCCCCGGCGCGACTGGCCATCCTGGAGCTTTTGCACGCGCGCGGCCCGCTGAATGTCAACGAAATCGCCGAGGTCCTTGAGCTTCCCCAGTCGACCACATCGACCCATCTGAACCAGATGGAAGAGGCGGGCCTGATCCGCACGGAGGTCCAGAAGGCCCGCAAGGGCAGCCAGAAGATCTGTCACGCTGTCCATGACGAGATCGTCCTCACCTTCACGCGCCCGAATAAGGCAACCGACGAGGCAATCGAAGTCTCGATGCCAGTTGGCCTCTACAGCGGTTACGACGTCTACGCCCCCTGCGGCATGTGCGGACCCGACGCGATCATCGGCTACCTCGACAACCCCGACACTTTCCTGTCGCCGGACCGGATGAAGGCCGGGCTTCTCTGGTTCACACGCGGCTATGTGGACTACCAATTTCCCAACAATGCCAGGATCAAGGGCGCCCCGATCCGGGAACTGGAACTCCTACTCGAACTCTCCTCCGAGGTGCCAGGCACCTCGGAAAACTGGCCGTCTGACATCACCATCTCCATCAACGGAAAGCCGGTCGCCACCTGGACATCGCCCGGCGATTTCGGTGACCGCCGCGGCAAGTTCACGCCCGACTGGTGGAAGCTTCGCGGCAGCCAATACGGCGTTCTGAAAAGCTTCCGCGTCACCGAAAGCGGCACCTTCATCGACGGCATGCGGGTGTCGGAAACCACGCTCAACGATCTGGAACTGCTCGATCATCGATCGATCCGCGTCCGGATCGAAGTGCCGGAAACAGCCGAACACCCCGGCGGCATCAATATTTTCGGCCGCGGCTTCGGCAATTACGACCAGGACATCGTCCTGCGCATCAAGACCTGACACGGACTCGCAATTTCCCCTGCATATTGCCGGATTGACCTCCGGTCGATCCCGTGTATCATATCCTCAATTATGATAGATATCCGAAAAACGGATATATTTGGAGGAAATGCTTATGCGGGCTGTCGGCACCGTTCACCGCGACTATAAAATCAGCACGATCGATCCGCGCCTCTATGGATCTTTCGTCGAGCATCTCGGTCGCGCTGTCTACTCCGGCATCTACGAACCCGATCATCCGACAGCCGACGAGAATGGCATGCGGCAGGACGTCATCGACCTCGTGCGCGAACTCGACGTGCCTGTCGTGCGCTATCCCGGCGGCAATTTCGTCTCGGCTTACAACTGGGAAGACGGCATCGGCCCGAAGGAAGACCGTCCGGTTCGCCTTGACCTCGCCTGGCACACCTCGGAATCGAACCAGGTCGGCAT
>DAMDHD010000001.1:0-75120 GCA_032102365.1 Allorhizobium sp. CTOTU50464 | reverse complement strand
GGCCGTCAATCTCGGCTCGCGCGGTCTCGATGAAGCCCGCGCCTTCCTGGAATATGTCAACCACCCCGGGGGCAGCTACTGGTCGGACCTGCGCCGCAAGAACGGCCGCGAGGAACCCTGGAACGTCAAGCTCTGGTGCCTCGGCAACGAGATGGACGGCCCCTGGCAGATCGGCCAGAAGACGGCGGAAGAATACGGCCGGGTCGCCTTCGAGACCGCCAAGGCCATGCACGCCTTCGACAAGTCGATCGAACTCGTCGTTTGCGGCTCCTCCTCACCCAAGATGCCGACCTATCCGGCCTGGGAAGCGACCGTTCTCGACTACACCTATGACAGCGTCGATTACATCAGCCTGCATATGTATTTCGAGAACCACGCCGGCGACACCGCCGCCTACCTGGCGCAGAACGCACGCCTGGATGACTACATCGAGACCATCGCTTCAGTGATCAAGGTAACCAAGGCGAAGAAGCGCTCGAAGAAGGACGTCTATATCAGCTTCGACGAGTGGAACGTCTGGTACCATTCCAACGAAGCCGACCGGAAGGTTCTCGACGGCCGCGATGGCTGGCCGCATGCGCCGGAACTCCTGGAAGACATCTACAATTTCGAGGACGTGCTGCAGGTCGGCTGCATCCTCAACACCTTCATCCGCCGTGCCGATGTGGTGAAGGTTGGCTGCCTCGCGCAGCTCGTCAACGTCATCGCACCGATCATGACCGTGCCCGGCGGTCCGGCCTGGCGGCAGACGACCTACTACCCATACCTATTCGCCTCGCGCTATGGCCGCGGCACATCCTACCAGCTTTCGATCGACAGCCCGAGCTATGCGACGGACTTCGCCGAGAAGGTTCCGTATCTCGACGTGTCTGCGGTCGAGAGCGACACGGATGGCGCTCTCACCCTCTTCATGGTCAACCGCCATCAGACGGACGCCATCACCCTCGACGTCGCGCTGGAAGGCTTTGGCGACCGCAAGGTGATCGTGGACAAGGTGATCGCAGGCCACGAGCTGAAGGCTGTGAATGGACCGGACAAGCAGCCGGTTGCTCCGGCCGACGGCAACGGAATGACTGTCGAGGAGGGGCGCCTCAAGGGAGAGATCGCGCCGCTCAGCTACCGGATGATCCGGCTCGGCCAATAACCAATCGACGACGGGGAGGAGAAACCATGTCGGCTTCGATTGAAATCGATAATGTCACCAAGCGCTACGGCGCACTGACCGTGCTCGATGACATCTCGCTGTCCATCGAGGCGGGCGAGTTCGTCGTCTTCCTCGGGCCCTCGGGCTGTGGCAAGTCGACTCTGCTGCGCATGATCGCCGGCCTCGAAGATGTCACATCAGGCACCATCTCGGTCAGCGGCAGCCGTGTTGACACCCTGCCGCCCGGCCAGCGTGGCGTCGCGATGGTGTTCCAGTCCTATGCGCTCTATCCGCATATGACCGTGAAGCAGAACATGTCCTTTGGCCTCGAAAACATCGGCATGGCCAGGGACGAGATCGAGAAGCGTGTCCTCGCCGCCGCCGAAACGCTCGAGATCGGTCATCTGCTCGACCGCAAGCCACAGAAACTATCGGGCGGCCAGCGCCAGCGCGTCGCCATCGGCCGCGCCATCGTCAAGGAGCCCAAGGCCTTCCTCTTCGACGAGCCGCTCTCCAATCTCGATGCCGCACTACGTGGTCGCACCCGTCTCGAACTCGCCCAGCTGCACCATCGTCTAGGCTCGACGATGATCTTCGTGACCCACGATCAGATCGAAGCGATGACCCTCGCCGATCGGATCGTGATCATGAATGCGCGCAAGATCGAGCAGATCGGCACGCCGATGGATGTCTACCAGCGGCCGGCCACCAGGTTTGTCGCAGGCTTCATCGGCTCTCCGCCGATGAACTTCCTGCCCGTCACCGGATGGAGCGGCACGAATATCGGGCTTTCCGTCAGTACCGCGGGTCTCGGCGCCGTCGAGACCGGGTTCAAGGTTCCGGCTGGCCTCAATCCCGAAGGCGCAACGCTGGGCATCCGTGCCGAGGACATAACAGTGCTGACGGACGGCACCTCAGGTGTGCCTTTGACGGCCGAGGTAGTCGAACGCCTGGGGGATCGTTCCCTCGTTTACGGTGTTCTCGATGACGGCAGCAAGCTCGTCGTCGAAGCGGATGGCCGCTCGCTGATCAAGGCGGGAGACCGGCTGATGATCTCGGCCGATCCGCATGCCTTCCACCTCTTCGACGCAGACGGTCGCGCCTTCGGCAGGGAGGGGGACTGACATGGCGGAAAGTTATCGTCGCAGCCAGTGGAGCCACGGGCTATTCGTCCTGCCCTATCTGCTGGTCTTTATCGCCCTGCTCGTGTTCCCGCTCTTCTGGGGCATGTGGCTCAGCCTGCACAAGGTTGACCTCTTCGGCCCCGGCCGTTTCGTCGGGCTCGCCAACTACATCAGGGTCGCAGGCGATGCGGTCTTCTTGCAGGCCCTGCGCAATACCATCATTTTCGTGCTGGTGAGTGTGCCGACGCTGGTCGCTCTCGGCCTTTTCCTGGCACTCGCGCTCAACCGCACGACACGCACCACGAGTTTCTTCCGCGGTCTGTTCTTTTCCTCCTCCGTGCTGTCGGTCACCATCGTCACCTTGATCTGGCGCTTCGTTTTCATTCCCAGCGACGGCCTCCTGTCCGTCCTCTTTGCGCAGGCAGGGATCGACCAGATCAACTTCATCTCGACCAAAGGCTGGTCACTCTTTGCCGTCGGCGTCGCGACCGTCTGGTGGTGCATCGGCCTGCCGATGATGCTGTTCCTGGCCGCACTCCAGCAGGTGCCGCAGGATCTCTATGAAGCAGCGGCGCTCGACAATGCCAGCCGCTGGCGGGTGCTCACCCGCATCACCCTGCCCTCGATTGCCCGCACCATCATGCTGGTCACGATCATCCAGATTGTCTTCCAGTTCCAGCTTTTCGGCCAGGCGCAGCTGATGACCAATGGCGGCCCGAACGGATCCTCGCGTCCGCTCGTGATGTACATCTACGAAGTCGGCTTCGTCCGCTGGGACGTTGGCCGTGCGGCAGCCGCCTCGCAGTATCTCTTCCTCATCATCCTCGTGGCGGCCATGGCGCAATATGTCGTGTCCTCGCGCAAGACGGAGGACGGCGCATGAACCGGTCGAACGACACTTACAAGCCGGAAGTCCTGACCGCCAACCGTGCTCTGCTCTGGGGAGCAGCCCTATTGTCCGTCGTCATGATGGCGCCGGTGGCCTGGCTGGTCGGCCTCTCGATCAAGAGCAACCAGGATCTGATGATCGGCACGGATTCGGTTTTCCGCGCGCCCTATACCATCGCCAACTACCTGAACATCTGGCACTCATCCCAGGTCTTCGGCTGGTTCTTCAACAGCCTCGTCGTCGCAACCGGCCAGACGCTGCTGGTGCTGATCCTGTCTTCCCTCGCCGGCTATGGCTTTGCGCGCCTCGAGTTTCCGTTCCGCCGGACGCTCTTCATCATCGTGCTGTTCGGTCTCGCAGTACCCGAACAGGCGGTCATCATCGCACGCCACCAGATGTTCAACTGGTTCGGTCTGCACAACACCTATCTCGGCCTGATGTTGCCGGGTCTGTCGGGTGCCTTCGGGGTCTTTCTGATGACGCAGTTCTTCCGGGCGATCCCCAAGGAGATCGACGAAGCGGCGCTGCTCGATAACGCCTCACAATGGCGGATCTTCTGGAAGATCATGCTGCCGCAGACGCTGCCTGCCCAGGCAACCCTCGGCATCTTCACCTTCCTGCATGGCTGGAACGACTACTGGTGGCCGCTGATCTCGGCGACCCGGAAGGAAATGTACACGCTGACGGTCGGCCTTGCCTCGTCGCAGTCGAACTTTGCCCAGAGCGAGGGCCTCGGCTTCCTCGCCGCGCAGGCCGTGTTCGCCAGCGTACCCGCGCTCATCGTCTACGTGATCTTCCAGAAACACATCGTGACTGCCGTCTCTGGTGGCGCGGTGAAGTGAAGACTACCCGGCCGGAGAGGAGCCGGCCGGCTTTGTTCAACAGGGCAATCAGCCCGCCATAAGGGAGTGAGACATCATGAAACGCATTCTACTGACGACTGTTGCCATGATCGCGCTGAGCCAGGGCGCATCGGCACAAGAGCAGACGAAGATCGAGTTGCAGCGCTTCTTCGGCGCTTGCGAAGCGGAATATGGCAACGTCACGGATGTCTCGGCCGCGGTTGGCGAATGCGGCATCATCACCGCGCTCGTCAACAAGTTCGAAGCCGACAATCCGGATATCGACGTCAACGTGACCACGGTCGAATGGCCGGGTTATGACCAGCTGAACGCCCAGCTCGCCTCAGGTGCTGCACCCGACGTCGTCTCGATGCATTACTCCGCGATCTCGGACTATCAGAGCCGTGGCCTGATCGAGCCGATCGACGAAGTGCTCGCCGCTCAGGGCATCGCACCCGACAGCTTCACCGATGCAGGCCGCAACGGCGTGACCAAGGAAGGACAGCTCTTCGGCCTGCCCTTCGACAACTGGACCATGCTGTTTCACGTCAACCTGAACCTGATGAAGGAAGCCGGTCTGGTCAACGCGGATGGCACGCCGATCCTGCCGACCTCCGGCGAGGAGCTGATCGCGCAGGGCAAGCAGTTCACCGAAAAGACCGGCAAGCCCTACCTCATCCAGATCATGGCCAATGAGACGGCGTCCTACACACGCATCCTCTACACGCTGCTGCAACAGCAGAATGCCGATTTCTTCGCCGATCCGACATCGATCAAGCTGAACACGCCGGAAGCCAAGGCTGCGGTCGAACTCATGAAGGCAACGAAGGACGAAGGTATCTCGACGACCGGTCTCGACTACGCCGCAGCCGTCTCCGGCTTCGCCAATGGCGAGGGTGGTATTGCCGTCAACGGCACTTGGCTGATCGGCGATTATGTGGCCCAGTCCGAAAAGGAAGGCACGGCCCTGTCGAACGGCTACACGGTCTACCCGGTCCCGCAGCTCTTCCCGGCGCAGGACAGCACCTATGCGGATGGCCACAGCTGGGTCATGCCGAAGAAGGACCGCACGCCGGAACAGGTGGAAGCCATCGGCAAGCTCTTCAAGTTCCTGGCCGAGAACGACTTCCAGTGGGCCCGCACGGGCCACCTGCCGGCGGCCAAGGCTGTCTTCGACATGGCCGAGTTCAAGTCCCTGCCGCATCGCGACAACATCGCCGAAATCGCCCAGACGGGACGCTCGCTGCCGGCTGAAGTCCAGCGTCAGTTCGCCATCCAGGACATCATCGGTGAGGAAGTCGGCGCGGCCGTCAATGGCGACAAGCCGGTCGACGAAGCGCTGACATCGGCCGAAAGCCGCATCAACGATCTGCTCGCCGACATCTGATCGGAGAGAAAAACTCCCCCAAGGACTCCCTGGCCTGCCCTGCACACTCCGGTGTGTGGGGCCTTTTTGTTGCGGAAGACACTCGGGGGAGTTCGGCTTACCTCGTCTCCTGAACCTTCAGCGGTCCCGCTCCGGCAGAAACGGCCCCTGCCCCCAGACGATCGACTTCTCGTGTCGCTCGATGACCTTCTTCAGATCGGTGAATTCACGGACGATGTGGTCCTGAAACTTCCGACGGGCCGGATTGGGAAAGGTCTTCCGCTTGGTGATGATGCCCAGCGTACGTTCGGGCTGCGGGATATCGACCGGCACGATCGAGATCTTGTTCTCGCCTTTGAAGGAGAAGACCACCGAATGCGGCAGGATCGCCAGTGCATCGGTCGACGCGATGTAGTTCACCACGGAAAGCAGCGACCCGCCGGAATAGCGCACGGACAATTCGCTAATCCCGAGCGTGATCAGGATGTTGTGCAGGTCGAGCACCAGCGGCGAGCCCGGCAGCGGCGCGACCCAAGGATAGGCGAGAATATCCTCGATGCTCAGGCGTCGCTTGCGCAAGAGCGGATGACCGACAGCACAGGTCAGAACGTTGCGACCCGGCAGGATTGGCTGAAACTCGAAGTCGGTCTTGAGATCCGTACTGCCTATCGGCGTGATCGCAAGATCGATCTGGCTGGAATCAAGCTCGGTGAGCAGATCCGGCAGATTGCCGTAGGATTGCTCGACCATGATGTCGCGCTCACGAAGCTGGAAGGAAGCGATCATCTGCGAGATCACGGCATCCATGAAGAAGGGAACGCCGCCCACCTTGATCCGCCCGGCAGTCCCCGACTGAAAACTTCTGACGATCTCCACCGCCTTGCGTGAGGCGCCGAGGATCGAGCGGCCCTGAATGGCAAGTTGCTGCCCCAGTGGCGTCAACTGCAGGGGCCGCTTGCCCGGAATGAACAGCGGCTCCCCCACCCGTCGCTCCAGCATCGAGAGGGTGCGCGATACCGCCGGCTGGGTCATGCCCAGCATGGCGGCACCTTCCGTCACGCCCCCGGTTTCGGCGACGGCAGCAAGCTGAACCAGATGGCGCTCATCTATCTTCATAGCAATCTGCTATATGGGACATAAGCAATTTTATCAACAGATGGCCCGAGCGCCTATATAGTCTGATCATTGGGAAGGATCCGGTCTGACGCGAAAAGAACGGGAGCGGCAATTCAAACCGCTGGAGGACCTGTTCGTCAGGAAGCGGCACATCCCCTGCATTTGAAAATCTGGAGGAGAAGAAGCATGTCGTTCATCTCGGGTTACCATCACCTCACGCTGAGCACCGACGGTGCTCAGGAGGACTATGACTTTTATACAAAGACACTCGGCCTGCATTCCATCAAGCGCACAGTTCTCTTCGACGGCACCATCCCGGTCTACCACCTGTACTACGGTGCAAAGAGCGGCGACCCTTCGACGATCGTCACCACCTTCCCCTTCAAGAAGCCCGGCATTTACGGCAAGCGCGGCACCAACCAGTCGAAGATCATCCAGCTTTCGATCCCGGTCGGTTCGGCCGACTTCTGGGTCGACCGCCTGAACGCACGCGGCATCGCCGCGACCAAGACCAGCCGCTTCGGCATCACCCGCGTGGCGCTCGCCCACCCTTGCGGCATCGATCACGAACTGGTCGAGAGCCCTGCAGACACGCGTCCAGCGATTTCCAATCATGCTCAGGGCATAAGCGAGGCACACGGCATCCGGGGCATTTATGGCGCCGCGATCGCCGTCTTCGATCGCACCTCGATGGATGACTTCCTGACGATCGCCATGGGCATGAAGAAGGAAGCCGACAGCGACGAGGGCCTGATGTTTTCGGTTCCGAACAACGGTGGCCCATCAAGCATGGTCGAGGTCCTGCACCAGCCGACCGGCCCGCAGGGCACCTGGACGCTTTCCGGCGGCACGATCCACCACCTCGCGCTCAACACGGTCAACGAGGAGAACCAGCTGAAGCTGAAGGCCCATATCGAGGGCCTCGGCTTTACCGACGTCTCCGACCAGAAGGACCGCAACTACTTCAAGTCCTGCTATGTCCGCTCGCCGGGCGGCGCGCTGTTCGAGATCGCCTGGTCGGTCGAAGGCGGCTGGGCGAAGGATGAGCCGGCCGACGCGATCGGTTCGACGCTCGTCTTCCCGCCATGGTTCGAGGATCGCCGCGAAGAGCTGATCGCCGGCCTCGAACCCGCGAACTTCTGATCCGGGGGCGATCATGGCCATTCATGGCGAACCGCTCACCGCAGGTGTCGCACCGGCGGAAGCCGATGTTCTTTGCGTGTTCATCCACGGGCGAACCCAGTCGCCCGAGGACATGATCGAGCAGGTCGTCGGCCGGCTGGCCGTTCCGGGCGTCGCTTATTGCCTTCCGCGAGCAACAGGCAACTCTTGGTATGCAGCGCGCGCCACGGACGCACTGACGGACCCGACACGCAACGAATTGACGGCATCACTCGACTATCTCCACGGGCTGGCGGGGGCCCTGCGACAGGCGAGCGGCGGGGAAAAGCCCCTCCTCATCGGCGGCTTCAGCCAGGGCGCCTGCCTGTCGCTTGAATATGCCATGGCCTTTGGCCCCTGGAATGGGGCCATGGTCAATCTCACGGGCTGCCGGGTCGGACAGGCGCGCGATGAGCGCCCGTCGCGCGATCTCGACGGGATGCCCGTCTACCTCACCGGATCCGACCAGGATCCGTGGATCCCGGTCTCCGCTTTCGCGGAAGCCTCGGAAGCGCTTGGGAGGGCGCGGGCGAGGCTTCGCTGCGAGCTGTTTCCGGGTCGGACACATCAGGCCTCCGACATGGAGGTCAAAGCGCTCGAAGCCATGCTTCGGGATCTTGCGGAGGGCAGCCGACCATTTCGCCGCGTCGCGGCCTAGGTCAGGACAACAAGGGAGGAGGACAGCATGATTACGCGCAGAAAACTGCTGAAGGCGGGCGCCGCGACCGGTCTCGCCTATGGGCTTGGCGGCCTCGCCGCGCCGGCGATCTCTCAAGGAGCCAAGATCAAGCTTGGATACGTGAGCCCGCAGACGGGACCGCTGGCAAGCTTCGGCGAGAGCGACGCCTACAACATTGCCTCCTTCCTCGCGACCGAGGCAGGCAAGAACTTCGAGATCATCGTCAAGGACAGCCAGTCCAACCCGAACCGGGCAGCAGACGTGGCGAAGGAACTCATCCTGTCGGACGAGATTAACCTGATGCTCGTCGCCTCGACGCCGGAAAACACCAATCCGGTCGCGACGACCTGTGAGGCCGAAGGCATTCCCTGCATTTCCACCAAGGCCCCCTGGCAGCCCTGGTTCATCGGCCAGCAGGGCAATCCCGGGGACCCTGAGAGCTGGAAGCCGTTCGACTTCGCTTATCATTACTTCTGGGGCCTGGAAGACGTCATCGCCGTCTTCACCAACATGTGGGCCCAACTAGATAGCAACAAGAAGGTCGGCGGGCTCTTCCCCAATGATGCAGACGGCAATGCCTGGGGTGATCCGAATGTCGGCCTGAAGCCGGGCCTGGCCCAGGCCGGCTTCGAGCTCCTCGATCCCGGCCGCTACCAGAACCTCACAGACGACTTCACCGCACAGGTCAATGCCTTCAAGGACGGCCAGTGCGACATCATCACCGGCGTCGTCATTCCGCCTGACTTCACCACCTTCTGGAATCAGGCCAAGCAGCAGGGCTTCAATCCGAAGGCCGTCACCGTCGCCAAGGCGATCCTCTTCCCGCAATCGGTCGAGACCCTGGGCCCCGCCGGCCACAACCTCTCCTCGGAAGTCTGGTGGTCGGCGCAGCATCCCTTCAAGTCATCGCTGACGGGCCAGAGTGCCGGCGAACTCGCCGCCGACTTCACCGCCAAGACCGGTCGCCCCTGGACCCAGCCGATCGGCTTCATCCACTCGCTCTTCGAGATGGCGACCGATGTGATGGGGCGGGTTGACGACGTGACGGATCCCGAGGCGGTCGCTGCGGCCATCGCCGCCTCCAAGGTCGACACCATCGTCGGTCGCGTCGAATGGAACGGTCAGGGCGTGCCGCCCTTTGCGGCAAAGAACGTCACCAAGACCCCGCTCGTCGGCGGTCAGTGGCGGCGCAAGGAGGACGGCACCTTCGATCTCGTCATCGTCGACAACAAGACGGCACCGAACATTCCAACCGCCGGCAAGATGGAAGCCTTGGCCTGAAGACACGACAGAGGCGGGCCCGCTTATCAGCCGGGCCCGTCAGCTTCCCCAGACGACCGCCTCTTCATGGCGCTTGATCAGGTGGCGGAGGTTCTCGAAGCTCGACCGCACGAAGGATGAAAACTGCTCGACCGCCGGAGACCGCGGCGCGTCGACACGCCTGAGGATCGCAAGCGCCCTCTCCGGATGCGGAATGTTGATCGGCAGGGCCGTGATCGTCTTTTCCTTGCGCTGGGCAAAGACCACGCTGTGCGGCATGACGGTGAGTGCATCTGCACCCTTCAGATAATTGACGACACTCGCCAGCGACCCGCCGGAATAGCGGATGCGGATTTCCGTCGCCCCGAAGGAGAGGAGCAGCGCTCTGAGGTCGGCCAAAAGCGGACTGCCCGGCGGCGGCGCCACCCAGGAATAGTCGAGAAGATGCGATGGCTGCACACGCCGCTTCAACAGGAGCGGATGGGTCACGCGGCAGGCAATGACATTGCGGCCGGGCAGGATCTGCTGGAAGGCAAGACCCGAGCCCTCGTCGAGAATGTCGATCGGGCAGATCGCCAGATCGATCTGGTCGGCCTTCAACGCGGCCCGCAGGTCCGGGAAGTACCCGTAGGACTGGTCGATCCGCACATCCGGATGCGTCGCCTGAAACTCGGCGCACATACCGGCGATCAGCGAATCCATGAAGAAAGGGCTGCCGCCGACACGCACCACGCCGCTTTTGCCGACCCGGAAGCTTTCCATGAGATCGGAGGCCTTGCGCGACGCCGCCAGCATGGCAAGCCCGTGTTCTGCCAGCGCAATCCCGAGCGGCGTCGGCTGCAGCGGGCGCCGCCCCTTGATGAAGAGCGGCTCGCCCACCCGCTTTTCCAGCATCGAGAGGGTGCGTGACACTGCCGGCTGTGCCAACCCCAGGAGGGCCGCACCTTCGGTTACGCCACCCGTTTTGACCACGGCAGCCAGCTGGATCAGATGTCGCTCGTCGAACTTCATAACGAATTGTTATATTGGCACCCAAACAAATCATCAATCCTGCATGCAAGCCCTGCTAGCTTCCTCTCGACCAGCAATGCGGATTTGGGAGGAGATGCATGTCGCGGGCCGCCGAACTCATCACCTTCGACGAAGCGACGTCATCAGAGGCGTTCACCAGCCGCTTCGGCACGCCCGATGATGCAACCGCTCGCCTGCTCTCCGCCGTGGTCTGTCATGTCCATGAACTCATCAAGGAGTTCCGCCCCAGCCAGGAGCAGTGGCGCAAGGTTCTCGACTTCCTGACCGAAGTCGGCCACGCCTCGGACGAACGCCGCCAGGAATGGGTGCTGTTTTCGGATCTTGTCGGCGCTTCTGCACTCGTCGAAGAGATCAACTCCCGCCGTCCCTCGGGGGCTACCCCCAACACGATCCGCGGCCCCTTCTTCCGGACCGACACCCCGGAGCGCGCACTCGGCAGCTCCATCTCGCTCGACGGCGCAGGCGAGCCGTTGCTCGTCGAGGGCCGCGTCGAAGATCTAGACGGCCTGCCGATCACGACCGCCGAGATCATCACCTGGCAGGCAAATGCCGAAGGCTACTACGAAAACCAGCAGCCGGATCTCCAGCCGGAATTCAATCTGCGGGGTCTGTTCCGTCCGGATCAGGGTGGCAAATTTCATTATCGCACGGTCCGGCCCGCCGGCTACGGCGTACCGGGTGACGGGCCAGTGGGCCGGCTGTTCGCCCAGGCGGGTTATCCGCTGCACCGCCCTGCCCATCTGCATTTCGTCGTGCGCGCCCCGGGTTTCGAGACGATCACCACCCACATCTACGACGCGGATGATCCGAGACTCGGCGAAGACGCGCTGTTCGGCGTTCGGCCGGAACTGGTGCATTCGTTCGAGCAGACCCTGATCGACGGCAAGCCGGCCTCACGCGTCAACATCCGGTTCGTCATGATCCGTGCCCGTCCTGGGAGGAGCAAATGAAGAGCTTCACCTATGCCGGCAATCCGGCCCGCATTCTCTTTGGTTCCGGCCGCAGCGCCGAGGTCAGCAGCGCCGTTGAGGCGCTGGGCTGCCGCCGCGCGCTGGTCCTGTCGACTCCCCATCAGAAGGCGGATGCCAAAGCCCTGTCGGAGCGCCTTGGTAAACTCTCTGTCGGCGTCTTCGCTGGCGCCGTCATGCATACCCCTGTAGATGTCACGGAGACCGCGCTGAAGGTCGTCCGTGACACGGACGCCGACTGCGTCGTCTCACTCGGCGGCGGCTCCACCACCGGGCTCGGCAAGGCAATTGCCTATCGCACCGATCTACCGCAGGTCGTCATCCCCACGACCTATGCCGGCTCCGAAGTCACGCCGATCCTCGGCCAGACCGAAGGCGGTCGAAAGACCACGGTCCGGAACGCCAGCATCCTGCCGGAAGTCGTCATCTACGATCCGGATCTGACCCTTGGCCTGCCCGTCGGCATGAGCGTCGCGAGCGGCCTCAACGCCATGGCCCATGCGGTCGAAGGTCTCTATGCCCAGGATCGCAACCCGGTCTCGACGCTGATGGCGCTCGACGGTTTGCGCGCATTCCGGGACAGCCTTCCGGTTCTGGTGAAGAGCCCTCATGATCCAGATGCGCGGGCAGAGGCGCTCTATGGCGCCTGGCTTTGCGGCACGGTGCTTGGCACTGTCGGCATGGCGCTGCACCACAAGATCTGCCACACGCTGGGCGGCTCTTTCGACACGCCGCATGCTGAAACCCATGCAGTCATGCTGCCGCACACGGCCGCCTTCAATGCGGAGGCCGCCCACGACGAGCTCGCGGCAGCCGCCGAACTCTTCGGCGGCTCTATCGGCGGCGGTCTCTGGGACTTTGCCAAGTCGATCGGCGCGCCGCTGTCGCTCAAGGATTTCGGGCTTGTAGAGACCGATCTGGATCGCGCGGCCGATATCGCGGTCGAGAACCCCTATTGGAACCCGCGTCCGATTGATCGGACGTCGATCCGCACACTTCTGCAACAGGCCTGGGAGGGCGTCAGGCCCGACTGACCGATAAGACATCTCGCGCGCTGCGCGCTCTTTGGGAGGAGAGACGATGATGGGAGGAAACATGATTACGCGACGGAAATTCCTGCAGACGACGGCAGCCGGCGGCGCCGTGCTGGCAACCTCTGGCCTTGCAGCCCCGGCGATTGCTCAGTCAGCAGCGGTCAAGCTCGGCTATGTCAGCCCGCAGACAGGCCCGCTTGCTGCCTTCGGTGAAGCCGATAAGTTCGTCATCGACAGCTTCCTTGCGACGACGAAGAAGATGGGCCTGAACTACGAGGTCGTGGTCAAGGACAGCCAGTCCAACCCGAACCGCGCCGCGGAAGTTGCCAAGGAACTGATTGTCGACGACGAGATCAACCTGATGCTCGTCTCCTCGACACCGGAAACCACCAATCCGGTCTCAACCACCTGCGAAGCCGAACAGATCCCCTGCCTGTCCACGGTTGCCCCGTGGCAGCCCTGGTTCATCGGCCAGCAGGGCAATCCCGGCGACCCCGCCAGCTGGAAGCCCTTCAACTACGCCTACCACTTCTTCTGGGGCCTGGAGGACATCATCGCCGTCTTCACCGGCATGTGGGGCCAGGTCGAGACCAACAAGAAGGTCGGCGGCCTCTTCCCGAACGACGGCGACGGCAATGCCTGGGGCGACAAGGTCGTCGGCTTCCCACCGGTGCTCGAAAAGCTCGGCTATGGCCTGACCGACACCGGCCGCTATCAGAACCTGACGGACGATTTCTCCGCACAGATCAACGCCTTCAAACAGGCCGAGACGGAGATCCTGACCGGCGTGATGATCCCGCCTGACCTCACCACCTTCTGGAACCAGGCCAAGCAGCAGGGCCTCAAGCCCAAGATCGCCTCGATCGGCAAGGCGCTGCTTTTCCCGCAGACCGTGGAAGCGCTGGGCGATGCCGGCCACAACCTCTCGACCGAAGTTTGGTGGACACCGTCTCATCCCTTCAAGTCCTCGCTGACAGGCGAGACTGCTGCCGATGTGGCAACGGCCTTCACAACAGCGACCGGCCGTCCCTGGACACAGCCGATCGGCTTTGCCCATGCGCTCTTCGAACTGGCGGTCGACGTCATGAAGCGTGCGGAAGACGTGACGGATGGCGATGCGGTAGCCAAGGCCATCGGCGAGACCAAGCTCGACACGCTGGTCGGCCCGATCGCCTGGAACAACGCCAACCTGCCGCCCTTCGCCCAGAAGAACGTCGCCAAGACACCGCTTGTCGGTGGTCAGTGGCGCCTCAAAACCGGCGGCGGTTACGACCTCGTCGTCGTCGAGAACGGCCAGGCACCGAACATCCCGCTTGGCGGCAAGATGGAAGCGTTGGGGTGATCGCAGCAGACTGATTTTGGTCTGCCGTGGATACCCCCCTCTGGTCTGCCGACCATCTCCCCCTCAAGGGGGGAGATCACCGGGCGGCTAGACCGTCGCCATGCCAACAGACGTGGAGACCGGCGGACCTCGAGAAGAGAAGAAGTCGGTGCCGCGATTCGATCTCCCCCCTTGAGGGGGAGATGTCCGGCAGGACAGAGGGGGGTGCCCCAGATGAGTACGTGATAGTCTGAAGGGACTGAACAATGCCGATCCTGGAACTGAATGGTGTGTCGAAATCCTTCGGGGCCCTCGTGGTCGCCGAGGATATCGGCTTTTCCGTCGAACCCGGCGAGGCGCTGGGTATCATCGGACCGAACGGTGCCGGCAAATCGACGCTGTTCAACCTGATCACCGGCAACCTCTCCGTCGCCAAAGGCACTGTTCATTTCGACGGTCGTGATGTGACCAATGTCCCGCCGATGCAGCGCTGCTTTGCCGGCATGGGCCGCACTTTCCAGATCCCCCAGCCTTTCGAGCGGCTGACGGTCTATGAAAACCTACTTGTTGCCGGTGCCTTCGGCAGCGAAAGCAGCGAAGCGGACGTCGCCGAGTTCTGCGCCGAGATCCTCGTCGAGACAGGCCTGATCGCCAAGGCCAACCGCCCGGCCGGCAGCCTCACTCTGCTCGAGCGCAAGCGGTTGGAACTCGCCCGGGCCCTTGCCACCCGGCCAAAGCTTTTGCTGCTCGACGAAATCGCCGGCGGGCTGACCGAAGGCGAGTGTCGTCAGCTGGTCGCCACGATCAAGCGCGTCCACCAGCGCGGCATGGCGATCATCTGGATCGAGCACGTGTTGCATGCCTTGAACGCGGTGGCGGAAAAAATCCTCGTCCTGAACTTTGGACGGGTCATCGGCCATGGCGATCCGCAGACCATCATGAATTCGCGCGAAGTGCGCGAAATCTATCTGGGGATGGAGGTCTGAACCATGAGCCTCATCGAAACGAAAAACCTCACCGCCTTCTACGGCGACTTCCAGGCCCTGTTCGGCGTCGACATCATCCTTCATCCCGGCGAGACGATCGCGGTCATCGGTGCCAATGGTGCGGGCAAGTCGACACTGATGCGATCCATTGCGGGCGTCCTGCGCAACCAACCGGATGCGATCCGCCACAAGAACGAACCGATCGGCGCGCTCGCCGCCCCCGACGTCATGGCCCGCGGCATTGCGCTGGTGCCGGAAGGCCGCCGGCTTTTCCCCTCGCTGAC
This sequence comes from Allorhizobium sp. CTOTU50464, assembly GCA_032102365.1. Lineage (GTDB taxonomy): Bacteria > Pseudomonadota > Alphaproteobacteria > Rhizobiales > Rhizobiaceae > Allorhizobium. Next base: position 59,914 of record DAMDHD010000001.1, on the reverse strand, counting down.
GGTCGAGGAAAACCTGCTCGTCGGTCGCCACGGCCGAAAGGTAAGCGGTCCCTGGTCGCTCGAAACAGTCTATGAGCTTTTCCCGATCCTGAGGGAGCGCCGTCGCAATCCCTCGACGGCCCTGTCCGGTGGGCAGCAGCAGATGGTTGCCATCGGCCGGGCGCTGATGTCGAATCCCGAAGTGCTGCTCTGCGACGAGTTGAGCCTCGGCCTCGCCCCCGTCGTCATCAAGGACATCTACGCTGCCTTCCCACGCATCCGGGAGACGGGTGCCGCCATCGTCATCGTCGAGCAGGATATCGCCCAAGCGCTGCAGGTTGCAGACCGCGTCTATTGCATGATGGAAGGTCGGGTCACGCTCGAAGGGCGCCCGGCAGAGCTCGACCGCGCCGACATCCACGCGGCCTATTTCGGAGCGGAGCCCAATGAACTGGCTTGATACCATTCTCCAGGGCATCCTGCTCGGCGGGCTCTACGCCCTCTTCGCCGCCGGCCTGTCGCTCGTTTTCGGCATCATGCGGCTGGTCAATCTCGCCCATGGCGACCTCATCGTCTTTGCCGCCTTCCTCATCCTGCTGCTCGTGTCGACGCTCGGGCTCAATCCATTCCTGGCGGCCCTGATCGCCGGTCCGCTGATGTTCGCGATCGGCTACCTGCTGCAATATCACCTGCTGAACCGCACACTCGGCAAGGACATCCTGCCGCCGCTGCTCGTCACCTTCGGCTTGTCGATCGTCATCCAGAACGGCTTGCTCGAAGCCTTTACCGCGGACAGCCAGCGCATCCCGACTGGCGCCCTGGAGCAGGCATCGCTCTCGCTCGGTGGCATCAATGCCGGCGTCATGCCGCTGCTGACCTTCACCTCAGCGATCCTGGTCATCGTCGGTCTCAACCAGCTGATCTACAAGACGGCGCTGGGCCGTGCCTTCCGCGCAACTTCCGACGACGTGGTGACGGCCGGCCTGATGGGCATCCGTCCGAACCAGATCTTTGCCATCGCAACAGGCCTTGCCATGGTGATCGTCACGATCGCCGCGCTTTATCTCGGCACCCGCGCCAATTTCGATCCGACCGCCGGTCCGGCACGCCTGATCTACGCCTTCGAAGCCGTTATCATCGGCGGCCTCGGCTCACTCTGGGGCACGCTTGCCGGGGGCATCATTCTGGGTGTCGCACAAACGTTCGGAGCCGCTATCAACCCGGAATGGCAGATCCTCTCGGGCCATATCGCCTTCCTGCTGGTCCTGCTGTTCCGCCCGCGGGGTCTCTTCCCGCGCGCTGTCGATTGAGGTGACGATGACCCCGAACCGAGACATCCTGTCGAACGTCATGCGCCCGACGCCTTCCTGGCGGGTCGAAACCCGCACCCGCCTCTCCACGCTGTTTTCAATCGCAGCCATCCTCTTCGTGCTGCTCCTGGCAGCCGCCCCCTTCGTCGTCTCGCGCGGCGTGGTGCAGGACCTCTTCTTTATCCTGACCATGCTGGCGCTCGCCCAAAGCTGGAACCTGCTTGCCGGCTACGCCGGGCTGATTTCCGTCGGCCAGCAGCTCTTCGTCGGCTGCGGTGCCTATGCCCTCTTCGGCTTCGTCATCCTTCTCGGCCTCGACCCGATCCTGGCCATACCGCTGGCCGGCCTCTTCGCAGTGCTGGTCTCGATACCGACGGCGTTCTTTGCCTTCCGCCTCTACGGTCCGTATTTTGCCATCGGCACCTGGGTCATCGCCGAGGTCGGGCGACTGCTCTTTGCCCAGTGGAAGACGCTCGGCGGTGGCACAGGCACATCACTTCCGCGCGACGCGACGCGCGAAATGTTCGGCGTGGCGCTGCTGGAAGACTGGTTCGGCATGCGGGCTGCAGCGGCCGCCGATGCGGTCGCCTTCTGGCTGGCGCTGCTCGTACTCGTCCTGACGATCTGGTTCGTCTACCGCCTGCTGCGCTCAAAGCAGGGCCTTGGCCTTGCCGCCGTGCGCGACAACGAGACGGCCGCCCGGGCACTCGGGGTGGACGCCCAGAAGCTGAAGCTGGTGATCTATCTCTCAACAGCCTTCATCACCGGCGTCGTTGGCGCACTCATCTATCTGCAGAAGGCCCGTATCTCACCCGATGCCGCCTTCTCGCTGACCGACTGGACGGCCTATGTGCTGTTCATCGTCATCATCGGCGGCATCGGCACCATCGAAGGGCCGATCGTCGGCGTCATCATCTTCTTCCTGATGCAGAATGCGCTGTCGAGCTACGGGTCCTGGTACCTGCTGCTGCTCGGGGCGATTGCCATCATCACCATGCTGTTTGCGCCGCGCGGGATCTGGGGCCTGATCACCGACCGCACCGGCATCGAACTCTTTCCGGTCCGTCGCACCTTGAGAGGCGGATCGCTTGAACAAACGACAAAGGGAGGGCCACATGGCTGACATCACCACCGACGTCCTGATCATCGGCACCGGGCCGGCCGGCTCGGCAACCGCCGCATTGCTCGCGAGCTACGGCCTCGAGCCAATGGTCATCAACCGCTATCGCTGGCTGGCCAACACGCCGCGCGCCCACATCACCAACCAGCGCACGATGGAGGTTCTGCGCGATCTCGGCCGCGACGTCGAAGACGAAGCCTATATGTTCGCGACCGAGCAAGACCTGATGGGCCAGAACGTCTTCTGCACGGCGGTCGCCGGCGAAGAAATCGGCCGCATGCAGAGCTGGGGCAACCATCCGCTCTCGCGCGCCGAACACCTCCTCTCCTCGCCCGGCCGGATGAACGACCTGCCGCAGACCTATATGGAGCCGCTCCTCTTCAAGACGGCCTGCTCGCGTGGCGCGCAGTCGCGCATGTCGACGGAATATGTGAGCCATGTGCAGGATGCCGACGGCGTCACCACCACTTGCCTTGACCGCCTGACCGGCAAGCAATTCACCGTGCGCTCGAAGTTCCTGGTCGGCGCCGATGGCGGCAACTCCAAGGTGGCCGAACATGCGGGCCTTACCTTCGAAGGCAAGATGGGCGTCGCCGGTTCGATGAACATCCTCTTCGAATGCGACCTCTCGCGCTACGTCGCTCACCGCCCCTCGGTGCTCTACTGGGTGCTGCAGCCGGGTGCGGATGTCGGCGGCATCGGCATGGGCCTTGTCCGCATGGTCCGCCCATGGAACGAGTGGCTGATCGTCTGGGGTTACGACATCAACCAGCCGGCACCGGCCGTCGATGATGCCTTCGCCACCAAGGTCGTGCGCGATCTCGTCGGCGTCCAGGATCTGCAGCCGAAGATCAAGTCGGTCTCCACCTGGACCGTCAACAACATGTACGCAACCACGATGTCGAACGGCCGCGTCTTCTGCATGGGCGATGCCACCCACCGCCATCCGCCATCGAACGGCCTGGGATCCAACACCTCGATCCAGGATGCCTTCAATCTTGCCTGGAAGCTCGCCGCCGTCATACGCGGCCAGGCCGGCATGGGCCTGCTCGACAGCTACCAGGCCGAACGCGCCCCGGTCGCCAAGCAGATCGTCACCCGCGCCAACAAGTCGATCGAGGAATTCGGCCCGATCTTCAAGGCGCTCGGCCTGCTCGACTCCGTCGATCCGGTAAAGATGCAGGAGAACATGGACGCCCGCTGCAACGACACGGACGATGCGGAAAAGCAGCGTGAGGCGATCCGCCAGGCGATTGCGCACAAGGTCTACGAGTTCGACGCGCACGGCGTCGAGATGAACCAGCGCTACAAGTCGGGCGCGATCGTCACCGATGGCCAGCCGGAACCGGTCTTCGAGAAGGATGCCGAACTGCATCACCAGCCGACCACCTGGCCTGGCGCCCGCATGCCGCATGTCTGGCTTTTCGGGCCGGAAGGCGAAAAGGTCTCGAGCCTCGACCTGACCGGCCATGGCGTCTTCACCGTTCTCACCGGCATCGGCGGCGATGGCTGGGTCGCGGCCGCGAAGTCCCTGTCGAAGGAGTTTGGCCTGCCCATCACGGTCCACAAGATCGGCCCCCGCCAGACCTGGCAGGATTTCTCCGGCGATTGGGCCCGTGCCCGAGAAATCCGCGATTCCGGGGCGCTCCTCGTCCGTCCGGACCATCACGTCGCCTGGCGCGCGGAAGCAGCGGTCTCTGATCCCGAAGGCGAGCTGCGGCGCGTTCTGAAATCCATCCTGGACCGGTGAGGAGCGAACATGGAAGCGCATGAAAAGGGCTATTTCACCGAGGAGACCTCCGTCGAGGTCGTCACCGGCCGCAATGCCAACGCCAAGGACGAACGGCTCAAGCAGGTGATGGAAGTCATCACCCGCAAGCTGCATGAGGCGGTCAAGGAACTGGAGCCGACGCAGGACGAATGGATGGAGGCGATCCTCTTCCTCACCCGCACCGGCCAGATGTGCAACGAATGGCGGCAGGAGTTCATCCTGCTGTCAGACGTGCTCGGCGTCTCGATGCTGGTCGATGCGGTCAACAACCGCAAACCCTCGGGCGCCTCGGAAAGCACGGTCCTCGGCCCCTTCCATGTGGCCGACGCACCCGAGCTGCCGATGGGCGCCAATATCTGCCTGGATTCCAAGGGCGAGGACATGGTCATCGAAGGCCGCATCCTCGACACCGAAGGCAAGCCGATCGCCGATGCCGTGATCGATGTCTGGCAGGCCAATGACGAGGGCTTTTACGATGTCCAGCAGAAGGGCATCCAGCCCGATTTCAACCTGCGCGGCATCTTCCGCACCGGGCCGGACGGACACTACTGGTTCCGGGCGGTGAAGCCGAAATTCTACCCGATCCCCGATGACGGCCCGGTCGGCCAGTTGCTCGGCAAGCTCGGCCGCCATCCCTACCGCCCGGCGCATCTGCACTACATCATAAAGGCGGATGGCTACGAGACGCTCGTCACGCATATCTTCGACCCCGATGATCCCTACATCCATTCCGATGCGGTCTTCGGCGTCAAGGAGAGCCTGCTGGCGAAATTCGATCGTCGCAAGGATGCAAAGCGCGCCGCGGACTACGGCTTCACGGAAGAATTCTGGGAAGTGAAGCACGATTTCGTACTGGTGCGCAGCCAGGCTTGATCATCAAGCCTTATCCGTTCCACCTTCAGGCCTCGACTGCGACAGGCTGTTGAACACCAAGTCGAGATGGGCTTCCATGTAAGCCTGCAGATCCACGGGGCGCTTGCTGTCGTGGATCAGCGAGTCCATCATCAGGGACAGGATGGGCGAAACGACAATATCGGCGTTCGCCGCCGGGGCCTTGCGAAACTCGCCAGCCGCGATCCCCTCATCGAGAATGAGCTGTGTACGCTGAATGAGCGGCTCTATGACCTCTGCAAAATGCGCATCGATCACGTCTCGGAACCGGCTCCCCTCGGCGATCACGAAGCGGAGCAGTTCGCGGCACCGCCTGTCCTGAGCAACGCGTTGATACGCTAGCATGAGCAACGACCGCAGGCGCTGTTCATGTGAACCCTTAAGCTCCCCAGCTTCTTTCAAGAGATCTTCGAGCGGCACGGAGATGTGCCGGATCATGGCGGCGAACAAATCCTCCTTCGTCGGAAAGTAGACATAGATGGTCCCTTTCGTGACCCCGATCCGGTCCGCGATGTCCTCGACGCGCGCGGCGCTGAAGCCGTTTGCAACAAATTCGTCAAAGGCTGCATCTAGGATCTGGATCGGCCGCAGCGCTTTCTGCTCGGCTCTGGTGAGTTTGCGCGCATTCGTCATTCAAACACCCTCATCGGAATAGTCAAAATTCAATTCATTGACTTTCTAGTCATTCAATGATAGCGCTTCGGCTCCTTAGTTCAAGAGGCGATCATGCACCGGCTCAATTCCCTGCTCCTCGTAACCTGCTGCTGCACGGCCCTCGCCGCCTGTGCTCCCGCAGATGAGGCCACTCAGAAGGCTCCTCGGCTTGTCGAGACGGTAACGGTCGCGACAGAGCCATGGTCCGAAACGGTTTCCAGCACCGGTGAGATCCAGGCCCGTGTGCAATCCGAGCTGTCGTTCCGGGTCAGTGGACGGATCACGGAGCGCCTGGCAGATGTGGGCGACCGGGTGGAAGCCGGGCAGGTTCTTGCGCGCATCGACGCAGAAGAACAGCAGGCCGACGTCCAGGTTGCTCAGGCCACCTTGCAATCGGCAGAGGCACAGCAGACGCAGGCGCAGCAGGCGCTCGACCGCCAGAACAGCCTCTTCACCACGGGCGTCAGCACACAGGCCGCCCTGGACGAGGCACGCGAAGCGCTGTTGCGGGCGAATGCAACGGTTGCTTCTGCGCAAGCCCAACTGGATACGGCACGCGACACGCTGGCACAGACAGAGCTGAAAGCCGACGCCGACGGCATCATCACCGCGCGCAATGCTGAAGTAGGGCAAGTCGCACAGGCTGCCCAGGTGGTCTTCACGCTGGCCCAGGACGGGCCGCGCGACGCCGTCTTCAACATCGACGAATCCCTGCTTCTCGGCATGGGCCGGGAGTTCGAGCCGAAGGTCGAGATCGTGCCCTTGAGCGGTGGCGCGCCCATGGCTGGCACGCTTCGAGAAGTCTCTCCGACGATCGACAGGAGCACAGGCACCATTCGGATCAAGTTCGCGGTTGAAGAAGGAGCGCGCCCCGGCCTTGGAAGCCCGGTGATTGCCATCGCTCGTTACAAGCCAGAGCCGACGATCAGACTGCCCTGGTCTGCCATCACTTCAGACGGCGGCCAACCCGCCCTCTGGGTAGTCGACCCGCAGACCGCAGAGGTCTCCCTCCGACCCATCGAGGTTCAAACCTACGGCAGCGGATACTTTGCCGTGCGCTCTGGCGTGACGCCGGGAGAGGTTGTCGTGACCAACGGCACCAAATTCATCAGCGAGGGTGAAGTCGTGGCACTGAAGGAAGCCGGTCAATGAGAACACTAGCCAAGCTCGCCATACTCCTTCTTGCCGGCACCACCCTTGCGGCATGCCAGGAGGAAGAAAACAGCCCGCAATTGCCGCCCCGTCCGGTGCTCTCTCTTGTCGCCCAGCCCGAGCCCTCCTTGAGCCTTTCTCTTTCAGGCACGGTAGAGGCACGTGTTGAGACCGAATTCGGTTTCCGCATTCTCGGACGCATCGTCGCGCGCAATGTCCACACCGGCGATCTGGTCAAGAAGGGTGATGTTCTCGCAGCGCTGGATCCGCTCGCCCTTGAGCTCGCCGTCAAGAGCGCGCAGTCCGACCTTGCCAACAGCGAGGCACAGCTTGCGAACGCCATCACGACCGAGCAGCGCCAGAAGACCCTCTTCGAAAGACAGTCGGGCGCGAAAGCCGCCTATGAGACGGCGGAACTGGAGCGCAAGACGGCTGAGGCCGCCGTCGCCAAGGCGAAGGCCAATCTCAGCAAGGCGCAAGAACAGTTGGGATATTCCCGCCTCGTCGCAGAGTTCGACGGCGTGGTCACCTCGACGTCAGCAGAAATCGGCCAGGTAGTTGCGGCGGGTCAGGCGATCGCCACTGTGGCTCGTCCGGAAGTGCGCGACGCCGTCATCGACGTTCCCGAAGCAATCGGCGCAAACCTGAAACCCGGTGCTCCCTTCGAGGTTGCCTTGCAACTGGACCCGACGGTGCGCGCGCAGGCGGTTGTCCGCGAAATCGCTCCGCAGGCCGATGCGATCACGCGCACCTATCGCACGAAACTGGCGCTGATCGATCCGCCGGACGTCATGCGGCTGGGTTCCGTCATCACTGCCACCAGCAGCGATCGCAGCACACCCGTCATTCGCCTGCCCGGCTCGGCAATCAAGACCGGCGAGGGAGGCACCCTCGTCTGGATTGTCGACGAGACCTCTAGCACGGTCACCTCGCGCACCGTGACCATCGACGGAGATCCGTCGTCCGGCGGCAGCGTCGCCGTCATTTCGGGCGTCGAAGCCGGTGATCGCGTCGTCACCGCAGGCGTCAACAGTCTTGAAGAAGGCCAGACCATCCGCGTCGATCAGGAGATGAGCAAGTGAAATCCTTCAACCTCTCGGATTGGGCGCTCGAGCACCGTTCTCTCGTCTGGTATTTCATGCTGATCTTCGTGGTGGCAGGGACCCTGTCCTACATCAACCTCGGCCGTGAGGAAGATCCCGCGTTCACGATCAAGACCATGATCATCAACGCCCAGTGGCCCGGCGCCTCCGCTGAGGAGGTGACGCTGCAGGTGACGGACCGCATCGAGAAAAAGCTGCAGGAACTGGACGCTCTCGACTATACGCGCAGCGTCACCAAGGCCGGCCAGACCACCATTTTTGTCGAGCTTCTGTCCTCGACGAAGGCAAGCCAGGTCACGGACAACTGGGTGCGCGTCCGCAACATGGTGAACGACATCAAGGGTGATCTCCCGAGCGGTGTCCTCGGCCCCTTCTTCAACGACAACTTCGGCGACGTCTACGGCAACATCTATGCCTTCACCTCGGACGGCCTGAGCCAGCGTCAGATGCGGGACCTCGTGGAAGACGCGAGAGCCAAGCTCCTGACCGTGCCGAATGTCGGCAAGATCGACGTCATCGGCGCGCAGGATGAGGTGATCTATCTGGAATTCTCGACCCGGAAGATCGCTGCACTTGGCATCGATCAGCAATCCATTCTGGAGACGCTGCAGGCACAGAATGCGGTGACGCAGTCCGGCGTGGTCGAGGCCGGCGCTGAACGCATCGCGCTGCGCGTCAGCGGCCAGTTCACCTCTGAGGAAAGCCTGAAGTCGATCAATCTGAGGGTCAACGACCGCTTCTTCCCGCTCACCGATATCGCGACCATCAAGCGCGGTTATGTCGATCCTCCGTCGTCCCTCTTCCGTTTCAAGGGCAAACCGGCAATTGGTCTCGCCATCGGCATGAAGACGGGCGCAAACCTGCTCACTTTCGGAGAACAACTCGACGCCGAACTCGACCGTGTGGTCGCGGACCTGCCGATCGGCGTGACCGTGGAGCGCGTGTCGGATCAGCCCGCTGTCGTCGAAGAAGCGGTCGCCGGCTTCACCAAAGCCCTCTTCGAGGCGATCGTGATAGTTCTCGCGATCAGCTTCATAAGCCTCGGCGTTCGCGCAGGATTGGTGGTTGCGATCTCCATTCCGCTGGTGCTCGCGATTACCTTCGTCTTCATGGAATATACCGGCATATCCCTGCAGCGCATCTCGCTTGGCGCTCTGATCATTGCGCTCGGCCTCCTGGTCGACGACGCCATGATCGCGGTCGAAATGATGGTCTCGCGGCTGGAGGCGGGAGATACGCTGCGCAGTGCCGCCACCCACGTCTACACCTCCACGGCCTTCCCGATGCTGACGGGCACCCTGGTCACGGTCGCCGGCTTCATTCCGATCGGTTTGAACAACAGCGCCGCAGGTGAATTCACCTTCACCCTGTTCGTGGTGATCGCTGTCTCGCTGATCGTCTCCTGGGTGGTCGCCGTGCTGTTCACGCCGCTGCTCGGCGTGACGATCCTGCCGAAAACCATGAAGTCCCACCACGAGACAAAAGGCCGTTTCGCGACGATCTTCGCCTCGCTGCTCGGTCTTGCCATGCGCTGGCGCTGGGTCACGATCGTCGCCACGGTCGCGGTCTTCGCCATGTCTGTCGGTGGATTGGGTCTTGTTCAGCAGCAATTCTTCCCGGCATCGGACCGCGTCGAACTGATCGTCGACTGGGAACTTCCGCAAAACAGCACCATTGCCGAAACCAACCGGCAGATCGCGCAATTCGAGCAGGACAAGCTGGTCGGCAATCCCGATATCGATCACTGGTCGACCTATGTCGGCGAGGGAGCACCGCGCTTCATCCTCTCCTATGACGTCTCTACCCCTGCCGCCTGGATGGGTCAGGTCGTCATCGTAACCAAGGATCTCGAAGCAAGAAACCGGCTGCGCGCCGATCTGCAGGACTACCTGTCGAAGACATTTCCCGGCACCGACGCCTTTGTGAAACTGCTCGATATCGGCCCGCCGGTTGGCAAGCCCGTGCAGTACCGCGTCTCGGGACCCGACATCCAGACGGTCCGCAAGCTCGCACGCGAGTTCGGCGGCGTCATCGGCAGCCATCCCCTGCTGAGCAACATGACCTTCGACTGGAACGAACCATCGCGCGTCGTCAAGGTTGACGTCCTCCAGGACAAGGCACGGCAGCTTGGCATTTCCTCCAGCGATATCGCAACCGGCCTGAACGGCATCGTAGAGGGTTCAACAGCAACCAAGGTGAGGGACGACATATACCTCGTCGACGTCATTGGTCGCGCGCAGGATTCCGAACGAGGCGCCATCGAAACCTTGAAGAACCTGCAGCTCCCCAGTGCCAGCGGAAATTCCGTGCCGCTGTCGGCGGTTGCCAAGTTTCGTTATGAACTCGAACAGCCGATGATTGCCCGCCGCGATCGGATCCCGACCATCACCGTCAAGGCGGCGGTGATCGGATCCACCCAGCCGGCAACCATCGTCGAAGACCTGAAGCCCGAGGTGGAGGCCTTCACCAAGACAATGCCGGTCGGCTACACGGTGGAAATCGGTGGTTCGGTCGAGTCGAGTGCCGAATCTCAAGGCCCGATCGTTGCAGTGGCACCACTGATGCTCTTTGCCATGGCCACCATCCTGATGATCCAGCTTCAGAGCTTCAGCCGACTGTTCCTCGTCTTCGCGGTCGCTCCGCTCGCCTTGATCGGCGTCGTGGCCGCGCTGTCGCTCAGCAACGCGCCGATGGGCTTCGTCGCCATCCTGGGCATCCTCGCGCTGGTCGGCATCCTGATCCGAAACTCGGTCATTCTGGTCGTCCAGATCGAACAGCTGAGAAGCGAAGGAATTTCGCCCTGGCGCGCAGTCGTCGAAGCAACCGAGCATCGCATGCGCCCGATCATGCTGACTGCTGCCGCAGCCACACTGGCCCTCATCCCGATCTCTCGCGAGGTTTTCTGGGGCCCGATGGCCTACGCCATGATGGGCGGCATCGTGGTCGGCACCGTTCTCACCCTGCTCTTCCTGCCAGCCCTTTACGTGGCCTGGTTCAGGATCCCGCGCGAGGAGGAGGCATAACCGAGCTGTTCGTTGCCGCCCTCTACCCCTTCAACCCTGTCGCAGCGATGCTGGAGATGAAGGCGCGCTGCAGGAAGAGGTAGAAGACGAGCACCGGAACCGTGATGATCGACAGATAGGCCATCACTTCGCCCCAGGCGACGTTGAGCTGGAAGAAATACTGAAGGCCCACCATGACCGGGCGATACTCCTCCGATTGCGTGACCAGCAACGGCCAGAGATATTGCTGACTGTACATGATGAGAAACTTCAGGATGGCGGCCGTCGCGATGACAGGGCCGGAAAGCGGCATGATGACCTTCCAGTAGATCTGTAGCCAGCTTGCGCCGTCGATGCGGGCAGCATCGATCAGCTCCTTCGGCAGATCCTTGAAATACTGGACAAACAGGAAGATCGTCAGCCCGTCGCCGATCCAGGGAATGATCTGGACGTGGTAGGAGTTCAGCCAGCCCGTGACAGGCCCCTCCATGGTCATCCAGGGCAGGCTGTTGACCTCCAGCAGCAACGGGATTGCGATGGTCTCGAAGGGCAGGATCAGCGTGGCGAGGATGATGGTGAAGATCACGTCGCGGCCGTGCCAGTTCAGGAAGGTGAAGGCGAAGGCTGCAAGCGATCCCACGATGAGCGCGCTTGCGACGGTCAGCCCCGTGACCAGCACCGAATTGAAGACGAACAGCGCAATCGGCGCGCGCTCAAAGGCTGCGAAGTAGTTGTCGAGAGAGATGTCACCGACAGGCAGGAAGGCGCGGATGGATGACGCGTCCCGCAACAGCTGCGCATCCGGCTTCAGGGAAGAGACGACCATGAAAACCAGCGGGAAGATGAAGATCAACGCGATCACGATCAGCAGTGCATAACGCAGGACGGGGCCCAGAGCACTTCGTTTCATACCAGCCTGGGCCATCAGCGGCGCTCCCGTGTGAGATAGCGTTGGGTCATGGAGATCGTGAAGACGATCACGAACAGGATGACGGATATCGCCGAGCCGCTGCCGATATCCTGCCGGATATAGCCGTGTTGCACGGCCTGATAGACGATCGACTGCGTGGAATCGAGCGGCCCGCCGCTGGTCATGACGTCGATCTGCGCGAAGAGCGCAAATCCGTTCATTGTGATGACGATCAACACCAGGATTGCCGTGTTGCGCAGCATCGGCCAGGTGATGTAGCGAAACTTCTGGAAGCTCGTCGCCCCTTCCAGATCAGCGGCCTCATAGAGAGATTCCGGAATGGTCTGCAGGCCCGAAAGCCAGATCACCATATGGAAGCCAACGCCCTGCCAGACGGACATGACGAGGATCGACCAGAGCGCCGTATCCGTGCGCCCCAGCCAGTCGATCGGCTGGAAGAGCCCGAAACTCAAGAACCCGAGCAGCGCATTCAAAAGCCCGTTGTCACCGGCATAGATGAAGCGCCACAAGAGCGCGACGACGACGATCGACAGCACGACGGGCATGAAATAGATGGCCCGGAAGATGTTGATCCCCGGGAGGCGCTGGTTGACCAGGAGTGCCAGGCCAAGGGCCAGACCACCCTGCAAGGGCGCGACGACGGCGACGAAGCAGATCGTATTGACGATCGCCTTCAGGAACACGACGTCGCTGGCGAGGATGACGACGCGATCATCTCCCCATGAAAACGCGGTATATTCCCGCATGCCGTCGTATTGCGGATAATCGGGGTTGTTGCGTGTGAAGCTTCGGATCCGCGGATAATCCGGTTCCCCTGCTGCGTTGCGGACGATTTCTCCCTGCGCATCGCGCTCCGGTTCAAGCACCAGAATGCCCATGCCGAGCAGATCGGTGAAATTCTTCGTCCCGATATTGGAAGGCGGATTGGGCGAGACGAGCCGTTGATTGGTGAAGGAGAGGCCAAGGCCAAGGAAGAACGGCGTCACCAGGAAAGCGAGGATCAGCACGATGGCCGGCGCCGCCCTGAGCCAGCCCGCAAGGTGATGCCGGTGCAGCCCTGGAGTGCCGTTTCCGCCAGCCATCGATCAACCTTTCCTGTTCACGGTCGCCATGCGGCCCGGTGCTGCCGGGCCGCAAACCGCCTCAGTTCTGTTCGAAGCCGTAGCCGTTGTTCTTCTCGATATTGTCGTTGACGGTGTCCGTCGCCGCGTCGAGCGTGTCGGCAACATCTGCACCGTCGGCAATGTCGGTCACGGCCTTCTGGAAGGTCGGAGAGATCACGGCATAGGCCGGCGTTTCAGGCCGCAGGGTGCCCTGCTTGGCCGAGAGATCGAAGAAGACCGCGAGAGGGCCGCCCTTCTTGTAATTCTCGGTCATCTCGGCAGCGGTCGAGGTGGCCGGAACGAGACCGATGGCATCGGAGAACTCCGCGAGATACTTGTCCTGGATGGCGAATTCGATGAAGGCTGCGGCCCCTTCCGGATGCTCGCTTTTCGCCGAGATGCCGAATTGCCAGGAACCGGCGCCGATCTTCGGGCCGTTGCCGAAATCGGGTGCCGGCAGGAAAAGCAGATCGTCGCCGTATTTCTCCAGCGCCTTCACGGCCACCCAATTGCCCATCCACTGCATGGCATATTTGCCATCGAGGAACCCGGTCTCGTGATCAGACGGGGATTGCGACGTGCCGGGCACCAGCTCGTCCTCGAAGAGGGACTGCCACCATTCGCCGAACGCGATCGCTTCTTCCCCGTTCAACACACCCTCGGCGGTGAGGTAGGTGTCGCGGTCGATGAGATCTCCGCCGAAGCTCTGCAGAAACGGACTGAAGGCATAGGTATACCATTCAGTCTTGTCGGACATCCCAAGGTCCAGCGGATAGTCGTATTTGCCGGTCACCTTCAGCGTCTTCAGCGCCTCGGTGAACTCCTCGCCCGTCCACGGGTTTTCGAGCGTCGGGATGCGGATGTTGTTTTCTTCGAGCACCGACTTGCGGGCAAAGACGGCAACAGCAGCATCCCACAAGCCGACGGAATAGAGCTCCCCCTGCCATTTGCCGATCGCGCCGGGGAGGAAATTGGCAATCTTCTCCTCCGGCAGCTTCAGCGGCTGCAGATAGCCGGACCAGGCCCAGTTCGGCATCACGGGACCGTCCATGTCGAGGATGTCAGGCAGGTTGCCGGCGAGAGCGGCAGCGGTGACGGAATCGTTGTACGCAGCCTGCGGAAACTTCTCGAGCACGACGTTCCACTCGTCCTGCGAGCCGTTGAAATCTTCGATGATGCCGACGAGGATCTCGCGTTCCGTCTGGTTGCCCGCACCGTGGTACCAGAGACTGAGATCGGTGGCCGCCAGGGCCGAGCTTGCAGTCAGTGTGAGAGCCAGGCTCAAGCCGGCAAGCATGGATTTATGTGTCATAGCGTAACCTCCCTGTTGTCCGCCCTCCTCGGGCGGCATTCACTTCAAGGTTCTGACGGTCTCCCGCCAATGGACGGGTCCGATCAACCGCTCGACAGCGGTTCCGGACCCTGCGATCCCCGCATCCGCGATCCGCTCGAGCAGCCGTTCGGCGGCCCGCCTCCCGATCGCGGCATAGGGCAGTTCCACGCTCGCAAGCCGTGGATGGAGATGTTCGGTGATGAGGCGATGATCGTCGAAACCGACGATCGAAAGGTCTTCCGGCACGCGGATGCCGCGGCGCTGCAGAAGACCGAAGACGCGCATCGCCAGATGATCATTGCCGCAGCAGAGTGCCGTGGGCGGCAGGTCGCCGGCGAGAAGATCATCCAGTGTCGATGCGAGCCCCTGATCGTCAGCATCAACAGGCACCGCGCGGATAAGTTTCGGTTCGAAGGGGAGCCCGCCTGCATCAAGTGCGGCCCGATACCCATCGGTTCGCAGCTGCGCCGCCAGGGATCCTTCCGGAAACGTGAGAAAGGCAATGCGGCGATGACCCCGTCCGATCAACCCGCTCACGCAATCGCGCTGTCCCACATGATCGTCAGGCACGATGGCGGATATGCCACTGCCGTCAAAACAATTAGCGAGGACCAGGGGAATGCCGGACGATGCATCTGGCAAAGACAGCTGTCGGTGGTGGCTGGACATGATCACCAGACCTTCGACCCGGCGCTCGGCGAAGCTCCGGATCAAGGCCGGCAGGCGCTGATCGTCAGCACCGCTGTCGGCAATCATGGCGATCTTGCCGGCTTTGGACAGGACCCGCTGCACCCCCTGCAGGATGTAGATCTCCGGCAGACCACCTGCAGTGCCGGTCACCTCGCCGCTGATCGCGCTGGTTACGACACCGATGACACCGGACTTCTGCAGCCGCATCATGCGGGCAGCCTGCGAGGGCACATAATTCAGCCGATCGATTGCCTCGGTCACCAGCGCCCGCGTCTTTCCGTTGACGGGCCCCTCGCCGTTCAAAACTCGCGACACCGTTTTCGGCGATACGCCGGCCGCGTCCGCGACATCGTAGATTGTCGTCATCGCCGGCCTCGATCCTCCCAAATCAGGGCTGCGGCACGACCTCCACGCACCGCAACCGGTTTCAGGCTGCGAGAGATGACTATGACATCGATGTCATGAGGGAGCAACCACGAGATGCAGAAAAGCAGAATCGGCACGAGGACGATGTCGTCTGCGTTGAGAAAATTGGTAAGCTAGGACTTACGATTCAATTGAAGTCTCTGACAGCAGTCGCTCCGCACACTGGAGCATGTAGGCCTCGGCAAAGGCCATGTGATCGGCAGCAATCGCGCGCGCATCCTCCGCCCGCCCGTCCTTCAGAGCAGCCATCAGCCGGTACTGATAGGACAAGCCCTCCTCCCGCGAGCCGGGCGAAGGGTCTGCATAGATCTGCCGCGCAAGAGGCAGTTCGCGCAGGAGATTGTGCATCAGACCGCAGAGAAACCCGAGCAGAGGGTTGGGGCTGAACTGCGCGAGCAGCGAATGGAAGTCGAGCTCCGCGACACGCTGGCGATACTGCTCTTCTCGATCCACCGGAGGATGGTCGTAGATCCGGATAGTCCTTTCGAGCAGCGCGAGCTGTTCTGCCGAAACGTGTCCGGCAAGGAGTGCAGCCACCTCAGGCTCCAGTGCCTTGCGAATGGCGTAGATATCGGAAAGGGTCGGTGGGCTGAAGAAGAAATGGGTGGAGAGGAGTTCCATTGCATGCTGCGCGGACGGCGCTGCAACGAAAGCTCCGCCGCCCGGACCGCTGCGCGTGAAAATGAGGCCCTGCGTTTCCAGCGCCTTCATGGCTTCCCGCACGGTCCCCTTGGCGGCCTTGAAACGCTCGATCAACTCCCGCTCCTGCGGCAGGCGATCACCGGGCGAGAGCTTCTGTGATCGGATGAAATCCTTCATCAGATCGGCGATGGCTTCGGGGCGTCGCTTGGGCTTGCCGGCCGGCGTGAAAAGGCGCTTGCCGTCCTCGGCCCGTTTATCCGCCTTTTCGCTCATGTCGGTCATTGTCGGTCAGTCTCTCCGGATGCGAGGAGCACTCGCTACAAGCTGCCGTGTATAATCATGTTCAGGATCGGCAAAAAGCCTCGCCGCAGGTGCCGTCTCGACGATTTCACCGAAATGCATGACGGCAACCCGATCGGAGATTGCCTCGACCACGGCGAGGTCGTGACTGATGAAGAGATAGGACAAGTCGAAGCGCTGCTTCAGATCGCTCAGAAGCAGCAAGACCTGCGCCTGAACGCCGACATCGAGCGCGCTGACCGGCTCGTCGAATACGAGGATTTCCGCCTCTGCCGCCAATGCCCGCGCAATGGCGATCCGCTGTGCCTGACCGCCGGAAAACTCGTGCGGATATCGTGACAGCGTGTTTTCCGGCATCTGCACGGCATCGAGAAGCTCCCGCATTCGCGCGCGTCGCCTGGAGGCTTCATAGCCACAAAGAAGCTTGAGCGGCGTCTCCAGGATGTTGCCGATCGTCTTGCGTGGATTGAGGGAGGCGACCGGATCCTGGAAGACATACTGGATCGTCTTGCCGAAAGCGCGCGGCCCCTCCCGACGCAGCGCGTCTGCATCCTTGCCGCCGATCAGCATGCTGCCCGACGTCGGCGTCTCAAGCCCGACGAGCATGCGCGCAAGCGTGCTCTTGCCCGATCCACTCTCACCGACGACCGCAAGCGTTTCCCCGCGTGCGAGGTCAAGCGAAACGGATTTGACCGCCCTGATCTCATGGCGCTCTTTGCCGAACAGGCTTCGCCCGCCACCGAAAGATTTGGTCAGTTCGCGGACCTGAAGTGCATGACCTGTCATGACACCTCCGTTTTCTGTCGAGGAAAGATCTTGGCGACCCGGTCGAGGAACGCCACGCCTGTGCCAAGCTCAGGTACGCAAGCGATCAGGCGCTTGGTGTAATCGTGCTGAGGGTTGGCGAGCACCGCGCGTGTCACCCCCGTCTCGACGATTTGACCATCCTTCATGACCGCCACGCGGTCGCAGATCTCCGAGACCACACCAAAGTCATGGGTGATGAAGAGAAGGGCCATGCCACGTTCGCGTTGCAGATCCCGCAGGAGCTCGAGAATGCGGGCCTGGACGGTGACGTCGAGCGCGGTGGTCGGTTCATCTGCGATGATGACATCAGGATCGTTGGCGAGTGCCATGGCGATCCCGATGCGCTGTCGCTGACCGCCGGACAGCTGGTGCGGATAATGCTTCGCCCGTTCCCTCGGCTCCGGTATTCCCACCTTCTCCAGGAGCGCGATCGCCTTCTCGCGGCGTTCGGACGCCCCGAGCGACTGGTGCGCAGCAATCGCCTCTTCGACCTGCCGCCCCACGGGATACATCGGATGTAGTGTAGTCAGCGGATCCTGGAAGACATAGGCAACGCGGCTGCCGCGCAGGGAGATCAAGCGTGTTTGCGGGATCGCAAGAACGTCTTCGTCACCGACATAAATCGCCCCGTTGCGAATGAGGCCGGGTGGCGAGGCAACCAGCCCCATGACGGACAGAGCCGTGACACTCTTGCCAGATCCGCTCTCGCCGATCAGGCCGAGACACTCGCCTCGCTTCACATGGAGAGAGACCCCGTTCACGGCGGGAGAGATCTCAGAACCGTTGCGGAAGCCTGTTTCCAGTCCTTCGATGCAGAGGACCGCACCGCTCTGCGAGCGAGCCGGGATCGAGCGATCGGCTGCGACTTCCGTCACGGGTCCGGGACGCGCGAGCGCGCCGGACCGGAGCCGCGGGTCGAGGATGTCGCGAATGCCGTCGCCCAAAACGTTCAGGCTGATGACGATGAGGAAGATCATGACGCCGGGCACGATCGAGACATGCGGTGCGGTGAAGAGCTGTGCCCGTCCCTCGCCCAGCATCGACCCGAGATCGGCCTGCGGCGGCTGCGCGCCGAGGCCGAGAAAGCTCAAGCCCGCCGTCTCCAGGATCATCCAACCCGCCGTCGTCGACATGGTGATGACGATGACGGGCGCAACATTCGGCAGCACCTCGGTGAACATCACAGAAAGGTGCCCCTTGCCGGAGAGACGCGCCGCATCGACGAATTCCCGATGGGCGTAGCCAAGCGTCACGCCGCGCACATTGCGCGCGAAGAACGGGATGTTGACGATAGCGATCGCATAAAGCGCGTTCATCAGGCCCGGACCCAAAGCGGCGACGATCGCCAGCGCAAGCAGGATGTATGGAAAGGCCATCAACATATCGATGCCGCGCATGATGGCATTGTCGGTGCGCCCGCCGACATAACCGGCGACGATGCCGATGGCGGAGCCAAGAAGGGCCGCGATGAGCGTCGCCGTAAAGCCGACCGTGACTGAGAGGCGCGTCCCCCAGAGGAGCCGGCTCAAGATGTCGCGTCCAAGCTGGTCCGTGCCCAGCAGGTGGCCGGCGCTGAAGACCGGCTTCAGTCTGTCCGCCGGCGCAGTGGCATCAGGGTCCGGCAAGGGCAAGACCGGGACGAGCAGGATCAGAACGGCGATCAGACCGATCAGCAAGAGACCTGCTGCCGCTAAACGATTGTTGAGAAGAAGGCGCCAGGAGGTGATCCGACCGGAACCGGCGGAAGGCGCGGATGTCTCTAAAACTGGAGTCACGTGCGTATCCTTGGGTCGAGCATGGATTGCAGCACATCGGCCACGAGGTTGAAGAGCACGTAGCTTGTCGCCACCACGAGGACGCCGCCTTGCACGAGCAGAATGTCACGGCTGGCGATTGCCTTGACCAGCATGGCGCCGATGCCGGGCCACTGGAACACCGTCTCGATGTAGACGGCGCCCCCGAGCACGAAGCCGGACTGGATTCCGATGACCGGGATGATGCTGACCAGGGCAGCCCGGAAGGCATGACCATAGATCACCCGCCGTTCGGCGAGGCCCTTGGCGCGGGCCGTGCGCACATAATCCTGCCGAAGAACCTCCAGCATGGCGGCCCGTGTCAGTCGCGCGATGACCCCGGCCGCAACGACGGCAAGCGTCACGGCCGGCAGGATGAGATGCAGCAGAAGATCCTGAAGGTCGCCACCGCCATAGACGGCATACATGCCGGAGGCAGGCAGCATGCGCCAGTGAACGGCAAAGAGGTAGATCAGCAGGAGCCCGAGCCAGAAGGAGGGCATCGAGATGCCAGCCAGCACGAAAAAGGTGATTGCTCGATCCGCCCAGCCGAACTGCCTGACAGCGGAGACGACACCGGCAATCAGTCCGATGACCGTGCAGAGGACGAGTGCGACACCGGCGAGAACCAATGTCGCCCCGAAGCGCTCGAGCACTTCGTCCAGCACGGGACGGTTCAAGGCATAGGACCTGCCGAAGTCACCCTGCAGGACATTGCTCATCCAGATCAGGTATTGCTGGACCAGCGGCTTGTCGAGCCCGAGCTCCCGGTTGATGCGCTCGACATTGTCCGGCGTCGCATAGGCGCCAAGAATGGCTGTCGCCGTATCGCCGGGGATCAGCGCCATCACCAGAAACACGATGATGGAGAGCCCGAAGAGCACGGGCACGAGTGCTGCCAGGCGTTTGAGGATATACCCCGCCACATTCACCTCCGAAAGGTATTTGACCGGCGCAGACGACCCTGGGTCATCTGCACCGGCACTAGGAGGATTACTGCTTGGTCACGCCATGCAGATTGAGGAGGAAGGACGGCTGCAGCTTGAAGCCCTGGACCGCCGCGGTCGTCACCGCATTCTGCTTCCAGTTGGCAACGAAGAGCCAGGGAGCATCGTCGTGAACGATCTCCTGAACCTGGGCGTAAAGCTTGCCGCGTTCAGCCTGGTCCGTGGAGGTGCGGGCTTTCTCCAGCAGAGCATCGACCTCGGGGTTCGAATAGTAGCCTGAGTTGAAACCGCCCTGATCCGGCATCGCGTCGCTGCGCAGCGTCAGATACGGCACGGTGTCGGGATCATTGGTCATCCAGGCCATCTCGGCCATGTCGGCCTGCCCGTCGAGACCCTGATTGACGCGACCAAGGAAGGTATTCCACTCGTAGGTCTCGATCTTCACATCGAAGCCGACAGCCTGGAGATCAGCCTGGATCGCCGCACCCATGGTCACCGGGTCGAGCATGCCCGAGCCACCCTCGGTCACGTAGAAGGTAACCTGCGGCTTCTCGACACCTGCTTCGGCCAGCAGCGCCTTGGCCTTTTCAGGATCATGGGCATAGGGAGAGACGGAGCTTTCGACCCAGTTGAAGGCCGGCGGAATGGGACCGGCCGCAACCGTCGCGGTGCCCTGCAGGACATTGTCGACGAGGGTCTGCTTGTTGACCGCGTAGTTCGCGGCCTGGCGAACACGCTTGTCGGCGAAGGGGCCACTCTTGGTGTTGAGAATACCGAACCAGACATGTGGGCCCGCCTGTTCGGCCACCGTAAATGCCGCATCCTGCTTGAAGGTCGCGAGATTGTCCGGCGGCACCTCGACCATCACGTCGATCCCGCCGGCCATCATTTCCGCCACGCGCGTATTGGCATCGGTGATCGGGCGAAACACGACGGCCTCAAGACCGGCGGCCCCGCCCCAATAGTCCGGGTTCGCCTCGATCACGACCCGCTGGTTCGACTGCCACTCGACGTACTTAAACGGGCCGGTGCCCGAGGGATTGCGCCCATAGTCCTTGCCATGCTGCTCGACCGAGGCCGGGGAAACGATCAGACCCGTCGGATAGGCAAGGTTCGAGAGAAACGGGGCAAACGCCTCCTTCAGCTTGAATTCGACCGTGAGCGGATCGATCACGTTGACGGAGTCGACCGACGCGAAGTTGAACGACAGCGGGAAAGGACCCGTGTCATAGAAGGGATGATCTTCCTTCAGCATGCGGTCAAAATTGAACTTCACGGCCTCGGCGTTGAAGTCCGAGCCGTCGTGGAATTTCACGCCCTCGCGCAGCTTGAATGTGTAGGTCTTCCCGTCTTCGGAGATGTCCCAGCTTTCCGCCAGAGCCGGTTCAACCTCAAGCGTGCCATCCTTGAACCGCACCAGACCGTCATAGATGTTGACGAGGATCCGGAAGTCGTTGGTCGCCGTGACCGTATGGGGATCGAGCGACTTGGGTTCGGCGATCTGGCCGACGACAAGCACATTGGGCGGCGTTTGCGCCGCGACCTGTCCTGCGCCTGCAAGGAGTGAAACGAGCCCGACAGCCGCGAGGGCATTCCGGAACAGCCTCTTCATGGGGAAGTCCTTTCGATTTGGCATATCTCAGAGGGCTATTTATAATGATAGATTACATACACGCAATGATTTATCATCATTTGATTTGCGTGATGGGAATCTCAGGCGACAGCGGGGACCGCGCGCTGACAGCTTCAGGCGGCAGATCTCCTGCAAGAATGTTGGAATGCGAGGATGGGGCCGGCCTCGCTACGGAGAGCAACCCTGGAGATGCTTCCGCCGAAGTCACGTTGCATTCCGCTTAAGCAACGCCTGCACAAATCTTGCGCAACAACCGGGCGCGGAGAACTGATGTCATAAATTTATGGGTTCATCACGCAATTAAACTTCACAAGCGCAGGCTTCATGGCTAGGCTGTGCGAAATATCTGGCATTTGGGCCCCGTTCTGATCGCGTCTTCCGGCGCGCATCGTGCGGGGCTTTTGCATTGGAGCTTCCATGAAGCGGATTATCAACATTGGCCTCCTGCTCTCCCGGGGTGGCATGTATGCGGCACTTTCAGGCGCAAGCCGCAATGGCGTGCTGACAGGTGTGGCAGAGGTCAATGCCGACCCGGATCTCGACCTGTCGTTCCATCTCGTCGAGCGGGATCCCGATGGTCGGCTTGACCGCTATGCGCCGCTCTGCCGGGAAATTCTGCGAGGCTCCCAGGCGCGGCACATCTTCGGCTGCATCACCTCGGCAAGCCGCAAGGAAGTCATCCCCGAACTCGAGCGCTTCGACGGGGTTTTGTGGTATCCGGTGCCCTATGAGGGGTTCGAGGCGTCCGAACGCGTCGCCTACATGCACTCCTGCCCCAACCAGCATCTCCTGCCCCTGCTCGACTGGGCGCTCCCGGCACTCGGCTCGCGCGCCTACCTCATCGGCTCCAACTACATCTGGGGCTGGGAGATGGCGCAGATTGCCCGCGAGAAGATCACCGCCGCGGGCGGACAGGTTCTTGCAGATCGCTATCTGCCGCTGGGCGACACCGAGCTCGACCACATCATCAACGATATCAGGACATTGAGGCCGAGCTTCATCCTGAACTCGCTGGTGGGTGACAGCGCCTATGCGTTTCTTGAGCGTTTGGCGCAGCTGAAGCAGGAGCAGGGAGCCACAGATGGCATGACCGTCCTCTCTTGCAACTTCACCGAATGCGAAATCGATGCGGCCGGCGACGCGGCCGAAGGACTGATCTCTGCAGGGCCCTGGTTTGAGCCGGACGGCGGCCTCGGCGGTTCGTTTCAAGAAATGGCCCGCCAGTCCGTGCATGAGCTCGCCTGGTTGCTGAATGGCCGGCCGGGTGCCGAAGAGCTTTCTCTGGCCGAACTGCTGCACTCCGCCGTCCGTGGTCGTCGCAAGACGCGGCTCGACCCGGTACACCTCCATGCAAGCCAGCCGACGATCATCGCTCAACTGAAAGACCGTCGTTTCCACCAGATCAAGACACTGCCGGAAATGCGCGCCGATCCCTATCTCACGCAACGGTCGCAGCCGGCGCGACCGGGATCCCGCCTGCAGGTGGTCTCATGACACGGATCAGGACGGAAAATCTCGGCGGAGCAACGGCCTGGGTCCTGCACAGGCCCCACCCCTCCGTGCAAGGCCTCGTCCGCCAGCTCGGCGTCATCGGGCTGGACGTGCACGAAGCCTGGCCGGAGCTGCCGGCCGAAACAATCGAGGCCGACTTCATCTTCTACGATGCAGACATGGGGCACGACGAGCAGTTCCCCTGGGCGGCGGGTCAATCCCCCATGCCCATGATCGCCTTGATCGGCTCGGAAGCACCCGGGCGCCTGCGATGGGCCATGCAGATGGGCGCGCATGCTCAGCTTCTGAAACCGATGAGCGACAAGGGCGTCTATGCCGCCCTCCTCGTCGCCCGCAGCAATTTCGACCGCGCCAAGGCATCCGAAGCGCTCATTGCCGATCTGCAGACCCGCCTCTCCGCACGCCAGACCATCGTTCGTGCGGTGATGATCTTCATCATGAAGGGCAAGACGGAGGCAGAGGCCTACGAGTTCCTGCGCCAGACCGCGATGGCCTGGCGTGTGACGATCGAAGTGGCCGCCGAACGGCTCGTGGCAAACTACTCGAACGAGAAGGGCACTGACGATGTCAGAAACATCGACCCCGCCTAATCCGATGATCCTGTCGGAAAGCGGACCTTCCGTCCTCCAGCAGATCGCCCGGCGCAAGCTGGCGGTCGTGGGACTGATCATCATCCTGATCTGTGTCGGCGGCGCACTCTTTGCCCGATGGCTGGCACCCTTCGATCCTTACGAGCAGTTCTTCGACGGTCTGACCATCGAAGGCGCGCCGATGCCGCCCAACGCAACCTTCTGGTTCGGCACCGACCTTCTCGGCCGCGACCTCTTCTCGCGCGTCCTCTACGGCGCACAGACGTCGCTCATCATCGGCCTGGCGGCAAACGGCGCGGCCCTGCTGATTGGCACGCTGGTCGGCGTCACCGCGGGTTACTTCCGCGGGATCATTGGTGCCGTCCTCATGCGCTTCACCGACCTGATGATGGCGTTTCCCGCTCTTCTGCTGGCCATCTGCCTTGCCGCCATCTTTTCTCCGTCCCTCTGGATCGTTGCGATGGTCATTGCCTTCGTCAACTGGGTGCAGACGGCGCGGGTGATCTTCACGGAGACCTCCTCCCTGGCCGAGCGGGACTATATCGCTGCAGAAAAGACGCTGGGCGCGGGCCACGGCCGCATCCTGTTCAGGCACATCCTGCCGCATCTCGTCCCGACCCTGATCGTTTGGGGGACCCTTGGCATCTCGACGACCGTGCTGCTGGAGGCGACCCTGTCCTTCCTCGGCATCGGCGTACAACCGCCAATGCCGTCTTGGGGAAACATCATTTTCGAAAACCAGACCTACTTCCAGTCGGCGCCGTGGCTCGTCTTCATTCCCGGTGCAGCCATCCTCTTGCTGGCTCTCGCCTTCAACCTCGTCGGCGACGCCTTGCGCGACATTCTCGACCCGACACAACAGGGGCGTGACTGATGGCCGCTTACATTTTGAGACGACTGGTCCAATCGGCACTGATCCTGCTTGGCGTGTCCTTCATCACCTTCGTGCTGCTCTACGTTCTGCCGGCCGACCCGGTCCGACAGATCGCCGGCCGTTCGGCAACGGCCGCGACGGTCGAAAGCATCCGTCAGCAGCTCGGCCTCGATCAGCCGTTCATCGTCCAGTATGGCAATTACCTCTGGAACCTGGTCCAGGGCGACTTCGGGCGGTCCTACCTGCAGAAGACCGAGGTCGCCGAACTCCTCTTCTCCCGTCTGCCGGCGACCCTGCTTCTGCTGGTCGCAGCGATCGCCTGCGAACTGCTGATAGGCTTGCCGCTCGGCATCATTGCGGCGCTCAATCGCGGCAAGGCGATCGACAACGGCCTGATGCTGACGAGCTTCCTGACCGTCTCTGCCCCGCAATTCGTGGTCGCCCTGCTGCTGCTCTTCGTCTTTGCCGTAAAGCTAGGTTGGTTTCCGATCGGCGGCTACGGCACCTTCGCCCATCTGGTGCTTCCCGCGATCACGCTGGGCATTCTCGGCTCCGGCTGGTACTCCCGCATCATGCGCTCATCGATGATCGATGTCCTGCGGGCAGATTTCATCCGCACGGCCCGGGCAAAGGGCCTAGGGCGCAGCAAGGTCATTCTCAATCACGCTCTGCCCAATGCGATCCTGCCGATCATCGCCATGGTCGGCATCGACATCGGCATCTTCATGTCCGGCATCGTCGTGGTCGAGAGCGTGTTCGGCTGGCCGGGCATCGGCCAGTTGGCCTGGCAGGCCATCCAGCGCGTCGACATCCCGATCATCATGGGCGTCACGCTGGTCTCGGCCTGCGGCATCGTCCTCGGCAACCTGATTGCCGACCTGATTTCGCCCCTCATCGATCCTCGCATCAAACTACGCTGAAACCTCAACCCAAAGGAGTAAGGCCTATGAAGAAGCTCATTCTTTCGACTGCCCTCGCAACCCTCATGGCTCTGCCGGCCTTCGCGCCGGTAGAGGCTCAGGAGCCGAAGCACGGCGGCAACATGGTGGTGACCTACAAGGACGATGTCGCGACCCTCGATCCGGCGATCGGCTATGACTGGCAGAACTGGTCGATGATCAAGTCGGTCTTCGACGGCCTGATGGACTACGAGCCCGGCACCACGACCCTGCGCCCGGGCCTGGCCGAAAGCTATGAAATCTCCGAGGACGGGCTGACCTACACCTTCAAGCTGCGCCCCGGCGTCAAGTTCCACAACGGCCGCGAACTGGTTGCCGATGACGTCGTCTACTCGATCAACCGTGTGGTGAACCCGGCCACGCAGTCGCCCGGCCAGGGCTTCTTCTCGATGATCGAAGGCTATGACGCAGCCGCAGAAGGCAAGGCCGAAAGCGTTACCGGCGTGACTGCCCCGGATGCAGGCACGGTAGTATTCAAGCTCTCGCGCCCGGACGCGACGTTCCTGCACATCATGGCGCTCAACTTCTCCTTCATCGTGCCGAAGGAAGCCGTTGAGGAAGCGGGAGCAGACTTCGGCAAGAAGCCGGTCGGCACTGGCGCCTTCAAGCTGACGGAATGGACGCTCGGCCAGCGTCTCGTCTTCGAAAAGAACCCGGACTACTGGATCTCCGGCGTGCCTTACCTCGACAGCTTCACGGTTGAAGTCGGTCAGGAGCCGGTGGTTGCCCTGCTCCGCGCCCAGAACGGTGAAGTCGACGTGCCCGGCGACGGCATCCCGCCGGCGAAGTTCGTGGAAGTCATGCAGGACGAAGCGCAGAAGAGCCTGGTGGTTGAAGGCGGCCAGCTGCACACCGGCTACATCACCATGAACGTCACCAAGGCGCCGTTCGACAAGGTCGAAGTCCGCCGCGCTGTCAACATGGCGATCAACAAGGACCGCATCGTTCAGGTCATCAACGGTCGCGCCGTCCCGGCAACCCAGCCGCTGCCGCCGTCCATGCCCGGCTACACCAAGGACTATGCCGGCTACAAGTTCGATCAGGAAGGCGCCAAGAAGCTCCTGGCGGACGCCGGCTATGCAGACGGCTTCGACACCGAACTGTTCGTCATGAACACGGACCCGAACCCGCGCATCGCCCAGGCGATCCAGCAAGATCTGAAGGCAATCGGCATCAACGCCTCGCTCAAGTCGCTGGCCCAGGCCAACGTGATCGAAGCCGGCGGTGCCGGCAACGCGCCGATGATCTGGTCCGGCGGCATGGCCTGGATTGCAGACTTCCCGGATCCGGCAAACTTCTACGGTCCGATCCTCGGCTGCAGCGGCGCTGGCGAAGGTGGCTGGAACTGGGCGAAGTATTGCAACGCCGATCTCGACAAGGCAGCCGCTGAGGCCGATTCCACCGTGGATCCGGCCAAGACGGACGAGCGTCTGGCAAAATGGTCCGACATCTACATGACGGTGATGGAAGACGCCCCTTGGGCGCCGGTCTTCAACGAGCAGCGTTACACGATGAAGTCGGCCCGTATGGGCGGCGATGACGCCCTCTATGTCGATCCGGTCTCGATCCCGGTCAACTACGACTACGTCTTCATCAAGGAGTGATGCAGCCATGTGCAAGCACTGCAACCACACGATCCATGCCCATCAGCACCATTTCGGCTGGGACAACGCGTTTGCTCCTGCCCTGACCGCTGCGCCGGGTGAGACGATCCTGTTCCAGTGCCTTGACAGTTCTGGGGGCCAGCTCGACCCCCAGTCCACCGTCGAGGACGTGGTGGCGCTGGATTTCGCCACGATCAACCCCGTATCCGGACCGATCTATGTCGATGGCGCCAAACCCGGCGACGTGCTGAAGGTGACGATCGAGAGCTTCACCCCGCAGCTGCGCGATGGTGCAGGCTTCGGCTGGACGGCAAACATTCCGGGCTTCGGGCTGCTGGCTGATCAGTTCACCGACCCCGCGCTCAACGTCTGGAAATTCGACGCCACGAGCATGGAGCCTGCCCTCTTCGGCAAGAATGGCCGCGTGCCGCTCAAGCCGTTTGCCGGGACCATCGGCAACGCGCTGGCCGAGAAGGGCCATCACACCGTCGTGCCGCCGCGCCGCGTGGGCGGCAATCTCGATATCCGCGATCTCGCCGCTGGCACGACGCTCTACCTGCCGGTCGAGGTCGATGGCGCACTCTTTTCCGTCGGCGACACCCATGCCGCACAAGGTGACGGGGAAGTTTGTGGCACGGCCATCGAAAGCCCCTTCGACGTCGTGCTGACGCTCGACCTCATCAAGGACCAGCCGCTGAAGACCCCACGCTTCACGACACCGGGTCCGGTGACCCGCCACCTCGACGCCAAGGGCTACGAAGTGACAACGGGGATTGGCCCTGACCTGTGGACCGCGGCCAAGGACGCTGTCGCCGGAATGGTCGATCTGCTCGCCACCACCCGGAAAATGGATCCGGTGGACGCCTATATGCTCGTCTCGACCTGTGGCGATCTTCGGATCTCCGAGATCGTCGACATGCCCAATGTCGTTGTCAGCTTCTATTTCCCGAGGGCCGTCTTCGGATGACCGCAGCCATGCTTTCACCCGTGATCGACAAGACGGCGGATATCGTCCTGTCGGTTCGCGACCTGCAGGTCTCTGCCCGCTCCAATCAGGGGCTCGTTCCGCTTGTCGACGGACTGAGCTTCGATCTGCATCGCGGAGAAACACTGGCGATCGCGGGGGAAAGCGGCTCCGGCAAGTCCATCACCTCGCTCGCCTGCATGGGGCTCTTGCCGGCCCCTGCCGTGCGGGTAACGGGGGGCTCCATCCGCTTCGGCGAAACGGAGCTGACGACGCTTCCGGAAAAGACGATGCAGGCGATGCGTGGCGCACGCATCGCCATGATCTTCCAGGAACCGATGACCGCACTCAACCCGGTTATGAGCATCGGGCGCCAGTTGATCGAAGCAATCCGCGCCCATGAACCGCTTTCTCTCTCTCAAGCAAGGGCCCGCGCGCTCGAAGCGGTGAAGGCTGTCCGGCTTTCCCAGCCGGAGAAGCGGCTGGAGCAATATCCCCACGAGCTCTCTGGCGGCATGCGTCAGCGCGTGATGATCGCCATGGCCATTGCCCTGCGCCCCGCCGTTCTCATCGCGGACGAACCAACGACGGCGCTCGACGTGACGGTACAGCGCGAGGTACTTGAGCTCCTGAGAGACCTGCAGCGGGAACTCGGGACGGCCGTCATTCTCATCACCCACGACATGGGCGTCGTTGCGGAGATGGCCGACCGGGTCATTGTGATGCGCAAGGGGAAAATGGTTGAGTCGGCCTCGACGGTCGATCTCTTCGATGCGCCCCAGGATCAGTATACCCGCGATCTCCTCGCAGCCGTTCCACGCATCGGTACAGGGGCTTCCCGGGAAGAGCCGCAAAGCCGCGACGTGCTGGTCAGATATGACGACGTCTCGGTGACGTTTCCGATCCGCCAGGGCCTGCTCGGCCGCGTCGCCGCACGGGTTCACGCCGTCGAACATGTCTCGATGGAGATATTCCGGGGTGAGACCCTGTCATTGGTCGGAGAATCCGGTTGCGGCAAGTCGACCATGGCCAAGGCACTGGTGGGGCTTGTCCCGCATACCGGCCGCATCGAGATCAACGGCCAGGCTCTGCATGATCTGGGCAGCGCCGGGCGCAAGGCAGTCCGCCGCGATCTGCAGATCGTCTTTCAGGATCCGATGGCGGCTCTCGATGGGCGGATGACCGTGGGCGAACTGATCCGCGAGCCTCTGGTGATCCATGGGATCGGCACGCCAGACGAACAAAGGGCCCGCGTGCGCGAGCTGCTGGAGCGCGTGGAAATGTCGCCGAGCGTCTACAATCGCTACCCGCATCAGTTCTCGGGCGGCCAGCGCCAGCGCATCTGCATCGCCCGGGCGCTCGCCCTCAAGCCCAAGCTGATCGTGTGCGATGAGAGCGTCGCCGCTCTCGACGTCTCGATCCAGGCGAAGGTTCTCGACCTTCTCCGCGATCTACAGAAGGAGAGCGGCGTCACCTACCTCTTCATCAGCCACGACATGGCTGTGGTCGAGAACATCTCCGACCGCGTGGCTGTCATGTATCTCGGCCAGATCGTCGAAATGGGGACGCGGGCGCAGCTCTTCGGCAATCCGCAGCATCCCTATACGAAGCGGCTTCTGTCCGCCGTGCCAGTTCCAGACCCACGCCGCGAGCGCCAACCGGGGCTTAGAATGTCCGACGAGATCCCGACCCCTGTCTGGAAGATCGGCACCCAGCCCGAACGCGTGAAGCTCGTCGATATCGGTGGCGGCCACCTTGTCGCAGAACAGGTCTAGACGAGAGCTGCGCCGTTAGCGGCTCTCGCCTCTCGATCAATCCGTTCCCGTGATCAAGGTCGGCTTTTCAGACGCATCCGTCTTCGAGCCTGCGTCGTTCCTCACCCGAAGGGGCGGCGCACCCCCGGCCTTGTCCTCGCCCATATAGAGAGTGACATGCGGGAATGGGATCTCGATCCCCCGCCTGTCGAAGACCTGCTTGATGAACTCGTTATAGGCGCGCCCTGTGGCCCAGTGACCGCCCGGAACGGTCTTGATGCGAGCGCGCACCATCACCGCACTGTCGGCGAAAGCGGTGACGCCATGCATGTCGAGCTTGTCGATGATCATGTCACGCCATTCGCTCTGCATCAGAAGGTCGAAGGCCTCCTGCATGGCCTCCTTCACCTCGTCGATGTTCTCGCGATAGGCGACCCCGATTTCCGCCACATGATAGCTGAAGCCCTTCATCATGTTGGAAACGGTGTCGACCGAAGAAAACGGGATCAGATGCAGCGTTCCGTCGAGCGAACGGATCGAAACGGAGCGGATCGTCAGCCTCTCCACGACACCAGTGAGGCTGCCAAGGCTGACGACATCGCCTTCGTTCATCACATTTTCCAGCTGGATGAAGACGCCGGTAATGATGTCCTGAACGAGCTTCTGCGCGCCAAAGCCGATCGCCAGACCGAGGACACCGGCACCGGCCAGCAAGGGCGCGATATTGACGCCGATCTGCGCCAGCGCCAGCATCGAAACCAGGACGACGAGCGCAATGGTGAAGGCATTCTGGAAGAGGGAGAGCAGCGTCTTTTCACGGCTGGTCGGAATGCTGCCAAATTGCGGGTTGAGCCGGTACTCCACCCAGGAAGACACGGCGAGATAGGCGACGAAGCCGAGCAACAGAATGACCAGCGCCGCCAGAGCCGAACCGCTGATCCGCTGACCGGCCTCGGAGGAAAGCCAGCCGAGGAAGTCGATGAGCCCCCAGGACTGCGCAATGGCGATGATCACACCGATCGTCACCACCGTCCGAATGATCTGCATGACCCGCGGCACGAAGGCCTTCAGTCGCGCTTCAAGCGCCGGCAGACGCGCCCGAACATCATCGGGAAGCCTCAGGCCCACATTCGCGAAGCGGCCGATAAAGGCAATCACCAATCCGCCCACGACAACGGCAACACCCGATTTGAGCGTCGCAGCCATCATGAAAGGCAGGGCATCCGTAGGATTGACCAGCCAGACGGCGAAGATGGCAAGGAGATAGGCGATGGCCAGGAGATGCCAGATGCCTGCGAGCAGCGCGCCGCTGCGGCTGATGAAATCGCTCCGACCCGTTGCCGCCCGCGACGAGAGGAGATGGCGAACCCGCTCACGGTTTTGCAGGATGACAACGATCCCGATCACAAGCGCCGCCAGCATGACCAGCACCCGCGCCGCCTGGGCCGCGGCTTCCGAGACGTTAGAGGCCAGGATCGGCGCCACGAACATGAAGGTGTAGCCAATGAGCGAAACCACGCGCGCAAGCCAGAAATACCAATATGCAGCCGTCAGGTCCGAGATCGGCAGGACCCTGAGGTTTGGAAAGCGCGCCTGCAGGAAGAGCCGCATCGCGACCTTGATCATCTCGACGACCAGGAAGGCATTCAGGAGCAGGGTCTGGTTGATGTCCATCTGCCCGGTTCTGCCGCCGACGAGCTGCAGAGCAATCAGATAGCCAGCACCCCCGGCCAGGGCCACGGTCAGGATGTCGATGATCGTTGCGACAAGTACGAGCGCCGTCCGGATCGACCAGTTGCGTCCGGCAGCGCGGCGATCGAGCGAGCGCTGGAGAGGATGCGCGAGGAGCCTGAGCACGAGATAGGACGCGAACAGTCCGGCGCCGACCAGAATGACATTGATCACCAGAGTGCGGAATTCCGCAAAATCAACCAGGCTTGGATCGGAGAACATCACGACGACAGCCGCAAGCCCGCTCCAGACCGCTTCCGCCCCATCGACGATCTGCTCGGCTGCGGCCCGCGTTTGCTCGGCAACCTGCCGCGCGATCGTCGAATTCGCGTCGCCCGCCTCCCCGCTCTCCTGAGCGGCAGCCTCAGCCTTCAGCCTGTCGAGTAGCGCACCCCGCGCTTCCTCGCTCTCCAGGATCCGGATCAGATCATTCACGCTGCTGGTCGGATTTGGGGCAGGCTCAGCACTCTCCTGCGCATGGGCGAGCGATGGAAGAATGATGAGGACCAGGAGAACCAGAATGCTGGCGAGACGATTTCGGAAATTCATGGGACACTTTCGACTGAGCAACTCCACCGGTCGACATGGCGCCGATGCCCGTGACGTCAACCCTCATGAGCATCAAAAGCTTCTTCTACCCTCTCTGGTGCCCCATTGCCGTCACCACGGGCACCATCGGAGCTCGGTCTCCAGGCTAGCATTTTTTTTGCAAGCTCCGGCGACACAGGCCCCCACTGCAGCGGATGCTACGGCAGCCCTGGCATGACACAGCGTGAACCTTCGGAACTGTAACGGGATCTGACGGTTAGCGTTTGAAAGGAGATCAACATGATAAAGCAATCCCTCCTCCCCCTTGTCGCCTCTATCACGCTTCTTTCCGGGGCAGCTGGTGCTGCGGCCGAAGGCAGCTGCGGAGCAGCCGCATTTGACGCCCGCCTCGCCGATCGACCTCAATTCACCTGCGAGTCGAACTGGTTGGTCGTTGCGCAAAACAGCGCTGCAAGTCCGGAAGGATCTGTCGAAGAGGGCGCAACCGTCAGTCCGGCACAGTCATTTGACGTGGACGTCGACAGCTGGCTTAATCGGGCAAAGCAGGCTGTTCAGGATGCGGGACGCGAAATCGGGGAGGCTGCGACTGCGACGGGACGCTCTGCTGCGGATTATCTGGCTGACAATCCCGACTTGAACCAGCAGGTGCTGGAATTCGGGCAGGACCTCGGCATCCCGGGCTTTGACGCTGAGCGCGCGAGCGGCGCGCGGCTTGGTGCAGTGCTGGCCGACGGGCGACTGCAGATTGAGGCTGTCGGCCTCCCCCGGAACCAGGAGGTCAAACTGGGCTGGCTGGAGCAGGAGCGTTTTGTGGCGCTTGAGACGCTTTCGACCGGCGCCAATGGGGCGGTCGATACTGATATCGCCATGCCCGCTGGCCTGGAGCCAGATCAACAGGTCATCCTCGCCGTGGAGACCGCAGATAGGCGGCTCCGTCTCACCTCGGCGCCAATTAAGCTGGAACCCTGATGCAGGTCCTTTCCAACGGCCTATGATCTTTGCCGACAGGCGCGGCTTGGAAAGGGGTCAGATAAGAATGGAAAGCGCCACCAGCCCCAACTCAAAGATAAAGGCCCGATCCTCGTGAGGCGCGGGCCATGCATGGCGGCAGTTGGGCGATGTTTGGAAACGGCGACCGGTGAAGAACGGGCTGGATCGTGGCCCGATCATCACCGGTGAAGCGGATGGTATCCGCCAAGAAGCGCTTGATGTCGCTCAGCCCAAACCAAAGAAGGACAGGACCGCGATGACAACGACAACCAAGCCTACGAGATAGATTACATTATTCATCTTCACTCCCTTTCGCTCACCCGTTGAGAACGGCAAACGGAAGTGATTGTTCCACTCCGGTGGCTAGAACATCTTGAGCGCAGTCTTTGGGGCAGTGCGCGCCTTGAAACCGATCCAGCACCGACGTTCGGTCAGATAGCCATCGGCTAGGCCGACTGTCGCTCAACCAGCCGGCATTCGACCTTCAGCTGATCATGGGAACTCGCCAAGCCCCCGGCGATGTCGGCGATCAATTCCACTGCCATAGAACCCATCTCGAACATCGGCAGGTGGAAGGTCGTAAGCGGCGGCATGGTGAATTGGGCAATGTCTCTGTTATCGAAGCCGACGACGGAGACGTCCTGCGGGACTGACTTGCCGAGCTCCTTCAAGGCCTCGATACAGCCGAGTGCCATGAGATCGTTGGCACAGAAGATGCCGTCCGGGGGATCCTTGAGCTTCATCAGCGCATGGGTTTTCTCATAGCCCGACGAGGGCTCCCAGTTGCCGTAATGCACGAGATCTGGATCGTACGCGAGGTCATTGCTGGCGAGCGCCTGCTTATAGCCACGCAACCGGTCGCGCGGGTTGTCGAGCCCCTCCTGGCCGTTGATCAAGGCGATCCGCTTGCGACCGGCAGCAATCAGTCGTTCGGTTGCGGCCCGGCCGCCTGCGACGTCTCCCGGCAGGATCGACGGCAGGCGCCGCTCCTGATCGTAACAATTGACCAGTACGGAGGGAACTTTCAGAAGCGGCTCCGGCGGATTGACCTTGCGGGTCAGGATCGTGCCGAAGATGTAACCGACCAGCGATTGGCTGTCACAGATCGAGAAGATACCCCCATCGGGATCCTCGCCGCGGCGAAAGACACCGAGTGTGACGATGATGCCAAGCTCCAGCGCCTTTTCACGCGCACCTTCAAACGCCATGGACATCCATGGGTCGGTGGTAAGTTCGTCTACGGCGAAGACTATTACCTTATTGGCGGGAGCGCTGCCGGCTGATGCGTTTGCGGATGACTTGTTTGCAAGACGGTAGCCCAGCTCGGCGGCTGCATCGAAGACCCGTTTGCGGGTAGCCTCACTGAAGCGGGCACCGGAACTGCCATTGAGGATGAGGGAAACGGTCGCCTGCGATACACGCGCCAGCGCGGCCACATCCATCATCGTCGGTTTCAAGGCATTCTCCATAACGAACACCGTGGTTTCCGAAGCAAATTACCTTGTCAGGACCGAAACTGCCTGACGCGGTCGAAGGCAACGGCGACCACAATGAATGTACCTATGAACATTCCTTGCCAGAATGTCGAGATGCCAAGCAGGATCAGGGAGTTGCGAATGACTTCTATCAACAAGGCACCAACGACGGCCCCAAGCGCATTGCCTTCGCCGCCCGCGAGATTTGCGCCTCCGATGACGGCCGCGGCGATGACCGTCAGTTCCATGGCCTGCCCGAGATTGGTGGTGACACTCCCCAGCCAGCCCGCCATCAGGATCCCGCTCAGCCCGGCCGTGAATGCCGAAAACATGTAGATGCTCACCTTCATCTGGCGGACGGGAATGCCGGTGAGCAGTGCCGCGTTCTCATTGCCGCCGATGGCAAAAAGATGCTGTCCCCACCGGGTCCACTTGAAGATCAGCGACATGATCAGCGTCAACACAGCGAGAACGTAGAGCGGATGGGGCACACCGAGGGTGGAGCCGCCGCCAATCCAGATCAGGAGGTCATGATCGGGGCCAAAGTTCCAGATCATCTTGTTGTCCGAGAGCACCATGGCGAGAGACCGCGCGGCGGAGAGGGTGCCAAGGGTGACCACAAAGGGCGGCATTCCGGCATAGGCGACAAGCACACCGTTCAGCAGGCCGACGAGAAGGGCTGCAGCAAGGGCGAGAGGCGCGGCAATGACAATGGGCGCTCCCGCCTCCATAGTTACGCTGATCACCATGGCACTCAACACAACGGTGGACCCGACCGAGAGAGCGATACCGCCGGAGGCAATGACCGCCGTCATACCGATCGCGATAATGGCAATAAACGCAAAATTTCGCGCGACATTGAAGAGATTGCGTTCCGTAGCGAAGGTATCCGTGAGCAGGGTGAGCGCCAAGCAGGCGAGAACGGCGGCGAGAAAGACCCAGAACAGTTGCTGGTTCAAGATTCGCGAGATCGGGCTCTTGTGTTCGCTGCGGGAAATCACGTCTTCCAGAGTGGTCATGTCGAATTCCTCTCAGGCTGCTTCGATGGCGCCCGTGATCAGTCCCGTCACCTCTTCCGGCGACGACTGATCGGCACGCTTGCTGGCGACGAGTTCACCGCGCCTGAGGACCGCAATTCTGTCGGAGACGCCGAAGACATCAGGCATGCGGTGGCTGATGAGGATGACGCTGATGCCGTGATCCCGCAGTCTGCGGATGACATCGAGGACTTCGGCCACCTGACGGACCGAGATGGCAGCCGTGGGCTCATCCATCATGACGATCTTTGGCTCGGACAACAGCGTGCGCGCAATCGCCACCGCCTGGCGCTGGCCGCCCGACATGCGGCGCACCAGATCGCGCGGTCTTGTTTCTGATTTCAGTTGCCGAAACAGTCCGGCGGCCACCCGGTTCATGCTCGAATAATCGATGTAGCGCAGCGGGCCAAGGCTTCGCATCGTCTCGCGTCCGAGGAAGACGTTCGACGCTGCCGAGAGATTGTTGCAGAGAGCAAGGTCCTGATAGACGACCTCGATACCCTGCTCTTGTGCATCGCGGGGGTTGTGAAAGCTCACCTGCTGGTCGTCGATCCGGATCTCTCCGGCGGATGGCGGAAAATTGCCGGCGATGATTTTGACCAGCGTGCTCTTGCCCGCACCATTGTCCCCCATCAGTCCCAAAACTTCCCCGGGCTCAACGTCGAGACTGACCCGCGACAGCGCTTGTATGGCTCCGTAACTCTTTGAAATGGAACGCAATGAAAGTCGTGACACGCTCCGCCCTCCCTCGGCTGACACCACGATAGACCTTTGCGGGCACCATAATACGCGACTAGGCAGCACGCAAACTGATATTAATGATGCTTGACTTAATATTATTACTAAATATTAATTGCTCAACCTGAAAACGAAATGAGGGAGGCGCAGATGCGGTTGCTCGTGACGGGCGCCACGGGAAAGGTGGGGCAAGCCTTTCTGCCGACATTTCTCAGCCATCCGCGTTTCACGGATTGGGAAGTCGTCGCCCTCTGCAACAACCGTCTGATTGAGCCAGGGCCACGCGTGTCCGTGGTGAAAGGCTCTGTGGCTGAGCCCCAAGTCGTCGCGACAGCGCTTGAGGGCGTGACCCATGTGCTGCATCTCGCGGCGGTGAAGGAAACGCCAGACCAGGCCATCGATGTGGCACTGAAGGGGCTCTACCTGCTGCTGGACCAATTTTGCCGTTCACGCACGAGGCAACAATTCATTCTTCTGAGCGGAGATTGCGTCGTCGGACACATCTTCCACGGTTACAGAGCGCCGATTACGGAGGACGCACCTAAACGCGCCTATCGGGGTGTCTACGCCCTGACCAAGGTTTTGGAAGAGACCATGCTGGAGCAATTCGGCATCCAGGAGAGTCTGAACTGGACCACGCTACGTGCACCCTGGATCATGGAAAAGGACGACTTCCGCTACGCTTTCGAGCTGGGCGCCGACCAGTTCGGTGGCCCGCCCTGGGAAAGTCTGATGGATCGGGATGCGCTTGAGACGCTGCGGCAAGACCGGGCATTTCCAGCGATGCGCGACAACCGCGGCACCTATCTCCAGCGCAGCTTCATTCATGTCGACGACCTCGTGAAAGCCATACTGGCCGCACTCGACAATCCGGCGGCCTATGGAGAGCTCTTCAATGTCGCGATGAATGCGCCAGTCGATTATGGCGCTGTGGCCGATCTCATGGAGGCTTCCGGCAATCATCAGCGTCGAGACATACCGACCCAATTCCACAGCAACTGGCTGGACAACTCAAAGGCAAGGATGGTCCTCGGCTGGCAGCCGGACATTGATCTGAAAACACTCGTCGAGCGCGCCTGGGGCTATGAGCGCGCTGCCGATGAGCCCCGCATCGTTTGGTATCCCGGTTGAGCAGGAGGGTTTAGCCGGCGATTTTAGAGGAGGAGAAAGGCAATGAAATCAAGATATTTGGCATTCACTGCAATACCTGTTCTCATGTTGCTGGCCGGCGAAGGCGTTGCGCAGGAGAAAAAGACGCTCGCCATCGTCGTTAAGGGTCTCGACAATCCCTTCTTCGAGCAGATCAATCTCGGCTGCAAGAAGTGGCTCTCGGAAAATCCCGACAGCGAATATGAGTGCCTTTACACCGGTCCGGCCTCATCGGCTGACGAAGCCGGCGAAGTCCAGATCGTCGACGATCTGCTGACGCGCGGCGTGGCGGCCATCGCGATATCGCCGTCCAACGCACCGGCCATGGCAAATCGGATCCGGGAAATTGCGCCGACGGTACCGGTCATGACGGTTGATGCGGATTTCCTCGAAAAGGATCACGACTTGCGCAAGACCTATCTCGGCACGGACAACTACCTGATGGGCGTCAAGATGGCGGAAGAGGCCAAGAAGCTGAAGGCCGATGGCGGAACCGTCTGCCTGCAATTGGGCAATGTCGCGGCCGCCAACATCAATGCGCGAGCTCAAGGCTTCCGGGATACGATCGCGGGAGCCAAGGACGTCGAGCGTCTCACCGGCCAGAACGGTTGGACGGAGCTCGAAGGTTGCCCGGTCTACACCAACGACCAGGCGGATCTGGCGAACCAGCAGATGTCGGATGTGTTCACCGCCCATGCGGATCTCGACGCCTTCATCCTGATCGGCGGCTGGGCGCAGTTTGCGCCGCAGGCTTACACGCAGGTGACCGATCAGGTGATGGACAAGTTGAAGTCCAAGGACCTGGTCATCGTCGCGGGCGATACGCTTCCGCCACAGACACAGGCCTTCCGCGAAGGACGCAGCCACGCTCAGGTAGGCCAGCGGCCATTCGAGATGGGCTACAAGGCGCCGGACGTAATGATCCAGTTGATCAACGGCGAGACGGTGGAAGACCCGCTCTTCACCGGCCTTGATGTCTGCAACACTGAAGATCCGGGCTTCTGCAAGGACAATTGACCGAGGGACGAGCGACAACCGCTCGTCCTTCTACATCGAGTGACAACCAGCGGTGCTGTGGCGCCGTCGGAGGGATGTCGTTTGTCAACATGGTGCAGCCCGAGGGAGAGGGTTGCGGGAGGAAGAAATGAAGAGACCTTCGATCACAGCCGTCGCCGCCATCATCGCCATGGTTGCGACACCCACGGTGGCTCAGGAAAAACCGGCACTGGCCTTCGTCGTCAATGCGGCCTCCGACTTCTGGAAGCTTGCCGAAGCAGGCGTGAAAGCGGCACAGGCCGAGCTGCCGGATTTCGACCTGCAGTTCCGCTATCCCGCGCAAGGGACCGCGGCTTTGCAAAACGCCTTGATGGATGATCTGGTGGCGGCAGGAACGGACGATCATGATCTCTTCGGTCGATCCGAAGAACTCGGTCGACGCCTTCAACCGCATTGCCGCCCAGATTCCGCTCTTCACCACGGACAGCGATGCGCCGCAATCGAAGCGCATCGCCTATCTTGGATCGTCCAACACGGATGCCGGTATTCAGGCAGGAGAGATCGCCTTCAAGGCGCTGCCCAATGGCGGCAAATGCATGGGTTTCGTCGGCTTCCTCGGTGCGGACAATGCCAAGGAGCGGATCGCTGGGTTCAAGCAGGCGGTCGAAGGCAAATCGATCGAGCTCGTCGACGTGCGCGGAGACGATGTCGATTTCGCTCGGGCGCGATCGAATGTCGATGACGTACTCGCGGCAAATCCCGATATCGACTGCATGGTCGGCTTCTATTCCTATAACCCGCCCAAGATCTATGAAGCCCTGCAGGCTGCCGGCAAGCTTGGGGCGATCACCGTCATCGCCTTCGATGAGGATCCGATCACGCTAGGCGCCGTGCGCGAAGGCACGTTTGCCGGAACCGTGGTGCAGGATCCTTACCAGTGGGGCTATCAGGGCATGAAATTGATGGCGGCCTATCACAACGGTGACAAGTCACAGGTACCGGCCGACGGGCTGATCATTGTCCCGACGCAAGTCATCGACAAATCGAATGTCGATGCCTTCGAAAAGCAGCTCAAGGAACGCATCGGCGGCTGACGGGCCCGCCGGCATGCGACCTGCGCGGACACTCCGGGTCCGCGCAGGTTCTTCACCTTCTTCAGGGACCGTTCCGATGTCCGCACCCGCCCCCATGTCTCTCGAACTCATCGGGATCACGAAAATCTATCCGAGTGCCGTGGCGCTCGATCAGGTCTCGCTCGGCATCAAAGGTGGAGAAGTTGTGGGGCTGATCGGAGAAAACGGAGCGGGCAAATCCACCCTGATGAAGGTGCTTGGCGGGGCGATCGCTCCTGATGCTGGCCATATCGTGATCGATGGCAACAGCGTCTCTCATCTCACGCCGGTCAGGGCAATGGCGCAAGGCATCGCCTTCGTGCACCAGGAACTCAATCCATTCCTCAATCTCGATGTCGCCGGCAATGTCCTCTTGGGACGGGAGCTACGCCACGGGATTTTCGGCTTTATCGACAAGGAAGAGATGACGGCCCGTGTGAGACCCTTGCTCGACATGCTCGGCGCCCGTTTTGAACCGACCACCCCTGCTTCGGAACTTTCCCTCGCCGACCAGCAACTGATGGAAATTGCGAAGGCATTGTCGAGCCAGGTTCGCCTTCTCATTCTGGACGAGCCGACATCAAGTCTCACGCTCGCGGAAACGCAAAGGCTTCTCGGCGTGATCAGACGGTTGAAGGCTGACGGCGTTGCCGTCCTGTTCATCACCCACCGCCTGACGGAAGTCGAGGCGGTCGCAGACCGTGTGGTGGGATTGAGAGACGGCCGCAACGCCGGAGAACTCCATGGCAAAGGCATCGATCGAGACGCCATGGTCCGACTGATGATCGGGCGCGAGGTGACGCAATTCTACCAGCCCCCTGAGCAGAGCGACGGCCCGGCGGTGCTGCGTCTGCACGGCCTTAGAACAAGGACTTACCCAGACGCCCCGGTCGATCTCGAGGTTCGGTCCGGCGAAATCCTGGGGCTTGCCGGTCTGGTGGGCGCCGGGCGAACTGAACTTGCTCGCGCGATCTTTGGGATTGATCCTGTTCAAGGAGGGCGCATCGAAATGAACCGCGAGACGGTTGAGGCTGGCTCTGTCCCCGCAGCCATAAAGGCCGGCATCTGTCTCGTGCCGGAAGATCGCAAAAGCGAGGGCTTGTTTCTCGATTTTTCGCTGGCTGCAAATGTGGTCATGCCGAACCTTCCAGCCATTGCCACGGCAGGCTTCGTGGATCGCAGGGCCGAGGCGGAGATCGCCGAGCAATCCCGCCAGAGGCTCGCGATCCGCGCCAAGGAGGTCGACCGCGCTGTCAGCGAACTGTCCGGTGGCAACCAGCAAAAGGTGGTTCTGGCGAAGTGGCTTGGCCTGTCTCCTCGTCTCATCATTCTCGACGAGCCAACACGGGGCATCGATGTCGGGGCAAAGGCCGAGGTCTACCGGCTCATGCGCGAGCTCGCGGAAGCGGGGGCAGCGGTGTTGATGATTTCGTCCGACATGGAAGAGGTGATCGGCGTCTCGACCCGGGTCGCGGTCATGCGGCGGGGTGCGATCGCGGGCGTCTTGGCACGAGAAGAGTTGTCGGAAGAAGCGATCCTCAGCCTGGCGGTCGGATAGGAGATCTGCATGCACAAGAAAGATATCGGCCTCGCCGTCCTGGTCCTGACAGTCGGCGCAATTGTGACACTGGTCAATCCGCGCTTTGTTTCCCCGATCAACCTCGCCAATACCGCCAACCTGATCGGACTGTTCGGATTGTTCTCGATCGCCGAGGCCTTCGTCATCGTCACGGCCGGGATCGAACTGTCGATAGGTTCGGTCATAGCACTCCTCGGCGTGATCTTCATCGATCTCATCGCATCGCACGGCGTGCCTTGGCCAATCGCGCTTGGCATTGTCCTGATCCTCTCTGTGCTGATCGGCTTGCTGCACGGCTGGCTCATCACGCGGCTGAAGCTGCAGCCCTTCGTGGTGACGCTATGCGGCCTGCTGATCTATCGCGGCATTGCCCGCTTCTATACCCGGGACGGAACGGCGGGTTTCACCTTCGGAACAGACCTTCCGATGCTGGAATACCTCTTCGTCGGACGAACCGCTGGTGTTCCACATTCGGTCATTGCCTTTGCAGTCTTCGCGGTTCTCGCTTGGTTTCTCTTGCACCGGACAGTGTTCGGTCGTCACCTGCTGGCCGTCGGCAAGAACGAAGAGGCAGCCCGCTATTGCGGGTTCAACACGAAGCGCGTGATTGTCACGGCCTATGTTCTCTGCACCTTCCTGACCGGAGTCTCGGCGATCTTTTTCGCCATGTACACCAAGTCAGTTCAACCCTCCTCCCATGGGAACTTCTACGAACTCTACGCCATCGCCGCAGCCGTGCTTGGCGGTTTCTCGCTCCGCGGTGGCGAGGGCTCGATTGTGGGGGTGGTCCTCGGGGTCATCCTGCTTCAGGTCCTCCAGAACCTCGTGAACCTGCTTGGCATACCCTCATCGCTCAATTTTGCGGTAATGGGCGCCGTGATCCTGGCCGGCGTCATCGCCGACACGCAGTTTCACGCCTACCGGCAAAGGCGGCAACAAATGGCGACCCGCTCCGCCCTGACGGACCCCGCGCCCTAACGGGCCGAGATCCCAACAAAGACGGTGAGGAAGTGCAACCGCACAAGGCAGGACCGACCTCGGATCGGAGCAAGGGGCTGGAGCAAGATCCCAGCCCCTGATCAACTCAACCATCAGAGATTGCTGGTGTGAAGCTTCAGGAGTTCGTCATAGCAAGACGGGTTGGCCGCAAGGACCGGATGCCCGTTGAGGAATTCGGCGCCGCTTGCCGGGAAATGAAGGTTCTTGCCACCGGCTTCACGGACCAGGCAGAAGCCCGCCATGCAATCCCAGGCGCGCATGTGCGGCTCGTAGTAACCGACCAGACGGCCCGCTGCGACATAGGCGAGCATCAGCGCCCCGGATCCGTTGCGGATGAAATTGCCGCCTTGCTGCATCAGGCCGGCGATGATCGCGCCGACGCGATCGGGCGTGACATAGTTGTTGCAGCCGATCCCCGTCATCGCATTCTGCAGGTTGCGCGTAGGATCGAGGCGTAAAGGCTTGTCGTTCAACGTCGCGCCGAGACCATGGGCCGCGGCATAGAGCTCGTCCGAGCACGGCACATGAATCACACCGACGACCGGCTCACCGTCTCTGACGATGGCAACGGACACGCACCAGGTGGGCATGCCGTTGACGAA
Organism: Allorhizobium sp. CTOTU50464; assembly: GCA_032102365.1. GTDB lineage: Bacteria > Pseudomonadota > Alphaproteobacteria > Rhizobiales > Rhizobiaceae > Allorhizobium. Next base: position 17,113 of record DAMDHD010000001.1, on the reverse strand, counting down.
GGGAGCCGTGCCATCGATCGGGTCAACGACCCAGGTAAAGCCAGAGTTGCCCTCTTCGTGACCAAACTCCTCTCCCAGGAAACCGTCATTGGCATAGACTTCAGCCACACGTTCCTTCAGGAACGTCTCGACATTACGGTCTGCAATCGACACCACGTCCTGCAAATCGCGCTTCGTCTCGATCACCAGCGTGTCGCGCCGGTTGAAATAGTCGAGCGCCATGGCACCCGCTTCGGCGGCAAGCGTCTTCGCCAGCGCAAAGCGCTCTGCGAGTGCCGTATCATTCACTGTCATTCTCTTTTTCCTTGCTTCCTGAAAAACGTCTCAGCCGTTGATGACGGCAATGCCACGGTTCTTGAACGCCAATGTGACGTCGCTTGCGGCGGCATGCGCATGATCGACATCATGGTCGATAACGAAAAGCGTGCCGACATCGGTCTCGACCTCGTATTCGACATGACCGCCGAGATAGGCGGAGTGAAGGACACGCCCCTTCAAGCCATCGGCACCTGCATCGCTAATCCGGATGGAACCGGGTCTGACAGCGAGCTTGGCGGGACCCCGCCCGGCTCTCGAGCGCAGGCGATGTTCGACATTGCTGACCCGCACCAGCACCTCGCCGGCCTCAGACTGAACGACCTCGCACGGCAGCACGTTGGCTTCACCCATGAAGTCGGCGATGAAGGGTGAGGCTGGCGCTTCATACAGCTCACGCGGCGCGCCGGATTGGGCGATCTCACCATCCTTCATCACGATGATCCGGTCGGAAACGGCGAGCGCCTCATCCTGGTCATGGGTGACGTAGACGGCGGTGAAGCCGAGGCGCTGCTGGAGATCGCGGATCTCGGTGCGGACCCTACGGCGCAGGCGCGCATCGAGATTGGAGAGCGGCTCGTCGAGCAGGAGAACCTGCGGCTCCAGCACCAGCGCACGGGCAACGGCAACACGCTGCTGCTGCCCGCCGGAAAGTTCGGCCGGCAGGCGGTGGCCCATGCCGGCGAGGCCGACGAGCTTCAGCCCCTCCTCCGCTTTCTCCCGAGCCTCCTTCTTGCCAAGCCCGGAAGACTGGAGACCGTAGGCGACATTCTCGAGCGATGTCATATGCGGGAAGAGCGCATAGGACTGGAAGACCATGGAGACATCGCGCTCATTGGCCGGCAGCATGGTGACATCCTTGCCGCCGATCAGGATCTTGCCCGAGGTCGGATGTTCCAGCCCCGCCAGCATGCGCAGCGTCGTGGTCTTGCCACAGCCGGAGGGGCCGAGCAGGGTGACAAGGGTTCCGGGCTCGATGGTTAGCGAGAGATCATGGATGGCGGTAAAGGCACCGAAGGTCTTGCGGACATTTTGAAAAGTGACGGATCCGGCTTTGACGGTAATCATGCGGTTTTCTCCTGACCGAGAGGAACGGGACGGGTGTTGCCGAGACCGGCAACACGATTTTCGCGGCGCAGCTTGCGTTCACCGACCAGCAACTGGAAGCCGGCAATGACCGTGATCATCACGCCGATCAGCATCGAGGAATAGGCGATCGCCACCCCGTATTCGCCGTTCTCGACCAGGCCGACGATGTAGGATGTCGCCATATTGTGTTCGGCACTGACGAGGAAGATGACGGCACTGATCGAGGTGATGGCACGCACAAAGGAGTAGACGAGCGCCGCGGTGATCGCCGGCCGCAAGAGCGGCAGGATGATCTTGCGCACCGTGCGGAAGCTGTCTGCCCTCAGCGTGAGAGACGCCTCGTCCAGGCTCTTGTCCAGCTGGCTCATCGCCGCAATGCCGCCGCGCACGCCGACCGGCATGTTGCGGAAGACGAAGCAGGCAATCAGGATCAGGGCCGAGCCGGTCATCTCGAGCGGCGGCAGGTTGAAGGCCATGATGTAGCTGACGCCAATGACCGTGCCGGGAATGGCGAAGCTCATCATCAGGGCGAACTCGAAAAGGTTCCGGCCGGCAAACTTTTGCCTGACGATGATGTATGCGGTGAGAAGTCCGACGGCAGCGGTGAGCGGCGCGGAGATGAGTGAGATCTCCATGGTCGTCCAGAAGGAATTCCAGGCGACACCGGTCCAGGCGATGGAACCGTCCTGTATGCTCACGGAAAATGCGCGGGCGTAATGACTGAGCGTCAGCGTGTTGTCGAGCCCCCAGGTGGTGACGAAGCCGCCGACGAGGATCATGCCGTAGACCACGACCGTGAAGATCATCCACGGGATCACGATGGCATGCACGCCGATCGAGAGGCCGCGCGGCAGGGCGATATGGGCACCGCTGTCGCCCTTGCCGGTGACCGTGGCGAAGTTCTTGCCCGATAGCCAGAGGCGCTGAGCAAGAAAGGCCGAGAGCGTGAAGAACAGAAGGACGAGTGCCAGCACCGCAGCCCGCGACGGATCGTTCTGAGAGCCGACCACGGCGAAGAAGATTTCTGTCGAAAGCACGCCGTTGCTGCCACCCAGCACCAGTGGGTTGCCGAAATCGGCCATGCTTTCGATAAAGCCGATCAGGAAGGCGTTGGCGAGACCCGGCTTCATCAGCGGCAACGACACGCGCCAGAAGGTGCGCCAGCGATCGGCCCGCAGTGTCTGCGAAGCCTCTTCCATCGACGGGCTGACGCCCTCGACGACACCGATCAGCACGAGAAACGAGATAGGCGTGAAGGAAAGGACCTGGGCGATCCAGATGCCGGTCAGGCCATAGAGCCATCTGCCCGGCTCGATACCGAACAGGCTCGCCATGGCCTCGGTGACCACGCCGGCGCGACCGAAAAGCAGAACCAGCGCCAAGCCGATGACGAAGGGAGGCGTGATGATCGGCAACACGGTGAGGAGCCGCAGCCCCTTTTTGAATGGAAAGCGTGTACGGGTGACAACGAGCGCGAAGGCGAGACCGAGGAGCGTCGAGGCAGAGGCCGTCATGATCGCCAGCGTGAACGTACGCCAGGCAACACCGCAACGGCCGTCGCCGATCACGCAACTGAGGCTCCAGATGCCGGGATCCTGCAGATTGCGGATGAACCCATCCGGCTTGAACGAGCCGTCGAAATCCTGGACGGCCGCCACCAGCATGCTGCCGATCGGGTAGAAGACGAAGACAAAGACCAGAAACACGAGAAGCGAGATCGAACCTACGACGAAGGCGTCGCCCTTCATGACGCCGCGCTCAACAAGGCCGAAGGCGAACATCAGGACGAAGACGATCGCCATGACGACAGCGCCCGCTCCCATCGATGGCTGCCCATCAGAAAGCGCACCGAACACGTTTTCGCTGATGCCCCAGGTCCAGCCGGAGAAGCCGATCGCAAGACCTTGCAGGCAGAGATAGACGAGACCGGCAGCCCCTGCGGCCGCAAAGAAGGCCCCTCGACGCATCGGATCGGCAATGAACCGCGCCGCAAGCCCGAGACCGAAGAACAGGACGACACCGATGAGCCAGACGCGGCCGTAACCCAGGAGCTGCAACACGCCCGGCGCGGTTTCCTCAGCAAAGGGGAAGTCGCCCAGCCAGCCGAGGCCGAAGAAGCCGGATTCAAGCCGATACCAGGGAAGCAGAAGGAAGGACACGGCGCCGAAGGCCAGCAACAGGTCCAGTCTGCGGTTGCCATGTCTCATGGTCCACCTCATGCGCAAATTCAGGAAAGTGAAGAGGGCCGGCAGCCAGGAGACTGCCGGCCGGACGCCTCAGCGTCAGTTGGCGACGGCGCCGATCTCGCGATCCCAGCGCTCCAGCAACGCCTTGCGACGCTCAGGATCGCCATAGGTCTTGAAGTCGTAGTCGATCAGCTTGATGTCCTCGAAGCGCGGCGCTTCCTTCGGAATCTCCGCACTCTTGTTCGACGGCAGCTGGAAGGACTTGGCATCCTTCATGCGGGATTGCACTTCCGGCTTCAGAGACCAGTCGTACCAGATCTTGGCATTTTCCATGTTACGAGCGCCCTTGACGATCGACATGGAGCCGATTTCGTAGCCGGTGCCTTCGCACGGAGCGATCGACTTGACCGGGAAGCCTTCGGCCGTCTGGGCCACCGCATCATGCATGAAGACGATGCCGAGGCCCGTTTCGCCGCGTGCAGCCGCCTTGACCGGCGCTGAACCCGACTTGGTGTATTGCGACACGTTTGCGTTGAGGGACTTCAGATACTCAAAGGCTTTGTCCTCACCCATGATCTGGACCAGGGAGGCGAGCGCCGTATAGGCGGTACCCGACGAGTTCGGGTTGGCAATCTGGATCTCGCCCTTCAGTTCGGGTGCCAGAAGATCGGCCCAGCAGGTGGGCTCCTTGTAGCCCTTCTGCTTGAAAATATCGGTGTTGTAGCCCCAGCCGAGTGCACCGGCATAGACTCCGACCGTCTTGTAGCCGGAACTCTCGGCTTGACTCTTCGCCCAATCCTGCAGCTCATCCAGCATCGGCGACTTGTATTCTTCTGTCAGCCCCTCGGAGGCAGCCTGGAGATGGGGATCGCCAGTACCCGCCCACCAGAGGTCCGTCTTCGGATTGCGGGCTTCGGCCCGGATCTTGGCATAGGCCTCGCCCGAGGACATGCGCACCATGTTGACCTTGATGTCATGGGCCTTTTCGAAATCGCCCTGCATCTGTTCGCAGATGACGACGTCTGCAGCGCAGATGAGATTGAGCTCACCGGCGGCCAGGGCCGAGCCCGCAGACAAGCTCGTGCCGGCAAAGAGTAGAGTGGAAAGCACTGTCAGTCGCATGGGTGTCCTCCTGTTGCTTGCGTCTGATGGAAGGCGAAGAAATTGGACAAGCCTTCGGCGGCGGTGCCGCAAGGGCACCGGGTCGGTGGTCGTCCGGTTGTCGAGAAATCAGTTGGTGGGATTGATCTCGCTGTCGAAGCGGCTCAACAGCCGACTTCGCTGTTCAGGTGAGCCAAACGTGGCAAAGTCGTAGTCCACCATCTTGATCATCGAGATATCGGGAGCAGCGGGCGGAAGCATGGCCCACGCGTTGGACGGAACCTGGTTCTGCCCGGCAGCGGCACCTGTGGCCTGTCCTTCGGGGCTGAGCGCGAAGTCAACGAAGCGACGGGCTTCCTCCAGATGGCGACTGCCCTTGATGATGCTGACCGCGCCGATTTCGTAGCCTGTCCCTTCGCAAGGGGCGACGATCACAAGTGGCGCGCCCGCCTGCTTCTGGGTCACGGCGTCATGCATGAAAGAGATGCCGATCGTGATCTCCCCCCTGCCCGCCGCCTTGACCGGCTCGGCACCCGCCTTGGTATATTCGGTGATGTTGGTCCCCAATTCACGCATATACGCGAAAGCCTCGTCTTCCCCGAGCAGTTGCACGAGCGTCACCAGCGTCGTGAACGCCGTTCCGGACGTATGCGGATTTCCAGACAGGATATGGCCGCGATAGACGGGTTTGGAGAGGTCCTTCCAGCAATTGGGAGTGGGCAGACCTGCTGCCGTGAGAAGGTCGGTGTTATAGGCAAAGCCGAGTGCACCCGCGTAGAGGCCGACGGATTTGCCGCCCGATAGGGAAAAGAAATTGCGTGCCCAGGGCAGAAGATCAACCTCCTGCTTTGGCCGGTAAGGCTCGAGCAGACCTTCATAGGCTGCCTGCAGATGGGTCACGCCGGTTCCGCCCCACCAGACATCAAAAGCAGGCCGATCACGCTCGGCTCGGACGTGATCCAGAATTTCGCCCGTGCTCATGCGGGGCATGTTGACGTCGAGACCCGTCTTGGCCTCGTAGGTCTTCTCCATGACGGCGCACCAGGCCTGGTCAACGCCACATAGAATGTTGAGCGGTTCGGCAGCGTGGCTGGTCATGGCCGTGGCCAGGGTCGCAAGCAGCCCGGCACCGATGGCGGTCAAAAGCCTCAAGTCATCCTCCCTTGGAACCTCCCCGTTCCAATGCTCAAAGCATGTCCGGATCGATCCGGACTGGCAACCCGAGAATGGTTACCGATCTTTCAATGGTCCTCTCCTCCCGCGTTGCAGAGATTGCAAATGTTACAATTGTGACGTCGACCGATAACCAGCAAATCTTTGGTGTTTTCGATCGCGAGAGCTATGATGCAGCTGGGAGGACTGCAACGTGTTGAACCAGAATGTCAAAATTCTGATCGTCGAAGACGATCCGGACATGGCGGAGCTTATCTGTGATCTGGTGGAGGCCGAAGGGTGGCTACCGCTTACGGCTCCTTCGGCCGAGGCTGCGCAAGAGCGGCTGCTGCATGAAACGGTTCAACTGGTTTTGGTCGATCATAACCTGCCCGGTCTGTCAGGCCGTGCCTTTGCTCAGCGCTTGAGGGCGCAGACCGATGTCGGCATCGTCATGGTGACGGCAGCCGGCAGTGCGACGGACCGGGTGCTGGGCTTGGAGACAGCAGCTGACGATTATGTCGTCAAGCCCTTCGAACCGGTGGAACTGACGGCGCGGATCAAGGCGGTGCTGCGTCGGACCCACCCGCAATTGCGCCAGGAGCGGGACAATGAAAAAGAGCATACGACATCCGCACTCAGGCTCGGCGAATGGGCAATCGATCTTAGTGACCGGCGCGCGCGCTGTCTGAGCGACCCGGCAAAGACACTGACGGCGGCTGAATTCGCCTTGCTGGAGATACTGGCAGAGACGCCCAATGTGCCGGTCAGCCGATCGCAGATCCTCGATCGCATGGGCGCCGAAACCGACCGGTTCGTCGACAGGAACGTCGATGTTTTGGTTCTCCGTCTAAGGCGAAAGATCGAACGCAATCCTGATCTGCCCCGTCACATCCAGACCCGGCGCGGCAAGGGCTACGTTCTGCACACCGACGAGGCCGGGTCATCATCTTGATCAACCGCGCCTTTCTCTCCTCAATCGCCTTCCGATTGCCCTTCGCGATCACCTTCATCTGCGTGTCTGTCCTGCTTTTATCGGCTGTCGCGATCTTCGGATTGCAGCGCGCCCGCGATGAGATGTCTGCCTATAGCGTGCAGGCTTTTTCGAGCCTAGCAAAGGCGTCTCTGGTATCCCGGCAGGTCTCGGACCTGGTTTCCAGCGCACCTTTCCTGATGAACGCGACCTCTCCCTATCGGGTATCGAGCGAAAGCCGGGCCGTCGTCGCTCAGGTCGAAGCCCTTCTGGAAACCATGTCGCCGGAACAATCGGGAGCGGCGCTACAGGGCAATGGAGCACGCAGGATTGTTGAACTGCTGGAGAGTATCGAGGTTCAGACATTGGCGCTTGCGGCAAATGCAGATGCCGCTCAGAACCACAAGGCTGAGGCAGCCGTGGCATTGGGCGAGATTGCCACCGCCCGGGCCATTCAGGATCAAGAGCTCCGTCAGCGCCTCAACGACATCGCTCAATCAGCCTCGACCTCAGACAGCCTGTTTCAACTTGGTGAGCTGCAACGCCGATTTGTCGCCGAGACCTCAGCGCGCATGAAAGTGCCCGGCCCCGATCTGCGGGTTTCCCCTGAACAGCTTGAACCCTATCGCAGAATCTTTGAGGCGCAGACCCGCTACCTCCTGGAAATGTTCACCATCCGCGCATCCGTCTCGCGTCTCCACACGGTCTCACGCGATCTCTCGCATGCGACGGAGACCCAGAGCGAACTGGTGGCTGCCGCCCTGAACAAGAACCTGGAATCGACCTCGAGCGCTTTGCGACAGCTGCTCGTCATGATCGTGCTTGCTTCGTTTGCGGTCGTCGTCCTGGCGGTACTGTCCATTCGCTCGGTGATGCGCGTGTCACGCGGGATCGGCGACCTCTCACGCGGCATGAACGCGCTCGCACGTGGCGAAGACAATGTCGGCCCCCCTGCCTATACGGGGTCAGAAACGGAGCTGATCCGCCTCCTCGATGCCTTTCGCGCCTTCAAGGAGAGCGTGGATCGTGTATCCCGTCTAAGACGCACCGCAGAGGCGGCAGCCCGCACGATCCGTTCCACGTTTCGGTCGATGAACGAGGGGATCGCACTCTTTGATCCGGCAGGCCGCCCGATCACCATGAACCGCCGCATCATCGAATTGATGCGGCAGACGGGATCGTCTCGCAAATTCCCATTGCGGCGTTTCGTCGGCACCGTCCCGGAGATCGATCCCCTGCTCCTGCCGACGGAAGGCGACGAGGGCTCACTCATCGAGCGGCGCTTGTTGCGTCACCGGTTCACCGATGACCAGGTCGTGGAGATTTCCGCGTCGCGTCAGCCGGATGGAGGGGTCGTGCTGCTCGCGCGCGATGTGACCGCCATGGATCGACAGGAGGTGGAAGCGGCACGCGCCCAGCGCCTCGATGTCGTGATGCGCATGACACACCAGGTGAGCCACGAGGTGGGCAACATGATCGGCATCATCACCGGAAGCCTGGGATTGCTCGAGCGCGAACCCGGTTTCACCGAACGGCAAAAGCGCCATCTGGGGCGCATACGCAAGGCCGCCGAGCGCGGGCGGGCGCTTGCCTCCAGCATGCTTTCCGTCGGCAGCCAGCAGCAGATCCATCCAGCCTCGATCGATGTTGCAAGCATCCTGCAAGGCATGGCCGACGTCCTGGAGATGGCAATCGGAACGCGCAATCGACTGGAGCTCAGTCTGGATGCCAACTTGCCAAGGGTAAACCTCGACCCGACGCTTCTGGAGCAGTCTATTCTGAACCTGTGCCTCAACGCATCTGCAGCCATGCCAGATGGGGGAGCAATCCGCGTGGAGGCGCAGGCCGAGAGAGATACGGTTATCATCACCGTCATCGACGAAGGTGTCGGCATGTCCCCCGAAGTGCTGGATCAGGCAATGGAACCCTATTTCACCACACGCTCGAAAATCGGTGGATCGGGTCTCGGACTGGCAATGGTATACGGCTTCGTCCGCCAGTCGGGCGGCGACGTCAAAATCGTCTCTCGCCTCGGAGAAGGCACGCGCGTCGAGCTCTGCTTCCCGACCGTCGAAAGTGGATTCGCCACTGCGGCTGGAGGAAATTGATCTGGCAAGCGCGTGCACGCTTGAAGCCTGCAGGCCAAGCGAAATTAATGTGAGAGCATGGCAGTGATTTCCAAGTACACCTATTGTCGGAGGATGTCGGCCTTGGGTCAACCATTTATAATGAAACCGTTTGAGAAGCCGCGGCTTTTTGACATTCTCGTCTCATGGACCTGAAGACAAACCTTATTCGGCGGTTCGTCGGCATGGCCGTAGCCGTGCTCTTAATTGGCACGTTGATCATCGGCTACTGGGTCACAGCGGCGGTCGAGAATGGCGTCAAGGAAAAAGCCATTCCGATGAAGGCAATGTTTGTCGGAGATGTCATCTCGCCTTTGGCGCACGAACTTGGGTCTCGGCCTTGCCGGTCTTCAGGAGCGGATCAATTCACTCGGTGGCCACTTCTCGCTCAAGACCGCGAAAGGTACCGGCACGAGCGTCGTCGTGCTCCTGCCGATGGAATTTACAAAGGACGCAGCATGATCAGCATAATAATTGCCGATGACCATCCAATTTTTCGACAAGGACTTGCACTGACTTTGGGAGAGGCCGAGGATTTCAGGCTCTGCACGGAGGTCGGCACAGCCGAAGACCCCTACCGGTCAACAGTCAAAATGAGAACCGATCTTCTTATATCCGACCTTTCAACGCCCGGGGGTGGCCAGTCATGTCTTCCAGGCGATCGAGCGCATCACGTTGGCTGAGGCGAATTTCGAATCCACCGATTCGGCCGCATTCCCGCAGCTCTCGGTGTCAGCCGACCATCAGGTCTCCAGAACCAATGCGAGCGGTATCCTCGACAGCCGCGACAGCGATACGACCAATACCACCACCGGCACGGCCGGTGTGTCCTGGCTGATCGATCTTTTCGGTCAGTATCGCCGGGCGAAGGAAAGCGCGAAGGCATCGCTCGACGCGGCCTATGCCAGCGCGGACGTTGCACGACTGACCTTCCTGTCGAGCGTCGTGACAGCCTATGTCGATGCCCGCTATTACCAGGAGCGCATTGCGATTGCCCGCAAGAACCTCGGATCCCGCCGGGAAACGCTGGAACTGACGCGCCTGCAGCTTGAAGCCGGAGCGGCCTCACGCCTCGACGTGGTCCAGTCGGAAGGTCTTGTGAACTCGACGCTGGCTGAAATCCCCGCGCTTGAGATCTCGTTCCGCCAGTCTGTGCACCGGATTGCGCTGCTGCTCGGCCTTCCGGCAACGAGCCTTCTCGCAGACCTGCAGAAGGGTTCATCTCAGCCCTACTTCCGCCGCAGCGTGAATGCTGGTGTTCCTGCCGACCTGATCCGCAACCGTCCGGATATTCGCGCAGCCGAGCGAAATCTCGCTGCGGCAACCGCCGAGATCGGCGTGGCTGAAGCCGCGCTCTATCCGTCGATCACGCTCAGCGGATCGATCTCGCCCACTCTCGTCGCCGTCGCCGGCGCCAGCGGCAAGGCAACCTCTTGGGGCTTCGGACCGAGCCTTGACTTGCCGATCTTCGATGCGGGTGCCCGTCGCGCCAACATCAAGGCACGGGAAGCGGCAGCGCGGGAAGCTTATCTCGCATGGAAGCAGACTGTTCTCGGCGCGGTCGAGGAAGTCGAGAACGCCCTCGTGGCCGTCAACCGCACGCGTCAGACCGTCTCGGCACTGACCGCCACCGTCCGCTCCTACGAAGAGGCCCTGTCACTTGCAACGGCAAGCTACCGTGATGGCGCCTCCTCGCTTCTCGACGTGCTGGATGCCCAACGCAACGTTGCCAGCGCCCAGGCGAGCCTCGCCCAGGCTGTGCAGCAGTTGGCCAACGGCTATGTCGCCCTCAACGTCGCCATCGGCGGCGGCTATGCATGGGACGGCGCAAAGACCGTCGTCGCCAGCAAGTAAGCTTCCTGAACCGAACAAAAAGGAGCCCGGCACCTGCAAAGGTTGCCGGGCTCTTCTATGTTCAGATTCTGGAGTGGACCAAGAGCCATAGCCTTGCCCCGATGCGCCAGAGACAGGGTAACAGCCGTGCTTGGCTCACAGGCAGGCGCACTCTCTTTAGCAGGAGGGCCTAATACAGGATGGCTCAAGCCGCGAAACCCGAACGGGCGCGGTCCTGAGTGCCGTTTCTCGCTAGCTCGATCGTGACTTTTTCATCGGCTGGCCGGCCGTAGAGAAAGCCTTGAGCGATTGAGCAGCCGATTTCCAGAAGGGCTCTTTCCTGCTCCTTTGTTTCAATGCCTTCTGCAACCGTCTTCATTCCCATCTCGCCGCTCATGCTGACCAAGGCACGGGTAATGGCCCGGTCGGATGCAGATTGATCAATGTGCTGCACAAAACTCTTGTCGATCTTCAAGACCGAAAGGGGAAGCTTCTGAAGCGAGTTGAGCGAGGCAAACCCCGTTCCGAAATCGTCGACGGCAAGCTCAACGCCTATCTCGCGCAAGGCTTTCAGGGTATCGACGCCCTTTTCCAGGTCGTCCATGGCAATCTGCTCCGTCAGCTCAAGTTCGAGGAGCTCGGGCGCAAGCTGATGCTTGTCCAGGGCCGACCGGACGCGATCGCAAAGATCAGGCGCACGAAACTGTTGCGGGAACAAATTGACCGCCATCGTATAAGGCTTGCCAAAGCGATTGATGAGAGCACCCAGACGGCACGCTTCGTCAAGCGCCCACCAGCCAATATCGAGCGCGAGGATGCTGCGATCAAGGGCCGGCAGAAACGACCCTGGCGTCATGAGCCCTCTGATGGGGTGCTGCCAGCGCAAGAGCGCCTCGAAACCGACAAGCTGGCGCGTGTTCATGTCATATTGTGGCTGATAATAGAGCTTCAACTGCCCTTCCTTGAGCCCACAGCGCAACTCCTCTCGGATCAAGCGCCGCGTGCTGCTTTCGAGCCGCATTGCATCGTCATAGACGAGATAGCCGCGCCCACCGGTTTTCTTGACCTTCTGCAAGGCAAAATCCGCCGCAGCCAGAAGCTCTTCGGCATCATCGTCGCGCTCTGCCGAAAGCGATATGCCGATACTGGTGCTCAAATGGAAATCCATGCCATTGACCTGGAAAGGTTTTGAAAAGGAGCCAAGGATCTTTAGCGCAAGGTCTGCGGCATCGGCCTCGCCTGCCGGATTGAGTTGGAGGACGGCAAACTCATCATCGCCCAGTCGCGCGATGCGGACGTCGTCATCCACGAGATAGGACAATCGAACGCCTACGGCTTCGATCAGCGTATCGGCAACGACCAGCCCATAAAGATCATTGATTTCGCGAAAGCCATCGAGATCGAGAACATGCAGAGCACAGGGGCGAAGTACAAGCTGATCAGCGGCCATGGCCATGAAGGACGATTTGTTCTGCAGACCGGTCAGAGTGTCCTGAGTCGCAAGTCGCAACAGGCGCGCGTCCCTTTCTCGACGTTCTGAGATGTCTCGGATAACAGCCCCAGCCCAGATGTCACCATCGGATCGCCAGACCGACAGGGTCACCTCGACAGGAACCTCCGTCTGGTCTTTCCGCAGACCGGCGACCTCGACGGGTCTGCCACCATGCTTGCTCTTGTGGCCGCTTAAGACGCGACCCATCCCGACGGAATGAGCGCCCCTCAGCCTTTCAGGAATGATGATTGTTACAGGCTCACCCAAGAGCTCCTCAGGCGCATAACCGAACACGGAGGAAGCCGCTGGATTGATGTGGCGGACAATCCCGCCACCATCTGTAATCAGGAGCCCGAGCTCCGTAGCATCGGCGAATTGTGCAATCAGTTTGTAAGTATTCATAGATTTCTCCTCCACGGCTCCCGAGCAACACACAGCCACGCTCGCCGACACCAGTGTCCAGGGACACCGGTGACTTCGCGCGCTTGGCCTTGCCGCTACCCGAGAGCCATGTCGTCGCTGAGTGACATTTCGCTGATGCAGACTCTGTTTCGTCCTGTGGCTTTGGCTTGGTAGAGGGCCACATCCGCCTCTGAGAGGAGTTCATCAAAGGTGGAATGGTCGGCACGCCTGATGGCAAGGCCGAAGGAAGCGGTAATCTGGAAAGTCCCCGAAGGAGCAAGAACGACCGCCGCCTCGATTGCCTTGCGAATGCCTTGGGTCAAAGCAATGGCTTGAGCCGGTCCCGCCTCTTGGATCAGAAGCAGGAACTCCTCGCCGCCGACACGCGCTAGGACCACATCATTGCGGTTTTCAGCATGGAGATAGCCAAGCACCGTACGTGCCAGCGTTTGAAGCGCGAGATCTCCTCCGTGGTGTCCGTAACGGTCGTTGACGGTCTTGAACTTGTCGAGGTCAAGGAGCGCGACAACAAGGGACAGGGACGCATCAGACATCCAGGAAGTGGCAATCGAAAGGGCATGCCGCCTGTTGTACAGGCCAGTCAGTTCATCCGTATAGGAGAGGGTTTCCAGCTTTTGCTGGATCAACTTCAAATCCGTGATGTCTTGCAGCAAGAGCTGGATGACCGGCGTCCCCTGCCATGGCAGGGCTCCGGCAATGATCCGAAGCGTGCGGATCGATCCGTCCGCGGCCTTGACGGCCGCCTCGCTGGTTCTGAGGTCACAGACACCTGCAAATGCCGCATCGATCTGTTCTCGCGCCTCATCCACGCTGGTCTCAAGGAAATCCAGAAAGTGCCGACCAATGATATCGGCTTGGTCGGCGCCTAAGACGCGCGCCGCCTCCTTGTTGGCAAAGAGAGCGCCCTGCTGCGTGTGGATCAAGAGGCCCATCGGCATGACATCCATCATCACACCGAGACGCTCCTGCGCATCAATCAGTGTGCGTCTGGTTAGCTCAGCAGCATTGGTAGACGCGCATTCGTCCTCGAAAAACATCAAAAGCTCCCCCGCCTTTTTGAGAATATGACGAGGCGTTGATAAACAGGCAGCTAACGTAAAGCTGCTAAAGTTGGCATGACCCCTTGAAGTTGTGACCTTGGCGAAAGCGCCCCTTCACCGCCGGTTACCTTGGGAAACCGTACTTCTCGGTAATTGCCCAGAACCGCTGGTTGATCTTGACCAAAGACCGAATGCTCTCGCGGATTCGTTCGATTTCCTGATCGTCGAGTTCCTCGATCTTCCCGTATTTGATGTCGTCCCGGCCCTCGAAGATGCGCATGGACTGGGTCAGGCCGCGGCCGCTGTCTGGATCAAAGGAATAGATGCAGTGATTGTATTTGTTACGCAGCTTCGCTTCCTCTGAGAGGCGCCTGGTGGCGTCGAGAATATCTGCGCGACAATCTGCAGGTGTTTTTTGCATCTTGGCCAGGCGTTCGACAAGATCGATGCGAGCGCGGGGCGTGTTCAGCGTGAGGAATATGACAATTGCGGTTTCCTTGTCGGATTGGGCAAGACCCGCAATCATGTGAATGAGAAGGCTCTCGGTATTGGTCCAAGTATAGTTCAACTGCCCGATCAAAAGCAGCACATCCTGAAACCTAGGCATTGTTGCCCGAGCCAGGATTGCGACCTGACCGGCTCCCGTGGCCGGTGCTTGAAGCACCGCCTTCTCGATCCCGATTTTCGAAATAAAGCGCGACAGCTTCGGTGCGGTTATGGACCCCAAGCTTGGTAATGATGTTGTGGATGTGGATCTTGACCGTGTGTTCGGAGAGGCCAAGCGCTGCAGCGATGATCTTGTTCTGATTGCCAAGCGCGATCTTCGCAAGGATCTCGTTTTCCCGTCTGGTCAACTGGTGCATGCTCTTGCCCTGAAACTCCTGCACGAGCTGCGTTTCAGGATCGCCAAGGTCTCCGCCTTCCGCGCGCCATCGTAGGCTTTCCTGATTTCGATAGGCGATCGATGGAAAGTAGGTGCCCCCCCGCAAGATAATGCGCAGCATCGAAAGCAAAACGTCGAGACTGACATTCAGCGGCAGGACGCCCTGAACATGACTGGTATCGATCGTATGAAACCGCTCGACGTTTTCGCGCAGATCGCTGTCCGAAACGATCGCAATCGACGCTGAAGGATGCTGGGTCTGGATATCGGCCACATAGTCGCTCAACTGATTGGCCAGCAGTAGATCGATGAGGATAAGCCGCAATGGAGCATCTAATTCCTCGAGTGCAGCGTCTAAACTGTTGCTTTGCACGACGGTAAGAAATGGAAACTCGCGCTGGATCGCTGCTTCCATAGCGGCGGAGATGACCTCCGGCGGACCGACATATAACAAGGTGCGAAGATTGTGCGTCGCCTGAAGTGATGCAGTCGAAACCGCACCGTCACCTTTGACGTGAGGCGCCAGTTGTCGCATGCAATTCCTCCCAGAATAAACACAACCTGAAGGGGCAAAATAGAGACCATCACCGCTTATTTAGGAAACGTTAACCCAAACCTCCTCGGTTTGGAATAGTCCGAACGATCTACTTGCGCCGTGACTAAACCCCATGGGCGATTACCATGCGTCTCCCAGCTGCGACTTGCTGCCCATTCCAAAAGATTACTCAAGTGCAAGTCTAGATCGCCTACCCATATTGGGGGATACAGCCTTGAGCCTCTACAACTTTTGTTGGTGCGCTGCGCCCGAAGGCGCCGTTCGAACGGCTCGCCCAACACCAACTATGCTCGGTGGTCGCTTGACTGCTCATCTCTGCAGCGCACCGACAATCTTGCCCTGCTTTTCAATGAGACAGCCGATCCGAGCTGCGTCACTGAAGCCAGGATACGAGTCGCGGGCGGATCCAATCTTCTCAGTGGTTGCCCTGACGACCTAGACACGCACCATCGATTGCTGCGCCGCACATGACTAGCTCCATCTATCAGCTTATCTTTCGTCAACAACCGGCCCAGACTTCGACTTGAGGCAGCGGTCATGGGCGTCTGACTGTCAGTTTTGCAGTCGACGTCTGAGAAGAGACCCGCACCTCTTAGCGATCCGTGGGTGGGCACTTCATCGGCATCAAGACCTTATTCGATGGCGACATCGAAGTCTTTTTCGTGCGGATCATCAACCTCAAACCGAGACAAGTCCGGATTTCGCATGTGAAGACCGTATAGAAGATGAATAGCGGTCAAGCAGTCGCGGACTCCGTTCAAGGAGGATACGACTATGTCAGGCAAATCGAAGCACAATTACTACGACCACGGTGACGATCAGGAACAGGAGCAGCATCAGAGCGAACTGCAGGCTCAGGCCCAGGCTCAGCTCGCCGCGCAGGCTCAAGGTCAGGGTCAGCACCAGTCCAGCACCTCCGAAAGCCTCAACGGCAACGGAAACATGAATGGCAATGGCAATGGGAACCTGAACGGCAACCTCAGTGCCAATCTCAACGTCAATGAAAACATCAGCTCCACCACAGTAACCGTCGGTGTAACCGTGGACCCGGGCATGGAAGGTTATCTCCCCACAGACGATGACTTCGCAGACGTTGACGTGTCAGGCGGCTCGTCCGTTGAAGGCTTGTTCAACGTCCAGTTCAAGGACATCATGGACGATGCGCTCGACGGCGAGGGCAATGACGTTGGCAATGTCTTCAACCAGATCGCCAATCTCCAGGACAATGACCGGCTGGAAAATGCCGAAGTCAAGAATGATGCCGCGTTCACAGTGAATGCCAACGCCAATGGCGGCGACGCCGATGCGGATGAAGGCATCGACGGCGGCGGCGGCGGCGGAAACGGCGGCAGCAATGCAGATGCTGACGGTGGCGACGGCGGTAATGGCGGCTTCTCGCTCGGCGGCGCAGCACTTGGCGGGATCGGTCTTGGTGGCCTTGCCCTGAGCGGTGCCGAAGGGGGTCAAGGCGATGGCGGCGATGCCGACGGCGGAGAGGGCGATTCCGGTTCAGCCGATACGGGTGCAGCGCTTGGCGGCATCGGTGTCGGAGGCGAGGGAGGCAGTGGTGCTTCCGGTATCGGCCTAGGTCTCGGTCTTGGTCTTGGCTTAGGCGCAGGGCTCGCCATGGCAGGCGAAGGGGCCAGCGGCAGCAATTCTACAGGCGGCACCGGTAGCGGCGGTGCAGGCGGTGATGCTGAAGGCGGCGACGCCGACGACGCTGGTGACAGCGAATCCACCGGCGGTGAAGGCGGAAACGGGCTTGGCCTGTCACTCGGCCTGATCAACCCGATCCTCATCGATAACGAAGGCGGCAACGCGGGTAACAGTGGCACCGGCGGCAGCAATACCGGTGGTGCCGCGAATGGCGGCGGTGCCGGCGGGGCCGGTGGGGCAAGCGGTGGCGCGGCCGACTCCGGCAATGGCGGTGACGGCGGCGATGCC